>JAYRMU010000034.1:0-445135 GCA_041912555.1 Thermoanaerobaculia bacterium
ACCCGAACCACGTCGCCGCGGGGTTCCCGACGACGTGCGACACGTGCCACCGGGCGACCGACACGAGCTGGGACCAGGGGACCTTCAACCACTCGACCTACTACCAGCTGGTGGGCGTGCACGCGACGCAGCCCTGCGCGGCCTGCCACCCGAACAACCGCTTCCCGGGCACGCCGACGACCTGCGCGGGCTGCCACATCGACAAGTACAACGCGACGACGAACCCGAACCACATCGCGGCGGGGTTCCCGACGACCTGCGAGACGTGCCACCGGCCGACCGACACGAGCTGGACGCAGGGGACGTTCAGCCACACGTGGTTCCCCATCACGGGCGGCAACCACAACGTTCCGTGCGCGCAGTGCCACACGACGCCGTCGAACTTCGCGGTGTTCAGCTGCACGTCGGGCGGATGCCACCCGCAGCAGCGGACCAACAACGACCACCAGGGCGTCAACGGGTACGTCTACAGCTCTCCGGCCTGCTATTCGTGCCACCCGAACGGCCGCGCCGGGAACCTTCCCCAACGGATGAGGCGCCGTCCTTGATCCGGGGCAGGAACGGGGGGCGCGGCGCCCCGCGGACGAGGCGGGCGGCCGTCTGGGCCCTGGCCCTGGCCGCCGTGGCCGCCCGCGCCTCCGCGCAGGACGTGCCCTGGGGCCGCGTGGCCCTCTTCGGCAACGTGACCCAGCTGACCAACGCGGACCTGCGCAAGTCCACGCTGTCCCAGTGGTCGGCCGCGATCACCCTGCACTCGGCGTCGAACCTCAACGGGGGATTCGAATACGGCCTCGACTTCCGGGGCTCGCAGTACCCCGACGCGGAGCGCGACAACCTCGCCTCGCTCTACAACGCGTACGTCGGTGTGCGCACGCCCGGCGGGGTCTTCGGCGCCCGCATCGGGCAGATGTGGCTCGACGAGCTCGGCTCGCTCGGGGCGGTCGGCGGGTTCTATCTCAGCCTCGCGCAGAAGAACCCGGGGCCCGGCGGCCGGTTCCGGCTCGGACTCTTCGGGGGGCTCGACCCGAAGGTCCAGCAGGTCGGGTACTTCGAGAAGGTGCGCAAGGCCGGCGGATTCGTCGCGTTCGACGGCGCGAACGCGCTCCGCTCGGTCCTCGGATACGTCCAGGTGCGCAACGACAAGCTGCTCGAGCGGTCGGTCGTCGTGATGAACAACTTCATTCCGATCGGCAACACCTTCTCGGTGTACCAGGCGGGCGAGTACGACATCGCGCCGCCAGCGGGCCAGGGGAAGGCGGGGCTCAACTACTTCCTCGTCAATGCCCGGTGGCAGCCGACCCGGGTCCTCGAGCTCCAGGCCCTGTACCACTACGGCCTTTCGATCGACGCCCGGACGCTGACCGACGACCAGATCCACGGCCGCCCGATCGACCCGCGCCTGCTCGACGGGTTCCTCTTCGAGTCGGTGGGCGGGCGCCTTTCGGTCTCGGTCACCCCGACGTTCCGCGTCTACGCGGGGTACGCCTCCGAGCGGCGCAACCAGAGCGACGCGGCGATCGGCCGGATCACCGCGGGCCTGTTCGCGTCGAACCTGTTCAAGACCGGCTTCGATCTCTCCGTCTCGGAGAACCGCTACCAGCGTACGACGGGGCAGGGCAACGACAACGCCGTCTACGTGTCGCTCGGGCGATCCCTCGGAAACCAGGTCTACCTCACGGCGGAGTACTCGACGTCGGTCGCCTTCCTGCAGTTCACGGACTCCGGCGGCGTCACGGTCGTCAGCCAGCCCTCGTTCCAGCGCTACGCGCTGTCCGGCGTCGCCAACCTGTCGCGGGCGTTCTCGCTCCTGCTCACCCTCGAGCACATCACGGGCGACACGAAGGCCGACGAAGAGAGCCGCGCGCTGCTCGGGATCGCGTTCCGCTTCTAGAGCGGCCGGCCCGCCAGGTGGTCGGGCACGCCGAATCCCCGGCCCGGGAAGATCCCGTGCGCGAGGCCGTCGCGCAGGTAGGCGATCGACCGCAGGACCGCGTCCTCCAGGCTGCGTCCGAGAGCCAGGTTCGCGGCGATGGCCGAGGAGAGGGTGCAGCCGGTGCCGTGCGTCGCCCGCGTCCGCAGGCGCGGCGCGACGAACTCGGTGAAGAAGCGGCCGTCGAAGAGGAGGTCGCGGACCTCGGGGCCGCGGGCGTGGCCGCCCTTGACGAGGACGGCCCGGGCGCCGAGATCGCAGAGGATGCCGGCGGCGAGCCGCCGGTCGGCGTCCGTGCGGATCCGGATTCCGGAGAGCGCTTCGGCTTCGGGGACGTTGGGCGTGGCGAGGTCGCACAGGGGGAGGAGGTCGCGCCGCAGGCTGGCGAGCGCGGGCGCCGAGAGGAGCCGGGCGCCGGTCTTGGAGACCATGACGGGGTCGAGCACGACGTTCGCGGCCCGGTGGCGCACCAGACCGGCGGCCACGGCCCGGATCCGCGGACGGTCGAAGAGCATCCCGATCTTCACGGCCCGCGGCCGGAAGTCCTCGAAGACGGCGTCCATCTGGCTCGTCAGGAACCCGGTCGAGAAGGTCTCGACGGCGCGGACGCCGAGCGTGTTCTGGGCCGTCCCGGCGGCGATCACCGTGGTGCCGTAGACGCCGTGGGCGGCGAAGGTCAGCAGGTCCGCCTGGATGCCGGCGCCGCCGCCCGAATCCGAGGCCGCGATCGAAACGGCCGAAACGGGACGCAGCCGGCGCGAGGCGGGGCGCTTCTTCATAGAATGGGGATCTTATGACCCCGGAAGGGCCGCTCACGATCACGCCGGAAGCCGCCGCGCGCCTGCGGTCCGAGGCCGACTTCTCGCGGGCGGTCCTGAGCGTGCGCCACCTGCTCGGTTGCGGCGGCACGGGATTCCGGATCTCGGTCGAGGAGAACGCCCCCGACGAGGGGCATCGGTTCGACGCGGCGGGGATCCCGGTCGTCATGGACGACCTGGCGTTCCGGACGCTCCGGGGCGCCGTGCTCGAGGTGGACCCGGACCCGGCCGGAGAGGGCTATCGCCTCAATCACCCGGACGCGGTGCTGACCACCTTCTGTTGATGGGATCACGGTGAGCGAAGGGGAGGATCGGCCGGGCGGCAGGCGGGCGCCGCTCGCGATGCCCCCGGAGGAATTCCGCGCCGAGGGCCATCGCCTGGTCGACCGGCTCGCCGACTTTCTCGAGACCCTGCCGTCCCGGCCCGTGGCGCCGGGCCTCTCCCCGAAGGAGGTCCGCGCCCGGCTCGGGGGCGGCGCGCTCCCGCAGGAGGGGACCGCGGCGGGGCCGCTGCTCGACGAGGCGGCTTCGCTTCTCTTCGAGAGCTCGGTCTTCTCGGGGCACCCGCGTTTTTTCGGGTACGTCGTCTCGTCCCCGGCGCCGGTGGGCGCGCTCGCCGACCTGCTCGCCGCGGTCGTCAACCCGAACGTCGGCGCCTGGTACCTGTCGCCGATGGCCACGGAGATCGAACTGCAGGCGATCCGCTGGATCGCGGAGATGGTGGGATTCCCGACCGACTGCGGCGGGATCCTGACCAGCGGCGGGAACATGGCGAACTTCGTGGCGTTCCTGGCCGCGCGGCGCGCGAAGGCGCCCTGGAACGTCCGCGCCGAGGGGGCGGTTCCGCGGGAGGGAGCGTCCCTGTGCCTCTACGCGTCGGGCGAAACGCACACGTGGGTGCACAAGGCGGCCGACCTCTTCGGACTCGGGACCGAGGCGATCCGCTGGGTGGACACCGACGCGCGTCAGCGCCTGGACGTCGGCGCGCTCGAGCGCCGGATCCGGGAGGACCGCGCGGGAGGCCTGCATCCGTTCCTGGTCGTCGGCACCGCCGGCACGGTGTCCACGGGCGCCGTCGACCCCCTGCCGCGCATGGCCGAGGTGTGCCGACGGGAAGGACTCTGGCTCCACGTGGACGGCGCCTACGGGGGCTTCGCGGCCGGCGTCCCGGGAGCGCCCGAGGACCTCGCGGGCCTGGCGATGGCCGACTCGATCGCGGTGGACCCGCACAAGTGGCTCTACGCTCCGCTCGAGGCCGGATGCACGCTCGTGCGCGACGCCCGGAGCCTCGGCGACGCCTTCGAGTACCGTCCCGCCTACTACCAGTCTCACGACGACCTCGAGGGCGCCGTCGACTTTCACTCGCGCGGCCTCCAGAACTCGCGCGGCTTTCGGGCGCTGAAGGTGTGGCTCGGCCTGCGCCTGGCCGGGCAGCGCGGCTACCGGCGGATGATCGCCGACGACATCGCGCTCGCGCAGGCCCTCTTCGACGCGGCGTCGCGCCACGGGGAGCTCGAGGCGGTGACGCGCGGCCTCTCGATCGCGACGTTCCGGTACGTTCCCGAGGACATGGCGGGAGGGGCGCGCGACGAGGCGTACCTCGACCGCCTGAACCGCGAGCTCGTGGAGGCCCTGCAGCGCGGGGGCGAGGCTTATCTCTCCAACGCGGTCGTCGGCGGCCGCTACGTCCTGAGGGCGTGCATCGTCAACTTCCGGACGACCGAGCGCGACGTCGCCGCGGTCCCGGAGATCGTCGCGCGCGCCGGGCGGGCGCTCGACAGAACGCTCCGCCCTTCGGCCGGAGCGCGGGGAAAGTGAGGCGGGGCATGGGCGCTTCGAGAGGCCCGCGGGTCGTGTTCGGGATCGCCGCGGCGGCGATGACGCTGGCGCTGGCCGCGCCCGGCGCCGCGGCCGACGGGGGGATGACGCCGCAGGACGTGGCGAAGACGCGCAGCGTCGCGCACGTGGCGATGTCCCCGGACGGATCGCAGATCGCCTACGTCCTGTCGGTCCCGCGTCGCCCGGCCGCGGACGATGACGGCCCGGCCTGGGCGGAGCTCCACGTGGTGGGCCGCGACGGGGCGTCGAGGCCGTTCCTCGCGGGAGACGTGAACGTGTCGGAGGTCGCCTGGATGCCCGACGGCAGGGCGATCACCTTCGTCGCGAAGAGGGGAAAGGACGAGGCCCGGGCGCTCTACGCGATTCCGGTCGCCGGCGGCGAGGCGCGCCGGCTCGCCGGCTTCTCCACGGACATCACCGGCTACAGCGTGAGCCCCGACGGGAAACGGGTGGCGCTCCTCGCGAAGGAGGAAACGCCGAAGGCCCGGAAGGACCTCGAGAAGAAGGGCTTCACGCAGGAGGTCGTGGACGAGAGCGCGAAGCCGGTGCGCCTCTGGATCGCGAGCCTCGACGGGGCGGACGCGAAACCCCGTCTCCTCGACGTGCCGGGCTCGGCGTCCGACGTCCACTGGGCTCCCGCGGGCGCCCGCCTCGCGGTGGCGCTCGCGCCGACGTCCCTCGTCGACGACGCGCTGATGGCGCGCCGCGTGGCCATCGTGGACGCCGACGCCGGCGCCGTCGTCGCGCGCTTCGAGAACCCGGGCAAGCTCGGGGCCGTGGCGTGGAGCCCCGACGCGCAGAGCCTCGCGGTCGTGTCCGCGGCCGATCCGAACGACCCATCCGCCGGACGGCTCCTGCTCGCGCCCGCGTCGGGCGGGGCGCTGCGCGACCTCCTGCCGGGCTACGAGGGCAACGTGGCGCAGGCCGCTTGGCTGGGTCCCGACGTCGTGGGGTACCTCGGCGACGAGGGCGTCTGGACCACGCTCGGAAGGGTTCGCCGGGACGGCGCGGCCGCGAAGACCGTCCTCGCTCCGGGCGGCGTCGTCCTGACGGCCTTCGACCCGTCGCGCGACGGTCTGTGGGCCGCGGCGATCGGCCAGTCGCCCCAGCATCCGTCCGAGGTGTTCCTCCTGAAACTGGGCGAGGCCGCGCCGCGGAGACTGACGGACTCGAACCCGTGGCTGTCCGCCGTGCGCCTCGCGCCGCAGGAAGTCGTGAAGTACACCGCCCGCGACGGCCTCGCCCTCGAGGGTCTCCTGATCCGCCCGCTCGACGGCAGGCCGGGCGCGCGGTCCCCGCTGATCGTCAACGTCCACGGGGGCCCCGAATCCCACTACCGCAACGGATGGCTGACCGGCTACGCCGAACCGGGGCAGCTCGGCGCGGCGCGCGGGTTCGCGGTGTTCTACCCGAACTACCGCGGCTCGACCGGCCGCGGCGTGGTCTTCTCCAAGCTCAGCCAGTCCGACGCGGCGGGCCGGGAGTTCGACGACCTCGTCGACGGCGTGGACCACCTGATCGCGGCGGGAGTCGCGGACAAGGCGAAGGTCGGCGTCACCGGCGGCTCGTACGGAGGCTATGCGACCGCCTGGTGCGCGACGCGGTACTCCGACCGCTTCGCGGCGGGCGTGATGTTCGTCGGCATCTCGGACATGGTGTCGAAGGCCGGCACGACCGACATTCCGAACGAGGAGTACCTCGTCCACTCGCGCAAGCGCGCCTGGGAGGACTGGCAGTACAAGCTCGAGCGCAGCCCCATCTACCATGCCGAGAAGGCGCACACGCCGCTGCTCATCCTCGACGGCAAGGACGACCCGCGCGTGCACCCGAGCCAGTCGCTCGTGCTGTACCGGTACCTGAAGGCGCTCGACCACGCTCCGGTGAGGCTGGTCTACTACCCGGGCGAGCAGCACGGCAATCGCCGGGCGGCGTCGCGGTACGACTACAACCTGCGCATGATCCAGTGGTTCGAGCACTACCTCCAGGGCCCCGGAGGCGCGGCCCCGCCGTACGAGCTCGACTACGGCCTCGCGCCGGCCTCGGGGAAGTGACCGTTCAGCGAGGGGGCGGGCGCAGGCGCCGGATCTTCAGGAGCTCGTTGACGAGAAACGCGGGGCCGACCAGCAGGTGCACCAGGTTGCGCAGGAAGGCGGGGCGGTTCTTCTCGTAGACGGCGTGGCCGATCCCCTGGAAGACCCAGCCGACGGCGAACGCCGCCGCCCCGATGCGCCAGTCGCCCACCCGGCGCGCCGCAACGTCGAAAAGGGCGGCGGCGCAGAGCATCGCGAGCCCGAGGGGCAGGTCGAGCGAGAGGTACCAGACCGCCGCGGCCGCGACGAGCGCCTCGCTGGCCGTCCACGGGCCCGCGATCGGGACGGCGTGCAGCAGGCAGAGGACGCCGAACACGATCAGCGAGATCCCGACGGCGTGGCAGGCGACGTTTCCCGGAGCCCGGTGGGCGTCGCCGTAATCCGCCAGCAGCGCGTCCACGCGCTTCATCGCCGGCGAGTATAGTTTTTTCGTGCGGGCGATGCGGCTCGATCGCGCGGCGGCGGCGGAGCAGGAACCCCTGCGCCCGGTCGAGCTCGCGGAGGCCGCGCCCGGTCCCGGCGAGATCGCGATCTCCGTCGAGGCCTGCGGCGTCTGCCGGACCGATCTTCACATCGTGGAGGGCGAAGTCTCCGCGCGGCTCCCGATCGTCCCCGGCCACCAGGCCGCCGGACGCGTCGCGGCGGTCGGCGCCGGCGTCGCCGGGTTTGCGATCGGCGATCCGGTCGGCGTGGGCTGGATCGCGTCCACCTGCGGCACGTGCGCGCTCTGCCGCTCGGGCCGCGAGAACCTCTGCCCCCGGGCGACCTTCACGGGCCGCGACCGCGATGGCGGGTACGCGGGGCGCCTGGTGGCGGCGGCGCCCTGGACCTATCGGCTTCCCGCCGGGTTCACCTCCCGCCAGGCGGCGCCGCTCCTGTGCGCGGGCATCATCGGATACCGGTCGCTCCGGCTGTCGCAGATCGCTCCGGGCGGGCGTCTCGGCCTCTTCGGGTTCGGAGCGTCGGCGCACCTGGCGATCCAGGTCGCCCTGCACTGGAAGTGCGAGGTGTACGCGTTCACGCGCGAGGCGCACCACCGGGACCTCGCGCGGCAGATGGGCGCCGCGTGGGCGGGCGAGGCGTTCGAAGACCCGGGCGCGCCCCTCGACGCCGCCGTCACCTTCGCGCCGGCGGGCGAACTCGTCCCGCTCGCCCTGTCGCGCCTCGGCCCCGGCGGGACGGTGGCGGTCAACGCGATCCACATGAGCCCCATCCCGTCGTTCGGCTACGAGCTGCTCTACGGGGAGCGCGTCGTGCGGAGCGTCATGAACTCCACGCGCCGCGACGCGGACGAGTTCCTCGCGCTCGCGGCGGAAATCCCGATTCGGGCGCAGACGGAAGCGCACGCCCTCGGCGACGCGAACGCGGCGCTGCTGCGCGTGAAACGCGGGCAGGTGCGGGGGGCGGCGGTCCTGGAGATCTGAGCCGGGTCACTCGATCCGCACGACGAGGCGCCGGGGCCGGTCGCCGGGGGCGAACCGCAGCTCGCGGAGGAGCTCGCCGGGCGCCGCGACGCCCGCGGCCCGCCGGCTCGTCGCCGCGGGCTTCCCCGCGATCGTCGCGGATTGGACGTCGCGGACGCGGCCCTGCGTCTCGACGATCAGCGTGTACTCGTTTCCGCGCAGCGCGGCCATCTGCTCGTCGCTCGGGCGCGCGACGATCCCGGGGGCCGGCCCCTCCCCGTCGGTCGGGCTGACCACGAGGCGGAGCGCGCGGAACTCCGCGTCGCCCTGCGCTCCGGCCTCGCCGCCCGAGGGCTCGGCGGGGGCCAGACCGCCGCGCACGCCGGGAGCCGCGTTCTGCGCGGCGGCCTTCGGAGCGGGGGCGAACCGCCGCTTTTCCTCGGCCGGCGCCTCCGGAGAGTCCCGGCGCGGGGCCGCCGGGCCGGTGGCCGCCGCGGCGAGCTTTTCCGTCCTGTCCGGGGCCGCCGGGGGAGCCTGGGCCGGCGCAGCGGGCCGGGCTTCGCCGTGCGGGGGGGCCGGCGGTGGCGGCGCCGGGGTCCGTTCGGCAGGCGCGTCCACGATGCGCGCGGAGAGGGCGGAAGGGCTCGCGGGAGTCGGGGCCCCGGGGCGGCGCAGCAGGACGGGCGCCGAGAGGAGGACGACGAGCAGGGCCGCGACGAAGATTCCCGCCCAGCGGATGTCGATGCCGAACATGACGCCGAAGGGCCGCCTCGAAGGAGACTGCGCGCGGATCTTCCGCAGGATGCGGGCCGAGAGGTCGGCCGCGGCGGGCGCCGTCGGGGACGAGCGGAACGCCGCGAGGGAGGCCGCGAACGCGTCGGCGGCGTGGCGGCATTCCTCGCATCGCGCCCGGTGCGTCTCGAAGGCCGCCTTCTCGGCGGCGTCGGCCTCCCCGTCGTAGAGGCGCGAGAGAAACTCGGGGGAGCGGGCGGCGTGGATCGTTTCGTTCATGGCAACCTTCCGGCAAGAAGCGGCGTCAGGATCTCCTTCAGCTGTCCCCGTCCGCGCGCGATGCGCGACTTGACCGTCCCGACCGGCAGTCCCAGCGAGACGGCAATCTCCTCGTAGCTCCATTCCTCGATGTCCCGCAGGACGACCGGCATGCGGAAGTCCGGCGGCAGGAGTCGGAGCGCCTCCGCGACGACGCGGCGCGACTCGCCCGACCTCGCTTCCTCCTCCGGCCCCGCGCCCGGCTCGCGCGGCTCGGACGCGGCCGTCTCCTCCGGGGCGGGCGCGAAGACCCGGCGGAAGCGGCTGCGCGAGCGGTACCGGTTCTTGACCGCGTTGTCGGCGATCGCGGCCAGCCAGGCCCGCGGCGGGGCGTCCCCGCGAAACCGGTCGAGCCCGCGGTACGCCTTCACGAAGACCTCCTGGGTCATGTCGTCGGCGTCCTCGCCGCCGACCGAGCGGACCATCCAGCGGTGGACCGTCGCGGTGTGGCGGCGCACGAAGTCGCCGAACGCCTCCTCGTCGCCCTGGCGCGCCGAGGCGAGAAGCTCTTCGTCGGTGCTCTCCGGTTGCGTCAAGGGCGAATCGCGCCGCGCGGGCGCCGCGGGCGCGATTCTACGGCGGATCCGGCCCGCGTCAGCGGTGGCCGTACGGGTCGGGCGCGTAGGAGTGCTCGAATCCGCGGGCGCCGTCGCGCGCGAAGAGGTCCGGGTCTTCGCGCGGAAGCACGCCGAGGCGGACCAGTTGGGGGCGGAACTCGTAGCGGAGCGCGATCCTCGCGGCCGGGTCCGGGTCTTCGTCGAAGGCCGCCCACTGCACGGGAAACCGCGTCGCTTCGCCGATGCCCGTGGCGGCGTACTCGTCGGCGGCCTTCGCCCGCCGGGTCGGCGCCGCGGGAGCCGCCGACGCCCGGCCCTCGGCGCGTCCGGCCGCGTTTTCCGCCGGAGCCGGGTCGAGCGGGCGGACCCGCGGGGCCGAGGCCTCGCAGCGCTTCTCGCGGAAGAAGACGGCCTCGATGGTCCCGACGCTCGACGTGTCGCCGAGCCACCGCGCGTAGGACTTCGAGGTCTCGGTGAAATAGAACCTGCGCGAGGTCTCGCCCGACACCTGCCAGCCGGGGATGTCGGCCGTCTGTCCGGGCGCGAGGATCCACTTCGTCGCCGCGAGCTCCGTCGTGCGTTTCGCGTCGACGACGTTGCGGCCGTCCACGGAGAGGGCGACGGCGACGCGCGCGGAGGTCGGGTTCGAGAGCCGGATCGTGAATTCCCTTCCCTTCAGCGCCTCGATGTAGACGCGGCCGCGGGCCGAATACTCGGGAACGGGCGACCCGTCCACCAGCACGGACATGGAAAACCCCCCGCCGGACCCGGCGGCGAGCGTGGCGGCGGCCGCCAGGGCGGCCAGGGCCGGGACGACGATTCGCAGCGAGCGTGTCATGGCATCCCCTCCGGGAAGAAGGGACACCGGGACCGGCCGGGAGTTCCCGGGTTCTAGGCGGAAAGGCCCGTCTTCAGGACCTGCTCCATCCGGGCCGAAAAGGTGTCGAGTTCGTCGAGGGTCGTGTAGACGCTCGGGGTGATCCGAAGGCCGTTGAACTCGGCGTGGACGATCGGGGTGGTCATGATGCGGTGCTTGTCCCAGAGGTACGCCTGCAGCTTCTCGGTGTCGATCCCGTCCACGTGAACCAGGGCGATGCCGCAGGACTCCGTGTCGTTGAGGGGCGTGAGGATCTTCACGCGCGGGTCCGCCGCCGCCAGGCGCAGGGCCCAGCGGTCGCGCAGGAAGCGCAGCCGCGCGGCCTTGCGGTCGGCCCCGATCCCGCGGTGGAAGGCGATCGCGGCCGCGATCGCGTTGTGGTTGGCGGCCGGGTGGGTGCCGATCTCCTCGTACTTCCGGATGTTCTCGTCCATGGCCGGGGGCGCCGCCATGAGGGGCCAGATGCTCTTCTGCTTGTTCCTGCGGACGTAGAGAAATCCGGTGCCGATGGGGGCGAAGAGCCACTTGTGCAGGCTCGTGGCGTAGTAGTCGCACTCGAGGTCGTCGCGCTGGAAGGGGAACTGCGCAAACGCGTGCGCCCCGTCCACGAAGACCTCGATGCCGTGCTCGCGGCCGAGGCGGACGATGTCGCGGACCGGCAGGATCTGGCCCGTCAGGTTCGTGATGTGCGTGACCTCGATGACGCGGGTGCGCGGCGTGATGGCGCGCCGGAAGGCATCCACGACGGCGGCCGGCGAGGGCGGCGGCACCGGGAAGCTGACCCGCTTGACGACGATCCCCTCCCGCCGCGCCCTCTGGTCCCAGGACGTGATCATGCGGGGGTAGTTCTGGTTCGTCTGGATGACCTCGTCGCCCGGCTTGAGGTCGATGCCGAAGATGAGCGTCTCGAGCGACTCCGAGGCGTTGCGCGTGATCGCCATCTCCTCGGGGTCGCAGCCGAACTCGGCCGCGAGCTCCCGGCGGCAGGACTCGATGCGCGGCTCGAGCACGACCCACATCTGGTACACGGGGATCTCGTTCGAGAAGCGCAGGTCGCGGATCATCTGGTCGAGCACGTGGGCCGGCGCGGGGCTGCATCCGCCGTTGTTCAGGTTGATGAGCGTCCGGTCCACGTCGAAGGCCTCGGCGATCGAGGACCAGTAGGTCTCGTCGGCGGCCAGCTCGGAGGGTTTGCGGCCGCCGGCGGCCCTGTCCGCGCGCGTGATCCTCGCCAGGGCGTCGCCCCGGAAGGCGGCGAGCGCAGCGGCTCCGGTCAACCCGTTGAGAAGGGTCCGGCGGTCGAGCGTCATGGTTCCTCCGCGAACGTCGGGAGGATCCTACTCCGTTCGTCCCGGCTCGGGGTCTCCGGTGATCAGGCGCGCGCCGCGCTCGGACGAGAGGTAGGCCCAGGCCCACTCCGCCATGACGATGAACCGGTTGCGAAAGCCGATCAGGTAGAAGATGTGGACGAAGCACCAGAGCAGCCAGGCGAAGAGCCCGGAGAACCGCAGCCCCGCGATCTCCGCCACCGCGGCCGCGCGGCCGATCACGGCCATGGTCCCCTTGTCCACGTAGTGGAACCGCCGCCGCGGCCGCCCCGCGAGCGTGAGCAGGATGTTGCGGGCCGCGGCGCGGCCCTCCTGCAGGGCGACGGGGGAGAGGCCGGGAAGGGGCGTTCCGGTCTGGTGGGTGAAGATGGCGAGGTCGCCGACCACGAACAATTCGGGGTGGCCCGGCAGCGACAGGTCCGGCTCGACGAGCGCCCGTCCGGCGCGGTCGAGCGGCGTGCCGAGCGAACGCGCGAGCGGCGAGGCCGCGACGCCGGCGGCCCAGAGGACCGTGCGCGCGCCGATCCGCTCGGCGCCGAGCGACACGCCGCCCGCGTCCACGCCGGTGACCATCGCTCCCGTGCGCACCTCGGCGCCGCGGGCCCGGAGCGTCTCGGCCGCGCGCCCGGAGCTCGCCGGGGTGTAGGCGGGGAGAATCCGCGGGCCGGCTTCGACGAGAACCACGCGGGCCTCGCGCGGATCGATCGCGCGGAAATCGCTGACGAGGACCTGGCGGGAGATCTCGGCGATCGCCCCGGCGAGCTCGACGCCGGTCGGGCCTCCGCCCACGACGACGAAGGTGAGCAGGTCCCGCCGGACGGCCGGGTCGCGCTCGCGCTCGGCCCGCTCGAACGCGAGGAGGATCCGGCGGCGGACCGTGATCGCGTCCTCGAGGGTCTTCAATCCGGGAGCGTCCTTCTCCCATTCGTCGTGGCCGAAATAGGCGTGGCCGGCGCCCGCGGCGAGGATCAGGAAGTCGTAGGGAATCCGGCCGTCGGAGAGGGCGATTTCCCGGCGCGCCACGTCGATTCCGACGACGTCCGCGAGGAGGACGCGCGCGTTGGACTGGTGGCGCAGGATCGATCGGATCGGGTAGGCGATGTCGCCGGGGGAGAGCGCGGCGGTGGCGACCTGGTAGAGGAGGGGCTGGAAGAGGTGGTGGTTGCGGCGATCCACGACGGTCACCTGGACCGGGGCGCCGGCGAGCCGGCGGGCCGCGGCGAGGCCGCCGAAACCGGCGCCGATGATGACGACCTGGGGGCCCGCCGGGGGTGGCTGCATCGTGCCCGCCTACTGTATCCGCCTGAGCCGGCAGGAAAACCGCCCGCCCCGAAAAAAGGGGATCCCTCCCGGCCCCGTTGTGGTGGAATAGTGGGCGATTCGATTTGGCTCGGTGGGCCGAGCCGGTTTCGTAGGAATAAAGGAGTTGAGAGTCCTATGGCTACGTCCAACGTCCCCGCGCGCGTCCCCGAGCGTCAGCCCGAGCCCAGCACGACGTCCCGTCCCTCCGGGGCGTGGCGCCCGGAAAAGAAGCCGGGCCGCTTCGTGATCAAAGTCGGGGGAATGATCCCGTTCTGAGGCCGGCTTCTCAAGCCACTCACACGCAAGGGATTTAGACCGCCGGGCGGTCGGCAGGTTGCCGCGCCCCGGGCGGTGGTGTACCCTTTGATCTCCGCATGGAAAGCCCATCCTCGCGCCGGCCCGACGAGGTCGAGTCCGTCTTCAGCCGGACTCTGGCTGTCATCCACTCGGCTCTCATCTCGTATTACCGTCTGACGGACGAAGAGGCCAGGGGAGCCGAAGAGGATCTCTTCATCTGGTTCCAGAGGCTGTCGAGGCGCGGGGGTGCAGGACAGATGCCCGTGAAGCTGCTGCGCATCTCGCTCCTGTCCGCGGCCTGCCAGTACGGGCGCTCCTTTCAGCTCTGGAAGCTCGGGGGCGAACAGTCGGGCGACACCGATCTCAACGAGCTCCTGGCGCGCGAACCGGACGACGTGGCCACCGACCTCGATCGCCGCTTCGAGGAGGACCGCTCGTGACCGGGCGCGTGCTGAGCTTCCCGCATCGGCCCCTCTCGTCCGAAGCCGGCCGGAAGGCCGCGGAACGCGTGCTCGCGACCCCTCTGGAGGAACGGCGCGCCAAGGCGCGGGTGCTCCAGCTCGAGGACCCCGAGACGCTGCTGGCCCTCTGCGCGATGTTGCGGGACCGCATGACCACGTCGCCCGCCGACGTGCTGGAAGAGGCCGGGTTCCTCTACCGGTTCATCGAGAGCCCGAAGCGCGAGATCGGGTTGTTCGACGAGCGCGACTATTTCCTGGGGGAGACGGCGCTGATCGCGGGAGGCGCGTGCCGCTACGTCTCGCGGCGGGAAGAGGCGTGGATCTGGTTCGACCGCGCCGAGGCCGGATTCCGCCACACCATGAACGCCCCGGGCGAGCTTTCGCGGCTCGCGTACCAGCGGCTGGCGGAGCGCTTCGAGGAACGCCAGCTCGACCTCGTCATCGAGCTGCTTCCCTCTCTCGTCGAGAGCTTCCAGAAGCTCGGGATGCCCGAGGACGCCTTGAAGTGCCGTTTCCTCGAGGGGCTGGCCCACGTCGAGAAGGACGAACCGAGCGCGGCCGTGTCGGTCTTCAACCAGATCTGCGCCGAGGCCGAGGAGCGGGGCAACGACCAGCTGCTCGCGCAGGCCTACATCAACCTGATCCACGCGCACGGCATGCTGGGCGAAGCGAGCGCCGCCATCGAGGCGTCGCGCCGCGCCGTGCCGATCCTCAACCGGCTGGACAACCGGATCGGGCTCGGAAAGGTCCACTGGGGCCTCGCCATCCTCCTCAGGGAGGCCGGGCACTTCGCCGAGGCGATCGACTCCTATCGGAAGGCCCAGGAAGCCTTCGAAGCGATCGGCATGCGGGCCGACGTCGCCGCCCTCAATCTGGTCGTCGCCGATCTCCTGCTCGAGCAGGACAAGGGCGCCGAAGCCCTCCGCGAGATCTCCGCCGCCCTCCCCGTCATCGCCGAGCTGAAGATGGCTCCGGAGGGAATGGCCGCGCTTTCGCTGGTCCGCGAATCGGTCCGCCGGCAGGACGTCAACCGGCAGGCGCTCCGCGAGCTCCACGGGTACTTCCAGGAGCTGCAGAACTAGGTCGCGGCCGGGCGCGTCACCCCTCCCGGGAGTGGCGCATGATCGTCTTGCGCTTCGGGCTCTTTCCTTTCGGGGATTTCCGTTTCGCGGCGGGCCGGGCGGGCTTGCGGGCCTTCTTCATGCGGCCATGCTACCGCCGGCCGCCGCCTTCGCGATCCCCCGCAGCATGCCGGCGAAGACGAACCGGTGGGCTGGGTAGAGGGCGTACCAGTAGAGCAGTCCGGCCAGGCCCGCCGCATCGAAGATCGCGGTCTGACGGATCTCGCTGCCGTCCGCCACGGGGGTGATTTCGAACTGCAGCCACGCGCGGCCCGGCAGCTTCATCTCGGCCCGCAACCTCAGGAGCCGATCGGCTTCGACGGCCTCGACGCGCCAGAAGTCGACGGGATCGCCGTGCCGCAGCCGATCCGGATCGCGGCGCCCCCGCCTCAAGCCGACGCCGCCGGCCGCGAGGTCGAGCAGGCCCCGGAGGCGCCACAGAACGTTCCCGTAGTACCAGCCTCGGCGGCCGCCGATGCGGAGAACCGGGGAAAAGGCCGCCGGCGGCGACGCGGCGACGCGGACCGCGCGGGTGTCGACGAAGCGGGTCCCGCGCAACTCGCCCCCGTAGCGCTCCCGGAGGCCGGCGGAGGAGACGGCATCCGACCAGCGCGTCCGGGCGAAGTCGCGATCCTCGTTGACGAGCGCGCGCGCGACGGCCTCGGCCACGCCCCGAGGCCGCACCGGAAAGCGGGCGAGGGCGGCCGGGTCGCGCACCACCGTGGGATTGCGGAGGCTGTCCACGAGCTTTCGGCCGACCCGCGCGTAGACGGGCGTGACCAGTCCGAGCCAGAGGCTCGAGAGGCGCGGGGTCAGCAGCGGGACGGGCACGAGGAAGCGCCTCAGCCCGCGCTGGCGCGCGTACTCGCGCATGAGGTCTCCGTACGTGACGCGGTCGGGCCCGCCGAGCTCGTAGATGCGGTCGGCGCCCGGCGGCAGGTCGAGCGCCGCGACGAGGTACGCGACGACGTCCTCGATGGCGATCGGCTGCGTGGGGACGTCGACCCAGCGGGGGCAGATCATGACGGGGAGGCGTTCGACGAGCGCGCGGACCATCTCGAACGAGAGGCTGCCCGACCCGATGATGATCGAGGCGCGAAGCTCGACGACGGGCACCCCCGACGCCCGCAGGACGTCTCCCGTCTCCTGGCGGCTGGCCAGGTGCGCGGACAGCCCGCTGCGCGGTTCGCCGAGCCCTCCGAGATAGACGATGCGGCGCACGCCCGCCCGGCGCGCGGCCTCCCCGAAGATCCGGGCGGCCTCCCGGTCGCGCGCGGCGAAGTCGGCGCCGGCCCCCATCGAGTGGATGAGGTAGTAGGCGGCGTCGATCCCCTGGAGGGCGCGCTCGACGGCGGACGCGTCCGCGGCGTCGCCGGCGACGATCTCGGTTCCGGGCAGGGCGATCTCCGCCAGCGCTTCGGGGCGCCGGACGAAGCAGCGCAGGGGCGTTCCTCGCGGCTCGAGCTCCGCGAGCAGACGTCCCCCCACGTACCCCGTGGCGCCCGTCAGCAGGACCCGTCTCACCCCGGCATCCTAGTCCCCTTCGCGCGGGGCCGCCGGCGGTTGGGTGGGCTACGATGCCGCGGTGCCGCGCGTGCTCCTGCTGCTCCCGACCACGAGCTACCGGATCCCCGATTTTCTGGCCGCCGCGGGCCGGCTCGGCGTGGCCGTGACGGTGGCCTCCGAGGAGCCGAGCACGATGGAGACCCTGAATCCCGCCGGGCTGCTGACGCTCGATTTCGGCGACCCCGCCGCCTGCGCCGCGCGGGTGTCCGCGTTCGCGCGGACGCATCCGCTCTCCGCGGTGCTCGGGGTGGACGAGCGGACCGTCGAGGTCGCCGCGGCGATCGCGCAGGCCCTCCGGCTGCCGCACGCCCCCGTTTCGGCCGTGGCGGCGGCGGGGAACAAGGCGCGGATGCGCGAGCGGCTCGGCGAGGCGGGCGTGCCGGTGCCCGGCCACCGCCTGTTCCGGATTGCGGACGAGCCGGAAGCCGCGGCGGGCCTCGTCCGATACCCCTGCGTCCTCAAGCCGACGTTTCTCGCAGCCAGCCGGGGCGTGATCCGCGCCGATGGCGCGGCGGCGTTCGTCGAGGCCTGGCGCCGCATCGCGCGGATCCTCGGGAGGGCCGACGTCTCCGCGCGCGGGGGTTCCGCGGCCAGCGAAATCCTCGTGGAGGACTTCGTTCCCGGGCTGGAGGTGGCCCTCGAGGGCCTGCTCACCGGGGGTCGGCTGGACGCGCTCGCGCTCTTCGACAAGCCCGACCCGCTGAACGGGCCCTTCTTCGAAGAGACGATCTACGTGACGCCGTCCAGGCTGCCGGAGGACCTGCAGGAGCTGTGCGCGGAGACCGCGGCCGCGGGAGCGCGCGCTCTCGGCCTCGGGCACGGGCCCATCCACGCCGAGATGCGCGTGAACGAGCAGGGCGTCTGGATCATCGAGATCGCCGCCCGATCCATCGGAGGGCTCTGCTCGCGGACCCTGCGGTTCGGGACCGGGACGTCCCTGGAAGAGCTGATCCTGCGGCACGCGCTCGGTCTTCCGATCGAGTCCGGCGGCCGGGAGCGGCGGGCGGCGGGCGTCATGATGCTCCCGATCCCCCGGGGCGGCGTGCTCGAGAACGTGAAGGGCGTCGAGTCCGCGCGGGCCATTCCGGGGATCGAGGAAGTCACGATCACGGCTCACGCCGGCCAGCGCATCGTGCCGCTGCCCGAGGGGGACCGCTACCTGGGATTTCTCTTTTCGCGCGCCGACACGCCCGCGAGGGCGGAGGCGGCGCTGCGCGAGGCGCACGCGCGGCTCGAGTTCGAGATCTCCGGAGGCCCGTAGGGCCGGGCCGCGGCGGCTGGCTCTATTTCGACGGGGCGTAGTACGGGTTGCGTCCCGCCGCGTGATCCGTCGTGTCGAGGATTTCCCCGACGAGCGGCGCGAGCTCCCGGATGGCCTTCTCGATGCCCTGCTTGAGCGTCACGTCCGCCGCGCCGCAGCCCTGGCAGCCGCCGCCCAGGCGCAGGAAAACGGTGTTGCGCTTGACGTCGATGAGCTCGACGTACCCGCCGTGCTGCGCCACGGCCGGATTGATCTCGCGGTCCAGGAGGTCGCGGATCGCCCACTTGAGGTCGCCCTCGGCGGGCAGGTGACGGAGATAGCCCTCCGCGACGATCGGCTGCCCCGACCGCAGGTGCCTGCGGATGACGTTGCCGATGCCGAGCGCCGGCCAGTCCATGGGTTGCGACGCGCCCACCGTCACGGTGTTGTCCGCGATGAGGACCGACTCGACCCCGGGGAGCGCCAGGAGCTCTCCCGCCAGCGGCGAGGAGGCGGCCGCGTCGGCGCCCGAAAAGTGGGCGGACTCGCCCGCGAAGAGGGGCCGGTCCACGGTGAAGGCGCAGCGGTCGCCGTTTTTCGACGGCTCTCCGGTGATCCGGATCTCGGATTCCATGGGAGCGCCAGTATAGCGCCGGGGCCCGCGTTTGACGGGTGCGCCGGGGTCGGACATAATGCGCCGTTTTTGGAGATCGAGCCCACATGACCGAGAAGATTCGCCGACAGCACCTCAAGCGCAACGAGCTCGCCGAGACGATGGGCAAGACCGTCGAATACGTCAGCGGCCACCGCCGCGGCGTCACGGAGGCCATCGCGATCGCCGTTGCGATCGGGGCTCTCGTGGGCGGCTACTTCCTCTACCGCGGCTGGCTCGAGCAGTCGGCCGGGAAGTCTCTCTCGGAGGCCCTGGCGATCCTCGACACGCCGCTCGCTTCGGAGCAGCCGGGGGCGACGGGCAAGACGTTCGCGTCGGCCGCCGAGCGCCGGACCCAGGCCGAGAAGCTGCTGCAGAAGGCCGCGGACCACGGCTCGACGCCGTCGGGCCGGGCGGCCCAGGTGATCCTCGCCGCCGGAGGCGTGGACAAGCCCGGCCAGGCCGTGGACGTCTTCGAGAAGGCGGCCCGTCAATCCCGTTCGGAGAGCGCGGCCGCCGCCGAGATCGACGCCGCGAAGACGCTCGTCGCTCAGGGCAAGACGACCGAAGCCATCGACCGCCTGAAGCGCGCCATCGAATCGCCCGCCTCGGCCGCGCCGAAGGACGCCCTCCTGTTCACGCTCGCCGGGATCTACGAGCAGAGCGGCTCGCCCGCCGACGCGCGCGCGACCTACCAGCGCCTGATCACGGACTATCCCAACTCTCCCTACCGCGCCGACGCCCGGCAGAAGGTCCCGCTGTCGTAGCGCTCCTGCACGACATCCTGGTCGTCTCGGCCGCGTTCTGCGGCGCCTGCCTCGTCTTCTTCGCGATCAACGCCGCGACCATGCCGCGCCTGTCGCCGGCGCACGGGGCGCGGGCAGGCCGCCGTCCGCGCGTTTCCATCGTGGTGCCCGCGCGCGACGAGGAACGCGACGTCGAAGCCGCCGTGCGGTCGCACCTCGGGCAGGACTACCCGGACTTCGAGGTCGTCGTCGTCGACGACCGGTCGACGGACGCGACGCCGCGGATCCTGGCCCGGCTGGCTTCGGAGGATCCCCGCCTGACGGTGGTCGCGGGCGTCGAGCCGCCGCCGGGATGGCTCGGCAAGCCCCACGCCCTGTTCGAGGGCGCCGCCCGGGCCCGCGGGGAGCTGCTGCTCGTGGCCGACGCCGACGTGCGCTACCACCCGCTCGCCCTGCGGGAATCGGTGGACTTTCTCGAGGGGCGGGGCCTCGATCTCGTCGCTCTTTTTCCCGAGATCGAGATGCGGGGCTTCTGGGAGAACGTCCTGATGCCGTACCTCCCCGCGGCCTACTTCTTCGGGCCGGCCTTCCTGATCAACTCCGACGTCCAGAGGCGGTTCGCGGCCGGCGCGGGAGCGGGAATGCTGATCCGCCGCAGCGCCCTGGACGCGGCCGGGGGCTACGCGGCGCTGCGCGAATCCGTCATCGACGACATCGGCCTGGCGATCCGCATCCGCCGCTCGGGCGGCCGCTGCCGGATGGTCCTCGCGAGGGACCGCATGCGGCTGCGGATGTACCGCGGGTATCGCGAGGTGGTCGACGGCTTCACCAAGAACGTCGCCTGGGTCTTCGAGGGCTGGCCCGGCGTCTTCGTCGCCGCGTCCACGCTCGTGTCCTGCCTCGCCGGGTTCCTGCCGGCCGCGGTCCTCGCCGCCGCCGCCCTGGGGGTCCCGTTCCCGAAGGGGGACGTCGTCCTGGCGGGGACCGCCTTCGGCCTGGCCGTCGCCGCGCGCGTGGCCCTCGCCCTCCTCCTGCGTTATCCGCTGTGGCCCGCGGCCACGCAGCCCCTGCTCTCGCTCGTGTGGGCGGGCATCACGGTGCGCTCGCTCGCGCGCCGCTTCCTGCGGCGCGAGGTCGTCTGGCGGGGCCGCCGTTATGACGCCTCCCGCGCCCGTTTCTGACCGTCCGGCTTAGAATCGCGCCGTGCTGTACCGTTTCGACCGCGTCCGCAAGAGCTACGGCCCGAAGGAAGTCCTTCGGGACGTGACGTGGCAGCACAACCCGGGGGAGAAGGTCGGTCTCATCGGGCGCAACGGGGCGGGAAAGACGACGCTGCTCCGGATCGCGCTCGGCCGGGAGGAGCCCGACGCGGGGGAGTTCATCAAGGCCAACGCGGTCCGCATCGCCACGGTGGACCAGGCCCTCCCGTCGGACCTCGGCGAGAAGCTCCACGACTTCGTGGCCGGGGCGTTCGCCGCCCTGCACGAGATCGAGGCCGAGATGAGGCGGCTCGAGCACCGGATGGCCGAGGGCGACGATTCGGCGTCCGTCCACGACAAGTACGACGCCCTCTCGCACCGGTTCGAGAACGAGGGCGGCTACGAGATGGTGGCCGAGGTGGAGAAGGCCCTCTCGGGCCTCGGGTTCGACCGGGCGGACTTCGAGCGCCCGCTCGCGGAGCTGTCCGGGGGCCAGAAGAACCGGGCGATGCTGGCGCGGGCGATCCTGTCCTCGCCGGACGTCCTCCTGCTCGATGAGCCCACGAACCACCTCGACTTCCAGGCCGTGGAGTTTCTCGAGGAATACCTCGCGAAGTCGCGGCGCGCCTACCTCGTCGTCACCCACGACCGGCGGTTCCTCGACCGGGTCGCCGAGGAGATCGTGGACCTCGAGAACGGCCGCCTCTCGGCGTACTCGGGCGGCTACACGTCCTACCGGCGGCAGAAGGCCGAGCGGCTGCTGACCGCGACCCGTGCCTTCGAGAAGCAGCAGGAGTTCATCGAGAAGGAGCAGGAGTACATCCGCCGGAACATCGCCGGCGTCAACTCGCGGCAGGCCAAGGGCCGCCGCACCAAGCTCGCGCGGGTGGACCGGATCGAGCGCCCCGAGGGGGACAACACGACGGTCGATTTCCGGTTCGACGCGGCGCGGATCGGCGGGCGCATCTTCCTGCGCGCGAAGGACCTCGACGCGGGCTACGCGCCCGGCGCGCCGATCGTGAGCGGCGTCTCCTTCGAGCTCCTGCGCGGGGAGCGCATGGCGATCCTCGGCGAGAACGGGACCGGGAAGACGACCCTGCTCAAGACGCTCGCCGGCCGCCTTCCGCCGCTGGCGGGAACGGCGACCAACGGCCACGACGTGTCGATCGGCTATTACGACCAGGAGCTGCGCGACCTCGACCCGAAACGCCGCGCGATCGACGCGGTGTGGGACCAGCATCCGGAGGAGACGGAGGAGTCCGTCCGCTCCTACCTCGCGCGCTTCGCGTTCCGGGGAGACGACGTCTTCTCGCCGATCGAGGGGCTCTCCGGGGGAGAGAAGGGCCGGCTGACCCTCGCCGTCGTCATGAAGCAGCGCCACAACCTGCTCCTGCTCGACGAGCCGACGAACCACCTCGACCTCGACTCGCGCGAGGCCCTCGAGGAATCGCTCGACGACTTCCCCGGCTCGATCGTGTTCGTGTCGCACGACCGGGCCTTCATCGACCGCCTGGCGACCCGCGTCCTCGACCTGCGGGAAGGGCGCGCCGTTTACCTGCCGGGCAACTACACCGAGACGGCGGGCGCGCGCACCGATCGGCGGCGCCGCCCGGAGCCCGTGGCGCCCGCGGCCGGCGGCCCCGCGGCTTCCGCGCCGGCGCACCCGCCCGCGGCGCCCCCGATTCCGGCGGCCCCGAAGCCGGCGGCCCGGGCCGCGCGGCGGGGGGACTCGTCCGACGAGAAGGAAGCGGCGAAGAAGCGGCGGCGCGTCAAGACGCTCGAGGACCGGATCGCGGCCCTCGAGGCCGAGGTCGAGGCTCTCGAGACGCGGCTCTGGGACGAGGCCCTCACGCTCGGCCCGGTCGCGGCGCACGAGCTGTCCAAGCAGAAACAGGCAAAGAAGGAAGAGCTCGACGCCCTCGTCGAGGATTGGGCGCGGCTGTCAGAAGAGGCGGACGCGCCGGCGCCGAGGCAGCCGTGACCGGGCCTCGCGAGCGGCCGTCCGCGGCGGTCGTCGCCATCGGCAGCGAAATGCTCGGCCCGCTGCGCCAGGACACGAACTCCCTCTGGCTCTCGGCGCGCCTGGAGGAGCTCGGGATCCCGGTCGTGCGCAAGTCCATCGTCGGCGACGACCCGGCTCTCATCGGGGAGGAGCTCACGTTCGCGGCGCGCGCCGCGCGGCTGATCTTCACCACCGGGGGCCTCGGCCCCACGGCCGACGACGTCACGGTCGCCGCCGTCGCCCACTGGCTCGGCGCGCCGCTCGAGCGCAACGAGGCCTTTCTCGAGTGGATGCGCGGCCGGTTCGCGCGGCGCGGGTTCGAGATGCCCGCCTGCAACGCCAAGCAGGCGGATTTCATCGTCGGGACCCGCGTGCTCGAAAACCCGCGGGGCACGGCGCCGGGATTCTGGGCCGAGCACGGGGGCGTCGAAATCGTCGTGCTGCCGGGCGTGCCCTCCGAGATGAAGGAGATCATGGAATCCTCCGTGCTTCCGGTGCTGCGCGAGCGCGCGGGCGGAGTCGTCGGGCGGCGGCGGGTTCTCCGGATCGCCGGGATGGGGGAGTCCGCGGTCGAGGAGCTGGTGGCGCCGATCTACGCGAAGTGGAAGGACGACCCGGTCACGATCCTCGCGTCGCCCGGGGAAGTCCAGCTCCACCTTGCCGTCCAGGGACTGCCGAAGGACGCGGAGGCGAAGCTCGCGGCGATGGAGGCGGACTTTCGCGCCGTCCTCGGGAACCGGGTCTTCGGAGAAGACTCCGACGACCTCGCGCGGGTCGTCGGGCGCCTGCTGCGGGACAGCCGCCGGACGGTCGCCCTGGCCGAGTCCTGCACGGGCGGCATGGTGGCTTCGCTCCTGACCGACGTGTCGGGATCGAGTGAGTACTTTCTGGGCGGCGTCGTGACCTACTCGAACTCGTCGAAGGAGGGCCTGCTCGGCGTTTCGCCGGCGATCCTGCGCGAGCACGGGGCCGTGTCGGCCGAAGCGGCGGTGGCGATGGCTCGGGGGGCGCGCGCCCGGTTCGACGCCGACGTCGCCCTCGCCGTCACGGGGATCGCGGGGCCCGACGGAGGCTCGGAGGAGAAGCCCGTGGGGACCGTGCACTTCGGACTCGCGGACCGTTCCGACAGGACGGTCGCGAAGAAGCGCCTCTTCGTCGGCGACCGCGCCGTCGTCCGCCGGGCGGCCTCTTCGCAGGCCCTCGAGCTGCTGAGGCGGTACCTCTCCGGAGAAGAGGCGTGAGAGCCTTCCTGGCGATTCCCGCCGACGAGGCGTGGGTCGACAGCGCGCGGGAGCTCGCGGCCGGACTGCGATCCCGGCTGCCGGGCGCGTCCTGGACGAAGCCCGCGACCTGGCACGTGACGGTGCGATTTCTGGGCGAGATCACGGAGGACGCGGCCGGGCGGTTCGCGGCCCGCCTCGGCAGGACGGTCGCGCGCCTGACGCCAGCCGTCCTGTTGCGCGAGGGCCCGGTCGTCTTTCCGCCGCGCGGTCCGGCGCGCGTGCTCGGAGTCGGCTTCACGGCCCCGGCGGCCGGGGAGCCCCTCGCGGAGGCGGCGCTGGCGGCCGAGGAGGCGGCGCGCGCGATCGGCTGTCCGCCCGAGGCGCGGCCGTTCCGGCCCCACGTGACGCTGGCCCGCCTTCGCGATCCCTGGACCCGCTCCGCCGTGGAGTCGTTCCGGGACGCCGTCCTGGCCTGGCCCTTCCCGGTGTGGCACGCGCGGGGCCTCGTTCTCTACCGGAGCCGCCTCGACCCGGCGGGGGCCGTTCATGCGCCCGTCCGGGAGTGGGGCGCGTCCCCCGCGAACTCGGGAGCCCGGGCGTGAACGCGGGGGCGGCGCTCCTCGTCGGGGTCGGGTACCTTCTCGGCTCGCTCTCGTTCGCGGTGCTGCTCGTCCGCCGCCGGACCGGCCGCGACATCCGGACGGAGGGCTCCGGAAACGCGGGCGCGACCAACGTGCTGCGCGCGCACGGGAAAGGCCTCGCCCTCGCGGTGGCCGCTCTCGACGTCGCCAAGGGCGCCGCCGCGGTCCTCCTCGTGCGCCTGGTGACCGCCGACCCCCGCTACGGCGCCGCGGCCGGGTTCGCCGCGATTCTCGGCCACGTCTTTCCGATCTTCTACGGGTTCCGCGGCGGAAAGGGCGTCGCGACCGCGGTCGGCGCGTTCCTCGCGCTCGCGCCCCTGGCCACGCTCGTCTGCGTCGCGGTGTTCGTCGCGATCGTGGCCGCGACGCGGTTCGTCTCGCTCGGCTCGGTCGTCGCGATCGTCCTCCTGCCTCCGGTCGCCGGCGGTCTCTTCCACGCCCCGACGCCCGTCGTGATGGCGGCGGCGGCGACGGCGATCCTCGTCGTGCTGAAGCACCGCGAGAACCTCAGGAGGCTGGCGAGCGGCACGGAGCGCCGTCTGGGGCAGAAGTGAAGACGCGCGCCGCGATCCTCGGCGCGGGCTCCTGGGGCACCGCGCTCGCGATCGAGCTCTCGCGGTCCGGGCACGAGGTCCTCCTCTGGGGCCGCGACCCGGAGGTCGCCGCGCGCATCGCGGCCGACGGACGGCACCCCCGCCGTCTGACCGGGTATCCGATCCCGCCCTCCACGCGCGTCAGCGCCGACCTCGGCGAAGCGTTCGGCTTCGCCGAGACGATCCTCGTTGCGGTTCCCTGCGCGTCCCTGCGGCCCCTGCTCGCCCTCTCGCCGACCGGCACGGGGCGCGGGCTCCGGCTCGTGTCGACGGGGAAGGGCATCGAGCCCGACACGCTCCAGCGCATGTCCGAGATCCTCGCCGGGCGCTACCCCGAAGCCGCGATCGCGGCGCTGTCGGGCCCGACGTTCGCGGAGGGCGTGGCGAAGGGCGACCCGACGGCGGCCGTGATCGCCTCGAAGGACGCGGCGGCGGTCGAGGGGCTCCAGGCTTCCCTCTCGAGCCCGACGCTCCGGCTCTACCGATCGGACGACCTGGTGGGCGTGGAGCTCGCGGGCGCTCTCAAGAACGTCGTCGCGATCGCGGCGGGCATCGTGTCCGGCCTCGGCTTCGGACCCAACACCCTGGCCGCGCTCGTGACCCGGGGACTGGCGGAGATCGGCCGCATCGTCCGATCCCAGGGGGGGCAGGAGCGCACCATGCAGGGGCTTGCCGGAATCGGCGATTTGATGCTCACGTGCACGGGGCAGCAGTCGCGGAACCGGTTCGTCGGCGAGCAGATCGGAAAGGGGCGCCGCCTCCCGGACGTCCTCGTCGACCTCCCGGAGGTGGCGGAGGGCGCCCGGACGTGCCTCGCGGTGCCTCGAATGGCCGGAGCGGCGGGGCAGGAGGCGCCGATTGCCGAGGCCGTCGTGCAGGTCCTCTACGAGGGCGTTGCGCCGCGGGAAGCCGTCGACCGCCTGATGACCCGGGCCCTGCGCCCGGAGTGAGCCCGGGCCCCGAAGGGAAGGCCTAGGAGGCCTTTCGCGTGGGCTCGAGGACGCGGATCGGGAGCACCACGGCCTGGAGCCCGGCGAACTGCAGCCGGCGCTGGATGGCGAACGCGGTCTCGTTGTGGAGGATCCGGTAGTAGAACCGGTCGTTCTCGAAGACGAGCTGCCCGAGGTAGAAGATGCACCGCGGGAACTCCTTGCGCACTTCCTCGCAGACCTCGACCACCGACTGGACCGCCTCGGTGCCGATCTCGTAGCGGTACTCCGCCTTGAAGCCGAGGCGGTGGGCGAACTCGACGTACTTCTCGAGGTCCTCGACCGTGTGGCTCTTGAGCGCCTCGACCTCGGCCTGGCCCTTGAAGATGGCCGAGTCGATGACGCCGACGGAGACGAAGACGTAGCTCTTGTACTGGTGCGGAAAGAGGGTCTGGACCGAGAAGACCGTGTGGACGCCGAGCCCCGAGAACCCGTTGACCAGCATGACCGCCACGGGCTCGTCGTGGCGGATCTCGCCGGCCTCGTGCGCGTGGGGGCGAACGGGCACGTCGAGCAGCTGCTCGTCGAGGCGCCGCAGCTGTTCCCGGACGCGGAGGTAGTGGCGCTTGATCGAGAAGGCGAGCGCGACGAGCAGGGCCGTGACGACGATCGTCATCCAGCCGCCCTCGAAGGCCTTCTCGTAGATCGTGATGATCAGGATGCCGACGCAGAGAACGGCCCCCGAGCCGTGGAGCAGCAGTCCCTTCTTCCAGGCCGCGTCGCGGCCGCGCTCTTCCATCCAGTGCCGCGTCATGCCGATGAGGGTCAGGCTGAAGGTCACGAAGACGTTGATGGCGTACATGACGAGCAGGCTCGACACCGAGCCGTGCGTGTACCAGAGCGTGGCGAAGGCGGCGAGCCCCATGAGCCAGATCCCGTTGTTGGTCACGAGGCGGTCGGAGAGCTGCGCGAAGCGCCGGGGCGCCCACGAGTCGACCGCCATGTTGGCCAGGATGCGCGGGCCGTCGAGAAAGCCGGTCTGGGCCGCGACGAACAGGATGGCGCCCGCCGCGATGAGCGTCAGGATGATGAGGAGGCGCCCCACGGCGAAGCCGCCGAGCGCCCACGTCCCGAAGACGTTTTCGGCGAGCACGGCGTTCATGACGCGGTCCGGGTGGGGGCGCGCGCCCGTGAGGAGGTATCCGAGGATGATGCCCGAGGCCGTGAAGGCCAGCGAGACCGCCATGTAGAACATCGTCCGCTTCGCGTTGGGGACCTTGGGCTCGCGCAGGATCTGGACGCCGTTGGAGACCGCCTCGATGCCCGTGTACGCGCCGGCGCCCAGGGAGTAGGCGCGGAGCATGATGAAGATCATGGGCATGAAGCCGATCGCGGCGGCCGTCGCGCTCGCCTCCCGGGCGGCGCCGGTGTAGACGCCGGGCAGCTGGGTGAGGTGGGTGCCGAGCGCGACGAGGATCATCAGGAAGTGCGTGCCGATGAAGACGAGGAAGATGGGCACGAGGATCTGGACGCTTTCCTTGACGCCGCGGAGGTTCAGCAGGATGAGCACCCCGAGAACCACGAACTTCATGGGAAACCGGGCATGCGCCCATGACACGGGCAGGATGCTGAAGATCTGGTCGACACCCGACGCGACCGAGGTGGAGATCGTCAGGACGTAGTCGAAGATGAGGGCGCAGCCGGAGACGACCCCGAACCGAGGGCCGAGGAGCTTGGTCGCGACGAGGTAGCCGCCGCCCCCTCCTGGAAAGAGCTCGATGACCTTGCTGTAGCAGGCCGAGATGATCAGGACCGTGGCCGCGATCATGAGGGCGAGGAAGACGGCGAGGTAGGCATGCGAGCCCAGGGCCTTGAAGGCTTCTTCGGGGCCGTACGCGGAGGAGGACAGCCCGTCGGCGCCGAGCCCCACCCAGGCGAGGAAGGCGGCCAGCGTGACGCTGTGGAAGACGCGGGGATCCATCGGGTCCCTCGCCTTCCCGACGAGAATGGTCTTGATTGTGTTGGGCATTGGGGCGCGGCCGGATTATGTTTTTGGGGTCGGCCCAAGTCAAACCGCGATCGCGCGTGTGGTACGGTTCTCCGTCCCATGGTTGCGGGAAGGCCGCCGGAAGTCGTTCGGGAGAGGGTGGATGCGGTCGGCCCCGGCCTCGTCTCGTGCGCGGTCATCCTCGACCGCGAGCTCTCGCGCGACGAAATCGCGGGTTTCTATCTGGTGGAGAGCCGGGAGCGCCCCGCCCCGATGGATTTCGACCTGGCGGGACGCGTCGTCGCCTGGGAGTGCCGGCGCGAGGACGAGGCGCGCTGGCGCCTCGCGCTGGAAATTTTCCTGGTCAAGTCGTTCCGACGCGGCGCGCCGGCCGAGCCGGCCTCCGCGCCGCGCGGCCGCTCCGGTTCCCGAGCCCCCGGCCGGTAGCGGCGAGGCGATCCGCCCGAGCCCGGGGCGTGTTATTTTTGACGACTCGCACGGCCCCATCGTCTAACGGTTAGGACACGGCTCTTTCAAGGCCGGAGCACGGGTTCGATTCCCGTTGGGGCCGCCACTCCGTTGTAATTGAACTCGATCCCCCGAGCCGACTCGAACAGGGCCGAGGGGACGGGTGTTTGCAACTTTCCGCCGCGACCGACGACGATTCCGGCCGGGAAGATGATCCGGTCGAACCGCTGCTTCTGATCGAGGTCGAATTCGACCCACGCCCGCCGGAGGTCCCCGAGGACGTGCTCGGCGAAGTCGAGGTCGGCCGAGAGCGTGCGCTCGTCGATCTCGGCGTCGATCCATCCCGTGACGCCGAAGTCGGTCTCGGACTCGATCCTCAATAGGTGCTTCCGGTAGGTCTCCTCGTCGACCTCGCCGTCGACCCGCATCTTGACGAGCCGATCCTTTCGAGCCCGGATCGCCGCGACCTGCTTCTCGCGGGCCGCCCGGCGCAGCTCCGCCTCGGCGTGCTCCTTGCGCCAAACGTCGAGCGTGATCTCGCGGAAGAGGCGCAGGACGGACGGCTTCAAGCTCATCCCCGCGAGCACCGCCTCGAAATCGTTTTCGAGCGCGATCTTCCCGACGTTGACGCATCCCGCTCCCGCGAGACAGCGGTAATAGCCATACAGCTTGCCCGTCTTCGAGCGGCTCCACGCCCCGGAGAGCGCCTTGCCGTGCTTTTCGCACGAGGCAAACCCGCGCAGGGGGAAGTCGGGATTCTGACGGAGCCGCTCTCCCTTCGCGGGGACGTGAGCCCGGCCGTCGAGGACGTGCTGCACCCGGAAGAAGAGAGCCCGGTCGACGATCGGCTCGAAGGCACCGTCCGTCTCGACGCCCCACTTCTTCGAGCGGACGATCCCGGCGTAAAGCCCATTGCGGAGCATCGAGGCGAGCGTCTGCTTCGAGACGGGCCGGCCCTTCTTCCCGAGGAGCCCGAGCCCGGCGAGCTTCTCGCGCAGCTCCGGGCCGGTGTAGTCCCCGGAGGCGGCAAGCTCGAAGGCGCGCCTCACGATCGGAGCGCGTTCGGGGTCGTGCGTCATTCCGGGGCCGTACCCGAGCGGCGGCTGCCAAGCCCAACGCCCGGCCGAGAGAGCCGCCCGCATTCCGGCCGAGGTCCTCTCGGACTTCGCCCGGTTGTCGAAGGCGGCGAAGCTCGCGAGAATGTCCTCCATGAGCCGGCCCGTCGCCGAGTCACCGATCGGCTCCGTCGCGGAATGGAGCGTCGTCCCGTGCCGCCGGAGCTGAACGGAGACGATCGCGTGATCGTGCGTCGAGCGGGCGAACCGCGAGAGCGCGTAGACGACGAAGGCGTCGATCTTGTGCTCGCGGCAGAAGTCGAGAGCCCGTCGAAACTGCGGCCGGTCGGCGGTGCTCGCCGACTCGCCCTCGTCACGATAGACGGCGACGACCTCGATCTCGTTTCGAGCGCAGTATTCGCGGCACGCCTTCTCTTGCGTCCCGAGCGAGAAGTTCTCGATCTGCCGGGCGTCCGAGACGCGGCAGTAGACGACGGCCGTCTTCACGCTTCACCCCGCGCCTTCGGTTGACGCGAACGCCGAGGAATCATGCCGGCGAGAGCGTACAACGCCTCCCGAACTTCGAGAAGCTCCTCCTCCGAGGCTCCGGCGTGCTCCGGCCCGAGGATCTCGCGGCACCGAGCGAGAGAGACGCGCCCGTCGTCGACCGGGGGTTTCGACGGCGCGAGCTTCGCGAGCGTCGTCCTCACAACGAAGCCTTACGCGCCCGCATCCGCCTCAAGACCTCGTCCTCGTCGTCGAGGAGCGCCGAGGCGTCGAGGCGATCGACCGAGAGCTGAAAGTCGAGCGCCGGCCGCCGGTCGTCGAACGCGAATCGAAGGAACGTCTCTCCGCCGGCGGAGACCGGCCCTTCGGCGACGTGCCCGCCGAGAGCCTGCGCCTTTTCGAGGAGCTGCGCCTGAACCGCCGCCCTACGGCGGTTCGAGTTCTCGATCCACGTCGACACCGTGACGGTCGCCGCGTCCGCTTTTTTCCGGGAGCCCATGCAGCTCCCTCCCTTCCGACTCGGGCTCTACAGCCCGCGTCTTGATGGGTGCTTCACGCGGCCACCTCCTTCAGGCAAACGGTAAAAACTTCGCCCATCAATCGGGCTCGACGATCGGCGGGAACTTCCGAGAGGTCTCCAAAGCCGTTGGGGTAGGGCGCGATCCGAGGTTCGGCCCCGACTTCACGGAGCGCGGCACGCAACTCGATCCGCGCGAACTCGCCGGCGGGGTCGGAGTCCGTCGAGACGAAGACGCGCCGACCACGAAGAAGGGCCGCACGCGCCTCGACTACAGAGGCGGCGAACGTCGCGCCGGGAATTCCGAGCGCCGAGACCCCGAGCGCGTCGGAGATCCGGGAGGCGGCGAGGAAGTCGGTGAAGCCCTCAACGATCCACACCGGAGCCGAGCCCGCTCCGAGAAGACCGAAGGCGGAGCCCGTCTTCACGCTACCGGAGAGGCACCGAACCTTCGGCTCGGCCCCGGAGACGACGGCACGCTTCTCGACGCCGACGATCCGACCGTCGACGTCGAAGAGGGGCAACGCGACCCGGTAGACAGGCTCCGACGGATCGAACCGGACGAGACCCCCCGGGACCGGCCATAGTCCCCGGCTCGCGAGGTATGAGGTCCCGATCTCGTCGGCGTCGAGGAACGACTTCCACGTCGAGCCGAAGTCCGGCCGACGAGGAGCCCGAGCCCGAACCGGCGGGGCCGGGGCCGAGCCGTGGACCTCTCCGCACCGGCACGGACCCGCGAGGTAGTGGTGCCACGTCCCGCCGCGCTCCTCCCGGCCGAACGGGACACGCGAGCAATGCGCGTACCGGCCGTCGTCGGAAAGGAACCCCGAGCACCGAGCCCCCGTGCCCCGGGGAAGCCGATCGCCTCCGCCGCAGACCGGGCAACGACGCCGGCCCGAGAACCTCTGCGACGACGAAATCAATTCGCACCGCCCGGAGAAGATTTCCTCTCCGTTGAAGCCCTGCTCCGTTGATAGGTAGGTGTAGGTGTAGGAGTACGGTCAGGGTAAGCGACAGGTTGACCGATCGGTACACCGACAGAAGGCTCTACAGGGCGGCTTTTGAGCTTCTCCCTATATCGCTTCTGCCTCGCGGCGTGACGGCCCCGAGCGTCACGGTCGGCGTCACGTTCGGCGTCACGTTCAGCGTCACCCCAACGAATCAGATTTCCGAGCTTTCCGCCCGACGATTGAGCCTTCCGCCTCGCTTCGATCTGCGCGGCCGTGTACGTCTTCACGAGGAAGTCGGAGACGGCGTATCCGCCGGCGATGGGCCGCCATAGCCCGGCCGTGACAAGTTTCCGGGTGACCCTGCGGCCGGCGAGGTCGACAGCTTCGGCGTCCGGGAGGAAGAGGTCCGTCTGATGAGCCTTGCAATAGAGGAGCGCGCGAACGTGCGCCCGGAAGCTCGCGTCGTCGAGCGCCCGGAGCTTCGGGTGCTCGGCGAAGCCGTCGTCGAGTAGCAGGAAACTCACTTCGTCCGGCCGTCCTCGGCGCGACGGGCGCGAGCCGTTCCCATGACCTTGACGGGCGGGCGATACTCTTCTTGTCCCACAGCGGTCTCCTCTCTCGCGCCGTCGCCCCCGCGACGGCGTTTCCGTCTCTGCTCGACTACCCGGTCTCGACTCCGCTCGCCGGCACGTCCCGGATCTGCGCGGCGACGACCTCTTCGCGAAGGCGTACCGCACGGCGGCCGACCCGGACGTGAGGGATCAGCCCCTCGGCGATCCACAAATAGAGGGTGTTCTCGGCGATCCCGATCCGGGCGGCCGCCTCGGGGACGCGGAGGAGTCCCGGGACTTCGGGTCCCCGCCGGCGGACGGGCGTCTTTTGGTCTTTCATGGCTACCCCCAAGCCTATACCTGTTGTCAAGCTTAAGTCCTTCTCTGTCAATCAGATAACCGAAGCCGCTTCGGTTCCGATGGGGCCGTTTTCGACCCCTGCCCCGTAGGAGCCCGAACGGTTCCGACCCGCCCCTTCGGGCCGTCGGGAGCTTCCGAGGCCGGGGACGGCCCGTCCCCGCTCGAATCCCCGGGGTCCGGGCGGGCGAGGTGAGGGCCGGTTCCCGTCCCGGCCCTCTGCCCGCCAACAGCGGGGCCGCGCGATCACCGGACCTCGACGCCTACGGCCTGTGCGAAGGCGATCGCGAAGCTCGCCCCACCGGCGGAGCCCCGGTACTCGACCGCGCGGTCGACTCCCGCGAGCGCGGCGGAGAGGAGCGCGGGGCTCAAGCGACCCGCCACGGCCGCGCGCAGCCGCCGCTTCGTGTCCTCGGCGATGAGCTTCCTGAAGTCGGCGTCCGAGATCGGCTTCTCGCCGGAAGCGAGGGCCGCGAGCTTCGCGAGCCTGCTCGCGAGACGCTCCTCGATCGCGCTCGGCGGAGCGACCATCCGGTGCGCGCTCACGACGCCGCCTCGACGCGCTCCATGACGCCACCGCCCCGGGAGACCGTGATGAAGCCGTGATCCGACTCCGCCTTCACCTTCGGGGCTTTCATCGTCGCGAGCACGGCACGGAGCTTCTCTTCGCCGCCGTCGCCGTAGGGCGCGAGGTGATCGGCGAGACGCTGCTGCTCGCGTTCGCAACTCCTCGCGGCAACGTCGCGGGCGGCGGACGCCTGCTCCCTACGCCGGGTCGCCTCGGCCACCTTCGCGGTCGCCTCGTTCAGGACCTGATCGGCGGCACCGAGCCCCGACTCCGCCGCCTCGACGGCCCGGTCGACCGTGCGAAGCCCGAGAGCCTGCTGAACCGTGACGACGTCGGCGGACTCCTCGTCGGAGAGCTTCTCGAAGAACTGCGGATCGGGCAGGCGGTCGCCGACGTTGACGGCGAGGACGGCCCCGGTGACGAAGACGTCCTCGGTCGACGCGACGGGCGCGGGCGCGGGCTGCGAGAGATCCGTCAACAGGCGACGAAGCTCGTAGGCGAGCGGGCGCACCGACGCGCCGATGTAGCGGTAGAGCCCGGGCTCGGTCGCGAAGCCCTTCGCCTTGATCGCTTCGAGGCGTTCGTGCGCCTTGAGCTGCGCGCTCGCGGCGGCGAGCTGTTCGGCGGAAAAAACCGGAGCGGGGGTCGACTCCTTCTTCTGCTGCGACATTTTTCAGTCTCCTTTTCGTCTTCGTGTTCGGTGCGGTTATGGAGTCGGCGTCGGGGCGTTCGGCCCCTTCGTCGGAGTCGCGCTCGGGCGGAAGAGGGGCGTCTGCGTCGAGGTCGGCGTCGGCGTGTTCGTCCGAACGCCGGTGATCGTGGGCGTGAGGGTCCGCGTCGAGGTCGGCGTGCTCGTGCGGGTCTGCGTCGGCGTACTCGTCCGAGTCGGAGGAATCGTCGCGTTCGGGCCGGTCGTCGGCGTGTTCGTCGGACGGTTGAAGGCCGGCGTCTGCGTCGGCGTATTCGTCGCCGTCGGGGTGTTCGTGCGCGTGGGGGTCGCGGTCTGCGCGGAAGCCGTCGCCGCGAAGGCGACGACCACGAGCGCGGCGAGCGCGAACGCGAGGAACCGGGGCGGTCGAATCAAAAAGCGAGCCATGAGTCGTTCTCCATGCGGCGGAGCCGCGTCACAAGCGGCGGGAGATCCGTCGCTGTTGTTGTCAAGGGGGCGCGGGGAGCCGACGCGCACGGGTATCGCGCGATCAGGGCGTCGGCGACCACGCGATGCGCCTCTTCGTCGGAGCTTCCTCGGAGAGCCTCGACCGCGACCGCTACGATCGCGTCGAGAGTCACGTCCGGCGGGGAGCAGATGAGCCCGCGCTCGAAGTCGTGGTCGAGGATCGCGACGACGAAGGCGCGGCAAGCTCCGAGGTCCGCGCCTCCGCAAGCATTGAGAAGATTGGCGCTCGATCCGATCGGAGGAGCCGGGGCCGGAGCCGGGGTCGGCCCGAGCGTCGTCGTGCAACCGACGAAATAGAGGGCGACGGCGAGCACGGCCATGAGCTGCGGGTAGCGAATCCCGTCGCGCCGAGGCGCGAATCCGTGCCGCCGCCGTCCTGTAGAAGCGTTCATCGAGCCGCCGCCCGCTCCGCCGCGAAGTCGAGCGCCCGCCGTTGCGCCGGACTCATGCGGAGACGCTCGACCGTGAGGTCGGCGATCCGGTCGGCGACCGGCCGCTCGGGCACGGGCAGGCGGAGCACCGCCCGAATCCGCCGTTCGGCCGAGGGGGGGCAGGAGCGCCCGCGTTCGAGGCGACTTACGGCGGACTGACTCGCGCGGGCGAGGTACGCGAGCCGCGTCTGCGAGAGGCCGAGATTCTTTCGAGCGGTTTCGAGGTCCATCTCCAAGATAATCAGGGAGCTGTCAAGCTGCCCGATTTGCTCGGGATTCCGCGTCGGATTGACTAAACGGCGTCGGAACGGAAGACGGCGAGCCCCTCGAACAGCTCGACCGACTCGCCGGCGCGCGAGGACCGGGGCTCCCGGAGGCGGCCGGCTGCGAGCGGTGCGGAGACGGCGGCCCGGCGACGGCGGAGGTCTTCGCGGCGGGCCGCGAGCAGCTCGGGGGATTGGAGCCGGCGGCCGGAGCCGAGGAGCGCGCGAGGTGTCGTCACGAGCGCGGTCCAAATTCCATCGGGCCGACGACCGGCACGCGCCCGCCGAAGAGAGACTTCACCCGGGCGGTCGCGGCGGCCCGTTCATCGGCCGTCAACTCCCGGAGCTGCCCGCCCGCGAGACTCCGCCGAGCGCGACGGTCCCGGCCGGCGAAGCGAGCGTCGGCGGCTCGCCCGGCCCGTGCGACGGCGCGGTCGAGAGCGGTCGAACCGACGAGCGCATGGAAGCCCACGTTCCGATTCTCGGCGGGCCGTCAAGGTCGCCGGCGCGAGGGGAACGGAACCGCCCATATTGAAATATCCCCCCCGGGGGGATATGTTAGGTCCTCTCATGAAGTCGAAAATGAAATCTGCGCCCCTCGGACACCCGGAGTCGTCCTCGCGGAACCTCCGCGCGACGGAGCGGTCGGAAATCGACCGGCGGCTCGCTCGGATCGAGGGTCACGTCGCCGCTATCCGTCGAATGCTCGCCGCCGGCGATGACTGCGACTCGCTCCTCGTGCAAGCCTCGGCGGTTCGATCCGCCCTGAACGGCGTACTCATCAGCCTCATGGAGGCGCACGTCGACTCCTGCGTCATCCCGTGCTCCAAGAGTGGCAAGAACGAGGTCGCGATCGAACGCTTCCGGCGCGCTCTCGAAACGGTGTTGAAGAGGTCGTGATCGTGAGAACCGGCGGACTTCGAGCCCTCGAAACAGGCGCGGTCGGTTCGGCGATCGCCGCCTCGATCTGCTGTCTCGGGCCGCTACTTCTCGCCGTGCTCGGTGTCGGCGGCGGTGCCCTGCTCCTGAAATTCGAGCCCTACCGGCCGATCTTCGCGGTAGTGACTGTCCTGCTTCTCGGCGCAGCGTTCTATTTTTCCTATCGCAAGGGGTCCCCCGAGGAATGCGAAGCGGGTTCGGTCTGCGCTCAACCTCGGACGAAACGAAGAGTCGGACTTTGGATCGCGACCGGCGTCGTGGTGGTCCTGACTGCGCTCTCTTACCTCGCTCAACGTCTTTGAGAAGTCACTTCGGAGGTCTCTCATGAAGAAGCTACTCGCGAGTCTCCTGCTCGTCTTCGCCTCGGCCTACGTGGCGATCGCCGACACAAAGACTGTGACCCTCACAGTGAAGGGCTGGACCTGCGGGTCCTGCGCGTCAGCGACCCGTATCGCCCTCAAGAAGACAGAAGGAGTCGAAGCCGTGAAGACCGATCTCGAAAAGGCCGAGACGACCGTGACCTACGACGACGCGAAGACGACGGTCGACAAGATCGTCCAAGCCATTGAGCGTCTCGGCTACAAGGCGACGGTCAAGGGCGCGTCGGCCTCCGTTGATTCGGCGGCAGTCGCGATCGGCCCCGAGTCCGTCAGCTTTTTCGAGGTGCCGCTCGAATGCGGTGCGGCGGAAGGACTCGGCTGCGGTATTCGATCGAAGCCCATCCTTAAACGGATAGAAAGCGATCCGAGCGTGAAGGAAGCCAAGATCAACCGCCCGGGCACCGTCCTCGCGGTCGTATGGAAAGACCCCGCTCATGCGCCCGCCGGCGCTGCCACGGTCGAGGCTGCCTTCAAGAAAAGCGAACTCGAAACCGCCGTACTCCGTGGCGAGGACCGCGAGAAGGCGCAGAAGGAGTTCGACTCGAAGACGTGGTACACGGCCGCCGACGTGGATCGCTTGAGCGAGCGGGAGGCGGAAGTCATTGCAGCCCGGCTCATCAACCGGGCAAAGCCACGTCTCAACTTGTCCCCCGGACAGCTCGCGGCGTTGAACAAGGACCTCACCGCAGGAATCGCAAAGGTTCTCACGCGCGATAGAGGAGACGAGTGCGAAGTAGATCCGCGCGAGGAGCTGACAGCGATCGCAAAAAAGCATCTGAACCCGCAACAGCTCGCCGAGCTTCGGAAGGCAGCGGATCAGGGTGTCGGAGCATTGCCGGGCGAGGCGAAGTGAGCCTCCCGGCCACGGAGTGCGCCTCCTCGTGCGTCGGTGAGTCTGCCGTGGTCGCGGCGGACTCGGCCCTCTGCCCCGAGTCGCGGTCTGTAGGGTCGAAGGTCGGCCTCATCACTCTGAAGGCTCTCCTCACGGCGGACGCCCTGCGCCGACTTGACGGCACCGCATATCGCTTCTGCGCGGACCCGGTGTGCGACGTCGTCTACTTCGACAGGTCCGCCGACTCGATCTTCCGCAAGCGTGATCTCCGCATTCGGGTCGGTCAGAAAGAGACGGAGGACCCGGTTCCTCTCTGCTACTGCTTCGACGTCACGGAGGCTGACCTGCGTAGGGAGATCGCTCTCGACGGAAGAACGCGCGTCCCTGCGGCAGTCGCCGCCGAGGTCAAGGCGGGTCATTGCGCGTGCGAGGTCAGGAACCCGCAGGGTGTGTGCTGCCTCGGTCGTCTGTCGGCCGCCGCCGAACGACTCGCAGGACACGAGTAGCCGGGCCGAAGGGTGGGCGGGGTTTCGTAGCCGGCTGACCCCGCCGAACCGGGGCGCAGGGTGAGCTTGCCCGGTGCGCGCTACTTACTACTTGTCGCGAGGACGTAGACTCCGCCCGATGCCGCCGGTTCCTCCGCCGCGATTCCGGTGGAAGTGCGAGCGATGCGGTCGCGCCGCCGACGAACCCGTCCGCTACGGTTGGGGTCCGGCGTGGTCGGCGTGTTCGTGCGGGCTCACGGTCGACGTTGTCGTGAGGCGGGAGCTGACGGGGCGGGTCCTTGAAGTCTCCGGGGCGATCGGGGTGCGCGCCCCGGTTCGGGGTAGATCAGGCTAGAAACCCCCGTCGATCGGCCAAAACCCGCGCGGTGTAGAGTCTCCCGCATACGCCGCGCCACCCCGGCACCCGGCGACGGCACGCAGGGGCTTCAGAATGAAACTGTCGCGCGTTCAAATCACCGAGTTTCAGAGTGTCCGGGACTCGGGCGAATTCGAGATCGGCGATATTACGTGCCTCGTCGGGAAGAACGAGGCGGGGAAGACCGCCCTCCTCAAGGCGCTCTATCGGTTGAATCCGATCGTCAAGGGCAAGGGCGACTTCGTCGTCGCAGACGACTATCCGCGCTCGGACGTCGAGGACTACCGTCAGGCCGTCGAGTCGGGCAAGCGGGAGCCTGCGAGAGTGTCTCGCGCGGTGTTCGTCCTCGAGCCCGAGGACCTAACAGAAGTCAACGCCGCGCTCGGCGATGGTGCTATCACCGAGAACACGCTGACCCTGTCGCGCGGGTACAACAACACAACCTACTTCACGCTCCACACGGATATGCCGTCGGTTCTCCGGCACCTCGCGAGCAGTCACAAATTGTTGGCGGACGCGGCGAAGCGTGTGACCGAGTCGAAGACTGCCGAGGAAGCTCTCGCCTCGCTGAAGGACGAAGAGGCGACGACGGAGGTCGCGAGCATTCGGGGCGTCCTTGAGGCGCTCGTGAAGGAAGGGCTCGACAAATACATCTACACGCGATTCTTGGAGAAGCGAGAGCCGAAGTTCCTCTACTTCGACAGCTACTTTCAAATGACGGGACAGGAGAACATCGAACAGCTTCAGGACCGGGCGAACAAGAACACCCTGAAGGACTCGGATCACCCGTTGCTCGGTCTGATCGAGCTTGCGCGCCTCGACCTCGACGAACTCAAGAATCCGGCGAGAACGCAAGAGTTGAAAAACGCCCTACAGGGAGCCGGAAACTACTTGAGTAAGCGGGTCCTGAAATATTGGTCCCAAAACAAGCACCTGCGTATGACGTGGGACGTGCGGCCGGCGCGGCCCGGAGATCCCCCCGGAATGCAGTCGGGAACTAACATTTGGGCGGAAATCTACGACGCCGTCCATGAAGTGACGACCGGCATCGGCACGCGCTCGGCCGGGTTCGTGTGGTTCTTCTCGTTCCTCGCGTGGTACGCGAAGACGCAGGGCAACGGAGAGCCGCTCATCCTTCTGCTCGATGAGCCCGGGTTGAGCCTTCACGCGAAGGCGCAGGAGGATCTCCTTCTCTACTTCGAGGAGGAGGTTCGCCCGAACAATCAGCTCATCTATACGACGCACTCGCCCTTCATGGTCGACCCGAAGCAGTTCAAGAGAGTCCGAATCGTTCAGGACCGGAGTATCGACGCGACGGAGCCTCTGCCACCCGATCAGGCCGGAACGAAAGTCCTGAAGGATGTTCTCGACGCTTCAGGCGACAGCCTGTTCCCCCTTCAGGGCGCGCTCGGTTACGAGATCCATCAGACACTCTTCGTCGGCCCGAATTGCGTCGTGGTCGAGGGTGTTTCCGACCTGCTCTACTTCCAAACCGTTTCGACCCTGCTCGGACGCGCCGGGAAGACTTCGCTCTCGCCGGAATGGACGATCACGCCGGTCGGTGGCGCGGAGAAGGTCCCGACGTTCGTCGCGCTACTCGGCTCGCAAAAGGGATTGACAATCGCGACCCTGATCGACGTTCAGGCGAAGGACCGTCAGCGGATCGACGAGCTGTTCACGCGCAAACTCCTCAAGAAGAACCACGTCTTGACGTTCGCAGACTTCACGGGCGGAAGCGAGGCGGACGTCGAGGATATGTTCGACCCCGCCTTCTACGTGAAGCTCGTCAACGCCGAGTACGCGAAGGAGCTTTCAAGCCCGCTCGATCTCGCGAAGCTCCCGAAGCACCCGAGGATCGTCGTTCGCATCGAGAAGCACCTCGAAGCGAACCCTCTGAAGAAGGGGACGTTCAACCATTACCGGCCCGCGCGATACCTGTCCGAGAACCTCGACAGCCTGAAGGCGGGCGTCGACGCGGCAATTCTCGACCGCTTCGACAAGGCGTTCGCCGCGCTCAACGCTCTACTGTAGGCGGCGAACTCCGCAGAGACGGAAATGGCAGCCGTGCGATGGGGTCAGGGGTTCCGGCGTCTCACGCTACTCGCGTCCGGCATATTGTTCGTGCTCGGTCTCGTCGTCGCATGGCCGAACGGGAACTTCCTCCTCGTCCTCGTGCTCGCCGCGATCCCGTGGGCGATCTATTGGGCCGTGTCGTGGCTAGCTCGCGGCTTCGCGCCGAAGCCGGACCCGGTCGAGGCGATGAAGCTCGTCGACGACCTCGTGAAGCGGAAGGCGGACGGCGAGATCACGTCGGAAATGGTCGAGGAGGTCCTGACCTCCTTGCCGCGCGAGCAGCTTCTCCTCGTTCAGCGGGTCCACGCCGACAAACTCAAGGCCCTTGACGACCATATGCTCGGGATCGTCACGAAGGGTGCTCGCGAGGGCAAGACGATCTCCCGGGAGAAGATGTTGAAGGACTCCGTCGAGAGAAGGAGCAGCTACGTCGGCCCTGATCGAGAGGCGGTCGTCGCCGACTTGGACGTCCTCATCAACGAGATTCGCAGTAGGTTCCCGGAGGAGATCCCGGCCGACGACGCCTATCGACTGATGCGCGAGCTTGAAAATCGCGGGCGACAGTCGGGTTAGGCGGGACCCCCGGAGGTGACCGCGTAGAGCCCGCGCCGATCGAGCGCGCGCGGACGCCGGGCGAGGAGCCTCACGCGCTCGGAAAGCCGTCCGACCTCGACGCCGCGCAGACCCGCGAGTAGCGCCGCTTCGAGGATCACGCGCGCCGCCTCCGTCTTCGAGCGGTTCTCCCCGTCAGCGATCCGAAGCAGCTCGCGCTCCGCCTTGTCGGAGATCCCGAGGACGTTGCGGGGCTTCTGCGCGGGGCGTCGACTCGGCTTGTTCTTCATGCCGAGGAGTCTAACAGACCCCGTTTCAGCGACTTACGCGACTGCCGGGACTTCTGCGGTCCCGATTTTCAGGACGGCTCGCCGTGCGTCTCCGCGTCCGCGAGCGCGGCAAGATGCGCGAGCGCCCGGGCGCGCCGGGTGCCGGCGGTCTCCGGCGGAGGAAAGGCGGGCGGGTGCAACAGTCGAAGCGGCGAAGGCGTTCCCTTCGGGTCGATCCAATGAATGCGCTCGAACATCGGCCTGCCCGTGAACGCCGCGAGTCGACGCCGCTGCACCCAATACGGGTCCTTCGAGAACCGCGCGCGGAACGCGACGGGGCCGAAGTGCTGAACGAGCCATTGCCGGGCGTTGAACGGCCCGTGCCGGAGCGCCTGCGACCACCGCCACGGGAGCACGCGCTCCGTCACGTTCGCGAACTTCCACCACAGAATCGAGGGCCGAATCTCTTCGATCATCGTCGAAAGCTTCATCGTCTTCTCCTTCAAAAATCGCCGAAGCCTTCGCGGACAGACGAGCCTCGACTGAAGTCGCCGCCCGAGTCGCGCTCCGACTCGTAGAAGTCCTCCGAATCGCCGACCTCACGAAACGACCCGCCCCGGGGGACCGAGACGACGCCGACGTCGTAGGCTTCCGAGGCGGTGATCCCGGTCGAGAGAAGCCCGTCGCGGATCTGCCGGGCGATCACCAACGCGACACACCGGCGCGCGTCGACGGCGTGATCGTCGATTCCCCGATACTTCATCTCCCCGCGCGAGGTCGTGCCCTCGTAGACGTGATTCACGAGGAGTTGAGCCGCCGCGAGGTTCTGATCGCCCGCTCCGCCGTCGTCGGCGATCGCGAGGAGCTTCGCCTGCATCCGGCGCGTCAAGTGGCGGGTCGCCGCCTCCTTGTTCGAGACCTTGTGCGCGACCTCCGCCCCGTCGCGGGACTTATCCGGGTTGAGAATCAGGGTCCCCGTCAGAATGTCGACCTCTTCCTGAACGCCGCCGAAGGCGTAGGCGTCGGACCTGCGCTCGAATCCGGTGTCCTTCCCGCAGATCGGACACTTCGCGAACCTCTCCCGAAGCTCCTGAACGAAGCTCCCGCCCGCGTTACCGGCGTCGAATCCAAAATTCGCGACGTGCCCCGATGCATGATCGAGCGCGGCGAAGACGTCCCGCTGTACGGGGTAATACTCGGCCCGGCGGAGCACGAGCCGGAAGACGTCCTCCCACCGGCCCGACTCGGTCACGCGCACGAAGAGAGCTTCGGTCGGGTCCGCCTCGGAGCCGAGGTCGACGCCGCAGATCAGCGTCGGCGCGATCCAATCCGTCGACGGGTAGAAGGACGCGATCGTCGAGGAGAGGTCGGCGGAAAAGAGCGCGCTCGTCCGATCCGCGATCATCTTCTCCGCCTCGCCGACGACGCACGAGAGCCGGGCCGCCCGGACGCGGACGGTCTGCTCCTCCCGGTTCACGTCGCCGACGACGATCCGGTAGTGCGGAAGGTTGACCGTGAGATTCGGGCGGAGCATGGTCTCCATCGGCCAAACCGAATGAGACGCGCTCGACCAACGGCCGAGGACGTTGTTCTGATAGCCGAAGCTCTCGACGCCGCCGAACTTCGCGATCCACGACGCCTTTCGACGGGGCGTCACGAACGGGTAGCCCATATCGAGCCGCGAGATGTTGATCTTCACGAACTCCGGCGCGGGATCGCCCTCGGGCGTATCGCCGCGCTCGACCTTCGCCTCGTCCCGCCCGTCGATCGGACGGCTCGACGCGCAGAGGTGATAGAAGGGCGAGGAGTAGTTCCCGGACGGGGTGCCGTAGACCGCGACCCGGCCGCCCGGGTCGATCGCGCGCCAAGCCTCATTGAAGACCTGTTGCGAGCGGAACTTCTGCGCCTCGTCGAGGATGAGGAGCCCGACGTGCTGCGAGAGCATCGAGCCGCCGTCGCCGCCCGAGATCGTGAGGGTGATCGTCGCGCCGTTCCTGAACGTATAGCGCCAAAAGGGGGCACGCTGCGGCTTGCCGATGAGCCCGCCGGCGATCCCGCGATTCCCGATCCCGCGCTCCCGGTCAACCTGATCGAGGATCGCGAGCGCCATTTCCTCTTGAGTCCTCTCGGCGTGCGTCACGATGAGGACCTTCCCGCCGTCATGAAACGCCGCGTAGCGCAGGGCGCGCAGGGCCGCATCGCGCGTCTTCCCGGTCTCGCTCGCGCTCTCCGAGACGAAGTCGACGTCGAGGCGGGCGAGCCGCTCCTGCGCGGGCCGGAGAATCCACGGCGAGCCCCGAGGGATAACGACCTTTCCGTCGTCGTCGACGAGGTCGCGGACCTCCCGCAGGTTCAAGCGAGCCCACGCGACAGGGTCACGGGCACCGATGAGCGCCTCGATCCTCTCGACCGTGAGCGGGACCTTCCGCACCTTCCCCTCGGCGTCGGCTTCCTTCCACACGGGCTTACCCGCGAGAACGTCGGCCGCGTCGAGGCGGTAGTGCGTCAGGAAGTCCGCGATCGCCACGTCGGGCAGGAGCGAGACGATCCTCTTCGGGCCGGCTTTCCTCTTCGACGTCACTTCACGACCTCGGATTCGATCGCCGCCGCCTTCTCCTCGGCGGAGACGGGCTCGTTCAACGAGAGCGAAGCCCGGAGGCGCGACTGCGACTCAAGGAACGAGGAAACGCTCTCATCCTTCTTCGCCTCGCCCCTCGACTTCTTCGAGAGGAGCGCGGAATGCACGTCGAGCCCGAGCAGGGGCGCGAGCTTCAGGAGAATCCCGAACTCGGCCGACTCGCGTTTACGCTTCGAGATCACCTTGCCGTTGCCGTCGAAGACGCTCTCCTCGACGACCGCCCCGTCGCGCGAGACGTTCGCGAGCACGCCCTGAAGCACGAACGCGACCCGCCCGATCTGCTCCGCCGTCCATGCGTTCAAGGCGGAGAGATCGCCCGCCTCGGCTTGCATGAATGCACGAAGGACCGTCGGAGCGTTCGTGTCTCCCGTCGCGATCACGAGCTTCGCGTCGAGGGCGGAGCCCTTCTGACGAGCGCCGTTCTTCCGCAGGGTCGCGAGCTGCCGAGCGGTGCGGGCGGGGCCGCGCATTCCACGGGCAAGCCCCGAGAGCTTCGTGCCCTTCGGGACAACGATCGAGCCCGGCACCGGGCCGGGGACTCCGCGAGGCTTGCGCGCCATTAGGACCCCGCCGGGAAGGTCTCGACCACGGGGCGGCGATCGCGCCGGGACGCGAGCATCATGAGCGCGTGCGCCCTACGCTTCGCCTTCGATCGCGTCTTCGCCCAACGCGCGCGGCCGCCCTTGTGCGCGACCACCTTCGCCGTCTGACTCGTGAAGCTCGTGCTCGACTTCGCCATTGCAATTTCAGGCTACGACGTCGGTCAAGCCGCGTTAGTAGGCGAGAGGCGGAGCCCGGTAAGTAGAAAGTGTCGGAAGGGTCAAAACTCCCCGCCGCGCCTCACGTATGGGCCGAGGGGGGTCTCCTCCATCTTTTGCGACCTTTCGCGAGGGCTTGCGCCGTCGCCCGACGTCCCCGCGCCCTTGTGCGCCTCGATCAGCTCGCGGCCGAGCGCGGGGTCGGCCGGGCCGGGCGGGTGGCCGCCTACGCGGCCGAGGCGGAGCGGCGACGGATCGCGTCGACGGTCGAGCGCGACCATATGGTCGAACCTGTCTTCGTCTTGACTCCACGAGCGCGAAGCTCGTCGGCGATCGCCTGAAGGGATTCGCCCTTCGCGCTCATGCGTCGAACGAGCTTGATCGCCTTCTGCTCCGCCGGGTCGGGGACGAGGTTGTCGCCGTCAAGGCGATAACCGAAGGGAATCCGAGCCGTGTACCGCTTGCCGCTCGCCTTCAGGAACGCGAGCCCCATGCGCGTCCGTTCGCCTGCAATATCCGCTTCGAGCTGCGCGATCGCAGCGAGAACCGTGAAGAAGCAGCGACCCATCGCGGAGCCCGTGTCGATCGACTCCGAAAGGCTCACGAGCGCGACCCCTGCCTTCTCAAGCCGCTTCGCTATGGCGAGGGCGTCCGACGTGCTCCGCGCGAGGCGGCTCAAGCTGTAGACCACGAGAGAAGACCCCCGGGACTCGCACGCGGCGTCGAGCGCGGCCGTGAGCCCGGGGCGGCCCGACTTCTGCCCGGAGATTCCCTCGTCGACGAAGACCTTGACGGCCCCCCGCTCGCGGAGCTTGGCTTCTTGAGCCGCGAGCGACACTCCCTCGGTTACTTGCCCCGGGGACGAGACGCGGGCGTACCCTACGATTTTCGACGTCCTTTTCATGCCTGCAATTATAGCAGAATCCCGTCCACGATAGAGCTATCGTGTACGGGTGAGGAGGGGTCGGGAATCCCCCGGCAGGCGCAAGCCGGTTACACCCCCGGGGAGGTCAGTCGCCCCGGAGCGCCCCGAGCGCCGGCCACTTCTCCCGGACGATCGCACGCACCCGGCCGGCCGTGAGCGAGCGCATCCCGTACCGCCCCCGCTTCCGGGCGTTCGCGGCGATCTGCTCGCACGAGTAGAGCGGGGCGAAGCCGTCGCCCTCGGGGACGACGTATCGGGCGCGGTCGTAGACGTGGGCGAGGAGATCGCGCTCGCGCTCCGCCTTCGTCGGGGCGTGCCCGGCGCGGCGGTCGCGCCTGCGCGGGAGCGGGATCTTCCCGAGCCGTTCGAGCCTGATCCGGGGCGCGTGCTCCATCGCGTATGCGAGCGCGAGATCGCCTCCGAAGCCCCGCGCGTACCGCTTCGACCTCGACGCCGGGGGAAAGTCCTCGATCGCCTCGACGGGCTCCTCGTCGGCCGCCTCGACCGGCTCCTCGTCGACCTGTTCCTGCGTCATTCTTAAAATCGGCCCTTTTTCACGGGCCGGACGCGAGGTCGAGCTTCGAGTTTCCGAAGGATTTTTCACTTCAGACCTCGGAATCCCCGAAAGAGACCTACTACCAAACTACCTCCGCCCGGACGGCCGCCGGAGCACGAGCGAGGAATCGTCAACGCCCGCCGCCGTTTTCGCCGCCTTCCCAAGATCACGATTCCACGGCATCGCGGCGTTGACGCGGCCCCGAATTTTGTGCCCCGACGCGAGCTTGATGTATCGGATAGTCGTCTCGATCGACTTGTGCCGGAGAGCGTCCTGAATTTCAAGGAGCGGGATCTTCCGCTCGTGCAGGATCGAGGCGAGCGAGTAGCGGAGAACGTGGTGCCCCGTCCGCTTCCCGACCTCGACTCCGGCGAGCCTCACGCGACGAAGGAGGGCCGCCCGGACGGCGTTCGGGGAGAGCCCACCGGACTCACCCGGAAAGAGCGGGCCGTCCGCCGCCCAACGCCCGCACCCGTCGCGTTCGACGAGATAGGCGAGGAGCATCGTGTTCACCCGGGCTTCGAGGCGGAGCGAGACCGGCTCGTCGGCCCACTTCGAGACGCGGATCGTGAGAACGCCCCCCTCGGCGTCCGCTTCATAATCCTCACGCGAGAATTGGCCGACCTCGGCAACACGAAGCCCGAGGGAGAAGCTCGCGGCGATCATCGCCGCATCCCGGAGCGCGCGGAAGCGGTGCCGAGCGACACGCGACTCGAAGAGTGCGTCCGGCTCGCCCTTCGCCCTCTCCGGGTCGCGCTCGCGAACGAAGAGAATTCGATTGATCTCGACCGCCGAGAACGTCGAGAGCTTTTTCGCCTCCTTCCCGCGAGGGACCTCGACGCCGACCGAGAGATCCCGCGGGGTAACGCCGACGAGCGCGAGGTAGCGGAAGAAACTCTTGACCCCCTGCACGCGAAGCCGCCGGGTGTTCCGGGAGAGTCCGGCCGTCGCGAGCCTGTTGGAGTAGACGAGCGCCTCGTTCATGCCGCCGATCTTCCCGAAGTCGTCGATCTTCAGCCGCGACCGGAAATCGTTCACCGCCTCGACGTAGGCGGCGGCCGTGCGCGGAGAGAGCCCCCGAGCGTCGAGGAGCCACGAGAGGAATCCCGCGATCTGATCCTCGGCGGCCGTCGGGAGGGGCGGCGGAGGCGGAAGGGCCGGGGCGCTCAAGCGGCCCGCCGAAGCCCCGCAAGGGCCGCCACGAGCTGAATCCTAGAGTTCGTGGCGAAGACCGTTGGGGCCGCCACCCTTCCGAAGTTACAGCGTCCTGCGGTAGACCAGGAAGCCCGATCGTTCCGCGACCTGGTCGTACAGGCGCCGTGCGACGGCGTTGGTCTCCTGCGTCTGCCAGTACACGCGGGAGGAGCCGGCGCGGGCGGCGTGTTCGTACACGGACGCGATGAGGGCCCGTCCGACGCCGCGGCCCCGCGACTCCGCGGCGGTGAAGAGGTCCTGCAGGTAGCACGTCGGATTCGCCTGGATCGTGCTGCGATGGAACAGGAAGTGCGCGAGGCCGACGAGCCGGCCGCCGTCCTCCGCCACCAGGGCGTGCATGGGCTCCGCGGGATCGAAGAAGCGAGACCAGGTCAGCCGGGAGATCTCCTCGGGGAGGGCCGTGGGCCCGATCCGGCCGTAGAAGGCGTTGTAGCCGTCCCAGAGGGGCTTCCAGGACGGGAAATCATCGGGCGCAGCCGCGCGAATGAGGGGGCCAGTCGTCGTGTCCATGGAAGTCCTCGGGAGGGGAGTATGCCCCGGGGCCGCCGCAGGCCGCCAGGCGCGCCCCCGGCCCGCGAGAAGACGAAGGCTCAAAAAGCCTGGAGCGAGGCCCAGAGGCTCCCGGGCAGGTCCGAGAGGACCTTCATCCCCGTCGTGGCGAGAATCGTCCCGACGTCGGTGATGAGAGTTCCCTCGACGCCGGGCGCTTCCTCGAGAAGGGCCAGCCCCGCTTCCGCGCCGAGGAGAAAAGCGGCGGTGGCGAACTTGCCGGCCCGGAAGGCCGAGGCCGCGACGGCGGTCACGGAGGAGAGCCCCCGGGCCGGCCAGCCGGTCCGCGCGTCGAGGATGTGGTGGTATCGAACGCCGCCTTGGACGAAGCCCCGCTCGTAGTCCCCGGACGTGGCGATCCCGGCTCCGCCGAGCGCCCGGACGGCGAAGCGGCAGCGGTTGCGGTTCTGCGGGTCGGCGACGCCGATCTTCCACGGGTGCCCGTCGCCGCGATTCCCGATGGTCCGCACGTCCCCGGCGAAGTTCACGATGGCCGAGGGGATGCCCTCCTGCACGAGGAGGCGCGCGGCCCGGTCGACCGCGTACTCCTTGCCGACGCCGCCGAGGTCGATCTCCATGCCGGGCTTGCGCAGGAAGACCGTGCGGTCCCGCACCGAGACGGATTCCGCGTCCACGAGGGGCAGTACCGCCTCGACCTCGCCGGCGGACGGTACGCGGCTCGTCTTGAAGTCCCACACGCGGCGCAGCGCGCCGACCGTCGGGTCGAACCGGCCGCCGGTCAGGCCGGACAGATCGAGGGCGGCGCGGACGAGCATCTCGGTTTCCTCGTCCACGGCGACCGGCGTGCGCCCGGCGTTGCGGTTGATCTCGGACACGACGCTCGATTCGCGGTAGCGGGAGAACTTCGCCTCGACGCGGCGGGCCTCCGCCTCGACGGCGCGCGCGATCCCTTCCGCGCGCTCGATCCCCCGATGGTCGACGAATTCCACGACGGCGCTGCCTCCCATGAGGGGGAAGCGCCGCGTGTACAGGACGCGGGCGCCGGCCGCGCTCAGTACACCCACACGAGGCCGAAGGTGACCGTCGTGACCGTCATGTCGGCCGCCGAGACGTTGGTCGTGCGGGCTCCCGGGGTCGCGGAGACGAGCGTGATCGGGTCGCGGCCGTGCTGCGAGAGGAAGGTTGCCCCCAGGTTGGCGCTGATGGAATCGTACAGGCGGCGCGTGACCGTCAGGCCGCCCAGGAAGCTCCCGAACGGAGAGAGGCGGTAGTCGGAGGACATGTACGGCTGGACCACGAGGAACCGGTTCCCGTAGAAGTACGCCGCGGTCTGCGTGTACAGCCGGATCTCGGGCGAGACGATCCAGTCGGCGTCGATCTTCTGGTTGTACGTGACGTCGAGCGTGTTGGCGTGGACCGACCAGTCGTCGCCGTAGTAGCGGTAGATCGCGTTGACCGAGGCGCCCCACAGGAAGTAGTGGCTGTACTTGGCGACGACGGTGCGCCGCGAGCGCGTGTCGGGCCGGGTGTCGGGCGCCGTGAGGTCCGAAGAGTCCGGGCGGATCGGCACGATCTTGTAGGGGTCGTTCAGGTAGCCGGACAGGTTCATGAGGGACACGGAGACGTCGGCGAGGTCCCGCTCCCCGAGGATCCAGGTCCAGCCGAGGGAGAACCCGTTCGTGTTCTTCGGGAGTCGCTGCCCGACCTCGGGGCCCGAAACCGGGGCCACGGTGTCTCGCGAGAAGGCGACCCCGAAATGCAGGGTGGCGCGCCCTCCGAGGAGCGTCCAGGCGTCGGTGAGGCCGATGCTGCGCGCGGTGTAGTCGTTCTCCTGGGCGTAATTGAGGTTGACGGTCGGGAGGTTGGCGCCGAACCGGCGCCCGTACGTCAGCCCCACGGACTTGCGCTGATCGGTGTACTGCGCCTCCGGGATCTTCCCGCTTTCCGTCACCGTGCCCGATGCTGAAGTGGTCACGTCGGACGTCGGGTAGCCTCCGGTGGGCGAAGCGCCCGAGATCGAGTCGAATCCGAGAGTCAGGCCGAGCTCGCCGCCCGACTTGCCGAAATCCTGGTTCCAGAGAATCACCGGGTTGAGGACCTGTGTGCGTCCGCCCGACTCCTTGTAGAAGAGGAATTGGGCGTTGACGGAGGACTGCCCGTGCGCCTCGCTCGCGGCCAGCGCGCCGAGCCCCGCCGCGACCCAGGGCAGGTCCCTCAGCGGGCGGGCGGCGCGGCGGGGCGCGGCGGCGCGGGGAGTAGCCTCAGTTGCAGCCACAACCGCCACCGGAAGCTCCGCCGTCTCCGGCCGCCGCCTCCTTGCTCGCGTGGATGTGTTCCTTGAAGAGCCGCGTGACGGCGTCGCCGTCGAGGCTCATGATCGGATCGGCGAGGTATCCGCGCTGCCAGGCCTTGATGCCGCTCGTCGCCTCGAGGTCCGCCGCAACCCGCACGTCCGTTCCGGGAGGGAGGGTTCCGCCGGCGAGCAGGATGGCCACGGCCGATTCCACCCTGGCGTGCGTCGCTTTGTCCCCCCCCTCGAACCGGGCGGCGACCCGGCCGCTCCGGTCGAGCAGGAACGTGGTCGGCATCGCGACCACGTCGAAGGCTTCTCCCGCCCTTCCGGTCGGGTCGCGGGCGATCGTGAAATCGGCGGGGACCTCCTCGAGGAACGCGGCGATCGCGTCGCCGTTCTCCTCGAGCGAGAGGCCGACGACGCTCAGGCCGCGGGGGCCATACCTGCGCTGGAGTGAGTCGAAGAACGCGAAGCTCGTCCGGCAGGGGATGCACCAGCTCGCCCAGAAGTCCAGGACCACCACCTTGCCCTCCAGGGAGCGCAGCGAGAACGAGCGGCCGTCGAGCAGCTGCATCGGCGGGGACGGCGCGGGGTCCGCCCCTCGGGCCGCCAGGGGTGCGAGGAACAGCAGAAGCGGCGCCAGAATCCTAGCGGCGGCCGCTTTGCGAAGCGCTCTCGGCCATTCCACGGGCGATGTACGCATGAAGCTCGCGGCGGTCCATTGCAATCGCGAGGCCACACGCGCCGCGGATCGCCGCCGCGCGGCGCGTCGATCGGCACGTCCGATTTCGCGATGGACGAGGCGCGACCTCCAACGAGGCCGGCCTCCACGGAGGTCAGTGCGTCCCCTCGCCCGTAGCCGGTTTATGAACCGTTCATCTCCCGTCCCGGCGTCGGAGTCATCGCGCCGAGATCGCGATGCTCGCCTCGATCGGCACCTTCGCGGGCGCGAAGCACTGCCGGTCGTTGCAGGCCTGGTACGAGACGACCGCCGAGATCCGGGCGGAACCGGTCGCCGTGTCGGGCAGGGACAGTTCCGCCTCGAAGCGGACCGTTCCCTCGTAGACTCGCAGCGGCTTGTCGGAGAACGCGAAGCTCCGTTCCACCTGCGCGGGATATCGGACCTCGGAGACGGCGCCCGCCGTCGTCGCGAGCGAAACGTCCGTGGGGATGAGGAAGGGCTCCGAGGGCGTGTGGCTGTTGACGTGCCAGCCCGGGCCCAGCGTGAGCTCGACGGTGAGCGCGACCCGCGTTCCCGCGGTGGCGCCGGGAGGAGCGACGAGCGTCGCCCGCACGTCCGGCTTCTCCGCGGGGGCCGAGCGCCCCGCGACGGCGAGACCGAGCGCGGCGATCGCTGCACAGAGAACGCGCGAGACGGGAGGCGGACCGATTCTCATGGGGATCTCCCTTCTGGCCGTGGCGCGGCCACGGACGGAGGACGGCGACCCCATGATGCCACCGGTGGGCGCGGCAACGGGAGGGCGGAAGGCCCGAACCGGTTAGACTGCGCCGATGTCGCTCGTGCAGGCTTTGATCCTGGGGGCCATCCAGGGGCTGACCGAATTCGTTCCCGTGTCCTCGACGGCCCATCTCTATCTGGCGCAGGCCCTCATGGGGATTCGCAACGACCAGGGGGCGCTCTCGTTCGACATCGTCCTGCACCTCGGGACGGTCGCCGCGCTCATCGCGTCGACGCGGCGCGAGCTCGCGAGCATGGTCGGGGAGGCGGTGGGGTGGATGAGAGGGGAGCCCGCCCGCGATCCGGCGGGGCGCGCGATGCTTCTGCCCCTGGCGATCGGGACGGTGCCGGGCGTGCTCGCCGGCCTCTTTCTTCTCAAGCGGTTCGAAGAGGCGCGCACCGTCCGGCTGATCGGGGTCTCCATGCTCGTCGCCTGCGCCTACTTTTTCTTCGCCGAAGGCGTCGCGGCCCGGCGCGGGGCGAAGGAGCGATCGCTGGCCGAGATCGACGCGCGCGACGGGCTCTGGATCGGCGTGGCCCAGGCCGCGGCCGGTCTGATGGCCGGGTTTTCGCGGTCGGGGTTCACGATCGCGACCGGCAAGCTGCGGCGGTTCGGACGGCAGGACGCCGCGCGGTTCTCGTTCCTGCTGGCGCTTCCGATCATCCTGGGAGCGGGCGCGAAGGCCCTGCTCGACCTGCGCAAGGCGCCGGGAGCGGGCGCGGGCGCGGGTCTCCTGCTCGCCGGGTTCGCGGCCGCCGCGGTCGTCGGGTTCTTCGCGATCGAGATGCTGTTGAAGTTCCTCAAGACCCACAGCCTCCGGCCCTTCGGCGTCTACCTCGGGCTTCTCGGCCTCTTCCTCGTGCTGGCGACCGTCTACCCGGGCCTCGCGCCGTTTCTTGTGCGCTGACGGGGGTGTGCCCCATACTGGGCGCATGCAGATGAAGCGGAAACGGCTGTCCCTCCCGGTCTGGGCCGTTCTGGTCGCGGCCTCGGTGGCCTGCGCCCAGAACCAGGCGGCGCAGACCGCCTGGAACGAGGCGAAGACGAAGGGCCAGTACAAGGTGCGGCTCACGACGAACGCCGAGTCGGTCGTCGGCACGTGCAAGTTCGTCATGATGATCGAGCCGATCCAGGATCCCGTGGCGCCGGTTCCCGAATCCCAGTGGGCGGAGTACTTCCGGACCCAGGCCGTCTACAAGGGCGCGGACACGGTTCTCGTTCGGGGACCGATCGGGGAGGCTTACATCTGCGGCCCGGCGCCCCTGAACCCCGACGGGACGCTGAAGACCGTCTACGACTCCCCGCCCCAGCCCCACTGAGGGACGGGCTTGACGGCGGGTATATGATTTCGCCACTGTGTCCCTGAAGTCTTCCGCGCTCTGGCGGTCGGCGGCTCTGGCCGCCGCCTTCGGCATCGCCGGAGCGTCGCCCTCCGCGCAGGCCCGGGAAGCCTTCGTGTCCCCGGGCGCGGGCGAAGCGCTGGCGCCGGGCGCGATCGTGGACGTGCGCTGGGCGTCGTTGTGCGATGCGCCGCGCGACCGGGAGATCGACGAGGCCGAGATCGTCCTGTCGCTCGACGGCGGGCGCACGTTCCCCATCCGCGTCAGCCCGGAACTGAAGAGCTGCGCCACGCACTTCCTCTGGAAGGTGCCGGCCCTGCCCGCGGCGCACGCCCGTCTGGCTCTGAGGGCGGGGGCGGACGAGCGCGACGGAACCGAGACGATCGAGATCCTGAGCCAGGACTTCCGGATCCTCTCCGACCCGGACGGGCGCGTCGAGCAGCTGCGGCGGCGGGCCGCCGAGCTGTTCACGCCTTCCGACCCGTCCCTGCTGACGGCCGAGGACCTTCTCGAGCACACGATGTCGGCGGCGCGCGACCGGATCGCCCTGCCGGCCTCGCAGTTCGACGCGGCCCTTCCGCCGTCCTCCCCGAGCGTCCTCGAGCCCGAATCGACCGTCGCCTTCCTGGCCGCGGCCGATCTCGAGCGGACCCCCGGAATCCACCCCGCCCCCGCCCGCGCTGCGGGCGCCCAGACCCCGCTGCGACTGTAGACGGCGCTCTCTCGCCACGCTGAGAGACCGCGCCTCCAGGCAGGGGAGGCGGTCGACGGCCGCGCTCGCGCGCGGGCCCGACCGACGACCGTTTTCCCCGGGAATGCAGCACGTTCTTTCGCCGAGCTCATACCCGGATTTTCACGCGGCTCGTGCGGCCCTCCGTCCGCACGGGCCGCCTTTTTATTTGAGCGGCGCCGCGAGGGCGTCGGCCGGGCCCGGAGGGCCGGAATGGCCTCGAAAACGAAGCGGCCCGGCCCCGCGAGGGAACCGGGCCGCCGTTGAAAGGTCGGCCGGGGTCAGAACCGGAAGGCGATCTCTCCCCAGACCCGCCGGGGGAAGGCGACGTAGTCCTGCGCGTCGCCGATCTCGCTCTCGCCGACGTAGTGGCGGCTGTCGCCGAGGTTCCGGCCGACGATCGAGAACCGGGCGATGCCGAGCTGGTAGGACAGGCCGAGGTCGTACTCGAAGAACGAGGGCGTGTAGGCGATGTTGATCTTGTCGAAGGGCCGGTGGTTCTGGTGCCGGATGGCAAACCAGGCCCCGAACCCGCTGGGAGGCCCGTAGCTCAGGCCGATGTTCCAGAGGTCGCGCGGCGTCAGCTCCAGCCGCTGTCCCGAGGCGTCCTGCGGGCCGGCATCCGGGTCGATGAAGGTGAAGACCTTGTAGAGCGCGTCATGGTGCGCGTAGCCGCCGACGAGCGCGAAGTAGGGCAGGAACTTCGGACGGTAATTGAGCTCGAACTCGGCGCCCTGGAAGAGCTCCTTGCCGGCGTTGACGAGATGGGGCTGGCCGTCGGGGCCCAGGATCGAGACGACCAGGTTGTTGAAGATCATGTGGAAGAACGACATGTTGAAGGCGATTTGGTTGTCGAGCCAGTTCGACTTGACGCCGACTTCCTCGCTCGTGGTCCGCTCGGGAGAGAGGATCTCGGCCGTCAGGACGTGGAGGTCCGGCGCGGCCGGCTTGAAGTTCGTCTTCCCCGCGAAGTAGACGTTGAGGTCGTTGAGGGTGCCGGCCTGTCCGGACACGACGCGCCCGAGGATGGACCCTCCGCCCGACCACTGGTCGGCGTGCTTCGTGGCCTGCGAGGCCCCCTCCTCCGTGGACACGACGGTCTGGGTGTCCGAGGTGAGGTCGTAGCGGGCGCCGGCCGAGATGGTGAGGAACGGCGCCGGGGTCCACTGGTCGTTCAGGTAAAGGCCGACGAACGTGCGGTCGTCCTTGAGGGTGGAGAAGCCGGTGCGGGGGATGTCCGTCAGGTTCGGGACGATGACGGGGTCGATCTGGAAGTCGAAGTCGTACGTGGACCCGCTCGACTCGATCCGGCCCGTGGTGACCGCGGCGCCGCCCACCAGGCGATGGCTGCCGGCGGCCTGGAAGGTCGTGACGAGGTGCAGGTCGTCATAGAGGTCGTTCTCGTTCGGCTTGATGTTGTAGCCGGTCGACGTGCCGATGTTCTGGTCGATCTCGTCGAGCCCCGAGAGGAAGCTCTGCGCGATCGTGGCGTCGTCCTTGGTCAGGCCGAGGACGTTCTGGAGAGAGGTCGTCGCGTTCAGGGGGATCGTGGCGCTCGCCGTGAGGGCGTAGACGCGGTGGTCGACGCGGGCCCCGACGGGCTCGTAGTTGTTGTCGGCCTTGAACCCGGGGATCACCTCGCCGCTCGGCGGATCGACGGGCAGCGGCGACCCGAACTGCTGCTGGTTGAGGAACATGTTGTAGCTGACGGAGATGGACCCGCCGCCCGGAAGCGGCGTGTCGAGGCGCAGGCCGCCGCGGACGTCCTCGTAGGCCGTGCGGGGCTGCCAGCCGTCGGTCAGCTTGTCGAAGTTGCCGAAGAGGCGCAGCGTCGACTTGCCGATGGGGATGACGGTCGAGCCGTTGATCCGCCCTTCGTTGAAGGAGCCTCCCGCGATGGAAAGGTACGTGCCGCCCTGGCCGCTCTTGGTGAAGACCTGGACCATGCCCGCGAAGGCCGACACGCCGTACAGGGTCCCCTGGGGGCCCTTCACGATCTCGATGTGGTCGATGTCGCCGATGTCGATCTGCGCGAGCTGCGGCAGGAACGGCCCGCCGACGGGGACGCCGTCGACCATGAACAGCAGGGCGTCGAACTCCTTCAGACCCCAGATTCCGACGTTCGGCTGGCGGGGGCCGTTGTCGCTGCCCATTCCGGTGTCGACGCCCATGACGTCCTGGATGCCGTCCGCGAGGTTCGTGACGCCGCGCTGGCGCAGCTGTTCGCCGGTGACGACCGTGGCTTCCCCGGGAATCTCGAGCTCGGTCTCGGGGCCGCGGGCGGCCGAAACGACGATGCTCTCGTTGACCGGGGCGGGCGTCGGCTGAGGCGTGGGCGAGGGGGTCGGGGCCTGCGCGGCGAGGAAGCCGGGGGCGAGGAGGCCGAGCGCGACGAGCGCCGCGCAGGCAAGGCGATGAGCTCCGTTCGTAACGGAAACGAGACGCATTGGCAAACCCTTCCTTTCTGCGAAGAGGGACGAAGACGTTTCGCGGAGGGGAGGAAGGGGTCTAGAGCCGGAGGGGAAGGAGTGTCGTCGGGGGGGCGGGCGTCGGGCCCGGTGCGAAGACGTTGTCCGGTGAAACGGGGAGCGAGGCGCCGTCGCGCGACGGCCGGAACTCGCCCCTCGCGGGAGGTGTCTCCTCGTCGTCGTCGTCGGGGTTCTTGGGGGTGAGCTGGCCGTCCTCGCCTTCGGATTCGATGTCGCGGGGCAGGGGCCGGACCGGCGCTCCGTCGAGGGCCTCGCGCGTGCGCCACTCGTCGTCCACGGCGTAGAGCTCCTCAGCCTCGTGGGAACGTGGCGACGCGATCGCGAACGTTTCGCTCACGGCAACCACGTCCTCGGCGTCGGGCGCTTCGTCGTCTCCGGCGCGCAGGGCGAGGACGGCGCGCTCGGTCGGCAGCGCGGGAACGCGCCAGGTCACGCCCGGTGCATCCGGGGAGATTCGGCCGGTGACCCGGATCGGGAAGCTCCGTCCGCCGTCCAGGGAGAGGACGAGCTCCATCTCGTCCCGGTCCCGGTCGTGGCGCGCGATCGTCCACGTGACCGCGAGTTCCGATCCGGGAGTCAGGCGATCGGGGCCGGCCACCGACACGAGGCCCGCGGGCTGTGCGGAAGCCAGGGCGCAAGCGAGCAGCGCCGCCCCGGCGAGGGTCAGCGTCCGGGACAGCGGGTCGAGCGGGCGCGGCACGCCGCGGATCTTACAATCGAACACGGGCGAATGGCTCGCTCAGGGCGCCCGTGCACTAGAATCCGGCGCGGTGCGGTTTCCGATTCTCTCGAATTCGAGGCGGCCTTTCGCCGCGGCTTTCGCGATGCTCGGCCTCGCGGCGTCGGCACGGGCGGGGGCCCGCTTCAGCCAGCCGCAGCGCGGGGAAGTGCTGGCGGCAGGAGACAGCGTCGAGGTGCGCTGGACGGCTCCGCTCCAGGAGCCGCCGGGGACCACCGAGACGGAGCTCGTCCTGTCCCTCGACGGGGGCGTCACGTTTCCCATCCGCGTCACGCCCGAGATGACCCCGAACGCGCGCGGATTCCGCTGGCAGGTTCCCGCTCTCGAGACGGCGCATGCCCGCCTCGCCTTGCGCGTCGGCGCGGGCGAGGACAGCACGAGCGAGCGCCTCGAGGCGGTGAGCGAGGAGTTTTCGATCGTGGCCGCGGAAGACGAGCCCGCCGAAGACCTCGTGCGCGGGCCCCGCGAGTGGTGGACGCGCCAGGCCCTCGACGGGGCCGGGACGGAAGACCTTCCGGACGAGGCCATGGCCGACGCTTCCGAGCGGCTCGTGGCGCCCGGGTCCGCTCCCGACATCCACGAGCCGCCCGGCTCGGGACTCACGGTTCCCGCTCCTTCGTCGGTTCCTCTTCCCGACGCGACCGCGGCGACCCGCGCCCGCGCCCCGCGCCGCACCCCGTCTCCGTCCGCACGGGAGCTCCCGCTGCGCCTGTAGACGCCGCTCCTTCCCGTCGTTTCCCAACCGAAAACGCTGAACGGAGGAACGGTCATGAAGTGGAGCTTTACGCGCCGCCTCGGCGGCGCCTGCCTGGTTCTGTCCGGATTTCTGAGCGCGGGAGCGCTTCGGGCTCAGAGCCCGACGCCCTCGCCGACGCCGGCGCCGACGCCCGTGCCGGAGATCGAGCCGGTCAACGAGGAAGTGGTCGTCTCGGCGACGAAGATGGCCCAGGAGCCGGTCGACATTTCGGGAGACATCACCGTCGTCTCGGGCGACGAATTGCGCCGGCGCGGCACCACGACGCTCGCGCAGGCCCTGCAGGACGTCGTCGGTCTCGACACGGGGGACGGGTCCGACAACGGCCCCCGCATCCCGAACATCGGGCTCTACGGCATCAAGGAGTTCGACGCCCTGATGGTCATGGTGGACGGAGTGCCCGTGGGGGGACCGTTCAATCCGAACCTCGCCCAGGTGCCCGTCGAGAACATCGACCGGATCGAGATCACGCGCGGCCCCCAGGGGACGCTCTACGGCGTCTCGGCGTTCGCGGGCATGATCTCGATCTACACGAAACAGAACCGCGGCGAGGGCGACGTCTGGGGGAGCGCGCGGGTCGGCGGCTTCGGCGCCTTCAAGCAGGGCTACGGGCAGGTCAACGTGGGCACCCAGGTCAACAAGGACCTCACGCTCAACCTCTCCGGCTGGATGCAGCGCGGCGACGGCTGGCAACAGCGCACGGACCTCGCGCGCGACCAGATGCTGCTCTCCGCGAACCAGACGTGGGGAGAAACGAAGCTCGGAGTTTCGGTCCTCTATTTCCGCGACACGAACTTCTGGGGCTCTCCCACTCCGGTCGACGCCGGCGAGGTGTTGCCCGGGTTCCAGATCGACGATAACTACGCCGTCGGGGGAGCGCGGATCGACCATCACACGATCGGCGTGTTCACGAACTTCTCGACGCCGATCTCCCGGACGCTGACCTTCGAAAACGTCCTCGGCTTCACGCAGGACACCGGGGACTCGATCCGCTCGTGGACGAACGGCTACGAGGGCAACACCGCGACCGCCGAAGGCATCGCCCTCTATCCGACGGAAACGACCTGGTACGAGGACGCGCACGTCGTCGCGTCGTTCGACGCGGCCGGCTCGCACAAGCTCGTGGGCGGCGCGTCCCTGACCTGGGGCCGGACCGTCGCGGCCGGGCACGGCTTCGACTTCGAGCTGCAGGTTTCCCCCTTCCCGGTCGTTCCGAACTACGGCGACATCCCGTACGGCGACAACCGGAACTTCAACGACCAGCGGACCTTCGTTGGCCTCTACGTCAACGACCAGTGGACGCCCGTGTGGTGGTTCACGCTGGGGGCGGGCGCCCGGTACGACATCACGTCCGAGACGCTTCACGTCTTCCAGCAGGAGATCGGAGACCCGGACTTCGACGTGGTCGACGAAACGAGTCACGAGAATGCGTGGTCGGGCGGCGTCTCGGGGATCTTCCGCCTGCTGCAGAGACCGGCCGGTCCGCTCGACGCCCTCAACGTCTGGGGGTCCTGGAAGCACAACTTCAAGCCGAGCGCGCCGAACCTGTCGGAAGCCGAATCGGCCGAGATCCTGCTGCCGGAGACGACCCAGGGCGAGGAGTTCGGCATCAAGACGACGTGGCTCGACAACCTCGTGTCTTTCAACGTCACCGGCTTCTACTACATCTTCAACAACCTCGTCGTGAGCATTCTCGGCCCCAACAACGAGCCGATCCTAACCAACGCCGGCAAGGAACGATTCCAGGGCGCGGAGTTCGAGCTCGGCATGGTGATGCCCTTCTACAAGAGCCTGTCGATGTACGGCGGCTACTCGCACCACGCCGCGAACTTCGTGCAGTTCACCTTCGTCACGCCCGACGGCCAGTTCCGCGACGTCGGGGGCAAGCGCCTCGAGCTCGTGCCGCGCGACTTCTGGAACGTCAAGTTCGTCCTGGCGCCCCCGGAGGGGCCCGGCGCCTTCGTCGCCCTGCGTCACGAAAATCACCGGCCCCTCAACCGGCGCAACACGTTCTACACGCCGAGCTTCTACAGCCTCGACGCGGGCGTGTCCTTCAACTACAGGAACTTCCTGGTCTCGGTCACCGGACGCAACCTGACGAACTCGCGCCCCTACACCACCGAGAGCGAGATCGGCGACAGCCAGTTCTACGTGGCCCCGCCGCGCGGATTCTCCGCCGACCTCACGTTCCGTTTCTAGGGTTCCCGGCCCGCCTCGCCCTTCTCCCCCGGCCCCGGGGGAGAAGGCGGGGGTCCGGGTCGTACCACGTGTCGCGTGCAGGGGCCGCCGCAGCGGCGTCGAGGCCCATCGGGACGCGCGATTCGCCACGCCCGCCATTGTTCATGTTGGGTTCATCTGCACCCGCGTAGCGTCTCCCCCGTGATGCAAGTAGGCATCGCGAAAAAGGAGATGAAGTCCATGAAGAAGTTCCTCGTTCTCGCCCTGGCTCTCGCGCTCCCGGTCGCGGCGATCGCCCAGCAGTCCGCGGCCCCGGCCCCGGCGGCCAAGCCGGCCGACGCTCCGAAGGCGGAGGCCTCGAAGTCCACGGATGCCCCGAAGTCGGCGGATTCCACGAAGAAGTCCTCGAAGAAGTCCTCCCACAAGAAGAGCACCAAGAAGACCACGACCGACACGAAGCCGGCCGACGCCCCCAAGCAGTAAGTCAGCAAGGTCCCCGGCATCGCCCGGGGAATGATTCGATGGCGCGCCGGGCAAACGGCGCGCTTTTTTTTGCCCGCCGGGCGTTCCGGCTCCCGCCGCGCCCTCTGCTAATCTTCCTCGCGTGACGAACACCCCCGCGCCACGCGACGTCCATTCCTTCTCGAACCCCGCCGAGGTTCGCGTCCGCCACCTCGAACTCGACCTCGACGTGGACTTCCGGAAGAAGATCCTTGCCGGGTCCGCGACCCTCCACTTCGACCGGGTCGGCCCGGCCGCCGACCGCCTCGATCTGGATACCCGCGGCCTCGAGGTCTCCGGGGCCGAGACGTCGGGGCAGGCCGGCGCATGGTCCCCGGCGCGCTACGAGCTCGGGCCGGCGGACCCGATCCTCGGTTCCCGCCTCTCGATCGGCCTCAACCCCGGCGACGACCGGGTCCGGGTCCGGTACGCGACCCGGCCGGGGGCGTCGGGGCTCCAGTGGCTGGAGCCGGCGCAGACGGCCGGCAGGCGCCACCCGTTCCTGTTCTCCCAGTCCCAGGCGATCCACGCCCGCAGCTGGGTCCCGATCCAGGACACGCCCGCCGTGCGCGTGACCTTCGAGGCGGCGCTGCGCACTCCGCCCGATCTGGTGGCGCTCATGGGAGCGGCGGGGAACACGACGGGGGAACGCGGCGGCACCTACCGGTTCCGGATGCCGCAGCGGATCCCGGCGTACCTCATGGCGATCGCGGCCGGCGACATCGCCTTCCTTCCGCTCGGCCCGCGCAGCGGCGTCTACGCGGAACCCTCGGTGGTTGCCCGGGCGGCCGCGGAGTTCGCCGACACGGAGCTCATGATGGCCGCCACGGAGCGCCTGTACGGCCCGTACCGGTGGGACCGTTATGACATCCTCGTCCTTCCTCCGAGCTTCCCGTTCGGCGGCATGGAAAACCCCCGCCTGACCTTCGCGACGCCGACCGTGCTCGCCGGGGACAAGAGCCTCGTCTCCCTGATCGCCCACGAGCTGGCGCATTCCTGGTCGGGAAACCTGGTCACGAACGCGACGTGGAGCGACTTCTGGCTCAACGAGGGGTTCACGACCTACATCGAGCGGCGCATCGTCGAAGAGGTTTACGGGCCCGAAACGGCACGGATGGAGGCCGTCCTGGGGCGGCAGGACCTCGAGGACGAGATCGCCCGCCTCGACGACCGCGACGAGATCCTGCACATCGACCTCTCGGGACGGGACCCCGACGAGGGCGCCACGCGCCTGCCCTACGAGAAGGGCGCCCTCTTTCTCCGGTCTCTCGAGGAGCTGTTCGGCCGCGCCCGGTTCGACGCGTTCCTGCGGGGGTACTTCGACCATTTCGCGTTCCAGAGCATCGTCACGGCGGACTTCGTCGGCTACCTGCGCGAGCATCTCTTCGCCGCCGACGTGGCAAAGGGCCTCTCGGTCCCTCTCGTGGAGTGGATCGAGCACCCCGGCCTGCCCGACTCGGCGCCGCGCCCCGTCTCCGGGGCGCTGGTCCGGGTTGCCAGCGCCGCGGAGGCCTGGACCGCGGGGCGGCCGGACGCCGCGAAGGCGGGATTTCCGGCCTGGACGACGCACGAACGGCTCCAGTTCCTGAGGCGGCTGCCGAGCCCGCTCGAGCCCGCGCAACTGCGGGCGCTCGACGAGACCTTCGGCCTGACCTCTTCGGAGAACGTCGAGATCGCCTTCCAGTGGCTGCTGATGGCCATCCGGGGCGGGGACCGGACGACGGACGCGCGCCTCGAGTCGTTCCTCGTCTCGATCGGCCGGCGCAAGTTCATCAAGCCCCTGTACGAGGAGCTCGTCAAGACTGAGGCCGGAAGGGCCCGGGCCCGCGAGATCTATCGCAAGGCGCGGCCGGGGTACCATCCGATCGCGGTTCAGACGATCGACGCCATCGTCGGGCTCTAGCCGGCGCTCAAGAACCGCTGCCATCAGCGGTTTATCTCGAATTTTCAACCCCTTCGTCGAGGGCCCCGATCAGGGCCGAGCGCCGGCCGTCGCCGGGCAGTTCGCAGAAACGATCGCAGAAAGTCGGGGGCCGCGCGCCGCCCCAGACGTGTCGCTCCAATTCGTTCCGGATGCTCCGGGGCGAAGACGCAACCCCTCGGCATGGCCGAGGAGAGGAGGAGACGTCATGACATCGAGGACGCGGTACACGGCGGCCCAGACAAACAAGAAGCTGGGCCGGATCGAGCCGGAAGCCGCCGATGGGGAGGTGCGGTCATTGAGCGGGAAACGGTACGTCGTGCTGACCGGCCTCGTCCTGGGTGGGGGCCGCGATGTTCGCTTCTGCAGCACCGAGTCAGGCTCCAACGCTTGGCTCAGCTCCGGGCAAGAGCACGCCTCGGAAGAGCACGCGGAAAAGTCACGGTGCCGCGCTTGCAAGGCGAAGCACGACGTCGTTACGGTTGGCGACGCCACGCGGCTCGGCCTCCTCAAGAGGGGTGAGGCCGTCCTTGCTCTCAACATCGAGGATCTGTTGGGGTGCCAGTCATGAGCGCCGGGTACCAGTCGGTCACGGCGGCCGCCACGCCGCCCCCAGACCGCTACGAGGAGGCTTGCGCCTGGTGCGGGGCGACGCCGCTGTCCTGCCTCGCGTGCGAGGAGTGCCGGGAGTTCTTCTGCACACAGGAGCACCACGCGGAGTACCTCGAGGCGGAGGCCGCAGACCTGAGGCGGCAAAACGCGTGCCGGGAGCGGATCCAGGAGGGGGCGGTCAGCTGAATCGGTCGGGGGCGGGGCTTCGGCTCCGCCCCCTCTTCTCTTCATCGAAGGAGGTGCTCAGGTGAACTGCAAACTGTGCGGGGACAGTAGACGAGCGGAGATCGATGCCGCGGTGCTCTCCTTGCCGAGTCGGGAGGTCGCGCGGCGCTTCGGGTGCTCGAAGGACGTGGTCCTTCGACACAAGGACCACTGCGACAGAGGCGCGAGGGCCGCGATCGACAGCGGTCGGCTGACGAAGGCCCTTCTCGAAGCCTTTGACGAGAATTGGAAACGCGTCCGGCGGTTGCTGCGAGAGAACGCCTCCGACACCAGGTCCTTCCGGGCCGGGATGGAACTCTGCAAACGCATCGAGGATCTGCAGGTGCGAATCGAGGATTTCGAGAAGCGCAAGGAACATAAGACGGAGCCGACGATCCCGCCGCATGAGTTCCGACGGATCGTCGCAAAGCTCGTCGCTCATGACCCGGAGCTGAGGCTGGCGGTCGTTCCTGGGATCGACCCGCGGACACTCTGGCAAGCATTGTCGCCTTCGCTCCTCGCCTACCCGGACCTTCGTCGCGAGGTTGCGGCCAAAGTCGCCGAATACGACGCGATCCGGGACCCTCGGCCCGTGGCGGCGCGCGCTGAAGCGGAACTGGTCGCGCCGGCCGACACGACGGCCGCCGCTGATGAACCCGGCGCCCCCGGCGCAGACGCTGGCCGCGTCCTGACCTTCTCGACGCCGGCGCCGCGATTGTCGGCAGCGCAGCACGTCTCCCGACTGATGGTCCAGCGGATCCCCGTGCCGTGGAAACACCTGACGGCCGCGACGCTCGACGGCGTTCTGGCGATTCTCGAGGAGCGCGCCATGCGCGGCCAGTTCGAGGCCGACCGCGTCGGCGCCGCGCTCGAGCTCCAACGCATCCGGCGGGAGCGGGCTGACGAGGAGGCCGGCGGCGGGGCGTAGAATTCAAAGGGGCGGTAGGCGTGTCTGATCCACACGTCCGACGCCGCAGCTCCCGCGCTGTGGTCCGCCCGGTTTCTTGCACGCGGGTAGGAGGCGGGGACTCTGATGGCGAAGACGAGGGCACCGAAGCGACTGGAGCGGCCGGAGCTCGAGATCTCCGCCATCGAGCGAGCCCTAAGGGGGCAGGCATCTACCGCCGACGACTATCGAGCCTTTCGGATGGGAGGGATCCAAGTCGTCATATCTGGCGAGGCAAAGAAGCGGCTGCTCGCGCGGCTCGAGAAGCAGATCAAAACAGCCCCGGAAGAGATTTGCGCCGAGGAGTTCCTGGCTGCCTTCCTCGGTACCGACGGCGACGGCCGCTGGCGCCTGCCGGCTGCGGCCGGCCGCCCGGGCGGCCGGCCCCGTAAGGGAATACGCGCGCGTATTGATCGAGACGACAGAACGCGCGAGCTCGAGCGTGCTGTGGCCGTTTTGGATGCTTGGGTCGTCGCCACCAGGGGAGAACCTCGGCCGAAAGCTCCTACTGGAGCCGACCGGGCTCTAGTTGCTCTTCTGACGAAGCGACCTAAGGCTGTAGAAGACGCGGACAGCACGGAAGAACTCGCCGTGGACATCCTCGTGGAGATGGTGAGGCCACGCTGCACCATAGCAGGAGATGCCAGAATCCTGGCGGCGGACCTCTGGCGTAAGTACCACCTTCTGGTTAGCGCGTACGTCGAAGGGGTGGCTGACCAGGACGCGCCAAAAATTCCAAACGGGCTGCGACGGGACTTTCGGCTCACGACTCGGACCGAACGGAAACTGCAAAAATAACCCTCACCGTTTTCTGAGCAGTCCGATGGCGCCGATCTGACGAGGCGCGTCTAATCCGGATTGTGACGCAGAAGAACACGGACCTCACCGCACGCGAAGCCGCTCGTCTCCTCGGCACGCACCTTCTTGATGTCGTGAAGGAAATCAACGAGGGCAAACTCCCGGCAAGGCGCGACCAGGACGGCTATTTCCGAATCCGCCGCGAAGACGTTGCGGCCGCAATGGTCCTCAAGCCATTCACCAGGAAGGCCGGCTTCCGCCAGGGCCCCGACGGCGGCGCGCCGAGCACGGCCGGCGGTTTCCACTGCGGCAAGGGCCTCGTAGGCCTCGACGAGATGCGCGCGCAGGCGCGGCGGCTCAAGCGCCGGATCCGTAGTGCGAAACGCAAGGGCGGCTCGAGGTCGTCTGTCGTCGGAGTGCTTCGGGAAATGGAAGCGTTCATCGCCGTTGTGGAGCAGGCGCGATGATCCCCCCGCGCCAAGATGACCTCATCCGTCGAGTCAAGCGAACGATCGAAGTTGCGCGCAAACTCGCGAGCATCGGTATGCCGGTCGAAGAGACCGACACCCTCGTCCGCGATGCGATCGAGGGGCTCGCAATTCAGGGAACCCACGACCTCGCTGGCGAGGACAAGCTCGCGTTCTTGACCTTCCTCGCCGATCTGAAGGCGGCACACCCTCGGCTATTTCCTCCGAGTGACCATGAGCGGCAGTAGCGCCGGCGCGTCGAGCCCCCGGCCCGAGTGGCGCCACAAGGAGCTGGTGCTCCCGATCGGCAACGGAAGGTACCGATTCCGGACACTCTCGCTTTACGACGTGTGGACGCTGTGGCCGGTCCTGGCGTCAGCGTTCGAGGCGTTGAAGGTGCATCGGCCGATCACGTTCTCGGGGCTCGTGGCCGAGGCGCTCGAGCACTTGTGCCCCGATCTGAAAAAGGCGCCCGACCTGGAGAAGCTCACGACAACCCATCTCGACGCGCTGGGCGAGTTCTACATGGGGCAGGACTGGGCGCGGATCAAGGCCCTCGGCGATCGCAGCGGCGATGCCGAGACGCGAGCGGATCCGGAGGCCGCCGCGACGGCCCGGCAGAACTTCTACGCGGTGTGCCTTGCTGGAGCCCAGGCCGCGAACATGAGCGTCATGGACTTCGTGGAGCAGCGGTTCGAGTTCTGCGCCGACGCCATCATGGCGATGCGGGACGCGCTCGAACGCAGGAATGCCGCAGAGGGCAAGCTCAGCAACGGAGAGTTCCTCGCCGTGATGGCGGGCACCGTCCCCGTCGTCAAGTACGAAGAGGGCGAAGAGAAGCCCGGCTGGATGAAGGCGATCGAGGAGCAGTCCAAGCGTGTCCAGTAGGGAGAACGGCCTCGAGGTCATCATCCGCAGCCTGCTCGACGAGTCGGGCTTCCAGCGGTACGAAGACTGGCTCAAGAAGGCCAGCAGCGAGACGCAAGCGCACGGCGCCGCGACCGCTGGCGCCGCGGAGCAGTCCAAGGCCTTCGGCGAGGCGCTCGACGGCGTCACGTCGAAACTGGGCGAGGCCGCGGCCGAGCTCGGCGGTGTCGTCGCCGCGTTCGACTTCCTGAAGGACGTCTTCAAGGAGGCGATCCAGGGCGAGCAGGCAATGACGCGGTTCGCGGCCGCCAACACGCGCTTCGGCGACACGTCCGAGGAGGCGAAGCGGAAGAACGAGCTGTGGATCGAGTCGATGGAGAAGGCCGCGGGCGTCGGGAAGTCCGAGCTCGTCCCGCTGTACGAGACGCTGATCGCGTCGACAGAGAGTGTGGCGTCGGCGCAGGCCGGCATGAACGTCGCGCTCGGCATCTCTTCGGTAACAGGCGCGGAGCTCGGGGGCGTCGTCCAGCAGCTGACGCGCTACATGGATACTGGGAAGGTCCGCGGCGTCGGACCGCTCGCCAGCGAGATCCGCAACCTCACGAAGGAAGGCAAGTCACAGAAAGAGATCCTCGAGATCCTCGGCCAGGAGTGGGGCAACCAGGCCGAGAAGGTCAATACGCACGCGATGCAGGTCAAGCGCGCGGCCGAGGAGTGGAATCTCTTCAAGGAGAAGCTGGGCGAGGCTGGGCTCGGCTTCACGCAATACCTGAAGCCCGCCCTTGAGTGGGTTGCTGGCGCAATCGCAACCGTCGTCACGAAGATCCAGCAATTCTCGTCGAACCTCGGCAGCGTGGCTGTCTTTTCGGCCAGCGTGTTCGACGCGGTCAAGGCCGCCCTGCACCTCAACATCACCGAGGCCAAGCGGATCCTCTCGGACGGGTTCATGGCTCTCCAGGAGGGCTTCCGCGACGCTGCGCTCGCAGGGCAGAAGGCCGAGAAGGAGCTGCTTGCCGGATTCAAGGCCGAGTCCGACGCCGCCAAGAAGACGGGCAAGGAACTGGGAACGGACCTTGCGGGCGGGCTCCACACCGCCGTGGCGAGCGCCAAGAAGGACTACGAGCTGCTCCTGCTCCAGGCGAAAGCCTCCGCGCAGGGCCAGGTGGATGAGCTGCTCAAGGTTGCCGCGGTCTACAAGCAGATGTCCAACGACGCGCGGCTGTCTCAGAAGGAGCGGCTCCAGGCCGACGAGAATGTCCGCCGGTCCATCACGGAGATCGGCAAGCTCGAGGCGAAGGAAGAAGTGGACGAGCAGAAGCTCCGCGAGAAAGCGGTCGCCGACTTCTTCAAGAAGGAAGACGAGAAGATCGTCAAGTATCGGAAGGCCGCGGCCGAACGGCTGAAGATTGCGGAGGCGGAGGCCAAGGCCGAAGGACGGGACAACACCGCCGCGATGGCGGCGTACGTCGAGCTGCTCAAGGAAGAGACCGCCGACTACATGCTCGAGTTGTCCACGCGCGCAAAGGCCGCGGAGACGCTTGCCGGCATCGAGAAGAAGCTGGGGGATCAGAAGCTGCAGCAGGCATACTCGATCGCGGACGCGGCGATGACCCTCGCCTCGGATGTCTTCGGCCAGAGCAAGGAAATGTCGATCGCAGCCGCGATCATCAACACGGCCGAAGGCGTCACGAAGGCCTTTAGCAGCGCAGCGCCGCCGCTCTCCTACGTCTATGCGGCGCTAACGGCTGCGGCCGGCATCGCGGAGATCGCGAAGATCGAATCGACATCGCCGTCGGGCGGCGCCGGCGGGTCCGGGTTCGACGATCCACGCAACGACTTCCAGGCGTACGTCGGCGGCCAGAAGTGGGCGAAGGACATGGTCGAGCAATGGACCGGCGGAATCGCTTCCGGCTTCGCCGGCGTGATGAAGGGCCAGGGCGGCGGGCAGACGGTCGTTACCAACAACAGCTCCGTGACCCACCAGGGCGCCCGAAACACGACGTACCAGATCCGCTTGAGCGGCCTCTTCGATTCTGCCTCCGACATCGCGATGCGGAGGTTCACGAGGAATCTCCAGGTCATGCACACGCTGGAATCGAACAGGACCCTCAAATAACGAGATAGGAGTCACCATGCCTCGCGACATCACCCGGTACCTCGATTTTCAGTTGTCGGAGCTCCGCTGGCGCACCGCCCTCGCGTACGCCCTCCGCAGCGGCTGGTCTCCGGCGGGCACTTCGGCGGCGCCGACGCTGAGCGCGGCCGATCAGACGACGCTGGCCTCGTACATCGGCAGCAGCGGGATCGCGATCTCCGCCGCAGACGCCGCGGGCCTTGGTGACGCGCTCGACGCCGCGCTCGCGGGCCGTCTCGTCCGGTCTGCCGATTTCGAGAGTGTCAAGGCGCTGCGCGACGCGTGTCGCCGCGGTTCGTTCGAAGTGTGGTGAGGGAGGGGCCGATGAAGAACACCTACCGGGATCTCAGGGATCACAACTCTCGGGTGCGCGACGCCTTCGGCGTCGTGCTCGAGGAGCATGGGCGCGCAAGCGCGAGGGAGCGGCTCAAGGCTCTCGGCCGCGGGATGCGGAAGGAATTCGAGGACCGCGTGCGAGTCCAGAAGGGTGACGGCGAGTTCGACCTCGCGAGCGATCTCGCGGCACATCGCGCTTCGCGGCGCGGGACGTCGATCGAGAGCGAGAAGGCCGTGATGCGCGCCGCCGGAGTGCGGTTCGGAGGTACGCGATGAGTGTCGCGGCGAAGATCGGGAAGCTCTTCGGCGTCCAGGTCGGCGAGCGCTCCCTCGACGAGCAGCTGGCCGACGCCGCGGCGGCCCGCGCGGCGGCCGAGAAGGCGCTGGCCTCGGCGGATCCCCACCTCGTGAACATCTCCGCTTGCCGGTCCGTGCTCGCGCGTCGTCGCGAGGAGCTGATCGCGGCCGACGCGCCGGCCGAGGACCTCCGGGCACTCGACGCCGAGGAGGAGCGCCACGTCGGCCTCGAGGCCGAGCAGGCGGCGAAGGTTGCCAGTCTGAAGGCGGCCCGGGAGCTTCACGACCGGATCGCCTCGGAGCTCGGCGAGCGCAACGAGTTTGCCGAGCTCGACGCCCTCGGCGCCGCGCTGGCTCTCGAGCCGGACGGGATCATCGCCCTGGTTCGCTCCTTGAAGGTCCGGCTGGCCATGGCGTTCTTGAACGCCGAGCGGTTGCGCCGGGCTGAGCAGCGGCTCATGGGGCGCCGTGCCTTCATCGTCTCGGGTGACGCGATCCTCACACGCCTGCGCGGCCTCGAGCGGGAAATCTCCGACCTGGAGATCGCCGAGGGGTACCGGCGGATCGGGGTTCCAGGAATCTCAGTGATTCCCGTCTTGCGCGCGGAGGACCTGCCCGCCACCTCGGCCGAGGGCGTGCAGCACCAGGCGCAGGCCGTTCCCGAGGCTGCGCAGACCGGCGGGGTCGTGCCGCTGGGCAGGCAGAAGCAGGCAGACAACCCGATCGCGGATCTTTCCTGATGACCACGGAACAGCATCGGGCGGAGCACCTCTCACGCCGAAACGCGCGCCGGTTTCTCTTCCGCCCGTCGCGCGACGGACAGGGGGCCGCTCTGCCTGATTGTTCGCGAGGGGGACGGCGGGTTACGGCATCACCGTCGAGTCTCCTCACCAATTCCCGGGCCGGGGCCGGGCGGGATGCTCCTCCTCTCGTTCGGTCCCGGCACTTTTTCCGGTGGAGTTCTGTGAGCTGAGAAACGAAAAGGGCCGGCTGGCACCGGCCCCCTGGAGAACACCAACAGCATGATCATTCTACCGCATCTGCCGCATCGCAAAGCACTCCCGCGTCGGCCGCACCCCTGCAGTTGCCCGACTTGCGTGCTGCGCCCCCTGTTGGGGGAGCTGGCGCGGGTGGCGCGGCGGGTCGCATGAGGGACCTCCGCACCGACACCTTCGGCCAGTTCGAGATGCGCGCGGAAATCCGCCGCGCGTTGCGCGAAGGCAAGATGCCCAAACCGAGCGAGACGAAGCGGCGCGTCTCCGACGCCAGGCTCGCACGGACGAGCCGGATCGTCGTCGGCGCCGCCGCGGCCGCTTGGTTGCTCGTCGTCCCGGTTTCACGCGTCTACGCGGCGATCGCCGCGGGCACGCTGCCGGCGGAAAGGGAGCCCCGCGAGGGCCGCGACGGCTTCCGGTGGCGGATCCTGAGAACCGACGTCGAGCGGATGGCGCGGCGACTCTACGGAGCGTGCTGTGACCTCTGCTGAAGCGGACGTGACGGAGGCCGGGGAGGTGCATGAGCTTTCGCGAATCACAACGAGGATGCGGGAGCAGTGGACCCCGCCGCTCTTCTCGCACCTGCGAGCCCGCATCGCCGCGGAGGCCGCCGAGGACCTCGAGCCCGAGGCGCGCTTCTCGCCCGCGTGGACGGCCTGGCTCTACCGGGACCTCGATCGCGGCCGGCGCCGCGGCGAGCTCGCCGAGGCCGAGGCTCTAACGACGTACCCGGAGGACCCGGCCCCGATCGCCTCCCTCGGCCTGGCCCCCTTCCTCGACTGGAGCCACCGCCAGGCCCAGCGCCGCCGCTTCCGGAAGGCCGTATGAGCTTCCGAGACGCCTTCGCCGAGGACTACGCCCGGGAGGCGGAAGCGACCCGCCTGGCCGCCGAGCAGGAGCTCGAACGTGAGGGGATCCGAACCGAAGCCGATGCCGCACCGGAGCCGCGGAATGACGGCCGCCTCGTCCTCTCCTTCGCCGAGTTCGCCGTCGAACGCTTCGAGGCCGCCGATTCCCTCTGGGGCGACGCCTTTCTCGTTCGCGGCGGCGGCTACCTCATCCTCGGCGGCGAGGGCGGCGTCGGCAAGACGGTCCTGCTCGTCAACCTCGTCGTCCGGATGGCCGCGGGCGAGCAGGAGTTCCTCGGCTTCAAGCTGCCCGGCCGCAAGGTCCCGGTGCTCTTCCTCGAGGCCGAGGGATCCCGCACGCGCTTCCGCGACTGGATCATGAAGATCGCCCAGAACCTCGGGCACGACCCGAAGGACCTCCCGATCTTCTTCCACCGCCGCGACGTCCGGCTCGAGATCGACGACAACCTGCGCGCCATGATCGACCAGAGCAAGGCCGAGCTCGTCGTCCTGGACCCGATCGGGGCCTTCTTCCACGGCGAGGAGAACAGCTCGACCGAGTGGCGTAACGGCCTCTCGAAGCCCCTCCGGAAGTTCTCACAGGACCTCGGCGTGGTCTTCGCCTTCTGTGACCACGTCACGAAAACCGCGAAGGACCAGACCGGCCGCGGCAAGATGCGCGGCAGCGGCGCCAAGTCCGACGACGCCGGCGCCATCATGCGCCTGGAGATCCCCGAGGCGGGCAAACCCGCCCGGACCCTCTTCGTCGATCGGGTCCGCGACGGCGAGCTCCCTGAGCCCAGCCGGATCGCCCTGCGCATCGACCTGAAGCCCGGCACAATCGCCCGAGACGACCGCCAGGACGCCGAAGACGCCCGGCCCTCCGGACCGACCCCTGACGCCCGCCAGGCGCACGTGGTCGCCATCGTCGCCGACATCTCCGCTCGGTCCGGCGGATTGGCCACAACGGCCGAGATCGCGGTCCGGCTGAAGGACGAGCGCCACATCGAACGCTCCCAGGCTGAGGAGCTCATCAAGTCCACACTCGACGCCGGATTGATCGAGAGACTCGCTCAGGGGAAGTACCGCCTCCCCGGAGCCATCCGATGATCCCCGGTCTCCGGTTCCCCGATTCTTTCCCCGATTCCCCCGGCTCTTATAGAGCCGGTGGGGAAACCGGGGAAGTTATGAATCCCCGACTTCCCCGATTTCCGGGGAAACCGGGGAAACCGGGGAAACCGGTAGCGAAGGCTCAGCGGCAGAGAGTGTCCAATTCGCGCCGCCCGCGGCGTGAGATTTCGTGCCAACTCTGGAGGGCCTCTGGCGCATGGGTTCGAGGAGTCCACGTGCACGACCCCCTGATCCAAACCCGCGCCACAGACGAGACGCGGCGCCCCGGGGCTCGCGCTTTCGCAGAAAGGCCCGCAGAAAGCCTCCGTAAGCGACTCTGCCCTCGGAGCTTGCGCATCGGCGATGGGTTGATCACCCGCAACGGCGGGGGAGACGGGCTCGCGTGATCGACCTGGCCGGCGTCTACCGTCGTCGCGCACAGCTGCTCCGCGAGCTCGCCGGGCTCGAGGAGACTCTCGCCGAGGCGGCCCCCGTGGCGCCGAGCCCCGTCGTGAAGGCTGACGAAGTCCTCGGGCTGGCCGAGGCCGCCGCGATGCTCGGGGAGCCGCCCAACACGTTCAGGCAGCGGCTGGAGTATCGGAAGGCGCTCGTCTCGCGTCCTGGTGAGCGCCGGCTCAGGTACTCGCGCGCCGAGCTCGAGAGGATCCGGCGAGATCGGTTGTCGGGGAACGGCTCCTGGTGAGATCAGTCGCTCAGGGTGATCGGTCCCCTCTTGGCTTTGCCCTTCGAGCCGGCATTAGCCCAACGCCAGAACGCTCGACGATTTCGGATCCTCCCCGCATGCCAACGGCGGTTGTGGGAGTCAACGGCGTAGGCTTTCACCTTCGTGGTGCCTGGCGGAACGTCGAACAGTTGCGGCGGCAGTTCGGCGCCCTCCTCGTGAAGCGCTCCCTGAACGGCGCTGAGGGCCCTCGTGAACCCGAGGAGGCCGCCCTGCTTGCTCCAGGTGTTCAAGCAGACGCGCTTCAGGTCGATCGGGACCTTCCGCGGGTTGCGAGCGGTGATCTCGACGCCGAGGAGGAAGCCGGGATCGGAGGGAGACATCTCGATGAAACGGGCCTTGACGGTGAGCTTGCGGCGCGTCCTGGTGACGGTCCAGGCGAAGTTCCCGATTCCGAGCAGGAGGCCGGCGGCGCCGAGCGCCCTGGCGACGTTATCGGGCCCGGTCGGCATCTGGGCCCGATTCTACGACCGGGAGCGCCGCTTGAACAGACGACGCTGGTACTCGATCACGCCGGCGACGTCGAGCTCGGCCTGGATTACGTCGAGCACCTTGGTCATGGCGAGTTGGACCTCGCGGGTCTGGATCGGGATGACGCCGCCCCCGGGCCCGGAGACTGCGCGGTAGTGGAGTCCGGCCAGCTCTCCGGCCGCGGTCATGAGGTCGCGCGAGAAGAAGGGGAGCGCCCCGGCGTTGGCCTCGTCGAGCCGGGCCATGCTTTCCTGCAGCCGCGGCACCGACTGCTCGACCTGTTGAAGCAGTTTCGCCTTCACGGCGTCTGGGAGTGTCCCGGACTCGAGCAGGTGCTGTGTGTCGGCGACGTTGGCGAGGCTGGCGAAGTGGGCGGTCGATGCCTGCATGAGCCGGGTGGCCGCGTCGATGCGCTGTTTCAGGACGAATTCGGAGTAGGCGCGGCGGGCGTCGAACTGGCGGCCGCGGACGGCGATCCAGACCGCCCATGCGCTGACGAGCCATGCGGCGTTTCCCTTCAGCCAGGCGAGGATCTCCGAGAGCCAAGGCGGCACGTCGGAGGAGCCTACAACAGGAGCCGCCGGCGCTTGCAATTGTGAGGAAATGTGTATATCCTCCTTTCCGTACCCAATGAAGGAGGGGCGCATGGTCGGTGAGGGGCTGGCGAGGTTGAACGTCGAGATCCCGAAGGATCTCCTTCGCAAGTGCAAACAGCGGGCGCTCGACACGGACAAGGATCTGCGGACCGTTGTGATCGAGGCGCTTGAGGCGACGCTTGGCAAGCAGCCGAAGAAGCCGGGGCAGGGGAAGTGAGTCGGCCGCTGCCGGGCCCGCAGGAGCAGCTCGGCGTCATGAGGCGCGAGATGAGGCGGTTGCGGGACGAGGCGGCGCAGTCACGGATCCGGGCGCGTCAGCTCGAGAAGGAACTGATCGAGGCGCGGGCCTCGGCCGCGACGGCCAACGGGATCGCGGGGGCGGTGTTCGAGGCGATCAAGAGAGCGCAGAGGGGAGGCCACGCGTGAAGAGAGTCCGAGACGTCCAGTGGTCCGGCGATCGCGGCGAGGGGTCGATTTTCTTCTTTGTGGATGCGGAGACGAAAGCGAAGGTCTCCGGCAACCTCTACGTCTCTTACCGAGCTCGCGGCAAGGAGATCCTGGTCTCGGCGAAGACGTCGAGCCTGGACGACGCGAAACGCGAGCTGAAGCGGCTCGTGCGTAATCGGGACAACGCGAAGGAGGGTAAGGAGGTCCTGGTCACCCCGAGGCGCGAACGGGTGACGGTGGGTGACGTGCTCGACGCGAATCTGGCGCGTGCGCGGGAAGAAGGGCTGTCCAACGTGAAGGGCTACGAGTACATGACGGAGATCCTGCGCAAGCTCTTGGGCGGCGTCAGGGCGCTGGAGTTCGGCGCGGCCCATGTTCGGCAGTACCGGGAGAGGCGGGCGAACCGCGAAGGAACGAAGGCTGGCCGCAAGGCCGGGACGACGACGATCCGCCGGGAGCTCGAGGTCCTGGAGACCGCGTTCCGGTACGCCGTGAAGACGGAGATGCTCGCGCGCCTGCCGTACATCGAGAAGCCGGTCGTGGACAACGTCCGGGACAAGGAGATCCCGCTGGATCGGATTCGTGAGGTGCTCGAGCACGTAGAGCCGGCGGATGTCCGCGACTTCTGCGAGTTCATCTTCTTGACGGCGATGCGGCCGAAGGGAATTCGGGCGCTGCGCTGGGACTGGTTCGACGAGAAGGCTTGGATCCTGAAGGTGCCGAGCGAGAAGGGCGGCAATGCGCGCGAGTTCTCGATCGAGGGCAGCCTGCGCAGGGTGATCGCGCGGCGGCTGGCGGCGCGCCGCGAAGACTGCCCGCTGATCTTCCACCAGGCCGGGGAGCCTCTGGACGAGCGCAAGGTGCGCGAGGTGTCGTTTTACAACGCGCTGAAGGCGTGCGGCCTGCCGGTCGGTCGGGACACCGGCGGCTTCATCCTGTACGACCTGAAGGCCTCGGCCGTCGGGGCGATGCTCGACGCGGGCCTTTCGGACGCGGAAGCGATGGACTTCTCCGGCCACAAGACGGCGTCCATGCTGCGGCGGTATCGGAAGAAGACCGCCAAGCGCCACGGGGCGAGCGTGAGGAAGCGCGATCAGTACCTCGAGGCGAAGTTCGCAGAAAGTGGGGGCGCTGCCGCAGAAAAGGCCCCCAAAAACCCCAGCAATTCGGTGAACTGAGCTTTGGTACCATCCGATCGCGGTGGACACGGTGGACCGGATCGTCGGGAGCGGCTCCTGAGCGGCGCGGCGCCGGAGGTTCCCCGCCACGTCGAGAGCGCCTGTCCGCTCGACTGCCCGGACGCCTGCAGCCTCGACGTCACCGTCGCCGCCGGCCGGGTCGTGACGGTCGGAGGCTCCGACCGCAACCCCGTGACGCGGGGATACATCTGCGCCAAGGTCCGCCGGTTTCCCGAGCACATGTACGGGGAATCCCGCCTTCTCCATCCCGGCATCCGCACGGGGCGGAAGGGCGAGGGAACGTTTCGCCGCGCCTCCTGGGACGAAGCGCTCGAACTGGTCGCCGCGAAGATGGCCGCGGTTCGCGAGGGCCGGGGCGGCGAGGGCATCCTGCCCCTGTCGTACGGCGGGTCGAACGGCTACCTCTCGCAGGACACCACGGACGCGCGGCTGTTCTACCGGCTGGGCGCATCGCGGCTGCTGCGCACCGTGTGCGCCGCCCCGTCGGGGCGGGCCGCGATGGGGCTCTACGGAAAGATGGGAGGCGTCGCGTACCAGGATTACGCCCACTCCCGGCTCGTGGTCGTGTGGGGCATGAACCCGTCGGTCTCGGGGATCCACCTCGTCCCGTACATCCAGGAGGCGCAGAAGAAGGGCGCGCGCCTGGTCGTCGTGGATCCCCGGCGCACCCGGATGGCAGAGGCGGCCGACCTCCACCTGGCCCCGAAGCCCGGCACCGACCTGCCGATCGCGCTCGCCGTGATCCGGTGGCTTTTCGCCGAGGGCAAGGCCGACCGGGACTTCCTCGCCCGCCACGCGGCGGGGGCCGGGGAGCTCGAGCGCCGGGCCGCTCCGTGGACGCCCGCGCGCGCGGCCGCCGAGTCCGGTGTTCCGGCCGGCGACATCGAGGCCCTGGCCCGTCTCTACGCCGAGTCGAGCCCCGCCGCGCTGCGCTGCGGCTGGGGACCCGAGCGCAACCGCAACGGCGGCTCGGCGATCGCGGCCATCCTCGCGTTGCCGGCGGTGGCGGGCAAGTTCGGCGTCCGCGGAGGGGGCTACACGCTCTCGAATTCGGGTGCGTGGAAGGAGATCGACGGCATGGCGGGTGCGGCGGAGCCGGAGCCCGCGACGCGCGAGATCAACATGAACCGGCTGGGCGCCGCGCTGGCCGAAAAGGGCGCGGGCTCGATCGACCTCCTCTTCGTCTACAACGCGAACCCGCTGATGACGCTGCCCGAGCAGGAACGTGTCCGGAAGGGCCTCGAGCGCGAGGACCTCTTCACCGTCGTGTTCGACCCGATCCTGACGGACACCGCGCGGTACGCCGACGTCGTCCTTCCGGCGGCCACCTTCCTCGAGCGCACGGAGCTTTCGCGCGGATACGGCGCCTTCGTCCTCCAGAAGGCGGACGCCGTCGTGGCGCCGGCCGGCGAGGCGCGGCCGAACCACGAGGTCTTCGCGGAGCTGTGCCGGCGGACGGGCGTCGCTCGGCCGGGCGACCCGGAGTCCGCCGGGGAGCTGGCGGCGGCCCTGCTCGCATCCACCCCGCGCGGGGAGGCCCTCGCGGCCGCCCTCGAGCGCGACGGGATCGCCTACCTCGAGGCGGGCGCCTCGCCCGTGCAGTTCGTGGACCTCTTTCCGCGCACCCCCGACGGGAAGGTGCACCTGGTCCCCGAGGCCCTCGATCGCGAGGCGCCCGGCGGCCTGTACCACTACGAGCCCGATCCGGGCGGAGCGCGTTTTCCGCTGGCGCTGATCTCCCCGGCGACGGACCGGACCATCAGCTCGACCCTCGGCGAGCTTCACCGCGCCGCGGTGCCGGTCGGTCTCCACCCGGACGACGCGCGCGCCCGGGGCCTTCGGGACGGCGACCGTGTTCGGGTCTTCAACGAGCGCGGCGCGGTCGTCTGCGGGGCCCGCATCGATCCGGCCCTGCGGCCCGGGGTCGCGTTCCTTCCCAAGGGGCTCTGGAGCCACAACACCGAGAGCGGGACGACGTCCAACGCCCTCTCGCCGGACACACTCACGGACCTCGCCGGCGGCGCCTGTTTCAACGACGCGCGCGTCGAAGTCGAGCGTCTCGGCGGGGCGTGACGGCGACCGGCGTCCACGCCGCGGAGCGGGCGTCCAACAAGGGGCGCCTGAGGGCCGCGCTGCTTCTGACCGTCGGCGTCCTCGCCCTCGAGCTCGCCGGGGGCCTCGTCTCCCACAGCCTCGCGCTCCTCGCCGACGCGGCGCACATGTTCGCCGACGTCGCCGCCCTGACGCTCGCGTGGGCGGGCCTCGCGCTCGGCGACCGCCCTCCCACCGGCCGGCACACCTTCGGATTCGCGCGGGCGGAGGTCCTCGCGGCGTTCGTCAACGCCCAGGTCCTGGTCGTGGCGTCGCTCGGGATCCTCTGGGAGTCCTGGCAGCGGTTCCGTTCGCCCGGGCCGATCCACACGGAGCTGATGCTGGGCGTTGCGGCGGGCGGCCTCGTCGCCAACGTCGCGGCGGCGCGGCTGCTCCACGAGGGGCGGAGGGGAAGCCTCGGGATCCGAGCGGCCTATCTCGAGGTCCTCACGGACGCCATGGCCTCGCTGGCGGTCATCGTGGCGGCCGCGGTCATGGCGAAGACGGGCTGGTACGGCCTGGACTCCCTGCTGTCGGCGGCGATCGCGGTCGTCATCCTGCCGCGCGGGTTCGGGCTCCTGCGGGAGGCGGCGCACATCCTGCTCGAAGGAGCTCCGGCCGACATCGACATCCCGGCCGTGCGCGCCGCGATCCTCGGGGTTCCGGGCGTCGAGGCCATCCACGACGTGCACTTCTGGACCCTGACCTCGGGCCTCCATTCGGCGAGCGTGCACATCCGGGCCGCCCCGCGCAGCGCTCGGAGCGAGGTGCTCTCGGGGGTGCAGCGCGTGCTCCGCGACGAGGGAGGCGTGGATCACGCCACGATCCAGATCGAGCAGGGCGACGAGACCGTCTGCCACATCGCTCCCGATCACGCCTGACACGGGAGCTCGGGTAGCCGCCGCATGGCCGGGACGGGAAGGGCGCGGCGCTGGATCCCGAGGCTGGGCCCGCGAGCGGGCCGGCGCCTGCCGCGGGAGCTCCAGCCGGACAGCGTCGGCCGGCTCTCCGCGGCCCTGCCCGGCGGGCTCGACGACCCGGGCTTCGAGACCCTCCTGTCGCGGATCGACGACAGCTCGTTTCATCGCGGAAATCACGTGGAGCTGTTCTTTCGCGGCGACGCCGCCTTTGCCTCGATGCTCGAGGCGATCGACGGCGCCCGGGAAGAGATCCTGCTCGAGTCCTACATCCTGCGGGACGACGGGACCGGGCGGAGGGTGCAGGAGGCTCTCGTGGCGGCAGCCTCCCGCGGCGTGCGGGTGCGCGTCCTCGCCGACGCCCTGGGATCGTTCGGCACTCGCACGGACTTCTGGCGGGAATTCGCGCGCGGGGGAATCGAGGCGCGGCTCTTCCATCCCCTGGGCGTGCCCGTTCGGATGCTTCCCTTTCGGGACCACCGGAAGATCGTCGTCGTGGACCGCAGGATCGCGTACACCGGCGGCATGAACATCGGCGACGAGTACGGGTCCTCGCTGCTCCCCGTGGACCGCGTCTTCCGGGACACCCACGCGCGCGTGGAAGGCGCGGCGGCGGGGGAGATGGTGGCGGTCTTTCGCGAGGGGTGGCACCAGGCGGGCGGTTCGCCTCTCTCGATCGCGCCCCTCGACGTTCCCTCCGCGGACGGCGCACGCGTGATGGTCCTCGATTCCCGGCCCGGGCGGGGCGCCCGGGAAGTGGCCTCCGCCCTGGCCGCGATCATCGGGGCGGCGAGGCGACGGGTGTGGGTCACGACCGCGTACTTCGCTCCCCGCCGGAGGGTCGTCCCGATCCTGCGCGCCGCGGCGCGTCGCGGGCTGGACGTCCGGCTGCTCCTTCCCGGGAAGACCGACGTGCGGCTCGTGCGTCACGCCGGGCACGGGTTCTTCTCGGCGCTGCTCTCCTGCGGCGTTCGCATCTTCGAATACCAGCCGGCCATCCTGCACGCCAAGACCCTCGTCGCGGACGGCAAGATCGCCGTCGTGGGCTCGAGCAACCTCGACTTCCGCTCGTTCGAGCGGAACGCGGAGTGCAACTTCGCGATCCTGGACTCCGCCGTCGGCGCCCGCATGGAAGCGCAGTTCGAGGAGGACCTGACCCGCTCCGTCGAGATCGAGGCGGCGTCGTGGGCCTCGAGGGCGATCCTTCACCGACTCGGGGACGCGGCGGCCCGGAGGCTCGCGCCCCTGCTCTGAGGGGAGGGGTCAGCGCGGCCGCCGGGTCGGGACCACCATCACGGGGATCGGGGAGCGCGCCAGGACCCGCTGGGCGGTGCTGCCCAGGAAGAGCGACGACACCGCCCCGCGGCCGCGATTGCCCAGGACGACGAGCTCGTAGCCGCGCGCGGCCTCCCGGCACAACGCGAGCTCGGGGACCCCCGAGAGCACGAGCGTCCGCTCGCCGGCGGCGGCGAGGGCGCCGAGGCGGCGGTCGTAGTGCTCGGCCACGCGCGCGCGCAGGTTTCCGGGGGGCTTGCGCAGCAGGTCCCCGCGCTCTTCGGCGACGGCCGCGCGCACGTCCGAGGCCGGCCGGGCGTGGGCGAGGGTCAGGGCGGCGCCGGTCTTGCGGGCCAGATCCCGGGCGGCGCGGAGCGCCCGCTTCGAGGCCGGGGAGAAGTCGATCGCCACGAGGTAACGGTCCCGTGCTGCCGCCATCGGCCGAAGCCTAACATCGCATGAAGGCGAGCGGAGGGGCGGGAGTGCGTGTCGTAGGATCGCAGTCCGGATCGGAGGGGGCGATGAAATTCCTGTCCGGGATGATCGTCGGAGTCGGATGCCTCGGCCTGGCCGCCGCCGCCGTGGTCTCGAGCGGCCTCCTGGACCCGGCGGCGAGCGTGCCGCCCGGGGCCCTGGAGACCCGCGTCGCGCGCTTTGCGCTGGACCGGGCGGTCGCGCGGCGAGCTCCGAAGGCCCCGAACCCGCTCACGCCGGACGCGGAGGTCCTGCGGGCAGGCCTCGAGCACTACCGGCGAATGTGCGTGAGCTGCCACGGGGGCCCGGGCGTCGACGCCTCCGAGGCGGGCGAGGGCCTCAATCCTCCGGCGCCGGACCTGACGCTTGGGCGCGTCCAGAAACGCACCGACGGAGAGCTCTTCTGGCTGGTGCAGAACGGAATCCGGATGACCGGGATGCCGGCGTTCGGACCGACCCACAAGGACGAGGAGATCTGGAAGATCGTGGCGTTCCTGCGCCGCCTGCCGGCCCTTTCGCCCGAGGAAGAAAAGCTCTTGCGTGAGCCGGCGACCTCAGGCGACTGAGGCGGATCCGGCCTCGAGGCCCGTCCGGACGACGTCGGCGACCGAGATGCCGCCGCGGTAGTTGCCGAGAAAACGCAAGCCCGGCCAACGGGCTTCCGCGGCCGCGAGGGCGGCGATCCGTTCGTCGTGCCCGCGCTCGTACTGCGGGATCGCGCGCTCCCATCGCGTCAGGAGCACCAGGTCCGGCGACCCGCGAACGAGCCCTTCGGCTTCGAGATCCCGCGCCGCAAGCCCGACGAGCTCCGCGTCGGCGAGGGACGGCGCCTCCGGATCCCGCGTGCCGCCCATGAAGACCGTGAGAAGGACGCGGCCGGCGGGAGCGCGGCCGGCGAAGAGGCTCGAGCTCCAGACCGCGCCGAGGATGCGGCGCGCGGGGTCGGGACACACGAGGTGGCCGAAGCCGACCAGCGGCCTGGCCAGGGCCGATTCGGGCCACGAGAGGTGCAGGATCGCCAGAGGGGGATGCGGGATCGCGGCGAGGGCGCGGGCCGCCTCCGGGGCGAAGCCCTCGACGACGGCGGCCGCGCGATGGGCGGGCGTCGCGAGGATGACCCGGTCGGCTTCGAGCGGGCCGGTGGAGGCATGGACCGTCCATCCACCTCCGGCGCGAGGCTCGATCGAGGGAACGGCCGCGTCGGGCCGGAACGCGTCCCCGAGGCGCATCGCCAGGGTCCGGGGGAGGGTCTCGAGCCCCTCGCGGAAGGAGAGGAGGCCCCGCGGGAGCGCCGGGCCCTTCGGCTTCGACCGGCGCCCGGCGATCGCCCCGCGGACGATGCTGCCGTGCTCGCGCTCCCAGCGCACGAGCGAAGGAAAGGCCGCCGCGGCCGACAGGCGCGCGGAGCTGCCCGCGAAGATGCCCGCGACAAAGGGCTCCACGAGGCGGTCCGCCGCCTCGGGGCCCAGGCGGCGGGCGACGAAGTCGTGGACGCTCTCGTCCGCCCGCGGCGCCGGACGCCGGAACGGCTCGGCGAGGAGGCTGAGCTTTCCGCCGGCCGTCAGGAGCCGGGAGGACACGAGGCCGCCCGGCGACATCGGGAGGGGGTGGAGCACGCCGCCGAAGTCCACGTAGCGCGGCGCGCGCGGGTCCGAGAGCAGGACGTCGCCCGCGAGCCCGAGCTCTTCGATCAGGCGCCAGAGCTCGGCCGCGGGACGGACGGTGTTCGGTCCGGTTTCGAGCAGGAACCCGTCGCGCCTCTGCGTGCGCACGGCTCCGCCCGCCCTCGGGGCCGCTTCGAGGACGAGCGCGTCTCTTCCCGGCCCGGCGAGGGCCCACGCGGCGGAGAGCCCCGAGAGTCCGCCTCCGACGACGATGGTGCGCGGGCTCATTCCTTCCAGAACTCCTGGGAGGATCGGACCAGGTCGGCGAGGGCGCGGAGAAAGACGGGCCGGTCGTTGAGCCCCGGCGTCCTCCGGAAATGCTCGATGCCCGCCTCGCGGGCCTGGCCGGCGAAGAGCTGGTCGATCTCCTGGAGCGTCTCGACGTGGTCGGTCACGAACGCGATCGGCACGACGAGGACCTGGCGCTGTCGCCGCCGGCCGAGCTCCGCCAGGACCTCCGAGGTTGGCGGACCCAGCCATTCCACGGGGCCGAGCTTGGACTGGTAGGCGAGGGTGACGGGCCCCTTCCAGTCGAGCCGCCCGAGGATCGCGCGCATGCTGGCCTCGACTTCCGAGGCGTACGGGTCGCCTTCCTTCGTGACCAGCTTCTTCGGGATCGAGTGCGCCGAGAAGACGAGCTGGACGGCTTCCGGGCGGGGGTCCGGAAACCGGGCGAGCTGTTCGCGGATGCCCTCGGCGTGGGCCTCGACGAAGAGCGGGTGCGTCGGAAACGATCCGAGCTCCCGCAGGCGCGCGCCCGGCGCGAACCGCTCGACGGCCGCCCGGCTGCGCTCGAGGGCGCCCTTGGTCGTCGTCAGCGAGTACTGCGGGTAGAGGGGGAGCGCGAGAAAGCGATCGACGCCGGAGGCCGCGAGGTCGCGGACCACGTCTTCGACGAGGGGGGCCGAGCAGGTCATCGCGGCGCGCACCACGGTGTCGCGCCCGTCGGCCCTCAGCAGCTGCTCGGTGCCGGAGGCCTGTTCTTCCGTGAGACGCCGGATCGGAGACCCGCCTCCGATCGACGCGTAGAGCGCGCGGGACGCCTTCTTGCGCCCGAGCGCGATGGAGGCCGCGATCGCCTTGCGCAGGAGAGCGGGCCGCACGCGGATGACGTCCGGGTCCGAGAAGAGCCGGTACAGGAACCCGGGAACGTCGTCGAGCGTCTCGGGCCCGCCGAGCTGGAGGAACAGGACGGCGCGGCGGGTCACAGGGTCCTGGAAAAGACGGGCTTGTCCGGGCTCGACTCCAGGTAGGCGTCGAAGGGCATCGCGAGGTTGCGCAGGAAGACGCGCCCGAGGGCCGTGGCCCGGACCTCCTGCGGCGAGAGCTCGACCAGGCCGTCGGCGGCGCAGGGCTCGAGGTCCCGCAGGGCCCGGGCGAACGTTTCGTCGAACGCGATGCCGAAGCGCTCCTCGATCTCGCGCTTGATCACGACGCCGTGGCAGAGCAGGTTCCCGATGACGGTGCGGCGCAGCTCGTCGTCGGCCGAGAGGCGGGCTCCCCGGAACGTGGCGGCGCCCGTGCCGGCCACGGACTCCGTGTAGGCGGCCAGCTCGCGGCGGTTCTGGACGTAGTGGGGGCCCACGGAGCCGATCGCGCTCATCCCGAAGCCGATGAGGTCGGTGCCCGCCTTGGTCGTGTAGCCCTGGAAGTTGCGGTGGAGCGTTCGGTCGCGCCGGGCCCGCGCGAGCTCGTCGTCCGGGCGGGCGAAGTGGTCCATCCCGATGTACTCGAACCCCGCGTCGGAGAACCGCTCGAGGGCGGTCCGGAAGATGCCGAACTTCGTGGCCTCGTCGGGGAGGTGGGGCAGCAGCACGTTCTGGTGTCTCTTCATCCAGGGGACGTTGGCGTACGAGTAGACGGCCAGCCGGTCCGGCGCGATCTCGAGGACGCGGTCGATCGTGGCCGAAAAGCTCTCCGGCGTCTGGTAGGGGAGGCCGAAGATCAGGTCCATGTTCACGCTCGGAAAGCCGAGCGCGCGGGCCTCCTCGACGAGCTTTCGCGTCGCGGCATAGGGCTGGATCCGATTGATGGCCTTCTGAACGGTCGGGTCGAAGTCCTGGACGCCCATGCTCAGGCGGTTGAAGCCGAGGCGCGCGAGGACCTCGAGGTGCTGGCGCGTGGTGACTCGCGGATCGACTTCCACGCCGAGCTCCGCGTCGGGCGCCAGGGGGAACCGGTCGAGGATCCTGCGGCCGAGCTTCTCGAGCAGCTCCGGCGGGAAGTAGGTCGGCGTTCCGCCGCCCCAGTGGAGCTGGACGGTCGGCCGCCCGGCGCCGGCGCCCGCGCGGTCGGCGACCCAGTCGATTTCCCGGGCGAGGATGTCGAAGTACGGGTGCTCGAGGCCGTGCTTGCTGCCGGTGATGACGACCGTGCAGCCGCAGAAGTAGCAGAGCCGCTCGCAGAAAGGCAGGTGGAAGTACAGGGAAAGGGGCGACGGCGCCGGCGCGGCCGCGGTTTCGGCCAGGATGGTCTCGTAGTCGGCCGCGCCGTAGTTTTCCTTCCAGACGGGAGCCGTCGGGTACGACGTGTACCGGGGGCCCTGCACGTTGTAACGGCGCAGGAGCTCGATCGAGACGTCGGCCGGTCTCACTGGACGAGCGCCTCGCTCGCGCTCGGTTTCGAGACGAGGGGCACGCGGGCCGCCTCGAAAAAGGCTTCGACGCACTCGATCCGCGCGCTCGGGAGGATCCCGTGGCCGAGGTTGGCCACGTGGGCCTGCCCCCCGGTTTCGGCGATCATCGCGCGGGTCCGCCGGCGCACGTCGTCCGGGGTTCCGCCGAGGACCGCGGGGTCGAGGTTGCCCTGGAGCGCCACGCCGGGAAGACGGCGGCGGACCTCCGCGAGCGGAAGGCGCCAGTCGGCCGACAGCACGTCCGCCCCGGACGACGCCATCGCCTCCAGCAGGTGAGCGGAGCCGTTGACGTACAGGATCACCGGCGCATCCTGGCGGCGGATTCCCGCGATCGCCCGCGCGGCCGCGGGAAGAGCCCACTCCCGGTAGTCGCGGGCCGACAGTTCGCCCGCCCAGGTGTCGAACAGCTGCACGGCGCGGGCTCCCGAGGCGATCTGGAAGGAGAGGACGTCGGCGGCGACGTCGGCCAGCAGGTCGAGCAGGCGCCGCAGGGTCTCCGGGTCGCGGGCCGTCATCTCCTTGATCACGGAGAAGCTGCGGGAGCCGCCGCCCTCGACGAGGTAGGACGCCAGCGTCCAGGGCGCCCCGCAGAATCCGAGGACCGCGGCGCGGCCGCCGACCTCGCGCGCGAGGCGGCCGAGAATCTCGCCCGTGAAGGCGATCTTGCTCGACGGGTCGAAGCGGGAGAGCCGGGCGACGTCGGAGGCCGAGCGGACCGGCTCGGGCAGGTGGGGCCCGCCGTCGCCGAACTCGACGCGGGCGCCCATCGCCTCGACGGGCACCAGGATGTCCGAAAAGAAGATCACGCCGTCGGGGGAGAAGCGGCGGAACGGCTGGAGCGACACCTCGGCCGAGAGCTCGACGGAGTGGCAGAGCTCGAGGAAAGACACCTTCTCCCGCACCGCGCGGTACTCGGGAAGGTAGCGGCCCGCCTGGCGCATCATCCAGACGGGAGGCCGGTCCACGGGGCGTCCCGCGCAGGCGGCGAGGAACCGTTCGGCGGAGGGGGCGGCGGCGCCGGTCATGCGAGCAGCTGCCGGAGGACGTACGGAAGGATTCCGCCGTGCCGGTAGTAGTCGGTCTCGATCGGCGTGTCGATGCGCACGCGCAGCCCGACGCGGGTCACGGAGCCGTCGGCGCGGCGGACCGCGAGGGAGGTCTCCTGCCGCGGCGCGAGCCCCCGCGTCAGGCCCTCGAGCTCGAAGGTCTCGGTGCCGTCGAGGCCGAGCGAGGCCGCGTTCATGCCGTCCGGGAACTGGAGGGGGAGCACGCCCATCCCGACGAGGTTCGAGCGGTGGATGCGCTCGTAGCTCTGGGCCACGACCGCGCGCACGCCGAGCAGGCGCGTCCCCTTGGCCGCCCAGTCGCGCGAGCTGCCGGTCCCGTACTCCTGGCCGGCGAAGATCATGAGGGGAACGCCCTCGGCCTGGTAGCGGACGGCCGCGTCGTAGATCGGCATCTGCGCGCCGTCGGGCTGGTGGCGCGTCACGCCTCCCTCGACTCCGGGGACCATGAGGTTCTTGATGCGGACGTTGGCGAACGTGCCCCGCGTCATGACGCGGTCGTTGCCGCGGCGCGACCCGTAGCTGTTGAAGTCGGCCGGGGCGACGTGGAGCGACTGCAGGTAGGCGCCGGCCGGGGAGCTGGCCTTGATCGCGCCCGCGGGACTGATGTGGTCCGTCGTCACCGAGTCGCCGAAGATCGCCAGGGCGCGCGCGCCGCGGATGTCCGTCAGGGGCGCGGGCTGGCTCGAGAAGCCCTCGAAGAACGGGGGCTGCTGGATGTACGTGGACGCGGCGTCCCATGCGTAGACGGTGCCCGAGGCCGCCGGGATCTCCATCCAGAGCGGGTTGGCGGCCGCGAGGTCCGCGTAGAGGCGCCGGAAGGTCGCGGCGTCCACCGAGGCGAGCAGGGCTTGCTGGACCTCGGCGGTGGTCGGCCAGACGTCGCGCAGGAAGACCGGCTTGCCGTCGCGGCCGGCTCCGAGCGGCTCCGAGGTCAGGTCGATGTCCGCCCGGCCGGCGAGGGCGAACGCGACGACGAGCGGGGGGCTCATGAGGAAGTTGGCCTTGATGTTCTGGTGGATCCGCGCCTCGAAGTTGCGGTTCCCGGAGAGCACGGAGGCCGTGATGAGGTCGTTCTGGGTCACGGCCTGCTCGATGCCGGAGTCGAGCGGGCCCGAGTTTCCGATGCACGTCGTGCAGCCGTAGCCGACGACGTGAAAGCCGAGCCGGTCGAGGTAGGGCTGGAGGCCGGTCTTCGCCAGGTACTCGGTCACGACCCGCGATCCGGGGGCGAGCGAGGCCTTGACCCGCGGCGAGACGGAGAGGCCGCGCTCGACGGCCTTCCTGGCCACGAGGCCGGCCGCGAGCATGACGCTCGGGTTCGAGGTGTTCGTGCAGGAGGTGATCGCGGCGATCAGCACGTCGCCGTGGCCGACGTCCACGCGCGTGGACGACGCCTCGGCGGGCACGACCCGGTCCGGCGTGGGATGGTTGTTGGCCATCTCGCCCTCGGTCCACGCACTCGTGTTCTGCGCGCGCGACGCCGTCACGCTGACCGGCGTCTGGCTCCCGCCCCCCGGGATCGGGCGCCCCAGGACCGCCGGGAAACGCCGCGACAGCGACGCCTCGTCCTTTCCGTAGCCGCTGTCGGAGACCGGCCGGGTGAGGAGCTCGCGGAAGCGGGACTTGAGCTCCGGCAGGGGAATCCGGTCCTGGGGGCGGCGGGGCCCCGAGACGCTCGGCCGCACGCTGGCCAGGTCGAGCTCCAGCGTTTCCGTGTAGTCGCAGTCTCCCTTGCGCGGGACGCCGAAGAGCCCCTGCGCGGTGTAGTAGTTGCGGAACGTGTCGACGTGCTCGCGGGTCCGGCCGGTCGCGAGCAGATACCGGCAGGACTCCTCGTCCACCGGGAAGAAGCCCATCGTCGCCCCGTACTCGGGGGCCATGTTGGCCACGGTCGCGCGGTCGGTGACCGGGAGGGACGCGGCGCCTTCGCCGAAGAACTCGACGAACTTGCCGACGACCTTGGCCCGGCGCAGCATTTCCGTCACGACGAGGACGAGGTCCGTCGCGGTCACGCCTTCGGCGAGCTTTCCGGTCAGGTGCACGCCGACGACGTCGGGCGTGAGGAAATAGACGGGCTGGCCGAGCATCCCCGCCTCCGCCTCGATGCCCCCGACGCCCCAGCCGACGATGCCGAGGCCGTTGATCATCGTCGTGTGCGAGTCGGTGCCGACGAGCGAGTCGGGGTAGTGGACGCCGTCCTTCTCGAGCACGCCACAGGCCAGGTACTCGAGGTTGACCTGGTGGACGATGCCGATACCCGGCGGGACGACCTCGAAGCCCCGGAACGCCTGCATGCCCCACTTGAGGAACTCGTACCGGGCGCGGTTGCGCCGGAACTCGATCCGCATGTTCTCGCCGAGAGCGTCGGGCGTGGACCACTCGTCCACCTGGACCGAATGGTCGACGACGAGGGCGACGGGCACGAGGGGCTCGATGACCTTCGGGTCCTTTCCGAGGGCGGCGACGGCGGAGCGCATGGCCGCGAGATCCACGAGGAGCGGCACCCCCGTGAAGTCCTGCAGGACGATCCGCGCGACCACGAACGGCACTTCGGCGGTGCGCTCGGCCCGGGGCTTCCAGGAGGCGAGCGCCCGGACGTCGTCCTCTTTCACGCGGCGGCCGTCGCAGTTGCGCAGCAGGGACTCCAGGACCACGCGCAGCGACACGGGAAGGCGGCGGATGCCTCCCAGCCCCAGCGACTCGAGGGCGGGAAGCGAGTACAGGTTACCGGTGCCGCCGGTGCCGAGCGGGAAGCTCTGTCGGGTGCGCTCGAAATCGTTCATCACCGCTATCGTAATGCAGGCGGCGCCTCCTGCTAAAATCAGCTCCGCTCATGGCTTCCCATCTCCTTGGATGGCTGGCGGTCGCGTGCTACGTGCTCGCGGAGGCCGCCGCGATTCTGGCGCTCGTGGCGCCGCGCGAGCGCCTGTCCTGGCTCACGCCCGCCCTCGTCGGGGCGGGGCTGGCGTTCCAGTTCCGGGACCTGCTCCTGCGGGCCCGGGCGCTCGGGTCGGTTCCGTACCGCACCCTGGGGGGGTCGGTTTCCCTCTTCGGCTGGATGCTGGGGATCGCGTTTCTCGTGCTCCTGCTCCGGCACCGGGAGCGGGCGATCGGGCCCTTCCTGATCCCGTTCGTCGTCGTCACGACGGTGGTGGCCCTGCTTCTGCCGGACTCCCGGGCGCTCCCGGCCGAGGGCACGCACGGGCCGCTCTTCGCCCTCCACGTGACCCTGGCGATCCTCGCCTACGCGGCGTTCACGTTTTCCTTCGTCCTGTCCCTGCTGTACCTGATCCAGAACCGCCAGCTGCGGCGCCGCCAGACGGGCATCCTCTTCGCGCGCCTGCCCGCCCTCGAGGTGATCAGCCGGATGAACCGGACGAGCGTCTCGATCGGCCTGGTCTCCCTGACCGCCTCGCTGACGATCGGGCTCATCCGCGCGCAGATGTTCTGGTCGAGCCTCGCCGACCCGAAGATCACCTTCGCGCTGATCACGGTGGCCGTGTACGGCCTGCTGCTCTGGATGGAGCGGAGAGGATGGGAGGGGCCGCGCGTCGCGTTCCTGTCGATCCTCGGCTTCGGCGTCGTGATGTTCTCGTACACGGTCGTCAACATGTACCTCAGCCCGTCGCACCACTTCCGATGACAGCGGCGAGCGAAGCGAGGCTCGTCCTCCTCGGCTGGAACTTCCGGACGGCGGCGCTGTCGGTCCGGGAGCGCGTGGCGTTTTCGGCCGACGAGGTCCGCGAGGCCCTCGACCGGATCCGCGGCGAGGGCCTCGTCACCGAGGGCGTGATCGTCGCGACGTGCAACCGGAGCGAGATCTACGGCGTCTCCAACGGCGCGGGGACCACCAGCGAGCACCTGACCCGCCTGATCTCGGAGTGGAGGGGCCTCGACGTGAGCGAGGCCACGGCCGGGAGCTTCTACCGCGAGGGGGCCGAGGCCGCGCGCCACCTGTTCCGGGTCGCGGCGGGGCTCGACTCCCTGGCCCTCGGGGAGAGCGAAGTCCTGGGGCAGGTCCGTACCGCGCTCCGGCTCGCCCGGGAGGCGGGAGCCACCCGCTCGGTCCTCCACCGGATGTTCGAGACGGCGGTGTCGGCGGGCAAGCGCGTCCGCACGGAGACGGAGATCGCGCGCCACCCCCTTTCGGTCCCGGCCATCGGATTCGAGCTGGCGACGAAGGTCTTCGGCGCAATGGCCGAGCGCACGCTCCTCGTCCTCGGGGCGGGCGAGACGGGGACGCTCTTCGCGCAGCAGGCGGTCGACGCCGGCGTGCGCGACGTGCGCGTGGCCAACCGCAGCCCGGAGCGCGCCGAGGAGCTCGCGAAGAAGATCCAGGGCCGGGCCGTTGCCTGGGAATCCCTGCCGAGCGCGCTGCCGGAGGCCGACGTCGTGGTCGGGACCACCGCGAGCCCCGAGCCGGTCGTCCGGCGGGCCCAGGTCGAGGAAGCCATGAAGGAGCGGCGCGGGCGCCCGATGTTCTTCCTGGACCTCGCGATGCCCCGCGACTTCGAGGCGGGCGTGGGGGAGCTGTACAACGTGTACGCGTACGGCCTCGACGACCTGCGCGAGGTCGCGGAAGAGAACCGGCGCCGACGGGGCCGCGAAGTGCCCCGGGCGGAGGCGCTCCTCGAGGAGGACCTGGCGAAGTTCCTGGCGTGGTTCGGCAACCTCGCCGTCGTCCCCACGTTGAACGATCTCCAGGCCCGGCTGGCCGCGCTGCGCGACGCGGAGCTCGCGCGGCTGCCGGCCGAGGATCGCGAGAAGTACCGGGCCTTCGCGGACGCCATCGCGAACAAACTGCTCCACGAGCCCCTCCGCCGGCTCAAGTCCGAAACCGACACGTCGCGCAAGCTCGACCGCGTCGAAGCCGTGCGCCACCTCTTCGACCTCGACCGATGAGACTGCGGCTCGGCGCCCGGGGAAGCGCCCTCTCCGTGGCGCAGGCGACCCTCGTCCAGACCGCGCTCGGCGGCGAGGAGGCTGTCGAGTTCGTCACGGTCCGGACCACGGGGGACCGCCTTTCCGCCGACGGGTCGCCGATCGGCTGGAAGGGCGACTTCACCAAGGAGCTCGACGAGGCCCTGCTCGCCGGGCGCGTGGACTTCGCGGTGCACAGCCTGAAGGACGTCCCCTCGGAGCTGCCGGCGGGTCTCGTCCTCGCGGCGGTCCCCGAGAGGGAGGACCCGCGCGACGTCCTGATCACGCACCCGCGCCGCTCGTTCGCCGAGCTGCCCCGGGGCGCGCGCGTGGGGACCTCGAGTCCTCGCCGGCGGGCCCAGGTCCTCGTGGCGCGCCCGGATCTCGTCGTGCTCGAGGCGCGCGGCAACGTGGACACCCGGATCCGGCGCCTGCGCGAGGGGCGTTTCGACGCGATCGTCCTCGCGCGCGCGGGACTGGCGCGGCTCGGCCGGCTCGACGAGATCGTCGAGGTCTTCGACGAACGCGTGCTCCTTCCCGCCGTCGGGCAGGGGGCCCTGGCGATCGTGACGCGCCGGGACGACGCCGCAACGCTCGCCGCCGTGCGGCGGCTCGACCATCCGCCGTCGCACGGGGCCGTGCTCGCCGAGCGGAGGTTCCTCTGGAAGCTCGAAGCCGGGTGCCGGGCTCCCGTGGCGGGCCTCGCGCGCCAGGTGGGCGAGTCGCTCTCGATGCGCGGGGCCGTCTTCTCGCCTGACGGAGCCCGCGTGCTGCGCGCCGAGAAGACCGGGCCGAGCGCGGAAGCCGAGGGCATCGGCCGCGCCCTCGCGGAGGAGCTCCTGTCCCGAGGCGCCGCCGGCCTGATCGCCGCCACCGGGGACTGATGCTCCCGCGCGTCCTGGTCGTGCGATCGGGCGAGCGGTCGATCCTCTCTTCGGACGCGCCCCCCGGCATCGAGCTCGTCGAACGCGTCAGCCACCGGATCGAATCGGTCGCGCCGGCCGAAGACCCCGAGGCGCTCGAGGCGGACCTCGTCCTCTTCACGAGCCAGATCGCGGTCGAGCGGGGTCTCTCGGGGCCCGGCGGCGCCGCCCTCCGGCGCCTGCTCGCCTCGGCGCGCGTCGCCGCCGTGGGTCCGGCGACCGCGGCCGCGCTGAAGGCCGCCGGCTTCCCCCCGCAGGTGGTCGGAGGCGGCTCGGCAGAAGCCCTCCTCCGGGAGCTGCCGGCACCGCTCCACGGCATGCGGGTCCTCTTTCCCTGCGGCGCGGACGCCTCCGAAGTCCTGCCCGGCGGCCTGCGGGCTCGCGGCGCCTCGGTCCTCCGCCGCGTGGTCTACGTCAAGCGGGCCAATCCACCGGACCCGGCTCTGGCCGCCGAGATCGAAGAACGCCCGTTCGCGGCGTTCTGCGCGACGTCGCCCGCCGCGGGCCGCTGGCTGCTCGAGACGGCGGGGGAGACGGGCGCCGCCCGCCTGCGGTCGATCCCGGCGGTGGCGCTGGGTCCTTCCACCCGGCAGTTCCTCGAAGCGGCGGGGGTGGCGCGCGTGGAGGTCCCGGGGGAAGCGGGCTTCGGCCCGGCGCTTCGGCTGCTCGAGGCCCTTGCCACCGGGGCGGCCCGGAAATAGGCTGCAGGCGCGATGGCGAGCTTTCCCGAAATCCGTCTACGCCGGCTGCGCCGCACCCCGGCCCTCAGGGGGCTCGTCCGCGAGACGCGCCTGTCGCCGGAGCAGTTCGTCGCCCCGCTCTTCGTCCGGGCGGGCCGGGGAGTGCGCGAACCGATCTCCTCGCTGCCCGGCGTGAGCCGGCTGTCTCCCGACGAGGCCCAGGCCGAGGCGGCCCGCCTGCGCGAGGCCGGGATCGGCGCCGTCATCCTGTTCGGGATTCCGGAGCGCAAGGACGAGACGGGCAGCGAGGCCTGGAACGACGCGGGGCCCCTGCAGGAGGCCGTCCGGCTCCTGAAGCGCGGCGTGCCGGGGCTCGCGGTCATGACCGACGTCTGCCTCGACGAATACACCTCGCACGGCCATTGCGGGGTCATCCGCGACGGCGAGGTCGACAACGACGCGACCCTGCCCCTGCTCGCGAAGACCGCGCTCTCGCACGCGAAGGCAGGCGCGGACGTCGTGGCGCCGTCCGACATGATGGACGGCCGCGTCGGCGCGCTCCGGCGTGCCCTCGACGGAGGCGGGTTCCCGGACGTCGCGATCCTGGCGTACGCCGCGAAGGCCGCCTCGGCCTACTACGGCCCTTTCCGCGAGGCGGCGGACTCGGCGCCGAAGTTCGGGGATCGCCGGGGCTACCAGATGGACGGGGCCAACCGGCGCGAGGCCATGCGCGAGATCGCCCTCGACGTCGAGGAGGGGGCGGACGCGGTGATGGTCAAGCCGGCCCTCGCGTATCTCGACGTCATCCGCGAGGCCCGCGACCGCTTCGAGCTCCCGATCGCGGCGTACAACGTCTCCGGCGAATACGCGATGGTCAAGGCGGCCGCGGCCAACGGGTGGATCGACGAGAGCCGGATCGTCCTCGAGACGCTGACCTCGATCGTCCGGGCCGGCGCGGACTTCGTCCTGACGTACCACGCGGCCGACGCGGCGCGCTGGCTCCGGGAAGGCCGCTAGGCCCCCGTCGCGGGTTTCACGCGATGGCGAAGAACGACGCGAAGACCCGGGGCCGGAAGCCGTCGAGCGCCGCCTCGTCGCGCCTGTTCCGCCGCGGGAAGGCGGTCATGCCCGGAGGGGTCAGCTCGCCGGTGCGCTCCTTCGCGTCGGTCGGCGGCGAGCCATTCTTCGTCGCCTCGGCGCGCGGCGCGCGCGTGCGCGACGCCGACGGGCGCTCCTACCTCGACTTCGTCTGCTCGTACGGGCCCCACCTCTTCGGCCACGGCCCCTCGTTCGTCCAGCGCGCGCGCGGCCGCGCTGCGCGCCGCGGGACCTCGTACGGCGCGCCCACCGAGCTCGAGGTGCGTCTGGCGGAGAAGGTCGTCGCGATGGTGCCGTCGATCGAGATGGTCCGCTTCGTCAGCTCGGGCACCGAAGCGACCATGAGCGCCGTCCGCCTCGCGCGCGCGGCGACCGGCCGGAAGCGGATCGTCAAGGCCGACGGCGGATACCACGGCCACGGCGATTCGTTTCTCGTGGCGGCCGGGTCGGGCCTCGCGACGCTCGGCATCGCCGGAAGCCCCGGCGTGCCCGACGAGCTGGCGGCGCTGACGACCGTGGTGCCGTACAACGACGCCGCGGCGCTCCAGGCGGCGTTCGAGCGCTTCCCCGGGGAGATCGCCGCCGTCTTTCTGGAGCCGGTCGCCGCCAACATGGGGCTGGTGCTCCCGCAGGACGGGTACCTCGCCGAGGTCCGCAGGCTCACCGCGAAGAACGGCGCCCTCCTCGTCTTCGACGAGGTGATTTCGGGCTTCCGGCTCGCGGCCGGAGGGGCGCAGGAGCTCTACGGCGTCACCCCGGACCTGACGACACTCGGGAAGATCCTCGGGGGCGGGCTGCCGGTGGGCGCCTACGGCGGGCGGCGCGACCTGATGGAGCGCATGGCGCCGCTCGGCCCGGTCTACCAGGCGGGGACCCTCTCGGGAAACCCCCTGGCGATGTCGGCGGGGCTCGCGATGCTGGCCGAGATCGCCCGCCGTCCGCCGTATCCGGGTCTCGAGAAGAAGGGGGCATTGCTCGAGTCGCTCCTGCGCGGCGAGGTGGACCGGCGCGGGCTCGACGAGCGCGTCTGCATCACCCGGGCGGGCTCGCTGCTGACCCTCTTCTTCGGGCCGGGCCCGATGCGCCACTTCGCCGACGTCAAGCGCTCCGACGTGAAGCGCTACGCCGTCTTCTTCCACGCGATGCGGGAGCGGGGCGTCTTCCTGCCTCCGGCCCAGTTCGAGGCCTGGTTCGTCTCGACGGCTCACACCGACGCCGACCTGCGCCGCGCCGCCCGCATGGCGGGCGAGAGCCTCGCCGCCGCGTACGCCTGAAGCGTCAGCGCCCCTCGCCGCCGGGCTGCCGGAACCGGCGGAACCCGTCGTGGCGCGTGCGGCGCAGCTCGTCGGTCTCGGACTCGACCCAGGGCAGCGGGAATCCGAGCCTCTGCAGCGTCCGGCCGGCGATCTCGAGGGAGCTCTCGAACTCCTCGGCGACGACCTCGTCGGCGCCCGCGGCGGCCAGCGCCGGGATGTCCGCCAGGTAGCGGGTCCGCGCCAGCAACAGCGCCTCGGGCGCGAGCCCCCGGCAGTGGCGCAGGGTCTGGCGCGTCGTCCGCGGGTCCGACAGCAGCACGATCGCGGCGCGGGCCCTCGGGAGCCCGGCGTGCCGCAGCACGTGATCGCTGGTGGCGTCGCCGTACTCGATGGGGACGCCGCGCTTGCGGCCGCGTCGGACGCGATCCGGGTCGAGGTCGATGACGCGAAAGGGAACCCCGGCGCGCCGGAGCACGCGGGCGACCGTCTCGCCCATGTGGCCGAATCCGATGACGACGACGTGGTCCTCGGACGCGGCGCCGTCGGGCGGCGGCTTGACGGGTCCGCTCGACCGCGCGGCCTCGAGCGCGAAGGAGTGGCTCGCCTCCGACAGGAACGGCGTGGCCACCATCGTGACGATCGCCGCGGCGAGGAAGACCTGGTAGGCGGAGGGCGTGATCAGTCCGGCGGCCAGACCCTGCCGCAGCAGCACGAAGGAGAACTCGCCGATCTGCGCGAGCGAGAGCCCGACCACCAGCGCCACGCGGTGGCCGTAGCCGAGCAGGAGGACCGCGGCGCCGCCCGCGAGCGTCTTTCCCAGGAGGATGAGGGCGAGCAGGACCGCGACGAGCACCGGCTGCTCCAGGATCACTCTCGGGTCGAAGAGCATCCCGATCGAGACGAAGAAGATGGCGCTGAAGGCGTCGCGGAAGGCCGCGATGTCCGCCATGGCCTGGTGGCCGTACTCGGACTCGGAGAGGACGAGGCCCGCGAGGAAGGCGCCGAGGGCGGCGGAGAGCCCGGCCCAGGACGTGACCAGGGCCGACCCGAGGACGAGGAACAGGACGGCGACGACGAAGATCTCCTTCTGGCGCGTGGCGGCGAGCACGCGGAAGAAGCGCGGGATGATCACCCGCGCTCCGACGACGAGCGCCCCGGCCGCGGCGCCGGTCTCGAGAAGGGCGAGAAGGACCGGGCCGGGGCCCGAGCCCCGCCGCCCTGAGAGGAACTCGAGCGACAGGAGCATCGGGACGACGGCCAGATCCTGGAGGATCAGGATGCCGATCAGGAACTTGCCGTGCGGGGAGTCGATCTCGCGGCGATCGGAAAGCAGCTTCAGGACGATCGCCGTCGAGGAGAGCGCCACGAGGTAGCCGAAGAAGACGCTCGCGGGGGCCGACGTGCCCTGGGCCCTCGCCACGACGAAGACGAGGGCGATCGTCCCGGCGACCTGGATGGGGCCCGCGACCGAAACGATGCGGCCGAGGCGGCGCAGGTTGCCGAGGGAGAGCTCGAGGCCGATCGTGAAGAGGAGCAGGACGACGCCGAGCTCGGCGAGCGTCTCGACGACGTGGACGTCGCCCACGAGGCCGAGGCCGAAGGGGCCGAGCAGCGCCCCGGCGACGAGGAATCCGATCAGGGGAGGCTGGCGCAGGCGGTGCAGCAGGTAGGCGGCACCGAGCGCGGCGAGGAAGATGAGCGCGAGGGGGCCGAGGAACGTCGGCGCCTGCATCCGGCGATTATGCGCGATCGCGGTTCTCTGGTAGCCTCCCGCAGCCCATCATGAGCCGAGACCCTGCACTCGCGGCGGCGCACGGAGCCGCGCCGGCCCGGCATCCTCGCGGCCTCTACGTCCTGTTCGCCACCGAGATGTGGGAGCGCTTCAGCTTCTACACGATGCTGGCGCTCTTCACGCTCTACCTCCAGGACAAGGCGCAGGGCTTCGGGTGGACGGCCGCGGAAGCGACGACCGTCCGCGCGAACTACCTGCTCTTCGTGTTCTTCAGCCCCCTCTTCGGCGGCTGGCTCGCCGACCGCAAGCTCGGCTATCGCCGGGCAGTCATGATCGGCGGCTTCTTCTTCATCGCGGGGCACATCCTCCTGGCGGTGCGCTCCATCCCCGTGATGTACGGGGCGCTCGCGTGCCTCGTCGTCGGCAACGGCCTCTTCAAGCCCAACGTCTCGACCATCGTGGGCAACCTCTACCCCAAGGGAAGCCACCTGCGCGACCGCGCGTACAACATCTTCTACATGGGCATCAACCTGGGCGCGACCCTGGGGCCGATCATCGTCGAGTTCGTGCGGGAGAAGTACGGCTTTCACCCGGCTTTCGCCGTCGCCGCCGGAGGGATGGCGATCTCGGTCCTGACGCTGATCGTCTTCCGCAAGGACATCGAGCCGGGCGACCGCTCTCCCGACGGCAGGAAGGAAGACGTCGAGGACGCCGGGCCCCCGACGGCGATCGACGCGGTCCCGGAGGGCCGCCGGATCGGCGCCCTCGTCGTCATCTACCTCGTCTCGATCGTGTTCTGGATGCTGTTCTTCCAGAACGGCTCGACCCTGACGTACTGGGCGAACGACAACACGAACTGGAGCTTCTCCGGGGTGATCTCGAACGCCATCGAGCCCTTCTTCGTCATCGCCTTCTCCGTTCCCCTCGTGCTGCTCTGGAAGTGGCTCGACCGGCGCGGGAAGGAGCCGGCGACGACGTCGAAGATCGTGATCGGGATGTTCCTCATGGCGATCGCGTACGCGATCATGGTGGCCGCGGGCCGGGCCGGAGGCGACACGGGCAAGGTCTCGCCCTGGTGGCTCGTCGGGTGCTATGCGGTGATGGGCCTGGCCGAGATCACGCTCTCGCCGATGGCGCTGTCCCTCGTGTCGAAGGTCGCGCCGCGGCGGTTCCGGGCGCTCATGATGGGTGGATGGTTCGTCGCCACCGGGCTCGGAGGCAAGTTCACGCAGATCGGAGTGTATTGGACGGAGTGGAGCCACTCGACCTTCTTCGCCGTGCTCGCCGGCCTGTCCTTCGCGACGGCGCTCCTGCTCGTCGCGGTGCTCAAGCCGCTCAAGCGGGCGATGCCCGGCGTCTGACGCGGCCCCGCCGGCGCCGGGCGCGCGGGGCAGGCCGCGCGGCGGCCGTCCTGCTCGGCGTCTGGTCCGGTCTCGCCCTGGGGCTCCCGGACTCCCTGGCGGAGCTGCGGACGGCCCTCGAGGCGGGCGACCTTCCGAAGGCCATCCGGGCCGGAGAGGCGGCGGTCGCGGCGGACCCGAAGAGCTCCGAGGCCCAGGACCTGCTGGGAAGGGCCTACGGCCTGACGGCGCGCGATGCGCAGCTGCTCGAGCAGATGCACCTGGCGCGCAAGGCCCGCGCGTGTTTTGCGAAGGCGGTGGATCTCGACCCGTCGAGCGTCGCCGCGCTCTCGGACCTGGCGCGGTACGACATGCAGGCGCCCGCTCTCCTCGGGGGCGGCAAGAAGAAGGCGAAGCCCCTGGTGGATCGGATCATCGCCCTCGACCCCGCGCGCGGGTACGTGCTGGCGGGCGAGCTCGCCGAGCGCGAGAAAGACCCCGCCCGGGCCGAGGCCGAGTATCGCCGGGCGATCGCCGCGGACCCGTCCGGCGATCGCGGCCGCCGGGCCCTTTCGACGCTGCTCGTCTCCCGCAGGAAGTACGCCGAGGCGCGGCAGACGTGGCTGGAGGCCCGCGAGCTCGATCCCTCGAGCGCGGCGCCGCCGTACGAGCTCGCGGGCATCGCCCTGGCTTCCGGGGAAGGACTGCCCGATACGGTGGACGGGCTCGAAGGCGCCCTCGGAAAGACCGGCAGCGGCTCGCCCACGCGCGCCGAGGTGCACGAGCGGCTCGCGCTCGTCTACGAGAAGCTGGGCAGAAGGCGCGATGCCGCGGCGGAACTCGAGACGGCGCTCGCCCTCGATCCGGGCCGCGCCGACTGGCGCAAGACGCTGGCTCGCCTCGAGAAGTAGGGGGCCGTCCGGCTCAGGCGGAGGGGAGGCCGGCGAAGAACTCGCTGTCGGTCCGCCAGACCGTCTCTTCGCGGCGGGGCCCGGTCGAGACGAAGACGGCAGGCGCTCCGATCGCGTCTTCGAGCGCGCGTACGTAACTCCGGGCGGCGGCCGGCAGCTGCTCGTAGCGGGTGGCGCCGGTCGTCGTGGCCTTCCAGCCCGGGAAGCGCTCGTACACGGGCTCGAGGCGCGCGACGTCTTCCGCGAGCGGCGGCAGGTCGGAGACCGGCTTCCCGTCGAGGCGGTACCCGACGCAGACCGGGATCTCGTCGAGCTCGTCGAGACAGTCGAGCTTGGTGATGGCCACGGCCGCGGCGCCCGAGAGCTCGACGGCGGTGCGGGCCACGACGGCGTCGAACCAGCCGGTGCGGCGAGGCCTCCCGGTCGAGGTCCCGTACTCGTTGCCGCGCTTGCGCAGGAATTCGCCCGTCGCGTCGTGGAGCTCTGTCGGGAAGGGGCCCGCGCCGACGCGGGTCGTGTAGGCCTTGAGGACGAGCATGCTGGCATCGAGCGAGCGCGGCGCGATGGCCAGACCGGAGGCCACGGACGCCGACGTGCAGTGCGAGGAGGTCACGAACGGATAGGTCCCGGCGCAGAGGTCGAGCATGGCGCCGTGGGCCCCTTCGGCGAGCAGCGTCGCGCCGGCCTTCAGCCGGTCCCGCAGGTAGCGGCCGGTGTCGACCACGTGCGGCTCGAGGCGCCCGGCCGCCGCGCGCAGGGCGGCCACGACGTCGCGGGGCTCCGGGACGTCCTTCTCCCCGAGGACCCGAAGCAGGGCCCCCGTCTCGGCGTGCACGGCCTCGACACGGGCGACCAGCGTCGCGGGGCGGTAGAGCTCGGCGACGCGGACGGCGCGGCGCGCGGCGATCGCCTCGTAGGCGGGGCCGATGCCGCGCAGGGTCGTTCCGATCCTGGCCTCGCCGGCCGCTCGCTCCCGCGCGGCGTCGAGGAGGCGGTGGTAGGGAAGGATCACGGCCGCTCGGTCGGAGAGCAGGAGGTTCCGGCCCACGGAGACGCCCGCGGCCCGAACCGTGTCGATCTCGGAGAGGAGGGCCTCGAGGTCCACGACCACGCCGGGCCCGATGACCGACGAACGGCCGCGGATCACCCCGGCGGGTAGCAGGTGCAGCGCGAAGTGCTTGTCGCCGAACTTGACGGTGTGGCCGGCGTTGTGGCCGCCGTGGTAGCGGGCGACCACGTCGAAGCGATCGGCGAGCAGGTCCACGACCTTCCCCTTGCCCTCGTCACCCCATTGTCCGCCCAGGACGGCCAGCACCTTCACGTCGTCGCTCCTCGTCGGTTCAGAAAAACAGCGCAGACTAACACGGTCCGCCCGTCCGGGCGCGCGCCGCCCGGCATAGAATTCCCCGCGCATGAAACAGCTCAAGCTCACCGGCGACGGCCTTCGGCTGGAGGACCTCGTCGCCGTGGCGCGGCGCTCCGTGCGGGCGACCCTGAGCCCGAAGGCCCGCCGCGCGATGGCCGCCTCCCGCCGCGTCGTGGATCGGGCCGTCCGGGGCGGAGCCCGGGTGTACGGAGTGACGACCGGCTTCGGCAAGTTCGCCGACGTCGCGATCCCGCCGGGCGAGATTGCCGCGCTGCAGCGAAACCTGATCCGGAGCCACGCCGCCGGGGTCGGCGCGCCTCTCGAGGCGCCGGAGGTCCGGGCCATGATGGTCCTGCGGGCCAACGCCCTGGCCCGGGGAAATTCCGGGATCCGCGTGGCGACGGTCGAGACCCTGCTCGCGATGCTGGCCGCCGACGTCCTTCCCGTCATCCCCGCGCAGGGCTCCGTCGGAGCGTCGGGGGACCTCGCCCCGCTCTCCCACCTGGCGCTCGCCCTGATCGGCGAGGGGCGCGTCCGGGTCCGGGGACGGGAAATGCCGTCGGCCGCGGCGCTCCGGCGCGCCCGGATCCGGCCGGTCTCGCTCGCGGCCAAGGAAGGCCTCGCCCTCATCAACGGGGTCCAGATGTCCGTCGCCGTCGGCGGCCTCGCACTGGCGCGGGCGCTCGAGCTCGTGCGCGTCTGCGACGTCATCGGCGCGGCGTCGGTGGACGCGTCCCGCGGATCGGACACGGCTTTCGACCCCCGCATCGTCGGCGCCCGGCCGCATCCGGGCGCGATCGCGAGCGCGAAGAACCTGCGCGGGCTGCTCGCGGGCAGCGCGATCCGCGAATCGCACCGGGGGTGCGGCCGGGTCCAGGACAACTACGCTCTCCGGTGCATGCCGCAGGTCCACGGCGCGGCGAGGGACGCGTTCGTCCACGCCCGCGCGGTGCTCGAGCGGGAGATGAACAGCGCGACCGACAACCCCCTCGTCTTCGCGGGCCGGGGCGACATCCTCTCGGGCGGCAACTTCCACGGAGCCCCCGTCGGCCTCGTCCTCGACTACGCGGCGATCGCCGCGACCGATCTCGCCTCGATCTCGGAGCGGCGCATCGAGAAGCTCGTCAACCCCGCGCTCTCCGAGCTGCCGGCGTTTCTCGTTCGCGAGGGCGGCCTCCACTCGGGCCTGATGATGGCGCAGGTCACCGCGGCGGCGCTCGTGTCCGAGTGCAAGATCCTGTCCCACCCGGCTTCGGTCGACTCGATCCCGACCTCGGCCGCCAAGGAGGATCACGTCTCGATGTCGCCGATCGCCGCCCGGAAGCTCGCGGCCATCGTCGGGAACCTCGAGCGGGTCCTCGCGATCGAGGCGATCGCGGCCTTCCAGGCCATGGAGTTCCTGCGCCCGCTCGCCTCTTCGGAGCCGCTCGAGCGGGTCCGCCGGGCGTTTCGCCGCTCTGTCGCGCCGTGGAACCGCGACCGGGAAATGCACGCCGACGTCGAAAAGGCGCGCCTCTTCCTGGGCGGCGAGGCGATGTCGCGCGCGATCGCGCCCCTGGCCTGACCGGGCCATATAATTCGGCCATGACGTCGAGCGTCCTCGCTTCCGCCCGCACGGTCCGCGCCGCCCGGGGATCCGCGCTGCGCTGCCTGGGCTGGCCCCAGGAGGCGGCCCTGCGCATGCTCGAGAACAACCTCGACCCGGACAACGCCGAGCGGCCGGAGGAGCTCATCGTCTACGGCGGGACCGGCCGCGCGGCGCGCAACTGGGAGTGTTTCGAGGTCATCGTCGCGACCCTCAAGCGGCTCAAGGCGAGCGAGACGATGCTCGTGCAGTCGGGCAAGGCCGTCGGCGTCTTCGAGACGCACGAGGACGCGCCGCGGGTCCTGATCTCGAATTCGATGCTCGTCCCGGCGTGGGCGACCGGCGACGAGTTCCGCCGGCTGGAAGGGCTCGGCCTGACGATGTACGGGCAGATGACGGCCGGGTCGTGGATCTACATCGGCAGCCAGGGCATCGTGCAGGGCACGTTCGAGACGTTCGCGGAGGCGGGGCGCCGGCACTTCGGCGGCGATCTCGCGGGCCGGCTGGTCGTCACGGCGGGCCTCGGCGGGATGGGCGGCGCGCAGCCCCTCGCCGCGACCATGAACGGCGCCGTGGCCCTGGTGGCCGAGGTGGACCCCGAGCGGATCGAGAAACGGCTGCGGACCCGATACCTGGACGAAAAAGAGACGGACATCGACCGCGCCATCGACCGGGCGCTCGCCGCGAAAGACGCGCGTCGCGGGGTCTCGATCGGCGTCCTGTGCAACGCGGTGGATCTGCTGGAGCGGCTCCTCGAGCGCGGCGTCCTGCCCGACCTCGTGACGGACCAGACGTCGGCGCACGACGAGCTGACGGGGTACGTCCCCCGCGGCGGAGCGCTCGCCGATCTCGTCCGCCTGCGCCGGGACGACCCGAAAGGCTACATCGCGAGGTCGTACGCGACGATGGCGGACCACATGCGGGCGCTGCTCGAGCTCCAGCGGCGAGGGGCCGTCGTGTTCGACTACGGCAACAACCTCCGAGGCCAGGCGAAAAAAGCCGGCGTCGAGGACGCGTTCCGGGTCGGGGGGTTCGTGCCCCTCTACATCCGCCCGCTCTTCTGCGAGGGCAAGGGGCCGTTCCGGTGGGCCGCTCTCTCTGGGGACCCGGAGGACATCCGCGTCACCGACCGCGCGCTGCTCGAGCTCTTTCCTCAGGACGCGGCCCTCCGGCGCTGGCTCGAGCTGGCCGCCGAGCGCATCGCGTTCCAGGGGCTGCCCGCGCGCATCTGCTGGCTCGGCTACGGCGAGCGGCACCGGGCCGGGCTCCTGTTCAACGAGCTCGTTCGCACCGGGAAGGTCCGGGCGCCCATCGTGATCGGCCGCGACCACCTGGATTCCGGATCGGTCGCCTCTCCGAACCGGGAGACGGAGGGGATGCGCGACGGCTCCGACGCGATCGCCGACTGGCCGATCCTCAACGCGCTGCTCAACACCGCCGCCGGGGCGACCTGGGTTTCGCTCCATCACGGCGGCGGGGTCGGGATCGGGTACTCGATCCACGCCGGCATGGTGGCCGTCGCCGACGGCACCGAGGGCGCGGCGCGGAGGCTTCGCCGGGTCCTCACGACGGACCCGGGGACGGGAGTGATGCGCCATGCCGACGCCGGGTATCCGGAGGCGATTCGCGCGGCGCGCGAGCGGGGAGTGGACCTGCCCTTTCTCGGCTGATCCGCGCGCGGGCTGACCTTGCAACGCCGGGCGCTTCTCGCCGCCGCTTCCGCCGTCGCCCTGGCGTCCCTCCTGTGGCTCGACGGCTGGTACGTCCTCCCGGGCCGGGGCGCGTCCGCCTCGCCGGCCCCCACGCTGTCCCGCGCCCTCGCCGACGTCGCCGCGGACCTGGCTCGCCGCGCGGACGCTCTCGCGGCCAACCAGGAGGTCGCCCGATCTCTCGAGGGGGGCGGGATCGCCCTCCAGCGCCAGGCCCTGTTCGCGGCGGCACGCGAAGTGATGAACGGCGCGGCTCCCGGGACGTGGATCGCCCTGGCGGATCCCACGGGCAACGTGCTCGCGTGGTGGGGGGAGGCTCCGACCCGCATGCCGGCGGCGCCGGAGGCAGGGTCCCTGTCGGTGCGGTGGTCCGCGACGCGTATGGAGCTCGCCCACTGGAGGATCGCGGGCAGCGGCGTCTTCGTGGGGGTCATCTGCGCGGCCCGGTCGATCCCGGTCGAAGCCCCCGGCTTCGCGAAGGCCCTCGGGCTCGGCTCGGGCGACTTCGCCTGGGAACCGGTCGCGCCTTCCGGTGGCCGGCCCGTTGTCCTCTCGGACGGCGGCCGATGGCTGGTCGCGGCGCGGCGATCGGTGCCCGCTGCCTCGGGGCGGGAGCCGCGCGCGGCCGTTCTCGGTCTCGTCGTGCTCGCCTCCCTCCCGCTGCTGGCCGCGGGCCCGGTCTGGGTCGGAGGAGGCCTCGCGCTTCTCTTTCTCGGAGGGATCGCCTGGGCCGGGCCCGGGGCGCACGCGCTCGCCTCCTCGGGCACGTGGGTCCTGGCGCTCGGGCCGCTCCTTCTTCCCGAGGGGCTCGCTCTGCTGCAGCGGCGGGACGGCGCCCCGCGCCGAGCGATCCCGGCGGGGTTCGTCCTTCTGGCCCTCGGAATCCTGCAGGCGCGCCACGTCGCGGTCCCGGACCTCGTTCCCGGCCTGTCTCCGGTCAGCACGGCATTCTTCCGGCTCATGGCGTTGACCGCGCTTTTCGGGGCGGCGCTCGCGATCGGGGCCGCGGGGGGAGGGCCGTCCCGGCGCGGCGCCACCGGCGTGGCCGTCTCGGTGACGGCGGCCGGGCTCGTGCTCGGGCTCGCTCTCGTCTCCTCGTGGCCGCTCTTCCCGGCGGTCATCGCCGGCGTGGCCGTGATCGCGTACGAGCTGTGGCGCCGCTCCATCGCGGGCGTCCGGCCTCGCGGGGCGCTCGGCCCGTTCCGCCTGACGGCCGCCGCCGCCCTCCTCGTCGTCCTCGTCGCCGCCCCCTCCTTCGCGCACGACCGGGCCGCCGCCGCCTATCGCACGGCGGCCGCGATCCGCCTGCCCGACCCGCGACGGATCTCGGCGGGAGCGGTCGTGTCGGTGCGGCGCGCCGTCGCCCGCGTGGAGCGATTCGATCTCGTGCGCGACCTGCCGGCTCCGGCGGCCGACGTGGATCTCTCCGACCTCGCGTATCGCCTCTGGCGCGAAGGAGAGGAGGAGGCGGCCTCCGCCACCCTCATCGCCTACGAGGTCTACGACGGCTCGGGGCTGCTGCGAAGCCGCTTCTCGCTCATCCCCGAGGTCGACCTGACCGGGACGGCGGAGGAAGGATCTGCCCTCATCGACCGCCACCGCGTCGCGGTCGTGCGTCGCCGCGCGTTTCTGCTCGACGGCGGCGCGCGCTGGGGGCACGTGCAGGTCGCCGTCGCGGACTGGCCGGGATGGGACCCTCTGCCCGCACGGCTGGCGGTCTACCGGAGGCTCGTGGCCGGGGAGGCCTCCACCATCGAGCCCGCGCGGCCCATTCTCGTCCTCTACGGGCCGGACGGAGCGCGCCGCGAAGAAGGGCCCGAGCTGCCGCCCGCGCTCATCGAGCGCGTGCGCGCGGCCGGGGCGCCGGTTTCGCTCCGCGCCCGCTACCGGGGCGAGGAGCTGCGCGGCGAGGTCCGCCCTCTGAAGGACGGCTTTCAGCTCGTCGCGGTTCCGGGCCCGGACTTTCTCGAACGCCTCCTCGCGTCGACCCAGCTGCTGGCCGCCGCGGCGGCCCTGTGGATTCTCGGCGCTCTCCTCGTCGCCTGGCGCCACGCCATGCTGCGCCGGCCCCTCGAGGAGCTGTTCCCTGCGGCGGGTCGCACCTTCCGGGGACGGCTCGTGGTCCTGTTCGTCCTGTCCGTGATGATCCCGCTGACGGCCGTGACGTTCTTCCTGCGCTCCTCGATCGCGACCCGCTCGCGGCGCGACACGCTGGACCACGGCCGAACGGCGCTCGAGACCGCGCGGCGCGTGCTCGACGACTACCTGCCGACGGCCGAGGCGGCGCTCGGGCGCCTGGGCCTGGTCGACGACACGCTGCTCTCGTGGCTCGCCAACGCCGTGGGGTACGACCTCTCGGTGTACTCGCCGGAGGCCCGGCTGGTGGCGACGTCGCGGCGCGATCTGTACGCCGCCGGACTTCTTCCGCAGCGCGTGCCCGGAGCGACGTACGTCGCCATCGGCCTCGGAGCGGCCCGGGAGCGAACCGACGCCCGCCTGATCGCGGGGAGCCGATTCGAGGAAATCACGACGGAGCTCGCGTCCCTGCCGGGAGTTCCAGGCGTACGGAGCCCCGGCCTCCTGTCGCTCCTCCTCCTGCCGCAACAGCGCGTCGCCGAAGCCGAGGCGGCACAGCTGACGGCGGCCGTCTCCGCCTTCAGCCTCCTCGTGTTCCTCGTCTCTGCGGCGATCGCCGGCCGCCTGGCCGTCCGCGTGGCCCGCCCGGTGGCGGACCTCGTGGAGGGAACCCGCGCGGTCGCGCGCGGCGACTTCTCGCCGCACCTGACCGAGCCACCCGACGAGGAGCTGCGCGAGCTCGTCCGGGCATTCCTCTTCATGTCGCGCAGCCTGAAGGAGCAGACGGAGGCGCTCTCGCGCGAGAAGGAACGGCTCGCGACGCTGCTCTCGCAGCTGACCGCCGGCGTCGTGGCCTACCTCGACGACGGCAGCGTCCTGCTCGCCAACCCGGCGGCGGCCCGGCTCGGCGGCGGGACGGCGGACGGGAAGACCCTGGCCGACGTGTTCCCGGGAGAGCCGATGGCGGAAGTCCGAGCGGCGCTCGCGCGCGTCGGCGAGGCGGGCGTTTCCGAGGAGCTGGAGATCGCCGGGGCAGCCCGGTGGCGCGTGGTGACGGTGCCGCTGCCGCTCGGCGGAACCGGCGCGCGGATGGCGGTGATCGAGGACGTGTCCGACCTCGTGCGCTCCAACCGGCTCGCCGCGTGGGCGGAGATGGCGCGGATCATCGCGCACGAGATCAAGAACCCGTTGACTCCCATCCGGCTCTCGGTCGAACATCTGCGGGAGGTCTGGAAACGCGGTTCGCCCGGGTTCGACCGCGTCCTCGAGGAGTGCGTCCAGAACGTGCTGCGGCAGACGGAGACCCTGCGCCACTCGGCGGCCGAATTCTCGGACTACGCCCGGCTTCCGACTCCCGAGATGGTCCCGCTCGACGTGGCGGAGCTGCTCGGCGAAGCCGCCGCGGCCTACGCGGGGGCGTCGGGGGTGAGGATCTCCCTCGACGCTCCGCCGGGCCTCGTCGCCCTCGGGGATGCGCGCCTCCTGTCCCGGCTGCTCTCGAACCTCCTCGGGAACTCGGTCGAGGCCCTCGCGCGAGGGGGATCGATCCGCCTCTCGGCTGCGCGCCGGGGCCGCCGGATCGACGTCTCCATCGAGGACGACGGGCCGGGCGTGGCGCCGGAGATCCTGCCGCGCCTCTTCGATCCCTACTTCTCGGCCAAGAGCGGCGGCACGGGGCTCGGCCTCGCGATCGCGAAGAAGATCGTCGAAGAGCACGGCGGCGCGATCGCGGCCGAGCGTCGCGCGCCGTCGGGCCTCACGGTGCGGTTCGATCTCGCGGCGGCCGGAGCGGCCGGAATCCCGTCGTGAGGCGAGCCCTGGCCGCGGCGGCGCTCGCGGCCGTCCTGGGAGCGGGGTGCCGGAAGGCGTCGGGGCCGGCGCCGGCCGGGGCGGCGGCGCGCCTTCCGAAGGGCGACGTGATCTGGCTCGCGGATCCCGGCGCCGCTTCCGATCCGGCCCTCGAGCCCGAGCTCGAACGCCTCGGGGCCGCGGCGGTGTTTCTGCCGGCCGGAACGCTCCGATCGGGGGCGGGCGAGGAGGCGTTCGAGGCGGCGCCGGGCCCGTCGAAGCCGTTCGAGCGCGTCCCCGTCGTCCTCGTGTTCCGGCCGGACGAGGCGCTCGCGAGCGCGTTCGCGGACACCGAGGGCCCCGACCCGGCCTCCGTGTCGTCCGCGGCCGCCCAGGCGGCGACGCGCGCCATCTCCAGCGCGGCGTACGGACGCGTCCTCGGCGTCCATCTCGACGTCCCGGTCTCGCCGCGTTCGGCCGCCCGCTCCGCCGCGCTGGTGGGCGCCCTGCGGCGCGGCCTGCCCGCGGGGACTTTCGTCTCGATCTCCCTGAGGTCCCTTCCGGCGGGCGCGGACGATCGCAAGAGGCTCATCCCGCTGTTCGAAGGGGCCGACGCCCTGGTGGCGTTCGTCTTCGGGACCGGCGCGCACATGGACGGCATCGCGGCCGACGCCCTCCGCCGGCCCTGGTGGGCGGCCTACGACACGCGGGCCTCCGGCCGGATCCTCGGCGCGTCGGGAGAGGCGCGGGGACCGGTCGCCGGACGATACGTGGAGCTCCTCTCGGGAAATCCGCGGCTGCAGTTCGAGAACGACCTCTCCGTCAACGACGGGAGCGTGTCGGCGTTCACCCTCACCGCCCGGGCGCCCGTTCGCCAGGAGGGGCTCTCTCTCGAACCGGGAGACCGGATCGCGTTTCGCCTGCCCGCGATCTCCGAAATGCTGTTCCAGCTCGGGTCGAACCTGGCGGGAAAGCGCTACGCGCTCGGCCGCGCCCTGATCTTCGAGGGCGCGACCGAGGGCGACCGGCTCTTCTCGCTGGCGGCCATGGAGGACGTGCTGCTCGGGCGCTCCCTCGCGCCGGGGCTCGAGGCCAGCGTGAAGCCCGCCGGCCGGTCGGCGATCGCCGTGGACCTCGTCAACCGGACGCATCACGCCTCGGTGGCGTCCCGCGTCGACAACTGGGTGGATGTGGACGTGGCGCCCGCTCATCCGGCCGACGTGCAGCTCGGCGGCTTCGATCGCTACGAGGTCTACGACCGCGCCGGGAACCCGGTGACCCCCGGCCGCGCGACGACGGTCCGCCTCTTCGAGACGATCGTCGCCCCGATGGAGACGGTGACGCCGGCGCGGATCGTGGTGCGGGGCGGTCTTCCCGCGGGATGCTGCCGGTACCGCCTGCACGCGGTCTCCGCGGCGGGCCCGGAGGTTTCGAGCGAGTGGAGCGCTCCGCCGGCCCCGACCGCCCCGGAGCCCCGTTCGAAGAAGCCGGCGGCTAGCCGGAAGGCGCGGTAGGCGTCTCCTTGCGGCGGAAGACGCCGACGAGCTTGGCCACGGGCCCCGACGACGCGAAGACGAGCGACAGGGTGACCAGCGCCAGCTCGGGCCGGTAGGCGACGATGGCGAAGAAGAGCGCGATCGCCGGGAGAATCCAGGCCGGGCGCCGCCGCTTCAGGTCGAGGTCCTTGAAGGAGCGGTAGCGGATCGTCGAGATCATGAGGTAGGAGAGGATCACCGTCAGGGCGAGGAGGCCTCCCATCCACATGCGGGAGACGAGCCTCTCCGGGGTCGCCAGCACGATGGTCGCGACGGAGCCGGCCGCGGCCGGGATCGGCAGGCCCACGAAGTAGCGCTTGTCCACGACGTGCGTCTGGATGTTGAACCGCGCCAGGCGCATGGACCCGCAGACGACGAACAGGAACGAAGCCATCCATCCCAGGCGGTGAAAATCCGAAAGCCCCCACGAGTACGCGAGGATGGCCGGCGCCACGCCGAAGGAGACGAGGTCGGCCAGGGAGTCGTACTCCTCGCCGAACTTCGAGGTCGAGTGCGTCATGCGCGCGATGCGTCCGTCGAGGCCGTCGAGCACGCCCGCGGCGATGATCAGCACCGCCGCGACCTCGAAGGTCCCGCGAATCGAGCACCAGATGGAGAGGTAGCCGCAGAACAGATTGCCGACGGTGAAGAGCGTCGGGAGGATGAACAGGCCTCGCGACAGGCGCTCCCGGGAAAGGCCGGGCACGTCAGCCGCTCCGCGGCCAGCGGGCGACGGCCGTCCGGCCGGCCTTGAGCTTGTCGCCGGGCTTGACGAGAACGTCGGCGCCGTCGGGAACGAAGAGGTCCACGCGCGAGCCGAAGCGGATCAGGCCGATCCTCTGGCCGCGGCGAAGCTCGTCCCCGACCCGGGGGTAGAAGATGATCCTCCGCGCCAGGGCGCCGGCGATCTGCTTGAACGTGACGCTGCCGGGGGCCGCCACGAGCGTGATCCGGTTCTGCTCGTTCTCGGTGGAGGCCTTGTCGGAGAAGGCGGCGGTCTTGAGCCCCCGGATGTAGGCGTAGTCGGCCAGGCGCCCCGAGACGGGCGCGCGGTTCACGTGGCAGTTGAAGACCGACATGAAGACCGAGAGGCGGCGGCGCGCGCCCGCCGGCGCTTCCGGCGACTCGGCGACCGAGAGGACGGTGCCGTCCGCCGGGGACACGATCGTCTCGTCGCCCCCCTCGGGCTGGCGCTCCGGGTCGCGGAAGAACTGCAGGACGAAGAGCGTCGCCGCCCCCAAAACGGCTGCCGCCAGCGGGTGGCCGGTCAACCCGGCCACGCCCCCGGCGGCAAGCGGCGGAACGATGAAGGCCCAGCCTTCGCGGGCGATCGGAACCCTCAGCTGGCGACCTCCTCGCGGTGGTGGCGGGCGATGGCTTCCATGCGGTCCTTGAGGAGGAGCTTCTCCTTCTTCAGGCGCTTTTCCTCCAGCTCCTCGTCCTCGGAGAGACGGGACTTCTCGGCCAGCTCGTGGAGCCGGGCCTCGTGGTGCTGGTGCTCCTCTCGAAGCCGGAGAAACTCGGGGTTGGACGCGGCGATCTCGCTGTTCCCGTATTCCATCGGGTCAATCCTCCTTATCTTGTGTTCGAGAAAAGAGGGCGAGGCGGGTCACGGGCTAAGTCTAGACCGGGGTCGCGAGGGATTCAACGGGCCTTTAAATCGATCCGCAGGAGGCAGTAAGCAGGAGGCGGGGAAGGAAGGAAAGTGGAAGATCGGAGCGGCTCAGGGGGTTGACAAGGGGAGGACGAGCACGAGGGCGTCCTCGCCATCCTGGTAGTACGCGCGGCGCCGATAGGCGTCGGAGAACCCGTAGGACCCGTAGAACGCGCGCGCGGCCGCGTTGGAGACCCTCACCTCGAGGGTGACGGCGGTCGAGCCCATCGAGCGGGCGCGCGCGAGCGCGTCTTCGAGCAGCGTCCGGCCGTAGCCCTGGCGGCGCAGCCGCAGGTCCGTCGCGATCTTGTTGATGTGGAACTCCTCGTAGAGCGAGACGGCGAAGAGGTAGCCGCCCACCCGGGGTTCGGAACCGTCTTCGCTGACGAGAACGCGGAGGTAGCGGTGCGGCTCGACGAGCTCGCTCGCGAAGAACTCCCGTTTCCAGGGAACGGGGAAAGACTCGCTCTCGATGCGCGCGATCTCGTCGAGATCGAAGGGGCCGGGAGGCCGAAGGCGGTACGGCCGCGGAAGCGGCTCACGCAGCGCCATGTTTCTCCTCGGCGGCGCTCGGCCGCGAGTAGATGCCCGCCAGCGGTTGCGCCGGGCCGCGGGAGCCCGGTCGGGGGCTGCGCGACAGGGCCGCGGCCAGCGCCGCCGCGGGGCTCGTCGAGAGCCTCGGCGGGGACGGGACCATCAGGGTCTCGGGAAGCGCGACGATCCGATCGCCCCCTGCCGGCTCGGCGAACCCGGCGAGCGGCCTCAGAACGGGAGGCCCGAGCGACCGGGCGCGCGTGCCCGAAAGGTCGAACCGCTCGCAGACGACGTCGCCGCGGCCCGCGTCGAGCACGACGAGGACCCCGGACGCCCCCTCGCCCCGCGCGGCCTCCGCCATGGCTTCCAGCGTGGAGACGGGCTCGACCGGGATTCCGAGCGAGCGCCCGAATCCCCACGCCGTCGCCATGCCGACGCGCAGCCCCGTGAAGGACCCGGGACCGGCGCACACGCCGATGCGCTCGCACGACGCCAGGGACACGCCGGCCGCCGCGAACGCCCGGCGGACGGCGGGGAGCAGCTCGTCGGAGGCGCGGCGATCCTCCGGGAGCGGCTCTTCGAAGAGCCGCCCGCCGGCGAGAACGGCGACCGCCGGCCTCGGGCTGGCGGTGTCGAGGGCGAGGACGGTCATTGGCTCAACGGCCGCGGCGAAGCCGCGCGCCGTGAGGCTATGCTAGCACCCCGTGAGCGCCTCGACTCCCCGCGTGACCCCGATGCTGCGGCAGTACTTCGAGATGAAGAACCGCGTGCCGGACGCGATCCTCCTCTACCGGATGGGCGACTTCTACGAGATGTTCTTCGACGACGCCCGCGAGGCGGCGCCCCTCCTGGGGATCGCGCTGACCCGCCGGAACAAGGATTCCGACATCGAGGCCCCGATGTGCGGCGTGCCCCACCAGAGCGTGGAGCACCACATCTCGAAGCTCGTGTCGGCGGGCCGGAAGGTGGCCGTCTGCGACCAGGTCGAGGACCCGAAGGTGGCGAAGGGGCTGGTCCGCCGGGACATCACCCGGGTCATCACGCCGGGGACCGTCCTCGACGCCGAGTCGCTCGTCCCGGACGCGCCGTCGTACCTGGCGGCGCTCGTTCCGGCCGAGCCGGAATGGGGGCTCGCCTTCCTCGACCTCTCGACCGGCCGGTTTCACGCCGGGACGGTGGAACCGGCCCGCCTTCCCGACGCCCTCGCCCTTTTCCGGCCCCGCGAGATCCTGCTTCCGGACGGAGCCTCGGAGCCGGCGTTTCGCGCGACGCTCTCGCGCCGGGACGCGGCGTGGCTGGACCGTGCGCCAAGGACCCTGCCCGGATTCGACACCCTCCCTCCGGCGGCCCTCGGCGCCGCCTCGGCGGCCCTCGCCTACGCCCACGAGATGCGTCCCGGAGGGCTCGAGCACGTGGGCGCGCCCGCGCCGCTCGCCTTCGGGTCGCGCATGGGCCTCGACGCCGCCGCGATCGCGACGCTCGAGCTCTTCGAGTCTTCGGACGGCTCGCGGGAACGCAGCCTGCTCGCCCTGATGGACCGGACGCGCACGCCGCTCGGGGCGCGAGCCCTCCGCGAGTCGCTGGCGCATCCGTCGCTCGATCCGGTCGAGCTCGAAGCGCGGTGGGACGCGGTCGGGGAGCTCGTCGCCCGGCCCGACGCCGCCGAGATCCTCCAGGCCGCGCTCGAGCCGGTCGGGGACCTCGAACGGCGCTTCGCGCGAGTGGCCGTCGGAACCGCCGGGCCCCGGGACGTCGCCGCGCTCGGCGCGGGATTGAAGGCGGTCCCTTCGGCCGTCGCCGCCGCCTCGGCGCTCTCGGCGAACCGTCTCCGGTTCCTCGCCGAGTCCGTGCCCGACACGTCCGGCGCCGTCGGGCGGATCGAGGCGGCCCTGGCCGACGACCCGCCCGTCCTCGCCTCGGCGGGCGGCGTCATCCGCGAAGGAGCGGACGCGGAGCTCGACGGCCTGCGGGCCCTGCGCCGCGACGCCCAGGGGGCCCTGCTCGCGATCGAGGCCGAGGAACGCCGCCGTTCGGGCATCGCCTCGCTGAAGGTCCGCTTCAACCGGGTCTTCGGATACTCGCTCGAGGTCTCCAACGCGCACCGCGAGAAGGTGCCGGCGGACTGGATCCGGAGGCAGTCCCTCGCCAACGCCGAGCGCTACGTGACCCCCGCGCTGAAGGAGCTCGAGGAGAGGATCCTCGGCGCCGAGGATCGGATCGCGGAGATCGAGTCGCGGCTCTACGCGGACCTTCTCGCCGAGCTCGCCGGAGAAGGGGAGCGCATCGCGCGGACGGCCCGCGCCGTGGCCGAGCTCGATCTCTTCGCCTCGCTCGCCGAGACGGCGCGCGCCGGACGGTGGGTGCGGCCGCGGTTGTCGCCGGAGCCGAGGCTGCGGATCGTGGCGGGGCGCCACCCGCTGGTCGAACGCCTGCGCCGCGAGGAGGCCTTCGTTCCCAACGACACGGACCTTTCGTCGGAGCGGCGGATCCAGCTCGTGACCGGGCCAAACATGGGCGGCAAGTCCACGTACCTGCGCCAGGTCGCGACGCTCGTGCTGCTCGCCCAGGCGGGATCGTTCGTCCCGGCCGAGGAGGCCGAGCTCTCGGTCGTGGACCGCGTCTTCACGCGGGTGGGCGCGGCGGACTACCTCTCGCGCGGCGAATCCACGTTCATGGTCGAGATGCTCGAGTCGGCCGCGATCCTGCGCGAGGCGACGCCCCGCAGCCTCGTCATCCTGGACGAGGTCGGACGCGGCACCTCCACGTTCGACGGGCTCTCGATCGCCTGGGCGCTCCTCGAGCACCTGCACGACACGCCCGCGAAGGCCGGGTTCGTGCTCTTCGCGACCCACTACCACGAGCTGACGGAGATCGCGCTCGTGCGTCCGGCGGTCGTGAACACGACGATGGCCGTGCGGGAGATCGCCGGGCGCGTCGTCTTCCTGCGCAAGGTGATCCCCGGGGCCGCGGATCGCAGCTACGGGATCCACGTCGCGGAGCTCGCCGGCCTTCCCGGGACCGTCATCGGGCGCGCGCGGGAGGTCCTCGCGAACCTCGAGAAGCAGGAGCTCGACGTGCAGGGCGCCCCGGTGCTGGCGCGCACCCAGGGCCAGAGCGCGGGCGCGGGGCAGTATCTCCTCTTCTCGGCCGAGGAGGAGCTGGTCCTCGAGAAGCTGAGGGCCCTCGACGTCGACCAGATGACTCCCATCGCGGCGCTTTCGCTCCTCGCGACGCTCCAGGAGCGGCTGAAAGGCAAGTGACGTCGCGCCTCTTCGGCGTGGGCCTTTCCGGGCCCGCGCTCGAGCCCGCCGAGCGGGACATCCTCGCGGCCTCGCCGCCCTGGGGGGTGATCCTCTTTCGCCGGAACCTCGAGAGCCTCGCCGCCCTCGAGGCGCTCGCCGCGGAGCTTCGGGCGCTCGGGATCGGGCACCTGCTGCTCGACCAGGAGGGCGGACCGGTGGACCGGCTGCGGGACCTCGTGGCCCCGGCACCCTCCCTGCGCCAGGCCGCCCGGCGCGGGGCGGGGCGCCGCGCGGGCGCCGTGGCCGGGGCGCTGCTCGGACGCCTCGGTTTCGACGTGGACCTCGCTCCGGTCGTGGACCGGGGAGTCGCCGGCGCCGGGGCGCTCGTGCTCGGCGAGCGCTGCGCCTCCGACGACCCCGGGGAGATCGTGCGCGCCGCGGGAGATTTTCTCGACGGGCTCCACAGCCAGGGCGTCGGCGGATGCCTCAAGCACTTCCCGGGCCTCGGGCGCGCCACGCTGGACACGCACGCGGCCCTGCCGGTCGTGCCGCGGGACGAGGGCGAGGAGAGGCTCGACCTCGAGCCCTTCTCCGCGCTCATGGACCGGGCGCGGGCGATCATGATCTCGCACGCCGCCGCGGAGGACGGCATTCCCGCCTCTCTCTCGCCGGACGTCGCGACCGGCCTGCTCCGGGAGACGCTCGGCTTCCGGGGCCTCGCCATTTCGGACGACCTCGAGATGGGGGCCCTCGCCGCGTTCGGATCTCTTCCCGAGCGATGCGCCCGGGCGAGCGCCGCCGGCTGCGACCTGCTGCTCGTCTGCCGGAACATCGACGAATACCCGGCGTGCGTCGAGGCCGTCGCACGCCGGGTCCCGGCCGCGCGCCGTGCCGAGGCCGCGGAGCGCGTCGAGCGCTACGCCCGGCACCTCGCGTCGCTGCGGCGAGCCGCCGGCGTCCCGGAAGTCGCGCTCGCCGCGATCCGCGCGGAGCTGAAAGCCCTCGGCTAGAAGGCGTCGAGGCGGGGCGCACGCCGTCGCTGCGCCCGCGCTCCTAGACGCCCTCGATGGCCACCAGGCGGGCTTTCGAGCAGGACTGCCGCAATGCCCTGGCCTCGCGGTATTCGGCGGAGTCCCACCATTCCCGGGCGCGCTCGAGCGACGGGAACTCGAGGATCACGAGGCGCCCGGGGCCGGCTTCTCCCTCCAGGACTTCGGTGCGCCCGCCACGCGCGAGGTAGCGTCCGCCGTACGCCTCGATGGCCGGCGGCGCGAGCTTCTTGTAATCCTCGTACCGCGCCGGGTCCCGCACGTCGACCTCGACGACGACGTACGCGCCCATCCTAGAACGGGACGTCGTCGTCGTAGCCGCCGCCAGCCGGAGCGGGATCCGGCGCCTCGGCGACCTCGCGGGCCTGGCTCGCCCCTCCGGCCCGCGCTCCGTCTTCGCGCCGCGAGAGCATCACGACGTTGGACGCCTTGATCTCCGTCTTGTAGCGCTTCTGCCCGTTCTGGTCCTCCCAGCTCCGGGTCTGGAGGCTGCCCTCGACGTAGACCATCTTGCCCTTGTGGAGATACTCGCCGCAGATCTGCGCGAGCTTCTCCCAGGCCACGATGTCGTGCCACTCGGTGCGCTCCTGCTTGGCGCCCGAGGCGTCCTTCCAGGTGGTCGTCGTCGCGACCGAGAAGCGCGCGAGCGACGTCCCCTGCGGGGTCGTCCGGATCTCCGGGTCCTTCCCGAGGTTTCCGATGAGGATCACTTTGTTGACGCTGGCCATGTGTTCGCCCTCCTTTCAGGTGCTGACACGATATTCCACTTTCCGAGGGACAGATGATGTCCGGGCTAGAATCCTCGCAAGGCATGCCAGGCAACGACACCGACGAGGCCCGGGGGCGTCTGGTCCGCTCGGCCTCGACGATCACGCCGCTGACCCTCCTTTCCCGGGTGACGGGATACCTCCGGGACAAGGTGATCGCGGTGACCCTCGGCGCGGGAATGCGCTCGGACGCGTTCTTCGTGGCCTTCCGGATCCCCAACATGCTGCGGGAGATCATCGGCGAAGGGGCGATGTCTTCGGCGGTGATTCCCGTCTACACCGGGGTCTCCCACGATCGCTCCGCGGAGCAGGCGCGGGCCTTCCTGGGGAGGGTCGCCGGGACCTTCGCCCTGATCCTCACCGCGATCACGGCGGCCGGCATCGTCGCGTCGCCCTGGCTCGTGACCCTCCTCGCCGGGCAGTTTCGCGCCCAGCCCGGGAAGTTCGAGCTGACCGTCGTCCTGAATCGCTGGATCTTCCCGTACATCCTCCTCGTTTCGCTGGCGGCCCTGTGCCAGGCGATCCTGAACGCGCACCACCGGTTCGCGGCGGCGGCCGCGGCGCCGATCTTCCTGAACGTCTCGCTCATCCTGGCCGCGCTCTTCGTCTCCCCGAGGCTCTCCGAGCCCACGTACGGGCTGGCGGCGGGCGTGCTGGTCGGCGGCTTCCTGCAGATCGCGATCCAGGTTCCGCAGCTGCGGCGCCTGAAGGCCGTCGGGCGCCCCGCCCTCGGATGGAGCGACCCGGCGGTGCGGTCGGTCCTGCTGCTGATGTCGCCGCGCCTGCTGGCGTACGGAATCAACAGCGTGAACACGGTCGTGTCCACGCGCTTTGCGGCCGGGCTCGGCGACTCGAGCGTCTCCCACCTCTACTACGCCAACCGGCTGAAGGAGCTCGTGCTCGGCGGGTTCGCCGTGTCCATCGCGACGGCCATCCTGCCGACGCTGTCGAAGCAGGCCCTCGCCGAGGATCGCGGGCCCTTCAAGGATCATCTCGCCTTCGCCCTGCGCCTGATCGCCTTCGTGACGGTGCCGGCGAGCGTGGGACTCGTCGCGCTGCAGGTGCCGATCGTGCGCGTCCTTTTCCAGGGCGGGCGCTTCGGGGTCTCCGACACGCTGGCGACGGCGGGCGCCCTCGCGACACTCTCCCTCGGCCTCTTCTTCTTCGCCGGCATCCGCGTCGTGGTCCCTGCCTTCTACGCCCTCAAGAACACGACGCTCCCGGTCGCCGCGGCGCTCGCGGACGCCGCCGTGTTCATCGGCCTGTGCGCTCTCCTCACGCGGCCGATGGGGCTGCCCGGGATCGGCCTGGCGGCCTCGGCGGCGGCCGCCGTCAACGTCGGGGTCCTGATGCTCGCGCTGCGCCGCCGCGAGGGTCCGCTGCGCGGGCGGGCCCTCGCGAGCTCGCTTTCGCGGATCGCCGCCGCATCCGCCGTGATGGGGGGCTTCCTCTGGGCCGCCTCCCGGGTCGTGCCCGAGACCGCGTATTCCGGGTGGAGGGGAGCGGGCCTTCTCAGCGTCGTGATCGGCCTCGCCACCGTGTGCTACTGGCTCGCGGCGCACCTGCTCGGCTCGCCGGAGCCCGCGGAGCTCCGGCGAGTGGCCTCACGGCGGCGCCGCGCATGAGGGCCGTCGTCCAGCGCGTCTCCCGCGCGTCGGTGCGCGTGGACGGGCGAACGGTCGGAGAGGTCGGGCGGGGGTTCCTCGTCCTCGTCGGTGCCGAGGTCGGCGACACGCCCGAGGTCGCCGACGAGGCGGCCCGCAAGGTGGCCGGGCTTCGGGTCTTCGAGGACGGAGCCGGAAAGATGAACCTCGCGCTCGCCGACGTCGGCGGCTCGGTCCTCGCGGTGTCGCAGTTCACCCTCGCCGCCGACCTGTCGCGCGGGCGCCGTCCCGGGTTCGAGCGCGCCCTGCGCGGCCCGGACGCCGAGCCCCTCTACGAGCGCTTCGTCGCGGCGCTCCGGAAGGAGGGCGTCCCCGTCTCGACCGGGGTCTTCGGGGCCTCGATGGAGGTCGAGCTCGTCAACGACGGGCCTGCGACGTTCCTCCTCGAGCTGCCGCGGCGGGGGCCCTCGGACGCGGCTACGGCGGGTTGACCGCCGAAGGCGCCCCCCAGGGCGGATGCGCCAGGAGCTGGTCCCGCCGGCTCGCGTCGAGCGAGATCAGCGTGGACCGCTCGGCGGTCGGGAAGCGCGTCGCCGCCGCGTCTCCCGCCCAGGCTCGCACCCCGTCGAACCTCGAGTCGTCGTCCCGGAGCAGGAGCCACGCGCCGCTGCCGGCCGTCCACATCCAGCCGAGGCGGCCGGGTTCGCCGTCGAGCGAGACGACCTCCGGGGACGTGCGCCGGCCGCGGTCCGCGTCGAAGAGGAGTTCCGGGCCGACCAGGTAGTACGACACGGTCAGGGCCTCGTAGGGCCCCGGGGCGAAGAGCCGGTCCCCGGGCCGCATGCGCGAGCGGAGAAAGGCCGCCGCCGGCCGCCAGTCCGCCCTTCCCGCCGCGTAGTAGTCGCGCAGGCTGGCGGCGTCGGCCGCCAGGACGACCAGAAGAACCGGGACGCCGAGGAACCGCCGTTCGGGCGCCTCGATCAGGCGGGCGATCGCCAGCGCCGCCGCGACGACGAGACCGAGCCCGGCGGGAAGGAAGCGCCGGGTTGCATAGACGTGGGGATGGAGACGCCCGGCGATCTCGATCGCGGCGAAGCCCGCGATCGTCCAGATCGGGACGAACGTCGTCGATGCCCGGCGCAGGGCGAGAACGAGGCCCGCCGCGCAGAGAACGCCGAAGAAGATCCCGAGGGCGCCGGGGCCCTGGCCCTCGGTCGCGGTGAAGGCGAAGAACGACAGAGTCTGCCCCATGCGGGCGAAGGTCAGCGGCGGGTTGAGCCCGACCGGCGGCCTGCGGGATGCCGCGACGACGACGGGCCACCAGGGCAGGTAGGCGACCCAGAGCGCGGCCACGAAGACGGGGCTCGTCCGCAGGAACCGCCGCGCCGCGTCCCTTCGGGCGGGCTCCGCGAGGACGGCGTCGGTCGCGACGAGCGCGCCCGCGGCGACGGCGAGGACGATCGCGGAAACGTAGAGGGAGTAAAGGGCGGCGAGGCACGACAGGAACGCGCCCGCCCAGCTCCAGGCCGTGCGGGCTCCGAGGTGGACGTCGAGCGCCAGGAGCGCGAAGGAAAACGCGAAGAGACCGAGCGAGTAGGGCCGCAGCTCCTGCGAATACCGGACGTGAAAGGGGGAGGCCGCCAGCAGCAGCGCGGTGACGAGCCCTGCGGTCCTTCCCGCCCGCCGGGAGGCGAGGACGCCGAGCGCCGCGACCGTCCCGACGCCCCAGAGGACCGCGGGGATCTTTCGTTCCCAGTCGGCCGGCCCGAGCGCCTCGAGGAGCCGGCCGACGACGTAGTCGAGCGGGGGATGAAAGGCGTCGAACTTCAGGCTCTTCCAGAGGAACGACCACGTCCCGTGGAGCCAGTAGCTCTGCAGCGCCTCGTCGAGCCAGTACGAGAATCGGTCCAGCGCGACGAGCCGCAGGCCGAGAGCCAGCGCCAGGACGGCGACGAGCCCCGTTCTCCAGGCCTTCGACGACATCGAAGGGGTCGCTCGCCGCCTAGACGATCCGGATGGGGGTCAGCGAAAAGCAGACCAGGAACACGGCGACGCAGAAGAGGGCGACGAGGGTGCGCCCGAAGTCGAGGGGCTCGTCGTCGTCCTCCACCGGCGGATGGGTGATGCCCATGACGACCGTGACGACGAGGGGCAGGACGAGCCAGACCGCCGAATGCGTGACCCCTGCGACGACGCACAGGGCGAGCGCGATCCCGGAGACGACCGGCTGGCGCCGGCCGACGGCGGCGCGCAGGACGTGCCCGCCGTCGAGCTGGCCGATCGGCAGGAGGTTGAGGCAGGTGACCAGCAGGCCGAACCAGGCGGCCATGAAGGCGGGATGTTCGTGAACGGTCGCGCTCGAATAGGGGCCGATGTGCATCCACTGCTGGGCCCAGCGCACGATCAGAGGGTAGTCGAAGAGGACGGTCCCGGGCGTCAGCGGGGTCGTGGACGCGCGGGGGTGGGCGACCCCGTAGAGCAGGAACGGCACGGCCGTGAAGAACCCGGCGAGGGGCCCCGCGGCGCCGACGTCGAGCAGCTGGCGCTTGAGCCGGATCGGCTCCTTGATGCGGATGACCGCCCCGAAGGTCCCGATGATGTTGAGGAACGGCGACGGGATGAAATAGGGGAGGGTCGCGGCCAGACCGTAGCGCCGGCACATCGCGTAGTGGCCGAGCTCGTGGACTCCGAGGATCGCGAGGAGCGGAAGGGAGAACGAGAGTCCGTCCGAGAACTTCCCCCCGAGCAGCGGCCCGCCCCCCTGCGAAAACGCGGCGCCTCCGGCGAGCGTGGTCGTGACGAACGTGGCCGCGAGCAGGGCGAGGTGAAAGAGCGGATGCTCGAGGTGTCGCCGCCAGCCTCGCGGCTCGGGAGGAGCGTCGGCGAACGGGTCGGCGAGGGGCCCTTCCACTAAGAGGGAAGGGCCTTGCGCAGCTCGAGAAGGAGGCGGGCGAGGGAGCTGCCGAGGGAGCTCGAGGCGATCTCGAGATTGCGGTAGTCCTCGTCCGTGAGGGGGGCGCCGAGACGGTCGGCGTAGAGGAACGCGACGAGGCGATCCTTGATGCGGACCGGAAACACGGCGCACGAGGCCGCGGCCTTGTCGCCGAGAAGGGCCGCGAGCTTCGGGGGAACGAGGATCCGGGAAAGCGACCCGCGGTGCGGAGACCCCGACAGCTTGACGAAGGCGAAGATCGAGGGCTCGCCCCAAGGGATGCGAATCGCCTCGACCTGGTCGCGCGTCAGGCCGGAGCCGCGGGCGGTCCATCCGTGGATCCCGTCCTGGCCCGACGTCAGGAGAAGAGCGCGGGGCAGCCGGCCGCACACGGTCTCGAGCGTGGATTCCGCCAGGCGGTCGCGCGGGGGCAGCCCCGGCGCCTCGGGCGCGGGGGCCGGAGCCGCCGCGGGTCGCGCCTCCCACAGGGATTGCGCGTGATGCTCGGCCGCCTCGGCCGGGGCCGCCTGCCACATGCCCTCGGCCATTTCCTCGTCGGTGGCCGCGTGGGGAGGAGTGAAATCGGGGAGGAGATCGGGAGCGTCCGCGAGCTCGCCCTGGGGCGATTCGGCCGAGAGGAACGGAGCCGCGTAGCTGACCGGGTGCTGCTCCTCCTCGGGGCCGCGGCCGGTCTCGATGGAGATCGCACGGCCGCGCGCATTCACGAAGCGTCCGGACAGGGAACCCGGCGCGGGCTTCGTGGCGCGTGTCTTGTAGAGGCGCCGCTCCTCGTTGCGCTCGAGCTTTTGAAGCACGCCGCGGAACTCGATCGGGATCGGGCGTCCGTAGAAGAGATGGAACGCCTGCAGCAGGCGGACCTCGGAGATGACGGCCGGGACGACGGGGCGATTGGTCACGGCGGACACCTCGTCGACGGCCGCGAGGTTCGACGGGTTCTTGAAGGCAACGCGGATGCCGCGGCCTTCCAGGGCGTAGGGCACGGCGCCGAGCCGGACGGCGGCGCGCTCCGGCAGAAGGCGGACGACCTGGGGCGGCGCCTTGAGGATGTCCGCCCACGTCACGTAGTCGCAGCGGTGAATCGCGGAGAGAGCCTGGAGGAGATCGCCCTCGGGCAGCAGGTCGCGGTCGAGGAGGATCGTGCCGAGGCGGAACGGTTCGCCCGTGTGACGCTGGAACCCGAGCGCGCTCTGCACGGCCAGTTCCGAGACGACACCGTCTGCAACGAGAAGCTCGCCGATCCGCGGCATGTCGGGATTCTACTTTTTGCTAAGGCAGATCCCGCAAGTCTTTTCCGGGCTTGAACCGAATCGTGTTGCCCGGGGGAATCGAAACCTCGACTCCCGTCTTCGGGTTGCGCCCGATCCCGCGCTTGCGCCGCTTGACCTGAAAGACCCCGAAGCCCCGCAGCTCGATGCGGTCGCCGGCGCCGAGCGCCGAGCGCATGGCCTCGATGACCGTCTCGACGGCGGTGGCGGCCTTGGCGCGGGGGATCTGGGCGAGGTCCACCACCCGGTCCACGATGTCGGCTTTGATCATGACTTCCTCCGGGATTGGGGAGGATTATATAACCTGCTTTTTCTTCAATCGGATGGAGGCCGCCAGGGCGGCCGCGGCGGCCCCCGCGAGCTCCCGGAGGTAGGTCAGGTCGGCGGGCGTCGCCCCCTGCGCGCCGGCGCATTCCGCATACAAAAACGCCACGGTCTTGTCCCGCATCAGGACGGGCTGGACGACGCACTCCGCCGGCCAGCCGCCGAGCGCCGCGGCCAGGGCGTCGTGGCGAGGGAGCGGCGGCAGGGGGCCCAGGTAGAAGGCCCGGCTCATGCGCACGTTCAGGAAGACCGACGGATCCGTCCAGGGGATGTCGAGCGCTTTCAGGGCGCGGACGTCCACCCGCTCCCCGGCCCCGCTCCACGCCACCACCCCGTTCGCGCGGGCCGCGAAGACGGCGCTTCGCGCAAAGCGCCGGCGCAGGGCTCTGAGCGCGGCGTCGAAGACGCCGTCCCGGTCGCGGGCTGCCAGCATTTCCCCGAAGTCGGTCGGGGACGGCATCCCGGCAGCCGGCGGGGCGGCGGCCGGCTCCCTGGCCGGGGGCGCGGCTCTCCGCCACGTCACGGGCGGCTGGGCGGGCGCGCCGGAGTTCCCCGGCGCGGGGTTCGCGGCCTGGGGCGCCGCGGGCGCGGACCACGCGTCCGCGCTCGGAGCTTCCTCCCAGGGGATCGACTCGGGCTCCGTCTCCGCGACCTCCGGGGGAGGGGGTGGCAGACCGCCCCAACCGACCGGGGGAACGTCCGGCACGTCGGCCCACGCGGGAGCCGGCGCGTCCCCGGTGTCGCTCGAGGGTGCCGGCTCGAAGCCTCCCGGCAACGGCGGCGGCGGGACGTGCGAAAAATCGGGCGGCGGAGGCAGCGGCTTCTTGATGACCGAAGGCGCGGTCGGGCGCGACAGCTTCTCGGCCAGGATCGCGAAGCGCGGCGTGCGCCGCTCGCCGTAACATTTCTCGAGGGCCTGGTAGATCCGGACCTCGGGGGCCGTCGCGGGCACGATTTTCTTTCCGGTCACGAAGAAGAGCTCGTCGAGGATCCTCAGGTTGGACGGGTCCCGCAGGGCCACGCGCACGAAGCCCTCGCCCACTTCGACGGGCAGGGCCGAGTGGCGGATCGCGAACTTCGCGGGCAGCGCCGCGATGACCGGGGGCGGCAGCGCGCCGAGCGTCCGCCACGGAACGTACTCGCAGCCGTGCTGCTCCGCGAGGGCGTTGCCGACGTCGTCCTCGGAGACGGAGCCCCGCTCGAGAAGCAACGTGCCGATGCGGCCGCCGGTGAAGCCCTGGACCGCCAGAGCCCGGTGGACGCTTTCTTCGGTCACGGCTCCGGCCCGAACCAGCAGAACTCCGAGTCGAGGCATGCGCTCCCTGATTATCGCGTAGCCGGAGCCGAAAGGAGCCGCTCATCGCCGGGAGCGTTCTTCTCCCAGTAGCGGAAGCGGCGGGAGTCGATCAGGCGGAGCGACCCGCCGTCGCTGCGCTCCCACCGCACGAGGCGGTGAGGATCGGCGGCCTCGAAGTCGAACGTGTCGCGGCGATCGCCGCGCAGGAGCGTCACCCGCCAGAGGGGCGACGGCGCGTCGACGCGGGAAACCGTCAGGCGCCCGGCCGCGACGGAGGGAGCGGCCGGGTGCGAGAGAAAGAGGGAGTCGACGACCCGCACGGCCGCCTCCCGCGTCCGCTCGAAATCGAGCCCGCGCAGCTGGAGCGGGAGGGCGTCGTAGAAGAGGGCGTCGCCGAGCTCGAACGGGGCGTCGACGTCTCCCGGGGACTCGAAGTAAGTCCGGATCTGGACCACGGGGCGGTCCCGCCGCCATTCCACGAAGGTGTTGCCGCACCACTCGTGGCTGGAGACCGTCAGCTTGACGGGGGAGAGGGACTCCGCGCGGAGAAAGGCCGACAGCATCTGCTCGTAGACGTAGACCCCGGTCGGGATCGATCGCACCTGGTTGAGCTTGAGGACGCGGACGGCCGGCCTGGAGTCCGGAGCGTCGGGCTTGACGAGGCGATCCCGGAGAAGGTCCTCGGCGACGACGATGAGCACCGCGCGGGACGTTCGGGCGACGCCGTAGCGGACGTCGCGCGCCTCGTACTGCGAAACCTCCGCGTTGCCGTCGTTCCAGAGCGGGGCCAGGCCGAAGCCCGGCTTCCACACGGGCGCCGTGGAGGGCGCCGGCGCCGCCACCGCGAGCGCCAGGGACAGGACGAGGGACATGCACTCTCCGCGCGCGGCCGACGCCGCGAGAGGACACAGCATACCGTCCCCGCCGCCCCGTCGGGACGCGACGATCGTGCTAAATTGCGTTGGTGACGCTTGGCGCCGCCGCCCTCCTCCTGACCCTCCTGATGGCCCAGCCGGCCGGCTCGGGCGACCCGGTGACCGAAAGCCGCAAGGCGTTCCTGGCCGCCCGGACGGCGATCGCCGACGGCCGCTACCAGGAAGCCCTGGTCCTCTACCGCAAGGTGCTCGCGATCGTCCCCAACGACCCGATCGTCCACCTCGAGTACGCGCAGCTGCTTCGGGATCTGAACGTCGGCGACGAAGCGACGAAGCAGGCGCGGGAGGCCGTCCGCCTCGACCCGAACCTGGCCGAGGCGCGGCGCCTGCTCGGCTCGCTCGAGTTCGCCGCGGCCGAGAAGGACTCCTCGAAGCTCCCGGCCGCCATCGAGGACCTCACGGCGGCCCACAAGCTCGCCCCGGGCGACGCGGGCACGTCGGTCGCGCTCGCGCGGGCCCTGCTCGCCGCCGAGCGCCCCGCGGAGGCGGCCGCCATCCTCGACGAGCTGCCGGAGCTCTCGGGCCAGCCGGCCATCCAGCGGCTGACGGCGGAGGCGAAGGCGAAGAGCGGGAGGTACCGGGAGGCCGAGGAGCTCTACCGCGGCCTCTGGGAGGCGGATCCCGGCGACCGCGAGATCGCGGCGGCCCTGATCGATCTCTACGAGGACCAGGACAAGCTCGACGAGGCCCTGGCGGTGCTCGAGAAGCTCGGCGCCCGCGACCCGGAGAATCCGGCCGTCGGCGAGCGCATCGTCCTCGATCTGGCGCGCGCCGGGCGCTTCCCGGAGTCGGAGCAGCGGGCCCGCGAGCTCGTCGCCAAACGCCCCGAGAACCGCGGCGGCCAGCGGCTGCTCGCGACGGTGCTCTTCGAGAGGGGCAACACCGTCGAAGGCGAGAAGATCCTCAAGATCCTCCTCGAGGCCGACCCCGACGACGTGGCGGCGCGCCGGACCCTGGCCTCGGAGTACGTGCGGGAGCGGCGCTTCGACGAAGCGCGCGCGATCTACGAGGAGATGATCCGCCGCGCGGGCGCGGATCCCCGGAAGGCCGACGCCAGGCTGTCGGCCGAGATCGAGCTCGGCTTCATCGCCTACCTCCAGAAGGATTACGCCGGGGCGCGGAAGATCCTCGCGCCGCTCGCCCTCGCGGACGGCCAGGTCCGGGACCGCGCCGCGAGGATCCTCCTCGCGAGCGACCGCGACAGCGACGACTTCAAGGACGGTTGGGAGCGAGCGAAGGCCTACGCCGCGGCGCGCCCGCTCGATCCCGAGTGGGAGGCCGAGGCCGCCGAATTCCGATACCGGCTGGGCGAGACGAAGGCCGCCGAGGCCACGCTCGACGCGCTGGGCGCCTCCGGGCAGCTCGAGAAGATGATGGCCGCGGCGGACGCGTACGGCCGCCTGAAGCGTTACGACGCCGCGATCCGGATCTCGCGGGAGGCCGCGGCGAAGTTCCCGGAGTCGACCGACGCGCTCTTCCGGCTCGGATCGAGCCTCGAGCGCGGAGGCAACCCGGCCGAGGCCGAGAAGGTGTTTCTGGGCCTGCTCGCGATGCGGCCGAACGACTCCGCGACCCTCAACTATCTCGGGTACATGTGGGCCGACCAGGGCGTCCAGCTCGAACGCGCCAAAGACATGCTCGAGAAGGCCGTCGCCCGCGAGCCTCGCAACGCCGCGTACCTCGACTCGCTCGGCTGGGCGTATTTCCGTCTCGGCCAGCTGCAGACCGCCGACAAGACCCTGCGCGAGGCGTACCGGCGCGAGCCCGCGGACCCGACGATCGAGGAGCACATCGGCGATCTCGAGGCGCGGGAGGGAAACGTCGAGGGAGCGATCCGCCACTGGGAAAAGGCCCTCGAGCTCAAGCACGAAGAGCCCGATCGGGTCCGCGAGAAGCTCCGGCGTGCCCGGGCGCCCGTTTCCCAGCGTTGATCCCCCGGATCCTCCGCCTCGGCGCCGTCGTCGTTTCCGTCTCGGCGCTCGCCGCCTGCGCGACCAGCCGTCCGGCGCGGCGTTTCCCGCCCGCGAGCCCGGACGATGCGCGCCAGGCCCTCGAAGCCTGGTCCGCGCTTCAGGAGCGCGCAGCGAGCCTGCCCGCGTCGCGCCTCCTCTACGACGCCCGCATGGCCTCGGGGGGGACCCCGTCCGTGCCGGGAACGCTCGCCGTCACCTACGACGGCCGCACCGTCGTCACCGCGTCGCTCACGGGGCCCTTCGGGTCGCGCGTGGCGGAGTATCGCGAGGGCGCCGTGACCGGCCAGGATCGCCAGGCCCTCGTGGTGGACCCCGAGGCGCTGCGGGGCGTCCTCGCCGGCGCCTGGAACGAATCGGCCCCGTCCGTGGCGGGGTTCGACGGCGGGCAGGGATTGCTCACGTTCGAGATCGCCGGGGCCCGCGTCTCCGCCGTGGTCGACGTGGCGAACGCGAGCCTCGTCTCGATGGACGTGAAGGGGCGTTCGGGGCATCTCGTCGTCGAGTACGCGGGGGAGTGGAAGCCGTGGCCCGCGCGAGTTTCGGTGCGGGACCAGGCCACGAGCAAGAGCCTCGCCCTCAAGCTCGTCGCGATCGAGCCCATGGCCTCTCCCGGGAGCGCGGGCCGATGAGGCTCACGGTCGAGGCGCCGGCCAAGGTCAACCGCGAGCTGCGCGTCGGCCGGATCCGGGAGGACGGATTCCACGAGGTTTTCTCGCGGATGGTGTCGATCGATCTCGCGGATCGCCTCGCCGCCGAGCCCGCGGACGGGCTCGAGCTCTTCTGCGACGACCCCGCGGTGCCCCTCGGTCGCGGGAACCTCGTCGTCCGGGCCGCGGAGCTGCTGGCCGAGCGCGCCGGGAGACGGCCGCAGGCGCGGATGTTCCTCGAGAAGCGCACGCCGATGGGAGGGGGCCTCGGAGGCGGGAGCGCCGACGCCGGCGTCGCCCTGCTCCTGCTCGCCCGGCTGTGGCAGTGCGACGCCGGGATCCGGTCGGAGCTTCCGGCGCTGGCCGCGCGCCTCGGAAGCGACGTGCCCTTCTTTCTCGAGGGGGGAGAGGCGGACGTCACGGGCCGCGGCGAGATCGTGCGTCCCGTTCCGGACGGCGCCGCCAGGGAGCTGCTCCTGCTCGTGCCGCCCTTCTCCGTCCCGACCGCGGCCGTCTACCGCGCCTACGCGGGCCGCGGGAGGCTGCCGGAGCGCCTCGAGGTAGACCGACCCGGCCACGGCGGGTTCCTGGGGCCCAACGACCTGACCTCCGCCGTGCTACAAGTGGAGCCCAGGATGGGGGAGTACCTCGCATCCGCGTCCCGCGTCAGCCACGATCACGCCGTCAGCGGCTCGGGCTCCACGATCGTCCTGACGCCCCTCCCCGGCGCGCGCGAGGAGCTCGCGCGGCGCCACCCGGAGGCCCGCCTCTACGACTGCACCACGCTGACTCGCGACGCCTATCGACGCCGGACCAACCCCCACGGAGGAGCCCCATGACCATCACGCAGGTGAAAGTGTTTCCCGTCGCCGAGGAGAAGCTCAAGGCCTACGTCTCGATCGTGTTCGACGCGTGCTTCCTGGTGTCCGACCTGAAGGTCATCCAGGGGCCGAACGGACTGTTCATCTCGATGCCGTCCAAGCGCAAGAAGAACGGCGAATTCAAGGACGTCGCCCATCCGCTGAACCGGGAGACCCGCGAGATGATCGAAAAGCAGATTCTCGCGGAATACGACAAGGTCAAGGCGACGGCGCCGGCGGCGGCCGTGGAGCCTCCTCCCGCGCCCCTGCCGGAGGGCGGCGAGGCGGCGGAGTAAAATCGCCCTGGTGGGGCGTCGCCAAATTGGTAAGGCAGCGGCCTTTGGAGCCGCCATTTCCAGGTTCGAGTCCTGGCGCCCCAGCCATCGAATCCCGGGACGGATCCGGACGAAACGTTGACACGCGCCGCCCCGGGTGATCGGATGGAATCGACCGTAGCCGAAGGAGGCCTCATGACGTCTTCCCGGAAGGTCCTGGCTCGCAGCATCGCGCTCGCGCTCCTGCTCGGATTCGCCGGCGCCGGCTCCGCCCGCGCGCAGAACGCGCTCGTTCCCGCCTGCGTCGACTCGCCCGCCTTCCTCTGTCTCGACGGGGGACGCTTCCAGGTCACCGCCAACTGGACGAAGCCGGGCCCCGTCACGGGGACCGGCACGGCCGTGAAGCTGACGGAGGACTCGGGGTACTTCTGGTTCTTCGACGAGTCCAACATCGAGATGGTCGTGAAGGTCCTGAACGGCTGCGCGATCAACAACTCGTACTGGGTCTTCGCGGCGGGCCTGACCAATGTCCAGGTCAACTGGCTCGTCACCGACCTGCAGACCGGCGCGACCTACGTCGGCGTGAATCCGCTCAACACGCCGTTCGCCCCCGTTCAGCAGACCGACGCGTTCCCCACCTCCTGCCCGTAACGATCCGGATCGCGACCGCCGTTCCGGCTCCGAGAAGCCAGGCCCGAGGGGGCCCGCGCCCTCGGAGCCGTTTCGGGTTTTGAAACGGAGAGGGTCGACGGACGGCAGGTTCCCGCATACAATCCGCCTCGCTTGACCTCGCACGCGTTCAACTACGGGGACCTCAAGATCTTCTCGGGCCGCGCCCACCCGGCGCTCGCCCGCGAGATCTGCGCCTACCTCGGAATCTCGCTCGGCGAGCTGACGCTCTACAACTTCTCCGACGGCGAGGACTACTGCCAGATCGACGAGAACGTCCGCGGCGCCGACGTCTTCGTGGTCCAGCCGACCTGTTCCCCGGTCAACGACCACGTGATGGAGCTGTTGATCCTGCTCGACGCGTTCCGCCGCTCGTCGGCCTCGCGCATCACCGCCGTCCTGCCCTACTTCGGGTACGCCCGGCAGGACAAGAAGGACAAGCCGCGCGTCCCGATCGCCGCGAAGCTCATGGCGGACCTGCTGACCGCGTCCGGGGCGGACCGGATCCTGACGATGGACCTCCACGCGGCGCAGATCCAGGGCTTCTTCAACATCCCCGTGGACCACCTCTTCGCGGCGCCCGTGATCCTCGATGCGATCCGCCGGATCGGCACCGAAGACCTCGTGATCGTGTCCCCGGACGTCGGCGGCCTGACCCGCGCGCGCGCGATCGCCAAGCGCCTGGAGGCGTCCCTGGCCGTCATCGACAAGCGCCGGACCGGGAAGAACGAGACCGAGATCCTGAACGTCGTCGGCGAGGTCGAGGGCAAGGACGTCCTGATCCTCGACGACATCATCGACACCGCCGGGACCCTCGTCCAGGCCGAGGAGGCCCTGCGCCGCCAGGGGGCCCGCCGGACGTACGCGGCGGCCGTCCACGGCGTGTTCTCGGGGCCCGCCCTGGAGCGGATCGAGGCGTCCAAACTCCAGAGCCTGCTCGTCACGAACACCATTCCGGTGGAGGCCGCCATGGCCCGCTGCCCCCGGATCAAGGCCCTGTCCGTGGCCCCCCTCCTGGGGGAGGCCATCAAGCGGATCCACGATGGGGCTTCCGTTTCTTCGCTTTTTGTGTAGAATCCGCCTCTTTGCGCGGGGATCCCGCGCGAGGTAGGGCATGAAAACCATCGAGCTCAACGTCGAGAACCGCTCGACGACCGGTAAGAACGAGGCCCGGCGCGACCGGGAGGCCGGCCGCGTCCCGGCCGTGGTCTACGGGGCGGGGAAACCCAACGTCCCGATCTCCGTCAACCGCAAGGCGCTGTCCGACGTCTTCCGCGAGGGCGCCGGCGAGAACGCGATCTTCCTGCTGAAGCTGGCCGGTTCCGACCAGAGCCGGCACGCGATGATCAAGGAGATGCAGCGCGACCCCGTCTCGCGCCGTCCGCTCCACATCGACTTCGTCCGCGTCCTGATGGACGTGAAGATCACCGTCAAGGTTCCCGTCGAGGTCGTCGGAATCGCGCGCGGCGTGAAGGCCGACGCCGGAATCCTGGATCTCGTCACCCGTGAGATCGAGATCGAGTGCCTCCCGGGCAACATCCCCGCCAGCCTGGCGGTGGACGTGACGGACCTCGGAATCGGCGACGCGATCCGCGTGTCGCAGATCCCGGCCGTCGAGGGCGTCCTGATCGTCGACAACCCCGAGAAGGTCGTCGTCCACGTCGCGCACCCGACGCGCGAGGAGGAGACCGTCGCCGCGGCCGAGGGCGCCGCCGAGCCCGCCGAGCCCGAGGTCCTGAAGAAGGGCAAGGCCGTGTCGGAGGAAGAGGGCGGCGAGGAGAAGCCCGAGAAGAAGGAGAAGGACAAGGAGAAGTAGCCTCTGCGCGTCATCGTCGGCCTCGGAAACCCCGGGGACGAATACGAGGCGACCCGGCACAACGCGGGTTTTCGCGTCGTGGAGGCGCTGGCGGCGGAGGAAGGAATCCGGATCCGTTCGCGCGAGTGCTCGTCGCGCATCGGCCGGGGAAGGGTCGGCGAGGATCCCGTGCTCCTCGCCCTCCCGCAGACGTACATGAATGCCTCGGGAGAGGCGGTTTCCGCTCTTTGCAAGAAGTACAGCGTCGAACCCTCGGAGCTCTGCGTCGTCGTGGACGACATCGACCTCCCGCTCGGAGCGCTGCGCCTGCGGGCGCGCGGTTCCCCGGGAAGCCAGAAGGGGCTTCGATCGGTGGTTTCGCACCTCGGAACGACGGAATTCCCCCGCCTGCGGGTGGGGATCCGCGGCGAGAGGTACTCCCGGGAGCGCGATCTCGCGGACTACGTCCTCGAGCCGCTGCCCAAAGCGGAACGCGAACAGTTCTCGGAAAGCGTCGGAAGGGCCGTGGAGGCCCTCCGGCTCTGGGTGACGCAAGGAATCGACGCCGCGATGCGGCGAGCGAATGTTTTCCCTTCCTCTCCGGGCCAGCTCGACCCGGATTGACATCCATGAGGAGGAGCGATGAGGCTCTATGACATCGTCGTGCTGGTCACGCCCGACCTGAACGACGAGGACGCGGCGAAGGTCGCGGCCGAATACAAGAAGGTCCTGACGGACGGCGGGGCGACCGTGGTGAAGGAAGAGCCGTGGGGCAAGCGCCGGCTCGCCTTCCCGATCCTGCGCAAGCGCGAGGCGCACTACCACTACTGGCAGGTCGAGTCGGCGCCGGCCGCCGTGGCCGAGGCCGAGCGGCGGATGGGCCTGTCCGACCAGGTCCTGCGCCACCTGGCCGTGCGCGTGGACGAGGAGTTGAAGCCCGCCGCCAAGATGGCCGAGCGCCTCCGCATCAAGGCGGTCAAGCGGCCGCCCCGTCCCGCGCCGGCGCCTGCGACGCCCGACGCCGCGCCGATGGCGCCCGAGAGGAGCGAGTCATGAGAATGGGAGGAGGCTCCGGACGTCCGACGGGCGGCCGCGGCGCGGCCGCGGGCCGCGACGGCAAGGGCGGCCCCCGCAAAAAGTTCTTCGTGCGGCGGCGCAAGGTCTGCAAGTTCTGCGCGGAAAAGCTCGAGTACATCGACTGGAAGGACGTCAAGCTCCTCCAGGGATTCATCCCGGAGCGAGGCAAGATCCTGCCGCGCCGCATCTCGGGCACCTGCGCCCGCCACCAGCGCAAGCTCCAGACCGCGATCAAGCGCGCGCGCTCCATCGCGCTCCTTCCTTACGCCACGGACTAGCGGGAGGGGATGACCTCTCCGGTGCCGGCGGCGGATCGCCTGTCGTCGCCATACGGGCGGTTCGAGCTGCCCCTGGCGGCGCTCGCGGCGGCGGCGGCGTTCTCGGCGGTCTTCCTGGTGCCGGTCGTCGGCGTCCTCGGGCTGCCGCTGGCGGCGGTCCCGGCCGTCCGCCTGGCGCACCGGCAGGGCCTCGTCGCGGGAACGACCGCCTGCCTGCTGACCGCGGGGATTGTGCTCGGCCTCGGCTGGGCGGGGGGCGGCCTCGGGGCGGGTGTCGCGCTCGCCTTCGCGGCCGCTCTGGCCACGGCCCTGCCCGTGGCCTCGGTCGGCTTTCTGCGGGCGGGAGTCGAACCGTCGCGGTGCTACGTCGGTCTCTGCCTGGCCGGCTGCGCGCTGCTCGCGGCCGGCTTCGCCGCCTCGGCCAACGGCGCGGGGGGATCCGTCTCGACCGAGGTCGCCGCGAGCTTCGACAAGCTCATCCCGGCGGCCGTCGATTCTTACGCCCATTCCGGCGCCGACCCCGAGTCCCTGGCCCGGTTTCGCGAGACCCTCGAGGCCGGCCGGGAGTTCGCCCGGGCGTACCTCTGGGGAATCTTCGGGCTGCTCTGGGTCCTCGGGGGCGCCATCGCCTTTTACGCCGGGGCGATGACCGCGCGTCCCGGGGCCACGGCCGACGCGGCCCGATTCGAGGGGCTCCGGATCCCGGCCGCGGGGGCGGGGGTTTTCGTGGCCGCCGGGGCCGTTTTCGGCCTTCTCCCGGGGGAGGGCCGTCGGATCGCGGGCAACCTCCTGCTGCCCCTTCTGGCCTTGTATTTTGTGGCGGGCCTCTCTATCATCTGCCACTTCTTCCGGAGGTGGTTCCGGGTCCGGGTCCTCCGGGTTGGTTTGTACGCCCTGGTCGCCCTCTACTTCCCGATCAACGCGGGGGTCGCGCTTCTGGGGCTTTTCGACTGGTACGTGGATTTTCGCCGCCGGGGCGAGGGAGTCACCGAGAAACCATGAAAGTCATTCTGGCCGACGACGTCCGCGGGCTCGGGCACCGCGGGGACACCGTGAGCGTCAAGCCCGGGTACGCGCGCAATTTTCTCCTCCCGCAGGGCTTCGCCTACGAGGCGACCGACGCCAACGTGCGCCGCCTGGCCGAAGAGAAGAAGAAGTACGACGAGAAGATGCTGCGCGGCAAGGCCGTCGCCGCCGAAGCCGCCGCGAAGGTCGAGGGCCTGACGGTCACGATCTCCAAGAAGGCCGGCGAGGAAGGGCATCTCTACGGCTCGGTCACGGCCAGCGAGATCGCCGACGCCCTCGCCGCCAGGAACGTCGAGGTCGACCGCCGCCGCATCGAGCTCGCCGAGCCGATCCGCCGCGTGGGCGCGCACACCGTCCACGTGCGGCTCCATCGCGACGTCGTCGCGACGCTGACGGTCGACGTCCTCGCCTCGAACGCGCCGGTTTCCTAGGCCGGCGCGGGCGGCCCGGCGCGCACCCATCGCGGCTGACCCGGATGGCCTCCGCTAGGGCCGCGCCGTCCGGATGGTGGAGACGGGGCCGGGCCATCCTCGCCGCCCGCGGCGGCGACACGCTGCTTCGGGTCGCGATCTTCCCCGCGACGGCGCTCGTCCTGAGCGGCGCGGATTTTTCGGCGTACGCCCTGCTGACCGCGGCCCTCGCGACGGGCCAGGCCCTCTTCGCGCTCGGGGCGCCGCGGGCGGCCGTCCATTTTCACCGCCGGGGGGAACGCGGATCCCTCTTCGGCTGGCTCGTCCTCGTCGCGGGGGCGCCCTGCGCGCTGGCCGCGGGGATCCTCGTCGCGTGGCCGGGCCTGCGGCTGACCTGGTTCGGCACGATCCCCGAGCCGCTCTTCTGGGCCGGCCTCGCTCCGCTGCCGTTCCTCCTGCTCGCCGACTCGCTCTCGGCGACGCTCCTCGCCGCGGGGAGGGAGCGCCTCTACTCGTTCTTTCTCTGGGGGCGGACTCTCGCCGCCGGCCTCGTTCTCCTCACGAGCCTCGCCTCGCCGGACCGGCTCGAGTGGGTGCTCTGGGGGCGTCTCGTCGTCAACGTCGCGGCGGCCGCCGGCCTCGCCGTGGCGACGGGGGCGCGTCCCCGCTGGTCGGAGGTCCCGGGGATGGCGGGGCCCGCCGTGCGGTTCGGGGCGCCCGTCGCGCTCGGCAGCCTCCTGATGGCGATCCACCGGAGAGCGGACGTCTTCCTCCTCTCCGCCCTCGGGCGGGCGGGGGAGATCGGCGCTTACGCGCTCGCCTACGCGATCGCCGAGTCGGTGTGGATCCTCACGGACTCGCTCGAGGCCGGGCTCTTCGTCGAGATCTCCGGCCGTCCGGAGGCGGAGGCGCGTTCCCTCGCCGCGGGCGCCGTCGTGCGTTTCCGTCTCCTCGCCGCCGGCGCGGCTGCCGCCATCCTCGCCGCCGGAGAAGCCGTCCTGGTCCTCGTGTTCCGGGCGCGCTATCCGCTGGCGCCGGAGCTCCTGCCGCCAGTTCTCGTCGGGGCGGCCGCGTGGGGGTCCGCCCGCCCGGCAGCCTCGTTCCTCTACGCGAGCGGACGGACCCGCGCCGTGGCCCTCTCGCACGTCGTCGGGCTCGCCGCCAACCTCGCGCTCTGCGCCGCGGTGATTCCCCGCTGGGGCGCCCTGGGAGCCGCGGCGGCGTCGCTCGTGAGCTACGGCCTGCTGGCCGTGCTCGTCTTCCGGGCCTTCGGGAAAACGGCGACGCCCGCAGCCTGAGCCGGGGCGTCCCGCGGCGTCAGGGCCGGGCCGGGGTCGGGCCCGGAGGCGGGAGCGTGCCCTCTTCGGGCAACTCGCCCTTCTTCGGCACGTAGAACGGCTGCTGGAGCGACCACGGCAGCTTCGCGATCTCCTGCGACCGCGCCGTCCACTCCTCGGTGGGCTGCGAGCCGCTGACGAACGCCTCGAGCACCGGAAGGGGAGTGTCGGCCGTCGCCTTGAGGCCCGTCTCGTAGTCCACCGGCGTGAAGACGATGTTGGGCGGGACGTCGAAGTCCTCCTGGGGATCGATCCGGCCGTGGTCCCGCATCTTCTCGAGGATGCGGATCCAGATGGGCAGGGCGATGCGCGCCCCCTCGGCGCCCTTGCCGATCGAGACGGTCTTCTGGTCGTTGCCGACCCAGACGCCGATCGTGTAGCGCGGCGTCATGCCGATGAACCACGCGTCGGTGAAGTCGTTCGTCGTGCCCGTCTTGCCCGCGATGTTGAGCTTGAGGCCGGCGCGCGCCACGGCCGCCGCGGCCGTCCCGCGCTGGGGGACGCCGCGGAGGATCTGCAGCAGCTGGAAGGCGGCCTGCGGGCTCTCGACCTCGCGCGGGTCGGGGTGCGCCTGCTCGAGGACGTCGCCGTTCGAGTCGGTGACGCGCTCGATCAGGTACGGCGAGAACGCGATGCCCTGGTTCGCGAAGACCATGTACGCGGAGACGAGCTCGTTCAGGGTGACCTCGAAGGCGCCGAGGGCGAGCGACGGATACGGATCGAGGTTCTGGCGGACCCCGAGCCGGCGGGCCGTTTCGATGACCCGCGGCAGGCCCACCATCTCCGCCACGCGGATGGCGGGGATGTTGTAGGAGTGCTCGAGCGCCTTGCGGAACGTCACGATGCCGTGGAACTTGGAGTCGTAGTTGCTCGGGCGATACGGCGGCTGGCGGGGGTCGATGACGATCGAGAGAGGTCCGTCGAACACGGTGTCCGCCCCGGTGTAGCCCTGCTCGAGGGCCGTGAGGTAGACGAAGGGCTTGAACGCCGAGCCCGCCTGGCGGACGGCCTGGGTGGCCCGGTTGAACTTGGACTGGGTCCAGTCGGAGCCGCCCACCATGGCGCGCACCGCGCCGCTCGCGTTCTCGACGATCAGGACGGCGCCCTGCTCGCGGGGCTCCTGGTCGAGCCCGGCGAAGAGGGACCCGTCCTTGGCGGTCTGGATCGCGACGGTGACGAGGTCCCCCGCCTTCAGGATCTTCGACGCGGCCGTGGCGCCCGTCCAGGCGATCGAGGAGTTCGGCAGCGGCAGCGTCTTCTTCCCGATCCGGACCTCGGCCCCCGCGGCCGTCACCTTCGTCACGACGGCGCGCACGGCCGCTCCGTCCTCGATCTTCGCGTTCTCCCAGGACGGGTCGACGTAGCCGTCGAGGGAGTGGTAGCCGCTCTCGGACAGGTTCCGCGGCTTGTGGAACCCGTGGTGGCGGGAGATCTGCCGCAGGCCGTAACCGAGGGCCTCCTCGGACCACGCCTGCAGCTCCGGGTCGAGGGTGGACTCGACGCGCAGGCCCCGGCGGTAGAGGTCCTTCTCGCCGTAGGTCTTCTCGAGGTATTGGCGGATCTCCTCCGAAAAGTACGGCCCCACGATGGACTCGGGCAGGGAGGGCGACGCGGGCAGGGGCTCCTCCTCGGCGGCCCGGCGCTCCGCTTCCGTGATGTAGCCCTCGGCGCGCATGCGCCTCAGGGCCGTCGAACGGCGCGCCCGGGCGAGGGCCGGGTTGCGGAAGGGCGACTGGTCCTCGGGCCGCTGAACGATGCCGGCCATCAGCGCCGCCTCCGCGAGGGTGAGGTCCCGCACGCTCTTGCCGAAGTAGTAGCGGCTGGCGGCCTCGACCCCGTAGTTGCCGTGCCCGAGGTAGATCTCGTTGGCGTACATCGTGAGGATCTGGTCCTTCGAGTACCGCCGTTCGATCTCGAAGGACACGAGCGCCTCGTTGACCTTGCGGGACAGCGTCTTGCGGGGGGAGAGGAAGATCGCGCGGGCCAGCTGCTGCGTCAGCGTCGAGCCGCCCTGGGCGTACCCGCCCTGGCGCATGTTCGCGACGAGGGCAGAAAAGGTGCGCCGGACGTCCACGCCGCCGTGGCGGAAGAAGTTCTTGTCCTCCGTCGCGACCAGGGCGTTGGTCAGCACGGCGGGGATGTCGGCGCGGGTGACGAGGGTCCGCCGCTCGATCGCGTAGCGGGCGATGGTCGAGCCGTCGCGCGCGACGATCTGGGTCACGATGTCCGGCCGGTAAGTCGCGAGCTCGGAGACGCGGGGGACCCGGATGAAGTTGGTGGCGAAGGAGCCCACGACGGAGCCGAGAAACGCGATGACGGCCAGGGGCAGGACCAGGGCGGCCGCGCGGGCGAAGCCTTTCACGGTCCGATTGTGAGGCATTCGCCGCTCTTATGCTATAAGCGGCGGTTCACCCCGATGGCGCGCGTGTCCGAACCCCGGCCGTCTCCCTCCTCCGGCAAGCCGCCGAGCTACCTCGAGGCGCAGGCGCGGGCGACGGGTCGGTTCCGCCTCGTGACCGACTTCACGCCCCAGGGGGACCAGACCGCCGCGATCGAGAAGCTCGTCCAGGGGCTCGCCGACCGCCGCGACGACCAGGTCCTGCTCGGCGTCACGGGCTCGGGCAAGACCTTCACGATCGCCAAGGTCGTCGAGGCGATCAACCGCCCGACCCTCGTCCTCTCGCACAACAAGACGCTGGCGGCCCAGCTCTACCAGGAGTTCCGCAGCTTCTTCCCGGAGAACGCCGTCGAGTACTTCGTCTCCTATTACGACTACTACCAGCCCGAGGCCTACATCCCGCAGAGCGACACCTACATCGAGAAGGAGACCTCCCGCAACGAGGAGATCGACAAGCTCCGGCTGGCCGCGTCCAAGGCGCTCTTCGAGCGCCGCGACGTCATCGTCGTGGCGTCCGTGTCCTGCATCTACGGCCTCGGCGCCCCCGACTCCTACTACGACATGCTGGCGTACCTCGAGGTCGGCGACAGGCGCGGGATGCCCGCTCTGCTCGCGCGCCTGGTCGAGATGCAGTACGAGCGCACCAACCTCGACCTCGCGCGGGGCAGCTTCCGTGTGCGGGGCGACGTCCTCGAGATCCAGCCCGCGTACGAAGACACCGCGGTCCGCGTGGAGTTCTTCGGCGACGAGATCGAGAAGATCACCAAGACAGATCCCCTGAGGGGCACGCCCCTCCAGCGGGTGGACCGGCTCGCCCTCTACCCGCGCACGTTCTACGCGACGCCGCGCGAGACGCTGGAGCGGGCGATCGGGTCGATCCGCGTCGAGCTGGACGAGCGCCTGGCCGAGCTGACGAAGGCCGGCAAGCTCCTCGAGGCCCAGCGCCTCCACCAGCGGACGATGTTCGACCTCGAGATGATCAAGGAGCTCGGTTACTGCAACGGCATCGAGAACTACTCCCGGCACCTGTCCGGCCGCGCCGCGGGGGAGCCTCCGCCGACGCTGCTCGACTACTTCCCGAAGGACTTCCTGCTCGTCGTGGACGAGTCGCACGTGACCCTGCCGCAGGTGCGGGGGATGTACCACGGCGATCGCTCGCGCAAGCAGGTCCTGGTCGAGTACGGGTTCCGCCTCCCGTCCGCGCTGGACAACCGCCCCCTGACCTATGAGGAGTTCCGCACCCGCCTCAACCAGGTGATCGCGGTCAGCGCGACGCCCGGGCCCGAGGAGCTCGCCCGCTCGGGCGGCGAGATCGTCGAGCAGGTCATCCGGCCGACCGGGCTCGTCGATCCCGCGATCGAGGTCCGGCCGGTGAAGGGGCAGGTCGACGACCTCCTCGCGGTCGTGCGCGCCGCGTCGGCCGAAGGCGACCGCGTCCTCGTGACGACCCTGACCAAGCGGATGGCCGAGGAGCTCACCAACTACTTCACCGAGGTGGGCGTGCGCTGCCGGTACCTCCACTCCGACATCGAGGTGATGGAGCGCGTCCGTATCCTGTCGGACTTCCGGCGGGGGGTGTTCGACTGCCTCATCGGGATCAACCTGCTGCGCGAGGGGCTGGACCTGCCCGAGGTGGCGGTCGTGGCGATCCTCGACGCCGACAAAGAAGGGTTTCTGCGGAGCGAGACCTCCCTGATCCAGACGGCGGGGCGGGCGGCGCGCAACCTGCGGGGCCGCGTGCTCTTCTATGCCGACGCTGTGACGGACTCGATGCGGCGAGCCATGTCGGAGACCGCCCGGCGCCGCGCGATCCAGGAGGCTTACAACCGGGAGCACGGGATCGTGCCGGCCTCGATCGTCAAGCAGGTGAACTCGCCGCTCGTCCGGATGGCCAACCTCGACTACTACGAGATGCCGGCGGCGGAGCGGCCCGACCTGCCCGACGCCGACTCGCTGCGGCGGCGCATCGGGGACCTCGAGAAGCAGATGAAGGCGGCCGCGAAGGAGCTCGATTTCGAGCGGGCCGCGGCGCTGCGCGACGAGATCCGCGGCCTGCGCGAGCTCGAGATCTTCCGCGCCTAGCCGGGCGGCGACGTCCGCGGCGCGGGCGTCGGCGTGCGGGTGGGGGCGGCTTTCCCGAACTGCGGGTTCCTGTTGAGGAAGATCCGGGCCGCGAACTCGGAGGGGTCCTGCGGCGCGGGCCACGTGACGACCTTCGCGTGGAGCCCGTTGTCGATTCCCGTCTCGACGCCGATCAGCGTGCTGCTGACGTTTCCGTACGGGTTGTTCGCGAGCGAGTTGGCCGGCCGCAGCCCGAAGGGCATCGAGCACGGAAACGCCGCGTGGCAGGTTTGAAGGGGAACGAGCTGCGCGCCCGCCCCGGCCGCCAGGACCAGTCCCCCGACCGCGGCGAGCAGGACGGCCCGTCTCATATCCAGCGGCAGGCGCGCGCGAGCCCGACGAGGACCAGGAGCAGCGCCGCGATCGCGGCCGCCCACACGGCCGTGCGGGAGCGCGTGGGCAGCGGGCGCTGCCGCGTATAGAAGCCGGTTTGCCAGCGCTCGAGCTCGCGGTTGCACTTCGGACAGACCGGAGTGCCTGGCTCCACCGGGGTGTAGCAGTACGGGCACTCGTACATCGGCATGGCGCCATCATACTGCCGCCTTCGACCTCGCCGCGCGCGCCCTGTCGGGTTACACTCAAGGCGTGGTCGAGTCTCGCCGCGGCCCGGAGAATCTGCCGGATTCCCCGGGTGTCTATCTCTTCCGCGGGGACAAGGGCAAGATCCTCTACGTCGGGAAGGCCCTGTCGCTGCGCAAGCGCGTCGCCTCCTACTTCAACCCCGCGGGCGGAGGCGCGAAGGAGGAGGCCCTGCGCCGCCTCCACCGCGAGGTCGAGACGATCTCGACCCGGACCGAGCTCGAGGCGCTCCTGCTCGAGAACACCCTCATCAAGAAGCACCGGCCCCGCTACAACGTCTGCCTCCGCGACGACAAGACCTATCCCTACATCAAGATCACGACCGGGGAGGACTGGCCGAGGGCCCTGGTGACCCGGCGGGTCCAGGAAGACGGGCACTCCTATTACGGGCCGTTCTGGGGCGGTCTCGCCCGCCGCATCATGCGGATGATCACCCGGCACTTCCAGATCCGGACGTGCACGATCGAAATCGACGGGAAGCTCCCGCGCCCCTGCCTCTATTACGACCTCCATGCCTGCCTGGGCCCGTGCGTGGCGGGGCTGACGACGAAGCAGGCGTACGACGAGGCCGTGGCCGACGTCGTCCTCTTTCTCGAGGGGAGAAACCGCGAGCTCGAGGCGAGCCTCACCCAGAAGATGGAGGCGGCGTCGGACGAGCAGAACTTCGAGATGGCCGCGGCGTACCGCGACGCCCTCCGGACGGTGCGCGACGTCGCCGAGCGCCAGGTCGTCCAGTCCCTCAAGGGCGAGAACGTCGACGTGTTCGGGTTCTTCGAGTCGGGCCAGGACGTCGCGGTCTGCGTGCTCGTGGTGCGCGGCGGCGCGCTGCAGGACCGGCGGGACTTCTTCTTCGAGAAGGCCCAGGAGGTCGACCCGGCCGCGTTCCTGGAGGCCTTCCTGCCGCAGTTCTACGACGCGAACCCCTTCCTCCCGACCGAGATCCACCTGCCGGTGGCCATCGAAAACCCGGCTCTCGTCGAGGAGTACGTGGCCGCCCGGCGCGGCGCAAAGGTCTCCGTGCGCACCCCGCAGCGGGGGCCGGCGGCCGAGCGCGTCCGGCTGGCCGAAGTCAACGCCCGCGAGCGGCACCGGGTCCGGTTCCGCCGGACGGGCGGCGACGAGGCGGTCGCCGTCGAACGGCTCGCGCGGGCGGTGGGGCTCCCGATCCCGCCGCACCGGATCGAGGCCTTCGACATCTCGCACACCCAGGGGACCGACAGCGTCGCCTCGATGGTGGTGTTCGAGGACGGCAAGCCGCGCAAGGCCGACTACCGGCTCTTCAACATCGCCTCCCAGTCCCTGCTCGAGCCCGACGACTTTCGGAGCATGGCCGAGGCCGTGGATCGCCGGTACCGCCGCCTGCAGGCCGAGGGCGCCCCGATGCCCGATCTCGTCCTGATCGACGGGGGACGCGGGCAGCTGCAGGCCGCCCTTACCGCCCTCGACCGGATCGGCCTCGACCTTCCGGCGGTCGGCCTCGCCAAGCGCGAGGAGGAGATCTGGGCGCCCGGACGCCCCGACCCGATCCGCCTGTCGCGCAAGGACCCGGCGCTCCAGCTCGTCCAGCGCGTGCGCGACGAGGCGCACCGCTTCGCCATCTCGCGGCACCGCCTTCGGAGGGGGAAACGCATGCGTGAAACCGGCCTGACCGAGATTCCGGGAGTCGGCCCCGTGCGGGCTCGGCTCCTGCTGCGACGCTTCGGCTCCGTGAAGGGCCTCCGCGGGGCGGACCCGCAGGAGATCGCGGCCGCGGTCGGACCCACGACGGCCCGCGCCGTCGCCGCGTTCCTCGGCTCGTCGGAAGGCCCGGGCGCATGAGGACCGTCTTCGAGCACGAGGGGGACATTCGCGGCGTCGACCTGCTCGCGTGCCTCGTCGGCCTCTGGCGGGAGGGCGCGAGCGGGTCGCTGCAGTTCTCGCGGTCGGGGGCGACCGCCGGATTCGAGATCGCCGCCGGCGAGCTCGTCGCGAGCTCGTCTTCGGACCCGCGCTTCGAGACCGCCGCGATCCTGGCGCGCGCCGGGAAGCTCGATACCCGGACCCTCGAGCGCCTCGCCGCGCCGGAAGGAGCGGACCGCGCTCTCCTCGCTCTCCAGGCCGGGGTCCTGACGCGTCGCGAGTGGCGCTGGGGAGAGAAGATCCGCGCCGTCGAAATCCTGTCCGACCTGCTGACCTGGCTCGAGGGCGAGTACTGGTTCTTTCGCACGACCGAGGCGCCGAGGGAGTCCGCCGAGCCGCGCCTGCCGATCCCCCGCCTCGTCCTCGAGCTCTTCCTGCGATCGCGGGATCGCAGCCTCGTCCTCAAGTACCTCGGAGGAGCCGACGTCCCGCTGGCCCGCGCTGGGAACTTCGATGCCGAGTTCGCGACCTTCGGGCTCACGGCCGACGCGGAGTCGGTCGTCCGGCTGATCGACGGCAGCGCCACGGCGGAGGAGATCGCGAGCGAGGCTCCCGCCGAGGCCTTCGCGGTCGAAAAGCTCCTGGCGGCGCTGGTGACGCTCGGCCTCGTCCATCCGGAGTTCGGCGCCGGGGGCGCCGTGACGCCCTCTCGCGAGACGGCCGCGGCCCTGTCGGCCGGCCGGGAAGCGAGCGCGGCGGGCGATGACCGGGGCGAGGAAGCCGGCGAGGACGAGGAAGGGCGCGGGGAGGAACCCGATCGCGAGGGGATGGCGGAGGAGGAGGCGGCGGGAGAAGAGGAGGTCGTCTCCGCGGACGAAGAGGGCGAGGAAGCGCCGCCGGGGGAGGAAGACGCCGTCGCCGGCGGGGACCTCGACGAGATCCGTGGGCGCGAAGAGGAAGAGGAAGAGCTCCCCGAGCATCACGGAGGCCCGCACGAGCTCGGCGAGGGCTTCGGCGAGGAGGAGGTCGCGGCGGAAGAGCCCATGACCGACGCTTCTCTCGACGGGGGCCCCGGGCTCGCGCCGGACCTCGAGACCGCGACGCTCGAAGGCGAGCCGGGAGGCCCGCCTCCCGGCGGGTTTGAAGCCCGGAGCGAAGAGGGGCCGGCCGGGTTCGACCGTCCCCTCGACACGACCACCGGAATCGGGGTCCTCGAACGGCCGCGGCCGCGCTCGACGTCTCCGCTGCTCTGGGTCCTCGCCGTCCTGGCCGTGGCCGTCGGCGGGCTGCTCTGGTTCCGAAGCCGGGGCGGTGCCCCGGCGCCGGAGCCGGTCGCCGCGGTCGCCGCGACCCCCACGGGGACGGCCGCCGCCGGCGAACCCGTCGCCGAGGCGACGGCGCCCGTGACGGTCGCGACCGCGGAACCGACACCGGTCCCGACGGAAGTCCCGACTCACGCGAGGCCGACGGCCCGGTCCGCTCCGACCGCGCGTCCCGCCCGGGTCCGGCCCACAGCCGCCCCGGCCGCGCCCGCCCCTGCCGTGGCGGGAACGGCGGGGCGCGACGAATCGCGCCAGCACTGGCTCGACCGCGCCGCGCGCGACGCGCAGCGGCTGGCGGGCGAACGAAAGACCCGCTATGCGATCCAGCTCGAGCTCGCCTGCGAGACCGGATCGCTCGTCGACGCGTTTCAGCACGACCGGCCCGCCGGAAGAATGTGGCTCCTGACCACCTCGTACCAGGGCAAGACCTGTTTCCGCGTCCTCTGGGGCCGCTACGCGACCATCGAGGCCGCCAAGCGGGCGCTTTCGGGGGCGCCGCGCTTCTTCTCGACGGCGCGCAACCATCCGGCCGTCACCGGTGTGCGCTGAGGGGCCCGCACCCGTTAAGATGTCCGTGACGCGAACTTCGACCCACCGATGAGCACTCCAGCGCCGCCGGCCGGTTTCCGCGGGTCTCTGTCGGAGACGCCGCTGCCGCAGGTCTTGCGGCGCATCTTCCTCGAGGGATTGAAGGGGACGCTCTCCCTGGTGCACGGAGACGAGACGCGGCACCTGTTCTTCGAGAAGGGCGAGCTCCGGACGGCGACCTCGTCCCGGGAGGGGCAGAGGATCGGGGCCTTCCTGAAGCGGCGCGGCTGGATCACGGACACCGACCTGAACTGGGCGCTCGACACCGTCGCCAAGCAGGGCCGAGCGCGGCTCGGCAAGATCCTCGTCGAACGCGGCCTCGTGTCCCGGACCGTGCTCGACGCCGAGATGCGCCGCCTCGTCGAAGAGATCGTCTTCTCGACGTTCGCCTGGGACACCGGCGAGTACCGGTTCCAGGCCTCGCCCGGGGTGCTCGACCCCGATGTCGCGCTGACGCTGTCGACCGCGGCGATCATCGTGGAAGGGATCCGCCGCCTGCCCGAGAACGACGCCTTCCGGGAGAGGCTGGGCGACGGCCACCGCATCCCGATGCTCGCGACGGACCCCATGTCGCGGTACCAGTACCTGCCCCTCGCGCCGCAGGAGGCGTACCTGCTGTCGCGGATCGACGGGATCCTCGACGTGGACTCCCTGCTCAAGATCACCGGATCGTCCCGCGCGGCGATGGCCAAGATCCTGTACGCCCTGGTCTCCTGCGGCATCGTGGAGTGGCGGCAGGACGGCGCGCAGCGGCCCGCCAGCGGGCGGGGCGGCTTCCACGGCCTGAACATCGAGGTGTCGGCCGCGCCGGGAGACCGCTCGCCGGGACACGCGGAGCTCGTCAAGAACACCTACCGGCGGATCGACTGGCTCACGCACTACGAGCTGCTCGGTGTGCCCCGCGAGGCGCCTCCCGAGAAGATCGCGGAGGCCTACTTCGAGCGCAGCCGCCTCTTCCATCCCGACCTGCGCCACCGCGAGGACCTCGCCCGGTTCGAGAAGGAGCTGACCGCCGTCTTCGAGCGGATGAAGAAGGCCTACGAGACGCTGTCGGAGGCGGACAAGCGGGCGCTCTACGATCAGAGTCTGGACGCCGCGCCCTCGCCGATCCTGACCGCGGAGGCCGACCCGGAGCAGCGCAAGAAGCTCGCGGTCCAGAATTTCCGCCGGGCCCGCCAGCTCATCGACGACAAGGACTACCACCCGGCCGTGGAGATGCTCCGCGAGGCGGTCCGGTTCGTGCCGGACAACGCCGAGTACCGGTACGTGCTCTCGCAGGTCGAGCTCAAGAACCCGAACTGGATCGACCAGGGCCTGGCCAACCTGAAGGAAGCGGCGCGCCTCGACAGCCGCCGCGTGGCGTTCTCGCTCGAGGCGGCGAGAGCCCTTCTCGACAACCGCCGGCCGCACGAGGCCGAGCCCTTCGCCCGGCGGGCCGTGTCCCTCGACCCGTCCCCCGAGAACGAGGCCCTGCTCCAGCGGACGCTCGACGCGCAGGCCGCCTCGCCTCTCCCCGCGGGCCCGCCCTCGCCGGGTGAGCCGCCGCCCGCGAGCGAGACGGATTCCGCCTCCGCGTCCAGTCCGGCGCCGGCCGCAGCGCCCTCCACGGGTCTGCTGTCCCGGCTCTTCCGGCACCGGGGTTGACCGCCCTCCTCACGGGCCTCGGCCTCTCGGCGGCCGCGGGCCTGAACGCCTGGGCCATCCTGCTGCTGTTCAACGGGCTCTTCCTCGTCCTTCCCCAGGAGTTCCCGGGGCCTACCGCCGCGCTGCTCTCGAGCCACTTCGCCGTCACCGCGGCCCTGGTTCTGTTCCTCGCGGAGTTCGTGGCGGACAAGATCCCGGTCGTCGACCACGTCTGGAACCTCGCGCAGACCCTTCTGCGGCCGATCGTCGGCGCCCTTCTGACGCTCGCCGCCGTTCCGGAGACCTCGGGATCCGCCCGCGTAGGCCTCGCGATCGCCGGGGCCGCGGCGACCCTGGCGACGCACCTCGTCAAGTCGACGACGCGGCTGACGTCGACCGCGGCCACGCGCGGCCTGGCGCAGCTGGCCCTCTCCCTGGCGGAGGACGCGCTCGCGCTCGCCATCGGAGCCCTCGTGTTCTTCGTCCCCTGGTTCACGGCGATCCTGGTCGGAGCGCTCGTGTTTCTCCTCATCCTCGAGCGGCGGCGGGTCCTGCACGGCATCGCGGTGCTGTTCTTCCGCCTCAAACACCCGCGCCGCCTCCTGCGGGAGGGCTGAGGGGCGCGGCCGGATGCCCTATCTCCTCGACGGCAACAACCTCATCGGTGCGGTGCGCCGGACCGCGCGGCCGTCGGACGCGGACCGGACGGCCTTCGTCGCCGAGATCGCGGAGCGCCTGAGGCGAACGCGGGCGCGGGCCACGATCTTCTTCGACGGCCCGGCGGGGGAGAGGCCCGCGTCGCTCGGGAGCCTCTCGGTGCGCGTGCCGGATCGGGAGAGCGCCGACGATGCCATCGTCCGCGAGGTGGGGAAGGCCGCGGTCCCGTCCGAAGTCATCGTCGTGACGGCCGACCGGGACCTCGGAGCCCGCGTGCGCGCGGCGGGCGGAAAGGTCCTGGCCCCGTCCGAGTTCTTCGACCGTTTCGGGGCTCGTCTGTCCCCGGGCCCTCCCGAGGCGGCGTCGCCCGTCGACGTCGAGGATTGGATGCGCTACTTCGGCGACGAGCGCAACCGCGGGTCGTGACCGGGCCGGGGCACCCCGCAGAAGTCCGGCCACCGAGGGCCCCCGCTCCTGCCCCGTAGTAGAATCACCCTGGCTCCGAGCGGGCCACGTGATCGCTCCGAGAAATCGGAGAGGAAAGTCCGAACTCCACACGGGCGGCATGCCGGGTAACCCCCGGTCGCGGCGACGCGAAGGAAAGTGCCACAGAAAACAAACCGCCTTCCGAAAGGACGGCAAGGGTGAAACGGTGCGGTAAGAGCGCACCGCCCCGCCGGCAACGGCGGGGGCACGGCAAACCCCATGCGGAGCAAGGCCAAATAGGGAGGCAGCGGGTGCCCGTCCCGCCTCACTCACCGTGAGCTGCCTCCGGGTCGGCTGCTCGAGCCCGAGGGCGACCTCGGGCCCAGAGGAATGATCGCGAGCCCGGCGAGGGGGCACGGGGGACCGCAAGGGACCTCGCGGCAAGCTCGCCGGGACACAGGATTCGGCTTACAGGCCCGCTCGGGGCTCTTTTGCCGGTGACGCCGCTGCGGCGTCCCCCGCGCCTTTCGCCCGGAGCGACGATCGGTGTCGCGGCGATCTCGGGCCCCGTGGACCCGGTCCGGCTCGACGCCGGCGTCGCGGAGCTCGAGCGGCGGGGCTACCGGGTCGTGCTCGCGTCCAATGCCGGCGCGCGTCGCGGCTTTCTTGCCGGCTCCGACGCGGAGCGGGCGGCGGGCTACATGGAGCTCGTCCGCGACCCGGCGATCGACGCGATCTTCTTCGCGAGGGGCGGATACGGCGCCTCCCGCACTCTGTCTCTCCTCGACGCCGAAACGATCGCGGCTCGTCCCCGCATCCACCTCGGAGGCTCGGACCTGACGGCCCTCTTCGCCTACCTCGCGAACCGCTGCCGCCTCGCGTCGTTCTACGGGCCGATGGTGGCGGTCGCGATGGCCTCCGGAGAACAAGGCCTGGACTGGGAGCCGGTGCTCGCGGGGCGGCCCCCCGAGGCCTGGAGGTTCGGCGAAGAGCAGGTGCTCGCCGGCGGCGCCGGATCCGGCCCGCTCGTCGGCGGATGCCTGTCCCTGGTGGCCTCCCTCTGCGGGACGCCGGAAGCCCCGGACGGACGCGGGGCCGTGCTCTTCTGGGAGGACGTCGGGGAGGACACGTACCGGCTGGACCGAATGTTGACCCAGCTGGAGCGCTCAGGTACCCTCGATGGACTGCAAGCCATGGTCATCGGCTCGATTTCGCCCGGCGCGCGCGGCGGCGAGTCCCCCGCAGCCGTCGCCGTCTGGATGCGCGACTATTTCGCGGGAGCGCCGTTTCCCGTCGTCACCGGTTTTCCCGCCGGACACATCCCGGGGAGCCGGACGCTGCCGCTCGGCCTTCCGGTCCGGCTGGACGCCGGACGCGGTCTCCTCGAATTCGAGGGCCCCGCCGTGGCCCCGGAGGTCCCGTGCCGTCCGTGAAGGCCGTGTTCAAGTCCGGGCCCGGCGGCGGGGGCAAGAGCCCCTATGAGAAGTACCTCGTCAGCCACCTCATGGGCGACATCATCTTTTCCGAGGGCGAGATCGGGACCGACATGTACATCCTGCAGTCGGGGACCGTCGAGCTCCTGAAGGCGATCGGCGGGGAGACGCGGGTCCTCGCGACCCTGGAAAAGGGCGACTTCTTCGGGGAGATGAGCGTGCTCGAAGACGTGCCCCGGACGGCGTCGGCGCGCGCGAAGACCGACGTCGAGCTCGTCCGCATCAACGGGGCGACCTTCGACGCGATGCTCAAGAGCAACACCGAGATCGCGGTCCGCATGATGCGCAAGCTCTCGCGCCGCCTGCGCGAAGTCACGGCGATGCTCGAGGAGGCCGTGGGACGCCAGGTCCCCGAAGAGGAGAAGCCCGTTCAGCGCCGGGTCGAGCCCGAGCGCAACGCGTGCCGGCTGGTGTGCGACGATCCGTCCGCCGAGTTCTTTCTCAACCGCGAGGGGGACACCCTCGTGGGGCGCAGCGACCCCGTCACGGGAATCACCCCCGACGTGGACCTCACGCCGCTCGATCCGCAGCGTTCGACGTCGCGCCGGCACGCCAAGCTCTACCAGATGAGCGACACGTACTACGTGATGGAAGAGATCGGCGTCATGAACGGGACCTACGTCAACGGGAATCGGCTGACGACGGGCGTCCCGATCGCGGTCCAGGGCGGCGACGTCCTGAAGTTCGGCCTCGTGTCCATGACCTTTCACGCGCCCGAGAGCTAGGACATCTCCGCCGCTCCGGTCCCGCCCGCCGCCCTCCTCCGCCTGCGCGACCCGGTCTCCCGGATTCCCGGCGTCGGACCCGCGCGGGCCGAGCGCCTCGCCGCCGAGGGGTTCCGGACCGTGGGCGACTTTCTCCTGGCCCTTCCGTTTCGCTACGAGGACCGCCGCCGCTTCGCGACGGTGGCGGGGCTCGAGTGGGGAAAGCCCGCGACGGTGCTGGCTCGATTCCAGGGAGTCCGGTCGGTGCGCATGCGCCGCGGGACCCTGCGCGTCGAGGCCGTCGCCGACGACGGCACCGGCGCGGTCCGCGTCGTCTGGCACAACCGCTATCCCTCCTTCGCCAGGGCCCTCGCGGGGTCGCGCGCGGCCCTGTACGGGACGCCGGCCGCCTCGCCGCGGGGAGAGATGTGGATCGAGAACCCCGAGACCGAGTTCGTCGCGGAGGGCGAGGAGGCCGATCCGGTGCACTCGGGCCGCATCGTCGGCGTCTACCACCGGGTGGCCGACGTCCCGTCGCGTCTGTGGCGGGCGCTCGTGCGGCGGACGCTGGACCGGCTCGACCCGGGCTTCGCCGCTGCCGCGGCGGCGCCTCCGGACCTCCTCGAGGGCCTGGAGCGGGTCCACTTCCCGCCGACGCCCGAAGCCGCCGAGTCGGCCCGCCGCTTGCTCGCCTCCGAGGAGCTCCTCGTGCTCGCCGCGGGGATCGAAGAGAAGCGCCGCCGCCTCCACGCCCGCAAGGGCCTGGCGCTCGTGGCGGGCCCGGCCCTTCGCGAGCGGGCCCGGAAGGCCGTTCCCTTTCCCCTCACGGGGGCCCAGAAACGGGCCGTGCGGGAGATCTCGGCCGATCTCGGCTCGGGCCGCGCAATGGCGCGCCTGCTCCAGGGGGACGTGGGTTCGGGAAAGACCGTCGTCGCGGGCCTCGCCCTGATGCTCGCCGCGGACAATCGCGTCCAGGGCGCCCTCATGGCGCCGACCGAGATCCTGGCGGAACAGCACGCCGAGAGCCTGGCCTCCTGGATGACGGCCGCGGGCGTGCGGCTCGCGTTGCTGACCGGACGGGTGCGGGGCGCCGCGCGCAAGCGCCTGCTCGAGGAGCTCGCCGGCGGACGCATCGACGTCCTCGTCGGAACGCACGCGCTCGCGGAGGCGCCGGTCGAGTTCCGGCGGCTCGGCCTCGTCGTGGTCGACGAGCAGCACCGGTTCGGCGTCGCGCACCGGGCCCGTCTCTTCCGCAAGGGCGACGCCCCCCACGTCCTCGTGATGACGGCCACGCCGATTCCCCGCTCCCTCGCGTGGGCGATCTACGGGGAGCTCGACGTCTCCGTGCTCGACGAGAAGCCGCCCGGGCGCGGGACGATCCGGACGCGGGTGCGCGAGGAGGCGGGGCGCGACAAGGTGTACCGCTTCGCGGGCGAGCGTGTCGCGGCGGGCGAGCGCGTCTACGTGGTCGTCCCCGCGATCGAGGAAGGGGAGCGGGAAATCGCGGCGACGCGGGACACCGCGGACCGCATCGCGGCCGCGCTGCCGGGGGTTCCGGTCGGCGTCCTCCACGGGCGCCTGCCGGCCCCGGAACGGACTGCGGTGTTGCGCGACTTCGCCGGCGGGCGGCTGCCCGTCCTGGTCTCGACGACCGTCGTGGAGGTCGGCGTGGACGTGCCGGAAGCCACCCTGATGATCGTGGAGAACGCCGAAGTCTTCGGCCTCGCGCAGCTGCACCAGCTTCGCGGCCGCGTCGGGCGCAGCGCGCGGGAGTCCTGGTGCGCCCTGATCGCCGGCAAGGGCGCCTCTCCCGAGGCGCGCGAGCGGCTGGCCGTCCTCGAGACGACCTCCGACGGCTTCGTCATCGCGGAAAAGGACCTCGAGGCGCGCGGGCCGGGAGACCTCCTCGGAAACCGGCAGTCGGGGCTCCCCGCGATGCGGGTCGCCGATCCCGTCCGCGACCTCGCGGCGCTCGGGGAGGCGCGACGCCGGGTCGCGGCGCTGGCCGCGGAGGGGCGGGACGTCTGCAGCGACCTGTTCGGTTACCCCTAGGCGGACGGCCGGCGCCGCCGCGGGCGGCGGCGTGATACAAGACCCGGCGGCGGAGGTGAGCGTGAGAGTTCTCGTCACCGGGGGAACGGGGTTCGTCGGGACCAGCGTCGTCAACCGGCTCCTCGAGAAGGGGCACGCGGTCTCGGTCCTCGCGCGCGACGCCCGGAAGACGCGCAATCGGTACAACCGTCCGGTCGAAACGGTCTCCGGAAGCGTGCTCGACCCGTCGTCCCTCGCGGCGGCCGCGGCCGGCCGGGACGCGGTCGTGCATCTGGTCGGCGTCATCAACGAGAAGGGCGAGCAGACGTTCGACCGCATGCATCGCGAGGCGACCGAGAACGTCGTCGCGGCGGCGAAGGCTGCCGGCGCCCGCCGCTATCTCCACATGAGCGCGATGGGGAGCGCGGAGGATTCGCCGTCGGAGTACGGACGGACGAAGGCGGCGGGGGAGAAGGCCGTCCGCGCTTCGGGGCTCGACTGGACGATGTTCCGTCCCTCGATCGTGTTCGGCCCCGGAGACGGCTTCGTTTCGCTGCTCGCCCCGATCGTGCGCCTGAATCCGGGCTTCATCCCGGTCATCGGCCCGGGCACGACGCGTTTTCAGCCGGTCTCGGTCGAGGACGTGGCGCGCGTGTTCGCGGAGTCGCTCGAGAGACCCGAGACCGTCGGCCGGTCGTTCGAGGTCGGCGGCCCGGACGTGCTGACGCTCAACGAGGTCTATCGGGAGATCGCGGCCGCCGTCGGCAAGCCCGGCAAGCCGCTGCTGCACCTGCCTCTCTGGTACGGGCGGATCCTCGCCGCGGCGTTCGAGTGGCTGGCCCGACGGGGCGTCTTCACGGACCCGCCCCTGACCCGCGACCAGCTGAAGAGCCTCGGGCGGGACAACGCGGCCGACGTCTCCGGCACGATCGCCGTCTTCGGAGGGGAGTGGAAGCGGTTTCGCCCGGGGATCCGCGAGTACCTTTCGACCGGGCGGCACGACCCGCGCTCCGGGATCGGAGGCGAAGTCGAGCTCGAGTCCCGCGCGGTGATCCGGATCCGTTAGCCCCCCTTCGCTAGGGCTGGGACCCTTTCTTCAGCCGGATCGTCCCCGAGGTCGTCCGCACGACGACCTTGGCCCCGCCGCCGTTCAGGGCGGCGGTTCCCCGCTGCGTGCCGGCCTTCTTCGAGATTGCGAGCTCCGGGAAGTCGGACCGGATCGCGGAGTCTTCGTCGTCCGCTCCGACGACGACCAGCTCGACGTCGGCCCTGCAGTCGGCCGGCAGCCAGAGCGACACGTCGCCTCCGTCGTCGTGGATCGTGATGCCGGATTTCGCGTCGCACGACGTCACGCCGATGCGGATCTCTCCTCCGGCCGACGCCGCCCGGACGCCGCCGCCGACGCGGGGAACGCGGATGTCGCCGCCCGAGGTTCGCACGTCCAGCGTCCCCCCAACGCGGCCGATCCGGATGTCGCCCCCGTTCGTGTCGGCCAGGGCGGAGCCGGAGACCGAGTCCACGACGACGTCGCCCGCCAGCGTCGAGGCCTTCAGATCGCCCGTCACCGGGCCGACCACGATGTCGCCGCCGAAGGTCTTCAGGTCCGCGCCGGCGCCGGCGCCGCCCACGCGGATCTCGCCGGAGTGGGTCAGGATCTTGACGCGACCGCTGACCTTTCCGATCCGGTAGTCGCCGCTCGAGGTCGAGAGGAAGTCTCCCGCGACGTCTCCGCGCACGACGTCGGCATCCCCGTCGGGCGGCAGGGCGACCGGCGCGCGCGGAGCCCTCGGCACGCCCCCGACGGGAGGGGCGGGGGCCGGAGGAGGAGCCGGGGCCGGCGCCACCACCGGAGCCGGCGGCGCAACGTGGACGTGGACGTCCGGCACCGTGACAACGAACGACCGCCGCTCCGAGACGAGAGGCTTCGCGTCTGCTTCTTTCGTTCCGGCCGCGAGGAGCCGGACGGTGCCGTTGAGGGTCTCCATCCGGACCTCGGGACCGCCCTTGCCGATCGAGCCGCTGTACTCGCGGTGCGGGTTGGGGATCTCGATGCGCTGGAGCTGCTTCTCGACCTGGCGCATCTGGCGCTCGTTGTCCCGCATGCCCTGCTCGATCGAGATCTCGACCTCTTTCATGGACCGGGCCAGCTCTTCGTCGAGGGCCTCGAGGTCGAGCTCCTCGATGTTGCCGTCCTCGTCGCGCACGGTCCAGGTGGGCTTCGGGGTCCTGCCCTTGCCCTTCCCGCCGGAGCGGCCCGGGGCCAGCATGACCATCTCGCGCGCGGCCTTCGGGGGCAGGGGAAACGTCGAGGCGATCGTTCCGTTCATCGTCGAGCCCGTGAACTCGAACTTCGCGTCCTTCGGGAGCGTCAGGTCCACGTTGCCGTTGACCGACTGGAGGGAGACCTCGGCGTCGGCCGGGAGGGCCAGGGCGGTGGCCTCGATGTGGCCGTTGACGGTCTGGAGGGAGAGGGACCGGCGCGCGCCGCGGACCTCGACCGACCCGTTGACGGTCTCGAGGTTGAGCTCTCCGTCCACGTCCGCGACCCGCACGTTGCCGTTGACCGTCTGGAGCTCCGCGGTGACGCCCGGCGGGACCACGATCTCGTACCGGGCGACGACCCGGCACTGGTCGCAGGGCAGACCCCGCCGGTTCGTCGAACGCCGGCCCGGGTGCGTGTCGGGCAGGACGGTCTCCAGGCTCCAGCCGTCGTCGTCGTGGTTCGTCTCGATCGTGGTCCGCTTGAGGATGTCCGTGGCCTTCTCCTGCGTCGCGGCGGACACGGTGAGGGTCACGACCGCGGAGAACTGCGGGCCCGGGGAAGCCACGACGTCCCCGGAGACGTTCTCGACGCGGATCGTCTGGCCGCTCCGCAGCGTTCCGTTGAACCGGTCCACGCGCGTCACGGTGGGCTGCTCCGCCCTTCCGGCGGAGACCAGCATGAGGAGCAGGCCGAGCGCGAGCAGGATCCAGACCGCGAGCCGGCCCGCCCGCGCCGAGGGCGCCTCCGGGGAAGCGTGGCGCGAGAACTTGAGCGTGTTCATCGTGAGAGAGAGACGTTGCGCGGACATGAGGGTTACGCCATCCTTGTCTTCACTGCGTTCAGAACGAGATCGCTTTCAGCGCCGAGGCGGCCTTGGCCCGCACGAAGCCGTTCTCCTGCGGGTCCACCGCCTTCTCGCGCAGCGACTGGATCGTGTTCGCGTCCGGCGACTGCTTGGCCGCGGCGGCCAGAGCGTCCACGGCCGCGAGGCGGACCGCGGGGTTCTTGTCGGTCTTCAGGGCCTCGAGGAAGACGGAGCGGATTTCCGTCGTCGTCGGGAACGAGGCCAGCGCGTCCGCGGCCTTCTTGCGCACGCCGGGGTTCGGGTCCTTGCGCAGGGTCGCCGAAAGGGCCGCGACGATCTCGGGGGAGGCGGGCGCGTTGCCCGCGCCGTAGTGCTCCGACACGAGCTCGATCGCGCGCGATTTCTCGCCCGCCGTCTCCGCGTTGCGGGACACGAGGTAGGCGAGGAGCCTGGCGACCTCCGGATCGCTGGGGCGCCCCTCGAGCTCGTGGCGGGTGGTGACGTCGAACCCGATGGCGACACGCCCGTCCTTGTCGGCGGGCCGGTACGACACGTTGGCGAACCGCGGGTTCGCGGCGAGGTCCGGAATCGCCGCCGCCGTGGCGGCGGGGGAGCCGGCGCTGGCGACCGCGGGCGACGCGGCGCGGGGAAGCCCCTTCGCCGCCACGTAGCCGAGTCCCGCGGCCAATAGCAGCGCGGCTGCCTGGAGAGCGGGCCGGGCGAACGCGGGCCGGGGCCGGAACGCGCGGACGCGCCCGCGCAGCATCTCTTCCTCGAGCAGACCGAGGGTTCGACGGCGGAAGTCGGCGCCGACCGCGGCGTCCGGATCGCTGCCCAGGGTGGTCCAGACGTCCTCGAGGCGCGCCATCTCGCGGCGGCAGTCCTCGCAGGCGGCCAGGTGCCCCGACAGCTCCCGGCGCGCGGCCTCTCCGGCCTCTCCCGTCAGGCGTTCGATTCCGAGTGTCGTTACGTCGCGGCAGTCCATGAGCTTTCTCCCTCGGAAAAATGGGCCTTCAGCGTTTCGACGGCCCGGAAGATGCGGGTCTTGACGGCGCCCACCGAGATCCCCAGGGTCTTCGCGATCTCGGCGTAAGGCATGCCGTGATAGCGGGCGAGGACCAGCGCCTCGCGCTGCTCCTCCGAGAGCTCGGCGAGCGCCTGGCGCACGGCCTCCCGGCGCTGGCGCGAGGCGATCGATGCCTCGATCCCCTCGCCGCGGGCCCGGGGCTCGGCCACGGACTCGAGCGGGACGACGGAGGCCCGGCGTTCGCGGCGGCGCCGGTCGCGGCACGCATTGGCCGCGATGGCGAAGAGCCACGAGGCCACGCCCGCCCGCCCGTCGTACTGGTGCGCCCGCGAGATCACTTTCAGGAAAACCTCCTGCGTCACTTCCTCGGCCGAGGCCCGGTCCGACAGCATCCGGTCGGTGAACCGGAGCAGGGCCGGCGCATAGCGCTCGAAGAGCTCGGCGGCGCCGTCGGTGTCCCCGCGGCGGATCCGCTCGAGCAGCCCGACGTCGTCGCTCCCCGAGTTCATCTGCATTCGGCCTGGCCAACTGGAGAGACGGCGGCGGACGGCGAAGGTTTCGGCCCCACGGGGCGGAATCTACGGCTTTTTGACGCCCCGAAACAGCCTGTATAGTGCCGGCTGCTTGGAACACAAGGTCGTCGATTTCGCCATCCAGCTGGCCGTCATCCTCTTCGCCATCTCCTTTCACGAGTCGGCCCATGCGTATGCCGCGCTCCGGTTCGGGGACACGACCGCCCGGGACCTCGGCCGGATCAGCCTGAACCCCATCCGGCACATCGACCCCGTCGGGAGCATCCTCGTGCCGCTGCTCCTCTACGTCTTTTCGGGCATGATCTTCGGCGCCGCCAAGCCGACCCCGGTGGACCTCCGGAACACGAAGGACCCCCGGCTGGCCAACCTGGTCGTCTCGGCCGCGGGGCCCCTGTCGAACTTCCTGCTGGCGGCGGTCGGCCTGCTCGGGTTCGCCCTGATCCGCCGCCTCAACCCCCTGGCGATGTCGGAGCTCCTCGAGGCGCTCCAGGGCAACCGGTTCGCGTCCGGGGCGCTCGCGCCGATCACCTACATCCTCTTCTTCTTCGTGCTCGTCAACGTGATGCTGGGCGTCTTCAACCTGCTCCCGATCCCGCCGCTCGACGGCAGCGGCGTCCTGCTGTCGCTCGGCGGCGCGTCGGTCGCCCGGCTCTTCGCCGTGATCCGCCCGTTCGGGTTCCTCATCCTGATCCTCCTGATCACGACGCCCGTCCTCGGGAACATCTTCCGGCCGATCCAGAACGCCGTCGTCCGGCTGATCTTCGGGGCCTGACGTGACCGAGACCGTCCTTTCCGGCCTGCGCCCCACCGGCCGCGTCCACCTCGGCAACTACTTCGGGGCGGTCAAGAACTGGGTGGACCTGGAGAAGAGCGGCCGCTACCGCTGCTTCTTCTTCGTCGCCGACCTGCACGCGCTCACCACCGACTACGCCGACACGCAGTCGCTGGCGGTCTCGACGCGCGAGGCCGTCCTCGACTGGCTCGCCGTCGGACTCGATCCGGCGCGCGCGACGGTCTTCCTGCAGTCGCGCGTGCCGCAGCACGCCGAGCTCGCGCTCTACTTCTCCATGATCACGCCGCTCGGCTGGCTCGAGCGCGTTCCGACCTACAAGGACCAGATCGAGCAGCTGCGCACGAAGGACCTCGGGACGCACGGGTTCCTCGGCTACCCGGTCCTCATGACCGCCGACATCGCCGTCTACCGCGCCAACCTCGTTCCGGTGGGGGAGGACCAGGCGAGCCACCTCGAGATCTGCCGCGAGATCGTCCGCCGCTTCAACGGCCTCTACGGAGAGGTGTTCCCCGAGCCGAAGGCCCTCTTCACGCCGACGCCCAAGGTGAACGGGATCGACGGCCGCAAGATGTCCAAGTCGTACGGGAACACGATCGGCATCACCGAGGCGGCCGACTCGGTCCGGGACAAGGTGATGGCGATGGTCACCGACCCGGCGCGGGCCCGCCGCCAGGACCCCGGCAATCCCCAGAACTGCAACCTCTTCCCCTTTCACGAGCTCTTCTCGCCGCCGGCCGAGGTCCGGGTCGTCGACGAGGAGTGCCGCACCGCCGCCCGCGGCTGCGTGGACTGCAAGAAGCACCTGATCGGGAACCTGAACGCCGCGCTCGAACCGTTCCGGCAGAGGCGCGCCGAGCTCTCGGCCTCGTCCTCGGACGTCGTGCGCGACGTCCTCCACGAGGGGGACCGGCAGGCCCGGGCGGTCGCCGAGGAGACGATGGAGAAGGTGCGCGCCGCGGTCCGGCTGTCGCCGGAGCCGTGATGGCCGACGAAACCCCCGACGGGAGGTCGCTGCCCCCCGTCGCCATCGCGGCCTTCAACGGGCCCCTCGACCTTCTCCTGCACCTGATCCGCGTCAACGAGGTGTCGATCACCGACATCCCGATCGCCGAGATCACGGAGCAGTACACGTCCTTCCTGGACACGATGCGCGAGCTCGACCTCGACGTCGCGTCGGAGTACGTGGCCCTGGCCGCCGAGCTCATCTACATCAAGTCGAAGATGCTCCTGCCGCGGGCGCCCGGCGAGGAGGCGGTCGACCCCCGCGCGGATCTCGCTCAGCGGCTGCTCGAGTACGAGAAGTTCAAGCGCTCGGCCGAGACGCTCCACGCGATCGACACGCTGCGGGGAGGCCTCTGGCCGCGCCCGGAGACCGAGATCCCGAAGGCCGAGGGGTCGGAGGACAGCCTCGAGGTCTCGCTGTTCGACATCATCGAGGCATTCCGGAAGGTCAGCGAGAACTACCGCCTGGCCCATCCTCCGGCGCTGGCGATCCATCACCTGCGCTTCTCGGTCGCCGAGAAGATGATCGAGCTGCTCGAGCGGGTCGAGGCGGCGCGAACCATGTCCCTGCTCGAGTTCCTCGGGCAGATGCGCTACCGGGCCGAGGCGGTGACGACCTTCCTGGCCTGCCTCGAGCTCATCCGCCTCGGCGTGGTGCGGGCGTTCCAGGCCCGCCCCTTCGCCGAGATCCACGCCACGCGGACGGACGTCCCGTTCACGGCGCAGCAGATACGCGATAATTACTCGGAGTGAGAGAGGCATGAGCGAAACCGAAGCCCCGCCCGCCGAACCGGCCGCCGCCGGGAAGGAGGAGCGCGCCCCGCGGGAGACCTCGGCCGAGAAGATCCTCCCGGCCGTCGAGGCCGTCCTCTTCTCCTCGCCCAGGCCGGTCCGCGAGAGGGACCTCGGAGACCTCCTCGACGCGACCCCGGCGGCCGTCGCCGAGGCGCTCGCCACCCTGGCGGCGCGCACCGACGCGGCCGAGCGCGGCGTGCGGCTCGAGAAGGTCGCGGGCGGCTGGCGCTTCGTGACGCGGCCCGAGTTCGACGCCCTCCTGCGCAAGTTCCACGAGGTCACCGAGCGCACGCGCCTCTCGCTGGCGGCCCTGGAGACCCTCGCGATCATCGCGTACCGTCAGCCGATCACGCTTCCCGAGATCCAGGAGATCCGAGGCGTCAACTCCTCGAGCGTGCTGAAGACCCTCTTCGAGAAGAAGCTCATCACGACCGCCGGCAAGAAGGCCGTCGTCGGCATGCCGTTCTTCTACCGGACGACTCCCGATTTCCTGATGCGCTTCGGGTTGAACGAGCTGACCGAGCTGCCTCGTCCCGAGGAGCTCGACGCCGACCTCGCGGCCACGGTCGAGGCCCGCGAGATCGCGGCGCCGACGGCCGGCGCGCCCTCCATCCACGTGGAGGGGGAGCTCGAGGACGAAGAGACCGAACCGCGCGGGGACGCCGGGGCCGCGTCCGCACCCGGGGCCGAAGCCTCGCCCGGCGATCCCGAACCGGAGGCCTGACCTGGCGCTCGTTCGCATCCAGAAGATCATCGCGTCGAGCGGGCTCGCCTCGCGCCGCGCGGCCGAGGAGTGGATCCGCGAGGGCCGCGTGCGCGTCAACGGGCGCGTCGCCGCGCTCGGAGACCGGGCCGACCCGGCGTCCGACTCGATCAAGGTGGACGAGCGCCGCCTCCGGCCCGAGACGGGGCCGCGGACCTACATCCTCCTCAACAAGCCGAAGGGCTACGTCACGACGGTCTCGGACCCCGAAGGCCGCGACACGGTGCTGCAGCTGCTCCCGGGGCGGCTGCGCCGCGGCGTCAAGCCGGTCGGGCGGCTCGACGTCCAGACGGAAGGCCTGCTCCTCCTGACCGACGACGGCGACCTCGCGCGCCTGGTTACGCACCCCTCGACGGGGTGCCCGAAGGAGTACATGGTCAAGGTCTCGGGCGAGCCGGCGCCGGCCCGCCTCGACAAGCTGCGGCACGGCATCCTGCTCGACGGAAAGCGCACGCGGCCGTGCGAGATCGAGCGCGTCTCCGGCACGCCGCGGAAGTCCGAGGTCGAGGGCAACACCTGGTTCCGCGTGACGCTGCGCGAAGGCCGGACCCGCCAGATCCGGATGATGTTCGCCGCCATCGGAAACCCGGTCTCCAAGTTGAAGCGCGTCGCGATCGGCCCGGTCCGCGACCCCGACCTGCCGCCCGGCGCCTACCGGCGGCTCGCGCCCGAAGAGGTCGACGCCCTGCGGCGGCTCGAGAAGCCCCGGTGACCGCGGCGCTGATCGTCGCGATCGACGGCCCATCGGGTGCGGGGAAGTCGACCGCGGCGCGGGCGCTCGCGGCTCGGCTCGGCGTGCCCTACATCGACACCGGCGCGATGTATCGCGCCGTGGGGCTGGCGGCCCGCGAGCGGGGGATCGGGCTTCCCATCCCGGACCCCGAGGCGGTCGCCGCCATCCCGGCCGCGGCCCGCATCGAGCTGGTCCCCTCGCCCGACGGAAACCGCGTCCTCCTCGACGGCCGGGACGTCTCGGAGGCGATCCGCGAGCCCGAGATCTCGCTCTACGCCTCGGCGGTCTCCGCGATCCCGGCGGTGCGGCGAGCCCTCGTGGCCGAGCAGCAGCGGATGGGGAGGGAACGGGGCGGGGTGATGGAGGGCCGGGACATCGGGACCCGCGTCTTTCCCGACACCCCCTTCAAGTTCTTCCTGACGGCCGACCCCGCGATCCGCGCCGAGCGCCGGGCCCGGGAGCTCGCCGCCCGGGGGACCCCCCAGGCCTACGAGGAGGTCCTCCGGGACATGGAAAAGCGCGACCGGGACGACGGCTCGAGGGCGGATTCCCCCCTCACCCTGGACGACCGGTACGTGCTCATCGACTCGTCCGGAAAGCCCCTGGAGGCCGTCGTGGCCGAGATCGAAGGGCTGGTTCGCAAAGGCATTTGACTCGGCCGGACGGGTCAACATAGGATATTGCTTTGCGTCTCAGCGACTTATGAGAGGGGACCCCTTATCCGATGGCGGCTGAAAATCGTAAAGAGGGAGGTCGGGAAACCGAACCGATGGAAACAGAACAGGAACTGACTCCGCAGGAGTATCAACACCTCCTGGCCCAGTACGAGAGCTCCTTCAAGAACTTGCAGGAGGGACAGATCATCCGGGGTCGGGTTCTCTCGATCACCCCTTCCGAGGTGATCGTCGACATCGGCTACAAGTCGGAGGGCATGATCCCGCTCTCCGAGTTCACCGACTTCTCCGGCCAGGTGACGATCAAGCCCGGCGATCCCGTCGACGTGCTGCTCGAGCGCACCGAGGATCAGAACGGCTACGTGGTCCTGTCGAAGGACAAGGCCGAGAAGATGAAGGTGTGGGACGAGGTCGAGAAGTCGTACCGTTCGGGCTCGACCGTCCGCGGCCGCGTCATCGACCGCATCAAGGGCGGCCTCGCCGTGGACATCGGCGTCAAGGCCTTCCTCCCCGGCTCGCTCGTGGACGTCAAGCCGGTCAAGAACCTCGAAGCCCTGCGCGGCAAGGACCTCGACTTCAAGGTCATCTCGGTCGACAAGAAGCGCGGCAACATCGTCCTCTCGCGCAAGGCCGTCGTCGAGGTCGAGCAGGAGGCCCGCAAGAAGGAGACCCTCCAGCTCCTCGAGGAGGGCCGCGTCCTGCGCGGCGTCGTCAAGAACCTCACCGACTACGGCGCGTTCGTCGACCTCGGCGGACTCGACGGCCTGCTGCACGTCACGGACATGTCGTGGGGCCGCGTCAACCACCCGTCCGACCTCGTCAAGGTCGCCGACGAGATCGAGGTGGTCGTCCTGAAGTTCGACCGCGAGACCGAGCGCGTCTCGCTCGGCACGAAGCAGCTGACCGAGGACCCGTGGGCCCACGTCCCCGAAAAGTACCCGGCCGGCTCGCGCGTCACGGGGCGCGTCACGAACGTCACCGACTACGGCGCGTTCGTCGAGCTCGAGGGCGGCGTCGAGGGCCTCGTCCACGTCTCCGAGATGTCGTGGTCCAAGAAGATCAAGAACCCCGCCAAGGTCGTGTCGCCCGGCGACACGGTCGAGGCGATCGTCTCCGACGTCAACCCCGAGGCGCGGCGGATCTCGCTGTCGCTCAAGGACACGCTCCCGGATCCCTGGGAGAGCGTCGCGGAAAAGTACCCGGTCGGCAGCCGCGTGTCCGGGAAGGTGCGCAACCTGACGGACTTCGGCGCCTTCGTCGAGATCGAGGAAGGCATCGACGGCCTCGTGCACGTCTCCGACATGTCGTGGACGCGGCGCGTGAAGCACCCGTCCGAGGTCCTCAAGAAGGGCGACGACGTCGAGGCGGTCATCACGTCGGTCGACCAGGAGAACCGCCGGATTTCGCTCTCGATCAAGGAATTCCAGCCCAACGACTGGCAGGCCTTCAAGGACAAGCACCAGCCCGGGGACGTCGTGGAAGGCATCGTCACGCGGGTGGCAGATTTCGGCATCTTCGTGCAGATCGAGGGCATGGTCGAGGGCCTCATGCACGTCTCCGAGACCCCGCTCGGCCGCGGCGAGAAGCCCCAGGAGCACTTCAAGGAAGGCGACCCCATCCGCGCCCGCATCCTCCGGATCGAGGACGCCGACATGAAGGTCGGCCTGTCGGGATTGAACGTCGACGAGGCTCCGGCCGCGCCGGCCGAGGCCGCGGCTCCGGCCGTCGAGGAGCCGGCGGCTGCCGCCGCTCCCGCCGAGGGCGAGGAGGCCGCTCCCAAGAAGAAGCGGTCGCGCAAGAAGGCCGACGAAACGCCGAAAGAATAGCGGAGTGCAGGGCGGATGGAATCCTCTTCGGTTCGCGAGGAGACGCGGGCGATGACGAAGGCCGAACTGATCGAGCGCGTGGCCGTGGCCACGGACGTGACCAAGAAGCAGGCGGAGGCCATCGTAGACACCGTGTTCGAGGCGATCGTCCGCTCGCTCAAGGAGGGCCAGAAGATCGAGCTGCGGGGGTTCGGGTCCTTCCGTCTCCGGGAGCGCGGCGCCCGCATGGGCCGCAACCCCAAGACGGGCGTGAAGGTCTCGGTTCCCGCGAAGAAGATTCCGTATTTCAAGCCGGGCAAGGAGCTGAAGGAACTCATCAACCGGTAATGCCGGCCGTTCTCTTCGCCCCCTGGCGCTACGAGTACCTCGTGTCGGACAAACCGGTCGGATGCATTTTCTGCGAGGCCGCGGCCTCGCGCGACGACGAGCAGTCGCTCGTGGTCTTTCGCGGGAAGCGGGTGTTCGTCCTCTTGAACCGATATCCCTACACGAACGGCCACGTGATGGTGGCGCCGACGGCCCACGTGGCCTGGTTCTCGGATTCGGACGGCGAGACGCTCGCGGAGCTCATCGCGACCGTCGCGCGCGCCCAGAAGATCCTCGTCGCCGAGTACCGGGCCGACGGCCTCAACGTCGGCGTCAACTTCGGCAGCGCGGCCGGAGCCGGGGTCGCGAACCACTACCACGTGCACGCGGTGCCGCGCTGGGCCGGCGATACGAACTTCATGACGGTCGCGGGCGACGTCCGGGTGGTCCCGGAGGAGCTCGCGGTGACGCGGCGGCGCCTGGCGTCGCTGTTTTCGGGAGGAGCATGACCGACGCGGGAGCGCCCCGGCGCACGGCCGCCCTGGCCGTGGGGCTCGCCTGGCTCGTACCGGGGCTCGGGCACTATTACCTGGGGCGCCGGAGGACCGCGGCGGCCTTCGCCGCGATCGTCGCCGCGACTTTCCTCGCGGGCCTGTCGTTCCAGGGACGCCTTTACACCATCGAGGACGGGCAGCCCCTGACGATCCTCGCGACCTTCGCCGTCTGGGGCGCCGGCATCCTGAACGTCGCGGCCCGCGCCCTGGTCGAGAACACGGCCGGGACCATCCTGGCCCCGACCTACGAATACGGCTGCGCGTTCCTTCTGACGGCGGGGCTGATGAACCTGCTGCTGGTCCTCGACGCCTGGGACATCGCGGTCGGGAAGAAGCGATGATCGCCCTCCTTCCAACCGACCACTTCCTGGTCATGACGCTGTACGCGTTTCTCGTGTCGTCCTTCTTCGCGCTGCTGTGGCGGCAGGAACGCCGCGAGCGATGGAAGCTCTTCGGCCTTCTGATGGCGTCGCTCGTCCTCGGGGGGCTGGCCGTCGCCTGGCTGATGTACCCGTTTCCCTCCTGAGGCGCCAGCGGTCCGCCGTGAGCCGTCCCTCGAACTCGGTCCCGAGGGTCCCGGACCGGCGATCCCGAGCGGCCGGCGCGAAATGAACCTGCTCATCTCGGCCGGCGAGGCCTCGGGCGACCTGCACGGCGCCCATCTCCTGCGCGCCCTCCAGGCGGCGCGGCCCGGCCTCCGGGCCTTCGGGATGGGAGGCGAGCGCCTCGTCGCGGCCGGTCTGGTCCCCGTCGTGCGCTCGGAGGCCCTCTCGGTCGTCGGAATCACGGAGGTCGTGGAGAAGCTGCCGGGCGTGGCGCGCGCCCTCGCGGCCCTCGGCGCGGCGGCCGCCGAGCAGAAGCCGGACGCCGCGGTGCTGATCGATTTTCCGGACTTCCACAACCTCCTGTCGCGCCGGCTGCGCCGCGCGGGCGTTCCCCTCGTCTACTACGTCAGCCCGCAGGTCTGGGCCTGGCGCCCGTGGAGGGCCCGCGCAATCGCGTCCCGGGCGCTCCGGATCATCACGCTCTTTCCCTTCGAGACCGAGATCTACCGGCGCCTCGGGGCGGACGCGGCGTGCTCCGGGCATCCTCTCGTGGAGGACGTCGCCGAGGGCCTCGGCGCGCCCTCGCCCCTGGCTCCGAAGACGCGGCGGCGCCTCGTGCTGCTTCCGGGGAGCCGGCCGTCCGAGGTCGCGCGCCACTGGGAGGTGCTGTCCGAGGCCGCGGCGCGCCTGGCCCGCCGGCTCGATCTCGAGGTCGTCGCGGTGCGGGCCCCGGGGCTCTCCGAATCGCTGTTTCCGGGCGCCGCCGAGCGGGGAATCCGGATCGCGAGCAGGGGGCTCCACCCGATCCTCGCCTCAGCCGACCTCGCCTTCGTGGCGTCCGGAACCGCGACGCTCGAAACGGCCCTCTGCGGAGCTCCCATGATCGTCGTCTACCGCACCTCGGCGTTCAGCTACGCCGTCGCGCGGGCCCTCGTCCGCCTGCGCCGGTTCTCCCTCGTCAACATCGTGGCGGGGGAGGACGTGGTCCCCGAGCTGCTGCAGCGGAACCTCACGGCCGAGAACCTCGAGCGGGAGGCCGCGGCGCTGCTCGGCTCGGCCGAGCGCCTCGAGGCGATGCGCCGGGGACTGGCCCGCGTCGCGAGGGAGCTCGGTCCCCCGGGGGCGAGCGCCCGCGCCGCGGAGCTCGTCCTCGGGGCGCTCGGACGCTCCGGCTCGGCGACGCCCTCCTCCTCGAGCCTCGGGGCCGCCACGCCATGAGGACGCTGCCCCGCCTGCTCGGCTACTTCCGGCGCTATTCCGGCCGCGCCGCGCTGGCGCTCGGGGCGATGGTCCTCGTGTCGGGCGCCACGGTGACGCTGCTCTTCCTGCTCAAGAAGGTCATCGACGAGGTGCTCGGCGCCGGCGCGGCGGGGGCGATCGCGGGACTCTCTCCGTCCGCCTCGGGTCGGATGGCTCCGCTGCTCGCCGCGCTCGAGCGGGGGTATGCGGCCGTTCGCGATGGCGCCGTGGCGGCCGGGCTGGACACCCGCTGGGCGATCCCGCTGCTGCTGATCGCGTCGCTGCTCGTCAAGAACGTCTTCGCCTACTTCTCCGAGTTCGCGCTCAACGCCATCGGCCTGGCGATGGTGCGGGACCTGCGGCGGGACTCGTACCGGGCCCTCCTCGACCAGTCGACGCGCTACTCCTCCGAGAGCTCCTCCGGAGAGCTCATGAGCCGGCTCTTGTCCGACGCCGAGCAGATCCAGTCGGCCTTCGGCTCCCGCCTGGCCGACTTCGTCCAGGGCAGCCTGACGATGGTCCTCGTCCTGGTCTACGTGTTCTCGCTCAATTTCCGCCTGGCGACCGCCGTCCTCGTCGTGGCCCCGCTGCTGGTCGTCCCGATCGTCGCGAACTTTCGGACGCTGCGCCGGGCGGGCCTCTCGGCCAGGGAGCGCATCGGCGAGATGGGGGCCCTGCTCGGGGAGACCCTCCGGGGGCACCGCCTCATCAAGACGTACGCGATGGAGGACTTCGAGGCCGAGCGGTTCGACGCGGCCAACCGCCGCTACTTCGCGGCCAGCCGCCAGACGATGCGGCTGCAGGCGCTCAACTCGCCGCTCATGGAGATCCTGGCCGGCGTGGGCCTCTCGCTCGTCTTCGTCTACGCGGCGGGCCAGATCCGCGCGGGGCAGATGACCGTGGGCGGCCTGCTGTCGTTCCTGGCGGCCATCATGATGCTCTACAAGCCCCTCAAGGACGTCACGAAGACCAACATCGTGCTCCAGGTCGCGCTCGCGGCCGCGGAGCGGCTCTTCGACGTCATCGACGGCGAGAACGACATCGCCGAGAGACCGGGGGCCCCGGACCTTCCGCCCTTCTCCCGGAACCTGCGGTACGAGGGCGTGGGGTTCGCGTACGGCGCGGAGCCCGTCCTCTCCGGCGTGAACCTGACGATCGGCCGCGGGGAGACCGTGGCGCTCGTGGGCCCGTCCGGCGCGGGCAAGACGACCCTCGTCAACCTCCTGCCGCGGCTCTACGATCCGACCGCCGGGCGCGTGACGTTCGACGGGGTGGACCTGCGCGAGGCGACGCTGCGCTCGCTGCGGCGCCAGATCGGCCTCGTCACCCAGGAGACGATCCTGTTCGACACGAGCGTCCGCGAGAACATCGCTTACGGCGAGCGGGCCCCTTCCGAGGAGCGCGTCCGCGCGGCGGCCCGCGCCGCCTGCGCCGACGAGTTCATCGAGCGCCTGCCCCAGGGGTACGACGCGCCGGTGGGCGAGAGCGGGGCCCGGCTGTCCGGCGGCCAGCGCCAGCGCCTGGCGATCGCGCGCGCCATCTACAAGGACGCGCCCATCCTCATCCTCGACGAGGCGACCTCGCAGCTCGACGCCGAGTCCGAGGCTCTCGTCGCGCGTGCCCTCTCGAACCTCATGAAAGGCCGGACCACGCTCGTCATCGCCCACCGTCTCTCGACCGTGCGGAGGGCCGACCGGATCGTGGTTCTCGAGGGCGGGCGCATCGTGGAGGAGGGCAGCCACGCGGAGCTCTTGACTCGCCGCGGCCTCTATCGCAGGCTCCACGACATGCAGTACTTCGCCGAGGGCGCGGCGTCCCCGGAGGCCCCGTGACGATCCGGAGCATGACGGGGTTCGGCCGGGCCCAGGGGCCCGCGGGCCCCGACCGGGCCGCCGAGATCTCGGTGCGCAGCGTGAACAGCCGGTTCCTCGACCTGACCGTGAAGACCCGCGACAGCGATGCGGCGCTCGAGCCCGCGCTGCGCAAGAGCTTCTCCCGGCACCTCCACCGCGGGAAGGTCGAGGTGACGCTGCGCCTGAAGCGCACGAGCGCCTCCCACGTCGAGGTCACCGTGGACGAGGCCCTGCTCCAGGCGCTCCTCTCGCGGCTCTCGGCCCTCTCCGAGCGGTACCCGATCGAGGGGCGCCTGTCCGTCCGCGACCTGCTGACGATCCCGCAGGCGGTCGTGGTCGAGACGGCGTCGGAGACCTTCACGCCGGACGAGGTCGCGGCGATCGAGGGCCTCGCGGACGCGGCCGCGACCGCGCTCGTCGCGATGCGCGCGGCCGAGGGCGAGGCGATCGCCGCGGACCTCGCGCCGCGCATCGGCGTCCTGCGCCGCAAGGCCGGCGTCCTTGCGGGACGGCGCGAGGAGATCGCCCGCAACCTCGCGGCCACCCTGCGGGAGCGCGTCCGCGCGCTCTTTCCCGACGTCACCCTCGACCCGGCCCGGCTCGAGCAGGAAGCCGCGCTCGCGGCCGACCGCGCCGACGTCGCCGAGGAGCTGCAGCGCCTGCAGGGCCACCTCGACCAGTTCGACGCGATCCTCGCGCGGTCGGAGGGCTCGGTCGGCAAGACGCTCGACTTCCTGACGCAGGAGATCCTGCGCGAGCTCAACACGCTCGGCTCCAAGAGCCGGGACCTTGCCTCGACGCGCGAGATCCTGGACATGAAGTCCGAGACCGAGAAGATCCGCGAGCAGGTCCAGAACGTCGAATGAGCGCGGCGCCGCGGGGATTCCTGTTCATCGTCTCGTCCCCGTCGGGGGGCGGCAAGACGACGCTCATCCGGCGGCTGCTGGCCAATCCTCCCGGGGGCGAGGCCCTCCGCTTTTCGGTTTCCCACACGACGCGTCCCCGGCGGGAGGGCGAGCAGGACGGCCGCGAATACCACTTCGTCAGCGCCGCCGAGTTCGAGAACATGGCGCGCCACGCGGAGTTCCTGGAGCACAACGAAGTGCACGGCAACTTCTACGGCACCGCCAAGTCGGAAGTGCTGCCGCGCCTGGCCGCGGGGGAGGACGTGGTCCTGGACATCGACGTCCAGGGCGCCCGGGACATCCGAGCCGCCTATCCCCAGGCGATCTCGATCTTCATCGTGCCGTCCTCGGCGGCCGAGCTCGAGACGCGCCTGCGCAAGCGGGGCCTCGACGGCGAAGACGCGATCCGAAAGCGGCTCATCAACGCGGCCAAAGAGGTCGCGCAAGCCGATTCTTTTCAATACGTTATCGTCAATGACGAGCTCGAAAGGGCCAGTCTTGAGTTAGAATCCGTGGTTCGCGCCTCGCGGCTGACGCCTGAGAGGCAGAGCAGATTCCTCGAGAGGCTCCGCAAGGACTTCCGTTAGAAGGGGTTGGACAGAATGATCCAGTCGATGCCCGAAGGGGTGGACAGCAAGTTTCGTCTCGTGCTCCTGATCGCCCGGAGGGCGGAGCAGTTGATGCGCGGAGCGCGGCCCAAGCTCGAGACCGACCGGCCGCTGAAGCCGACGCGGCTGGCGGCGGCCGAGTTCGCCGAGGACCAGATCCGCTGGGGTTACGGCGCGGAGGGCGGGATCCTCGAGGCGCCCGGCGAAGAAGGCGAGGCCGAGGCCGAGGAGCTGGTCGGGGAAGAATCCTCCCGCTGATCTCCCGGCCGCCCCGAGCGCGATGAACAGGCCCCCGCGGATTCTTCTCGGCGTCGCCGGGGGGATCGCCGCCTACAAGGCGGTCGAGGTCCTCCGGGAGCTCGTCCGGCGCGGCGCCGAGGTTCGTGTCGCGATGACGCGGGGGGCGCGTGAGTTCGTCGCCCCGCTGACCTTCGCCACGCTCTCGAAGCACGAGGTCTTCACGGAGGTCTGGGGCTCGGGCAACTCCCCGGCCGTGGACCACGTCGCGATCGCGGACTGGTGCGATCTCCTGGTCGTCGCACCGGCGACGGCGCACACGCTCGCCAAGCTCGCCAACGGCCTGGCCGACGATTTCCTGACGACGGCGTTTCTCGCCCATCGCGGGCCCGTCCTGCTCGCGCCGGCGATGGAGTCGGCCATGTGGGAACACCCCGCCGTCCGCGCGAACCTCGACCTCCTGCGCGCGCGCGGAGCGGCGACGGTCGGCCCGGACAGCGGCCCCCTCGCGTCGGGGCACGCGGGCATCGGCCGCATGGCCGAGCCGGCGGCCATCGCCGCGGAGGCCTGGAAGCTCGCGACCGGGCGCCGCGCGGACCTCGAGGGCCTCCGGCTGCTCGTCACCGCGGGGCCCACGCGGGAGCCGATCGACCCCGTCCGCTTCGTGTCCAACCGCTCGAGCGGGCGGATGGGGTTCGCGCTCGCCGAGGCGGCGCGGGACCGCGGCGCCCGGGTGACCCTCGCCGCCGGCCCGTCGGGCCTGCCGCGGCCCGCGGGAGTCCGGGTTCTCGAGTTCGAAACCGCGGACGAGCTCCACGCTCTGCTCGTGCGCGAATTCCCCGAGTGCGACGGCCTCGTCATGGCAGCCGCCGTGAGCGACTTCATCCCGCAGGCGAGCGAGCGCCGGCTCCACCGGGCCGACGGGTCCCGGAGCCTCCAGCTCGAGCCGGGCCGGGACCTCCTCGCCAGCCTGGCGCCGCTCAAGCGCGGCCAGACCGTCGTGGCATTCGCCGCGGAGACCGAAGACCTCGCCGCGCGCGGTCGCCGGAAGATGGAAGCCAAGGGCGCCGACCTCGCCGTCGTCAACGACGTCGGTCGGCCGGACATCGGCTTCGACGCCGCCGACAACGAGGTCCTCATCCTCAGGCGCGATGGGGGCTCCGAGACCGTCTCGCGCCGCAGCAAGCGCGAGGTCGCCGATCGGATCTGGGACGCCTTCCTCGCCAGCCGCTCCGCCTCGGTCGCCGCGCCCCGCTGAGGCGCCCTCCGGCGCCCCGGATCGGGCGATAGACTGGCGCCCGTGGCGAACGGCGGCTCTTCCCGCGACGACCTCGAGTTCTTCCGGGACCTCGGCGTCCGCGATCTCTTCCTCGACCGGGGCGCGTCCTCGACTCCCGCTGCCGTGGTGCCGGGCTCGACGCCCGACCTCGGGGCCCTCGAGAAGGAACTGGCGGGTTGCCCGCGCTGCAAGCTCTCGAAGACGCGCACGAACATCGTGTTCGGGCAGGGGAGCCCGAAGGCCGAGCTGATGTTCGTGGGGGAGGCCCCCGGCCGCGACGAAGACGAGCAGGGGCTCGCGTTCGTCGGCCGGGCCGGCCAGCTCCTGACCAGGATCATCGAGGCGATGGGTCTCAAGCGCGAGAACGTGTTCATCGCCAACGTCCTCAAGTGCCGGCCTCCCAACAATCGCAACCCGGAGCCCGACGAGGTGGCGGCCTGCCGGCCGTTCCTCAACGAGCAGATCCGCCTGATCGGACCGAAGGTCATCGTGACCCTCGGCACTTTCGCCGCCCAGGCGATCCTCGAGACCGACGAACCGATCGGGCGCCTGCGCGGACGCTGGCGCACGGCCCGGGGCGTGCGCGTGATGCCCACGTTCCACCCGGCCTTCCTGCTGCGCTCGCCCGAGCGCAAGAAGGACGTCTGGGAGGACATGAAGCTCGTGAGGGATTTCCTGGGCGGGAAGTAACGGAGAGAGCGCCGAGATCAACGCCCCTCACCCCAACCCTCCCCCGGAGGGAGAGGGGAGAATGGGGCGGCTGGTTCGCCGCCCCTCACCCCTGCGCCCCTCTCCCGGTGGGAGAGGGGAGTCTCTATGGCGCCGCGACCTTCTCGAGGGTGGCGAAGATCGGGAAGTGGCTGGCCGCGCCCATGAAGAAGAGCATGGGAACCGAAAGCCACGTGTTCGCGCGCGACGCGAGGAAGGCGCGCCGCGCCCACTTGGCCTGGTCGGGCGGGGCGGCCGCGCCCGTCTCGGCGGTCGCCTTGACCGCCGCGATGATCTTCTTCTGCAGCGGCCAGATGATCATCCAGACGTTGAGGAACATGATCGTGCCGAGGCCTCCGCCGAGCATGATCGAGATCGAGCGGCTGGAGGACCCGCCGTTGCGCGCCATCAGGGCCGTGGCGTACCCGATGAAGACGATCACGATGGCGATCGCCAGCGCGAGCACGCGCCCGTCCTTCAGCGGCCCGCCGGCCACGGAGGCCCGGAAGAGCGCCGCGATGGCGGTGAACGCGATCGACCAGCCCACCAGGAAGATGGCGAGGGTCATGTGGCGCGGCGTCTCCGTTCCCGCGATCAGGCTGTAGTAGATGAATCCCGAGAACCACGTGAAAACCGCCCCCCAGCGGAACCAGAAGAGGGCCCTCGGCATCAGGAGGGGAACCACCTTGCCCTTGGTGGCCGCGTCGAGCTCCTTCTGGAACTGGACGTTCACCAGGTTGAAGAAATACAGCATCCCGATCCAGGTGATGCCCGCCAGGAAATGGATCCAGCGCAACAGAAACTGAAAGTTGGTCGTGAAATCCTGAGGCCAACTGAACATCAGAAATCCTCCTCTTGATTCGAAGCCGCGCAATCTTCTCACAGCCCGTCGGGCCTGCCGTAGAATCGGCGGTCCGGATGCGCAGAATGATGCCCCCCTCTCGACGGCCCCCCGGGGCCAGCCTCCTCGCGTCGGCGGCGCTCGCCGCCGCGCTCATCGGGTCGCCGGCGTGCACCCGCAAGGCGGTGGAAACGCGCCCGGCGCCCACGGCCCCGACCGCGGTCGCGGCTTCCGCTCCCACCCCGGCGGCGCCCGCCCGCGCCTCCGACGGCGGGTACGAGCTGCGGGCGGCGGAGCTGGCGGCCGTGGACGCGTTCCTGCGGCGCAATCCCGATCTGAGACTGGCCACGGACGCCGATCACCGCCGCGCGGACGAGGGCGACGACGTCGAGAACCTCTACGGCGTCTACCATCCCTACTTCGTGCGCGGCGACGACAACGACGACGGCCTGCTCGACTTCGTCCTGGCGTTCGTGCGCCGCGATTCGGACCGCGACACGCCGTGGTTTTCCATCGTCGTCTTCGAGGGCAAGGCGGACGGCTCCTTCGAGGCGGGCGGATTTCTCGAGCGCGACATCTCCCTCGCCGACGGCGACCTGTCCGTCGACCGCGACTCCATCGTCGTGACCCCCGACGTGGCGGAGGACTCGGCGCGCCGGTACCGGTGGGACCCGGCCAAGCAGCGCCACATCTTCGTGCGCGACGACGCCTCCGAGGAGCCCGCATCGCCTCCGCCGTCCCAGATCTGAGCGGGCCGCCGCGGACGGTGGCCGTCGCGCTCCCGCTGCCCCTGCGCCGCACCTTCACCTACGGCCTGCCGTCCGGGATTCCGCCGCCCCCGCCGGGCGTGCGCGTGAGGGTGCCGTTCGGCGAACGGGTCCTGACGGGGGTCGTGGTGGCGCCGGGTGCGGGGGAGGCCCCCGAGTCCCTGCGCGAGGTGCTCGCGGTGCTCGACGAGGAGCCCGTCTGCACACCCGAGCTGCTGGCGACCGCCGAGCGCGTCGCGGAGCGGTTCTTCGCCTCGACGGGCGAGGTGCTCAAGAGCGCTCTTCCGGCCCGCCTCCCGGCGTCCGGAGCCGTCCGCTACCGGATCACGGAGAAGGGCGCCATGACGACGGCCGACGCGGAACCGGCAGAGCGCGAAATCCTCGACCGGCTCGCCGGAGGCGACGCGGTGCGGGTGCTCGACCTGCCGGGAGCGGGACGACCGAGATTGGCCGCGGTGCGCGCCCTCGAGGAGAAGGGGTGGATCCGCCCGTCCTTCGCGGCGAAGACGCGGGCCGTCCGCCGGGAGACGGCGTACGAGCTCGCGCCGCTCGACCCGGACGAGACGGCGCGGGCGCTCGGCAGGAGCCGCAAGGCACGGGAGATCCTCGCCTTCCTGTCCACGCTCGGGCGCCCGGCCTCCGGCGCCGAGATCCGGTCCTCCACGGGCGCCGGCCCCGCGTCCCTGCGGGCGCTCGCCGCCCGGGGATTGCTGCGGTCGTTCGAGCAGGAGCCGCGGTCCTCGACGCCGCCTCCTTCGCGGGCCTCCCGTTTCGAGCCGACGGAGCCCCAGGCGGCGGCCATCGCGGCGATCACGGAGGCGATCCGGGAGCGCCGCTACTTCCCGGCCCTGCTCCAGGGCGTCACCGGGAGCGGCAAGACCGAGGTTTACCTGAGGGCGATCCGCGCGGCGCTCGACGTCGGGCGCGGCGCCATCTGGCTCGTGCCGGAAATCGCGCTCACCCCCGTCTTCGCCCGCGAGCTCGAGCGGCACTTTCCCGAAAACGCGGCGGTCCTGCATTCCGCTCTCTCCGAGCGCGAGCGCGCGGAGGCCTGGGACCGTGTGCGCGCCGGGGCGGCGCGGGCGGTGATCGGGCCCCGGTCGGCGGCGTTCGCGCCCGTGGCCGACCCGGGGCTCTTCGTCGTGGACGAGGAGCACGACGCGTCCTACAAGCAGCGGGAGTCCCCGCGGTACGACGCGCGCGAGGCCGTGGCGCTCCGGGCTCGGCTCGGCGGCTCGGCGCTCGTCTTCGGCTCCGCCACGCCCTCCATGGAGGCCTACAACGCCGCCCTGCGGGGGCGTCTTGCCCACCTGCGCCTGCCCGAGCGCATCGCGGCGCGGCCCCTTCCCGCCGTCGCGATCGTCGACCTGCGCCGGGAGACGGCCCGTCCCGACGAGAAGGGCGTCCCGCTCTTTTCCGGAGCGCTCGTCGCGCGGTTGCGGGAGGTGTTCGGGCGGGGGGAGCAGGCGATCCTCCTCCAGCCGCGCCGCGGCTTCGCTCCCTTCCTCCTGTGCCGCGACTGCGGACACGACTTCCGCTGCACGCGTTGCAGCGTCGCGCGGACCGTCCACGACCGCGGCCGGACCCTGCTGTGCCACTACTGCGGGGAGCGACGCCCGCGCCCGGCGCGCTGCCCGGAGTGCTCCGGCGGCGTGCTCGAGGCAATCGGAGCGGGAACCGAGCGCGTCGCCGACCGGTTCGCGGAGCTCTTCCCGGGCGTCTCGCACGCCATCCTCGACCGCGACACCGCGCGGCGGCGAGGCGGGGCGGGCGCCGTCGTCGAGGCCATGCGGCGCGGCGAGGTGTCGTGCCTGATCGGGACCCAGATGGTCGCCAAGGGCCACGACTTCCCGGGCGTCACCGCCGTGGGCGTCCTCTCGGCGGACACGATGCTCCACTTTCCGGACTTCCGTTCGAGCGAGAAGACGTTCCAGCTGCTCGCGCAGGTGGCCGGCCGAGCGGGGCGGGGCGACGCGGCCGGCACCGTGCACGTGCAGACCTTCCACCCGGGGCATCCCGCCATCCTCCGCGCGGCCGAGCACGACGTGGCGGGGTTCGCCGACACGGAGCTCGAGTTCCGCCGCGTGTTCTTCTATCCGCCCTTCAGCGAGCTCGCGGCGCTCCTCGTCTCCGCGCCCGACCGCGAGCGGGCCTCCGACGCGGCGGCGGCGATCGCGCGCGCCCTCTCCGCGAGCTCCGGCGACCTGCGCCTCTCGGGCCCCGCTCCGGCCCCCCTCGAGCGGCTGCAGGGACGGTGGCGTTTCCAGATCCTCCTGCGCGCCGCCGACCGGCGGTCGGTCCTCGCCGCGCTCGAGGTTTCGGTGCCGGAGAGGCCTCCCGCCGGCGTGCAGGTCGCGGTGGACGTGGATCCGCAGGACCTGCTCTGACCCCGCGGGCGGCCAACCCCGGTACAATCGGGTCGTGAACGCGGACGACGGCAACTTCGAAGAACCGATCCTGCGGCTCAAGCGGCGGATCGAGGAGCTCTCGGCGCTTCCCGACGACGCCGCCCACCGGCGCGAGATCGAGAAGGTGCGCGAAAAGCTCGAGCGGGTCTCGCGGGAGATCTACGCCAACCTCACGCCCTGGCAGAAGACCCTCGTCGCCCGCCATCCGGGCCGGCCGTACCCCCTCGACTACGTCGAGGCCCTGATGAGCGACTTCGTCGAGCTGCACGGGGACCGCAAGTTCGCCGACGACCCCGCGATCGTGGCCGGCCTGGCGCAGTTCCGCGGCCGCCCGGTGGCGGTCGTCGGGCACCAGAAGGGCCGGGACACGAAGGAGAAGATTCGGCGCAACTTCGGCATGCCCCGGCCCGAGGGGTTCCGGAAGGCCCTGCGCGTCATGGAGCTCGCCGAGAAGTTCGGACGGCCGGTCCTCTCCTTCGTGGACACGGCCGGGGCGTATCCGGGCATCGACGCGGAGGAGCGCGGGCAGGCCGAGGCGATCGCCGTGAACCTGCGCGAGATGTCCCGGTTCCGCGTGCCCATCATCGTCACCGTGACCGGCGAGGGGGGCTCGGGCGGCGCCCTCGCGCTCGGCATCGGCGACCGCGTCCTGATGCTCGAGCACTCGACGTACTCGGTCATCTCGCCGGAGGGCTGCGCCTCGATCCTCTGGAAGGACGCCGCCCGCAAGAAGGACGCCGCCGAGGCGATGAAGCTGACGGCGGCCGACCTGAAGGAGCTCGACGTCATCGACGAGATCGTCCCCGAGCCCCCGGGCGGCGCGCATGCCGACCCGGCCGGGTCCGCGGCCGCCGTGGGGGAGGCCGTCGAGAGGCACCTCGTCGAGGTCGCCGACCTGACGCCCGAGGAACGGCGGGAGCGGCGGTATCGCCGGTTCCGCGCCCTCGGCCGGTTCGAGACCGTCGGCGCGCCGTGAACCCGGCGCCGGCCGCGCCGAGAGCCATCCCGCCCGGACGCGATCTGTCCCCCCCGCGCGCGACGATGAACCGCGTGGCCGCCGAGTGGAGACTGTCGCCGTCCGAGCCCGAACGCGCGGAGCGCCTGGCCCGGGAAGCGGGGGTCTCCGCGACCCTCGCGGCCCTGCTCCTGCGCCGGGGCGTCTCGAACCCCGACGAGGCCCGCCGCTTCCTCAGACCCGACGCGTCCGCCCTCCACGATCCGTCGCTGCTCGCCGGCGCCGACGCGGCCGCGGACCTCCTCGTCTCCACGGCCCGGCGCGGAGGCCGCGTCGTGGTGTTCGGCGACTACGACGTCGACGGCGTGACCGCCGTGGCGCAGCTGCGCGCGGCGCTTTTCCGGATCGGCGCCGACGCCGCCGCGTTCATCCCGCACCGCCTGCGCGACGGGTACGGGCTCAAGCCGGAAACGGTGCGCCGCGTCCTGGAGGAGCAGCGGCCCGCCACGATCATCACGGTGGACTGCGGCATCGGGGCCGTCGAGGGCGTCGCCTGCGCCCGGGCGGCGGGCGTCGAGGTGATCGTGACCGACCACCACCTCGTGCCCGACGAGCTGCCGGCCGGCGCCATCGTGGTGAACCCGCGGCAGCCGGGCTGCCCGTATCCGTTCAAGGAGCTGGCCGCTTCCGCGGTCGCGATGAAAATCGCGGAGAACGTCGGCCGCGCCGCGGGGCGCGGGCTGTCGCGCGAGTCACTCTTGCGGGCGGCGTGCCTCGGGACGATCGCCGACCTCGTCCCGCTCGAGGGCGAGAACCGCGCGATCGCCGCCCTCGGCCTCGAGGCCCTGGCCTCCGCGCGCGCGCCGGGGCTGCGCGCCCTCCTCGCCGAGGCCGGCATCCCGACAGGCGCCGCGCCGACGGCCGAGGAGGTCGCGTTCCGGATCGCGCCGCGCCTGAACGCGGCGGGACGGCTGGATACGGCGATGCTGGCCCTCTCCCTCCTCGAGGAGCGCGACGCCGATCGCGCCGCGGCGGTGGCGCGCGAACTTTCCGCGCGCAACGCCGAGCGCCAGGCCCTCGAGCGCCGCGTGGTGGCCGAGGCGCGCGAGCGGATCGAGTCCGGCCCCGGCGACGAGATCCTCCTGGTCGCCGCGGACGCATCCTGGCACCGGGGCGTGCTCGGCATCGCGGCCTCCCGCCTCGCGCGCGAATACCATCGGCCCGTCCTCCTCTTCGGGCTCGAGGGCGGCCGCGCGAGCGGATCCGGCCGCAGCATCCCGGGCGTGTCCCTCCACGGGATCCTCAAGGAGCTCGCTCACCGATTCCTCGATTTCGGCGGGCACGACCAGGCCGTGGGCGGCGCGCTGCCGGCCGAGCGGTTCGAGGCGTTCTGCGGCGAGGCCCGGGAACTCTTCCGGGCGCGGGTCCCGAGCGAGAGCCTCGAGGCCCACGGGGACGCCGACGCCGAGCTTCCCCTCGGCGAGCTCACCGACGGCCTCGCGGACGAGCTCTCGCTGCTCGAGCCCCACGGCGCCGGCAATCCGCGTCCGGTCTTCCTCGCCCGCGGCGTCCTGGCCGCCGCCGCCTTCGTTCCGGTCGGCCCCGCGGGGCTGCGGGGGCGCCTGCGCTCGGCGGCGGGCCCGGGCCTGCGGGCGATCGCGTGGCAGCCGGACGCCAGCCTCGCGGAGTGCGCGGCAGCAGGCCGGCCCTTCGACGTGCACTACCGCGTCGCGGTCGACCGGCGCGGGTACGGCCTCGGGATCGAGATCGTCCGCGCCCGGCCGTCCGGAGCCGGCGCGCCGTGAGAGTCCGACGCTCCGAGCTCATCGTCCTGGGGTGCGGCCTCGCGTTCGCGGCGCTGCTCGTCTATTCCTTCCGGCCGGGCCGCCGTCCCTCGTCGGGCCGCGCCGACCGCGGGCTGCCGGCCTCGGCAGGGGGAGCGCGCGGGCAGGCGACCACGCTGCTCGACGGCTTCGATTTCACCGAGGAAGCCCGCGGCAAGCCGCTGCTGCGCATCAAGGCGGACCGCACCGTCGGCTACGGACCCGCGGCCGGACTCCCGCCCGATCTCTACGCGGGAGAGAAAGTGACGCTCACCGTCTACCCCGACGAGAGCGCGCCGGTCGTCGTCTACGCCGACCGTGGCGAGTACGACGAGCGCACGCGGGAGGCCCGCCTCGACGGGAACGTGCACTGGCTGGACGAGCAGGGGTCGCTTGCCGAAACGAGCCAGGCCTTCTTCCGCCCCGCCAGGCGGATGCTCGAGGCGCCGCACCCGGTTCACTTTTCCCGGGGCGCGATGGACCTCAAGGCGCCGTCCGCGGTGTACGACCTTCAGGAGAAGGCGCTGCACCTCGCCGGCCCGATCGAGGGAGCGGGCGCGGGCTCGGATTCGGGCGGGTTTTCCCGGCTGACGGCGCGGTCCGGGATCTTCCGAAGGGAACAGGGCGTCCTCGAGCTCGAGATCGTGGAGGGCGCCTCGCGGACCGGGGACCGCTACGCCGCCGACCACGTGATCGTGAAGACGGCCTCCCCGGGAGGCAGGACCGAGTGGATCAAGGGGAGCGGGAACGTCCGCGGCATCCTGGCGCCGGGACACGCGATCGCGGGCAAGGCCGCGCCGGTCGAACGGCAATACACCGGAGACGAGAGCCTGCTGTCCCTGGACGCCGCCGGCAAGCCCTCCTCGCTCACGTTCACCGGGAGCCCGGCGCTCCTCTGGGAACCGAAGCAGCGCCTCAGCGCTCCCCGCATCGAGCTCGGGTTCGAGGGCGGACGGATCGCCCGGGCCAGGGCGACCGGGGGGGTCCGCATCGACGGCGACGCGAGCCGCTCCGAGGCGGATACCGCGAGCGTCGGGTTCAACGCGGACGGAGACGCCGAGAACCTCAGCCTCGACGGGTCCGTCCGCGTGGAGGCCGACGGACGCAAGGGCGACGCGGCGCGCGCCGTCGAGCTCGACGCCCAGGGCCTCTGGCTCCTGACCGGCGACGGCGCGCACTCCGCGCGCGTCGAGAGCGGGCGCTCGCGGCTCTCGGCCGACCGGATCGAGCTCGACCGTCCCCGACGCCAGATCCGGGGGCAGGGGAAGGCCCGGGCGGTGCTCGGGGCCGACGAGCAGCAGAAGGAGCGCATGCCGACGTTCATCGGCGATCCCAGGCGCCCGACCTTCGGCAAGGCGGATCGCATCGTGCTCGACGACGCGAACCAGGTGGCGACCCTGTCGGGAGGCGCTTCGCTGTGGCAGGACGACTCCTCGCTCTTCGCCGACGACATCACGCTCTCCGACGCCGAGAAGACGGTCAACGCGGTGCAAAACGTCCGGGCGGTCCTCGCCCCGGACCGGTCGGCGAAGGGAGGCGAGAAGGCCGCCTCCGTCGTGACGGCGCGCCGGCTCCTCTACCGGGAGAACGAACGCAGCGGCCGCTTCGAGGGCGGCGTCGCCGTCTCCCGCGGCGCCGGCTGGCGTGCGACGGGGGGCGAGTCCACGGCGTGGCTGGGCAAGGACCGCGGCCTCGACTGCATGGAAATCTCCGGCGACGTGGATCTCGCCGACCGCGCGATCGGGCGGACCGGACGGGCGGAGAAGGCGGTGGATTACCCGAAACAGCAGAAGACGATCCTCTGGGGCTCGCCGGCTCGCGTCACCGACGCCGGGGGCAACCAGGTCGCCGGCGCCATCTTGACGATCTTCGACCGCGGGGGTAGCGTCGAGATCACCGCGCCGGAAGGCGGCAAGACCGAGACCATTCACCGGACCGAAAAGAATTGAGCCAGAACCTCCCGCGGTCCGGAGAGCGCCCGGTCCTCTCCGCCGACGGACTCGTCAAGACCTACGGCGGCCGAACCGTCGTGCGGGGCGTGTCGCTCGAGGTCGCCGCCGGCGAGATCGTGGGATTGCTCGGGCCCAACGGCGCCGGCAAGACGACGATTTTCTCCATGGTCGTCGGCCTCGTCCGCCCGGACCAGGGGCGGGTCCGCCTCGGCAACGCCGACGTGACGGAGCTCCCCATGTACCGGCGCGCCCGCGCCGGGATCTCCTACCTGCCGCAGGAGCCGTCGGTCTTCCGCAAGATGACGGTCGAGGAGAACCTCCTCGCGATCCTCGAGACGCTCGCCCTCGGGCCGGAGGAGCGGGCCGAGCGGTGCCGCGCCCTTCTCGCGGAGTTCGGCCTGACGGAGCTGTCCGGCGACCGCGCGTACACGCTCTCGGGCGGCGAGCGCCGCAGGGTCGAGATCGCCCGCAGCCTCGTCCTGTCCCCGTACTTCCTCCTGCTCGACGAGCCGTTCGCCGGAATCGACCCCATCGCGGTGCTGGACATCCAGAAAATCGTGCGCCGGCTCGCGTCCTCCGGCATCGGCGTCCTCATCACCGACCACAACGTCCGGGAGACTTTGAGCATCGTCGACCGGGCTTATATAATCAGCGGGGGAGAGATTCTCCGCGCAGGCACGCCTCTTGCACTCTCGAGCGATACCGTCGTGAAGAAGATCTACCTCGGGGAGGATTTTCGGCTCGATTGAGGGCCGTCCGCCATGGCGCTCGAACAGAAGCTCAACCTCCGCCTCTCGCAGCGGCTCGTCATGACGCCGTCGCTGCAGCAGGCCATCAAGCTGCTGCAGATGTCGCGGCTCGAGCTGCAGGAAGTGCTGACGCAGGAGATGGTCGAGAACCCGATCCTCGAGGAGCAGGAGGAGTCGACCGAGACCGAGCGCGTGGAAGCCGCACGCGAAACCGAGAACGAAGAGGCGGCGGCCCCGCCCGACGCGGCGCCCGCGGCCGAGAAGGAGCGCGACTCCTTCGAGGAGATCGACTTCAATTCCTACTTCGAGGACTACCTCGACTCCGCCTACAACCCGCGGCAGTACCAGGAGCAGCCCGAGGAGTTCTCGCTCGAGAACGTGCTGACCCGGCCCGAGGGGCTGCCGGAGCACCTCACCTGGCAGCTCTCCATGGCCGACGCCCCGCCGCGGATCCGGGAGATCGCGGCCTACCTCATCGGGAACATCGACGAGGACGGGTACCTGCAGGTCTCCCGGGACGAGATCCGGCAGGCCCCGTTCGACAACGACGCGGACGTCGAGGCCGCCCTCGCGCTCGTCCGCTCCTTCGACCCGCCGGGCGTCTGCGCCTTCGACCTGCCGGACTGCCTGCTCCTGCAGCTGGCGGCGCTCGGCGTCGAGAACCCTCTCATCGAGCGCATCATCCGGGAGCACTGGGCCGGGTTCCTGAACCGCCAGTTCGCCCCGCTCGCCAAGACGCTCGGGGTGGGCATGTCCGAGATCCAGGCGGCCGTCGAGATCATCAAGAACCTGGAGCCGAAGCCGGGGCGCAAGTACTCGAGCGAGCGCACGATCTACGTCGAGCCGGACGTCTTCGTCCGCAAGATCAGCGACGAGTACGTCATCCAGCTGTCCGAGGACGGCCTGCCGAAGCTGCGGATCTCGGCGGCGTACCGGCGGCTGCTGCGGGGCGGCACCGCCGCCATCGGGGCGGAGGCCTCCAATTACCTCAAGGACAAGATGCGCTCGGCGATCTGGCTGATCAAGAGCCTCGACCAGCGGCAGAGGACGATCTACAAGGTCGCCGACTCGATCGTCCGCCACCAGCGCGAATTCCTCGACCACGGGATCGAGCACCTGCGGCCGCTCGTCCTGCGCGACGTCGCCAACGACATCGGGATGCACGAGTCCACCGTTTCGCGCGTCGTCTCGAACAAGTACATCCACACCCCGCGCGGCCTCTTCCCGATGAAGTACTTCTTCCACAGCGGCATCGACTCGTCGCGCGGCGACGACGTGTCCTCGCTGTCCATCAAGAACAAGATCGCGCGGATCGTCGGGGAGGAAGACACGCGGCGCCCGCACTCCGACGCGCGGATCACGCAGAAGCTCCGGGCCGAGGGAATCCAGATCGCCCGCCGCACCGTTGCAAAGTACCGGGAGGAGCTCCGGATCCCATCCTCCTCGCAGCGCAAGCAGAGCTTCTGACCGGGATTCGAGGAGGGGCCATGGCCGTCGAATGCACGGGTCGCAACGTCGCGGTGACGCCGTCGATCAAGGAGCTCGCCGAGGAGCGCGCCCAGAGGCTGGAACGCCACCTGGGAGGGACAGCCGAGGTCCGGGTCGTCCTGTCCCACGAGAAACACCGCTTCGGCGCCGAGGTGATCGCCACGCACGGGCGACAGCGCTGGAAAGCGCAGGAGGAAACCGGCGATCCTCGCGCCGCCCTCGCCCTGGCCTTCGAGAAGATCGACGCCCAGGCCGTGCGCGACTCCGAAAAGCGCCGGGACCGCAAGCACCGGGGCTGGTCCCGGTTCCTGCCGAGGGGTCTGCGGTCCGCCGTCTCCGCGCCCGCCGTCGCGGCGCCGAAGGGCTCCGGCGCCCGCGTCGTGCGGGGCCCCTCGCCGGCCGTCAAGCCGATGGGAGTGGACGAGGCCGCCCTCGCCATGGAATCCTCCGGGCACGAAGTGCTCGTCTTTCGCGATTCCTCCAGCGAGAAGGTCTCCGTTCTGTATCGCCGCCGCGACGGCGATCTGGGCCTGATCGTGCCCGAATGCTGAAGGCGGACGACGGCGACGGGCTCGTGGACCGCGGGCGCGTGTACTTCCGCCTCCCGGGGGCTTCCCGCGAGGAGGTCCTCGGCGAGATGGCGGGCCGCCTGGCCCGCGACGGGGCCGTGAACGACGCCGGCGATCTCGTGGCGCGGCTGATCGACCGCGAGCGCCTGGGCTGCACGGGCCTCGGCGGCGGCGTCGCGATCCCGCACTGCAAGCTGCGCGACCTTCCGGGCGTCGTCGTCGGGGTGGCCTCCACGGCGCAGCCCGTCGATTTCGGCGCCGCCGACGGCCGGCCGATCGACCTGATCTTCCTGGTGGCGTCGCCGGCCGACGCGCCGGCCGCCCACCTCCAGACCCTGGCGCGGATCTCGCGCCTGCTCCGCACGCCCGGGGTCGTCGAGGGGCTGCGTTCGGCCGAGTCGGCCGACCAGATGCTGGGCGTCCTCCGCGACGCCGAGACGCGACTGGCGGTCGCCCGGTGACGCCCGCGCCGCCGCCCCGGGCGACCCCGGCCCTCACGTCGGACATCCTCCGGTCCGCGGCCCTCGAGGACCTCGAGCTGCGCGTCGTCACGGGCGAGTCGGGCTTCAACCGCGCGATCTCCTGGGGCCGCATCCAGCGCCCCGGCCTCGCTCTGGCGGGTTTCATCCCGTACATCAAACCGGGGCGCATCCAGATCCTGGGGGAGAGCGAGCTCAACTACCTCGACACGATGCCCGCCGAGGTCCGCCGCGAGCGGATCGAGGCGATCTGCGAGCTCCCCGTCGCGGCCTTCGTCATCACGAAGGGACAGAAGCCCCCCGAGGACATCGTGCGCGAGTGCCGGCGGCGCGAGATCCCGCTCCTCGTCTCGGACCGGACGACCTCGGTGATCATCCAGTCGATCACCCGGGTCCTCGAGGACGAGCTCGCGCCCTCGACCACGCTGCACGGCGTCCTCGTGGACGTCTACGGGATGGGCGTGCTGCTGCTCGGGGAGTCCGGGATCGGCAAGAGCGAGTGCGCGCTCGACCTCGTGCACCGCGGCCATCGCCTCGTCGCCGACGACGCGGTCGAAATCCGCCGGTACCCGAGCGGCGCCCTCGTCGGGCGCGCGGCCGAGATGATCCGGTACCACATGGAGCTGCGGGGAATCGGGATCATCAACATCAAGCACCTCTTCGGCGTGTCCGCCGTGAGGGCCTCGAAGTCGATCGAGCTCGTCATCGAGCTCCAGCGGTGGGACCCGACGAAGAAGTACGACCGGCTCGGGCTCGACGGCGAGACCTACGCGGTCCTCGAGCGCGAGCGTCCGCTGCTGCGGCTTCCGGTCGCGTCGGGCCGCAACCTCGCCCTGCTCATCGAGATCGCCGCGCGCAACGAGCTCCTGAAGAGCCAGGGCTACGACGCCGCCAAGGAGTTCGCGCGGCGGGTCGACGAGGAGATCGCCAAGAACTCGCGCGACGACGGGAGACGGAAGGCGTGAACCGCCTGACGCCCGCTCCCGGGACCGTCCCCGAGAGCCTCGTCGTGGTCACGGGCCTCTCGGGCTCCGGCAAGAGCTACGTCAACAAGTGCCTCGAGGACATGGGCTACTTCTGCGTGGACAACCTGCCCCTCGAGCTCGTCGAGCCCCTCCTCGGCCAGATCTCCGCCAAGCGCGTGGGCATCATCCTCGACGTGCGCAACCCGGGGTTCGCGGCGCGCTTCCCGGAGATCCTGGCACGCCTGCGCGAGAGGGTGCCCGGAACGCGCCTCCTCTTCCTCAACGCCTCGGAGGAGTCGCTGATCCGGCGCTTCTCGGAGACGCGCCGTCCCCACCCCCTGGCGGGAAAGGTTCCGCTGCTCGAGGCCCTGCGGCGCGAGCGCGCCATGCTCGAGGAAGTCCGGGCGGTCGCCGACGTCGTCGTGGACACCTCGGCGATGACGGTGCACGAGCTGCGGTCCTTCATGCAGAAGACGTTCGTCGGCGACCCGGAGAGCGCCGGCATGATCGTGTCGGCGACGTCGTTCGGGTACAAGTTCGGGATCCCCCACGACGTGGACCTGCTCTTCGACGTCCGGTTCCTCGCCAACCCTCACTTCGTCCCGGAGCTCAAGGGAAAGACCGGCATGGACCCGGCCGTCGCCGCCTACATCGAGAAGGACCCGGAGACGAGGCCGTTCCTCGACCGGCTGGTCGGCTTCCTGGACTACCTGCTTCCAAGGTTCGACCGCGAGCACAAGAGCTACCTGTCGATCGGCATCGGCTGCACGGGCGGAAAGCACCGCTCCGTCTACGTCGCGGAGCACCTGGCCTCGATCCTCCACGACCGGGGCTACCCGGTGCGGGTCTCCCACCGGGACGCCACTCGCGAATGAGATAATGCCCCCCTCCGATGATTGGGATCCTCCTCGTCACGCACGGCAGGCTCGCCGAAGAGCTGCGCGCCGCCGCTCTCACGATCCAGCCCGGCCTGGAACGGATCGTGGCCGTGGCGCTGGAGTGGAGCGAGACCGGTGAGGATGCCCGCGAGAAGATCCGCCGGGGCCTCGAACAGGCCGACGAAGGCGACGGGGCCGTCATCCTCACCGACATGTTCGGGGGCACTCCCACGAACCTCACACTGCCGTTCCTGCACAAGGACCGCGTCGAGATCGTGACCGGGGTCAACCTCCCGATGGTGCTCAAGTGCGCCTCGCTCCAGCGCAGCGGCCGGCCCGTCACCGAAGTGGCCCACGTCGCCAAGGATCGCGGACAGCGTTCGATCTACGTCGCCTCCGACCTGCTCGCCGAGGAGGCCGCCCCGGCCGGCGCCGCGGACGCCGCGGAGAAGCACGCCCGATGATCGAACGGCAGCTTTCCATCCGGAACCGGCTGGGCCTGCACGCGCGCGCGGCCGCGAAGTTCGTCCAGACCGCCAGCCGCTTCCGCTCGGAGGTCAAGATCCGCAAGAACGGCGAAGAGGTGGACGGCAAGAGCATCCTCGGCATCCTCCTGCTCGCCGCCTCGCAGGGGACCCACATCACCCTGGCGGTCTCGGGCGAGGACGAGAAGGACGCCTTCGCCGCGGTCGAAGACCTGATCGCCCGCAGCTTCGACGAGGAAGAGTGAGAGGAGAGCGCTGATCGACGATTTGTGATTGGTGATTGGTCCGGTCACAGATCGCGGTCACGAATCCCCATGCTCCAGGGCTTGTCCGTTTCTCCCGGCGTCGCGGTGGGCCGGGCCGTCATCATCCGCTTCGGGCGGCTGCCCGCCTTCCGCCGGGCGGTCGCGCCGGAGGAATTCGAGCGCGAGGAGCGCCGATTGCGCCGGGCCGCCGGCCGCGCCGCCGAGGACCTGGCCCGCCATTCGCGCGAGGCCAAGGGAGACATGGGCTCGGAGCTCGCCGCCATCCTGGAGGCCCACAGCCTGATCGCGACGGACGAAACCTACCTCTCCGCCATCCTCGAGCGGATCCGCCGGGAGCGCGTCAACGCGGAATGGGCCCTGGCGGAGGTCACCCGCGAGCTCGGATCCCGCCTTGCCGCCGCCGACTCGGCCGCCATGCGCGAGCGCGAGGCCGACATCGCCGACGTCGCGCGGGAGATCGCGGCGCACCTGTCGGGGGGCGAGCGCCCGGGCCCCGCGGAGCTCCCGCGCGGCTCGATCCTGGTGGCCGACGAGCTCTCGCCGGTGGACGCCGCGCGCCTGGACCCGCGCCGTGTCCGCGCCCTCGCCCTCGAGCGCGGGGGCCCGACGTCCCACGCCTCCATCATCGCGCGGTCCTTCGGCCTGCCCGCCGTCGTCGGAATTCCCAACCTGTGCGAGGCGGTGTCCCCGGAGCGGCCGATCGTCGTGGACGGGGACCGCGGCCTGGTCGACGTCCAGCCGTCGCGCCAGCGCATCCGCCGGAGCCTCGTCCGCGTCCGCGAGGACCGCGAGCGCAGCCGGCGGCTGCGCGGCCGCGCCTCGCGCGCGGCGGTCACGAGCGACGGCGCCCCGATCGCGGTGCGGGCGAACCTCGAGCTTCCGGAGGAGATCCCGGCTCTCGAGCGCTTCTCGGCCGAGGGCGTGGGCCTCTTCCGCTCGGAGTTCCTCTACCTGCGCGCGCTGCCGCATTCGCCCGGGATCGAGGAGCAGCGGGTGGCCTACGAGACGCTTCTCCGGGCGGCGGCCCCCCACCCGGTGGTCGTGCGCACCTACGACCTCGGCGGCGAGAAGGGGATCGGGCCCGCTCCCGGGGAAAACCCCGCCCTCGGGCTTCGCGGCATCCGGTACTGCCTCGCGCACCCCGAGCTCTTCGAGCAGCAGCTGATGGCCCTGTGCCTCGCGTCGCGGGCGGGCGAGCTCAAGATCCTGCTGCCGATGGTCTCGTCCCTCTCCGAGCTCCAGGCGGCGCGCCGGATCCTGTCCGCCGTCGCCGGCCGGGCGGGCCTGCGCACCCTGCCCGCGCTCGGCGTCATGATCGAGGTCCCTTCGGCCGCCCTGCTGGCCGACCGGCTGGCCCGCGAGGCCGACTTCTTCTCGATCGGCACGAACGACCTCGCGCAGTACGGGCTCGCGGTCGACCGCGCCGACCAGGACGTGTCCGCGCTGTACCGTCCGCTCCACCCGGCCATCCTTCGCCTGATCCAGTTCGTCGTCGAAGCCGGCCGGGGCGCCGGGCGGCCCGTCGCCGTCTGCGGCGAGCTCGCGGCCGACCACGTCGGAGCCGCGGCGCTCATCGGTCTCGGCATCCGCGACCTGTCGGTCACGCCCGTCGCCATCCCCGATCTCAAGGACCACATCTCGACGCTCGACGCCGCGCGGACGCGCGGGCTGGTCGAACGCGCGCTCGAGGCCGCCGAGGCCTCGGAGGTCGAGCGCATCTTCGGAGCCGCGCCATGAGGACCGTTCCCAAGCCCTGGGGCCGCGAGGTCGTGTTCGCGGAGAACGAGCGGTACGCCGGCAAGATCCTCTACCTCTCGGCAGGCCACGCCCTCTCGCTGCAGTACCATGAACGCAAGGACGAGACGCTCTACGTCCTGGAGGGCGAACTGGGGCTCGAGGTGGAGGAGGACGGCGCGATGCGGTCCCGGGTCCTGTCCCCGGGCGAAGCCTATCGGATCCGGCCCGGCGTGCGACACCGCCTGCGGGCCGGGAAACCGTGCGTGATCCTCGAAGTCTCGTCCCCCGAGCTCGACGACGTCGTGCGCCTCGAGGACGCGTACGGGCGGGCGGGAACGAAAGAGCCATGAACGTAGGTCGGTTTTCCGGTGTGGGTGGCCGAATCTTCGCGGCCGCTTTCGGCCTCCTCGCGGCCGGAGTGACGGCCGCGAGGGCCCAGGAGGTCGTTCGGACGCCGACACCAGCTCCGAGGCTCTCAGGTGGTTTCGGTCGCCCGAGGGCGACCGCCCTCCCGACGCCGTCTCCCGAGTCCGGAGGCCAGGCGATGTCCGACGTCGTGCACGCGGCTCACGAATCTCGCGACGGCCAGGCACCCGAGAAGAGCGGCGTGACGATCAACAACCGCTCGCTCGTCAAGAACTCCGAGAAGGGCAGGATCTCCACGAGCAAGCCGGTCCCGACCCGGAAGGCCGCGGCCCCGTCCCCGTCGCCCGCGGCGGTTCTCCCGGCCGCCCCCTCGGCGATCGCGCCTGGCCCCGCGCCCGCCGCGGAGGGCGCCGCCACGGGAGGCACCGAGGCCGAGTGGAAGGAGGCAGCCGCGAAGGCGCGCAAGCGCGTGGCCGACGACAAGGCGAGGGTCGCGGAGCTCGAGGCCGCGACGAAGAAGCTCGAGAACGACTTCTACGCATGGGACGACGGCCAGTATCGGGACCGCGTCATCAAGCCCGCGTGGGACCGGTCACGCAGCGACCTCGAGACCGCCAAGGGGGAGCTGGCGGAAGCCGAGAAGGACCTCGCCGACCTCCCCGAACAGGCGCGCAAGGCGGGCGCCCTCCCGGGATGGATCCGCGAATGACGAGCCGCCGCTCCTTCGAGCCCCTGCCCGCGTACCGCGTCGAGACGTGGGGTTGCCAGATGAACGTCCTCGACGGACAGCGCATGGCGGGACAGCTGGAAGCGCAGGGCCTCCGCCCCGCCGACGAGGGCGAGCAGCCCGGGGTCGTCCTGCTCAACACGTGCTCGGTCCGGGAGAAGGCGGAGGCCAAGGTCTTCAGCTCGCTCGGCGTCCTGGCTCGGCGCAAGCAGGAGGATCCGGAGCTCGTCGTGGGCGTGACCGGCTGCGTTGCCCAGGTCTCCGGCCAGGAGATCCTCGAGCGCGCTCCCTGGGTCGACTTCGTCGCCGGGACGGGCCAGGTGGAGAAAATCGGGGAGCTCGTCGCGCAGGCGCGCCGGGAGCGCCGCCGGGCCCTCGAGCTCGAGCTGCCCGACGAAGACCCGGTCTACCAGTTCCGGCAGATTTCTCGCGACTCGGCCTTCCAGGCCTACGTGACGATCATCGAGGGCTGCGACCAGTTCTGCACCTTCTGCATCGTGCCGTTCACGCGCGGCCGCGAGCGCAGCCGCCGCGCCGGCGAGGTCCTCGAGGAGCTGCGTCACCTGATCGGCCTCGGGTATACCGAGGTCACCCTCCTCGGCCAGACGGTCAACGCCTATCGCGATCCCGCGGAGGGGTTCGGCCTGGGAGAGCTGCTCCGCAGGGCCGCGGCCGTCGAGGGCCTGCGCCGCCTTCGCTTCCTGACCTCGCACCCGCACTTCGTCGACGACGACCTCGTGGAGGCCCTGGGGTCCGGGGGCGTCATCGCGCCCTATCTCCATCTCCCCGCCCAGTCGGGATCGGATCGGGTCCTGCGGCGCATGAAGCGCCGCTACACGGCCGCCGAGTACCGCGCCACCGCGGCGCGGGTGAGGGCCGCGGCGCCGGACCTCTCCCTTTCGTCCGACTTCATCGTCGGATTTCCGGGCGAAACCGAGGAGGACTTCGAGGCGACCCTCGACCTCGTGCGCGAGGTCCGGTTCGGCAGCCTCTTCGGATTCCGCTACTCGCCCCGGCCGGGCACCGCCGCCTCGCGGTGGGGGAGCGAGAGCGAGATCCCGGAGGACGTTGCGGCCGACCGCCTGGCCCGCCTCCTCGACCTCCAGGGGGCGCTCCAACTCGAGACCAACCGGGGCCTCGTGGGGCGGGACTTCGAGATCCTCGTAGAGGGGGAGGATCGGTCCGGCCAGAGCCGCGGCCGGACGCCCTGCAACCGGATCGTTCACGTCGAGGACGGAGGCGGGGTGCTCTTGCCGGGACAGTACTCGCGGGTGCGGATCGTGCGGGGCTTGCCGAACTCGCTCATCGGGAGGCTCGCGGGCTGACGGATCGGGGCCGGGAAGGAGATCGGTCATGATCAAGATGGAAATCAAGGGACTCCTGGTGGACCCGGTCTCCAACATGCCGGTGGTGATCCTGAGGGACGCGGAGAAGGGCCACCTCCTTCCCATCTGGATCGGGTTCTTCGAGGCGAACGCCATCGCGCTCGAGCTGGAGAAGGTGACGCCGGCCCGGCCGATGACCCACGACCTTCTGAAGAACGTCCTCGGCGAGCTCGACGCGCGCGTCGAGCGGATCGTGATCAGCGACCTACGCGAGAACACGTTCTTCGCGCGCATCCATCTCGTCCAGCGCGACGAGCCCCTGTCGGTCGACAGCCGTCCGAGCGACGCGATCGCCCTGGCCCTTCGCTCCCACGCCGAGATCTTCGTCGAGGAAGAGGTGCTCGAGAAGAGCCGCACCCTCCACACGCAGGGCTCGGAGCAGGATCCGGACCGGCTGCTCAAGTGGCTCGACGAAGCGAGCCCCGAGGAGCTCGGGAAGTACCGGATGTAGCCTCGGAGCCTCCCGGGAAAAGCCCGCCCCGCGCGGCAAACGCGCGTTGTACACTCGCCTCGTGATCATTTCCATCACCAATCAGAAGGGCGGCGTCGGCAAGACCACGACCGCCATCAACCTCGCCGCCGCGCTCGCCCAGAAGGGCATGAAGACGCTGCTCATCGACCTCGACCCGCAGGGCAACAGCACGATGTCCTACGTGGATCGCCGCACGGTGGACAAGTCCATGTTCGACGTCCTCGTCGAGCCGGAAATGAAGCTCAAGGACGTGGTCCGGGCCTCCGGGATGAAGAACCTGGACATCGCCCCGGCGAAGATCTCGCTGGCCAAGATCGAGTCGAAACTTCTCGGCGAGATCGACAGCCACTTCCGGCTCCGCGACAAGATCGAAACCGTGCGGCGCTCCTACGACGCCATCCTCATCGACACGCCCCCGACGCTCGGGATGATCACGGTCAACGCCATGGTCGCCTCGACGCACGTGCTCATTCCGATCCAGTCCTCGTACTTCGCTCTCGAGGGAACCGACGACCTTCTCGAGACGATCGACAAGATCAAGGCGCGGCCCAACCCGAGCCTCCAGATCCTCGGCGTCGTGATCACGCTCCACGACAAGCGGACGGTGCTCGGCAAGGACGTCTACAAGCAGATCGCCGGGGTCTTCGGCAAGAAGATCTTCAAGACGACGATCTCCAAGAGCGTGCGCCTCGAGGAGAGCCCCGCCCACCAGGAATCGATCTTCACCTTCGCGCCGCGCTCGAGCGGCGCGGCCGAGTACTACTCCCTGTCCGAGGAGGTGCTTTCCCGTGTCTAAGCGCCGAGGCCTTCCCGCCGAGTCCCACATGAAGCACGACGCCCACTTCGTCGACTCGCTTTCCGAGCGGTTCGGCGCCTCCATCGGGCGGAACATCCCCATCGACGAGATCGAGACCAACCCCGGCCAGCCGCGCCGCAGCGTGGGGGACCTCTCGGAGCTGCGGATGTCGATCGAGTCGAAGGGAGTCCTCGAGCCGCTGCTCGTGCAGCCGCTGCCGACCGGGCGATTCCGGATCATCGCGGGGGAGCGCCGCTTCCGAGCCGCGATGGAGGCCGGCCTCGCCGAGGTTCCCTGCATCGAGCTCGACGTGCCCGAAAACGAAGTGATGGAAATCGCGCTCATCGAGAACCTCCATCGGCGCGATCTGCATCCGTTCGAAGAGGCGATGGGCTACGCGTCGCTCGCGGAGACGCACGGATACACGCAGCAGCAGATCGCGACGACGATCGGAAAGTCGCGCGTGTCGATCACCGAGGCGATGTCGCTTCTTCAGATCCCCGAGAAGCTGCGCGAGAAATGTCGGCGCGCCGACATCGACGCGAGATCCGTGCTCCTCGAGATCGCGCGCCTCGACGACGAGAAGAAAATGGAAGAGGCGATCGCGCTGGTCGCGGGAGGCTCGACGCGCGACGACCTGCGCGAGCAGAAGAAGGAAGCGGCGGGGAAGTCGAAGAGCCGGGCATTCAACTTCGTCTACAAGCCGAAGGACGGACCGTACAAGATCAACATCTCGTTCCAGAAGTCGCGCGTCCAGAAGGAAGAGCTGATCGACGCGTTGCGGCAGGTTCTCCGCCAGCTCGAGTCGGGCGAGCTGCCGGTCGGACGACGCTCCTAGCCCGCGTTCGTCCCGGGCACGCGCGGCCATGAACGCGGCCGAGACCATCGAGGCGGCCACCGCGAACTTCGTCACCCATGCGACGTGGCTGTCCCGGCGAGCGCCGGGTGCTCGCGTCGAATCCTCGCCGTCCCTCACCGTGTCGGACTCGGGGCTCGCCGGCGACACCTTCAACATCGTCTGCGGCGCGCGCCTCTCCGGGCGAGAAGCCGACGACGCGGCTCGGCGCGTGATCACGCACTTCGCGCGCGTCGGGAGACCCTTCTCCTGGTGGGTGGCCCCCGGCGATCTCCCGGTCGACCTCGTCCGCCGCCTGGAGACGGCGGGGCTCGAAAAGGCGGAGTCGGAGCTCGCGATGGCCGCACGACTCGATGGCCGCGGTCCCGGGGTCGGCGCCGGAATCGAAGGGCTCGAGCTCCGGCGCGTGACGACGGAGGCCGACCTCGGCGAGTACGCCCGAATCAGCGCCGAGAACTGGGAGCCGCCCGACCCGACGGTCGCCGCGTACTATGCACGGTCCCTCGCCGAGCTCGCGGTACCCGCGTGCCCGATGCGACTCTTCCTGGCTTCGGTCGAGGGGCGGGGCGCCGGCTGCGTCGAAGCGACCGTTGCAGGCGGGGTCGTCGGGATTTACGGCCTGTCGACGAGACGCGCCTTCCGGCGAAGGGGAATCGCGAGCGCCCTCCTGCGTGAAGCCCTGCGCGACGCGCGGGCGGGCGGCGTCACGACCGCGGTGCTCCAGGCCGCGGAAGCCGGAGTGGGGCTGTATCGGCGGCTCGGGTTCGAGGACTTCGGCGTAATCACGGAGATGAAACCGCCCATCCATAGCGTCCGATAAGATATATTATGTAAAATACGATTTGGGAGCCAGGCTCCCTCCGCGCCCTCCTGCCTTTACTTCCCGCCGCCCCGTCTGCACACTCCCTCCGATGCGCCTGGTCTCCCGCTCCGTCCTCCGAGAGATCTGGCCGCCGTTTCTTCTCGGCTTTGCCGCGTACACCTTCGTCCTGCTGATCCGGACGATCCTCTTCCTGGCGGACTTTGCCGTCCGGCGAAGCGCGGCGTTCGGCGAGGTGGCCCGGCTGGTCGCCCTCTCCCTGCCGTGGATCGTCGTCCTGACCCTCCCGATGGCCTTCCTCCTGGGCGTCCTGATCGGCGTCGGACGGCTCTCGGCCGACTCCGAGGTCGTCGCCATGAACGCCTGCGGACTCGGGCCGTCGGCACTGCTGCGGCCCGCCCTGGGGGCCGCCGCGGCCCTGTCGCTGGCGGTCTTCGGGATCTACAACGTCGTCCTCCCGGCGACCAACGCCGCCCTGGAGCGGTCCATGGCCCGGGTGGCCGCGACGTCGATCGTCAACGTCGTCGCTCCCCGGACGTTCCGCGAACCGAGGCCCGGCATCCTCTTCTTCTTCGACCGCCTCGCCCAGGACGGCCGGTCCTTCGAGGGCGTCTTCCTGAAGCTCGGCGACGAGGGCGAGCCGCCGAACCGCGTCATCGTCGCCCGCCGCGGAGGGCTGACACTCGAGGGCGACCGCCTGTGGCTCGACCTGTTCGGCTCCAACGTCCACGAGGTGGACCCGCAGGACCCGTCGCGGTACCGGACGTCCCGCAACGCCTCGCAGCGGCTTCTCCTCGCGGGCGAGAGCGTCAACAACCCGGGCGCCCGGGTCACCTCCGAAAAGGGCATCCGGGCGCGGACCCTGCCCGAGCTGTGGGCGGCGGCCCGCTCCCTGCCGCCCGGCGATCCGCGGCGGCGCCTCGCCCTGACCGAGATCAACAAGAAGCTGGCGATTCCGTTCGCGTGCTTCGCCTTCGCCGTCGTCGGCGTTCCGCTCGCGCGCTCCCTGCGCCGCGGCGGACGCGGCAGCGGCTTCGCCGTCTCGCTGCTCATCCTCGTCGGGTACTACGTCCTCCTGTCGAGCGGCGAGACCTGGGCGATCGAAGGCCGCCTGTCGCCCTACGTGGCGATGTGGCTGCCCAACCTCGCCCTGGTCGCCCTCGGCGTCGGCGCCGCCCTCCTGCCGGCCGAGCGCCGCAGGCCGCGGCTCCCCCGGCCGCTCGCCGAGGCCGCTGCGGCCGCCGCCGGACCGGCCCCCGTCCGCGGCGCGCGCGCGACCGCCCGCGCGAGCCGTTCTCCCCTGCGCTTCCTGTCCCTCGTGGACCGCTACGTGCTCGCGAGGTTCCTCACGGCGCTCGGCCTCGTGCTCGCCTCCGCCGTGCTGATCTCGCTCGTCGTCGACTACGCCGACAAGCTCGACGAGGTCGCTCGCCATCACCCGCGAACCTCGGCCGTCCTCGGCTACTACCGGTACTTCCTGCTCTCGATCACGATCCAGATCGCGCCCTTCGCCGTCCTCCTCGCGACCCTGGCGGGGATGGGCGTCCTCTCCAAGAACAACGAGGACACCGCCTTCAAGGCCAACGGCGTGTCGCTGCTGCGGCTGGGGCTGCCGCTCTTCGCCGCTGCCGGGGTCGCGGCGGTCGTCTGCTTCACGGTCGGCGAGTACGTCCTCCCGTTCTCCGAGCAGCGGCAGCAGCGCTTTCGCAACGAGATCTACGGCCAGCCGCCCGAGGCCGGCGTCCAGGGGCCCGGCGCCCGGAACTGGTACCTCTCGGACCGGGGAGAGATCTGGCACCGCGAGGAGGCCAATCCCGCGAGCACGGAGCTGTTCGGCGTCTCGATCTTCCGTTTCGACCCCTCCTTCCAGCTCGTCGGGCGGACCGCGGCCCGCGACGCGACATGGTCCGACGGCGGCTGGCGCCTGCGGGAAGGGTGGACGCGCGACTTCTCCGCGAAAGCCGAGAGGCCGTACCGGACCTTCGCCGAGGAGACGATCCCGGGCGACCCGCCGAAGGCCCTGGCCGCCGTTCGCCGGCGCCCGGAGGAAATGCGCTTCCGGGAGCTCGAGCGTTTGACCCGACGGCTCCGGTCCGGAGGCTACGTCACCTCGGGGCTCGAGACCGCCCTGCAGTCCAAGGTGTCCCAGCCCGCGATGCTGCCCATCATGGCCCTGCTCGCGACGCCCTTCGCCTTCGGCGTGGGCCGGCGCGGGACGATGGCGGGCATCGGCGTGGGGCTCTTCCTCGGAATCCTCGCCCTCGTGGCGACGGCGTTCTCGACGAAGCTCGGCGAGGCCGGGGCGCTGCCGCCGCTGCTGGCGGCGTGGTCGCCCAACATCCTCTTCGGCCTCGCCGCGACCTACTTCCTGCTGCGGATGCGCTCTTAGGCGGGCGCGCCGGCCGGGCCTAGGTCCCTTCCTCCCACGAGCTCATGTACTTCTGCTGCTCGGGGGTCGGGGTGTCGATCGTCACGCCCATGGACGCGAGCTTCAGGCGCGCGATCTCCCGGTCGATGTCCTCGGGAACCGCATAGACCTTGTTCTCGAGCGTCTTGTGGTTCTTGACCATGAACTCGGCCGCGAGCGCCTGGTTCGCGAAGGACATGTCCATGACCGACGCCGGGTGTCCCTCGGCGGCGGCGAGGTTGATGAGCCGGCCGTCGGCGAGCAGGTGGATGCGGCGGCCGTCCTTCGTCCGGAACTCCTCGACGGCGTCGCGGATCGGCCGGCGCGAGCCGGAGATCTTCTCGAGCGCCGGAATGTCGATCTCGACGTTGAAGTGGCCCGAGTTGCAGACGACCGCGCCGTCCTTCATGACCCGGAAGTGCTCCTCGCGAAGCACGCCCTTGTTGCCGGTGACCGTGATGAACACGTCCCCGATCGGAGCGGCCTCCCCCATCGTCATGACGCGGTAGCCGTCGAGGACGGCCTCGATCGCCTTCGTCGGATCGAGCTCCGTCACGATGACCTGGGCCCCGAGGCCGCGGGCGCGCATCGCGACGCCGCGGCCGCACCAGCCGTAGCCGGCGACGACGACGTTGAGCCCCGCGAGCAGCAGGTTGGTGGCGCGGATCACGCCGTCCAGCGTGGACTGTCCCGTGCCGTAGCGGTTGTCGAAGAAGTGCTTCGTCTTGGCCTCGTTGACGGCCACGACCGGGAACTTGAGGACGCCCGACTTCTCCATCGCCTTGAGGCGGATGACACCGGTCGTCGTCTCCTCGGTCCCGCCGAGGATCCCGTCGAAGAGCGCCTTGCGGTCGGCCGGCGAGAGCCCCTTGGCCCAGGCCCGGACGACCGGGTCGACCTCGGCGTCGCGCCCGAGGGCGAGGAAGAGCAGCGAGGACACGAGGTCCGCGCCGTCGTCCATCGTCATGTGGGGCGCGTGCGCGAGCGCCGCCCGGATGTGGTCGTAGTACGTGGCGTGGTCCTCGCCCTTGATGGCGTAGACGGCGACGCCGTAGTCGGCGACGAGCGAGGCGGCCACGTCGTCCTGCGTCGAGAGCGGGTTCGAGGCGCACAGGACGAGGTCGGCACCCCCGGCCGCGAGCGTGCGCGCGAGGTTCGCGGTCTCGCTGGTCACGTGGAGGCAGGCCGAGAGGCGGACGCCCTTGAGGGGCTTCTCCTTCTCGAAGCGCTCGCGGATCTGGCGCAGCACGGGCATGCTCGCGTCGGCCCACTCGATGCGGGATTTGCCGCGGGAGGCCAGCCCGAGGTCCTTGACGTCGTGGCGGGTCGCGGCGGTCGTTGCGGTTGCCATCCTTTACCTCCCCACCGGTGCCGCGACCTCGACGCCCGCGGCTTTCGCGAGGGCCTCGGCCCGGTCGGTCTGTTCCCAGGTGAATTCGGGCAGGCGCCGGCCGAAATGGCCGAACGCCGCCGTGGCCTTGTAGATGGGCCGGCGCAGGTTGAGCGTCTCGATGATTCCCTTCGGCGTCAGGGAGAAGTGCTCGCGGATGAGCGCGACGATGCGGCTCTCGGGCAGCTTGCCGGACCCGAACGTCTCGACGTGGACCGACACCGGGTCGGCCACGCCGATCGCGTAGGCGAGCTGGATGAGCGCGCGCTCGGCCAGGCCCGCCGCGACGATGTTCTTGGCGACGTAACGCGCCATGTACGCGGCGGATCGGTCCACCTTCGTGGGGTCCTTGCCCGAGAACGCGCCGCCGCCGTGCGGGGCGCTGCCGCCGTACGTGTCGACGATGATCTTGCGGCCCGTCAGGCCGGTGTCGCCCTGCGGCCCGCCGATGACGAACCGGCCCGTGGGGTTGATGTGGAACTTGGTCTCGGGGGTCAGCAGAGCGGCCGGAATCACCGGGCGCACGACCTCCTCGATGATGGCCTCCTTGAGCGCGGCGTGCTTGATCGCTTCGGCGTGCTGCGTCGAGACGACCACCGTCTCGACCCGGAGGGCGCGGCTGCCCTCGTACTCGACCGTGACCTGGGACTTGCCGTCGGGCCGGAGGAAGTCGAGCTCGCCCTTGCGCCGCGTCTCCGAGAGGCGCTGCACGAGCCGGTGCGCGAGCGTCAGCGGGAGGGGCATGAGCTCCTCGGTCTCGCGGACGGCGTAGCCGAACATCATGCCCTGGTCGCCCGCGCCGCCCGTGTCGACGCCCTGGGCGATGTCGGGCGACTGGGGGTCGATCGCGTTGATCACGGCGCAGGTCTCGTAGTCGAACCCGAACTTGGCGCGCGTGTAGCCGATCTCCTTGATCGTCTGGCGCACGATCGACGGCAGGTCGACGTAGGTCTTCGTCGAGATCTCGCCCGCGATGAAGGCGAGGCCCGTGGTGACCAGCGTCTCGCAGGCCACGCGCCCGGTGGGATCGTCGCGCAGGACGGCGTCGAGGACGGCGTCGGAGATCTGGTCGGCGATCTTGTCCGGATGGCCTTCCGTCACCGATTCCGAGGTAAAGAAGTGCCTGCCAGTCTGGAGCATGGGATGGACTCCTTTGACGTGGATTGGGGTCTCAAGCCAAGAACCGCGAAGCCTAGCATTCCACGGCCCGGGCCGTCAACGCATCCCGAAGAAAAAGAACACGTTACGCCCGTAGGCCCTGCGGTCGAGCAGCGCGAGGCCCGCGAGGGCGGGCTCCGGGAGCCCGGAGTCGCGCTGGAGGACGAAGATCCCCCCGTCGGCCACGAGGCGGCCGGCCTCCGCGAGCTCGTCCGGGGCGGCCGGCGAACCATAGGGAGGATCCGCGAAGACCACGTCGAACCTCTCCCCTTTCCGGATCAGATCCCGAACGGCCGAGCCCACCTCGCGAGCCGGCGACACCGCGACGTCCCGCGCGTCCGCGCCCAGGAGCTCGACGGAGCGCCGCAGCGGATCGGGGTCCGCCTCGACGAGCAGGGCGGTCGCGGCCCCCCGCGAGACCGCCTCGATGCCGACCGCGCCGCTCCCCGCGTAGAGGTCGAGCACCCGTGCGCCGGCCACGCGAGCCCCGAGAATGCTGAAGAGCGCGGCCCGCGCCCGGGACGACGTCGGGCGGGCGGACGCCGGAGCCGCGAGCAGCCTCCCCTTCCACCGGCCCGCGAGGATCCGGACCGAGGGCGCCGCCCTCATCGCGGAGGCTCGGGCGGCGCGAACTGGAATCGCAGCTCCTCGATCTTGATCCACTGGGAGTAGGGCTCGTTGACGCCCTCGATCTCGACGTAGCCGGTGGCCTTCTCGAGCCGCGCCACGCGGAACACGTGGCCGTCGAACCGGCGCAGGAGCGTCCCCGGGGAGAGCAGGTCGGGGGCGAACCGCGAGGGCGGGGCCAGCGGCGACAGGAAGACGCCCTTCAGCCCCTCGAGGGCCGAGCGCAGCGACGAGGCCGCGAGGTCCCCCGCGGAGAGGTCGTCGAAGCGCACCACTTTGCGGCTGCCGTCCGGGCGCGCGAGCGTCACCGCCGACTCGGCCGCGAGCTCCCCCGCCAGGCCGGTGCGGAGGTCCGAGGGCAGCCTCCAGAAATCCTCCTGCGCGAAAAAGGTGCAGTAGTAGCGGGCCTCGCCGTTCTCCAGGCGGTCCTTCTTCATCTGGTCCTTGTCGCCCCGGTGCGTCTTCCACACGAGCACGCCGTCCCGAAAGAGCGTCAGGCGGTCGTAGCCTTCGTTGGACTGCCGGATCCACTCCGCGCAGAAGGTGGGTCCGGGACGGGCGTCCGGCGACGGCGAGGGCGAGGGCGTCACGGCGAGAGCGGCGGCGAGGAGCCACGGCGCCGTCACGACTCCTCCCCGCGCGCGATGCGCAGCGCGAATCCGAGCGCTTGATCCGGCAGGATCCGCCCGTCCTCGAGGGCCGCGCGCGTCCGCGCCAGAGCACGCCCGATCTCCGGGCCGGCCGCGACGCCGGCATCCCGCAGGTCGGAGCCGCGGATCGGGAGCCGCTCGCGCGCGGACGCGGCGGCCCGGAACACGGCCGCGTCGGCCCGGCCGAGGCCCGCCGCGACGGCGACGCGCTCGTCCGGAGAGAGCCCACTCGCCGCCCGTCGAAGGTCCGGCGGGGGCGTTCGCGCGAGCCCCTTCGGGAACCGCGCCACCGTCGCCGGCCACGCGAGCACCCGCCGCAGCTCGGCTCCGGACAAGCCGAGCCTTTGCGCGACGCCTCGCACCTCGTCCTCGCTGGCCTTTCCCATCCACGCGAGAAGGTAGCAGAGCCAGGTCGCTCCGACCCCGGGCCGACGGGCCTCGTCTTCCGCGCGCCGCAGCCGCGCCGAGGCTCCGGCCCGGCGGCCGAGCGCCGGGTGGACGGCGGCGTCGAGGCCGAGGGTCCCCAAGCGGCGCACGGCCGCGGCGCGGGACGCCTCCTCGAGAACGAGCCGCACCTCGCGCCGGAGGCGATCCGAGGAAATGCGGTCGAGGGCGCCGGCCCGCAGGGCCTCCCGCAGCGCGCGCCGCGTGCCGCGCTCCAGCCGCAGGCCGAGGCGCGCGGCATAGCGAACCGCCCTCAGGGCCCGGGTCGGATCGTCCACGAAGGACGACGGATGCAGGACGCGCAGTTCGCCCCGTTCGAGGTCGCGGCGCCCTTCGAGCGGGTCCACGACGAGGGTTCCCCGCGCGCCGAGGCGCAGGGCCATGGCGTTGACGGTGAAGTCGCGACGCCGGAGGTCGTCGGTGATCGGCGCGCCGGGCTCGACGTCCGGGAGCGCGCCGGGATGCGCGTACCGCTCCGTCCGGGTCGCCGCGACGTCGAGCCGGACGCCGCCGGCCAGCGTCACCGTCGCGGTCGCGAACCGGTTGTGGATCCGGACCGTCCCGCCGAGGCGCTCGCAGAGGCGGCGCGCGAACTCGCCCGCGTCGCCCTCGACGACGAGGTCGACGTCCCGCACCTCGCGCCCGAGCAGCAGATCGCGCACGACGCCGCCGGCCAAGAACACCGGGATCGACGTCCGGCGCGAGACGGCGCCGGCCGCGGCGAGGCTCGCCCGGAGCCGGCGCGGCAGTCGCGCGAGCGACGGCGCGCGCAGGCGGCGTCGAGAGGGCCGTCTAGAAGACGTACTCGACCGAGCCCTCGCCCGCCAGGGCCTGGATCTCGCTGGTCAGCCGCGTCGAGGGCGCGACCCGCATCGAGGAGGCGGCCTTCAGCGTCGCCTCGAACTCCCCCGGGCGGATGAGGCGGATGGAGACCGGAGTCGTGCCGGGGTGCGAGCGCAGGCGCTCCTGCAGGCGGGTCAGGACGTTCTCGTCGGCGAACGCGAGGTTGACCCGGATCGCGAGCTCGCGGGCCCGGCGCTCGCGGATGCCCTCGAGGGGCGAGATCTCCTGGACCGTCAGCTCGATCGCGCCACCGGCTTCGCGCACGGTCGCGACGACCAGCACCGGGAGGTCCTCGCGCACCCAGCCCTGCACCTTCTCGTAGAGGCTCGCGAAGATCGCCGCCGGGACGCTCCCGCTCGTGTCCTCGAGGACCGCCTTGAGCATCGTCTTGCCCTCGTTGACGCCCTTCTTGATCTTCTGCTTCTTGAGGCTCCCGAGCACGCCCGCGATCCGCACGGACTGTTCGACGCGGGAGCCGAGGTCCGCGATCCGCGCCTCCGCGAACCGTTCGATCTCGGCGGCGAAGCGCGAGAGCGGGTGCCCGGTGACGTAGAACCCCAGGGTATCCTTCTCGCCCTTGAGCTTTTCGTCCAGGGGGCCCTCGGGGACCTCCGGGAAGTCGTCGCGGGGAGGCCCGTCGTCGGCGGCCGGCCCGCCGAAGAGGCTCGACTGCCCGAGGGCCGCCTCCTCCTTGAGGCGCGCCGCCTGGCCCAGCACCCGCTCGGCGGCGGCGGCGAGCGTGGCGCGGTTGCGGCCGAGCGAGTCGAACGCGCCGGCCGCGATGAGCGCGTCGAGCGCCCGCTTGTTGACCAGCTTGCCGTCGAGGCGCCGGGCGAAGTCCGTGAACGACGCGTAGGGCCGCAGCCGCCGCTCGTCGAGCATGGCGCGCGCGGCGGCCTCGCCCACCCCCTTGATGGCCGCGAGGCCGAACCGGATCGACCCGCCGACCGCGGCGAAGCTCGTGCCGGACTCGTTGATGTCGGGCGGGAGGACCGGGATCCCCGACTCCTGGCAGTCGCCGAGGACCTTGACGATGCCCTCGGTGGATCCGATCTCGGCCGAGAGGTTCGCCGCGAGGAAATCGACCGGGTAGTGCGCCTTGAGGTACGCGGTCTTGTACGCCACCATCGCGTAGGCCACCGCGTGCGACTTGTTGAACCCGTAGCGCGCGAACGGCTCGATGAGCGTCCACAGGTCCTGGGCCTTCTTCTTCGGAGTCCCGTGCTCGACGGCCCGCCGGATGAACTTCTCGCCCTCCGCGACCATGATCTCGCGCTTCTTCTTGCCGATGGCCTTGCGCAGCAGGTCCGCCTCGGCGAGCGAGTAGCCCGCCACCCGCTGCGCGATGCGCATGACCTGCTCCTGGTAGACCAGGATGCCGAGGGTCTCCGAGAGGATCGGCTCGAGCTCGGGCAGCGGGTACGTGACCCGCGTGCCGCCGCGCCGCCGGACGTAGTCCTCGACGGTGCCGGCGTCGAGCGCGCCCGGCCGGTAGAGCGCGTTCAGGGCCGCGAGGTCCGCGAAGACGCGGGGCTTGGCGCGCCGGAGGAGGTCGCGCATCCCGCCCGAGTCGAACTGGAACACGCAGGCCGTCCGGCCGGACCGGAAGAGCTCGTACGTCGGCTCGTCGTCGAGGGGAACGTGGTCGATGTCGACCTCGACGCCGACGCGCTCCTTCACGGCGGCCACGGTGGCCTCGATGATGTCGAGCGTGATGAGGCCGAGGAAGTCGATCTTGAGCAGGCCCATCTTCTCGACCGCGGTCATGTCGAACTGGGTCGTGATTTCGTCCTTGTTCGTGCGGTAGAGCGGAAGGAACTCGATGATGGGCCGGGGCGCGATGACGACGCCCGCCGCGTGGATGCCGGCGTGGCGCGAGAGGCCCTCGAGCCGCTCGGCGATCTTGACGACGCGGCCGATCGACTCGTCGGAGGCCATCGCCTCCTTCAGGCCCGGCGACTCCCGGAAGGCCCGCTCGAAGTTGACGTCCGGTCCGTCGGGCACGAGCTTGGCGATCCGGTCCCCGAGGGCGACCGGAAGCGACAGAACGCGCGCGACGTCGCGGACCGCGAGCTTCGGCTTCAGCTGCGAGAACGTCACGATCTGCGCGACGTTTTCGCGGCCGTACTTCCGGGTGACGTACTCGATGACTTCTCCCCGGCGCGCCTGGCAGAAGTCGATGTCGATGTCGGGCATCGAGATGCGCTCGGGGTTGAGGAACCGCTCGAACAGGAGGTCGTACTTGAGGGGGTCGATCTCCGTGATGCGCAGCGCCCAGGAGACGATCGACCCGGCGGCGCTGCCGCGGCCGGGCCCGACGGCGATCCCCTGCTCCCGGGCGTGGCGAATGAAATCCGAGACGATGAGGAAGTAGGACGGAAAGCCCATCTTCTCGATCACGCCGATCTCGTAGGCGAGCCGCTCCCGGTACTTCTCGGGCGGGATCGCGGCCGCGTCGGCGGTGGAGAGCTCGGTGAGGCGGCGCTCGAGGCCCTCGCGGGCCAGGTCCCCGAAGTACTCGGCCGGCGGCCGGCCGTCCGGGGCGGTGAAGGTCGGCAGGTGGAGCGCCCCCGTGTCGAACGAGACAGCGCAGCGCTCGGCGATCGCGACCGTGTTGGAGACGGCCTCGAGGCTCCACGTGCGGAAGCGCGCCTTCATCTCGTCGGGGTCCTTGACGTAGAACTCGTCGTTGTAGAACCGCATGCGCCGCTCGTCCTCGAGGGTCTTGCCCATGCCGATGCACAGGAGGACCTCGTGCGGGAAAGCGTCGTCGCGCCGGAGGTAGTGGCTGTCGTTGGTGGCCACGGCCGGCGCGCCCGTCTCGCTCGCGAGGCGCAGGAGATCGGGCACGATCGCCGTCTGCTGCGGAAGGCCATGGTCCATGATCTCCACGAAGAAGTTGCCGCGGCCGAAGATCTCCTGGTATTCGAGGAACGCGGCCTTCGCGGCCCCGTAGTTTCCGCGCGAGAGGGCCCCCGCCACCTCCCCCTTGAGACAGCCGGAGAGGCCGATCAGGCCCTCGGCGTGCTCGCGCAGGAGCGCCTTGTCCATGCGCGGCCGGTGGTAGAAGCCCGTCAGGTAGGCCTCGGAGACGAGGCGCACGAGGTTGCGGTAGCCCTTCTGCGTCGCGGCGAGAAGGGTGAGGTGGTAGGCGTACCCCTCGCCGGACTCGCTGGCGGCCTGGGCCTCGCGGTTCTGCCGCTCGGAGGGCGCGATGTACGCCTCGACGCCGATGATGGGGCGGATTCCGTGCTGCAGCGCCTCGTGGAAGAAGTGAAACGCGCCGAACATGTTGCCGTGGTCGGTGACGGCCACGGCCGGCATGCCGAGCTCGGCCACCCGCTTGCACAGCTCCGGCAGCTTGTTCGCGCCGTCGAGCAGGGAATACTGGCTGTGAAGGTGAAGGTGGACGAAGTCGCCGGGCATCTCGGCGGGATTCTACTGCTTCCGCGCCGCGTTCGGTCCGCCGGCAATGGTGATAGAAACACGCGCACGATGAGAGCGCAGTGGCCGGCCCTGATCTTCGCGGTCGCGTCGCGCGTCGCCGCTCAGAACGCCGCGCCCCCGGCCCCGGCCTCCCCCGCGCCCGCCGCCGTCGGAGCCGACGCGGTGTGGGCGCCTCCCGAGGGATTTCTCGCCGGGATGCACGCCGCCTGCGACGGAGGGCGCGAGGGATCCTTCGGCGCGTGCTTCGTCGAGCAGATGACCCGGGCCGGCGCTCCGGCCGCCGCCGTCGCCTTCGCGCGGCGCACGGACGACCTGGGCTACCTGCGCGAGTTCCGCGACACCGGGCGCGTCGACGTCGCGTGCGCCGAGTACCCGTTCCGCGCCAACGAGAACTCGGTCTGCTTCCTGGTCAACGGGGAACCCCCGATGATCGACGTGGACGACGCCTCCCGCATCGACCGGGAGGCCCTGGCGTACGACGCGACCTACGCGGCCCTCCGGAAGAAGTACCCGAACCTCGCGATCTTTCCGGGCAGGCGGACGGGCGACCTCGCCGTGCGCGCCTCCACCCTGCGGCTCGGCGGACAGCGGTTCGCCGTGGACTATTCCCTCGTCGACGGGTGCCATGCCTGCGCGCGCGTGGGGTCGCTGCGTCTGGGGTTCGACTTCGACGTCGCCGGGCGGTTCATCGCCACCCGGGTCCTCCTCGTGCGCGCCCTGGCGCACTGACCCGCCACGAAGACCGATGGCCCTGCGTCGCGCCCTCGGCACGTTCGACGCCACCATGGTGGTCGTCGGCGGCATCATCGGCGCGGGCATCTTCATCAGCCCTTATCTCGTCGCCCAGCGGCTTCCCTCGGGGGCCTGGATCCTCGGCGCCTGGATCTTCGGCGGCGTCGTGGCGCTGGCAGGGGCCTTCGCGTTCGCGGAGCTCGCGGCGCTCTTCCCGGCCGCCGGCGGCGAGTACGCCTATCTCCGCGAGGCGTATCACCCGGTGGTCGCGTTCCTGTTCGGCTGGGCGTCGCTCGTGATGATCCAGGGTGGCGGCCTCGCCGCCGTGGCGATCACGTTCGCGCAGTACCTCCTGCGCCTGGCCGGGGCGCCCGGCGCCGACGCCCGCCCCCTCGCGGTCGGCGCGCTCGTCCTCGTCGCGCTCGTCAACACCGCCGGCGTGAAGCCCGGCAGCCGCCTGCTCAACACGCTCGTCGTGCTCAAGGTCGGCGCCCTGGCCGTCCTGATCGGGGGCGGTCTCGCGCTCGCCCGCGGCCTGCCCCCGGCCGCCCCCTCCGCCGCGGCGGTGCGGCCCTCGGCGTCCCTGCTCGCCTTCGGAGCGGCGCTCGTGCCGATCCTCTTCACCTACGGCGGGTGGCAGAACGCCAACACGCTCGCCGAGGAAATCCGCGAGCCGCGGCGGACGCTTCCCCGCGCGCTGCTCGCGGGGACCTTCCTCGTCCTCGCGGTCTACCTCCTGGTCAACCTCGTCTACCTCCTGACCCTCGGGCGCGACGGGCTTGCGGCCACGGCGACGCCGGCGGCCGACGCGGTGCGCCGCCTCTTCGGGCCGGGAGCGGAGCGCTGGATCGCGGGAGCGATCGCCGTTTCGACCTTCGGGTTCCTCGACCTCACGCTCCTCGGCCCGACCCGGATCTACTACGCGATGGCGCGGGACGGGGTCTTCTTCCCGGGCCTGTCGCGTCTCCATCCGCGATTCGGCACGCCCTGGGGCGCGATCCTTCTGCAGGCGGCGTGGGCCATCCTGCTCGTGCTGACCGGGACTTACGGCGGGCTGGTGGACTCGGTGGTCTTCGCGGACTGGATCTTCTTCGCCCTCACGGTGGCCGCCGTCCTGCGGCTGCGACGCCGCGTTCCGGTCGCGCGCCGGGAGCCGGGGTCCTTCCTCTCGCCGGGTTACCCCTTCTTCCCGATTCTCTTTCTCGGAGCCTCCGCGCTCGTCCTCGCAGGCGTCGTCCGGTCGAACCCGGTGCGCTCGGCCGTGGGGACGCTCCTCCTGGCCGCCGGCCTCCCCATTTACTACGCGTACGCGGGACGCGCGAGGCGGCCGGACGGCGCTCCATGACCCGCGTCCGCGCGCCCTACATGGAGTGGGCCAAGGCCCGGCCGCGCCCGGCGATCGACCTGGCGGGCAGCAACCTCGCCCCGTGCTCGCTGGACGACCTCCCCGGCGCCCGGGAGGCCGTGGACGTCGCCGGCGAGAGCCCCGACGGCTATCCGCCGCTCGTCGAGGCGATCGCCGAGCGCCACGGCGTTCCTTCCGACCGCGTCGCGACCGCGGGCGGATGCTCCGGGGCGAACTTCTTCGCGTGCGCGGCGCTGCTCGAGCCGGGCGACGAGGTCCTCGCCGAGAGTCCCCTCTACGATCCCCTCGCCGCCGCCGCGCAGCTGCTCGGCGCGCGCGTCCGCACGTTCCCGCGCCGATTCGAGCGGGGCTACGACGTGGACCCGGCGGAGCTCGCCGACGCCCTGACGCCGCGGACGCGCCTCGTCCTGCTCTCGAACCCGCACAATCCGTCCGGCGCACTCCTGGCGCCCGGGACCCTGGCCGCCGTGGGCGCGCTCGCCGCCGAGCGCGGGATCCACGTCCTCGTGGACGAGGTCTACCGCGACACCGTCCTGGACGGGCGGCCCGCCCCGGCCGCCACGCTCTCCCCCGTCTTCGTGTCGTCCAGCAGCCTCACGAAGGCATATGGCCTCGCCTCCCTGCGCTGCGGCTGGACGCTGGCCTCCCCGGAGCTGACCCGGCGGATCCGGCGGGTCCGAGACGTCGTCGACGTCTGGGCGCCGATCCCGTCCGACCGCATCGCCGTCGTGGCGTTCCGGCACCTCGACGCGCTCGCGGCCCGCGCCCGCGCGATCATCGAAGCCAACGCCGCGCGCGTCTCGGCCTGGCTCGCCCGGCACGAGGAGCTCGAGTGCGTTCCTTCCCGCTCGACCCTCGCGTTCCCCCGCCTGAAGAACGCCTCCGACGCCGGCCCCTTCGCCGAGGCCCTCTTCGCCCGGACCGGGACGGCCGTGGCGCCAGGGCGGTTCTTCGGGGCCCCCGCGCACTTCCGGGTCGCTTTCGGAGGCCCTCCCGACCGCGTTTCCGCGGGGCTCGACGCCATTTCCAGCGTCCTCGGGGCCGGGCCGGCTTGACAAGCCCGACCCCGGGCCGTACGTTGCTCTGCCTCGACCCTCGAACAGCCTGAAGGAGGCGCCATGCCCGACGACACCAAGCCCGCCACCGGAGGCGCGGATTTCACCCAGTGGCACGAGGTCAAGAGCGGGGAGACCCTCTCGAAGATCGCGCAGCACTACTACGGCGACGCGAGCCTCTACCCCAAGATCTTCGAGGCCAATCGCGACGTGCTGAAGGACCCGAACATGATCCGGGTCGGCCAGAAACTCCGGATTCCCTGAACGCGACCGGCGATTTGAGATTTTGAAAGGAAGAGGAGGAGAACACATGCTCAAGCGATCCTGGAAACACGGCCTCGCGCTCCTGTGCGCCGCATCCCTCGCCTGCAACAGCGGCAAGGCGCCCGCCGAGGCTGCCATGAAGCTCGCGGAGGAAGCGGTCAACGGCGCCCGCACCGAGGCGGAGAGCCTGGTTCCCGACGACTTCAAGTCGCTCTCCGACGACCTGAACGCCGCCAGGGACCAGATGTCCAAGGGCGACTACAAGGCGGCCCTCGCCTCGGCGCAGTCCATCCAGCAGAAGGCCAACGACGTCCTCGCGAAGGCGAAGGCCAAGAAGGACGAGCTGACCAAGACCTGGACCGACATGAGCGACAGCGTGCCGAAGATGGTCGACGCGATCAAGAGCCGCGTGGACATCCTCTCGCAGTCCAAGAAGCTCCCCGCCGGGCTCGACGCGACGAAGCTCGCCGCGGCCAAGGACGGCCTCGCGAGCGCGACCGCCACCTGGGGCGAGGCGCAGGAGGCCTTCAAGGCCGGCAAGTGGACCGACGCGATCGCCAAGGCGACGGCGGTCAAGGACAAGGCCACCGCGGTCATGGCCGCGCTCGGCATGCAGGCCGGCGGCGCGGCTCCGGCCCCCGCGAAGTAGGCGCCGGGAGGTCCCGGAACACCGAGGGCCCGCGAAAGCGGGCCCTTTGTCTTTTTTCGCCCGCCGCGATCTCGCCTGCCTGGAGCGTTCCCGGTCCGTCTCTAGCGCACAGGTCCGTCTCCGGCGCGACCCCCTTGTCGAGACACGTTCTGCCTTCGTTATTCCGAGCGAACTCCGGCGTGACGTTCGCCGAGACGCATTCTCCCTTTGTCATCCCGAGCGAAGCGAGGGATCCCTTTGGAGTCCGGGTACGACTGAACGCGGGACTGTCCGGCTGCTAAAGGGATCCCTCGCCGCTCACGCGGCTCGGGATGACCGCGCCGCGTACGGCGGCGCGGTCACTCCCACTCGATCGTCGCCGGGGGCTTCGACGTGATGTCGTAGACGACGCGGTTGATTCCGCGGACGCTGCCGACCACCCGCCGGGCGATGGCGTCGAGCACGTCGTGGGGCATCCGAAACCAGTCCGCGGTCATGAAATCCGTCGTCTGAACGGCCCTCACGGCCATCACGTAGTCGTGCGTCCGGCCGTCGCCCATGACGCCCACCGAGCGCACGGGCAGCAGGACGGCGAACGCCTGCGAGATCGCGTCGTACAGGCCGGCGGCCCGGATCTCGTCGAGCACGATCTCGTCGGCCTTCTGGAGCAGCGCAACCTTTTCCCGCGTGACTTCCCCCGGGATCCGCACCGCGAGCCCCGGTCCCGGGAACGGGTGCCGCGCGAGGAACTCCCGGGGCAGGCCGAGCTCGGCCCCGAGAAGGCGGACCTCGTCCTTGAAGAGCTCGCGGACGGGCTCGATGAGCTCGAAGCCCAGCCGCTCGGGAAGGCCCCCGACGTTGTGGTGGGTCTTGATCACCGCGGAGGGGCCCTTGATCGAGATGGACTCGATGACGTCGGGATACAGGGTGCCCTGCGCGAGGAATCGCGCGTCGGGAATGCCCTTGGCTTCCTTCTCGAACACGTCGATGAAGGTGCGGCCGATGATCTTGCGCTTCTCCTCCGGGTCGGTCACCCCCGCCAGCCGAGAGAGGAAGAGGTCCGCGGCGTCCACCGCGTGCACGCGGATTCCGAGGTTTCCGAAGGCTTCCACCACCTGCGGGCGCTCGTGGGCGCGCATCAGGCCATGGTCCACGAGGATCGGATGGACCCGGTCGCCGAGGGCCTCGCGCAGCAGGATCGCGGTCACCGAGGAGTCGACGCCCCCCGAGAGGGCGCAGATCACCGACCCGGTCTTCGCCTGCTCGCGGATCGCGGCCACCTTTTCCTGGCGGAAGGACTCCATCGTCCAGTTCGGCTTGACCCGGCAGACGCGGAAGAGGAAGTTCTGGAGGATCTCGGTGCCGTGCGGGGTGTGCTGGACCTCCGGGTGGAACTGCAGCGCGTAGAGCCCCCTGGCGGCGTCCTCGAACGCGGCGATCGGAGTCTCGGACGTCGAGGCGATCACGCGCGCCCCCGGCGGCGGGGCGAGGACCGAATCCCCGTGGCTCATCCAGACCGTCTGGTCCGCCTCGAGGCCCGAGAAGAGCTCCGAGTCCCCGGCCACCCGCGCGGTCGCGCGGCCGAACTCCCGGCCCTCCGCGCCCACGACCCGGCCTCCGCGCGCGTGCGCCAGCCAGTGCATGCCATAGCAGAGCCCGAGCACCGGGACGCCGGCCGCCATCGGGTCGGTCGCGAGCACGGGAGCGTCCTTCTCGTAGACGCTCTGCGGGCCGCCCGAGAGGATGATGCCGACCGGGTTCCACCGGCGGATCTCTTCCGCCGAGGCGCCCGGGGCGACGACGACCGAGTAGACCCTCGCCTCCCGGACGCGCCGCGCGATCAGCTGCGTGTACTGGCCGCCGAAGTCGACGATGAGGACGGGGCGCGGCGGCGCCGTCATGCGGCGCCCGCCTTCCAGAGCAGCGCCAGGGGACCCGCGGCCGCCGCGGCCGGCACGGCGGCCAGGGCCGCCGCCCCGAAGGGCGACACCGCCGCCAGCAGCGGCGCCACGAGCGAGCCGGGCGCCTGGCGGAGGGCCTGGCGCTCGGCGACCCACATCAGGATCGCGCTCGCCGCGAAGAACAGCGCGGGAAAGGCGGTCGAGAACGCGCGGCGGTAACGGGACGCGGCACGGCGGGCTGGCGCGCCGAAGAGCGCGCGCTCGGCCAGCGTGACGCCCACGATGAACAGAAGGGCCAGGACGTACGCCGGCACGAAGAACACCAGCGCCTGTTCGAAGAAGCGGCTCTCGGGCGCCGTCGGCGCGTCCCCCGACCACGCCTGGAAGAACGGGTAGGAACCGAACCCCGGGTCGTCCCGGCCGTGCGTCAACAGGAAGACGAGCACGTTCAGGAGGAAGGCCGAGGGAAGAAGGAGGGCGGCTTGCCGGAGAAACTTCACGTCCCGACCGATTGTAGCCGATGTGTTCCGCGCCCGCTCGCTAGAATACGCGCGCGTGTCCCTGAGAAAGTCGACGCGGATCTGGATGGGCGTGCTCGCCGGCGCCGTGGCGGCGGCCGTCCTGATCGAGCGCGCCGCTCCCAAGAGCGGCTGCTGGGCGCTGATCGCCAAGGCCGTGGCGGCGCAGGCGGCCTTCATCCTGCTGTGGCGGGCGGGCGCCGCCCTCTTCCGGCTCATCGTCCGCCGCCTGGCCCTGCGCCTCGCCTTTTCCTACTTCCTGATCGGCGTCGTCCCCATCCCGCTGCTGGCCGCGCTGCTCTCCCTGACCGGCTACGTCGTCGCCCACCAGTACGTCGCCAACCGGCTGCGCCGCGAGATCACCGCGGTCGGAGAGTCCGCCGCGCGGGCCGGCGCCCGGCTGCCCGGGATCTCGGTCGGGCCGGACGGAAGGATCACGGCGTCGGACGTCGCCTGGCTTTCGCCCGGGGCCGCGGCGCCGTGGGCCTCCGGGCTCGAGCGGCCGGGCTTTCTCGTGAACGGCGACGACCTCTGGCTCGCAGTCCGCGGCGAGAAGCCGGGCTTCGTGAAGCTGCTTCGCCTCGATGACCCGCGCGCGCCCTGGCTCCAGGACCTCGCCGACCGGACGGGGTACGAGACCGGCACGGACGTGGGGACGTCGAAGACCAGGGGCGCCGACATCACCATCAGCGAAAAGCCGCCGGACCCCGGCGCGCGGGCCGCGCGGGAGGCGCCGCGCGAAGCGGACGCGGAGCTGCGCCGCCGGCCGCGGGGCGCCGCCCCCGCTGGCTCGGGCCTCTGGAACGGGGACTGGGTCCACGCGTTCTACCTCGAGACCGCCCTCAACGCCGTGGCGGACAAGGCCGAATCGGGGCGCAACGTCGCCGTCCTGTCCGCCGTCACCTCTCCGCGGGTCATCTTCGGGCAGCTCTTCACGCAGGGCGTGGACGAGATCAGCGGAGTGTTTCGCATCGCGTTCCTGGCCCTCGTTTCGATCGTCCTCGGCGTCTACGCGGTCGCCCTGGCCATCGCCTTCGTCCTCGTGGGGTCGATCGCGCGCAACGTGAACCGCCTGACCCGCGCCACCCAGAGCGTGGCCCGCGGCGACTTCTCGGTGCGCGTCGCCTCGAAGTCCCGCGACCAGATCGGCGACCTCGCCCGGTCCTTCGACGGCATGGCCGAGTCGATCCAGAAGCTGCTCGTCGAAACCGCCCGCAAGGAGCGGCTCGAGAGCGAGATCGCCGTCGCGCGGACCATCCAGCACAAGCTGCTCCCCCCGACCGAGGCCCGCCTCGAGACCGTGGAGATCCACGCCCACTTCGAGCCGGTCGCGGAAATCGGGGGCGACTACTACGACTACCTGCGCATGCCGGACGGGCGCCTCGCCTTCGCGCTCGGCGACGTCTCCGGCCACGGCCTGCCGACGGGCCTGCTGGTCGCCATGGCGAAAGCCGGACTGTCCACGCTCGTCGAGGCGGGGCACGAGGGCGGCGACCTCTTCGGGCGCCTGAACGAGCTGATCCACCGTTCGACGGACCCCCGCCACTACATGACCCTCTCCCTGCTCTCCTACGACCCGCGCACGCGCGAAGGCGTCCTGACCAATGCCGGCCAGCTCGCGCCGTATCGGATTTCCGGGACGACGGTGGAAGCGCTCTCCCTCCCGTCCTTCCCGCTCGGGCTCTTCCCGGCCCGGACCTTCCCGTCGCGTCCCGTCGCGTTTTCCCCCGGCGACCTCCTCGTCTTCTTCAGCGACGGGCTCGTGGAAGCCGTCGACGCCGCCGAGGACGCGTTCGGCTTCGACCGCTTCGAGGGCGTGCTGCGGTCCAACGCCGCCGCCGGGGCCGCGGCCCTGCGCTCGGCCGTTCTCGCCGCCGTCGCGGCCCACACCGGGGGCCGTCCCGCCGACGACGATCGGACGCTGCTCGTCCTCACCCTCGCGTGAGGGCCTGCGGTAGAGTCCTCCCAGAAACGGAGCCGAACATGAAGAAGGTTCTCTGCGGCGCCCTCGGGTGTCTCCTGACGTCCCTCGCCCTCGGCCAGTCCTCCCCCTTCGTCCCCGAGAAGACGGAGCGGGCGCTCGTCAACGAGCTCTCCGGCGACCTCGCCTTCGAGACGCTGCGGATCACCACCCAGTGGCACAAGCCCTCCGGCTCGGAGGGGTTCTTCGCCGTCGCCCGGTACGTCCAGGAGAAGGCGAAGGCGGCTGGCCTCGCCGACGTGCGATGGATCGACCAGGTCGCCGAGACGGCCTCCTGGACCTGCCACCGGGCCGAGGCCTGGCTCCTGGAGGGCTCGTCCGCGGCGCCGCGGGAGACCCTCCTCGGATCCTACGCGGAAGTGGCCACGTCGATCGCCGACAACTCGCGCCCCGCCGACGTGACGGCGGAGCTCGTGGACGTCGGGTCGGGCGAGCGCGCCGCCGACTACGAGGGCAAGGAGGTCCGCGGCAAGATCGTCCTCTCCTACGGAAGCCCCTCGGCCGTGATGGAACAGGCCGTGTGGAAACGCGGCGCCGCGGGCATCCTGGCGTACTCCTCGACGCGGCTGAACGCCCTCGCCGAGGCGCCGGACCAGATCGCCTGGCAGTCGGTGCCCGAGGAGGACGGCCCCCGCGGCGAGAAGACGACGTTCGCCTTCATCCTCTCGGCGCGGCAGGGCAAGGCCCTGTCGGATCGCCTGCGCGGCGAAGTGTCCCACCGCTGGGGCGGAGGAGCCGCGGGCGCGGCCGCTCCCCTGCGCGTGCGCATCGTCGTGGCCTCCTCGGTCCTGCCCGAGAAGAAGACCGCCATGGTCGAGGCCCGGATCCCGGGGACCGACCCATCCCTTCCCGAGATCGTCCTCACGAGCCACCTGCAGGAGGAGAAGTTCTCCGCCAACGACAACCAGTCGGGCGTCGCCAGCATGCTCGAGATCGGCCGGGCGCTCACGGCCCTCATTGCCCAGGGGAAGCTCCCGAAACCCCGGCGCGGGATCCGGTTCTGGTGGTGCGACGAGATCTACTCCGAGTACCGGTACTTCGCGGACCATCCCGGCGAGGAGAAGAAGATCCTCGTGAACCTGAACCAGGACATGGTCGGGGCGAAGCAATCCGTCGGCGGGCGGACGCAGTTCATGGCGCGCACTCCGTGGTCCCGTCCCTCCTACCTGTCCGACGTCGAGCAGAGCGTGCTCGAGGCCGTCGTCCAGGGGAACAACGCCTACCTCCCCGCCTGGCAGGCCGACTCGCTGCCCCCCGGGATCGCCTTCTCGAAGCCGATCTTCTCGCGCCTCGGAACGCGGGAGCCGTTCCACGCGCAGGCGGTGCCCTACTTCGACTCGACCGACCACCTCGTCTTCAACGACGTCTGGGTGGGCGTCCCCGGCACGACGCTGACGAACTGGCCGGACGAGAACATCCACTCCTCGGGCGACGACCTCTGGCAGATCGACCCGACCCAGTTGAAGCGCAATGCGTTCGTCGTCGCGGCGACCTCCTGGTGGCTCGCGACGGCCGGCCCGGCGGACGTCTCTTTTCTGTCCGCCTTCGTCGCGGCGCGCGGCTCGGAGCGGCTCGGCCGCGACCTCGCCACGGCCCAGGCCTGGATCGAGGCCGGAACTGGAACCCCGGAGGAGCGGCGCGGCGCCGCCCTGAACCTCCTCGACGCCGCGCTCGAGAAGGAAGTGGCCGCGGTCGAATCGTCGCGCGCGATCGGCCCGGCGACAGGATCCGACTCCCCGGCCGTCGCCGACGCAACGGCGGCGGTCCGGGCGGTGGCCGCCGCGCTGCGGGCGCGCATCGCCGGCGCCGTTCCGGCGGCGGACCCCGCGCTCGAGCGGCTCTCGCGCCGCACGCCCCGTTACGCCGTCGCGACGCTCGACGCGTGGATGGCCCTCGAGCGGCGGGTCGGCGAGAAACGGCGGGCGGACGCGCGGGCGAAGCAGGAGCAGAAGGAGCGGGACGAGGCGCTCCGGAAGGCCGGCAAGGCCCCGAAGAAGCCGGCGCCGCCTTCCGACGAGGACGAGCCCGGCCTCTCACCGCTCATGGCGACCGAAGCCATGAGCTGGATCGACGGAAAGACGAACGCGGCCGAGATCGCGCGCCGCGTGACCGCCGAGGCGCTCTCGGCCGGCCACTGGTACTACGGCGACGCGACGCCGGCCAGGGTCGAGAGGTTCCTCGAGCGCCAGGTCAGGGACGGTTTGATCGCCTGGTGAGGACGCCCGGCCGGCCTCAGCGCCAGTGGCCGGCGGTCCAGACCCAGCCGTGCGGGGTGCTCTTCCAGTGGCCGGGCACCCACACGGCGGCCGGCCGGGGCGGACGCATCCAGCGCCCGGGAACCCAGACGTAGGCGCCGCCGTGCCAGCGGTAGTAGCCGCCGGTCCAGACGTAGCCCGGCCCCGGAGCCACGACCTTCACCTCGACCCGCGGAGCGGGGGGCGCGACCTTGACGTAGACCGGACTCGCCCCGAGGGGCGCGGCGGCAACGGAGACGACGAACAGCAGCGAAGCCAGACTGCGACGGGTCATGGTTCTCCTCACGTCGGTTGGACGATCCTCGGCGCCCATCGGTTGACGCCCCGGCCTCAGAGGTTACCGGAAAGTACCCGGGAGAGCGTAGCCCGGTCGATGTTGCCCCCCGAGACGAGGACCCCGACCGACCGGCCGCCCAGCCGCTCCCGCAGGGCGAAGAGGCCGGCGAGGCCCGCGGCGCCCGCGCCTTCCGCGAGATTGTGCGTGGTCCGCAGCAGCAGGCGGACCGCCTCGGCGACCGCCGCGTCGGGCACCGTGACGAAATCCGCAAGCCCCGCCCGCAGCGCCCCGAAGGTCATCGCGTAGGTGCTCCGCGTCGCCAGGCCATCCGCGAAGGTGTCGGCCGACTCCCTCGCGACGGGCCGTCCCGCGTGCCAGGAGTCGTGCGCGGCCGACGCGCCCGCGGCCTGGACGCCGTAAACGGGAAGGTCGGGCCGGAGCGTGCGGGCGACCGTCTGGGCGCCCACGGCCTGCGAACCGCCGCCGACCGCGACCACCATCGCCCCGAGGTCCGGCTTCTCCCGCAGGAGCTCGAGCGTCGCGGTCGCCGCCCCTGCCAGCACGCCCGCCTCGTTCGTCGAGTGAATCATCCGGAGCCCGCGCTCGCGCACCAGGCGCTCGGCCACTGCCACGGCTTCGTCGTAATCCCGCCCCTCCTCGACGAGCTCCGCGCCGTAGCCTCGCATGCCCTCGTTCTTCTCGGGGTTGTTCCCCCGCGGGACGCAGATCGTCACGGGCGCGCCGAGGAGCGCCCCGGCGCAGGCCACGCCCAGCCCGTGATTGCCGCGCGTGGCCGCCACGACGCCGCGCCGCCGCTCCTCCCCGGTCAGCAGCGTCATCGCCGAGAGGGCGTTGCGGATCTTGAACGAATTGGTGGGCGCGTGGTTCTCGTGCTTGACCCAGACCGAAATCCCGAAGCCGACGGCCTCGTCGAGGGGCGCGTAGCGGCGCAGGGGCGTCTCCGGGACCCAGGGCCGCAGGCGCTTTTCCGCCGACAGGACGTCGGCGAACCGGATCGGCCACTCCACCGCGGGGCGCTCGACGCCTGTCATCATCCGTGAAACTATCCGCTCTCGGGATGCCGCCCAAGAGGAAAAAGAAGCCCGAGGCCGGCTCGCGCGGGCTCGCCGCGACCGAGGTCGGCGGCGGCAAGCCCTCGCCCGAGGCCTCGGTCCTCGCCGCGCGGATCGAGGCGGACGGCGGCGCGGCCCTCGCGCTCTACCGCGATCCGCTCGGCGGCCACTGGCAGGTCCTCGCGTCGCTGCCGCTCGACCGCGTGGATCCCACGCCGTTCCAGCGGGACCTGTCGGAGGCGCACGTCAAGCGCCTGACCGGCGTCATCGACGCCCTCGGGAGGTTTCTCGACCCGATCATCGCCGTCCGCGGGCCCGAAGGACGGTACTGGACGCCGAACGGAAACCACCGCCTCGCCTCGCTCCGGGCCCTCGGCGCCCGCGCGATCGTGGCCCTCGTCCTTCCGGAGACCGAGGTCGCCTACAAGATCCTCGCCCTCAACACCGAGAAGGCGCACAACCTCCGCGAAAAGTCCCTCGAAGTCATCCGCATGGCGCGCGACCTCGCGCCGCGCGACACGCTCACGGAAAAGGAGTACGCCCTCGAGTTCGAGGAGGCGGCGTTCCTCACGCTCGGTGTCTGCTACGAGCAGAACGGCCGGTTCGCCGGGGGCGCGTACCACGCGCTCCTGAAACGGATCGACGCCTTCCTCGGCAAGCCCCTCGCCGCCGCCCTCGAGGTCCGGGAGGAACGGGCCAGGGCCCTCCTCGAGCTCGACGCCGAGGTGGTCGTCGCGATGGCGGCGCTCAAGGAGCGCGGCTTCGACAGCCCCTACCTGCGCCCGTTCGTCGTCGCGCGGATCAACCCCATCCGCTTCCAGCGGGGCGCGAAGGCCGAGTTCGACGAGACGATCGCCCGGATGCTCGCCTCGGCGAAGAAGTTCAAGGCCGAAGGCGTGAAGGCGGAACAGCTCGCGCGCGCGGGCGGCGCCGCCGAGGACTGACCCGAAGGAGGACGCCCATGAAACGACTCGCCCTGGCCGGTTTCGCGCTCGCGGCGCTCGCCGCCTTTCCGGCCCTCTCCGCCCGCGGCCCGAAGGCTCCCGACCTCGCCACGGCCAGGGTCGTGGACCTGACGCACGCCTTCGACGACAAGACGATCTACTGGCCGACCTCCCCCTCCGCCTTCGAGCTCACGTCGCTCTCCTACGGCCCGACGCCGGGAGGCTGGTTCTACGCGTCGAACTCCTTCTGCACGCCCGAGCACGGCGGCACGCACCTCGACGCCCCCATCCACTTCGCCAGGGACGGGCTCACGGCCGACCGGATCCCCGTGCGCCGGCTCATTGCCCCGGCGGCCGTGATCGACGTGCGCGGCAAGGCGGCCGCCGATCCCGACTACCGCCTGACCCTCGCGGACGTCCGCGACTGGGAGAAGGCGCACGGCGCGATCGCCGCGGGAACCATCGTGCTCCTCCAGACGGGATGGAGCGCCCGCTGGCCGGACCGGAAGGCCTACATGGGCGACGACACGCCGGGCGACGCCTCGCACCTCCACTTTCCCTCCTACGGCAAGGAAGCCGCCGAGGTCCTCGTCCACGACCGCAAGGTCGGAGCCCTCGGCGTGGACACGGCGTCGATCGACTACGGCCCCTCGAAGGACTTCATCGTCCACCAGATCGCCAACGGCGCGGGCGTTCCCGGCTTCGAGAACGTGGCGCGCCTCGACGAGCTGCCGGCCTCCGGCGCGTGGATCGTCGCTTTGCCCATGAAGATCGCGGGCGGATCCGGCGGACCGCTGCGCATCGTGGCGCTGCTGCCGGAATGACGCGCCCCGCATGAAGCCCCATCCCTTCGGGCTGCACCGCTCGCTCGACCCGCCCGGCGTCCTGCCGCAGATCGCGCGGCGCCTCGACGCCACGCCGACCCCCTTCGAGAACGAGATCGCCGTCTCCGTGCGCTCGCTCTCGATCGACTCGGCGTCCTTCCGGCAGCTGCGCGAGGTCGAGACGGCGACGGGCGAGTCGGTCCGCGACCAGATCACCCGCATCGTCGGCGAGCGCGGAAAGATGCAGAACCCCGTGACGGGCTCGGGAGGGATGCTCCTGGGCGAGATCGCCGCGGTCGGGCCGAGGCATCCGGCGGCCCGGCGCCTGGCCCCGGGCGACCGGATCGCGTCCCTCGTTTCGCTGACCCTGACGCCCCTCGCCCTCGACGCCATCGGCGACATCCACGTCCAGACCGAGCGGGTGGACGTGCGCGGCACCGCGATCCTCTTCGAGCGCACGCTCTTCGCCCGATTGCCGGAGGATTTCCCGGAGGCCGTGGCGCTGGCGGCCTTCGACGTGGCGGGCGCCCCCGCGACGGTGCTGCGGGACGCGGCCCCGGGCTCGACCGTCGTCATCATCGGGACCGGAAAGGCCGGCCTCCTGTGCCTCGCCGCGGCCCGGGAAAAAGTCGGGGGCAAGGGGAAGGTCCTCGCGATCGAGCCTTCGCGCGCGGCCGCCGACCGGGCGCGCGGCCTCGGGTTCGCCGACGCCGTCTTCTCGATCGACGCCCGGGATCCCGTCGCCATGCTCTCCGCCATCGAGGGCGCGACGGCCGGAAGGCTGGCCGACCTCGTCGTCAACGTCGCCAACGCCTCCGGAACGGAAGCGGCGAGCGTCCTCTGCGCCCGCGACGACGGCGCCGTGCTCTTCTTCGGGATGGCGACGTCGTTCTCGGCCGCGGCCCTGGGCGCCGAAGGCCTCGCGAAGCCGACCACGCTGCTCATCGGCAACGGCTACGTCCCCGGCCACGACGAGGCGGCGCTCGGGCTGCTGCGGCGACACCCCGCGCTGTCGGCCGCCTTCGCCGCGCTGGCGGGCCCGGCCCGGTGACCTCGGCCGCCTCCGCGCTCTCCCGGACGATCACCTCCTCGGGCGCCCGGCGCGTCGCGTTCCTCGGCCTGGCCAAGAACGTCGGCAAGACGACGGCCCTGGTCGCGGTGCTCGCCGAGCTGCACCGCGCCGGCCGCACCGCGGGCGTCACCTCGGCCGGCCGCGACGGCGAGAGCTTCGACGCGATCACCGGGGAGCCGAAGCCGCGGTTCCGCGTCTGGACCGGATCCCTCCTCGCCTCGGCCGCCTCCACCTACGCGTCGGCGTCCTTTCCGACGACGAGGATCGAGACCCTCCCCTTCACGACCCGCTTCGGCTCCGTCGAGGTCCGGAGAGCGGACGGCGAGGGCGAAATCGAGATGATCGGCCCGTCCACGGCGTCGCAGGTGGCGGGAACCGCGGCGGCGCTCGAACGGGCGGGCGCCGGGATCGTCCTGCTCGACGGGGCGATCGGCCGGCGCGCCTTCGCCTGCGCCCGGGTCGCCGACGCCATCGTCGTCTCGGCCGGTCTCGCGGCCGGCGCGTCGTTCGAAGCCGCGCTCGGTGCCGCGCGCTCCGCCGTGGAGCTCCTCCGGCTCGCGCCGCCCGCCCCGGGAGCGAGGGAGCGGCAGATCGAGGGCGCGCTGACGGACGCGCTTCTGCGCGAAGCGCCACCGCGGCCCGGCGAAACGCTCGTCGCCGAAGACTTCGCCTCCATCTTTCTCGCTCCGGAGGAGCGCCGCCGGCTGCGCGAGCAGGGCGTCGGCCTCGCCGTGCGCCATCCGGCACGGCTGCTCGCCCTGACCTCGAACCCGACGGCGCCGGGGCGCGCCCCGCTGCCCGCCGCGAAGCTCTTCGAGGCGATCGAGCGGCAGTTCCCCGGCGTGCCGGTGTTCGACGTCGTCGCTGACCTGCGGTCAAGCGCGGCCTGACGCTATACTTTTCGCGCTCATGGCCGGCAAACTGGGACTCTCCCCCGAGCAGATCGAGCGCTGCCGCGGCCTCGCCCGCCAGGTCGCCGAGGGAGTGCGCCGCGAGACCGAACAGTTCACGACCGTCGCGACCGAGCGCACGGTCCTCCGGCTCCTCGGCGTCGACGGCGTGGACGCCGACGAGGTGCCGGTCCCGAACCGGGTCGTGGCGGCCCTTCAGAACGCGGGGCGCCTCGCGCGGGGCGCGGCCGTCTGGATGGGCAGCGCCCTCGCGGGCGGCGCAAAGGATGCCGCCGCGGCCGCGGCGCACCTGTCCGACCCGGCCCGCGCGGCCGCGCTCCCCGAGCACCCGCGCTGGCGCGAGGCCGTCGCTCCCCTCGTCGGGGCCACCCTCGAACGCCTCCGCGCCAACCGCGCGGAGCGCGAGCGGCGCATGGCCTCCCACCCCCCGGAGGAGCTGCCGCTGCTCTACGCGATCGTCGCCACCGGCAACATCCACGAGGACGTCGTCCAGGCCGACGCCGCGGCGCGGGCCGGCGCGCAGTGCATCGCCGTCATCCGCTCGACGGCGCAGTCGCTGCTCGACCACGTGCCCTACGGCGCGACGACGGCCGGATTCGGCGGCACCTTCGCGACGCAGGAGAACTTCCGCCTGATGCGCGCCGCGCTCGACCGGATCGAGCCCGGGATCGGCCGCTACGTGCGCCTCGTCAACTACTGCTCCGGCCTCTGCATGCCCGAGATCGCCGCGATGGGCGCGCTCGAACGGCTCGACATGATGCTCAACGACGCCCTCTACGGCATCATCTTCCGCGACATCAACCCGCTGCGGACGCTCATCGACCAGACCTTTTCGCGGCGGATCAACGCCGCCGCCGGCGTCGTCATCAACACGGGCGAGGACAACTACCTGACGACGGCCGACGCCGTGGAGCAGGCGCCCGCCGTCCTCGCCTCGCAGTTCATCAACGAGAGGCTCGCGCGCGACGCGGGGCTCGAGGACTGGCAGATCGGCCTCGGCCACGCCTTCGAGATCGACCCCGAGCTCGAGGACGGGCTCCTGTTCGAGATCGCCCAGGCCGAGGCCGCGCGGGAGATCTTCCCGAAGGCGCCCCTCAAGTACATGCCGCCCACCAAGCACATGACGGGCAACGTCTTCCGCGGCTACCAGCAGAACGCCCTCTTCGTCCTGACGTCGGTGGCGACGGGCCAGTCGATCCACCTGCTCGGCATGCTGACCGAGGCCCTCCACACGCCGTTCCTCCACGACCGGTGGCTGGCGATCGAGCAGGCGAAGACGATCCGCCGCAACGCCCGGCACCTCTCGGAGGAGATGACCTTCCGGCCGGACGGGCGCATCGTGCGTCGGGCCCACGACGTGCTCGGGGGCGCCGAGCGCATCCTCGGGCGCGTGGCGGAGCGGGGCCTCTTCGCCGCCCTCGCCGAGGGCGTGTTCGCGGACACGCGGCGGCCCCGCGACAAGGGGCGCGGCTTCGACGGCGTCGTGCGCCGCGATCCGGACTACGCGAACCCTTTCCTCGAAGCCTGGACGGCCGCGCCCGCCGGGGCCCGCGCGTGAGCGCCGCGACCCCGGTCCGCCCCTACGGGGACAAGAAGGGCGACGGAGCCGTCCAGATCTCCTTCACCCTGCCCGTGGCGAAGTCCGCCGTGGCGGTCGAGGCCGCCAAGCGCTACGTCGCGAAGATGGGCATCCGGGAGCCCTACGTGACGCTGGCCGAGGCCATCGCCCCCGGGTTCACGTACTTCGTGGTCTACGGCCGCGCAACGCAGGACATCGACCTCGCGGGCATCACCGCCGAGGAGGCGCCCGCCGCGGCCCTCGGCCGCGAGGAGCTCGACGCGGAATTTGCCCGCCGGTTCGGGCGCCGCATCGTGGTTCTCGGCTGCGCGCTCGAATCCGACGCGCACACCGTCGGGCTCGACGCGATCTTCAACATGAAGGGGTTCGCGGGGGACTACGGCCTCGAGCGCTACCATTCCCTGGACGCCCGCAACCTCGGCGCCCAGGTTCCGGTCGCGGAGGTCGCCCGGCAGGTCCGCGAGACGAAGGCCGACGCCGTCCTGGTTTCGGCCACCGTGACGCAGAACGAGATCCACGTGCGCCACCTGACCGAGCTCGTGGACATGCTCGAGGCCGAGCGCCTCCGGGACCGCGTCATCCTCATCGCGGGCGGCGCCCGGGTGGACCACGCGCTGGCCAAGGAGCTCGGCTACGACGCCGGCTTCGGTCCGGGAACCACGGCCTCCCGCGTCGCGGCCTTCCTCCTCGAGGAGCTCACGCGCCGGCAGGCCGAAAAGGCGACCCGGCCGTGACCGAACGCGTGATCCTGCGGCTGCGGGTCGGCGCCGAGCAGGCCCACTACGGCGGAGGCCTCGTCGACGGGGCCTTCGTCCTCAAGCTCTTCGGGGACGCGGCCACGGAGCTCCTCGTCCGCCACGACGGCGACGAGGGGCTCTTCCGCGCCTACTCCTCGGTCGAGTTTCTCGCCCCGGTCCGGGGCGGCGACTACCTCGAGGTCGAAGCCGAGATCACGCGGGTCGGAAAGACCTCCCGCGAGATGCGCTTCGAGGCCCGGAAGGTGATCGCCCCCGGCGAAGGCTCCTCGGCCCGGGTCCTCGAGCCGCCGGAGGTCGTCGCCCGCGCGACGGGGACCTGCGTGGTTCCCCTCGGGAAGCAGCGGGGCCGCTCCTGACCGACGCGCTCCTCATCACGGTCGCGGGCGTCGGCGCCGAGGTCACGCGGGAACAGCAGCCGCACCTCCCGCTGCTGCCCGACGAGGTCGGCGAAGAGTACGCGCGCGCCTACGGCGCCGGCGCCACGATCGGGCACGTCCACGGCCGCAGGCCCGACGGAAGCCCGACGCAGGACCTCGAGACGTTCCGCGCCTATTCGGACGCCATCCGCTCGCGCTGCCCGATCCTCCAGCAGTTCTCGACGGGCGGGGCGGTCGGGATGGGCGTGGAGGAGCGAATCGCCGCCCTTTCGCTCCGGCCCGACATGGCCACGCTCACGCTGGGCACCTGCAACTTCGGCGAGGACGTCTTCGAGAACTCCCTGCCGACGATCCGCGCGATCCTCGAGCGCATCCGTGCGTTTGGCATCACGCCCGAGCTCGAGATCTTCGACGTCGGGATGCTGGCGACCGCCGACCTTCTTTTCGCGAAGGGGCTCCTCACTCCCCCGGCTCATTTCGATTTCGTGCTCGGCGTCCCCGGCGCGGCGGCGGCGACGGCCGAGAACCTGGTCCACTTCGCGCGCTCGATCCCGGCCGGCTCCACGTGGACGGTCGCGGGCATCGGGCGTCGCCAGACGGCCATGGCGACGCTCGCGATCGCGATGGGAGGCCACGTGCGCGTCGGTTTCGAGGACAACATCTTCTACCGCAAGGGCGAGCTGGCGGATTCCAACGCCCGCTTCGTCGAACGCGTCGTCCGCATCGCCCGCGAGGTCGGCCGCGAGCCGGCGACCATCGCCGAGGCGCGGCGGATCCTGCGCCTGCCGGCCGCCGCGTGAGCGAAGCCAGGCCGGCCCGGGCCCAGGGCGAGCTCGTCCGGGGGCTTAACCTCTGGGACACGACGCTGCTCGTCCTCGGCCTCGTCGTCGGCGGCGGCATCTTCCTGACGCCGGCGGCGATCGCGAAGTCCCTTCCGTCGGGCCCCTGGATCCTGGCGGTCTGGGTCGTCGGCGGAGTCCTCTCGATCGCCGGCGGCTTCGTGTACGCCGAGATGGGCGCGATGATCCCGAAGTCGGGCGGGATGTACGTGTACATCCGCGAGGCCTTCGGGGACCTGCCGGCTTTTCTCTACGCGTGGGTCGCGTTCTGGGTGATCCTCGCCGGCGCCGACGCCGCCGTCGCCGCCGGGTTTGCCGAGTACCTCTCGGTGTTCTTCCCCTCCCTCGGGAGCGCCCACGTCGTCGCGAGCGTCGGCGGCCATCCGGTCACGGCGGCGCAGCTCGTCGCGATCGCGGCAGTGCTCCTGCTCTCCGCCACCCACTACGTCGGGATCAAGGAAGGCGCCCGCATCCAGGGCGTGTTCACCTCGATGATCCTCCTCGCGCTCGTGTGGATCGCCGCCGGGGGCGCCCTCGCGGCCCGCCCGGCGGCCGCCGCGCCCGCCGCCTCTCCCGCCGTCCCGATCACCGCCGCCGCCTTCGGCACGGCGATGGTCGCCGTCTTCTGGTGCTTTTACGGCTGGAACGAGATCGTGGCCGCGGCGGGCGAGGTCGCCCGTCCCGAGCGGAACCTGCCGATCGCGCTGCTCGCGGGCACGGGCCTCGTCACGCTGCTCTACGTCGGCGTCAACGCCACGTTTCTCAAGGCGATCCCGCCGGCGGAGATGGCCGGCGTCACCCAGCCCGCGACCCTCGCCTCGATCCGGCTGTTCGGCCCCGGCGCCGCCTACGTCATCTCCCTGGCGGTCACCGCGGCGGCGCTCGGCTGCCTCTCGGCCGGGATCGTCCCCGGGCCGCGGATCGTCTACGCCCTCTCGAAGGACGGCCTCTTCCCGAAGGCGTTCGGACGGGTCCATCCCCGGTTCCTCACGCCGTCCTTCGCGATCGTCGTGCAGGCGATCTGGATGTCGCTGCTCTGCCTCTCGGGCCGGTACGACCAGCTCTACACCTACGCGACGTTCGCGGTGATCCTGGCGTACGCCGCGACCGGGATCGCCCTCTTCCTCTTCCGGCGGCGCAGGCCGGACCTGCCCCGGCCGTACCGCTGCTGGGGGTACCCGGCGGTCCCGCTGCTCTTCGTCGCGAGCTCGGTCCTGCTGGCGATCAACACGGTGCGCGAGCAGCCGAAGGAAACGCTCGCGGGCGTCGGGATCCTGCTGCTCGGGCTCCCGTTCTACCTGTCCCTGCGCGGACGCTCCCGGCGCGGCGCATGAGGACGGCCGCCGCGCTCGCCGCCGCCCTGCTCGTGCTCGCGGCCTCGCCCGCGCCGGCCCCTCCCGACGCGACACTGACCGGGTTCTCTCCTTCCTCGGCCGCTCGCGAGCGCGAGGCCGAGGCACGCCTGCTCGCCCTCCCGCAGCCCGCGGAGTGCGGGGCCATCCTCCGGGAGCTGACCCGCGCCCCGCACGTGGCCGGGACCGACGGCAACGCGCGCCTCGCCGCCTTCCTGGCCGCCGAGTACGAGAAGGCCGGCTTCGAGGTCCGGACCCCGAGCTACGACGTGCTCCTTTCGTATCCCCGCAGCGCAAGGCTCGAGATCGTGGGCGAGCCCGGCGTGGCCCTGCTCCGGCGGGAAGAGCCGGTCGCGTCGGATCCGGATTCCGACGTGCCCGAGGCCGCCGTGGCCTGGAACGCCTACTCCCCTTCGGCGGAAGTCGTCGGCGAGGTCGTCTACGTCAACCGCGGCAGCGCCCAGGACTACGACCGGCTCGCGAAGATGGGCGTGGACGTGCGGGGCCGGATCGCGCTCGCGCGCTACTTCGGCGGCTACCGCGGCGGCAAGTCGCTCGAGGCCGAGAAGCGCGGCGTCGCGGCCGTCCTCGTCTATTCGGACCCGATCGACGACGGGTGGTTCAAGGGCCCCGTTTACCCGTCGGGTCCCTGGGGGCCCGCCTCGCACTTCCAGCGCGGCGCCAACGTCTACGACTTCATCGTTCCGGGAGATCCCCTGACCCCCGGCTGGGCCTCCACGGCCGACGCCCGGCGGATCCCGGCGTCGGAATCCCGGATCCTCCCCCGGGTTCCCATGGTGCCCCTGTCCGCGCGCGACGCCGCCGAGATCCTCACGCGACTGAAGGGGCCCGCCGTCCCCGACGACTCCTGGCAGGGCCTGGCGGTTCCGGACACGTTCCACGTCGGAGCGGGACCGGTGCGCCTGCACCTCAAGGTCGAGAACACGCGCGAGCGGCGCCCGATCCAGAACGTCATCGCGACGCTCCGCGGGACCGACGAGCCGGAGCGGATCGTCCTGCTGTCGAACCACTACGACGCGTGGGTCTACGGCGCCTCGGATCCGTCCTCCGGCACGGCCGCCCTCCTCTCCCTCGGGCGAGCCCTCGGGCGCCTGGCCGCCGAGGGGCATCGTCCCCGCCGGACGATCGTGATCGCCGCCTGGGATGCCGAGGAGTTCACGCTGACCGGCTCGACCGAGTGGGGCGAGGAGCACGAGGCGGACCTGAAGAAGAACGCCGTGGTCTGCATCAACGTCGACGAAGCGGCGCACGGTCCGGTCTTCTCCCCGTCGGCCTCTCCCCTGCTCTTCACCGCGATCCGCGAGGCCGCGCGCGACCTGCCCGACCCGGGCTCTCCCGGCAGGAGCGTGGCGGACACGTGGCGGGAGAACGCCGGCTTCGCCGGGGTCGGCAGCTACGCCACCGCGGCGTCGACGGGCGAAGATCTCCCCGTCGCGATCCTCGGAAGCGGGTCCGACTACACGGTCTTCTTCAACCACCTGGGGATCGCTTCGGCCGATCTCGTCTTCGACGGCCCCTACGGCGTGTATCACTCCGTCTACGACTCGTACCACTGGATGGCGACCGAGGGCGACCCGGGGTTCCGCTATCACGCGGCGATGGCGAAGTACGCCGGCCTCCTCGCGCTCCGGTTCGCCAACGCGGACCTGCTGCCCTTCGACGCCGCCGCCTACGGCCGCGAGATCGCCCGCTACGCCGACGAGCTCGCCGGCCTGCCGGCCGCGTCCGCCGTCGGACCGGAGCTGAAAGACCTCGCCGCGAAGGCTCGGGCGTGGAGCGCGTCCTCGGCCGCCGCGCAGAAATCGCTCGCGGCGTCGCTCGCGGCCGGCCGCACCGGCTACGTGTCGCAGCGCGACGCGAACGCCTGGCTGCTTTCCCTCGAGCGCGCGGTCCTCGACGGCGCCGGGCTTCCGGGGCGCCCGTGGTTCCGGCACCAGATCTACGCGCCCCTGCCGTCCTACATGGCCGAGACGCTCCCGGCGATCCGCGAGACCCTCGAGGCCGGAAACCCGGACGCCGTCCGGCCCGAGATCGCGCGCCTGGCGGGCCGGCTCGAGGCCGCCACGGACGCCGCCCGGCGGTTCAGCGCGCCGGCCGCGCCGCCGCCACGTCCGACACCACGGCATAAGTGACCTCGAGGCCGTAGCGGACGTTGTCCACGGACAGGCGCTCGTCGTCGCCGTGGCTGCGGTCGTCGTCGTCCGAGAGGCGAAACGGCTCGAACCCGTAGACGACCACGCCGATCTGGCGCAGCCGCGTGGCGTCGGTCGAGGACGTCAGGGGCGGCGTGAGCACCGGGACGCCCGGCGCGAAGCGGTCCCGCGCCCGCTCGATGGCGCGGAAGAGCGCGGTGTCGATCGGCGACTCGGTCGCCGTTTCGGACAGGAGGACTTCCCAGCGCAGGCTCTCGTCGCCCGCGACGTCGCGCAACGCGGCCAGAAAACGCTGCGGGTCCTCGCCCGGAAGAAGGCGGCAGTCGATCGAGGCCGTGGCCTCGCCGGGGATCACGTTGATCTTCTCGCTGCCCGTCAGCCCCGTGACCGAGATCGTCGTGCGCAGATCCGCGTTGCGCTCCGGGCTCTCGAGCAGGATCTTGCGAAGCGCCGGATCCCGGATCGCCGCGATCGGATCCGCCAGGGCGCGGGCGAGCTCCCCCTTCGTCGTCGGCGCGAGCTGCCGGAAGTAGTTGTTCACGGCCGGGATCAGGCGCACCGGGGGCTCGTACGCGAGGATCTTCGAAACGGCGCGCACCAGCTTCGCGACGGCGCCGTCGGGCTCCGGGATCGAGGCGTGGCCGGCCTTCCCGGTCGAGACCAGGCGCAGCCAGAGCGGCGCCTTCTCCGTCACGTCCACGTCCCACGAGACCGTGCGCCCGTCCTCGACGGCGATCGTGTTTCCCTCGGTCAGGCAGTACTCCGCGTCCCGCAGGTCGGCCCGGTGCTTCTCGACCATGTCGGCGACGCCGTTGTCCTTGCCCTCCTCCTCGTCGGCCGTCCCGAGGAAGATCACGTCGCGATCCAGGGCGACCCCCGAGCGCTTCAGGAGGAGCAGGGTCATGAGCTGGCAGACGGCCGTGCCCTTCATGTCGGTGGCGCCCCGCCCCCAGACGTATCCGTCGCGGACGTCGCCCGAGAACGGCGGAACGCTCCACCGCTCCGCGTCGGCGGGAACGACGTCGAGGTGGTTGAGCAGGAGGATCGGTCTCCCGAGCCCGCTCCCCGGAAGGCGCGCCAGGATGTTCGCCCGGCCGTTGCCGAGGTCGTAGACCCGGTTCTCGATCCCTTCCTTGTCGAAGACGTCCTTGAGGAAGTCGGCCGCCTGGCGCTCGTGGCCCGGCGGGTTCGTGGTGTCGACCCTCAGGTACGCCTGGAGGAGCCCGACCGCCTCGCGGCCCGCCGCCTCGAAGTCGGGAGGCTCTCCGGCGTCGAGCGCCGCGGCGCTGGAGGCGGCCAAGGCGGCCAGGACGAGGATCCCCGCGGCTCGCATCCCGTCCATCTTACCGAGGCCCGGCGCCCGCCGCCGCGTCTTACGGCCCGGGCGGAGCTTCCGCCGGGCGCCACCACTTCAGGATCCGGCTGACGTACGCGACGGTCTCGCGGTAGGGCGGGACGCCTCCATAGGTCTCGACCGCGCCCTCGCCCGCGTTGTACGCGGCGAGGACCAGCTCCGGCCGGGGCCCGAACCGGTCGACGAGCTCCCGCAGGTACTGCACCCCCCCGCGCACGTTCGCGGCCGGGTCGAAGGGCTTGCGCACGTCGAGACGGCGGGCGGTCGCCGGCATCAGCTGCATGAGGCCGCGGGCTCCCTTGCGGGACACGGCCCTGGGCTCGAAGTTCGACTCGGCGCGGATCAGCGCGGACACGAGCGAGGCGTCGAGGTTCGACCGCTTCGCCTCCCGCTCGATGATCGCGTCGTACGGAGACCCGAAGAGGGGCTTGCGCGCCTCCCGGTACGAGAGGTCGAAGGCGGCGCCGGGATGGAGCGGGTCGTCCTCGACGACCACCCGGTCCACGACGACCTCGTCGTCGACGATCCGGTCCACGCGCGCCAGGTCCACGCGGTAGCTGCCGCCCCCCGGCAGGCTGATCTCGAGCTCCTCGGCAAGGAGCCTGTAGCCGGACGCCTTCACGACCCGCCCGTCCTCGAAGACGATCAGCTCGGCGCGGGCCGCGGGCGCCTGCCACAGGGCCAGAAGGGTCCCGAGGGAGGCGGTCGCGAGGGCGGGAAACAGGCGCATGCGGGACCGGAAACCGCCCGGCGGGCCCGGGCATTCCGGAGGTCTGGGTCGAACCGGGCGGATCACCGCCCTATTTTGCCACGGGGGGCTCGCGCGGCCCTCGGGTGGAACTCGTCGTAAACCCGGCGCAGCCTCGATTTCGACACCTGCGTGTAGATCTGGGTGGTCGCGATGTCGGCGTGCCCCAGCATCATCTGCAGGGCGCGCAGGTCGGCGCCATGCTCGAGCAGGTGCGTCGCGAAGGAGTGCCGCAGGCTGTGGGGCGTCAGCCGGCCCCGGATCCCGGCCTTCCGGCCGTAGCCTTCGATGAGCTGCCAGAAGCGCTGCCGGGTCATGGGGGCGCCCCGCACGGACAGGAAGAGGTGCCCGGACCGGCGCCGGTCGAGGCCGGGACGGGCCGCCTCGAGGTACCGCGCGACCCACCGCGCCGCCGACGCCCCGAAGGGAACGAGCCGCTCCTTGCCGCCCTTGCCCCGCACGCGCAGGATGCCGGCCTCCAGGTCCACCGCGTCGCGCGGGATGCCCACGATCTCCGACACCCGCAGGCCCGACGCGTAGAGGAGCTCGAGCATGGCGCGGTCGCGCAGGCCGAGCGCCGTGGCGGTGTCGGGGCTGCCGAGGAGAGCGTCCACGTCGGACTCCGAGAGGCTCTTGGGAAGCGCGAGGCCGGTCTTCGGGTTCGTCATGTCCGCGGTGGGGTCTTCGGAGAAGCCGAGGTGGGCCGCCGCGAATCCGTAGAAGCCCCGAAGGGCCGAGAGGGCGCGCGAAGCCGAGCGCGCCGAGAGCCCCCGCGCCCGCAGGCCCGAGAGATACCGGCCGAGGTCGGCGCGCGCCGCCTTCGCGGCGTCGAGGCGCCGGTCCCCGAGGAAGCGGCCGAACGCCTCGAGGTCCGTCCGATACGCCTCGACGCTGGCGCGCGCGAGGCCCCGCTCCACCGCGAGGTGGTCGAGGTACGTCGGAAGCTCGCGGTCCAGGAAGCGCGAGGGCGGGCGGGGGGACGCGGAAGACGACGCGGGAGCGCGGCGGCGGGTCATGGGCCCGGGCACCTTCCCGGCGGTCGCTCCCCGTATCGGGGAGGACGTCCGGACGCTACGCGCGTCCCGCTTCCGCCGGCGCGAGGCGCTGGACGACCTCGAGGATCTCCTCGTCGAGCAGGATCCGGTCGCTCTCCTTGGCGCGGCGGAAGACGGCGTCGACGAGCTCCGGCCGGGGCTCGACGCCGTGGTCCTCCAGCCAGCACTGGACGTTCGAGAGGCCGCTCATCGGGCCGACCTCGATGACCTGGTGGCGGCCGATCATGCTCGCGGGCACGCCCGAATAGACGCGGTCCGAAAGCCATTCGTCGCCCTTCTTGCGGGCCTTGATGATCGCGGCGGCGTGAACGCCGGTGCCGGTGCGGAAGGCGTCGCGTCCCACGACCGGGTAGTTGTCCGGGATCGGCACGCCCGTCGCCTCCGAGACCGCGGCGCAGTACTCGTTCAGGCTGGTGAGGTCCCGGTCGATCCATCCGAGCAGCTGGAGGTTGACGAGCAGCGTGTCCATCGGCGTGTTCCCGACACGCTCGCCGATCCCGAGGGCGCAGGCATGGACCCGATGGGCGCCCGCCTCGAGCGCCCAGAGCGCGTTCGTCACGCCGAGGCCGCGGTCCTGGTGGCCGTGCCAGTCCACCTTGACGGAGGGCTCGAGGTCCGCGGCGAGCCTCGCGACGAAGCGGACCACGTTGCGCACCCCGTCGGGCGTCGCGTGCCCGACGGTGTCGCACACGCAGACGCGTCCCGCCCCGGCCCGGATCGCCGTCGTGTACATCCGCCGGATGTGGTCCGGATGCGCCCGCGTCGTGTCTTCGGTCACGTACATGACCGGGAGGCCTTCCTTGACCGCGAGCGAGACGGCGTCCTCCGAGAGGCGCAGCATCCGGTCGAAGTCCCAGTCTTCGGCGTACTGGCGGATCGGCGACGAGCCGATGAAGCACGACACCTCGATCGGGATGCCGACCTTCTGCGAGACCTCGATGATCGGGAGGATGTCCGCGGCGACCGTCCGCGCGGCGCAGTTGGGGCGGATGTTCATCTTGCCCCTCACGATCTCCTGCGCGAGCCGGGTGACGGTCTCGACGACGTGCGGCCCGGCGCCGGGAAGGCCGATGTCGACCGAGTCGATCCCGAGCGCCTCCATGAGGTGGAGAATGCGGATCTTCTGCTCGATCGAGGGGCTCTTGACCGAGGGCGACTGGAGCCCGTCGCGCAGGGTCTCGTCGTCGATCTCGACGCGGCCGCGCGCCGGGAACACGGCGCCGCCGGCCCGGTTCCAGTCGTAGATGAGTTCGGAATCCCGTGGGTTCAAGGGCGTTTTCTTTCCGACTGAGTCTAAACCGCGGGACCCGCCAGATCAACCGGCCGCTACTTCGCGGGAGCGCCGATCGAGAAGTCCGCGCCGATGAAGAGCGCCACTTCCGGGGTGCCGAGGGAGCTCGAGAGGCCCCCGCCGAAGACGCCGCGCCGGTGGACGTCGAGCGACAGCGGGGGCGCAGCCCCGGTGAAATCGGTGAGGGTCAGCGCCTCGCTGCCCCAGCCGAGGACGGCTCCGATCCGCAGCCTCACGGCGGGCGTGATCGCGTAGCGAAACGCGAGGTTGAAGTACCACTCCTCGTTGACCGAGTTCGGGTCGTAGCCCTGGTTGAACGCCACGGTCTCCGTCCCGAGGACGGCCAGGGACACGAAGGGCAGCGCCTGCCGGTCGTACGTGGCCGTCAGGAAGAGGTCCGTGCGCGGCCACGAGTACCCCGCGCCGAGCCGGACGGCCTGGAACGAGGCCGGCAGCGACGCGTTGCGGTCCTCGAAGGCCGGAGCGCTCTCGCGGTGGACGTCGAGGTTGCCCCACATGCCCTCGCCGTGGAGCAGGACCGTCCATCCCCCGCTCTTCCATCGCGCCTCGGCCTCGCCACCATAGAGGGTGCCGGACGCGTTCTGGAACGAGCCCTCGGTCGAGTTGTACCCGTCGGGGCGGGCGCCGTGGAAGCCGATCTCGGCCTCGAACCCGGGCCACCGGTGGCGCCAGCCGAGGGCGACGTCGCCGCGCTCGGCCGACAGGTTCCGCGACGCGGACACGTTGCCGTTCACGGGGCCGATGTTGATCAGGTCGGTCGCGCTCTCCGCGCGCCGGTCGAGCGCGACCTCGATCGAGTCCCGCTCCCCGACCTTCACCCGCCCGAGCAGCGCGAAGTTCTCGTACCGTCCGGTCCCCGTCGTCAGGATCCGGTCGAGATCGCCGAGGGCCTTGCGCTCCTGCTGGTCGTGCGACGTGCCGAACGCGATCCGCGCGCGCCACTCGGATTCCGGCGTGCCCGCGCCGAGACCCTCGGCCGCCGGCCACGCGTTGCCCATCCCGACCAGGACGAACTTGGGGGTCACGTCCGAGGAATCGACGCGCTCGGGCGACACGTCGTACCGCCGGGCCATCGTCGCGTAGGAGAACCCCATCTGCCCCGTCAGCCCGTCGCGGGGCGCGAGGTCCATGCCGAGCAGCCAGCCCGCGCAGAAGATGCAGGCGCTGACGAGATCCGTGCCCATGGAACGCCTAGCGTCCCGTGAAGCGCGCCGGGCGCTTCTCGAGGAAGGCCGTCATCCCTTCCTTCGTGTCCGACGTGGCGGCGCAGAGGCCGAAGAGCGTCGCCTCGAGCAGCTGTCCCTCCGCGAGCGGCATCTCCATCCCGCGGCGGATCGCGTCCATCGCGTACCGGCACGCGACGGGGCCGTTCGCGGCGATCTTCTTGGCGATCTCGAGGGCGCCCGACAGCGCCTGCCCGGCCGGGAAGACCTTGTTGACGAGGCCGATCCTCTCGGCCTCCGCGGCGGTCAGCCCCTTCTCGGCGGTGAGCACGAGCTCCATGGCCCGCGCCGGGCCGACGATGCGCGCCAGGCGCTGGGTTCCGCCGTAGCCCGGCAGGATCCCGAGGGAGGTTTCCGGCAGGCCCATGCGCGCGTTCTCCGAGGCGACCCGCAGCGTGCAGGCCATCGCGAGCTCGAGCCCGCCGCCGTACGCGAAGCCGTTGATCGCCGCGATCGTCGGCACGGGGAGCGCCGAGAGCCGGTCGAGGACGGCCTGGCCGCGGCGCGCATGCTCGCGCCCCTCGAGCGGCGTCAGCTTCGCGAGCTCGCCGATGTCCGCTCCCGCGATGAAGGCCTTTTCGCCCGCGCCGGTCACGACGAGGCACCGGAGGCCCTCGGCGGACTCGGCCTGGCCCACGGCGGCGGCGAGGTCGCCGATCACCTCCGCGTTGAGCGCGTTCAGCTTCTCCGGCCGCGACACCGTGAGGACGCGGACGCCGACGTCGCGGTCCTCGACCCGCACGAACTCTCCCATGCCCCTACCCTCCGTACTCGTAAAAGCCGCGCCCCGACTTCCTGCCGTACCGCCCCGCCAGGACCATCCGCTTGAGCAGCGGCGGCGGCGCGAAGCGCTTCTCGCGGTACTCGTCGAACATGATCTCGGCGATCGCGTAGGTCGTGTCGAGCCCGACGAAGTCGAGCAGCTTCAGCGGGCCCATCGGGTGGCCGCAGCCGAGCTCCATGCCCTTGTCGATGTCCTCGCGGCTGCCGACGCCCTCTTCGAGAGCGCGGACGGCGTCGAGCAGGTACGGCACGAGGAGCCGGTTGACGATGAACCCCGAGTTGTCGTGCGTCCGGACCGGCTCCTTGCCGAGCGACTTCGCGAACGCGAAGACGGCCTCGGCGGTGGCGTCGGACGTCGAGATGGTCCGCACGACCTCGACGAGCTTCATGACCGGAACCGGGTTGAAGAAGTGCAGGCCGGCGAAACGGTCCGGGCGCCTGGTCGCCGCCGACATCTCCGTGATCGTCAGCGAAGACGTGTTCGAGCAGAAGATCGTCTCCGGCTTGCAGAGGCGGTCGAGGGCGGCGTACGTCTCCTTCTTGACGTCCAGGTTCTCGACGATCGCCTCGACGATCACGTCGGTGTCGGCCAGATCGTCGAGGCGGGTCGTCGAGGACAGGCGCTTCCAGGCCGCGTCGCGGTCCGCGGCAGGCAGCTTCCCCTTCTCGACGGCCTTGGCGAGCGAGCCCTCGATGCGGGAGAGCCCCTTCTTCACGAGGTCCTCGCTGACCTCGCGCACGACCGTGTCGTAGCCGGCCTTCGCGCACACTTCGGCGATGCCGGACCCCATGAGCCCGGCTCCGAGAACTCCCACTTTACGGATGGTCATCGTGTTGAGACTCCTCTTCGATTGGCATGGCGGCGGGGGGTTCCGGCCACGCGCCGGCCTCCCCGTCCGCGAACTCACCGCAGAATGCCCGCAGCCCCATGTGCGGGGAAAAGTCCGGACCCGCCAGCGCGATCGTGGGCTGGCTGGGAGCGAGCACGATCCAGCCGTTGCCCGTCCAGCAGTCCACCGCCTCGCGGCAGAGCCCGCCCTCGTTGAGCGTCGTGAGCACGGCGTTCAGGTCTCCCTTTCCGTGCGCCCTCAGCTCGCGCAGGAAGTCGTCCACCGCCGCCGCCCTCACGGGGAAGTCGAGGATCCGCTCGGTCCAGTTCACGGCGAGACCCGGCGCGGACCGCGCTAGCCGGCCGACTCCACGACGACCGCGATGCCCTGTCCGCCGCCGATGCAGGCGCCCGCGAGGCCGTACCGGACGCCCTGCCGGCGCATCTCCCGCAGGAGGGTCAGGGTGCATCGCGTTCCGGTCGCGGCGAGCGGATGGCCAAGGGCGATCGCCCCGCCGTTGACGTTGAGCTTCTCCGGGTCGATGCCGAGCTCGCGGACGACGCCGAGGATCTGGCCGGCGAACGCCTCGTTGATTTCCCACAGCCCGATGTCCGCCGGCGTCAGGCCCGCCCGGGCGATCGCCGCCCGCGCGGCGGGCGCCGGGCCGATCCCCATCAACTCCGGCTCGACGCCGACGACGCCCCACGAGACGACGCGTCCGAGCGGCGTGCGGCCCTTCGCCTTCGCGTTCTCCGCGGAGGTGACCACGACCGCGGCGGCCCCGTCCACGATTCCCGAGGCGTTGCCGGCCGTCACCGAGCCGTCCTTCCCGAAGGAGGGCGGCAGAGCGGCGAGGCCCTCGAGCGTCGAGTCCGGCCGGAGGTGGTCGTCCTTCTCGACGCGGACGGTCTTGCGGCCCGCGCGCACCTCGACCGCGACGACCTCCTCGGCGAGCCGCCCCGAGTCCCAGGCCGCGGCCGCGCGCTGCTGCGAGCAGAGCGCGTAGGCGTCCTGCTCGGCGCGGGTCACGCCGTACTTCGCGGCGACGCGGTCGGACGTCTGCGCCATGTAGAGGTTGCAGTACGAGTCGAGCAGCGCGACCATCAGGGAGTCCTCGAGCTGCCCCTGGCCGAGCCGCAGGCCCTTGCGCGCGCCGCGGATGACGTGCGGGGCCTGCGACATGTTCTCCATGCCGCCCGCGAGCACGGTCCGGGCCTCCCCGAGGAGGATGCGGTGCGCGCCCTGCACGATCGCCTCGAAGCCCGAGCCGCACAGCCGGTTCACCGTCAGGGCGGGGACTTCCTTCGGCACGCCGGCCTTCAGGGCCACGTGGCGGGCGCCGTAGATCGCGTCCCCGGACGTCTGGAGCGCGTTGCCGAAGATGACGTGGTCGATCTCCCCCGGTTCCGCGCCCGAGCGCCGCAGGGCCTCGCGCGTCGCGTGGACTCCCAGGTCGATCGCCGACACGTCCGCGAAGTGGCCGTTGTACTCGGCCATGGGAGTGCGGGCGCCGTCCAGAATGACGATGTCGGAGCGGGATTCCGGCATGAGAAGCCGGATACTACCTCAGGAAAACCGGGCGTAGACCTCGGCGTGGAAGCGCTGCCGGACCTCGTTGAACGGGATCTCCCGGACCTCCGGATGGATCCGGTTGGTCAGCAGGACGCAGACGAGGCCCGCTTCCGGATCGATCCAGACCGACGTGCCCGTGAAGCCGGTGTGCCCGAAGGCGCGCTCCGACATTTCGGGCGTCGCCGATCCGGCGCCGCGGCGTCCCTGCCACGCGAGACCCCGCGCCTCGGACAGCGCGGGCGTCCGGTCGCGGCCGAGGGCGGCGCGGTCGGGCTCGAGCCACGGCCGCGACAGAGCCCACACGTCGCGGGCCGTTCCGAAGAGCCCGGCATGTCCCGCCACACCGCCCCGGCGGAACGCGTTGCCGTCGTGCACCTCTCCGCGCACGACGCCGACCCGGAACCGCGGATACGAGAGCCCGCGCGCCCCGGTCATGGCGCGCTCGACCCGATCGTCCCGTTCCGTCGCCGCGGTCGCCGACGCGTCCGGCGGGAGGAAGCGGGCGCCCGAGCCGGCGGGACGCGCGACCAGGTCGTCGAAGGCGGCGTCGAGCCGCGCTCCGGACACCCGTTCGAGGATCTCGCCGAGGACGAGGAAGTTGAGATCGCTGTAGATCACCCGCTCTCCCGGCGCGGCTTCGGGCTCCATCTCGGCGAGCGTGCGGCGGTACGCGGCCGCCCCCTCCCCGCGCACGTAGAGCGGGTACCAGCCGGGCAGGCCGGAAGTGTGGGTCATCAGCCGTTCGAGCGTGATGCCGTCGTAGCGGGTCTTCTTCCACTCCGGCAGGTAGCGGCCCGGAGCCGCTTCGAGCGCCAGCCCGGGACCGAGCGCGGCGGCGAGCGCGCCCGTGCAGAGGGGCTTCGTCAGGCTCGCGAGATCGTAGAGCGTCCCTGCGCCCGCCGCGTCCCGCGACGGCTCGACGCACGCGTCCCCGGCGGCGGCCTCCGCGAGGACCTCGCTCGCGGAACCGACGAGCGCCACGCCCCCCGGGAAGGTCCCCGCCTCGATCTCGGCGGCCAGGAACCCTTCGAGGGGAGTCACGGGCCGACCCGCTCGAGCTCGGCGCGGCGGCCGGCGACGAGAACCGCATTGCGGCTGGCCGCGGACGCCGAGTCGTTGCGCCGGAGGGTCGCGCGCTCCCGTTCGAGCGTCCCGATTTCCGCGTCGAGACGCGCGGCCGCCTTCGGATCGCGGGTCGAGCGCCGGGTCTCGCGAAGACGGCCGAGCGCCGCCCCGTACGTCTCGGAGGCGGAGTCGCCGACCTGCTTCGCGTCCGAGGCGAGAAGGGCCTCCGCGATGCGGGCCCGGACCCACGCGAGCTCGGCCGGATCCACCCCCAGGCTCCCCGCGACCTCCGAGGGCGGCTGCCGCCCAGCGGCCTGCCGGACCTTCAGGAACATGTCGATCTGGGCGCCCGTCAGAAGACCGTCCGCCGGGGGCTGGAAGCGGGGCCGCGCCCGCGCCCTCAGCGCCTGGACCGCGTTCAGCTCCCGGGTCTCCAGTTTCCGGCACGCGGCCGTCGCGGCGACGGCGGCCGCAAGCACCAGAACGACTCTCGCGGGGCGCATCGGGCACAGTCTACCGGGGGCAAGCCGTTCTCGGGGAATGGTTTCGGGGTCACGCGGCATCGTTTACACTAGCGGGGTTCCGCGGCGGGGGAATGCTTCAAAAAATCGGAAAGTACGAGGTCTCCGAGCAGATCGGTGTGGGCGGCTTCGGGGCCGTCTACCGGGGACGGGACCCGTTCATCAAGCGCACCGTCGCCATCAAGACCTGCCAGGTCAACGACGAGGAGATCAAGCACCGGTTCTTCCGCGAGGCCGAGCTGGCCGGGAACCTCCACCACCGCAACATCACGACGATCTACGACTTCGGCGTCGAGAACGGCATCCCGTACATCGTTCAGGAGTTTCTGACCGGCGAGGACCTCGACAAGAAGATCAAGCGCGCCGACCCGATCCCGGTCGTCCGGAAGCTCGAGATCCTCATGGCGATCGCCGAGGGCCTCGGCTATGCCCACAGCGCGAGCATCATCCACCGGGACGTCAAGCCCGCCAACGTCCGCATCCTCGAGGACGGCACGGTCAAGGTGATGGATTTCGGGATCGCGAAGTCGCTGCAGACCGAGTCGAACCTGACCCAGACCGGCATCACGCTGGGCACGTCGGCCTACCTCGCTCCCGAGCAGATCCGCGGCGAGGCGATCGACCGCCGCACGGACGTCTTCGCGATGGGCGTGCTCTCGTACGAGCTGCTCGCGTACCGCAAGCCGTTCCGCGGCGAGCACCTCTCGACCATCCTGTACAAGATCCTCAACGAAACCCCGGAGCCCATCGAGAGCCTGGCTCCGGACGTTCCGCCCGCCCTGGTCGCCATCGTCGGCCGCGCCCTCGCCAAGAGCCCCGCCGATCGCTACCCCACGATGGAGGAGCTGCGCAAGGACCTCCAGGCCGTCCACCGGGAGCTCTCGGGGATGTCGGGCCGGTACCCGGTCACCCAGGTCCTGCCCGACACCGTTCGGACGATCCGCCCCGAGTCCGCCGACGAGGACCCGACGCTCGCGACGCCCTCGAGCGGCGTCGCGCCCCTGCACATCACGCCGCCCTCGGGATCCCTCGCCCGCGTCCCCTCCCCAGACGCGACCCCGAGCTCGGGCTCCGTCTCGGGCTCGGTTTCGGGATCCGTTTCGGGCGGAGCGCGCCCGCCGCTCGAGCTCGTGAACTTCCGGGATCCGAACGCCGAGCCCGCCGGCGACGAGACCGCCGCCCGCACGACCTCCTCCGCGCCGCGGATCACGGCCGAGCCCGCGGGCACCGCCCGCCGCACCCGTCTGACGATCCTCGCGGCGATCCTGATCCTCGGCATCGCGGGCGCCGAGGTCTATCGGCAGCTCAACCGCCAGCCCGAGGCGGTCCGTCCTTCTCCGCCCGCCGCCCCCGTGGCGACGCCCGGCGCCGTGCCCACGGCCGCGCTCGACTTCCCCGTGCCGAAGCTCGGCGAGGGAGAAGCGGCGAAGGCGGCTCCGACCGTCCCGACCGCGGCGCCGGCGGCCGCTCCCGTCCCCGCGCCGGCCGCCCCGCCGGCGGCCGAGAAACCCGGGCCGCCGCGCAAATTCAAGATACAGTTCTCCTCCGTGCCGGTCTCGACGCTTTCGATCGACGGGAAGGTGGTGGGTCCTTCCATCCCCGCCCGCACTCTCCAGCTCGACGAGGGCGACCACACGGTCCGCTTCGAGGCCAAGGGCTTCCCGACCCACGAAAAGTCGTTTCACGTCGGACCCAAGTCGGACGACCGGATCCACTACCAGTTCCCGGTTTCGATGCTGGTCATCGACGCGCCCCAGTGGGCGGGCGCGAGCGTCCTCGTGGACGGAAAGTACCGGGGCACGATGCCCGACGCCGCGCGCCTCAAGCTCGCCGCCGGGACGTACACCGTGACCCTCTCCCGCGAGGGAATGAATCCCGTCACCGAGAAGATCACGGTGACCGAGGGCTCCGAGAAGACGTGGACCCCCGCGCCGCCTTCGGCCGCCCCGGCCGGCAGCAACTGATGCGCCGAGTCCTCGCCGCCGTCTTCGGCCTTCTGCTGGCCGGGCTCGCCTTCGCCCAGGACGCCGCGCGCCTGGAGGCCGATGCCAAGCGCGCGTTCGACTCGGGCCGTTTCAAGGAAGCCGGCGAGAAATACTCGAAAGCCGCCGAGGCGCCCGGCGTCGCCGCCGACCGCAAGGGAGACCTCCACCTCCAGAGCGCGTGGGCCTACTTCATCGCCGGGAACTCCAGGAGCGCCCGCGAAGAGCTCAAGGCCGCCCTGGCTGCGCGCCCCGACCTCCAGGTGATCCCCGACTTCTACAGCCCCGAATTCTCCAACCTCGCCGCCGCCGTCCGCGCCGAAGTCTCGGGCTCGAACGTCCCGGCCATCGACATGGACGAGTTGAAGCGGGCCGCCCGCGCCAAGCTCGCGGACGGCAAAGCCGAAGAGGCGCTCTTCGACCTCAAGCGCGCCGGGAACTCCACCGATCCCGAGGTCTACCGGCTCATCGCCGAGGCCGACGACAAGCTCGGGCGCACGGCCGACGCCGACGCCGCGCGGCGCAAGGCGGCCGAGGTCGAGAAGGCCCTCGTCAGCTCCGCCCCGATCGGCGCGCCGCCCCCCGAGGGCGGGCCGGCCCTGGTGCCCCCGGGCTCCCCCGCGCCGCCGGCCGCCACCGCCCCGCTCCTCGAGGCGGCCGACAAGGCGCTCGCCTCGGGGGATTTCCGCGCCGCCGCCTCCTTCGCGCGGCAGGCGTCCGAGGCGGATCCCAGGAACGCCGACGCCCACCGCGTCCTCGGCGATGCGGCCCTGGCGGTCGGCCAGAACGCCGACGCGGAGCGCGAGTTCACCGCCGCCGTCGTCCTCGAGTCGGCCAACGGCAAGGCCGAGCTCGGCCTCGGCATCGTCGCGGAGCGCCAGAAGAAGTGGAACACGGCCGCGAGCCACTACCGGCGCGCGCTCGAGCTCGATCCCAAGAGCGTGTCGGCGGCCCGGGGCCTCGGCCGCTCCATGAGCGAGCTCGGCGACAAGAGCGCCGCGCGCATCGCCTTCGGACGCGCGATCGAGATCGATCCGGCCTCGGCCGAGGCGCGCAACGACTTCGGTGTCTTCCTCTTCCGGTCCGAGGAGATCGACCGATCGATCGAAGAGCTCACGGAAGCCGTGCACCTCGACGGGTCCTCGGCACTCTTCCACGAGAACCTCGGCCGGGCGTTCCGAAAGAAGTCGATGTGGAAGGAGGCCGACCGCGAGCTCGCCGAGACCGCGCGGCTCTCGCCGAACGAGACCGCCGTCTGGACCGCGCTCGGCCAGACCCGGGCCGCCGAGAAGAAGCTCGAGGCGGCCGCCTCGGACTTCACCACGGCGCTCGACCTCGATCCCCTCGACGAGGAGGCGGCGGCCGGCCTCGGCGCCACGCTGCGCGCCGAGGGCAAGCTCGCCGAGGCCGAGACGGCCCTGGTCAAGGCGATCGAGAGCAACACGAAGTCGCCCGTGCTGTGGAACAACCTGGGCGTCGTCCGCGTGGACCGGGGCGCCTATGCCCAGGCGATCGACGCCTTCCAGAAGGCCCTCGGCATCGACGCAAGCTTCGACGCCGCCAGGGTGAACCTCGCGCGCGCCACGGAGCTCGCGGCCCTCGAAAAGGCCGCCTCCTAACCGCCGGTTGGACCCCCGGGAACACGCCGCCGAGATCGAGGCCTGGCGCCGCCGGCGCCTCGAGCGCCTGACCTCCCCGGACGGCTGGCTCTCCCTCACGGGGCTCTTCTGGCTCGCCGAGGGCTCCAACACGGTCGGCAGCGACCCGGCCTGCCCCGTCCTCCTGCCTCCGGATCGCGCGCCGGCGAAGGTCGGCGTGCTCCGCGTCTCGGGCTCCGCGGTCGTCTTCGAGCCGGCGCCGGGCGCGCGCGTCGCGGCCGACGGGATCCCCGTCCCGGGGCCGGTGAACCTGCGCTCGGACGCGGCCGGCGACCCGACGATCCTCTCGATGGGGAGCCTCCGCTTCCACGTCCTCGAGCGCGGCGGCCGCCTCGCGGTGCGGACGCGGGACGCCGAGAATCCCGCGCGGAAGACGCTGCGGCCCATCGAGTCGTTTCCCGTGGACCTCGCGTGGCGTTTCGACGCGGCCTTCGAGCCCTTCGACCCTCCGAGGCGGATCCCCTTCACGAGCATCCTCGGCACGGTCGAGCCGGAGATCTCGCCCGGCGCGGTCGTCTTCTCGGCAGCCGGACGGACCCTGCGCCTCCAGCCTGTGCTCGAGCGCGGGGAGACGGACCTGTGGATCGTCTTCGGGGACCTCACGAACGGCCACGACACCTACGGGGGCGGCCGGTTCGTGTACGTCCCCCCTCCCTTGGACGGGCGCACCGTGCTCGACTTCAACAAGGCTTACAACCCGCCCTGCGTCTTCACGCCGTTCTCGACCTGCCCGCTGCCGCCGCCGCAGAACCGTCTGCCGCTCAGGGTGGAGGCCGGAGAGAAGAGCGACGCCTGACCTCGGATTTCGGAAGTCGATCGAACGGCGGCTCTCGAGTCAGACGAGCGCGTCCAGCAGCTCCTTGAGCATCCGCGCCGTCGCGCCCCAGATCACGTGCGTCCCGTAGTGGTAGAAGAGCGTCGGCTCCTCGCGGCCGGCAAGCACGCGCGTCTCGAGGGCCTTCGGATCGAGCAGCGCCGCCACCGGCGCTTCGATGACCTCCGCGATCTCGGCTTCGGCCGGCCGCAGGACGTGGGGATAGGGAATCGCCCCGACGAACGGCTCGACGAAGAAGTCCGTGACCGTCGTCAGCGGGGTCAGCGCGCCGAGCAGCTTCACGTCGCCGGGCGCGATCCCGATCTCTTCCTCCGTTTCCCGAACGGCCGTCGCGTAAGCGGTCTCGTCCGACTCCTCCTCGACGCCGCCGGGAAACGAGATCTGTCCCCGGTGGTGCTCGACGGTTTCGGTGCGGCGCGTGAACAGCACCCGGAGCGCGCCGTCGCGGACGTACAGGGGGACGAGCACGGCGGCGCGCCGCTGTCCGTCCGGGGGCTCGGCGGGCTCGGGCTCTCGGGCCGCCAGACGCGCGGCGACCTCCTCCATCCAGGGCAGCCGCGGCGTTTCCTCCGCCTCAGGGGACACGCGCCGGGCTCCCGTCCGCGGCCCACTTGAGGTAGGCCTCGACGAAGGGCGCAAGGCCCCCGTCGAGCACCCGGTCGGTGTCGCCGCTCTCCTGCCCGGTCCGGTGGTCCTTGACCATGCGGTACGGGTGGAGGACGTACGACCGGATCTGGCTGCCCCATTCGATGGACTTCTTCTCGCCGACGCGCTTCTCCTCCTCCGCTCGCCGCTCGTCGAGGGCGCGCTGGTAGAGCCGGGCGCGGAGGACCCGCATCGCCATCTCGCGGTTGCGGCCCTGGCTGCGCTCGTTCTGGCAGGTCACGACGATGTTCGTCGGAAGGTGGGTGATGCGCACCGCGGAGTCGGTCACGTTGACGTGCTGGCCGCCGGCCCCGCTCGAGCGGTACGTGTCCACCCGGAGGTCCTTGTCGGCGATGTCGATCTCGATGTTCTCGTCGATCTCGGGCGCCACGTACACCGATGCAAAGGACGTGTGGCGGCGCTGGGCCGAGTCGAACGGCGAGATGCGCACCAGGCGGTGCACGCCCATCTCTCCCTTGAGGTAACCGTACGCGTGGTCTCCCACGACGTGGAGCGTCGCGCTCTTCAGGCCGGCCTCCTCGCCGTCCTGCCGGTCGATGAGCTCGGCCTTCCAGCCGCGGGACTCGGCGAAGCGCATGTACATGCGCAGGAGCATCTCGGCCCAGTCCTGCGACTCCGTGCCGCCGGCGCCCGCGTGGATCGAGAACCACGCGTTGCTGGCGTCCTCTGGCGCGCTCATCTTGACCGCGAGCTCGAGCTCGTCCCCGAAGGCCGTCGCCGAGACGAGCGCCTCCCGGGCGTCCTTGTCCGCCGGCTCTCCCTCGCGCAAGAGCTCGCCGAAGGCGTCGAGCTCGTCCTTCCACGCGTCGAGGCGCGCCGCCGTCTCGAGCTTCTTCTCGAACGCCCGCGTCTGCCGGAGGACGTCCTGCGCCTGCTCGGGCCGAGACCAGAAGTCGGGCGCCGAGGCGGTCTCCCTCAGGCCGTCGAGCGCGCTCCGCGCCGCGTCGAGATCAAAGATAGCCCCGAAGCGCGGCGAGGCGCTCCGAGGCGGCGGTGAGGGCGGCAACGAGATCGTCGCGTTCGGTCATGGATGAGCTTTCCGCCGTGGACCCTCGGCTCTCAGCCTGCGCTGGCGCCGGAGTCGGGCGAGCCCGAAGAGTAACACGCCGCCCGCCGCGACGTCCGCGGCGATCGGAATCCCGTAGCCCCAGCGCGTCCACGCCGTCGTTCCCTGCTCGAGACGGACGGCGCCCTGGACGAGGGCGCGCTCGTCGGGCCGCGTCTCGGCCCGGATGCGGCCCCGCGCGTCCACGATTCCCGAAACGCCCGTGATGGCGGCGCGGAGGAGCGCCCGCCCGTTTTCGACCGACCGGAGCACCGCCCCGGCGAAGTGCTGCTGCTGGGCCCCTCCCCTCCCGTACCAGGAGTCGTTGGACACCGTCACGAGGAGGTTGGCCCCCTCGGCGGTCTCCTCGCGGGCGAGCGAGGGATAGATCGCCTCGTAGCAGATCGCGGTCCCGATGGCGAGCGCCCCCGACCTCAGGAGCGTCGGGCGGGGCGCCGGCGTGAAGGCGCCGATCTCCGTCGAGATCTGGCGGACGAAGAAGAAGATCCGGGGCAGCGGAACGTACTCGCCGAAGGGTACGAGGTGAACCTTCCGGTACGAGGGCCCCGAGAGGCCCCCCGGCCCGAGCAGGCGGGCCGCGTTGTAGTACCGGCCGTCCGGCTCCTCCTCGACGTCGTTGAAGAGGATGCGCGGCCCGTCGCGCGCGATCCCGGCGAGGTCCTGGCGCAGGGCGTCGCTGCGCTGCCAGTACGTCGGCAGGGCCGACTCGGGAATGACGATGAGCGCCGGCCGGGAGCCGGCCGCCTCGCGCGCCTGCGCGAGAACCGCCCCGTAGGCGTCGGCGGCCTGCTGCGGCGTCGCGCGCGATTCCTCGGTCAGGTTCGGCTGCAGGAGCGCGACCGGGACCTCCGGACGGTCCGGCCGCCGCGCCGCGAGCCGCGCCGCGCCCCAGCCGCCGGCGGCGAGGACGAGCAACGCGGCCGCCGCCACCGCCTTCCCCTTCCCGCGCGACGCGCCCCACGCGAGCAGCGCCGACAGCCCGACCGCGAGGGCGCCGACCCCGTAAACGCCCCACACCGACGCGGTCTGGAGCCACACGGGGTGGCGGTAGAGGGCGTGTCCCGCCAGGTTCCACGGGAATCCCTTGTAGACGACCGACCGCACGTGCTCGGTCGCCGCCCAGAGAAGCGGGAACGCCGCCATCCTCCAGCCGGACCCGGAAGGCGCCGCAGAAACGGTCCCCCACGCGACGATCGCCGGCCATTCCGCGAGGATCAGCGCGAGGATGACCAGGCACACGACCCCCATCGCGCCGTTCTGTCCGCCGTAGTGCGTCACGACGTAGAAGATCCAGGAAATCGACAGGCACCAGTACGCGAGCCCGAACGCGACGCCCGACCAGAGGGCCCGCGCGGGGCTCTCTTCCCTCCCGAGGGCGACGAGCCAGGGGACCAGAGCGATCGGCAGGAGGACGACCCACTCGAACGGCGGAAAGGCGAGAGCGAAGAGCAGCCCCGACAGGACGCCGGCCAGGGGCGTCCGGAAACGCGGGTTCACGCTCCGCCCGAGGCGGCGAGGGCCTCCTCCGCCCGGTACGAGGAGCGCACGAACGGACCCGCGAAGACGTGTCGGAAGCCGAGCCCCTCGCCGAACTCGCGGTGGCGCTCGAAGACCTCCGGCCGCACGTATTCGACCACGGGCAGGCTCTGCCGGGAAGGGCGCAGGTACTGTCCGATCGTCACGATGTCCACGCGGGCCTCGCGCATCGCCTCGAGCAGGGAGCGCACCTCGTCCTCCCGCTCGCCGAGACCGAGCATCAGGCCCGACTTCGTCGTGATCGAGGGATCCAGGATCTTCGCCGCCGAGAGAAGCCCGAGCGAGCGGTCGAGCCGGGCGCCGCGGCGCACCTGCCGGTAGAGGCGGGGCACGGTCTCCACGTTGTGGTTGAAGACGTCCGGCTTCGCGTCGAGGACGACCCGGAGGGAGTCGAAACGCCCGAGGAAATCGGGAGTCAGGACCTCGATGCCGGGCGCCATGTCGAGGGTCCGCAGCGCCCGGATCGTTTCCGCGAAGTGCGCGGCCCCGCCGTCCGGCAGGTCGTCCCGGTCGACGGAGGTCAGGACGACGAACTTCAGCCCCATCCTCTCCGCCGCGGCCCTGACCCGGACCGGCTCGAGCGGGTCCACCTCGAGCGGGCGGCCCGTCGCGATGTCGCAGAAGCCGCAGGCGCGCGTGCAGACGTCGCCGAGGAGCAGGAACGTCGCCGTCCCGCGCGTGAAGCACTCCCCGCGGTTCGGGCACCGCGCCTCCTCGCAGACGGTGTGGAGGCCGTGCGAGCGCATGACGGCCTTGACCTCGTGCAGGTCGGCCAGCCGGAGCTTGCGCTCCCGGATCCACTCGGGGGCCCGGAGGACGGGAAGCTCGCTCACTTGCCTTCGGGGACGATCCAGGGCGACCGGATCTTTTCCTGCTTCGTCAGCTTCGCGACCGCGCGGGCCGCCTCGTCCTCGTTGCGGTAGGGGCCCACCCGCACCCGGGAGACCTTCCCCTTCGGCCCGGACCCGGAAAGGACGACCGCGTGGAACCCGTGCTTCGACAGCCGGGCCGCGAGGGCGGCGGCCTCATCGTGCGACGACAGGGACGCCGCCTGGACCCAGACCTTTCCCGCCGGCTCGGCCGGCCTGGCCGCAGGGGCCGCCGGCTTCGCGGCCGGGTGCGCCGGGGCCTTCGCGGCGGAGGCGGCCGGACCGGGCTCCACCACCGACGTCCGGCTTCCCGCCGCCGGGGCGGCGCCGGCCTCGTCCTCGGCCGAGTCCTCGAAGGGGTGGATCGTCGCGGGAACCGTCGGCTCGACGGGCGCCGGCGTGACGGCCGAGGCGTCGGCCCTGGAGGCGGCGAGCGGGACCCCGGTCTCGACGGGCGGCAGGGAGTCCGGGCCGGGGGTCGGCGACTTCGCCGCCGCGGCACGGCCCTCGGCCACGGGCTCCGCGGCCTTCGCCTCGCGGCCGGAGTAGCCGGTCATCAGGCCGAAGAAGAAGGCGCCGCCGAGGGCGACGAGCAGGCCCGCGAAGAGGCCGACCGCCTGCCCCGCGGTCAGCGAGATCTGGTAGTGCGTCCGCGGCTCGCTCACGGGCCGCAAGTGTAGCAGCGGTCCCGCCCGTCCCCGCCCGCTACGCCTTCTCCTTGGGAAGGAACATCCTGATCATGTCGATCGGGAGCGGAAACACGATCGTCGAGTTCTTCTCGTTGGCGATCTCCGTCAGCGTCTGGAGGTAGCGCAGCTGCAGCGTGGCCGGCTGGCGGTCGATGATCTCGGCGGCCTGGGACAGACGCGTGGCGGCCTCGAACTCGCCCTGGGCGTGGATGATCTTGGCGCGCTTCTCGCGCTCGGCCTCGGCCTGGCGCGCCATGGCGCGCTGCATTTCGGGCGGGAGGTCCACCTGCTTGACCTCGACGAGGCTGACCTTGATGCCCCAGGGCGTCGTGTGCTCGTCGATGATCTTCTGGAGGTCGATGTTCAGCTTTTCCCTCTCGGAGAGCAGCTCGTCGAGCAGGGCCTGTCCCAGCACGCTGCGCAGCGTCGTCTGCGCCAGCTGCGAGGTGGCGTAGAGGTAGTTCTCGACCTGCACGACGGCCTTCTCGGGCTCGACCACGCGGAAGTAGACGACCGCGTTGACCTTCACCGACACGTTGTCCCGGGTGATGATGTCCTGGGCCGGCACGTCGTGGACCACGGTGCGCAGGGACATCCGCACCATCCGCTCGAAGGGCCAGAAGATCAGCACGAGGCCGGGGCCCTTCGGCTGCCTGCCGAGGCGCCCGAGCCAGAAGGTGACGGCCCGCTCGTACTCGTTCAGGACGTTGATCCACTTGAAGAGGAAGACCAGTCCGACGAAGAGCGCGACGACGAGACCGGGCAGAGACACGATCTGGCTCATGGTTTCCTCCGTTCGACGTGCAGCGTGCGCCCGGCGACGCGCGCGATGCGAACCGTTTCCCCCGGCGCGAGGCCCTCGGGCCCGACCGCGTCCCAGTACTCCCCGAAGACCTGCACCCGTCCCGGGCTGCCCGGCGCCGCGAAGCCCTCCACGACCCGCGCCGGCTCTCCGACCATCGCCGCCAGCCCCGTCCGCACCGGGGCGCGCCGCAGGCGCGCCGTCTTCCAGGCGAGCAGGCCCACGATCGCGAGGGTCGCGGCGAGGCCCGGGACGACGATGGAGAGGTCCACGCGGTATCCGCCGCCCTCCGGTCCCCCCGAGAAGAGCAGGAGCGAGCCCGCCACGAGCGCGATGGCCCCGCCGAGGGCGAGCACGCCGTGGCTGACGACCTTGATCTCGGCGACGAAGAGCAGGATGGCGAAGAGGATCAGCGCGAGGCCCGCGAGGTTGACGGGCAGAACCGAGAACGCGTAGAGCGCGAGGAGCAGCGAGATCCCGCCGACGACCCCGGGCAGGATCGCCCCCGGCGTCGACAGCTCGAAGTACAGGCCCACGAGCCCGACGAGAAACAGGACGTAGGCGACGTTCGGGTGCGAGACCACGCCCAGCGCCTTTTCGATCTCCCCCATGGCGCGCGTCTCGATCCGCGCTCCCTTCAGGCGAAGCGTCGTCTCGCCTCCGCCGACCCGCGCGATCCGGCGCCCGTCGAGCTGGCCCACCAGATCGGGCACGTCGCGCGCCAGGATCTCGACGAGCCCCCCTTCCTTCGCCTCGTTCTCGGTGTACGAGACGCTCTTCGCGACGGCCGCCTCGGCCTTCTCCGCGTTGCGGCCGTGCTGGCGGGCGAGCGTCCGGATGAACGCCTCGGCGTCCTGCTCGGCCTTCTCGTTGAGGTGCTTCTGGAGGTCCTGTCCCTCGCTTCCCACCGGGTGCGCCGCGCCCGTGTTGGTCCCTGGAGCCATCGCCGCGACGTCGCCCGAGAGCAGCAGGAAGAACCCGGCCGAGGCGGCCTGCGCCCCGGCCGGCGCGACGTAGGTGGCGACCGGGACCTTCGACAGGAGGATCGCCGAGCTCATTTCGCGCGTGGACGTCAGCAGCCCGCCCGGAGTCGAGAGGGTCACGACCACGAGGGACGCGCCGTCGCGTTCGGCCCCGGCCAGGGTCTTCCGGAGGTAGCTCGCCGAGGCCGGCTGGATCGGCGTGTCGATCCGGGCCTCGACGACGAGCGGCGGCCCGTCCGCGGCCAGAGCCGTCGCCGAGACGAGTGCCGCCAGGAGCAGCGCCCGCGTTTTCATGCGATCTTCGAGTCTATCGCAACGCCGACGCCGGCAGCGCACCCCGCGCTCGGCGCCGGACGGGTCTCAAGGTATAAAGGCGCGTGCGTTTACGCCCGACGGAGGCCGCCCACTTCACCGCGCTGGCGGTCCTGACGGGCATGGCCATCCTCCTGAACGACCGGCTCGCGGATTTCCGGGGAATGCTCCTCGGCTACGCGGGCCTCGCGCTGCTCCTGCTCGTGATCACCGCGATCGCGCCCCGGGTCGACCGGCTCCCGGCGCCTCTCGCCTTCGTCGTCGACTTCTACCCCGCCGGGTTCCTGCCGATCCTCTTCAACACGCTGGAGCCGCTCATCCAGGCGCTGCGCGGCGGCGCGCGGGACGACCTGCTCATCGGAGTCGACCGGTTCCTGTTCGGCGTGGACGTGACCGTCTGGGCCCAGCGGCTCGTCCACCCCGTCCTGAACGACCTCTTCTACTGCTTCTACTCGACGTACTACTTCATCTCGCTGAGCCTCGGGATCGTGCTGTGGGTCCGCTCGCGCCCGACGGCCCGCCGCTTCGTCTTCACCCTGATGATCGTGTACTACGTGTCCTGGACCGGCTACTTCATGATCCCGGCCCTCGGCCCGCGCTTCGCCCAGGCCGCGCAGTACACGGTCTCCCTGACGACGACGCCGATCGCCCGGACGATCAACGACACGATCAACAACATGGAGAAGACGAAGTTCGACGTCTTCCCCTCGGGCCACACGATGATCTCCGTGGCCGTCCTGCTCGTGGCCTGGAAGCGGGCCCGGGACGTGTTCTGGGTCCTGCTGCCGATCGCGACCGGCCTCGTCATCTCGACGGTCTACTGCCGCTACCACTACGTCATCGACGTGATCGCGGGCACGACCCTCGCGTTCGTGACGGTGCCGCTCGGCGACGGGATCTACGACCGCGTCATGGCCTCCCGGGCCCCGGCCGCCTAACCCGTCCGGCCGCCTAGAGCGGCTTCTCGTAGATCCGGTAGGTCTTGTAGTGCTTCCCGCCCCAGAGCCGGACGGCCGCGATGACGAGCTCGTTGTCCTCGAGCAGCCACGACACCTCGGCCCCGGTGTACCCCTTGGACAGGAGGAAGCGCAGCGAGTCGGCCATCATGATCGACTGGATTCCTCGCAGGCGGTACGGGAGCTTGACGCCGAGCGTGAGCACGCGGACGGTCTTGATCCGGCGCGTCCCGAGGAGGAACTTCAGCCAGCCGAAGGGCAGGAGGCGGCCCTTCGTGGGCGCGATCGCGACGTTGTAGTCGGGCAGCATCAGCATGAAGGCGACCGGCTCGAGCGTGCCGTCGGGCTTCTTCGCCTCCGCGAGCCAGAGGAGCTCCTCGACGAGCAGCGGCTTCATGCGCTTGGCCATGAAGTCCATCTCCTCGGGGGTCATCGGAACGAAGCCCCAGTTCTTCTCCCAGGCCTCGTTGTAGACCTCGCGGATCTTGAGGAGGTCCTTCGCGAGGCCGCCCTTCGAGACGTTGCGGACGACGATGTCGGATTCCCGCCGGCGGAAGCGCCCGGCGACCCGGGAGAGGCGCTCGAGCGGCTTCTCCTCGAGCGGGAACCAGTACGCGAGGAGGTCCTTGGCCTTCCGGAACCCCTGCCCCTCGAGCAGGCCGATGTAGTAGCTCGGGTTGTAGGTCATCATGAGGACGGGCGGCGAGCCGAAGCCCTCGACGAGCAGGCCCGCCTCGTCGTTGAGCGTCGGGTTCGTCGGCCCGCGCAGCACCGTCATCTTGCGCTCCCGGCCCCAGAGGGCCGCCGCCTCGAGCAGAACCGCCGCGACCCGCGGGTCGTTCTCGGACTCGAAGAACCCGAAGAACGCGGCCTTCTCCTCGTGGAAGGAGTTGTGGTTCCGGTCCAGGATCGCCGCGACGCGCCCGACGTCCACGGAGCCGCGGCGGGCCACGAAAAGCTGCATCTCGCCGTGGCGGAAGAACGGGTTCTCGTCGAGAAACACCTTCGCGAGGTCGTCGCGCAGGGGCGCGACCCAGTTCGGGTCCCCGGCGTAGATCCGCTCGGCGACGTCGAAGAACCGGGAGAGATCGGCCTTGCTCCGGCCGATCCGCTCGACGACGACTTCCGCGCTCAACGTCCGATTCCCGCGCCGCTCCGGCGTGTCAGGCGCCGACCGCCCGGACGAGGCCGACTTCGCGGCCGACCTTTTCGAAGGCCTCGAGGGCGCGCGCCAGGTGCTCGCGCGTGTGCGTCGCCATGAGAGACGTCCGGATCAGGGCGCGGCCCGGAGGCGTCGCCGGCGACAGGACGCAGTTGACGAAGACGCCCTCCTCCTGGAGGCGGTGAACCATCCGGAGGGCCGTCAGGTCCTCCCCCACCACGATCGGGACGACCGGGCTCTCCGACTCGCCCGTGTCGAGGCCGAGCGAGCGAAGCCCCTCGGCGAAGAACCGGGTGTTCTCCCAGAGGCGGGCGCGCCGCTCCGGCTCCCGGTCCATGATCTCGAGGGTGGCGAGCGCGGCGGCCGCCGACGCGGGGGGCGGAGCGGCCGAGAAGATGAGCGTCCGGGCCCGGTGCTTGATGTAGTCGACGACGGTCGCGTTGCCCGCGATGAACCCGCCGACCGAGGCCATCGATTTCGAGAAGGTGCCCATGATGAGGTCCACGTCGTGCTCGAGGCCGAAGTGCTCGGCCGTGCCGCGCCCGGTCTTGCCGAGCACGCCGATCCCGTGCGCGTCGTCCACCATGACGCCGGCCGCGAACTCCCGGGCCACGGCGACGATCTCGGGCAGCGGCGCGATGTCGCCTTCCATCGAAAACACGCCGTCCACGACGACCAGGCGTCCGCGCGACTCGTGGTCGTTGCGCATCTGGCGCCGCAGGTCCGCGGGGTCGTTGTGCTTGAACTTCTTGACGTCGCCGAAGGACAGGCGGGCGCCGTCGATGATGCAGGCGTGGTCCTGCTTGTCGAGGTAGACGGTGTCGCCCTTGCCGACGAGGCAGGAAATCGCGCCGAGGTTGACCTGGAAGCCGGTCGAGAAGGTGACGGCCGACTCCTGCCGCATGAACTCCGCCAGGCGGCGCTCCAGGCGGACGTGCAGGTCCAGAGTCCCGTTCAGGAAGCGACTGCCGGCGCAGCCCGATCCATATTTCCGGATGGCGTCGATCGCGGCTTCCTTGACGCGGGGGTCGTTGGTGAGGCCGAGATAGTTGTTCGAGCCCAGCATCACCAGCCGGCGTCCCGCGATGGAGACCTCCGGGTCCTGGGCGGACTCGATGACGCGGAAGAACGAGTAGAAGCCCGTCTGCCGGACGCGCGCTGCGTCCTCGTACCGATAGCATTTTTCGAAGAACGGAGCGGTTCCGACCGTCTCCGCCCTGATCGCGCGGGCGAGCTTTGTCATGATTCCCCCACCTGTCGTTGCCGGACCAGCGGCGGGATCTTAGCAAATTTTACAACGTCGTGCCGGGAAGCCAGCCGGCCTCGCGATACCACGCCCAGGCGGCCCCGAGCCCCTCCGCCAGCGGCCGCGGGGCGGGAAGGTCCAGGGAGCGCGCCAGGGGCTCGGAGTCGCAGAGCCAGTCTCCAGCCAGGATTTCCTTCGCCTTGTCGGCGTTGAAGGGCCGGGAGCGGCGGGTCACGGTTTCGACGGCGGTCTCGAACAAGCCCAGCCCGCGGACCGCGACGTCCGGGACCCCGAACAGACGCACCCTGCGGGCGGGCAGCCGCGCGATGAGCCCCGCGAGGTCGCCGAGCGTGATCGGGTCCCGGTCGGAGAGGAACGAGGCGGAGCCCGCGAGGTCCGTCCTCCCCGCCGCGCGGGCCAGGGCGAGGGCGGTCCGCTCCACGCCGATGATCTGGATCCGGGTCCGCCGGGCGGGCACCGGCACCCAGCCGCGGGCCGCCATGCGGAAGTAGTCGAGGAGGCCGCGGTCGCCCGGGCCGTAGACGACGCCCGGCCGCACCACGTGCCACGGGCCCCGCCACTCGCGCTCGACCGCCTGCTCGCCCTCCCGCTTGGAGACGCCGTACCAGGAGATGGGGCGCGCGGGATCGCCTCCCGCGACGGGCCGCCCGTCCCGGGAAGGGCCCGCGGCCGCCTGGCTCGAGACGAGGAGAAAGAGCGCCCCCGGCGCCGAGCGCGCGCCGGCCGCGAGGAGACGACGGGTGCCCCTCACGTTGACCTCGCGGTAGTCCTCGAGGGTGCGCGCTTTCGTCAGCCCCGCGACGTGCACGATCGCGTCCACGCCCCGGAGCGCCGACGCCGGGATGGCTCCCTCCGACAGGTCGCCGGACACGGGCTCGACCGGGACGCCCGCGAGCAGGCCCGCCGACGCGCGCGCCGGATCCCGGACGAGCGCCCGCACGGACCAGCCCTGCGCGACGAGCGCGCGGGCGACGTGGCCGCCAACGAAACCGGTCGCTCCGGTCAGAAAGGCCGTGGGCATCGCGCCACGGATTCTATTGACTCGGCCTCGATCCGTGGACAGTATTGCGCGTCTTTCATGGAACATCCTTGGAACCGACGCGTAAACGGAGGGCGGAGGTAACTTGACCCGCTCGCTCACCGCCTTCGCGCTGCTCGCAGGCCTGGCCGCCCCGCTCGCGGCCGCGGCGCCGGCTTCGCCGCCCGTCGTCGAGTACACGATCGACGTCTCGCTCGACCCCGCGGAAAAGACCCTCGACGGGACCGAGCGCCTCGTCTGGCGCAACCCCTCGGGCGACCCCGTCCCGGAGCTGCGGTTTCATCTCTACCTGAACGCCTTCAAGAACAACCGTTCGACCTTCATGCGGGAATCGGGCGGACAGCTGCGCGGCGACCGGGCCGGCAACAAGCCCGGGGACTGGGGCTGGATCGACGTCGCCTCGATGAAGACGGCCGACGGCCGGGACCTGCGGCCCGGCGCCCGCTTCATCCAGCCCGACGGCAACGACGCCGCCGACGAGACCGTGCTCCTCGTGCCGCTGCCCTCTCCGGTTCCGCCGCACGGCGAGATCGTCCTCGACATCGCGTTCCGCGCCCGGCTGCCGAAGATCTTCGCGCGGACCGGCTTCGTCCGCGACTACTTCCTCGTCGGCCAGTGGTACCCGAAGATCGCCGTCTACGAACCCGCGGGACTGCGCGGGCGGGCCGCCGGCGGCTGGAACTGCCACGCCTTTCACGCGAACTCGGAGTTCTACGCCGACTACGGCAAGTTCGACGTGACCTTCCGCGTCCCATCCAATTTCGTCGTCGGCGCCACCGGCAAGAGGATCTCCGAGACGAAGACGGGCGGCCGCACCGCGTACCGGTACGTCCAGGACAACGTGCACGACTTCGCCTGGACCGCGGACCCCCGGTTCGAGGTCGTCGAGTTTCCGTTCGACCCGTCCCGGGACGTCCCGCGCGGCTGGAGCGCCCTGGCGAGCAAAGAGCTCGGGATGCCCGAGTCCGAGATCGCCCTCAAGCCCGTGTCCTGCCGCCTCCTCCTGCAGCCGGGCCACGAGGCGGCCCGCGAGCGCTACATCCGCTCGACGAAAGAAGGCCTGTCCTTCTACGGCCTCTGGTTCGGCGCGTACCCGTACGAAACGCTGACGGTCGTGGATCCTCCGGACGACGGCACGGGGTCGGGCGGGATGGAATACCCGACGTTCATCACGGGCGGCGCGGCCAACGCCTTTCTCACGCGCTGGCCGTTCCAGCGCGTCCGGGGCATCGAGATCGTCACGATCCACGAGTTCGGCCACCAGTACTGGTACGGCATGGTCGGATCCAACGAATTCGAGGAGTCCTGGCTCGACGAAGGGCTGAACACGGATTCCGAGTACCGCTCCATGACGCTCGCCTACGGCCCGCGCGACACGGCCCAGTTCCCCGGCGGCGTCGGCGTCGACTCGATGTCCCTCGCCCACGGCGAATACACGCACCTGCCGAATCTCGACCCCATCAACAGCTGCGCGTGGTGCTTCGCCTCGAACGCCTCCTACGGCATCAACTCGTACTTCAAGGTCGGGATCTTCATGGCCCAGCTCCGCAACGACCTCGGCCCCAACGTGTTCGCCCGGGCCCAGCGCGCCTACTTCCAGGAGTGGTCGTTCCGCCATCCGAACACCTCCGACTTCTTCGACACGTTCGAGCGCGTCTCCGGCCGGGATCTCTCGACCTACAGGCGGCACGTCGTGGACGGCACGTCGCGGCTCGACTGGCAGGTGGTCTCGGCGAAGTGCGCGGAGGCCGACGGCGACTACGGCGTCTTCGAGCGCTCCGGGAAGAAGACGACGTACGACGACGGCGAGGTCGTCGCGGCCGGGGAGACGAAGGCGAAGCACGCGAAGAAGAAGTCGGGCGACGCGAAAAAGGTCTACGGCACCGTGGTCCTCTTCGGCAACACCGGAAGCTGGCGGCACGGCGCCCTGGCGCGCCTCGTTTTCGCCGACGGCACCGTCGTCGAGCGCACGCTGCCCGCCGACGCGCGCTGGGTGCGCGAGCGGGTCCTCTACAAGTCCCGGCTCGCCTACGCCGTCGTCGACCCGGACCGCGCGAACGTCTGGGACTGGAACCACCTCAACGACTCGAAGGTCCTCCGGTCCGACGGCAAGGGCGCCGCGCGGACGCTCGGAAAGCGGGCCTACGTCAAGTACTCCGGCTGGACGGCCTTCCTGGCCGGGCTCTGGTCGCAGCTGCTGTGGGCGCTGGCATGAGCCGCGAGAGAACGCCGGCCGCGGCGGGCCTTGCCGCGATCTCCCACGCCAAGCTCGTCCTGCTGCTCGCGCTGACGACCGCGGCGCTCGGGCTCTCCTCCGCCATGCCGCTGCTCCCGACCCTGCGGGAGACGATGACGCAGACGCTCGCCGGCGACCACTTCCTCCGGAACGCGCCGACCCTGGCTCCGTCGGACTTCTTCGACTTCTTCCGCGAGAAGGATGCCGCCATCGAGGGCACGCGCCACGCGGCCGGCGGGATGGGCATGGTCGGCGTGGTCCTCCAGGTGTTCTTCGCCGGGGGCCTCGTCGCCGTGCTCGGACGGGGCCCGTTCTCCTTCGGCCAGTTCTTCGAGCCGGCTCGCCGCAACTTCTGGCACAACCTCAAATGCCTCTTCGTCTTCGCGATCGTGGCCGGCCTCGTTCTCGGCGCCTGGCTCGGCGGCGGCTTCGCCGCGCGGGAGAAGCTCTTCGAGAACTCTCCGCCCGATGCCGCCGTGCACGCGCTGAGCTTCTGGCTCCTGGCCCTCGGCGGCCTGCTGCTCTTCGCGATGCTCTCGCTTCTCTACGATTTCGCCCGCGCGGCCAGGCGATTCTCGCCCGAGATCGGCGCGTGGCGCGCCTTCCGGTTCGCCCGACGGGCCCTTCAGGGCTCCTGGCTCCGCGGGCTCGGCCTCTGGATCCTCTGGTTCGCGCTCGGAGCCGCCGCGGTGCTCGGCCTGATCGCGATCGCCTGGAGCATGCGGGCCACGTCCCGGCCCGGGATCGCGCTTCTCTTCCTCCTGCAGTTCGGCGTGTTCTGGGCGCGCTCGGCCGCGCGGGTCGCGGCCTGGGGCTCCTACGTCGCGTTCCTCGAGCCGCGAGCCCGCGAGGCCCTCTCCGCGACGGCCCGGATCACCGTGACGGGCGCGCCGGCCGCGCCGTACGCCACCCCGGCCTCCTGATTCAGCCCGCCGCCGCCCAGGCGGCGATCCGCCGCACGCCTTCCGCGAGCCGGGCCGTCTCCGTCGCGAACGAGAACCGGACGCACCCGTCGTCGCCGAAGGCGTCCCCGGGAACGGCCGCGACGTGGGCCTCGGCGAGCAGGCGGTCGCAGAAGGCGGCCGACCCGACGATGCCCCGGCGCGAGCACAGGCCCGAGACGTCCGCGAACGCGTAGAAGGCCCCCTCCGGCATCGGGCAACGGATTCCCGGGACGGAGCCGAGTCCTTCCACCATGATCCGCCGCCGCTCGGCGTAGTGCCCGAGCATCCCCGCGACGGCCTCGGCCGTGCCCTCCAGGTCCGTCAGCGCTTCGAGGGCGGCGGCCTGCGAGATCGAGGACGCGTTGGACGTCGTGTGGCTCTGGTAGGCCGAGATCGCCGACACGAGCTCCGCCGGGCCGAGCGCCCAGCCCAGGCGCCAGCCCGTCATGGCCCAGGTCTTCGAGGCGGCCCCCGTCACGACGATCCGCTCGTACTTCGGCCTCAGCGCGGCGGCGGACGCGTGGCGCCTTCCGTCGTAGAGAAACCGGTCGTACGTCTCGTCGTAGACGAGCCAGGCCCCGCGCACGGCGCACCAGTCCACGATCCGCTCGAGCTCGTCCGGGGAGACGGCGGCTCCCGTCGGGTTGTTGGGCGAGTTCAGGATCACGCCGCGGGTCGCCGCCGGGGCACACCCCTCGAGCGCCGCGGCGGTGGGGTGCCAGCCCGAGGCCAGGTCCGTCTCGACGAAGGCGGGCCGCGCCCCGGTGAGGCGGACCATCTCCGGAAACGAGACCCAGTACGGGGAAAAGAGCGCGACCGCGTCGCCCTCGTCGAAGAGCGCCTGGCAGACGTTGAACACGGCCTGCTTCGCGCCCGCCGTCACGATCACGTTTTCCCGCCGGGCCTCCGCGCCCTGCTCGCGGGCGTACTTCGCCGCGATCGCGTCCCGCAGCGCCGCTTCGCCCGCGACGTCCGTGTACTTGGTGCGGCCGGCCGCGATGGCGCGCGCCCCCGCCCGCCCGACGAAGGCCGGCGTCGGGAAGTCGGGCTCGCCGATCGACAGGTCCACGACGTCCACGCCCGACGCCGCGAGGGCCTTGGCCTTCCTGCCCGCAGCCGTCGTCGAGGAGGGCGTCAGGGCCGCGATCCGCCGGGAGAGCTTCCATTCCTTCATCGCCGCCCCTTCCAGGACCGGGCGAGCGCGGAGAACGCCGCGATCCGCTTCTTTCCCGCCGCGACGAGGACGAGCTCGACGGCGATCCAGGCCGCGTAGACCCAGACCATGTCGTGCCGCAGCGACGGCACCGCGAACTGGACGATCCAGAGCACGAAGAGCCCCGCGGCCTCGTACGCCTCGAAGCTCATGGACGCGAGGAAGACCCAGCCGAGAAACGCCTGCAGGATCGTCAGCAGGATCTCGAGGCGCTGGAACTCGTCGAACGGCAGCGCCGACGTGTCGCCGTGGCTGACGCAATAGATGACCGCGAGCAGCCCCGAGAGGACGCCCCACTGGTTGATGTTGGACGACACCATGTTCAGGAGCGCCACCGGAGCCCGCGTGATCCGCCGGGCCCACGCGAACGCGGAGGTCTTCTCCGGGAACTCCGAAACGAAGGGGGCGACCCACTGGATGAACACGAACTGGGAGATGCCGAAGCTCGCCGCCAGCGCCATCATCGAGGCGAGGAACGGCTCCGCGACGAAGAAGATCACCGCGCCCCCCGCGACGAAGAGGCCGCCGACGGCCGCCCAGCGCTTCCAGCCTTCGAAGGAGAGGGCCCAGCGCGAGACCGCCGGGATCTCCTCGTCCTGCTCCTCGGTCTCCTCGCGGGGCGGCATCCGGAGCAGGACGGCGAGGTACGCGACGTAGGTGCCGATGAGGAACACGGAGTCGACGAGCGAGAGGCTCCCCTTCCACCAGACGACGATGAAGTAGGCCAGGGGCGGCAGAAGGCCGACGACCTCGACCGCATGATCGTCGGCGAGGACGATCCTCCCGAGCGGTTTGCCGCGCCGCTGGCGCGACGAGAACGCGGCGACCGCGTAGATCATCGGCCATCCGAACCCCGTCAGCAGGCGCAGGCTCCCGGTGAAGTTCGCGATCGCGAGGTGCACCATGTCGGGGTTCTTCCCCGCCTTCCAGGCGATCACCGCCTCGACGGCGAACTCGGGCATCGTCTGGATGAGCGCGAGCAGGGCGAGCGCGAGGCCCTGCGACATGAGGAACTCCGCCGCTTCCGCTCCCCACGCGACGACGAACGCCGAGGCGATCATCGCGGGGAACGTCCACAGGGCCGAGGCTGCCGAGCCCTCCGCGGCGTGGCCGGCCGCGGCCGCCAGAGCGCCGACGTCGCGCAGCCGTTTCATCGGGCGCGGTTATAGCATGGAGGCCGTGACCGCGATCGCTTCGCCCGCGAACCCGCTCATCCGGGAGATCGCGCGGGGCCTCGAGGACCGGACGCTGCTCCTGCTCGAGGGCGAGAAGACGATCCTCGACGCCGTCGCCGCGGGCCTCGCGCTCGAGCACGTGCTCCACGACGAGAGCATCAAGCCGGGACGCCTCGCGGCGCTGACCGGCGCGCACCCCCGCCTCGTTTCCCGGGCGGTCCTCGAGCAGCTCGCCGACGCGCGCACGCCGCAGCACCTGCTCGCGCTCGCCCGTCGCCGCGACGTTCCGGTCGCCGAGATCCTGGGACGCCCGGGGCCGGTCGTCTTCGTCTTCGGGATCCAGGACCCCGGCAACCTGGGGGCGATCGTGCGCGTGACGGAAGCCGCCGGAGGCGCCGGCGTCCTGGGCGCGCCCGGAACCGCCGACTTCTTTCATCCGCGCGCGGTGCGGGGCAGCGCCGGGAGCGTCCTGCGCCTGCCGGTGTCGAGCCGGGTGTCGTTCGAGCCCTTCGCCGCGGACGCGAAGGCAGCGGGGCGCCCGATCTGCGGCGCCGTGTCGGAGGGCGGAGAGGACGCCTTCGTGGCCCCGCTGGATCCGAGATCGGTGCTCGCGATCGGGGCCGAGGGGACCGGCCTGCCGGCCGGCGCCTACCGGTATCTCGAACGCCGGCTCACGATCCCGATGCGGGGCCCGGTGGATTCTTTGAATGCGGCGGTCGCCACGGCGCTCTTGCTGTATTCGCCTTCCCTGCGGACGGCCCCCGCTTCGCGCTGATCCCGCCGGCCGGCCGCCGGGGGACCACGTTCTTCTTCTGGCGGTTCCCGATCCCTTTCATTCTCCGAACACTTCCGCCTGAAACGCCCACAGGCGAGCGTCGGGCTGCCGCCACGCGCCCGGGGAGAGCCCGGCCTTCCGGGCGACCTCCGCGACGAAGCGCTCCGCGTCGAACCCCCACTCCGTGGCCACCTGAGGCAGGAGCAGCCCGCGCCGGCCCCCGAGCTCGAAGATCAGGCCGTCGCGCCCGATCTCGACGTCGGAAGGGCCCTCGATCGGCCGCGGCGCGGTGAGCACCGAGATCTCGATCCGGCACCCGGCGAGCTCGCGCTCCTCGAGCGGCGGAAACCGGGGATCCTCGAACGCCGCGCGCAGCGCGAACTCCGAGACGAGCCGCGTCAGGTCCCCCGTCGGAGAGAGCGTGCCGATGCAGCCTCGCAGCGCCCCGTCGCGGTGGAGGGTCACGAACAGGCCGCGCGGCTCGCCGAACGTCTCGGCGCGGTCGGAAGCGAGGCGCGGCGGCGGCTGTCCCCGGAAATGCGCCTCGAGCGTCCCGCGGGCGAGCCCGAGGAGGTCGGCCCTGGCGGCATCGGACAGCGGGCCGCTCACGACCGGGATCCTCCGGCCGAGGACGCCGCGCCGGCGGGCAGGGAAGCGAGGAAGCCTTCGATCACCGGCCCGAGCTCCTCGAGCCGGCCCTCGAAGAAATGGTCGGCCTGCGGGAGGATCGCGATGGTCCCCGATCCCCCGACGAAGCGCGCGAGCGCATCGGGAGGGCCGTACGTGTCGCGCTCGCCGGTGGCGTAGAGCGTCGGGACCGCCGGCCGCGGCGCGAGGCGCCCGGCCTCGGTCGCGACCGGAAGACCGAGCGCGATCGCGGCGACGACGCGCCGGTCGCCGGCGATCGCCTTCAGGCACGCCGCCGCGCCGAACGAAAACCCCCCCGCGACCATCGGCAGACCGGCGTCCCGCTCGGCCTCGTCGAGGGCGGCGCGCACGTCCTCGACCTCGCCCCGGCCGCCGTCGTAGCGGCCCTCCGACAGCCCGACCCCGCGGAAGTTGAACCGGAGCGTCGCGAAGCCCGAGCGCGTCAGCGCCTGGACGGCCCGGTAGACCACCTTGTTGTGCATGGTCCCTCCGTGGAGGGGGTGAGGATGCGCGAAGACCGCGGCGCCGCGGCGCGCCCCGGCGGCCTCCTTCCACAGGCCCTCCAGGGCCCCGGCGGGGCCCGGGAACGAGACGGATCGCAGCCTCCCCGTCACTCTGCTCGACCTCCGGTTGGCGAAACGCCCGTCTCATCGTATCCTTCCGGCCGTCTCGAAGGCACTCGAATCCACAACACAGGAGACCTCACGATGAAGAGGATCGTCCACGTCGTCGGCACCGGAACCATCGGCGAGCCGCTGATCGGCCTGTTCGCGGATTTCGGAAAGTATCTCGGCGTCGACGAGGTCACCTTCCACAAGCGCACGCCCATGACGACCGAGCGGGCGAAGGTCAACCACCTCGTGGAACGCGGCGCCAGGCTCGCCGTGGACAGCGACAAGGTCGCGGACTTCGAAGCCCTCGGGCACAAGGTCTTCGAGGACGCGCAGGCCGCGCTCGAGCGGGCGACGGTCGTCATCGACTGCACGCCGGCCGGCAACGAGAACAAGAAGGCCTACGAGAAGATCAGCGGGCCGAAGGGCTTCCTCGCGCAGGGCAGCGAATTCGGGTTCGGGAAGATGTACGCGATGGGCATCAACGACGAGGCCCTCGTTCCCGGACAGGACCGGTTCCTCCAGATCGTCTCCTGCAACACCCACAACATCTCGTGCCTGATCAAGACGCTCGGCACGGACGAGTCGGGGGAGCACATCCTGACGAGAGGCCGGTTCGTGTGCATGCGCCGCGCCAACGACGTGTCGCAGGACTCGGGCTTCGCCCCGGCCCCATCCGCCGGCAAGCACGACGACCCCGAGTTCGGAACGCACCACGCGCGCGACGCCTCGGCGCTGCTCGCGACGATCGGCTGGAAGCCGCCGATCTTCTCGTCCGCCATGAAGCTCAACACGCAGTACATGCACTCGCTCTGGTTCGACATGGAGGTGTCGAAGCCGACCTCCAAGGAGAAGGTCATCGCGCGCCTGCGCGCGAACCGGCGCATCGCCCTGACCGAGCGGCGCTCGTCCAACCAGATCTTCTCGTTCGGAAGGGACCACGGCTACTACGGCCGCATCCTGTCCCAGGCCGTCATCTCCACGCCGACGCTCGCGGTCAAGGGCGACAACGACATCCTCGGCTTCTGCTTCACGCCGCAGGACGGCAACTCGCTCGCCTCGTCGATCAACGCGGCGCTGTGGCTGATGGATCCGGAGCCCAAACAGCTCGCGGAGCGGATGGCGGTCCTGGACCGGTTCTTCTTCCGGGAGATCTAGGAGCAGGACGGAGGAGGCAGGAGGCAGACGCCCAGGGCCCGCCGCCGCCTCCCCCGGCCTGCTACCATTGACCCATGAGCTGGGTCACTTGTCCTCACTGCGGCTTCACGCAGATCCCCTCGGCCAAGTGCCTCAAGTGCCACAAGAGCTTCGACAAGCCCCCGGCCCCCGGAGACCACCCGCCGGGCGGCCCCCTCGCCGCGGGGCCCACGCGCCCCCTCGATCTGCTCCGGGCGGTCCCCCGGTCCTACTTCCTGATCCTCGGAGGCCTCGTTCTCGCCGTGATCGCGGCCGTGCTCCTCTGGACTCGCGGCGCCTCCGTCGAAGCCGACGCGGGGCCGCCTCCCCCGAACGCGACGCCGGAGACCTGGTCGCTCGACCTGACCGGCCGCTGGCAGGGCCGCATCGCCACGACCATCGCCGGGACACCGCCTCGCCCCGCGCTGAGGGAGGTCTTCGTCGAGACCGACCGGTCGGGAGCGGTCGTCGCCGCGGGCGCCGTGCTCACCGATCCCGGGCGGGGAGGGGCCGGAGCGGGCTACCTCACGGTGCCCGACGGGGGACGGCGCGTCCGTGACATCGCCGCGGCGATCGCGGCCGCTCCCCGGGGAGCCTCGCTCTCGCTCGACTTCATCCCGCTCGCGCCCTGGGTCCCCCGGCGCGACCGCGTGTGGCGGGCCCTCGAAGGCCAGAAGGCCCGGCCCGAGGAGACGAGCTACCTGCTCCTCGAGTCCGTCGAGCCCGAGTACCTGATCCAGGCGGGAGTCAACGCGAGCGGATTCCTGTCCTACGCGTTCCTGTCGCCGGGGTACGCCCCCCGACACGGGGAGGACGCCCTTTCCGGGATCATCCACCCGGGGCCGGACAGCTCCCTCCGGGGGTTTCGCGGACTCGTGTGGGACCTTTCGGGCGCCGCCGACTTCGTCACCCTCCAGGTCCCCGTCACCATCTCCCTCCCGGCCGGCGGAGCCGACCGGATCGTCCTCAAGCGCTGAGCCCGCGCGCGCTCAAGCCGAGACCACGTAGCCGCCGCTCTTGGCGTCCTTCTTCATGGTCAGAAGGCCGTTGCGCTGGGCATCCTCGAGCAGCTCCGAGAACGACTTGTAGCCGTAGTACGACTCGTTGAAGTACGGCTGCTTGCGCTGCATCGTCTGCTTGACCATCGAGCCCCAGATCACGTCGTAGTTCTCGCGGCGCAGCGCCTGCAGGGAGTCGAGCACGAGGCGGAAGACCTCCTGCTTCTTCTTCGGGAGGTTGTCGATCGAGGGCAACGCGTGCGTCTCCCGGACGAGGTCCTCGTAGAAGATGAACTCGTCGCAGTTGGAGATGAGCAGGTTCGAGGTCGAGTTCTTGACGCCGACGCCGATCACGCTCTTGTCGTTTTCCTTCAGCTTGGAGACCAGCGGAGAGAAGTCGGAGTCCCCCGAGCAGATCACGAAGGTCGTGATGTGGCCCTTCGAGGCCACGAGATCCATGGCGTCCACGACCATCCGGATGTCGGCCGAGTTCTTGGCCGAGTAGTTGCGCTGCGGGATGTCGATCAGCTCGATCGCGGCCTCGTGGAACTCCCGCTTGTACTCGGAATAACGCGTCCAGTCGGCATAGGCCTTCTTGAACACGATCCTCCCCTTCTCGATCAGCCGCTGCAGCACGAGGTGGATGTCGAACTTCTTGTACTGCGCGTCCCGGACTCCGAGCGCGATGTTCTCGAAGTCGATGAAGAGCGAGAGCCGCTGATCCACCGAGGTCCGGGTCGGCGGAGCCGACGAGACGTTCATCGGGGCCGCGGCGGCGGCCATCGCCGGCGCCGCCGGAACCGCCGGGGCCGGAGCGGCCTCCTCGGTCGCCGGGGCGAACGTCTTGTGCCTCCTCGCGCCGCCCCTGCGGCGCCGGGGTTTCCTGTCCGTCTCCGCGGCCTCGGCCGCCGGAAACGGAACCGTGTCGTCCATCATGATGTCCTTTCCGGGGCGTAGTCGAACGAGGAGGTGGTCAGGAGGAACGTCGCCAGGACGCGCGCCACGCCGCGGCCCTCCGCGTCCACGATGTCGACCTCTCCCACGTTGACCCGCTGTCCCTTCTTCAGTATGCGCGCCCGCGCGAGGACCTCGCCTCGCGCCCGGCGCAGGAAATGGATCGTCAGATCCGTGGTGGCAAAGCCCATCTTCCCGTCGAAATTGGTGGCCAGGGCGAAGGCCACCGCCGAGTCGGCCAGGGTCGCCAGGACGCCCCCGTGCACCGTCCCGGACCCGTTCGTGATGTCCTGCCGGTAGGGCAGGCGCAGGACGCAGTAATCCAGGGACAGCTCCTCCAGGCTCGGGTGGAGCCATCCCAGTGCGGGAGAGTCGGCGAGGCGTTTCCGCAGGCGCTGCAGGAGGTCGGGGGCGATCCCCGCCCGGTCCTGCGTGGCCGGTTGCAGGCTCACGAACCACCTATTGTATGCGATTCGGGCGAGGGGCGTCGAAACGCCCGCGGGCGCCTATTCGGCGGGCTCCGGGGGCGCCTCGGACTCGTAGTACGGGAGCTCTTCCGCCCGCCGGGTGGAGTTGTCGAGGTGCTTCGGAACCTCGAGAATCGTGCGCGTCACGTTCGGGTCGCAGATCTCGTTCTCGCACTCGTAGGTGTAGACGTTCTTGTCCCCTTCCTTGCGGAACTTGACGATCGTCTGGTATGCGTCGCAGTTGCCGCACTTGACCGACATCACGAAGATGTCGATCACGTGCAGCTCGGGCCGGTCGTCGGAGTTCGTCACGGCCCGCAATGATACGCTTTCGGCGCCTTCGGGAGGTGAGGATGAACAGACGCTTCCTGGCTCCCGCGGTCCTGTTCTTCGCCGCGGCCGCCGCGCTCGCTCAGGACGGACGCTTCGAGAAGACGATCCCGTTTCCCCGCTCCCGCGACGCCCAGCTCGACTGGACGTTCCAGAAATGCACGATCCGCGGCGTCGAGGTCCGCAACTACCCGAGCAGCGAGGACATCGAGAAGGCGCGCTCCAAGGACCCCAACGATCACTCGTGGCTCTGGTGGGAGTTTCACCTCGACAACCGCGGAAGCCGCGACTGCAAGGTGCGCCTCTGGGTCGAGATCCTGGACAAGAACGGCAAGGTCCTCAAGGACGGCGACCGCAGCGGGAGCGTGGACGCGGGCAAGATCGACGACTCGATCCGGCTCTCCACCCGCATGCTGACCCTCGACGCGGCGGACGCGCCCAAGGTGCGGGTGCGCGCCGAGATCGTCCCGAAGTAAGCGGCCGTGCGGTGACCGCCTCCGGTTCGCCGCCCGCGTCGCCCCCCGACTACGCGGCCGCGCTCACGAGCCTCGCGCACCGCGGGCGGGAGGCCGCGGTCGTCGCCGTGGAGGGCCCGGACCGCGAGGCCTTCCTGCAGGGACAGATCACCCAGGACGTCCGGGGCCTCGCGCCGGGAGCCGCCCGGCGGGCGGCGGGCCTGAGCCCCAGGGGCAAGCTGCTCTACTTCGGCTGGCTGGCCGCGGAGTCCGACAGGCTCCTGCTCGTCCTGCCGGGCGGGCGCCTCGAGACCGTCCTCGCGCACCTGGCGAAGTACGCCGTCTTCCAGAAGGTCGCCGTCCGGGACGCGACACCGGACTTCGCGCTCTTCGCCCTCTATGGGCCCGCCGCCGGGGCCTTCGCGCCGGCGCCGGGCGCCGTCCGGCTGGCCGCCGAGGGAGAGATCGCGGCGAGCGTGCTCGCGCCGGCGCGCGAGCGGAACTCCCTGGAGTCGCTCCTCGCCCGGGCCGGCTCGGCCGCTCTGTCGCCCTCGTCCTCCGAGATCCTGAGGGTCGAGGCAGGCCGGCCCCGGTTCGGCCTGGACGCGGACGAATCGAACCTCCCCGCCGAAATCGGTCTCGACGACGCCATCTCGACCACCAAGGGCTGCTACGTCGGCCAGGAGATCGTCGCCCGCATGCGGACCTACGGGCGGCCCAGCCGCCGGCTCGTCGGATTCCGTTTCGAGGGCGCGCCGGCCTCCGCGGGGACGACCTTTCCGGACCCCGCCCGTCCCGACCACGAGCTCGGCCGGGTCACGAGCTCGGCCCTCTCGCCGAGGTTCGGCGCCATCGGCCTCGGTTTCGCGGCGCGCGACGTCCCGGACGGAGCCGCCCTGGGCGGGGCGGGCGGAGCGGCCGCGGTCGTCACGCCGCTGCCCTTCGCGTGACTCCCCGCCCTCAGGCCCGCCGCTGGGAGATCCACCTCGCGCTCGCCGGCGCCCAGACCGGCTTCGCGCTCTTCCCGATCCTCGGAAAACTGGCGCTCGGCGCCATCCCGCCGCTGCTCTTCGCGGCGTTCCGGGTCGGAGCCGCGGCCGTTCTCCTCGAGGCGATCCGCCGTGCCCACGGGGCCGAGCCGATCCGCCCCCAGGATCGCCCGAGGATCTTCCTCTACGGGCTCCTCGGGGTCTCCTTCAACCAGGTTCTCTTCATCCTCGGGCTCTTCCTGACGACCGCGATCAACACGACGATCCTGACGGCGACCATCCCGGTCTTCACGCTCGGCGCCGCCGTGCTCCTCGGCCGAGAACGCCTGACGGTCCGCCCCGCCCTCGGGATCCTGCTCGCCGGGGCCGGAGCCCTCGCCCTCCTGAACGCGCAGGGCTTCGACTGGTCGAGCGCCTCGGTTCGCGGAGACCTCCTCCTGCTCGCCAACTGCACGTCCTACTCGCTCTACCTGGTCCTGTCCCGGCCGGTCCTGGCCCACTACCGCGTCGTCACGTTCACCGCGGCCGTCTTTCTCTACGGCGCGGTCCTGATCGCGCTGCTCGCCCTGCCGGAGCTGCTCCGCTTCCGGCCCTCGACGGTCCCCGCGACGGCCTGGTGGTGCCTCGCGGGCGTCATCCTGCTCTGCACCGTGATCCCGTACCTCCTCAACTCCTGGGCGCTCGCCCGCACCGCGGCGTCGCGCGTCGCGTTCTACGTCTTCCTGCAGCCGGTCATCTCCACGGTCCTCGCCGTCGCGATCCTCGGCGAGGCCCTGACGCCCAAGACCGTCCTCGCCGCCCTCTTCATCTTCGCCGGCCTGGCCGTGACGCTCGTGCGGGTCCGGCTGCCGGCGCGACCCGTCCCGTGACCGGCGCCCCGCGCGGGCCCCGCGTGGCCGTCGTGATCCCGGTCTTCAACGAGCGCGCCTCGCTGCCCCTCGTCGTCGGCGCGATCCCGCCGGGCGTGGCCGAGCGGATCGTCGTCGTGGACAACGGGTCGACCGACGGCACGGACGGCGTCGCGCGAGGCCTCCCCGTCGCGCTCGTCCGCGAGCCCCGGCGGGGCTACGGGAGCGCCTGCCTCGCGGGCGTGCGGGCGCTCGAAGCCTCGCCCCCGGACATCCTCGTCTTTCTCGACGGGGACTTCTCCGACCACCCGGAGGAAATGCCCGCTCTCGTGGCGGCGATCGAGGCCGGCGCCGACCTCGTGATCGGCTCCCGGACGCTCGGCCGGAGCGAGCCCGGCGCCCTCCTGCCCCAGGCCCGGGCCGGCAACGCGCTCGCCTGCCTCCTGATTCGGGCTCTCTCTGGCCGGCGCTACACCGACCTCGGCCCCTTCCGCGCCATCCGGTGGGAGGCGTACCGGCGGCTCGGAATGGAGGACACGGGTTTCGGATGGACCTGCGAGATGCAGGTCAAGGCCGTCCGGAATGGCCTGCGGATCGCCGAGGTCCCGGTTCGTTACCGGCGGCGGGTGGGCGTCTCGAAGATCTCCGGGACCCTCTCCGGCACCGTGCGCGCGGGATGCAAGATCCTGTGGACGATCGCGCGCTACGGGTTCGGGCGCTCCCGACCCTGACACGCCGCGGTCAGGGCCGCGACGCCTTCCATGCCTCGTAGCATTCCGCCGCTTCGTCCGCAAAGCCGCCGTGCCGGGGTTGCCAGCCGAGCAGGCGGACGGCCTTGCGCGCGTCCACGTGCTGGTCGAGCGCGAGGCACTCGGCGAGCGTGCCGAGCGTCTTCGCGGCCTCGGCGACGGGAACGGTCGAAACCGGGCCGTCGTAGCCGGCGGCCCGGGCGGCGGCGCTCGCCATCTCCAGCAACGTGGAGCGCGAGCGGTCGGAGAGGTTGAAGACCTCGCCGGACAGGCCGCTCTCCGCCGCGCGGACGTACGCGTCGCCGAGGTCGTCGAGGTGGATGACGGCCCACCGGCTGCTCCCATCGCCCACGACGCTCGGAGCGGTCTTCTTCGCGGCGGCCTCGAACCAGAGGGCCGTGAGGCTCCCCTGCCGGCCGTAGACGCACCCCGGCCGGAGGACGAGGCCGCGCACGCCGGCCGCGTTCAACACGAGCTCCTCGCTGCGGCGCCGCTCGGCGACGTGGGTGGGAGGGCGCAGCTCCGCCGTCTCGTCGACGAGGCGGCCGCCCGTGCTGCCGTAGACCCAGGTGCCGCTGGTGTAGAGCACGGTCTTCGGCCCCGGGCCGCGCCCCGCGGCGCCCAGCAGCGTCTCCAGGACGCGCCGGTCGAACGCGTAGGCGTCGGGACCGTAGGCGGCCGCCGCGTGGACCAGGACCGAGCAGGCCTCGACGCGCGGCAGGAAGGTCTCCGGCTTCTCCAGGTCGCCGGGGACGGGGTGGACTTCCTCGCGCGCGAGGGCCCGGGCCTGGCCGGCGCTTCGCACCAGGCCCCACACCTCGTGCCCCGCGCGACGGAAGGCCGCCGCCGCGCTCGACCCCAGGCATCCCCCCGCGCCGGTGACGAAGACCTTCACGCCCGGACGTCCTCAGCGCCGAACATCGTCCGGTACACGACCCCGGCGAGAGCGGCTCCGACGATCGGAACCACCCAGAAGAACCAGAGCTGTTCGATCGCCCATCCGCCCACGAAGATCGCGGGCCCCGTGGAGCGCGCCGGGTTGACCGACGTCGCCGTCACCGGAATGCTGATCAGGTGGACCAGCGTCAGGGCGAGGCCGATGGGGATGGGCGCGAACCCCGCGGCGGCGCGCTTGGAGGTCGCCCCGAGAATGACGAACAGGAACACGAAGGTCATGACGACCTCGCACACCGCCGCCGCCTGGATGGAATAGCCGGCGGGAGAGTGCTCGCCGTATCCGTTGGCCGCGAAGCGGCCGATCTCGAAGCCCGGCTTCCCGCTCGCGATCAGGTACAGGACCCCCGCTCCCGCGATCCCTCCGAGCACCTGCGCCACCACGTACGGAACCAGCTCCGACGCCGGGAATCGCCTGCCCACCACGAGGCCCACCGTCACGGCGGGGTTGATGTGGCACCCGGAGATGGGGCCGATCGCGAAGGCCATGGTCAGGAGCGTGAGCCCGAACGCCAGGGCGACCCCGGTGAACCCGATCCCGAGCGCCGGAAACGCCGCGGCCAGGACCGCGCTGCCGCACCCGCCCAGGACCAGCCAGAACGTGCCGAGAAACTCCGCCGCAGTCCTCTTGCCGAGAGACATGAGTCCTCCTTCCCTGTCGTTCTTCGGAGCTGTCTGGACCGCGTTCTATCGCGATTGGCGGACACCGGCAAGCCGCGCGGCCGCCCTCAGGGCTGCGCGAGCACCTCGTAGTGCGTCACGGTCGGCTCGAGCTCGAGGAGGAACGCCTCGTCCTCGGGGTAGTAGCGGGCGCGCTCGATGTCGTCGCCGGCGAACGCGCGGATCGCGGCCTCGTCGTCCCAGAACGTCACGAGCAGGAAGTGCGCGACCTCGTCCTCCGTGCGCCGCAGGAGGTGGACCCCGCGATTGCCCGGGGTCGCCCGGTAGTCGGGGATCCCGGTCTCTTCGAGATAGCGCGCGTACGCGTCCGCCTTCGAGCGCGGGACGGCCCCGTGCCACAGGCGTTCGATCAACGGACGGCCTCCCCCGCGCGGTCGCCGGCGCGGAAACGCTCGAGCGTGCCGATGACCTCCCGGGAACCGCGCGCGGGCCGTCCCTGCGGGTCGGTGAAGACGTGGCGCGTCTGCCCGTCGGCGAGCAGGTCGCCCGCGGGGTTCACGACCTCGTAGGCGAAGGTGCAGCCCCGGCTCCCGAGCTCCGTCATCCGCGTGAGGACCCGGATCGGATCGTCGTAGCTCGATCGGCGGCGGAACGCGCACTCGGCGCGGGTCACCGGGATGAAAAGACCCGACCGCTCCATCTCGGCGTACGGAATTCCGGCCGCGCGGCACCACTCGGTCCTCCCGATCTCGAACCAGACGAGGTAGTGCGCGTGGTACACGATCCCCATCTGGTCGGTCTCCGAGTAGCGGACCCGCAGGTCGGTCGCGACGGCCCGCACGTTCAGAACCGGTCGGCCAGCCGCTGCCGGACCGAGTTGGGAACCAGGCCCGTCACGTCGCCGCCCAGGCGCGCCAGCTCCTTCACGAGCCGGCTCGAGACGTACGAGTACTCCTCCTTGGCCATCAGGAAGACCGTCTCGATCGAGGGGGCGAGGCGCCGGTTCATCAGCGCCATCTGCAGCTCGTACTCGTAGTCGGAGACCGCGCGCAGCCCTCGCACCAGGATCGTGGCGCCCGACCGCGTCGCGAAATCCACGAGGAGCCCGGAAAAGGACGCGACCGCCACCGAGGGGTCGCCTCCGACGATGTCCCGGATCATCCCGGTCCTCTCCTCGACCGAGAAGAGCGGGACCTTCTGGTCCTGCTCGAGGATGGCGACGATGACGCGGTCCGCCAGCCGCCGGGCCCGCGCGAGGATGTCGAGATGTCCGTTCGTCAGAGGGTCAAAGGAACCGGGGTAGACGGCGATGCGTTCCGTCATGCGCTCCTCCCGCCTTCCGTCGTCACCGCGCGAAGCCCTTCGGCCAGCAGATTATAGGCGGCCACCGTGAGGAAGAGCGCCACGCCCGGGAAGAGCGCGATCCACCACGCCTCCTCGATGAAGCCCGGGGCCGAGGCGAGGATGCCTCCCCAGGACACCGCCGGCGCGGGCAGCCCCACTCCCAGAAACGACAGCGACGCCTCGGCGAGGATCGCCCAGCCGACGCCGAACGCGGCCGAGACGATCAGCGGCGGCAGGGCGTTGGGGAGCAGGTGGCGCGCGAGGATCCGCGGCGTCGAGGCGCCCATCGCGCGCGCGGCGCGCGCGTAATCGAGCTCGCGGATCTTCAGGATCTCGGCGCGGGCGTAGCGCGCGTCGCCGGCCCAGGTCGTGAACCCGATGGCCGCGATGACCGTCGCCGGAGACGGCGGCAGGAACGCCGCCAGCGCGAGCAGCAGGAACAGCACCGGGAAGCAGAGCATCACCTCGATGAGCCGCGACAGGGCCAGGTCCACGGCTCCGCCGAAGTAGCCCGCGGTGGCCCCGACGGCGAACCCGATTCCGAGCGAGACGCCCGCGGCCACGAGCCCGATCGCCAGGGAGATCGGCGTCGCCGCCACGACCCGGGCGAGCAGGTCGCGCCCGAGGTCGTCCGTCCCGAACGGATGCGCCGCGGACGGGGCCTCGAGCCGCTCCGCCAGCTGGATCGTGCGCGCCCGCGCCGCGAACAGCGGCGAGCAGGCGGCGACCAGCCACAGGCCGACCACGACGGCGGCCGCCACGCGTCCGCTCGGAGGGAGGCGCGCGGCGAAGAGGCGAATGCGCACGCCCTACCCCGCCGCCCCGTCCCGCACGCGGGGATCCGCGGCCGCGAGGGCGATGTCGGCGGCGAGCGTGGCCGCGAGGGTGGCCACGGCCGAGAGGAGCGACAGGGCGAGGATGACCGGGTAGTCGCGCGCGAGGATCGAGTCGAAGTAGAGCCGGCCGAGACCGGGCCACGCGAAGATCTTCTCCACGATGACGCTGCCCGACAGGAGAGCCGGCAGGAGCAGCCCGATCATCGTCAGCACCGGAAGCAGCGCGTTCGGAAACGCGTGGCGCCAGATCGCCTGTCTCCGCGACGCCCCCCGGGCGCGCGCGGCGAGCACGTAGTCGCTCGCGCGGGCCTCCGCGACGCCCGAACGCACGAGGCGCGCGACGAAGGCGAGCGTGCCGTAGGTCAGGCAGGTCACCGGCAGGGCCAGGTGGGCGAGCCGGTCCGGGAGGCCGGCGAGCCCCTCCGGCGCCCCGTCCGAGGCCGTGCCGAAGAGCGGGAGCCACCGCAGCTCGACCGCGAAGAGGGTCTGGAGCAGGAGGGCCGCCCAGAACGTGGGCAGCGCGTACAGGGCGAAGAGCGCGGCGCTCGAGATCCGGTCGAACGCGTGCTCGGGGCGGCTGCCCGCCACGACCCCCAGCGGGATGGCCAGCGCGAGGGCGAAGAAGAGCGCCAGCCCGTTCAGGGCCAGCGTGTGGGGCAACGCCTCGCGGATGCGATCCGAGACCGGGCGGTGGTCCACGAAGGACTCTCCGAGATCCAGGCGCACGACCCTCCCCATCCACCGCGCGAACTGTTCGGGCAGGGGGCGGTCGAGCCCGTAGAGGCGGCGCATCTCCTCGGCGGCCTTCCCGCTCATCCGGCGCGACGAGTCCGCGCCTCCCGCGCCGGGAGAGCCCGGAGCCAGGTGCAGCAGCAGGAACACGATCACCGCAATGCCGAAGAGCGTCGGGACCGCCAGGAGCAGCCGGCGCCCCACGTACCCGATCAACGGGCGGCCTCCGCCGGCGGCGCGGCCCACCAGGCGAGCGGGCCGGGCCAGATTCCGTAGAGGCCGAGGGGCGAGGTCGCGAGCCCGCGGACCTGCTTGCGGAAGCCGTACTTCTGTGTCGCGTTGACGACGAAGATCGCGGGCGCCTCGTCGCGCAGGAGCCGGTGCAGGCCCCGGAGGAGCGCGAGGCGCCGCGCCGGGTCCATCTCCTGGCGTGCCTCCGTCATCCGCCGGTCGGCCTCGGCATCGGCGAAACAGCCGTCGTTGATGCCTTTCGGCGCGCACTGCGAGGAATGCCAGTAGAAGTACGGATCCGGGTTCGGGTCCACCGCCGACCAGGCGAGCGACGCCGCCTCGAACTCGCCGCCGTCGACCCGCTCGACGAACGCGGCCCATTCCATCGTGCGCACCCGCGCGATCACTCCCACGCGCGCGAGCTCGGACGCGAGCATCTCGTCGATCTGCCGGCCGATCTCCGATCCGGCCGAGACCAGGAGGTCGAACTCGAACCGCCGTCCCTCCCGCTCCCGCGGTCCCCCGGGGGCGGGCGCCCGCCAGCCGGCCTCGTCGAGCAGGCGCGCCGCGCCGGCCGGGTCGAACGGCAGCGGAGAGACCGTGGCGTCGTACGCCGGGGAGTCGGGAGCCCAGGGGCCGGAAATGATGCGTGCCGACCCGCGGTAGAGCGAGCGCACGATCGCCGCCCGGTCGAGCAGCATGGTCATCGCCCGCCGCACCCGGGCGTCGGCGAAGAGGGGCGACCGGTTGTTGAGGACGATGTAGTTGTAGTCGAGGTTGTAGAACTCGATCAACCGGCAGCACGACGCGAAGGCCGGGTCGGACGCGGCCTTCTGCTTGAGCGCCGCGTCGATCTGGTCCTCGTCCAGGCCGCCCTCGAGGAGCAGTCGGTAGGCCGTCGTGTTGTCGGGCACGATCCGGAACACGATCCGGTCGAAGTGTCCCCGCGGCCCCGCATAGGCGGTGTTGCGCTCGAGCTCGATCGACTCCTGCGTCTTCCACGACACGACCCGGTACGGGCCGTCGGACAGCGGGGCGCGGTTGTCGCGCGCCTTGAGGAAGGGCTGCTTCTCGAAGCGGTGCGCCGGAAGGAGGGGCAGGACGAAGGCCATCGGGCGGAAGGCGTACGGTTTCGTGAAGCGGAGCCGGAATCGCCGTTCGTCGAGCGCCTCGACGTCGGCGAGCTCCTCGAAGACCGGCTTGAAGACCGGCGCGGGGACCTTCGGGTCCACGATCTTGCGGATCGTGAAGACCGCGTCGTGCGCCGTGACGGGCCTTCCGTCCTCCCACGCCGCGTCGGCCCGCAGGGTGATCGTGTAGACGAGGCCGTCGGGCGAGGCCTCCAGCCCCTCGGCCAGGCCGGGCACGAGCCGCAGGTTGGCGTCGAAGTCGAACAGGTTGCGCTGCACGTACTGGAGGACCTGGGCCTCGGGCGCGCTCGATTGGAGCACGGCGTTCAGCGTCGTCGGCTCGCCGGTGAGGCGCCGCTGCAGGACCCCGCCGTCCACCGGGGTCGCGCCGCGCGACTCGTCCATGAATCCGAGCTGGGGCGCGGGGGGCTCGGTGGGCGCGGCGGCGGGGGTGGCGGCGCGGGAGACGGCCGCGGCCGTCGCCTCCGGGCGCGCCCGACAGGCGGCGCCGAGGACGAGGAGCCCCAGGGACGCCGCCCACGCCGCGCGCTTCATGTCCCGGGGATTATGACGCGGAACCCCGCTCCCCCGTCAGGGCGCGACGAACGAGGCCACCGCGACGTTCCGGGCGGAATCGGTCACGCGAACGAGCAGGTACCCTCCCCGGGATTCCGCGGGCACGCGGATCGCGTATGCCTCGCGGGGCGAATCGGACAGGCCGTCCCTGGGCTCGACCCGGGTCCACTTCTTCGCGTCGACGCTGTATTCCGCCTCGAGGATCGGCGAGGCCGCGTCCACCGCTTCGACCTCCAGGAGGCCGGCCGAGCGCGACAGCTCGCGGAGGACGGGCGGCGTGTTGTCGATCCGCACCGCGGAGGACTCGCGGGTCCCGGTCCGCGCATCGCCGGGGTTCGACTCGGCGTCGGACGCGGTCACCCGGAAGACGTACTCCCCGTCGGGCAGAGAGGACGAGTCGAACGAGTAGAACGTTTCCCGCAGGTCCTTCCGAAGCAGGATCCACTTGCCGCCGGCCAGGGGCCGGAACTCGACCTCGTAGACGAGCGTGTCCCCGTCGGGGTCGGACGCCTTCCACTGCAGCGTCCGGTAGGCCTTCCGGTAGAGCTTGCGGGGCGCTCCCTCCGACCGGGTGTCCTCGAGGCCGGTGAAGATCCCCTTTTCGTCCGGCGTGGACGCCTCGAAGACGTTGGAGCCGCCCGAGCCGGACCGCGCGAGGACCTCCGCCGGCTCGAGCGCCGCGAAGCTCTCGACGACCGGCGTCGCGTTCCGGTTGCGGTACGCCGCCTCGACGCGGCGCACGGTCGGAGAGGCGCCCTCGTGGCCCGACATCTTCACCTTCCACTGGAGGTAGCGGCCCTCCGGGGCTCGGATCTCGAGCGACGACGGCGCGGTCTCCCACGCGGACCAGGCGCTCCACGTCGCGTCCGGGATCGAGGACTCCCCCGACCGGAAGGCGAACTCGAGCCGGCTGCCGGCCGGCTGCGTCCCTTCCCAGCGAAAGGCTCCGAACCGGCTCGTCCGTCCGGTGTCCTTGACGGCCGAGACGTACTCCCCGGTCGCCGGCCCGCCGGCCGTCCGATAGAGCGCGGTCGGACCGTTGGTCCCGACGTCGGCCCCGGCCAGGATGGTCAGCTGTTTCTCGTCGAAGGTGCGCGTCAGGGACCATGCCTCCGGAGCGATCGCGTAGAGCTTTCCTTTCGGGCCCGTCCCGGCGAGGACGCCGCTGCCGACCGGGTCCTTCGCGAGGTCGAAGACGATCTCGTCCGAGCTCGTCCAGACCGTCCGCGGCAGATCCGCGCCGTCGAACAGAACGACCTCGGAGGTATATCCGCCGCGGGGAGCGCCCCGGCCGGGCGCCAGGCGCGGCGTCGAGACCGAAACCGAGACCTCGGCCTTGCCCTTCTCCTCGTCGTCGCCCGGAGCGCCGGCCTTGGGCGCCTTCCCCCCGGACAGCGGGGCCGGAAGCGAGATCGGCTCGCCCCCCGACGGCGTCGCGGAATCGCCCGACGCGAACGCCGCCCACACGCGCCCGGCGCGATCCCCCGCGATGGCGGTCGCCTCCGCCTTCGCGGAATCGTAGACCGTCGTGACCCGCCCCCCGCGGTCCATGCGCAGCAGCAGGCCCGAGCCCGAGGTCCCGGCCCAAAGCCGGCCCTGCGCGTCCACGTAGAGAGTGCGCACGTGCGCGTCCGTGGTGGCGTGCACGCGCTCGCCCTTCCCGGCGGCGGTCACGCGGCGGATTTCGCCCGGCAGTCCCGTGCCCACGTAGAGCGTCGGTCCGTCGAAGGCGAGCGCCCAGACGTACTGCGCCTTCGTCTCGTCGTAGAGGGCGGCCTTGCCGCCCGCGATCCGGTAGACCTTTCCGCCGGGCGAGGCGCCCGCGTAGAGGGCGCCGTCCGGGCCGACGGCCAGGGCCGTGATCTCGGGCTCGTCGAGACGGACCTCCGTCGACTCCTTGCCGGATTCGGTGACGCGGAGGATCTTGCCCGAATCGCCCGTGGCGACGAAGAGGTCGCCGTTCTTCCCGGCCGCGGCGGCGAACAGGACGGGCTCCGAGACGCCCTCGACCTTGGTCAGCGACCGGCCGAGGAGCAGGCTCCCGTTGGACGCCACCGAAACGCCGCGCGCCTCGCCCGCCGAGAAGTCGGCGGCCGTGTCGCACACCCAGATCTTGACCGACGCGGCACGGAGCGCGCCCGTCGCGAGCGCCGCCAGGAGGGCCGGCGCGGCCAGGGCCCGGAGGCGCGACGTCACCAGGTCCTCGGCAGAACTTCCAGCGTCAGGCGCGCCGAACCGACCACCGGCACGGGCTGCTCGACGGACTCGGACTGCAGCCGCAGGTATCCGAGATCGGGCGTCCCGTCGCCGGGTCCCCGATCGTGCAGGATCGCGACCCGGCTCGGCGGAAGCCCGGACAGCGCCTCGCCGTTGACGAGCGCGCCGGGCGCCGGACGATAGGTCATCAGGTTGAGGGTGTTCGAGGGCCTCACGCGGCCCAGAAAGTCGAGGACCTGCTCGAGCGAATGGGGATCGGGCGGGAAGAGCGAGAGGTCGTAGGCCGTCGCGGCGTTGCCGTCTCCGACGAACACCGTCATGGGCCCGGCCGGAGCGTCGACCGGCACCTTCGCCGTCAGGACGACCCTGCGGGGCCCGCCGCGGAAGTCCTCGAGGTCGACCCACACGGGCACGGTGTCGCCGGGATGGACCCGCTCCTTCTGCGCCTCGACGTGGATCACCCGCGCGCTCTGCAGCCGGTCCGAGTGGGCGATCTCGACCTCCACGCCGCGGATCGCGAGATCGCGGAACTCGTTGGCCATGAGGAAATTCGTCAGCAGGGCCAGCGAGGCGACCGCGTCGTCCTTGGCGCTCAGACCCGAGAACACCGAATTCCACCGCACCGTTCGATCCGACGTCTGGATCGCCGACTTCCACACGATCGTCCGTTCCCCGGCCCGCTTCTCGAGGGTCGTCAGAACGTTGTCGATCGCGACCGCCAGCAGGATCGGCGTCAGCATCGAGTTGTGGACGACCTCGAAGTGAAAGGTCTGCGTCGGCAGGTCTTCCGAGCTCATCTTGATCGTGACCGGCACCATCGTCGGCTCCGGGCCGAAGTTGCCGAGGATGCCCGTCGAGCGGTCCTGCGAGATCGAACCGAGCACCGCCCCCGTCGTCGCGAACTTGAACGAGCGATAGAGCGACGGCAGCACGGTGAGCACGTCGGCGCGGGCCATCGGCATGTCGACCGGGCCCATCGACAGGAACGGGTGGCCGAACGCGAGCAGGGAGTTTCCCTCGACCCACGTCACCGTCCCCGTCGCCGACAGGACCATGTCGCCGGACAGAAGCACGGCGGCCACCGCCGACCCGGGCTCGAGCCGCGACGCCTCGCGCGGCGCCGCGCCAGCGGCTCCGGCCGCCGCGGAGGCGCCCGAGGGCGTCACCATCCAGCCGGCGGCGTCGGCCACCTGTCCGAAGAGGCGCCCGGGAGCGATCGAACCCGACAGCGACACCGGAAGCGGCAGCGGGGAGGGGCCGGACGAGGACGGATCCCCTTTGAGCGGCGCCAGAAGCGCCTCCAGCGGCCCGGCGAACGACCGGTCCCGGAAGGCCGAGACGAAGGCGGCGGCGCGGGTCGCCGCTCCCCCGATCGGAACCGGCGGGGCGGCGGGAGCCTTGCGGATGTCGAGCATGCTCTGGATCGGCGTGATGCCGCAGATCGCCTCGCGCGAGAACGGCCAGCCGTACGCGAGGGCGCCGATGAGCCGGCCGTCCACGTAGATCGGGCTGCCGCTCATCCCGGCGATGATCCCGGTCTTTTCGAGGAACGGCCCCGCCACCCGCGCGAGGATCAGGTCCTGCCTGGGCGCGTAGCTCTTGAGGAGCCCGACGATCTCGACCTCGAAGCGCTGGACGCCCTTTCCGTCGCCGAGATCGGAGAACCCGTAGCCCTTCATTCCCGGAGCGAGGGCCTCGGCCGGCAGGATGTCGGTGGGATGCGCAAAGGCCGGCGCCGCGGCGGCGGCGAGGACGCCCGTCAGCGCCAGCGAGCGCAGGATTCTCCTCACGGGGGCCACAACGCCTCGAACGAGATGCTCCATTCCCTTTGACCCTCTTCGAGGCCTATGTTACGGTCGAAACCGATGTTGGCGACCGTCTTTCAACCCGTCACCTCCGAAAACCTCCCGGGACAACCCTCCATCCTTTCGTTCTTCTCCGAGACGGGCGTCACGGCCCGGGTGATCCTCGGGATCCTCCTCTTCTTCTCCTTCGTCTCGTGGGTCATCATCTTCGCCAAGTTCATCCGCCTGCGCCGGGTGTCCCGGCAGTCCGAGAAGTTCGTGGCGTTCTTCCGCAAGTCCAAGCGCTTCTCGGAGGTGAACACCTTCGCCGGCGAGCTCTCGGACACCCCCCTCACGACGCTCTTCAAGGCGGGCTACGCCGAGCTCGACGCCCAGGTCAAGGCGATCCGCGCCGACGACGCGCCGACCACGGCCGGAGGCTCGCAGGGCAAGCTCCTCATCAAGAACATCTCGGGGATCGAGCGCGCCCTCGAGCGGGCGATCGGCGTGGAGATGTCGCGTCTGACGCGCTCCATGACGTTCCTCGCCACGACGGCATCGGCCTGCCCGTTCATCGGCCTCTTCGGAACCGTGTGGGGCATCATGGGGTCCTTCCGGGCGATCGGCCAGACGGGATCCACGTCCATCGCGGCGGTCGCCCCGGGCATCTCCGAGGCCCTCGTGAACACGGCTGCCGGGCTCGCGGCCGCCATCCCGGCGATGATCTTCTACAACTACTTCATGGGGAAGGTGCGCGAGCAGCGCGCCGGAATGGAAGACTTCTCTCTCGAGTTCATCAACCTGGCGGAACGGAACTTCACCTAGGTGGCCTTCCAGCGGCAGTCGAGCGACCCCTTCGATCACCTGGCGGACATCAACGTCACGCCGCTGGTGGACGTCATGCTCGTCCTGCTGATCATCTTCATGGTGACGGCGCCGATGCTGCACCAGGGGATCTCCGTGGCGTTGCCGAAGACGGCCACGACCAACCTGCGTTCGACCCTCGAGGACCCCATCGTCCTGTCCATCTCGCGCGACGGGCTCTACTACATCAACGAGACCCCGGTGGCGCGCGGCCTGCTCCGGGACCGCCTCCGCGCCATCCTGCGGGGGCGGCGGGAGAAGGCGGTCCTCCTCAAGGCCGACCGCAGCCTCTCCTACGGAACCGTCATCGAGACGCTCGACCTCCTGAATCGGATGGGGATCGAGAGCCTGGGAATGATCACCGACACGTCCGGGAGTCAGAAGCCAAAATGACGGAGGAGCGTTCCGCCCTCCGCTGTCAGCTCGCAGCCGGGCCGCGACGAGGGGCCTTCTCGGAGCTGACGGCCGAGCACTGACCGCAAACCGCCTATCGACACCGTCGGCAACATCCTCGCGGAGCGTCAGGAGGACCGTCTCCCCTGGGGGCCGGCGACCCTCCTCGCCTTTCTCCTGCATGCCACCGTCCTCGTCGCGGTGCTCGCCTCCGCCATTGCCCGGCCGGTGCGCTACGCGCCGCCCCGCGCCGTGGCGGTTCGGCTCCTCTCGGCCGGCTCGCTGCACACCGCCGCTCCGGTGCAGGCCCCCGAGCCCGCTCCCCCGGCCGCGGCTCCGAAGCCGAAGATCGAGAAGCCCGTCGAGGAGGTCCCGAAACCCTCCAAGAAGGCGCTGCTGCTTCCCGCCAAAGAGGACAAGAAGAAGCCCACGCCCCCGCCCGTCTCGAGGCCCGGCAAGGCCTCGGCGCCCGCCGTCAGCCTCCCGTCCCAGGACGAGGACTCCTCCCCGGGCGCCTCGGGCGCGGGGGCGCCGGGAGCCGGAGGCGCGGCCGGGATCGGCAGCCTCAAGCTCGACCAGGCGGACTTCAAGTACCCCGTCTACATCGAGCGGCTCGTCACCATCATCAGCATGAACTGGTTCAAGCCGGCGCAGACGGTCCAGACGAGCCCCGTCGTCCACTTCGAGATCCAGCGCGACGGGACCATCACGGACCCCCGCGTCGTGACGTCGAGCGGGCTTCCCTTCGTGGACCGCGCCGCCCTGCGCGCCGTCATCGCCTCGTCTCCCCTGCCGCCGCTGCCCCCCGAATACGGCGGCCCTCACCTCGGTATCCAGGTCGTCTTCGAATGAGAATCCGGAGGAACCCGATGCGCCGACTCTTCGCCGCCGCCGCGGCCGGCTTCGCCCTGGCCTGCGGAACGGCCGCCGCGCAGCAGACCCCCGCGCCCACCCCGGCGCCGGCCGACGACATCCAGATCGTGATCAAGGGCGGAGGCGAGCGCCGCCTCGCCGTGGCCGTGCCCCCGCTCTCGGCTCCCGGCACCGCGGCCCTCCAGGCCAAGGTCGTGGACCCGTTCACGGCGACCCTGCGGTCCGACCTCGAGTACGCCGGCGCCTTTTCCGTCACGGATCCGGACCACTACCCGAGCGGCTTCCGCGACCCGACGACGCCCGAAGCCGCCGACCGCTGGCTCGGCACGGGAGCCGAGGTCCTCGTGGACTCCCGCGGCGAGGTCTCCGGGGACCGGGTGTCGGTCGAGGCCCGGATCTGGGACCTGAAGTCCCGCAAGCTGATCCTCGGCCGCAAGTACTCCGGCGGCGCCACCTACGTGGACCGGATCGCGCACACCCTCGCCAACGACCTCGTCAAGTACTTCACGGGAAAACCCGGCCTCTTCCTCTCCACCATCCTTTGCGTCACCGAGCAGGGATCCGCGAAGGAGATCGCGGCGATGGATTTCGACGGCCGCAACGTCCGGCAGCTGACCTCGCACAAGGCGATCTCGATCTCCCCCTCCGCCGGCGGAGGACGCGTCGCGTACACCTCGTACGTGCGGCTCTTTCCGCAGATCTGGACGATGGGGCTCGACGGCGGCGACAAGCGCGAGCTGTCGACGGGCGTCGAGCTCAACGCGTCGCCCTCGATCTCGGCGGACGGCAGCCAGATCGCGTTCGCCGGATCCGCCAAGGGCAACACCGACATCTACGTCATGGCCATCGGCGGCGTGTCGGCGCACCGCCTCACGACCAGCCGCGCCCTCGAGGCGTCGCCGGCGTGGTCGCCCACAGGCCGCCAGATCCTGTACACCTCCGACCTGACGGGGACGCCCCAGATCTACGTGATGGACGCCGAAGGCACCGGGTCCCGCCGCGTCACGTTCGCGGGCAACTGGAACGACGAAGGCTCATGGTCCCCCGACGGCTCGAAGATCGCGTTCGCGTGCCGCAACGAGGGAGACTTCAACATCTGCGTCATGGACATGACGTCGGGCCAGACGATCCAGGTCACCAGCGAAGGCTCCAACGGGCATCCGACGTGGTCCCCCGATGGACAGAAGATCGTCTACTCGTCGCGGCGCAACGGCTCGACGCAGATTTACACCGTCGATGCGAACGGACAGAACAAGAGACAGCTCACGCAGGGCGGCAACCACCTCCAGCCGTTCTGGGTTCCCTGAGGCGTTTCGCGCCGAGGGACTGGGGTTTTCGCAAGGTCTTTGCTATATTGAGTTTCGGGTACACCGCTCCGGTTTTTTGCCCGCCCCACGGGCCAAGGAGTTTGGAATGAAAAGACGAGTCACGACACTCACCCTCACGGCGCTGCTGGGTCTCCTGGTACTGCCGTTTGCAGCCGCCTGCAAGAAGAAGCCGCCGACGACCGCCCAGGACGCGCGGCCTCCCGTGACGGCCGCCAAGCCTCCCGCGGAGACCCCCGTCGCTCCTCCGCCGAAGGCGGCGCCGCCGACCGACGAAGTCGTGGACATCAGCGTCCTGGACATCGAGACGCTGAACAAGAAGGGGTATCTCTCCGACGCGTTCTTCGATTACGACCAGTCCGATCTGCGCGAGGACGCGCGGACGGTTCTCGCCGCCGACGCGCAGTGGCTGAAGAAGCACCCCTCGGTCCAGGTCCTCATCGAGGGCCACTGCGACGAGCGCGGCACGGCCGCGTACAACCTCGCGCTCGGCGACCGCCGCGCCAACGCCGCCAAGGAGTACCTGATCTCCCTCGGCATCGACGCGTCGCGCCTGCGCACGGTGTCCTACGGCAAGGAACGCCCCTTCTGCACCGAGTCGAACGAGACCTGCTGGCAGAAGAACCGTCGCGCGCACCTCGTGATCACGGCCAAGTAGCTTGTCGGTTCTCCGGCGCCCGGCGCTCCTCGGCCTTTCCCTCGCGGCCCTCCTCGCGGGGGCCGCGTGTGTCTCGTCGAGCGACATCGACGCCCTGCACCGCCAGATGAACGACATCCAGAAGCAGATCCAGACGCTCGAGCGCAAGTCCTCCAGCAAGGAAGAGGTCGAGAAGCTCAACCAGAACGTGGCCTCTCAGACCCAGCAGCTCCTCAAGTCGAACGCCGACACCGCGGTCCGCCTGGGCGAGCTGACCACCAAGATGGAGCAGCTCGAGGCCAAGCTCGAAGACACCAACCGGCGGCTCTCCCAACTCTCGCAACAGATCGCCGAAACGCAGGGCGACCTCCTGCGGCTGCGCAACGCGGCGAGCGGCGCTCCGGCCGCAACGCCCGCCGCGGGCCAGGCCGCGGCGCCGGCGCCCGCCCCCGGCGCCCCCGCCCGCGCGGGGGGCGGCCCCTCGCCGGCCGAGCTCTACGACACGGCCTACGCGGACTACACCAAGGGGCGATACGCCCTCGCCATCCAGGGATTCGAGGACTACCTCGCCAGCTTTCCTTCGACGGACCTGTCCGACAACGCCGAGTACTGGATCGGCGAATCGCATTACGCCCAGAAGAAGTACACCGAGGCCATCGCCGACTTCGAGAAGCTCCTGAAACAGTGGCCCGCCAGCGACAAGGCCGCCGCCGCCCTGCTCAAGAAGGGCTATGCCCTGCTCGAGCAGGGGCAGAAGGCCGAGGCGATCGTCCAGCTCCAGTACGTCATCCACGAGTTTCCCACCTCCGAGGAAGCCCGCCTGGCCCGCGCGAAGTTGAAGTCGCTCGGCGTCGAAGCGAAGTAGAATGCCGGGCCGGCCGACCCGGCTCGAAAGACAGGAGAAAGCAGCACCCTCATGGCCAACATCAAGTCCGCCGAAAAGCGAAACCGCCAGGCGACCAAGAAGCGGGCGCGCAACCGCACCCGCGTTTCGCGCCTGCGCACCGCCGTCAAGAAGTACGGCCAGACCGACTCGAAGAAGAAGGCCGAGGCCCTGCCCGCGACGCATTCCGAGATCGACCGTGCCCTCGCCAAGGGCGTGATCCACCGGAACGCCGCGGCCCGCTACAAGTCGCGCCTCGCCAAGAAAGCCGCCGCGAAGTAGACGCGGTCCCCCGCCCGGCCCCCTCCTCCCCTCCAGGGCGGAGGGGGTTCGCGTTTTCAGCGATCGTCGTCGACTTGCGGCGCAAAGAGCCCCTGGCGCCCGGCCCCCCCTCCCTCCCATCTCCCTCTCCCCCTCCGGGGAGCGAGCGGGAAGCACGGTGGTGAAGAGCTGGGTGGCGCGTCAGCGCCCCTCACCCCGGCCCGAAAGCGCCGTGCTCCGCACGGCGCACCCTACTGCTGAGGGTCTGCCTCTGGTGGGCGGGGTCCCGGAGGGAGAGGGAGGAAGACGGTGGCGAAGTCACCGCCCCTCAGCCCCGCCCTCTCCCGGAGGGAGAAGGGGTAGATCGTGGCTCGTCACGCCCGTCTCTTCCTATCGCTCGCGGCGCGGGAAGTCTCCCGACCGAAGGGAGGGAGGAGGCCCGCGCCGCGGGAGCGTGAGCGAGCGAAGCGAGCGGAAGCGACGGCAGGCCCGCGCCGCGGGAGCCGGAGCGGAGCGGAGGCGACGGTTAAAACCCCTCCAGCAGGCTCGTCACGAGGCTCTGCGCGAACCGGTCGGCGACCCGGTCGATGGCGTCGTTCACCAGGTCCGCGTAGGACGCGGCGGTAGCGGAAAACTGGTAGTTGTCGCGGAACGTGAAGGCAGGGTTCTCCCACAGGGGCTTCTCGTCGGGAAGGGTCTTCAGCGAGACGCGCGCCGTCACCTGGACCTGGTAGTCCGTCGCCCTTCCCTGCGAATCGAAGGCGACCGGATAGAGGTTGAACGCCAGAACGGTCCCCGACAGCTCGGCGTTGGCTCCCTCGGGCCCCGACTGCACCTTGAAGCGGCCGCGCGAGACGAGCTCGCGGTTGATCGCCGCCGAGAAACGCTGCTCGAGCTCGACCTGCGGCGTCCGATTCTCCAGGGTCGTGAACTGCACGACCTTGATCGACTCCGGCAGCGACGAGCCCTTGCCCACCAGGGCGTAGCCGCAGCCGGCCGCGCCGAGTAGGGCGGCCAGGAGGGCCAGGCGCAGGGCAGCGGCCGGAAGGCGGCCCCTCACCTTACGACCAGGTTGAGGAGCCGGTCCGGAACGAACACCGTGCGGGTGATCTCCTTGCCGTCGAGCCACGGGCGGATCTTCTCGTCCGCGCCGAGGCGCGTCATCGCGTCCGACTCCGAAGCCCCGCGCGGCAGCTCGAGCTTGCCCCGGACCTTTCCGTTGACCTGGACGACGAGGGTCACGCCGAGGGGCGTCGCGAGCGCCGGGTCGAACGAGGGCCACGCCGACTCGAGGAGGAACCCCTTCTCGCCGAACCGGTGCCACCACTCCTCCGTCAGATGCGGCGCGACGGGGTGCAGAAGCTGGAGCAGCGTGCGCGCGGCGAACCGGATCGCTCCGGGCGCCTCGCTCCCTTCGTCGAGGGCCTCCACGATGCCACGCTGGAACTCCATGAGGGCGGCCACCGCCGTGTGAAAGTGAAAGCGCGCGGCGTCCTCGGTCACCCGCTCGATCGAGCGGTGCGTCAGGCGCCGCAGCGGCGTGTCCGCAGGACCCTCCTCCCCCGACAGGCCCGTCGCCCGCGCGCACAGCTCGTGGACCCGGTTGAGGAAGCGGTAGGCCCCGGCGACACCCTCCTCCGACCACTCCGATTCCTTCTCGGGCGGGCCGATGAAGAGCGTGTAGAGGCGGACGGTGTCCGCGCCGAACCGCTCGATGAGCTCGTCCGGCGACACCGTGTTGCCGCGCGACTTGGACATCTTCTCGATCTTGCCGGTGGCGGCGTTGAGGCGCGTGATCATGCCCTGGTTGAAGAGCCGCTCGAACGGCTCCTCGAGGTGGACGAGCCCCATGTCCTTCAGGACCCGGCAGATGAAGCGCGCGTACAGGAGGTGAAGGATCGCGTGCTCGATGCCGCCGATGTACTGGTCGACCGGCATCCACCGCCGGACCCGTTCCGTGTCCACCATCTTCTCGGCGTCGTGCGGGTTCAGGAAGCGCAGGTAGTACCAGGACGAGTCCACGAAGGTGTCCATCGTGTCGGTCTCGCGGCGCGCCGGGCCGCCGCACTTCGGACAGGTCGCGCGGACGAACGCTTCCGACTTCTCGAGGGGATTCCCCTCGACGCCGCGAAATTCCACGTCCTCGGGCAGCAGGACGGGCAGGTCTGAGTCCGGGACCGGAACGACGCCGCAGCCCGGACAATGGATGGCGGGGATCGGGGTCCCCCAGTAGCGCTGGCGCGAGATCAGCCAGTCCCGGAGGCGATAGCCGACCTTTCCCTTGCCGAGCCCCCGCTCCTCGAGCCACCGGATGGCCACGCGGATCGCTTCCGGACCGTTGGGAGTGCCGTCCCAGCTCCCCGAGCCGAACAGCACGCCCCCGTGCGGCCGAGGCTCCGCCCACGTGTCGGGGTCGGGATCGACGTCGTCCGTCCGGTAGACCGGACGCACCGGGAGCCGGTACTTGCGCGCGAACTCGAAGTCGCGCTGGTCGTGCGCCGGCACGCCCATGATCGCCCCCGTCCCGTACTCGGGCAGGACGAAGTCCGCGAGCCAGACGGGGATCTTCTCCCCCGTCGCCGGGTTGACCGCGAAGGCCCCCGTCGCCAGGCCCTTCTTCTCGCCGCCTTCGGCTTCGCGCTCGAGGCGCGACTCCCGGCGGACGCGCTCGACGAATTCGTCGATCGCGGCGCGATCGCCCGCGCGCTCGGCCAGGCGGGCCACGGCGGGATGCTCGGGCGCGAGCGCGAGGAACGTCGCCCCGAAAAGAGTGTCGGGACGGGTCGTGAAGACCCGCACCGGCTCCTCGAGCCCGTCGACCGGGAACAGGACTTCCGCCCCTTCGGAACGTCCGATCCAGTTGCGCTGCATGGTCTTGACCCGGTCCGACCAGTGCGGCAGGCGGTCGAGCCCCTCGAGCAGCCGCTCGGCGTAGTCCGTGACGCGGAAGAACCACTGGGTCAGGTCGCGGATCGCGACCGGATCGCCGGAGCGCTCGCAGCGGCCGTCGACGACCTGCTCGTTGGCCAGCACGGTCCGGCAGCCGGGACACCAGTTGACGGGCGCCGTCTTCCGGTACGCCAGGCCCCGCTCCCACATGCGCAGGAAGAGCCACTGGTTCCAGCGGTAATACGCGGGGTCGCACGAGGCGAGCTCCTTCGACCAGTCGTACAGGCACCCCAGCGCGTAGAGCTGCTCCTTCATCCGGGCGATGTTGCCGAGCGTGTACTCGCGCGGGGGGACGCCGCTCTGGATCGCGGCGTTCTCGGCGGGCAGGCCGAAGGCATCCCACCCCATCGGGTTGAGCGCCTTTCGCCCGGCCATCCGCTCGCGCCGGTAGAGGGCGTCGCCCAGGATGTAATTGCGTCCGTGGCCCACGTGCAGGCGGCTGCCCGAGGGATACGGATACATGTTGAGCATGTAGAACTCGTTGCCGGGCACGGCCGTGTCGACGCGGGCCACGCCCTCGTCGGCCCAGCGCCGCTGCCACTTCGCTTCGATCTCGCCCGGGGAGTACTTCTCGGCCATCGGGCGCAGATCTTACCGGAAGCTAGCGCCCCGCCGGCCGCACGCGCAGCGTCGCCTCGGGAAGCCGGAGGACCGGATAGTCGAGGCGGCCCGACGTTTCGACCGAGACCAGCGTCAGCCCCCGCGGGCGCTCGAGCGCACGGCTTCCGAAGGGGATGTATCGCGAATCCACGCCGTTGATCGACGACGAGGGGTCCGAGAACACGAAGCCGAGGTCCTCGTAGTAGATCTCGATCCAGCGGTGGTAGACGCCGCCGATGTGCGAGTCGTAGCCCTCGGACCCGGGCTTCGTCCGGAGGATCCCCTGCACCGTCCGGGACGGGATTCCCGCGCGGCGCAGGAGGTCCACCGCGAGCTCGGCGAAGCCGACGCAGTGGGCGCGCCGGGACGCGAACACCGTGCCGGGATCCTGCTTGCGGCTGCGGTCCGCATCGTAGCGGACCGACGACGCGACCCCGGCGAGGATCCGTTCCACGGCCCGCGCCTCGGTCGTCGCGTCTCCCGCGAGGGCGAGGGCCCAGGCGTCCCTCTCCGGGGCGGCCGGCAGGGACGCCTCGCGCTTCGAGCCGGTCGGGAACGGAGCCCGGCTCGCGAGCGGCGCTCCGCTCACGCGCACCGATAGCTCGAGGCTGCCGTCGGCCTCCCGGGCCACGCCGAGCGAATAGCCGTCGTTGTCGTACTGATCGAAAAGCCCGGCCGCGGCCCCCGAGGCCCGGTACACGGCGAGCTCGTCGGCCGGGGCGAAGGCGGCCCCGGCGGCCAGGAGGGCGGCGAGGGCGGCGGCGCGGCCCCGGCCCGTCCTCACGCCGGAGGCGCCTCGGCCCGGCGGCCCTTGAGCACCCCGTCGAGGATGCCGTTGATGAACTGCGACGACTTGGGCGTCGAGAATCGCTTGGCGATCTCGAGCGCCTCGTCGATCACGACGGGCCGGGGCGTGTCCGGCTCGTGGAGGAGCTCGAAGAGCGCCAGCCGGAGGATGTTGCGGTCCACGACCGGCATGCGCGCGAGCCTCCAGTGGTCGGCCTGCTTCGAGATGATCTCGTCGAGATCGTTGCGGTGGGAGAGGGTTCCCGACACCAGCCGCCGCGTGAACTCCTGGATTCCTTCCGGGGCCTCCTTGAGGTCGTCGGAGCGGCGGAACATCTCCTGCGGCTCCGTCCCGGACATGTCGTGCTCGTAGAGCATCTGGAGCGCCAGCTCCCGCGCCTTGCGCCGGGCGCCCACTAGCGTCTCCTCAGCCGGCGCCCGAGGTTGGCCATCTCGATGGCCGCCTCCGCCGCCTCGACGCCCTTGTCGGTGCGCTCGCGAGCCTGCTCCATCGTCTCGCACGTCAGGACCCCGAATCCGATCGGGATCCCCGCGTTCACCGTCAGCCCGGCGAGGGCCGACGCGACGGCATGCCCCAGGACCTCGTGGTGGGTCGTCTGGCCCCGCACGATGGCCGCGAGCGCGACGACGGCATCGTACCGGCCGGAATCCAGAAGGGCCTTTGCGCCCGAGGCCACCTCGAAGGCGCCCGGCACGCGGACGACGCCCACGTCGGCCGCCCTGGCGCCACGGCGCCGCAGCGTGTCGAGGGCGGCGGCGAGCATCGCGTCCGTCACGGTGGGATTCCACCGGGCGCAGACGAGGCCGAAACGCAGACCCGCGGCATCGAGGCTGCCCTCGAACTGCCTCGGGGAAAAAGACGCCGCGGCGCGGCGCGGAACGCGCATGCTCAAGGACCTGCCCTCTTTCGAAGAGGGGGAATTGTAACCCGGAGCCCGGCCCTACGCGAAGAGGCGCTGCAGCTCGGGGGTTTCGCCGTAGTTGCGGACGTACCGGGCAAGGAACTCCCCCGGGCTGTAGCGGGGCGGCTGCGGCCCCTGGCTCTCGAGGCAGAACACCGCCGCGACGCTGCCGATCCGGCCCGCGACGGGCAGGGGCGCCCCGATCCGGAGGCCGCGCAGGAGTCCCGCGCGGTAGGAGTCGCCGACCCCCGTCGGGTCCAGGGCCTCCCGCTCCACCTTCGCGGCGGGGACGTGGTGGACGACCCGTCCGCCGGCGCCGAGGGGCGCGTGGATCGCGGAACCGTCGGGCCCGTGCGTCACGATGAACACGGGGACGCGCCGCTCGAGCTCCTCGCGCGTCAGGCCCGTCTTCGTCATCAGGATGCCCGACTCGTAGTCGTTGACGATCAGGATCGACGCGCCGCGGAACCCCTCGACCATCTCCTCGCCGGAGAGGCGCGTGACCTGCTGGCTCGGATCGTAGAGAAACGGGATCCCGCGCTCCCGGCAGAAGGCGGCGTGGCTGGCCATTGCCGGCGGATCGTTCGGCGAAATCACGACGAAGGCGATGGAATCCGGATCGAGCGTCTCGAGGGGCAGGTGTCGCGCGCGCGCCATGGCCCCCGTGTAGAACGACGCGAGCTGGTTCTGATCCTGGTCCGTCGAGACGAAGAAGGACGCCGTGAAGAGGTCGGGCTCGAGCCGCAGCCCGGAGACGTCGATGCCCTCGGCCGCGAGGCGGTCGCGGTACTCGGCCGCGTCCACGCCGGCCGTGGCGAGCAACGCCGGCTTCTCGCCGAGCATGGCCAGGGCGTACGCGATGTTCGGGGCGCAGCCGCCGGGGACCCGCCGCATCTCGTCCACCAGGAACGACACGGACAGGCGCGCCATCCGATCCGGGATCAGGTGCTCGGTGAACCTGCCCGGAAAGGTCATGAGGTAGTCGAATGCCACCGAGCCCGTGACCACGATCCGTCCGTCCGTCCTCACAGGTACCTCCCCGCTATGGGCCTCAGCCTCTCCCGGGCCGCGGCCGGGATCGCTTTCCGGTCGGTGATGATCGCGTACCGCATCGCGTCGCGGCACCCGCAGGCCCGCCCGGGGTCGACGCGGGCCACCGCCCCGGCGAGGGCGCGGCGCGCCGCGGCGGCGTTCTCCCCGAGGACCGCGAGGATCGCCTCCACCGACACGTCCTCGGACGCGTCGCGCCAGCAGTCGTAATCGGTGACGAGGGCCAGGCTCGCGTAGCACAGCTCGGCCTCGCGGGCCAGGCGGGCCTCGGTCAGGTTCGTCATGCCGATCACGTCCGCTCCCCAGGACCGGTACAGGTTCGACTCGGCCCGGGTCGAGAACTGCGGGCCTTCCATGCAGACGTAGGTCGCGGCCCGGTGGACCGTGAGCCCCGCCGCCCGCGCCGCGCCGTCGAGGTCCGCCGCCAGGGCCCCGCAGACCGGGTCCGCCAGGCCGGCGTGCGCCACGACGCCGTCGCCGAAGAACGTGTCCTGCCGGTGACGCGTGCGGTCGATGAACTGCGCCGGGATGACCGCGTGGCGGGGCGCGACCTCCTCCCGGAGGCTTCCGCACGCCGACGCCGAGAGCAGCGCGTCGCAGCCGAGCATCTTGAATCCGCAGACGTTCGCGCGGTAGTTGATCTCGGTCGGCGACAGGAGGTGCCCCCGCGCGTGGCGCGAGAGGAAGGCCACCGGCACGCCGCCGAGCGTTCCGGTGAAGTAGGAGTCGGAAGGCGAGCCGAACGGCGTCGAGAGGCGCTCCTCGCGGAGCCCCTCGATCGCCGAGAGATCGTAGACCCCGCTGCCCCCCACGAGGCCGATCCGGGGCCGGGTCACGGGGCGCCCTCCGCGCTCCGCCGGTGGCTTTCGATCGCCGCGAGGACGCGTTCGGCCAGCGCCAGGGCGTCGCGCCCGACCTCCCCGGTCACGAGCGGATCCCGGCGCGAGCGGACGGCCGCGGCGAAATCGGCGAGCTCGCGGCCGAGCGGGTCCCCCGGTTCGACCGGGATCGCTTCCGGCACGACCGCGGCCCGCTCGCCGTCCCGCACCAGACGGTGGGCGGCCACCGAGCGCGCGTGCGTGTCGATCGAGCAGTAGAGCGGCGGAGCGAAGATCCGCAGCTTGCGCATCGGCTCCGTGGAGACCCGCGAGGCCGTCAGGTTCGCCACGCAACCGCCGGCGAATTCGATCCGCGCGTTGGCGATGTCGATGCGCCCCGTCAGGACGGGCATGCCCGCGGCCCGGACCTCGCGGACCGGCCGCCGCACGAGCTCGCTCACGATCTGCAGGTCGTGGATCATCAGGTCGAGGACCACGTCGATGTCGAGGCTCCGGGCGCTCGGCACGCCGAGGCGGTGGACCTCGATGAAGAGGGGCGCCCGGACCCGGGAGAGGACCGCGTCCACGGCCGGGTTGTATCGCTCCACGTGGCCGACCTCGAGGACGCGGGATCGCGCCCGCGCCAGCGACACCAGCGCCTCGGCTTCGGCGGACGAGGTCGTGATCGGCTTTTCGACGAGGACGTCGAGCCCCCGCTCGAGGAACTCCCGCACGAGGGCCGCGTGGGTGACGGTGGGCGTCGCGACGACGACCGCCTCGGCCCGTGCAGCGACCTCCGCCGGGTCCGCGAGAACGGCGGTCCCCTGCTCGCGCGCGACCTCCTCGGCCCGCGCCGCGTTGAGGTCGTGCACGCCGACGAGCGCCACCGCCGGCGACTGCGCGGCGACCCGCGCGTGCTGGCGCCCGAGGTGGCCGACTCCGACCACCGCCAGGCGAACCGGCCCGGCGGCGCTCATCGCGCCCGGCGGCTCACGTGATGAAGCCCCGCTCGCTCGAGCGGATGAACTGGACGAGCTCCTCGACGTCGGGCTGCCCTGCCAGCTCCTCGGCGATCCGCTCGAGAGCCTGGCTCGTGTTGAGCTTCGACTGGCGCAGAAAACGGTACGCCTTCTGGAGGGCCTCGACCCGTTCGTCCGAGAAGCCGGCGCGCTTGAGCCCGATCGTGTTGATTCCGTAGGTTTTCGGGTCCTCGTTGCCTTCCGTCCTGCAGAACGGCAGCACGTCCTGCCGGCAGGCGGTGTAGGCGCCCATGAACGCGTGGGCCCCGATGCGGCAGAACTGGTGCACGGCGTTGAACGCGCCGACCTTCGCGTGGTTGCCGACCGAGACGTGGCCGGCGAGGACGGAACAGTTGGCCATGACGACGTGCGAGCCGATCCGGTTGTCGTGCGCGACGTGGGTGTAATTCATGAAGTAGTTGTCGTCGCCGATGACCGTTTCGCCCCCGCCGTTCGCGGTGCCCCGCTGGACCGTGGTGAATTCGCGAAACACGTTGCGAGCGCCCACGACGAGCCGGGTCGGCTCGCCCCGGTACTTCAGGTCCTGCGGCTCGAAGCCGAGCGCCGCGTGGGGGAAGATCCGGTTGTCCGGGCCGAAGGCCGCGGGGCCCTCCACCGAGGCGTGGCCGCCCACGCTCGTGCGGTCGCCGAGGACGACCCCCTCTCCGACGACGGCGTACGGCCCGATCGAGATCCCCTCGCCAAGCTCCGCACCCGGGGCCACGACGGCGGTCGGGTGAATCGTCACGCTGCTCATGGCCGCTCCACCAGCACCGAGAGCAGATCGGCCTCGGCGCACAGCTTCCCGTCGACGGTGGCCGTCGCGCGACACTTGCAGACCCGCATCTTCAGGGACACGATCGTCGCCTCGATCCGGAGCTGATCCCCGGGGACCACCGGCCGCCGGAACCGGCACCGGTCCACGCCCGAGAGGTAGAGGAGCTTCCTTTCCTTGTCCGGCGTGATCCCGAGCAGGCCGACCCCGGCGACCTGGGCCATCGCCTCGAGCACGAGGACGCCCGGCATGACGGGATTGCCCGGAAAGTGTCCCTGGAAGAACTCCTCGTTGAACGTCACGTTCTTGATCCCCACGACGCGCTTGCCCGGCTCGAGCTCGAGGATCCGGTCCACGAGCAGGAACGGGTAGCGATGCGGAAGGGTCTTCAAGATGTCGGCAATCCCGAGCTCCACGGTCACCGTCCTTTCTGGATCTTCGCCAACGCAGCCTCGATGGCCGCGAGCCGCTCGAGCGCGGCCTCGAGCCGCCCCACGAGGGCGGCCCGCTTCAGGAACTCCCGGTGTGGCAGGGCCGGCATGCCCGAGACGACCGCCGACGCCGGCACGCGGCCCTGGCGGGCGATGCCGGCCTGGCCCGTCAGGATGGCGCGGTCGCCGATCGTGACGTGGTCCGACACGCCGACCTGCCCGGCCAGCGTGACGCCCCGTCCGAGACGCGACGACCCCCCGACTCCTGCCTGGCCGCAGAGGATCGAGTGCTCCCCGATCGTCACGTTGTGGCCGATCTGCACGAGGTTGTCGATCTTCGTGCCCCGCCCGACCACCGTCTCGCCGAGCGTCGCCCGGTCGATCGCGGCGTTGGCGCCGATCTCGACGTCGTCCTCGACGCGGACGATTCCGACCTGGGGGATCTTCCGGTGCCCGGCCCCGTCCCAGACGTAGCCAAACCCGTCGGAGCCGACGACGGCACCCGGCTGGAGGGTGCACCGATTCCCGACCCGGCACTCCGCCAGGACGGCCGCGCCCGGTCCGAGGACGCAGTCCTCGCCGATCTCGGCCCGCTCCCCGACGAAGGCCCCGGGCCGCAGGCGCGTGCGGGCTCCGACCCGCGCGCCGGCAGCCACCGTCGCTCCCGCCTCGATGCAGGCGCCCCGGCCCACCCTCGCGGTGCGGTGAACCCACGCGCCGCGGGCCACGCCGGGCCGGCCGCCCTCGGCCGGACGAAAGACGGCGAGCCAGAGCGCGAGGGCCAGAGGCGGAGAATCCACGACGACGCACGGCCGGCCCGCGGACAGCTCCTCCGCGGGCACGAGGAACGCCCCCGCGTTCGAACGGGCCGCCTCGCGGGCATACTTCTCGTCGGCGACCCAGGACAGGTCGCTCGGGCCCGCGGCCTCGAGCGGGGCGACGCCGCGCAGCCGCACGGGGAGCGTCCCGCAGGCGCGGCCCCCGACGGCGGCCGCGACCTCTCGAAGCGTGAACCCCCCGGGCGAGGGGCGAGGACGCCGGGGCCTGGCTGTGCCCCTGCGGGGGACTCGCGCGCGGGCCACGGCGTCTCGACTCTCGCCGTCCGACGCTACGGCTTCTTCGTCGGGGCCGGGGCCGGCTTGGCGGCCGGCGTGACGGCCTTGGGCGCGCCCTCGGCGGGCTTGGCGGCCGGCATCGAGACGGTGGTGTTGAAGACCTTCAGGACCTCGTCGGTGATGTCCACCGAGTCATCGGCGAAGACGAGGCCCGATTGGAACTTGTTGAAGACGAGCGTGAAGCCCTTCTCCTTGCCGACCTGGTTGATCACCGGAAAGACGCGCCGCTCGAGCTCGCCGAGCTCCTTCTTCTGCGCCGCCTCGAGGTCCCGGTTGGCGTCGTCCTGGAAGCGCTTGAAGGCGATCGCCTTCTCCTGGTAACTCTTCTGGAGCGCGTCGCGCTTGTCCTCCGCCAGGGCCTGGCCCTGGTCGGCCAGCTTCTGCTCCATGTCGCGGAGCTCCTTGGAGAGCTTGTCCGCCTCTTCCTTCTTCTGGTCGTTGAGCTTCTTGACCCGGTTGAAGGCTTCCTTCCCGAGCGCGGACTCCTGGACGAGCCGCTCCACGTTGATGACGCCGATTTTGGGCACGGCGACCGTCGCCGGAGCCGGGGCCGCGGCGGTCTGGGCACCCGCGAAGGCCGCGACACAGGCGGCCGCCAGAGCCAGGACAAAGCATTTCATTCCAACTCCTTCTCCACGAAAGCGCGGAAGTGTAGCAAAAACTGCCCCCGACACAACAGGCCGGTTTTTGAAGGCATTTCCGCAAATCGACCGGCCGCGCGGCGGGCGGGCGGCGACGACCGGCTAGAACGTCCTTCCGATCGAGAAGGTGAACCCGGAGGGCTTCTCGGTCAGGTTGGCGAGGGGGAATCCGAACTGATCGAGCGGCTGCACGGGATGCAGGTTGATGGCGTAGATGAACCGCAGGGGCGCCTGGAAGATCGGCAGGAAGACCCGCAGCTCGGCGCCGAAGGCGGATCGGATGTTCGTGAGCGAGAACGACTGGGTGTCGTAGTAGTTGTTTCCGAAGTCCACGAACGCCAGCAGCGTCGCCGGCCCGATGTTGATGAACTGGTACTCGACGTTGATGACGAAGAACTTGTTGCCGCCGAGGACGCGCCCGAGGTCGTCCGTGTACACCTGGTTCGTGTTGGGGTGCAGGGGCACGACGGCGCCCTGCGAGAATCCCCGCATGCTCTGCTCGCCGCCGAGCTGAAAGCGCTCGAAAACGGGCAGCGGCGTGCCGCCGACCTGCGCGAGGAATCCGATTTCCCCGTTCAACGCGAGCACGGCGTTGCGCGGGAAGGGCACGGGAATGTAGATCGTCGAACCGAGCGTGGGCTTGATGAAGGAGTTGGTCCCGCCGAACACGTCCGGGGCGACCTGGACGGCCGCCGTCAGCCGGAAGCCCCGCGTCGGGTTCATCGGGTCGTTGCGGCTGTCGTACCGGTACGCGGGCGTCAGGGACGAGGTGGTCCCCTTCGTGTCCACGAGCTTCTGGGGCGGCGCGGGCTGGCCCGGGGGCACGGGGGCGCTCGCGACGGGGTAGTTCGCGTTGATGTCCTCGTACGCGTAGAGGGCCGAGATCGAATCGAAGAGGCCGATGCCCTTCCCGTAGAAGAGCGTGCCGCCGCGCCGCTGCTCCTGCACCGACGAGTACACGACGTTGCGGCTGAAGAGCGAGGCGCCCACCGACTGGTTCTTGTCGAGGAACCACGGGATCGTGTACGACAGGTCGAAGAACTTCGACACCTTCCCGAGCTGCGCCGAGACGCCGATGATCTCGCCCCGTCCCAGGAAGTTGCGCGTCTGGAAGGAAAACTGGCCGAAGAAGCCGTCGTACCCCGAGTACCCCGCGCCGAACTGGATCTCGTTGCGGCTGGTCTCCTGGCCCTTGAGCACGAGGTCGACCTTCTTCTCCTCGGGGCGCACCGAGAACTGCGGCTCCTCGCCGAGCTTGAAGTAGCCGAGCTGGGAGATCTTCTGGATGCTCTTCTTGACGGCTTCCATGTCCATCACGTCGCCTTCGTCGAGCCCGAACTCGCGGCGGATGACCTTGTCCCGCGTCTGCGTGTTCCCCTGCACTTCGAGGCGGCCCAGGTAGAACTTCTCCCCCTCGAAGATCTTGATCTCCACGTCGACGCGGTCCTTCCCGACCTCCTTGTAGGCCGGGTCGGCGAACCAGTAGATGTACCCCCGCGTCTTGTACATGTTCTCGATGTTCGCCAGGGCCGCGACGAGGGTGTCCCGGTTCAGGATCGATCCAGGAGGCAGCTCGGCGAACTGCTTGAGCAGCAGCTTCGTCGGAAACACGCTGACCTCCGGCGGGTCCGCCGGCTGGCCATTCTGCTGCACGCGGGTGATCGTGATGTCGTTCGTGTAGAACTTGTCGCCCTGCACGATGGGAATCGTGATGCGGACGCGGCGCTTGATCTTCTCGGGCTTGGCCTTCGGGTTCGTGACGTACACGTCGAGGATCGGGTCCTTGACGACGACGTCCTTGTAGCCCTTGGACTGGTAGAGCCCCTTGATGCTCTCGACGTCCGCCTCGTAGTTGGCCTGGCTGTACACGGTGTTGTCCGACAGGAAGCGCCACCACACGGCGACCTTCGTCTTGGACATCACGTTGCGCAGCGCCTGGGCCGAGACGGCGGTGTTTCCGGTGAACGAGATCGACTCGATCTTGACCTTGTCGCCCTCGTCGATCAGGAAGACGACCTTCTTCTCGGTCTTCGACAGGTCGTCGATCCGGTAGTCCACCGAGGCGCTCCGGAACCCCTGTTGCGTGTAGAACTCGGCGATGACCGACCGGGCCTTGGCGACCTCGCGCAGGGACAGGGGGGCTCCGGCGTGCACTTCCGCCTTCCCCTCCTTCAACTGGTCCTTGATCTGGGAGGTGGACAGCTTCTTGTTGCCGACGAACTCGACGTCCTTGATGACGGGACGCTCCTCGATCGTGACCACGAGGGTCACGCCCGCCGGAGACCGCTCCGCCTCGATCTTCGCGTTCTCGAGCAGCCCCGCCTCCCACAGGGTCGGGAAGTTCTGCCGCAGCTTCTCCGGGTCGTACGTGTCGCCGACCTTGATGCCGAGGTAATGGGCGATCGTGTCCGGCGACACCGTCTGGTACCCGACCACGCGGATCCCGACGATGGTCTCCGGCCCGGAGGCGGAAGCCGGGGTTCCCGCGGGAGCCGTCTCGGAAGCCACCGGCGGCACCCCCGACGGCGAAGGCGTGGGCGCGGGGGCCGTGGGCGCGGGGGCGGCGGGCGCCGGCGCCGCGGCGGACGGGGATGCCGGCGCCGGGACCTGGGGCGTCGGCGAGGGAACGGGCGGCGGCTCCTGGGCGTAGACCGCCGAAAGCCCCGTCACCGCCGCGGCCAGGACCGCGGCCCCGAAGGACCCCTGCCGCAAGAAGCTAGCGCCCCTGAGGGATCGGCTCGCCTTCGCGCGCCGAGACCCGCAACCCATCCGGCCCCACCCGAACCTCGATCGCCTCGAGGCGCTCGTCCCGCGCGGCGATGAGAAGCTCGGAGACCGGATCCTCGACGTTCTTCTGGATCGCGCGCCGCAGCGGCCGGGCGCCCATGTTCGGATCGTCGCCGCTCTGCGCGAGGAGCCACTCGACCGCCGCGTCGTCGATGTCGATCCAGGCGCCCTTCGAGGCGATCGTCGTGTTGACGTCGTCGATGAGCAGCCGGCAGATCTTCGCGAGCTCGGGCTGCGAGAGCGGGTGGAACACGATGACGTCGTCGATCCGGTTGATGAACTCGGGCGAGAAGTCCCGCCGCAGCTCCTTCAGGACGAGGTCCTCGATCTCCCGGTTGCTCTGGGTCTCGCGGGAGCCGCCGAACCCGACGCGGCTGCGGTTGACCAGGTGCTTCGTCCCGATGTTCGACGTCATGATGATCAGCGTGTTCTTGAAGTCGACCACGTTGCCGTAGGCATCGGTCAGGATCCCGTCCTCGAGGATCTGCAGCAGCAGGTTCGCGATGTCGGGATGCGCCTTTTCGATCTCGTCGAACAGGATGACGCTGTACGGGTTGCGCCGGATGCGCTCGGTCAGCTGACCGCCCTCCTCGTGGCCCACGTAGCCCGGGGGCGAGCCGATGAGCTTGGAGACGGCGTGCTTCTCCATGTACTCGGACATGTCGAAGCGCACGAGGGATTTCTGGTTCTCGAACAGGAACTCGGCCAGCCGCCGCGCAACCTCGGTCTTTCCGACGCCCGACGGGCCCAGGAAGATGAACGACCCCATGGGCCGGTTCGGGTTGTTCACCCCGAGGCGCGAGCGCCGGATCGCCTTGGAGACGCCCACGATGGCCGCCTCCTGGCCGACGATGCGGCGCCGCAGCGCGTCCTCCATGTGCAGGAGCTTCTCGGCCTCCTCCATCTCGAGCGAGGCGACCGGGATGCCCGTCCAGGACGAGATGATTTCCTCGATGTCCCGCCGCGTGACTTCCTGCGTGGCCTCGCTGCGCTCGGCCGACTGGGCCCGCGCGCGCTCGATCTCTTCCTTGAGCTCGATCTCGCGCTCGCGCAGGAACACGGCCTTCTCGAAGTCCTTGTCGGAGATCGCCTTCTTCATCTCCTTGACGATCTGGCGGATCTCGACCTCGAGCTTGCGCAGGTTCTGCGTGTCGGCCACCCGCTTCAGCTTCACCTTGGCCCCGGCCTCGTCGAGGATGTCGATGGCCTTGTCCGGGAAGAACCGGTCGGTGATGTAGCGGTTGGACTGGTACACGGCCGTCTTGATGGCCTCGGCGGAGTAGCGGACCTTGTGGAACTGCTCGTACCGGTCCTTGACCCCCTCGAGGATCTCGAACGTCTCGTTCTCGGAAGGCGCCGTCACGTTGATGGCCTGGAAGCGCCGCAGCAGGCTGCGGTCCTTCTCGATGTACTTGCGGTACTCCTTGAGCGTCGTCGCCCCGATGCAGGACACCTCGCCGCGCGACAGGGCCGGCTTCAGGATGTTCGCGGCGTCGAGGGAGCCTTCCGCGGAGCCCGCGCCGATCAGCGAGTGGATCTCGTCGATGAAGATGATCAGGTCCGGGTTCTCCCTCAGCTCCCGGATGATGCCCTTCAGGCGCTCCTCGAACTGGCCGCGGTACTTCGTCCCGGCGACGATCAGCGACAGGTCGAGGGCCAGGATCTTCTTCGACGACAGGAAGATCGGGACCGCGCCCTCGACGATCCGCGTCGCGAGGCCCTCGACGATGGCGGTCTTGCCGACTCCCGGCTCGCCGAGCAGGATCGGGTTGTTCTTCGTCCGGCGCGAGAGGATCTGGATGATCCGCTCGACTTCCTTGTCGCGGCCGATCAGCGGGTCGAACGTCCCCGTCCCGGCCAGCTGCGTCAGGTCGCGGCTGTACTCGGCGAGGAACGGGAGCTCCTTCTTCTGCTTCGAGACCTCGCGCTCCTTGATGAGCGAGATGGTCTCCTCCCGCACGCCGTAGAGGTTGAAGCCGCGCGCCGTCAGCAGCCGCCCGGCGACGCACCCGTCCACGCGCAGCAGGCCGATCAGAAGGTGCTCGGTGCCCACGTAGGGGTGCATCATCGACTCCGCCTCGTGGGAGGCGTAGGCGAGGATCTTCTTCGACTCCTCCGACAGGGGCAGCTCGGCGGTCGAGGAGATCCGCTCGACGAAGATCCGGTCGCCCTCGATCTCGCGGCGGACGTCCTCGGGCTTCACGTTGAAGCGGGCGAAGATCTCCTTGATGATGTCCTCGCCCTCGCGGAGGATCCCGAGCAGGAGGTGCTCGGACTCGATCACCTTGGAACCGAGCTTCGACGCCTCGTACCGCGCGAAGAAGAGGGCCCGGCGCGCCTTCTCGTTGTACTTCTCAAACATGGGCGTCGGGCTCAGACAACATGGGAAGGCAGGTTGTGGCCATGGAGCGGGACCTCGGGATTCATCCTCGCTCTGACAAACCGACGGACGGAAAGATTCCTTCCCGGGACATCACGAAAAGTCTATCACAGCGGGCCGCCAGGTCGGGGTTGTGCGTGACGACGACGGTCGTCATCCCGCGCTCGCGGTGCAGCTGCCGGAGCAGCTCGAAGACGCCGGTCGCCGCGGCGACGTCGAGATTGCCGGTCGGCTCGTCCGCGAGGAGCAGGCGCGGATCGCGCGCGAGAGCCCGGGCGATCGCGACGCGCTGCTGTTCGCCGCCCGAGAGCGCCCGGGCCCCGTGTCCGCCGCGCCCTCCCAGCCCGATCCTCTCGAGGAGCGCGCGGGCGCGGGCCAGCGCCTCGCGCTCGGGCACCCCGGCGATGCGGTGCGGAAAGGCGACGTTCTCCTCGGCCGTGAACTCCGGAAGCAGGTGGTGAAACTGGAAGACGAAGCCGATGCTGTCGTTGCGGAACTTCGCCCGCTCGCGAGGGGACATGTCCTCCAGCGAGGACCCGAGGACCTCCACGCGCCCGGAGTCGGGGCGGTCGATGCCCCCGATGAGGTGCAGCAGCGTCGACTTCCCGACGCCCGACGGGCCCATCACGGCGGCGAGAGTCCCCTCGGGGATCTCGAACGAGAGCCCCGAGAAGACGGTCACCGGCGCACCTTCGCCGGTGTACGTCCGGGAGAGGCCCTCGGCGCGGATGGCGAGCGTCATCGCGAGAGCCGGATTGCCTCGCCCGGCGCCAGGCGGGCCGCCGCGCGCGCCGGAAGAACGGCCGCGGCCAGCGCCGTGAGCAGCGAGAACGCGGCGATCGCCGCGACTTCTCCCGGGTGCACGGCGAACGGAACGTGGGACAGCATGTACACGTCCGAGGGCAGCGGAACCAGGCGGAAGCGCTCGAGGGCGAGCGACAAGCCGACCCCGACGGCGAGCCCCGCGGCGGTGCCGATCACCCCGATGGCCGCGCCCAGGGTCAGGTAGATCCGTTCGAGCGCGGCCGGCGGCGCGCCCATGGAGGTGAAGACGCCGAGGTCCCGCTTCTTCTCCACGACGGTGAGGGCGATGTTGGCCACGATGTTGAGCGCGGCGACCAGGATGACCAGCCCGACCGTCAGGAAGATGACGGACTTCTCGAGGCGCAGCGCGAAGGCGAGCGGTCCGTTGAGCTCACGCCACGTCTCGACGCGGTACCCGGGGCCGAGCGCCTTCTCGACCGAGCGGGCCGCGGTGTCCGCGGCCAGCGGATTCGCGAGCCGCGCCTCGAACGCCCCGGCGCCCGTCGGGGCGTCGGCCAGCAGCCGGGCGGTCGCCTCGGAGACCTCGACCTCGCCGGGCTTCTCGAGCGCGCTCCCCCGGCGCACGTCGCCCACCCGCAGGATCGCGGTGACGGGGAGGGGCCCGATCGGAGAGAGCCGGGTCCTCGACGACGCCAGCCGGATCTCGTCGCCCGGTCCGGCGTGCAGGCGAGAGGCGATCGCTCCCGTCACCAGCGCCGTGTCTCCCGTCACGGAGGGGTCCGGCGAATTCCGGTAGTGCACCGGGGCGCCGACCGAGCCCGCGGCATCCGATGCCCAGGCGCGGCCCTCGATCGACGGCGACACGCGGACGACTCCCGCCACCGCGGCGAGGGCGGCGCGGACCCGATCCGGGTCGCCGAGGCGGGCCCCCCGCTCGGGCGAGACGCGCAGGTGCGCGGTGCGGTCCATCATCTGGCGCCGGATGCGGTCCTGGAAGCCCGACAGGAGCGCGAGCGAGACCACGAGCGCGGCCACTCCGACGGCCAGGCCCGCGACGGAGATCGCCGCGATGAGCGCGACGTGCGCCCGGCGGCGCGAGGCCGCGAGGTACCGCAGCGCGACGAACGTCTCGAAACGCATCGGCCCCGCGCCGCTACCGCCGCTCGGGACGGAGCAGCGGGAACAGGATGACGTCCCGGATCGAGTGGCGGTCGGTCAGGAGCATGGTCAGCCGGTCGATGCCGAGGCCTTCGCCCGCCGTGGGCGGCATGCCGTACTCGAGGGCCTCCACGTAGTCCGCGTCGTAGGCCGCGGCCTCGAGATCCCCGCCCTCGCGTTCCTCGACCTGCCGCCGGAAGCGCAGCGCCTGCTCCACCGGATCGTTCAGCTCGGTGAAGCCGTTCGCGATCTCCATGCCTCCCGCGTAGAGCTCGAACCGGTCCACCCATTCGGGGTCGTCCGGCCGCTGCCGGGACAGCGGCGAGATCTCGGTCGGGAACTCCTCGATGAAGGTCGGCTGGACGAGGTGCGCCTCGGCGACCGCCTCGAACACCTCGGCGAGGAGCTTGCCCTTCCTGCCGCGAAACCGCTCGGGCTTCTCCACGCCGAAGCGCCCCGCCGCGGCGAGGAGCCCCTCCTCGGTCGCGAGGTCCTCGCGGCGCACGGCCCCCCGCGGGTCGTCGCGCGAAAACTGCAGGACCGCCTCGCGCATGGTCAGGCGGCGGAAGGGCGGCGTCCAGTCGATCACGCCGCCGTTCCAGGGCGTGGACGCGCCGCCGGCGACCGCTCGCGCGAGACCCGACAGGAGCTCCTCCGACAGCCGGATGAGGTCGGCCCCCTCCGCGTACGCCTGGTAGAACTCGAGCATCGTGAACTCGGGGTTGTGGTGCGTCGAGATCCCCTCGTTGCGGAAGTTGCGGTTGATCTCGTAGACCCGGGGGATTCCTCCGACGACCAGGCGCTTGAGGTAGAGCTCGGGAGCGATCCGCAGGAAGAGCTCGAGGTCGAGCGCGTTGTGGTGGGTCACGAACGGCCGGGCGACCGCGCCTCCGGCGATCGGCTGCATCATCGGCGTCTCGACCTCGAGGAAGCCGCGCTCGTCGAGGAAGCGCCGGATGTAGCCCACGATCGCGGCGCGCTTCTCGAAGACCGCGCGGGACTCCGGGTTGACCGCGAGGTCGAGGTAACGCTGGCGGTACCGGCGCTCGACGTCCTTCAGGCCGTGCCACTTCTCGGGCAGCGGCCGGAAGCACTTGGCCAGGAACGCGAGGCGGTGCGCCTTGACCGAGAGCTCGCCGGTGCGGGTGCGGAAGACCTCCCCCTCGACGCCGATCCAGTCCCCGAGGTCGAGCGCCTTGTAGAGCTCGAAGGCCGGGTCCCCGACCGCGTCGCGCCGGACGTAGACCTGGAGGCGCTCGCGCCCGTCGGACAGGTCGAGGAAGCCCGCCTTGCCGGCCGTGCGCAGGGCGAGCACGCGACCGGCCGTCGTCACGGCGGGTTTCTGCGCCTCGAGGCTCTCGCCCGTCGCTTCCCCGAAACGGCCGCGCACCTCGGAGACCGTCGCCCCGACGTCGAACCGCAGCGGCGAGGCCGGGACGCCGAGCGCCTCGACGCGCCGCAGGTTCTCGCGCCGGTTCCGGAGCAGGTCGCTCTCGGAGGGGGCCGGGGCCTCCCCGGCTTCCGTTTTTTCCTCGGGTCCGCTCATGCCGTGCGGGAGTATACGGGGAGATCCCCGGGCGCAGGCGGCAGCCGGGCGCCGCCCGGCGGCGGATCGGCTAGGAGCGGGTGTCGCGCCGGTCGCTTCGGGGCGAGTCCTGCATGAGCCACAGGTCGGACGTCGACCGCAGCAGGCGGAACCGCGTCCGCGTCCAGCACCGGATTTCCTCGGAGGACGAGACCGCCTCGGCCTCGTCGATCACGGCCGAAAGCAGGGCGTCGATCATCGGCGCGCGCCCGAGGGTCGCCCGAGCAGCCCGCAGCGTCTCGGGCGAGGGAGGCAGGCCGGCCGCGGCCCGGAGGGTCTCGGTCTCCTCGTCGGCCTTCATGCGCAGCGCGACCGCCTTGAGCAGCGTGCGGTCGCGCTCCGTCGGAGGGACTCCCCCGCCGGCCACCGTCCTCCGGGCCGCCTTGAGCTCCCACGGTTCGAGCCGCAGGTTCTCGAGGCCCGCCAGGCCGGTCCTCAGGGGTCCGGATCCGTCGTCGTAGAGCTCGACCGCGCCGAGGATGCGGTCGAGGTACGGCCTCCAGAAGGCCTCCTCGCCCGACTCCGACTCGACTTCCTCGACCAGCCCAAGCGCCTCGTCGATGTCCTCGGCCGCGAGCCCTGCGAGCTCGAACCGGCCGAGCACGTCGCCGATCGCCTCCTTGAGCTCGACGACCTGGAGCGCCTTCACGTTGCCCTCCCGGGTCTGGCGCTCGAAGCGCTCGCGCGACTCGCGGAACTTGCGGAACTCCTCGGCGGTCGGAGCCTCGAGCCCTCCCCGCGCGAGCTCCCGCTCGAGCTCCCCGATCCGGTCGGTCGCCTCGTCGAGCCGGCGCTCCTCGCGCTCGTACAGCCGGTGGAAGACCGAGCGGGTGCGCAGGTTGCACTGGGCGACGGCGACGAGGACCTCGGGATTGGCCAGCCCGCTCGCGACCTGGCGCTTCAGGCTGCGGACGTTGTTCAAGAGGCGCGCCGTCACGAGGTCCTCGAACTCCTGCGCCCGCGCCATCTCCGAGGCGAGGTTGTCGAACGCGCGCACGATGGTGGGCGCCGTGCCGCCGTCCAGCCTCGGCCAGACGGACGCGGCCGTCGCCGACTCGAAGAACTTGCGCAGGTCGGGGCGGGGGCGCGGCGACTCGTCGTCCGCCGCCCTCTGCCCCGCGGCGGCCACCGTGGCCAGGAAGTCGACCTTGTCGATGACGTCCTCGTCCACGTCGGGCTGGGAGAAATAGAAGCGGAGGAGGTGGAAGGCGATCTTCTCGTCCTGGGGCTGGACCTTCTCGAAGAAGCGGCGCACGTAGGACGGCGAAACGTGCCGGTCGGCCTCCCGCAGCCTGCGCCCGAAGGCGTCCAGCCGGTCGGAGAGCTCCCGGATCCGGGGCGCGACCTTCTCGGGAGACGTCGTGTCGATCGCGCTCGCGACCGCGCGGACGTCGTCGTAGAGCTTCCCGAAGTCGAGCACGTATCCCGGCTCCGAGGCGAAGAACGCCTTCTGGACGCCGCGCAGGAACTGGTGAAACGTCCACGACGCCTTGAACCTTTCGGTCAGGCGAATGTAGTCCTCGTGGAGAATCTGAATTCGCTCGACGGACATCGTTTTGTTCCGCGGTTCCCGATATTCTAGCCCGGAAAAGAGGGCCGACCATGAAGACCATCGCGACCGACGGAGCGCCCAAGGCCATCGGGCCGTATTCCCAGGCGATTGCGCACGGCGGACTCCTGTTCCTCTCCGGACAGATCCCCCTCGACCCGGCGACCGGCGAGCTCGTCCCGGGAGGCCTTTCGGCCGGCGTCGAGCGGGTTTTCGACAACCTCGAGGCGATCCTGAGGTCGGAGGGCCTCTCGCTGGACGACGTCGTCCGGACCACGGTTTACCTGCTCCGGATGTCGGACTTCGCCGAGATGAACGCCGTCTACGGCCGCCGCTTCGGAAACCACCGTCCCGCGCGTTCGACCGTCGCGGTCGCGGAGCTGCCGAAGGGCGCCGCCGTCGAGATCGACGCGATCGCCCGGCTGAAGGCCTGAGGCCCCGGGTCCTGGCTCCCTACGGCCAGAGCGCGAGGCCGGCCGCCGCCGCGATCCAGCCGAAGACGAGGACGCGGGTCGACCGGCGATGCAGCCGGTCGAAGCGCGCCCTCCAGGGATCGTCGGGGCCGGCGGCGTCGAACGATCCGACTTTCATCTGGAAGTACTTCATCCGGGGCCGCAGCACCATCGCGAGATAGACGTTGGTCGCGATCGCGAGGAAGATCGCGACGGCCGCCGCGACGGAGCGGCCCGCGAGGCCCCCGCCCCGCTCGAGGTTCAGGAAGACGCCGAGGACGAGCGCGAGCGAGAGGACCTGCTTGACGATCTCGAACCGGCGGAGGATCTCGCCGAACACGGCCCCCGCGCGATCGCGCGACGGGATTTCCCGGAACACGACGGGCGCCGCCAGCACGACGACGAGCGTGCCGCCCACCCAGAGAGCGAGCGAGAAGCGGATGAGCAGTTCGGGCGCGTCCAGGCGCGCGAGTCTACAGGAGCCGCCCCGCGCTAAGATCGGGGCGTCATGGATCGGGACCTCTCCGAAGCCCTCGACGACCTCGTCCTCGGCCGCGGCGTCGCGCGGGGCAGGCATGCCCTCGCGTTTCAGGGTCGCGGGGTCCGCGCGGAGTTCGAGGAGCGCCTGCGCGCCAACGGCTTCCTCCCGACGACGGTCGACGCCGTGGAGATCGCCGCCGGCGAGCGGGTGCCCGCGTTCCACGTCGAGGCCGGGGCCGCCGACTTCGGGTGGGTGCGCTGGGAGATCTTCACCCCGCGCAGCCGCCGCAAGCTCTTCGCCTCCGAGCGGCGCCGCGCCGACAACCAGGAATGGGCCGTTCAGCTCTCCCCGTCCTCGCGGGAGACGATCTGGGCGAACCCCTCGCGGCGCGAGCGTCACGACGTCGAAACCGTCGTCGCGGTGAACCCGTGAGCTCCGGGCCCCTCGTCGAGACCTTTCCCGTCGGCCCCCTCCAGTGCAACTGCTCGATCCTCGCCGACCCGGTGTCGCGCCAGGCCGTCGTGATCGACCCGGGCGACGAGCCCGAGCGCATCCTCCGCGCGCTCGAGGCGGCCTGGCTCGAGCCCGTCGCGCTGCTGCACACCCACGCGCACCTCGACCACATCACGGGCTCGCGCGCCGTGAAGGAGGCGACCGGCGCGCCCATACGCCTCCACCCCGCCGACCGCCCGCTCTACGACGCCCTGCCCGACCAGGCTGCGTTCTTCGGCTTGCGCGCCGAGGCGCCCCTGCCGCCCGACGCCCCTCTCGCGGACGCCGAGAGGATCCGGTTCGGGCCGTACGCGCTGCGCGCGATCCACACCCCCGGCCACACGCCCGGATCGACCTGCTTCCTGCTCGAGGGCGATCACCCGATTCTCTTCTCGGGCGACACGCTGTTCCGGCGCTCGATCGGCCGCACGGATCTCTGGGGCGGGGACACGGACGCGATCCTCGCGTCCATCCGCGAGAAGCTCTTCGTCCTCCCGGGGGGCGTGCCGGTCGTGTGCGGCCACGGGGCCGAAACCACGATCGACGAGGAGAAGCGGCTCAACCCTTTTGCGGGCCTCTGAGACCCCCGTATAATCGCCGTCCATGAGCCTGTCTCTTCCCGAGAAGTCCCAGCTCGTGGCCGCGTTCTGGAAGGACGCCCCGCCCGTCTGCCCGTCGCACGACGTCCCGATGCGCTCCTTCTTCGTCGATCGCGTCTACAAGCCCCAGGTCGTGATGGTCTGCCCGAAGGGCGAGATGTTCCGCTTCGCGCAGAAGCCGAAGCAGATCGAATTCTCGCGCCCGCACCTCAAGACGATGGTCAAGGACGCCCAGGAGCGGGAGGCGCCGGCCTGCCCCCAGGACTTCCAGGCCCTCACCGTGTATCGCACCCCCGCCGTCTTCATCCCCCAGGGATGGGACTACTCGTTCGTCTGCCCCACCTGCCTCTCGTACGGACAATGGGTCGAGACCGGGCGCGAGGAAGACGAGGTCGTCGCCGCCGCGAAGCCGAAGAAGGAAGCCCCGCCCTTCCACGACGAGACGATTCCCCTGCCCAAGCGCATGGAGATGGCCAAGGACGGGAACCTGGCGCTCAAGCTCTACGCGGCCATGGCCCAGACCGACTGCACCGCGTGCGGCTACGACTGCGAGGGCTACGCGGCCGCCCTCGCCTCCGGCAAGGAGAAGGACCCGAACCTCTGCGTGCCGGGCAAGGAAGAGACCGCGAAAATCGTCAAGGACCTCCTCAAGGGCACCGGCCTCCCGGCATCATCCTAGCCGGTTGCCTCTGCTGCGAGTGGAGGCCGCGGTACGGTCGCGACGTCCGGGACAGTGCCGCTCGAATAGACCACCCTTCCCCTGACGCTCGCCGCGCGAATAGTCTCCCGAGCGGAGCGAGGGAGGAGGTTCGCGCGGCGGGAGCCGGAGCGGAGTGAGGGATCAGGCGCTCGGTCGAGCCCCTTTGGGCGAGCCGAGCGCCGGTGCGCGCGTCAGCGCGCAGATCCCAAGCGCAGCGGAGGCGACGGCCGGATCGGGAGCGCGAACGTGAAACGGCTCCCCTGCCCGACGACGCTCGAGGCCCAGATCGTCCCGCCGTGCAGCTCCACGAGCGACCGGGCGAGCGCGAGGCCGATGCCCATGCCCGCGTGGCCGCGCGTCGCCGAGCCGTCCACCTGGCGGAAGCGCTCGAAGACGTGCGGCAGCTCGCTGTCGGGAATTCCGATGCCGTCGTCTTCCACGCTGACGAGATAGCGCTCGGGCTCGCGCTCGGCGCGGACCACCACGCGGCCGTGCTGCGGCGTGAACTGGATCGCGTTGGCGAGCAGGTTCCAGAGGATCTGCTGGAGGCGCAGGGCGTCGGCGCGGACCGGCGGCATCGGCTCCGGGAGCGGCGCGAGGATCAGCCCGACGCCGCGGGCCTCGGCCATCATCCGCACCGTGTCGAGCGAGCGCTGGAGGACCTCGGAGAGGGACACGGGCTTCAGGTCGAGCGTGAGCGCGCCGCGCTCGAGGCGGGCGAGGTCGAGCAGGTCGTCGATGAGGGCGAGCAGAACGCGGGCCGACTGGCGGATCTGCCGCAACCCGCGCTGGAGCGTTTTCGCGTCGACCTCTTCCTCCTCGAAGAGGTCGGTCCAGCCCACGATCGCGGTCAACGGGGTGCGGAGCTCATGGTTGACGTTCTGCAGGAAGTGGTCCTTGAGCCGGCTCGCGTGTCGCAGCTCGTCCACCGTTGTGACCAGCGTCCCGTGGAGGCGCGCGTTGCGCAGGAGCAGCGAGGCGATGTCGGCGAAGGAGGTGGCCCCGTCGACCTCCTCCTGCCCGAACCCGCCTTCGCGGTTGATGGCCACGGCGACGCCCAGGGTCTCCTCCTCGGTCTTGAGGGGCGCGAACACCGCGTTGCGCGCTCCCGTGAGGACCTGCAGCTCCCGGTTGGTGTACGGATCGTGCTCGAGGTCGTTGGCGACGTAGGCCTCCCCCGTCCGGAATACCATGCCCGCGATCGAGCGGGCGTCGACCGACACCTTCAGCTTCTCGGCGACCTCCTCCGTCAGGTTCCAGCCCGGAAGCGCCGCCTCCAGGCGGTTCGTGTTCCGGTCGTAGAGGTGGAACCAGACCCGCTCGGCCCCCGTGAACGCGGCGATGGCCTGCGTCGAGCGCCCGAGGACCTCCCGCACGTCCGTCATGCGGTAAACGGAACGGGAGAACTGGTGGAGGCGCCGCAGGGTCTCGACCCGGCGCGTGACGCGCTGGCTCATCGCATCGATCGCGCCGGCGAGCCGGCCGATCTCGTCGGCCGACGCCGAGCCCGCGAGCTTCACCGTCCGGCCGCGGCCGATCTCCTCGGCGGCTCGGACCAGGTCGCCCACGGGCGCCGAAATCCGCCGCGACACGATGCCGATCGACACGAACACCGCCACGGCCAGCATCGCGAAGAGCAGGAGGACGTCGCGCTTCAGGCCCGAGTACGAGGCCGGCGGAAAGGCGCGCACGGCCTCCGCCCGGATCGTGGCCACCGCCTCCCGCGAGAGGGCCTCGAAGAGGACCCACCCCGTCGCGTCCACCTTCGCCGAGGCGATCCGGAGCACCTTGCCGTCCACGAGGTAGTCGCCTTCGGCGCGCGGCGTTCCGAGGGCCGCGAGCGCCAGCTTCTTGAGCTCGGGCGAGGGAGCCTCCGAAAGGAGCGACCCGCCGGCGCCGCTCCAGCCCAGGGCCGCGGCCGTTCGCGGGGTGGTGAAGATCCCGTGACCCCGGGCGTCGGTCGCGAACCAGAGGTCTCCCACGGGCTCCCAGGTCTCGAAGGCTTCCGTCACGTAGCGCCGCGGGTCCACCTCGAGGGCGACGCCGGCCAGCAGCCGCCCGGCCGCATCGCGCACCGGAACGAACACCGTGGCCGCGCGGCGTTCGCGGGGCTCGACCGACGGGCCCGCGTAGAGCCCGGTCCACACCGCCGTGTCCCCCGTCGCCGGGCGCGCCGCCGGGAACCCCGCGACGCGATTGAAGACGAAGCGCTCGAGCTCGCCCTCGGATTCGCGGTTGGCGCGGTGGAGCTCCAGCCAGGGGCTCTGGCGCATCGCGCCCGAGGCGGTCCAGACGCTCGCGGCGAGGATGGCCGGACGGCGGCCGCGCAGCTCCGCCATCAGCGGAGCCAGGGCGCGAAGGCGCTCCGCGTCGCGGGCGGCGCCGGCGGGATCCGGGCTGCGGGCCGACACCAGGGCGACCGACTCCTCTTCCGGGATCTCCGTCCACACGTGCCCGTCGCGATCGGCGGCGAGCCGCGAGGGGCCGCCGGGAAACGGCCGCTCGTCGGCCAGCGCGACCGAGGCCGCCGCGGCAAGGGCCCAGGCCGCCTCCTCCGCCACCCGCGCGCGCCGATCGATCCACTCGGCCCGATACCCCACGTCCTGCACCATGCGCATCCGCACCTCGGCCACGCGCACCGCGGCGACCTGGTCGGACGAGGCCGTTTGCAGGGCCGACAGTCTCTTCTGGATCAGGAAGACGAAGAGGCTGCCGGGCAGGAAGAACGCGAGGAAGAAGCCGAACAGGAGCCGCGCGGCGATGCTCTTCCGGGGGTCGAGCCGCCGCAGCAGGCCTGGCAGGGGGGATCCGGACACCCTCGGATTTTAACAGCCGCGAAGCTGCCTCCTGCCTCCTGCCTCCTGCCTCCTGCCTCCTGCCTCCTGCCTCCTGCCTCCTGCTACTCGTACCTCAGCGCCTCGATCGGATCCAGCCGCGACGCCTTCCGCGCCGGGTAGAACCCGAAGAAGATCCCGATCGCCGCCGAGAAGCCGAAGGCCAGGGCGATCGCGGCCGGCGAAAGCACGATCGGCCAGTGCGCCTTCCAGGCGAGGAGGCGCGAGGCGCCGACCCCGAGCGCGATGCCGATGGCGCCTCCGGCGATCGAGAGCGCGAGCGCCTCGATCAGGAACTGCGTGAGGATGTCGCGGCCCTTGGCCCCGATCGCCATGCGGATCCCGATCTCCCGCGTCCGTTCGGTCACCGACACGAGCATGATGTTCATGATCCCGATCCCGCCCACGAGCAGCGAGATCGAGGCCGCGGAGGCCAGCAGGACCGAGAGCGTCCTCGAGGTCTCGTCCGCCGTCGCCGCGATCTCCTGCTGCGACCGGATCATGAAGTCGGCGTCCTGACCGGGCTGGAGACGGTGGCGCTGCCGCAGCAGGGCCTCGATCTCCTTCTGCGCCTCCTCGACCGCTCCGCGCGACACCGCCGAGGCCATGAACATGTCGATCTTCGAATTGTGCTTGAGCAGGCGCATGACCGTCGTGTACGGCGCGACCACCAGGTCGTCCTGGTCCTGTCCCATGACGCTTCCGCCCTTCGTCTCGAGCACGCCGATCACGCGGAAGGGGAAGTTCTTGATCCGCACCGTCTGCCCCACCGGGTCCTGGCCCTCGAAGAGCGCGTCGGCGACGGTCGTGCCGAGGACGCAGACCTTCGCCGCCGCCCGCACCTCGGACTCGTCGAAGAAGGCCCCCTTCTCGACGTTCCAGGACCGCACGAACGGCCACTCGACGCCGACCCCCTGGATCTGCGTCCCCCAGTTCAGGTTCCCGGCCACGACCTGCGCGCCCGTCCGGGACGACGGCGACACGTACGCCACGGCCGGGCACTCGGCCTTCACCGCGGCGACGTCGTCCTCGGTCAGCGTGGATTGCCCCGTGAAGATGCGGGCGCCCGACTGCGTCGCGATCCCCGGGAAGATCATGAGGAAGTTGGTGCCGAGGGCCGAGATCTGGGCCTGGATGGCGGCCTGGGATCCCTGGCCGACCCCGATCATCGCGATCACGCAGGCCACGCCGATGATGATCCCGAGGGCCGTCAACGCCGACCGCATCTTGTTGCGGGCGATCGCCTTCATCCCGACCTTGAGGATCGTCAGGAACTTCAGCACGGTCAGCTCCCCGGGCGGGCCGCCTGGCGGCGGCGGACGACCGGACGGTCCTCGACGAGCTTCCCGTCCCGGAAGACGACGACGCGCTTGGCGAACTCGGAGATGTCCGATTCGTGGGTGATCAGGACGACCGTCTTGCCGTCCTCGTTGAGGCGCTGGAACACGCCCATCACCTCCTCCGAGGTCTTCGTGTCGAGGTTGCCCGTCGGCTCGTCCGCCAGCATGAGCTTGGGCTCGTTGATGAGCGCGCGGGCGATGGCGACCCGTTGCTGCTGGCCTCCCGAGAGCTGGCTCGGCTGGTGGTCCTCGCGGCCGGCGAGGCCGACGATCGACAGGCACTCCCGCGCCTTGGCCTGCCGCTGCCGCGCGGTCTGGCCGCCCTTCGAGTAGATCAGCGGAAGCTCGACGTTCTCGACGGCCGAGGTCCGCGCCAGGAGGTTGAACGACTGGAACACGAACCCGATCTTCCCGTTCCGGATCTCGGCCCGCTCGTCCCGGTCGAGCTCGGAGACGTCCACGCCGTCGAGGAAGTAGCGCCCCGCCGTGGGCCGGTCGAGGCACCCGACGATGTTCATGAACGTGCTCTTGCCGGACCCGGAGGGGCCCATCACCGCCAGGAACTCGCCGGCGCCGATCGAGAGCGACACGCCGTCGAGGGCGCGCACCTCGACCTCGCCCATCTGGTAGATCTTGACGAGGTCCTCGATCCGGATGACGTCCAACTCTAGAACCTCCGCCCGCCCGGTCCTCCGCCCGACGCGCCCGGCACCTTGCTCGCGTCCGCCTTCGACGTGACGAGCCCGACGATCACGGTGTCGCCGACCTTCAGCTCCCCGGAGACGACCTGCGTGAACCGGTTGTCCGTCACGCCTCCCTTGATCTCGACGGGTCTCGGATCTCCCGGGACGCCCGGGGCGAGCGTGTACACGGTCTGGCCCGCCCGGCGCTTGCCCCCGGCGGTCCGGTCGAACTGCTTCATGGCCGCCCCGGGACCCTTCGCCCCCGCCCCCTGCGCAGCGCGCTGCTCGGGGGACGCCGCGGCCGCCGGCGACGAGGCGGCCTTCTCCTCCGGCCTCCAGCGCAGCGCCGCGTTGGGGACGCGGACGACGTCCTTGACGACCGCGACGTCGATCGTGACGTTGGCCGTCATGTTCGGCCGCAGGGCCAGCTCGGGGTTCGGGACGTCGATGATGACCGGGTACGTGACGACGTTCTGGTTGACGGTGGCGTTCAACCGGATCTGGGAGATCGTTCCCCGGAAATTCTGGTCGGGATAGGCGTCCACCGTGAAGTGCACCGCCTGGCCCACCTTGCACATGCCGATGTCGGACTCGGACACGTCGGCCGAGACCTGCATCTTGGTCAGGTCCTGGGCGATCGTGAAGATCGTGGGCGCCTGGAATGACGCGGCCACGCTCTGGCCGACGTCGTACTGGCGGTCGACGACGACGCCGTCGATGGGCGCGACGATCCGGCTGTTCTTGAGGTCGGTCTGCGCCTGTTCGAGCGTCGCTTGCGCCTGGGCCACCGACGCGACGGCCGAGTCGTAGTTGGCCTGCGCGAGGTCGATGTCCGCCTGCGCCGCCAGCCCCTGGTCGCCGAGCGCCTTCTGCCGGCGCAGGCCGATCTCGGTGTTGCGCACGTCCACGCGCGCCTTCTCCAGAGCCGCGCGGGTCTGGTCGATGCGGGCCTGGAAGGGCGTCGGATCGAGCTCGGCGAGGAGCTCGCCCTTCTTGACCTGCTTGTTGAAGTCGGCGTGCAGGGCCGCCACGATCCCCGAGACCACGCTGCCGACCTTGACGGTGATGACCGCGGAGAGGGTGCCCGTCGCCGTGACCGTCTGCGTCACGTCGCCCCGGTCGACCACGGCCGTCCGGTACTTGGGCTCCTCGGTCTTGCCGCGCCTCAGGAGGACGTAGCCTCCCGCCGCGGCCGCGAGGACCACCACGATCCAGATCGCTTTCTTCATTTCGCTCCGTCCGCCCGCCGCCGGCGTCCCTTCCCCCGCTCCGCGCCGGCCGGGGGCGACAGATTACACGGACGGCCGCCAAATGCGAGGGGCCCCTCGGAAGGGGCCCCTGGGGAAGGCGTCGGAGCGCGCCGCGCGCGGTTACAGGTTGCGGTCGATGAGCTTGACGAACTCGCTGCGGGGAAGCGCCCCGAGGGCGCGGTCGGCCACTTCGCCGTTCTTGAACAGGATGAACGTCGGGATCGACGTGATCTGGTAGCGCATGGCGACCTGGGTGGACTCGTCCACGTTGATCTTGGCGACCTTGAGCTTGCCGGCGTACTGGGTGGCGAGATCGTCCACGATCGGAGCCACCGACCGGCAGGGCCCGCACCAGGGAGCCCAGAAATCGACCAGGACGGGCACGGCGCTCTTCAGGATGTCTCCGTCGAAGCTGGCGTCGGAGACCTGCGTGACGTTGGGGTTAGCCATCAACAAACTCCTTCAGGCGGACATATGCCGCGAACCCGGAAAAGGGTTCGCGGCCGGCCCCGGATCTTAGCAAATCCGGGCGGGGGGGCCGGTGTCCCCGGTGGGCTAGTGAACGTGGGCGTGGACCCGGCCCCGGACGTGCGCCAGGCCTTCCCGCAGGAACCACGGCACCATGAGCAGCGACAACGCGGGGTCCACCCACCCGGGTGCCGAGAGGAGGCCCGCGATCATCGCGATCAGCGTCAGGGCCGAGTCGATCGAGCAGGCGATGGACTCCTTGGCTTCGGCGGCCAGGCCCTTGCTGCCGAGCCGGCGGCTCGTCTTCCACTTCAGGTAGCCGACCAGCGGCATCCCGAAGGTCGCGAAGAGCGTGAGAAAGAGGCCGAGCAGGCTCGGCTTGACGTGGGCGCCTCCCCTCAGCTCGACGACGCCGCGCACGAGGGTGTACGAGGCGAGCAGCAGGAAGGAGACGCCGATCCAGCGCGCCAGGACCTGGTCCCGGTGAGCGTGGTCTTCCTCCTCGTCGGCGAGGTGCCGCAGGTGGCGCACGGCCAGAAAGGCCGCTCCCCCCTCGATCACGCTCTCCAGCCCGAAGGCGAGCAGCGCCAGGCTCCCGGTCCGCACCGACTCGAAGAGGGCAAGCCCGCCCTCGCCGAAGACGTGCAGGAACGTCAGGCCCAGCAGCCAGTGCATGCGGCGCCGGAGGGCGCGGGCCTCGGTCGGGCGCGCCTCGGGGGGCGGGGCGAAGGCGGGCGGGGAGGTCACCGGCGCATTCTACGCAGGCCCCCGTTCCCCCCGGCCCGGAAGGGGGAATAGAATGGCCGGCGCGGGCTTTGAAATCACGATGATCGGTCGAATCCGCAACTCGGCTCCGGTGCGGGCGGCGCTTTGCGCCGCGGCGCTCCTCTCGCTGATTGCGGCGTTCGGCCTCCACCCGGAGCCCGACGGCGGCTCGAACGTCCCCGCGGGCGCCCGGTTCGCGGAAAGGTCCTCCCTCGCCGCTCCGGCGCACGACTGCATCGCCTGTTTGAAGGCGGCCTCGGCCCTCGCGTCCGCTCCCTCCGTCCTCGCCCCGGCCTCCGCGGCCTCGGTCGCCGCAGCGCCCCGCGCGGCTGACGCTCCCCCGGTCCGCCCGGCCTGCGGAGAGCTTCCGGGCCGGGCGCCTCCCGCCGCCGCGTCGTCCTAGGGAAGCCCGCGCGATTGGGCGCGGCTTCGCACGACACGCACGGCAGGAGGTCTCTTGAAACGACGACTCCCATCCCTATTCGCCGCGGCTTCGCTCGCGCTCGCCGGCGCCGCGCTCGGGCAGGACGCCCCGGCGCCCACGCCGACGCCCGTTCCCGAGCCGGCCCCGTCGGCCCCTGCTCCGGCGGCCAGCCAGGCGGTCAACCCGACCTTCTTCAATCCCGCGATCGCGGTCATCGGAAATTTTCTCGGGTCGGTCGGAAGCAACCCGGTCCAGCCGAGCCCCGCGTTTCAGGTCGAAGAATCCGAAATCTCGTTCCAGGCCGTCGTGGACCCGTACGCGCGCGCCGACCTCTTCCTCTCGTTCACCAACGACGGGGTCGAGGTCGAGGAGGGCTACGTCACGTTCCTGAGCCTCCCCTGGGACATGCAGGCCAAGGCCGGCAAGTTCAAGATGCAGTTCGGAAAGGTCAACACGCTGCACCTCCACGTGCTGCCCTGGGCCGACGAGCCGCTTCCGTACCAGAACATCCTTTTCCAGCCGCAGGGCGACACGTGGGCGGCCGAGGGCATCTCCCTCTCGAAGGTCGTCGAGCTGCCGGGCGACACGTTCTCGGAGGCGTACTTCCAGGTCGTCGACCAGTCGACGGGCGTCGACCTCTTCGCTTCCCCCGCCAAGGGCGATCTCACCTACAACGGCCAGTACCGGATCTTCCGGGACTTCGGCGACGACCACAACCTCGAGGGCTCGTTCAGCTACGCCTACGGCCACAACGGGACGTCGCCGACCAACACGACGAACCTGCAGAACGCGTCGCTCGTGTACCGCTGGAAACCCCTGCAGGGACGCCCCTACCGTTCGCTCATCGTTCGCGCCGAGTACTTCTGGAGCCAGCGCGAGCAGCCGGACGGAACCCAGAAGGCCCAGGGCTTCTTCGCCGGAGCGGACTGGCAGCTCGGACGGCAATGGTTCACCGGGGCCCGCTACGAGTTTTCCGACCGCGCCACCAACGCGGCAATGCGCGACAAGGGCGTGGCCGCCACCCTGACGTTCATGCCGAGCGAGTTCTCGATGCTCCGGGCCGAGTACCGGCGCCGCGACTATGCTCCCGGCATCGTGGCCAACGAGGGGTTCCTCCAGATCCAGTTCGCGATCGGGGCGCACGGCGCGCACCCGTTCTGAAGTCGGACATCGGAAAGGCAGACAGCACATGAAGAAAATTCTCGTCGTCCTCGCCGCGCTCGCGCTCGCGGCCCCCGCCTTCGGGACGGTCCGGATCGTGACCAGCGTCCAGGACTTCGCGTCGATCGCCGACGCCGTCGGAGGCAAGCGCGTGGAGGCCTTCGCTCTCGCGAAGGGCTACCAGGACCCGCATTTCGTGGACCCGAAGCCGTCGTTCGTGCTCAAGCTCTCGAAGGCGGACCTGCTGATCGTCGCGGGCCTCGAGCTCGAGATCGGCTACCTGCCGCCCCTCATCGACCAGAGCCGCAACGACCGGATCCGGCCGGGCGCCGCGGGCTACCTCGACGCGTCCAGCGGCTGCGACATCCTCGAGAGGCCCACGGGCACGGTGACGCGCGCGATGGGCGACGTGCACCCGTTCGGCAACCCCCACTTCTGGCTCGACCCCGAGAACGGGCGGATCATCGCCCGCGCCATCGCCGCGAAGCTCACCGAGCTCGATCCGGCCGGCGCCGCCGACTACAAGGCCAACCTCGCCGCCTTCGAGGCCAGGCTGACCGAGGGCGAAAAGCGCTGGGAGAGCGCCCTTGGGCCGTACGCCGGCACGGAGCTGATCACGTACCACAACTCCTGGCCGAACTTCCTGAAGCGCTTCAAGCTCGTCGCCGCGGGCTACATCGAGCCGAAGCCGGGAATCCCTCCCTCTCCGTCCCACACGGTCGAGCTCATCGACCTCATGCGCGCAAAAAAGATCCCGGTGATCCTCATGGAGCCCTACTTCGACCGGAAGACCCCCGACCAGGTCGCCGAAAAGACGGGAGCGAAACTGCTCGTCTTCATCCCCTCGGTCGGCGGCGTGCCCCAGGCCAGCGACTACTTCGCCCTCTTCGATTACGACGTCAAGCTCCTCGCCGACGCCCTCGCGGCGGCGAAGAAAGGTGCGGCACAGTGACGGCCTTCGAAATTCTCCTGCCCGCGTTCGTCGCGAGCCTGATTCTCACCGGAATCCACGCCTACCTCGGCGTCCACGTCGTCGAACGCGGGGTCATCTTCGTGGACCTGTCGCTCGCCCAGATCGCGGCGCTCGGCTCGACCGTGGCCTACCTGGCCGGGCACGACCTGCACTCGACGATGGCCTACGTCTATTCCCTGGCCTTCACGTTTCTCGGCGCCGCGATTTTCGCGGTGTCCCGCGTGCACCGCAAGACGCGCATCCCGCAGGAGGCCATCATCGGCATCGTGTATGCCGTCTCGGCGGCCGTCGCGATCCTCGTGATGTCGAAGGCGACCCAGGAGACGGAACACCTCAAGGAGATGCTCGTCGGGAACATCCTGTCGGTCTCGTGGAAGGAACTCGGCAAGACGGCCGTGCTCTACGCGCTCGTGGGCGTCTTCCACTACGTCTTTCGCCGCCGCTTCCTGCTGATCTCGATGAACGAGCAGGAGGCGGAGCGGCAGGGCATCTCCATCCGTTTCTGGGACTTTCTCTTCTACATGTCCTTCGGCTTCGTCGTGACGTCGTCCGTCGCCATCGCGGGCGTCCTCCTCGTCTTCTGCTTCCTCATCGTCCCGTCGGTCACCGCGATGCTCTTCGCGGAGAGGCTCGGGGCGCGGCTGGCCATCGGCTGGGGAATGGGCGCCCTCGTCTCGGCCGGGGGCGTCGCGCTGTCCTTCGTGCTCGACCTGCCCACCGGGGCGACGATCGTCGCGACCTTCGGCGCCGTGCTCCTGTTCGTCGCCGCGGGACGCCTGCTGGTGCGCCGGACGGCCTGAGGCCTCAGCCGGACGGCGCGCCGGAAGGGCGGCGATAGCGCTCGTCGAACTCCGCGGAACCGAGGAGGGAATCGACCACGTTTCGCCGGTCGATCCCGCTTTCGATCTCGCCGGCGTAGAAGGCGAGGCCGCCCGGGTCCGCGGCGCGGCCGAGCAGCGCCTCGTAGGCCTTCGCGACGAAGTCCGCCGGGGCGAGCGCGGCCGACGCGTCCAGGAAGCCCTGGGCTAGGGCCCGGACGCCGATTTCGCCGGAGGCGACCCGGCGCGCGCTCGACGCGGCGTCGAGGCCGAGGCGGGACGCGAGGGCTTCGAGCGCCTCCACGCGCCATGCGCGCTCCGCGAACCGGGCGCGGCTCCCGGCCGCCGCGCTCCGGGGTTCCCGCAGCGCCGAGACCCACGTGTACTGCGTCCCGGGCGCCGCGACGTCCAGGACGGCGAGGCCCGCGCGGCCGAGCTCCGGGACGAGCTCCCCGGCGTCGAACCGCACGCCGTTCCACGAGTCGTGCCGGCGCCGGCGCTCGAGGCTCGTGTCCACCTGGAAGCGAAACAGGCCTCCCGGGCGCAGCACCCGACCCGCCTCGCGAAAATAGCGGAGGACGGCCTCCTTCACCGGGATGTGCTGGAACACGATGAACGAGTACACGAAGTCCACGGTCCCGTCCGCGACGGACTCGAGGCGGCCGTCGGTGCGATGGAGCTCCACGCCGGGCCGGCCCCCGATCGCCTCCCGCGCGCGCGCGATCATCTCGGCGGAGATGTCGACGCCGATGGCGAGGCGCGCGCGCCGGGCCATCGGCGCGAGCAGGCGGCCGACCCCGCAACCGATCTCGAGGACGGTCGCGGCGGGGTCGAGCGCGACGCCCCGCAGGACGAGGGTCTCCACGTCGGACTCTCCCGACGCCCAGAACGCCCCGGGATCGTGACCGTGGCCGCACTCGATGTAGTAGTGGGCGTTCTCGCGGGCGCGAAGGTCCCAGTCCCGCTTCATCCGGCGGCTCGCGAACCAGCGCGCCGGCAGCCACCGGCCGGGCGTGTACGGGATCTTCATGCGCGCGCGCTCACGGCGACGAAGGGTCTCCGACCGCGGCGGCGCGCGTCAAGGGCCGGCACCCGCGCCCGGCGCCGGGCCCGGGCGAAGCAGGGCCGCGAGGCGGCGGCGCACGCCCCGGACGACGCGGCCCGGCAGGGCCCTCCACCGCCGGCGGCGCCGGGCTCCCTCGAGGGCGGCGCCGAGCTCTCGATAGAAGCCCTCGTCGGATCGAAAGTAGACGTTCTTCAACCAGCAGAGGCCGTGCTCGACGCACTGCGGCTGCAGGACGCGGTGACGGCCGGGGTCGAACTTCGCGCCGAGCCCGTCCAGAAGGACCTCCCTCTGCTCTTCGCGCATCCGTGAGAACTCCGGGCCCTTCCAGTGGTCGACGAAGCGGCCGTCGAGCGCGTTGCCGAGCGGCTTGTAGTTCGGCAGCATCAGGAGGCAGCACGGATAGAGGTCGCCGTTGCCTCGAATCGTCGCCGTGTACCACGAAAAGAAGCAGTGGCCGTTCTCGTCCCGAAAGCTCGATGCGAGCGGGAACTCGCTGGGCTCCTCGCCGTATCCGGTCTCGCGCTTGAGCTCGGCCAGCAGCGCGTTCCACTCTCCGACCGGGAAGGCGAGTTGCAGCCGCTTTTCGTCGCGATCCTCCCGCAGGACGCGGGCCAGAGGGGACCTCAGCGCCTCGGTGTCGGCCGGGCCGAGCAGGACGCCCGGGTCGATCCGGGCGAGGGGGATTGCCGCGACGTTGGAGAACGTGAGGCGGTCGGCGCCGAGGGACCGGCCGAGGGCGTACATCTCGGGCATCCGCGCGAAGTTGCTCCGGTCGATCAGGAACTGCACGACGACGCTGGGCGCGGGGGCGCTCCCCCGCTCGGCGACGAGCCCGCGGACGTTCTCGACGACCCGGTCGAACGTGGCGGCGGGCACCTGCATCATCCGGTGGTAGTCCGGCGCGTCCACGGCGTTCAGGGAGACGATGACCTCGCGCGCCGCGCCGGCCACGAGCCGCTTCGCGATCGCGGGCCCGAGGAGGGCGCCGTTGGTCGTCAGGTTGTCCACGACGACGCGGCGGGCCGCGAGGTGATCCAGGAACTCGCCGATCGCGTGATGGAAGAGGGGGTCTCCGCCCCCCGACATCCGGACCGACCGGAGGCCGCCCGCGGCGAGCTCGTCGACCAGGCGCACGAGGTGTCCGAGCGAGATCTGGTCCCTGGTCCGGACGTCCTGCTGGTTGCAGAAGTAGCAGGCGACGTTGCAGCGATCCGTGACGTCGATCTCGGCGTGGACGGGGCCGCGCGTCGGCCGGCCGGTGACGATCCCGCGGATGATCGCGCGCTTTGCCCTCGCGTCGATCTCCGCCCAACCGTGAGAGCCGCGCACGGCGGGATGATACCCGCGCGGGGACGTCAGGCGGGCGGGGCGTCCCGGCGCGCGAAGTAGTCGCGGGTCGACGCGATGTCGCGCTGGATCTGGGCCTTGAGGTCCATCATGGACGGAAACTTGCGCTCCTCGCGCAGGCGGTCGAGGAAGAAGAGGCGGACCTTCTCGCCGTAGACGTCGGACGAGAAGTCCAGGACGTACGTCTCGATCGTCGTCGCGTAATCCTCGTAGAGCGTCGGGCGCCGCCCGATGTTGCTGACGCTCGCGAACCGCCGGCCGAACGAGCGGATCTCGATCTCGGTCACGTAAACGCCGTCGGCCGGAGGCAGCTCGTTCTCGGGCTCGAGGTTGATCGTGGGCACGCCGATCTGGTGCCCGAGGCGGTCCCCGCGCGACACCAGGCCGTCGAGCTCGTAGTCGCGCCCGAGCATGGCGTTGGCCTCCCGGACGGCGCCCCGCTCGAGGGCCCGGCGGATCCGCGTCGAGGACACCGGCTCGCCGTCCGCGACGACTTCTTCGACGGCGGAGGCCGCGAAGCCGCACTCGGCCCCCAGGCGCGTGAGCAGGGCGAGGTCGCCGCGCTTGCCGCGGCCGAACGCGAAGTGCGCCCCGATGAAGATCTCGGAGGCGCCCAGGCGGTCGCGCAGGAGCGCCCGGACGAAGTCCTCGGGCTCGGTGAGGGAAAAGTCGCGGGTGAAGGGGATCACGAGCAGCGTGTCGATGCCGATCGCCTCGATCGCCTCCTCCTTCTGGCGGAGGGTCTGGATCCGGCGCGGGGCCCTGTCCGGACGCAGGACGACCATCGGGTGGGGCTCGAAGGTGATCGCGAAGGAGGGCTTCCCGGTCTCGCGGGCGCGCCCCACCACGGTCTCGAGGATCTTGCGGTGGCCGAGGTGGATGCCGTCGAAGTTCCCGATCGTCCCGACCCCTCCCCGCGGGAGGTCGGTGGTCCGGAGGGGGTCGCGGATGACTTGCATGCGGGTCGCCGTCGGCGGGCGGGTCAGCCGACGACGACGCCGGTCAGGTCGTAGTCGTAGGTCTTCTCGACGCGGACCGCCACGATCTGGCCCGGCTGGAGCGCGCGGTCGCCCGCGTCGGTGATGAGCAGCCGTCCGTCGATCTCGGGAGCCTGCGAGCGGAGGCGGCCCTCGAGAAGATATTCCGTCTCGTCGGAAACCCCCTCGATCATGGCCTCGAGCGTCCGGCCCCGGAGCGCGCGGAGCCTGGCGCGCGCGATCGGCTGCTGCAGCGAGAGCAGGAAGTCCCGTCGCCGGTCCTTTTCCTCCGCCGCGACCGGATCGCCGAGCGGCTCGGACCCCGAGCCGGGCTCGGGCGAGTACGTGAACGCGCCGACGTTGTCGAGCTCGGCCCGCCGCACGAACTCGCAGAGCTCGCGGAACTCGGCCTCCCCTTCCCCGGGAAACCCGACGATGAAGGTGGTGCGGATCGCGATGTCCGGAACGACCTCGCGCATCCGCGCGATCATCCGGAGGTAGGCGGCGCAATCGCCTCCGCGGCGCATCGCCGCGAGGATGGGGCGGGCGACGTGCTGGAGCGGGATGTCCACGTAGGGCACGAAGCGCGGCGCGCGGGCCATGAGCTCGAGGACCGAGTCGTCGAGCGTCTTCGGATAGGCGTACAGGAACCGGATCCACGGAAACGAGGTCCCGGCCAGCAGGGCCTCGACCAGGCGCGCCAGGCCGTCGCGGCCCGCGCCGAGGTCCTCCCCATAGCGCGTCGTGTCCTGCGAGATCAGGACGAGCTCCCGCACGCCCTGGGACTCGAGCGCCTGCGCCTCGGCGACGAGGGAGGCGACCGTGCGGCTGCGCTGGAACCCGCGCATCTGCGGGATCGTGCAGAACGTGCAGGGGTTGTCGCACCCCTCGCCGACCTTGAGGTACGCGTAGCCGCGGTGGCGGGACAGGACGCGCGGCGCGAGGTCGTCGTAGAGCCGGGTCGCCAGCGGCTTGTCGGTGAAGCGCGGGAGCGTCGGCAGGCCGGCCGCCGCGGCCGGCGCGTTCTCGAGCTCGTCGAGGCCGACGAACGCGTCCACCTCCGGGATCTCCCGCGAGAGCTCCCGCCCGTACTTCTGGACCATGCAGCCCGCGACCACGACCCGGTCGATCTCGCCGCGCTTCTTGCGCTCGACCTGCTCGAGGATCGCCTCGACCGACTCCTCCTTGGCGCGGTCGATGAACCCGCACGTGTTGACCAGGACGACCCTCGCCTCCGCGTCGGGAACGATGCGGTGCCCGGCGCGCGCCAGGTGCCCCAGCATGACCTCGGTGTCCACGAGGTTCTTCGGGCACCCGAGCGAGACGACGCCGACGGTCGGCAGGCTCTTCGTCGTCATGGGGACCCTACGGGTAGATCCGCTTGAGGGTGCGCGGGTACGGGATCGCCTCCCGCAGGTGGTGGATGCCGCAGATCCACGTCACGAGACGCTCGAGGCCCATGCCGAACCCGGCGTGGGGAAACGTGCCGTAGCGCCGCACGTCGAGGTACCACTCGTAGGCCTCGCGCGGCAGCTTGTGCTCCGCCAGGCGCTGCTCGAGCAGGGCGAGGTCGTGGATGCGCTGGGACCCTCCGATGATCTCGCCGTAGCCCTCGGGGGCCAGCATGTCGAGGCCGAGCACGACCTCCGGGTCCTTCGGGTCCGGCTGCATGTAGAAGGACTTGATCGCGACCGGGAACCGCGACACGATCAACGGCCTCTCGAGCTCCGCGCAGAGCGCCGTCTCCTCGTCTGCGCCGAGGTCGTCCCCGAAGTTGACCGGGAACCCCTTCGCCTGGAGCGTGTGGATGCCCTCGCGATAGGTGATCCGCGGGAAGGGCTTTCGAACGGCTTCCAGCTTCTTCGGATCGCGCTCGAGGCGCTTGAGGTCCTCGCCGCAACGATCGAGCGCGCGGCCCACGAGGGCCACGATGAAATCCTCGGCGAGCTCGCACAGGCCCTCGAACTCGAGGAAGGCGACCTCGGGCTCGACCATCCAGAACTCGGTCAGGTGGCGGCGCGTCTTCGACTTCTCGGCCCGGAACGTCGGCCCGAAGCAGTACACCTTGCCGAAGGCCGCGGCCGCGGGCTCGAGGTAGAGCTGCCCGGACTGCGAGAGGTACGCCTTGTCGCCGAAGTAGTCGGTCTCGAAGAGCGTCGAGGTGCCCTCGACCGACGACCCCGTGAGGATCGGCGAGTCGATCCGCACGAACTCGCGCTCGTGGAAGAAGTCGGCGATCGCCTGCTCCATCTCCGAGCGGATCCGGAGCACCGCGTGCTGCTGGGAGGAGCGCATCCAGAGGTGGCGCAGGTTCATCAGGAAGTCGACGCCGTGCTCCTTGGGCGAGATCGGGTAGTCCGGCGAAGCGCCCAGGATCTCGACCGCGGAGGCGCTCATCTCGAAGCCCCCCGGGGCCCGCTGGTCCTCGCGGACCGTCCCCGTGACGGAGAGCGAGCATTCCTGCGTCGCCTTCTCGGCCGCCTCCCAGACGTCCGGCGGGACGTCCGCGCGCGGCACGACGCACTGGAGGTAGCCCGTGCCGTCGCGCACGATCAGGAACTGGATCTTTCCCGAGGATCGCTTGTTATAGAGCCATCCCCGCACCGTCGCCGTGGCGCCGGCCTTTCGGCCGATTTTCGAGATCGCGGTCGCGTCCATAAAAGGGGCGGGATTATAAGGTGTTTTCCGTCCCGGCCGCGTCCGGCCGGCCCGCCGCCCGGAGACACGCCCCGACCAGCGCGGCCCCGAGCGCCGCCTCGACGGCGCGCAGCGACACCGCGAGCCAGGGCGAGGAGAGCCACAGGCCGTATCGCCCGAGCCGCGCGAGGGCCTCCCAGGGCGATCCCCCGCCCCAGCGGAAGAACGCGCCGGGCGCGAGCGGCGACGAGAGTCCGGCGTAGTCGCAGAAGAGCGCTCCCTCCGTCACGAAGACGTCGGCCGCGAAGGCCCCCGCCAGGCAGAAGAGCAGCGCCGCCGTCCAGCGCCGCCTCGCCAGCGCGGAGAGCGCAAACCCTCCGCCGACGCCGAACCAGATCGGGTCGAACGCGTGCAGGTACCACCCCGCGAGGCCCGCGCTCCGGGTCTCGGCAAGGCCCATCGCCGCGTCGCGGATGTAGCCCCAGGCCTGCGCCACCTCGGCGAGAGCGAAGACGACCGCCGCCGCGGCCAGCAGCCGGAACGGACGCCGCGGCATGCGCCGGGCCGCCAGCGCCGCGGCTGCGACGAGGACGACCCACGGCAGGAGAAAGAGACCGAGGCCGGCGGGGCGCAGGAAGTTGGCGTGCTGGCCGCTCGTCCAGATCGCCGACCCCGCGAACACCTTGAAGAACTGCAGCCAGGGCAGCGCCGCAAGCCGATCGAGCGACACGCCCGACACGGAGATGCCCCCGGCGCTCCGGAACGCGATGCTCCCGATCGGGTTGCCCGTCCTCGCGAGAAGATCGAGGGCCGTGAGCACTCCGGCTGCCGAGGCGGACGCGGCGACGGCGAGACGCCGCCCGCGTCCGGCGCCCGCGGGCCACACGAGCGGCAGGAGCAGGACGGCGGGCCACGTGTAGACCTTCAACGCCACCGCGGCCGCCCAGCACGCCGCCTCGCGCGCCGTCGCCATCCGGCCGCCGTCCGGCCGGAGCGAGAGCAGCAGCGCCGCCGCCAGCGCCGCGCACGCCGGGCTGTCGTTGCCGGCCCGGGCGACGAGCGTGATCCACGTCGGCGTCGAAATCAGCAGGAGGCCGGCCAGCAGCCCCGCCGCGCCCCAGAGCCGGGCGGCCAGCAGCCCCGTCGCGACGGCGGCCGCCGCGCCGCAGAGGACCGCCAGAAGACGCAGGGCGAGGAGCTTCCCGAGCTCCGTCGGGGCGAGCCGATCGAGCCCGGCGGCCGCCGCGTAGTAGAGGGGCGGCTGCTGCGACTCGTAGTTCGGCGCGACGTACGCGCGCCGATCGGCCGGGGCCGGCGTGACGTCCCTCCAGCCCTCCGGTCGCGCCGCGACGACCGCCGGCCAGCGGTCCTCGAGCGTGCCGAACCCGGCGGGAGCGCCGGGCTCCCCCGCCATGGACCTCGCGAGGTATTGCGGGACGGAGGCCTCGCGGGCGACGGGCTGGCGGCCCTCCTCCGCGACGAAGGCCACCCTCGCCACGTGATAGCCCTCGTCGAGGCCCGCGTACGGCGGCATGGCGAGGACCTGGAGCAGCAGGCGCGCGGCCGCCGCAGCGGCGAGGACCACGACCCAGGAACGCGGGACGGGCGCGGCCGCCCCCGGCGAGGGATTCTCAGCGGCCATGCGTCGGCGTGCCCGCGGGGGGCCTGGCCGCGGGCGCCACGCGAATCCAGCGCTCGATGGCCGTCCTGCCTCCATCCTTGCCCACGAACGTCACCGTCAGGCGGTGGCGGCCCGGGGGCACGTCGGGGAACGGGAAACTGAACCCGCCGTGCTCGGCGTCGCCGTAATCCGGGAACAGCGCGCCGAGACCCGGGCGGAGCACGGCGACGACCGCCGGGGCCGCCGGCCCGAGCTCCGTCTCGACGAGGATCGCGGCGATTCCGGAATCGTCGATGGCCCATCCGAAACACAACAGGCCCGGCGTGACGGTCTGCTCCTCCGAGGGCGCGTCGAGCGATCCGAACGGCGGGGCGAGCCGGGCCACCTCGGCGCGCAGGCCCGCGACGGCGTCCTCGAAGTCGCGCCGCGCCCTCGACGGATCGCCCGCGCCGCTCGCGACGCGGTCCCGCCACGGCGTCCCCGCGGCGAGGAACACGAAGTCGATGCCCTCGTCGTGGGGAAACTCCCGCAGGAGCTCGAGGCTGCCCGCCGCGAGCTGGCGATCGAGCGCCTCCGCGTAGCCGATCGCCTTGAACCCGCGCCCTTCGTGGGCGTGGTACACGAGCAGGCCCGCACCGAGCTCTCCCATCTGCGCCCAGACGGAATCCGGGATGGGGCGCCGCTTGAGCGCCGCCTCGAGGTCCCGGTACGCGACGGGAAAGAACCCCGAATATCCGTTCACGAGGGCCTTTTCGTGCGCGCCCTGGCGAAACACGTAGTCGAAGTCGTACGTGAACCCGAGCGGCCACTCGACGACGGCGCACGGCAGGTCGAGCGTCGCCAGCCAGCGGTAAACGGGAGGCGCCTCGGCCCGGGTGGGTTCGAGCGCGAGCGGAAAGGCGCGGTACTCGACGACGAGGGCCGCCACCGCGGCGGCGCTCCACGCCAGCCGCCGCCGGAGCGAGCTTCCCCGCAGGGCCAGCGACAGGCCCCAGGCCGCGAGCACGGCGAGCGCGACGTGAAGGAGCACGATGCCGCGGGCGGGCGCCCGGATCGACCGGAAGACGCCTCCGAACGACTGGTAGAGAAAGCGGTAGTAGGGCGTGTGGCCCCCCAGGGCGACGAGAATCCCGAGCCCGCCGACGACGGCGAAGAGGAGGGCGCGCGGATCGAGCGAGCTGCCGCGCAGGAACGCGCCCAGGCTCGCGCTGCGGGCCCGCCGCGGGAAGGCGACCGCCAGCCGCGCGGCGACCACGGCCGTGAAGACGACCGCGATCCGCCCCGGGTCTCCCAGTCCGAGCGGGCCGACTCGCAGCCCGTCCCTGCCACGGGACGCGACCCAGGCGGCGAAGAGCAGCACGGCCAGCACGTCGAGGGCCCGCGCCGCGCGCCGCCTCCCCGGCGAGACCGGGGCGGCCGGCTCCTCGTCCCGCCGCGCGCGTCGCCGCAGCCGCAACAGCGCGAACACGGCCAGCGCCACGGCGAGCAGCCCGGGGAAGAAATCGCCCTCGGCCCCCCGCCAGGGGACGGTGGACGGCCCGTAGAGCCGGTTGCGGTCCCCGGCCGAAAGGAAGTCCGTCCAGCGGCCCGAGTACGTCATGACCTCGCCGAAATGCCGGCGCATCCCGTACACGCGCTCGACGCGGCGATACGGCAGCAGGAAGGGCAGCACGGCCAGTGAAGCGAGCGCGACCGCCAGCACCGCGCCGCGAAGGCGCCGGGCGGACCCGGGACCGCGGCCGACCGCGAAGAGCGCGAGCGTCACGACGACGAGAAACCCGGAGAAGAGCGCGTAGTGGACGTTGCAGAGGGCATTCCAGGCGAACGTCACGCCGAAGGCGATCGCGTCGGAGCGCCGGCCGTGGTCCAGGTAGCGCAGGAGGAAGAGCATCAGCAGGCAGAGGAACCCTCCCCACTGGAACTGCAGGTGCGGGATCTGGCTGAACCTCCACGGCACGAAGGCGTACACGAGCCCGGCGACGACCGACGCCAGGGCGTCGCCGGTGACGTACCGCGCGAGCGCCCAGGCCGACACCGCCGAGAAGAACATGCCCAAGAGCAGGAGGACGTTGTAATTCGTCAGCGCCGAGGACCCCGCCGCGAGCAGCGGGAATCCGAAGAGCGAGACGCCCCAGAGGTTCTCCGAGAACGCCAGGACGTCGTGCGCGGGATGGAAGAAGTTGAGCTCGTAGAGGTTCGCCGGGTCCCGCAGGGTCTGCCGGAAGTCCCACTGCAGGATCCGCGCGTTCAGCTTGGCGTCCCCCACGTCCGAGAGGGCGTCCGACAGGTGCGCCGCCTGGGGCCACGTCATCAGGACCGTGGCGGCCAGGAAGAAGACGACGGCCGAGGCGATCTCGCGGCCGGGCCTCGCCGCGCCGGCCGGCGGGCTCAACGCGACCGCGAACGCACGTTGTTGGCGATCGTCAGCGCCTGCTGAAGCCGCTGCATCCTGCGCTGGCGCTTCTGCGTCGCGTCCACGTCTCCGGTGGGAGGGACGTTGCCGCGGATCTCGCGCAGGAGCTTGTCGAGCTCGAAGCCGAACGTCTGGAAGTCGGCGGCCTGGAACTTCTTGAACGTCAGCTCGGTCGAGATGACGTAGCCGTCCGCGATGTCGCGGACCATCGTGTAGGCGGAACCGCCCAGAAAGACGCTCATGGCCTGCCGAAAGTGTAACCCCGGCGGCCGCCCCGAACGCCGTTTGGCGCGGGACGCTCCCCCGCGATAGCATGCCCCCCTTTGCGGGAGGGCCCAACTTGACGACCCGAGCGGACTATATGGACTTCGACACGCTCCTGACCGAGGAGCAGCGCCTCGTCCGCGACACCGTCGGGGACTTCGTGGACGAACGGGTCCTGCCCATCATCGAGGAGGCGGCCTGGGAGGGCCGGTTCCCGCGCGAGCTCGTCCCGGGGCTGGCCGAGATGCAGGTCTTCGGCTCGACGATCTCGGAATACGGCCTGCCCGGCCTCGACAACATCGCCTACGGCCTCATCATGCAGGAGCTCGAGCGGGGCGACTCGGGGCTGCGCTCCTTCGTCTCGGTCCAGTCCGGACTCGTGATGTACCCGATCTACGCCTTCGGCTCGAAGGAGCAGAAGGACCGGTGGATCCCGAAGCTCGCCAAGGCCGAGGCCATAGGCTGTTTCGGCCTGACCGAGCCCGACTTCGGCTCGAACCCGGGCGGGATGCGCACCGTCGCGAAGAAGGACGGCGCCTCCTACGTCCTCAACGGCGCCAAGGCCTGGATCACCAACGGCTCGGTCGCGGACGTGGCCGTCGTCTGGGCCAAGCTCGACGGCGTCGTCCGCGGCTTCCTCGTCGAGAAGGGCACGAAGGGCTACTCGACCTTCGAGCACAAGGGCAAGATGTCCCTGCGCGCGTCGGTGACATCGCAGCTCGCGTTCGAGGACTGCCGGATCCCGGCCGAGAACATCCTCCCCGGCGTCGAGGGCCTCAAGGGCCCCCTGTCCTGCCTGACCCAGGCGCGGTACGGCATCGCGTGGGGCGCCATCGGCAGCGCGATGGCGACGTACCAGGCGGCGCTCGACTACTCGAAGAGCCGCAAGCAGTGGAAGGACCGTCCGATCGCGGCCCACCAGCTGGTCCAGGAGCGGCTCGCCTGGATGATCACCGAGATCACCAAGGGGCAGCTCCTCGCCTGGAAGCTCGGCCGGATGAAGGACGACAAGACCATGAAGCCGCAGCACGTCTCCATGGCCAAGCGCAACAACGTCTGGGTGGCCCGCGAGTGCGCCAAGCTCGCCCGCGAGACGCTCGGCGCCAACGGCGTCGTCAACGAGTACCCGGTGTTCCGGCACCTCGCCAACATCGAGAGCGTCTACACGTACGAGGGCACGCACGACATCCACACGCTGATCATCGGCGAGGCCGTGACGGGCGTGGCGTCGTACAACCCGCCCGCGGAATAGGCAGGCCGCAGGAGGCAGTCCGCAGGAGGCGGGCGCCGAAGCGATCGCCGCCTCCCGCCTCCCGCCCGCCGGCCTCCTCGGACCGCGGCCCGGGACGGAAATCCCGGCCCCACAGTCTCTTGCGCTAAACTACGGACTCGTTGGGCATCACAGGAAATCTCAAGACCATGCAGCTCGGCGAGCTGCTGCAGTGGCTTTCGCTCGGCTCGAAGACCGGGACGCTCCTGATCGACGGCCACGGAGTCGAGAAGCGCGTCTATTTCCAGGATGGGCGGATCGCCTCGACCTCCTCGTCCGACCAGCGCGAGTACCTCGGGCACTTCCTCGTGTCGCACGGCTTCATCACCGAGGAGGAGCTCAAGATGGCGATGGAGGTCCAGGAGGAGTCCCAGATCCTCCTCGGCAAGATCCTCGTCATGATCAACGCGATCGCCGAATCGGACCTGCTCCGCCTGATGAAGAAGAAGGCGGAGGAGTCGATCTACGACATCTTCCTCTGGTCCGAGGGCGACTTCGAGTTCGTCGAGGGCCAGATGCCCGACCAGAAGATGGTCCCGCTCTCGCTCGACGTCACGGGAATCATCATGGAGGGAATGCGGCGCTACGACGAGTGGCAGCTGATCCGCCAGCGCGTGCCCGACTCCACCGTCGTGCCGGAGATCATGCGCCCGCTCGACATGGAGGTCCTCTCCGACCGCGAGAAGCTCATCGTGCCCTACATCGACGGACAGCGGGCGATCGAGGAGATCGCGCTGCAGACCCACAACGCGGAATTCACGGTCTCGAAGCTGATCTCCGAGGGGCTCCGGACCGGCACGATGCGCCTGACCGAGGGCCGGCCGCGCGCGGCCGCGGCGCCCTCGCTCGGGCCGGGCGTCTCGGAGGTCGATCACTTCCTCCAGCGCGGCCGGGCGCAGCTCAAGGACGATCCCCAGGCCGCCTACCGGATGTTCAAGGTGGCCCACGAGCTCGATCCGTCGGACGGGCGCGCGGCCGAGTCCCTGCGCGAAGCGGAGCGCGAGATCAAGGCGGCGCTCGAGCGCGACGGCGTCTCGGGGGAGAAAGTCCCGGAGCTGGCCGTCACCATGCAGAGCCTGACGCAGCGTCCGTTCTCCCCGCACGAAGGGTTCGTCCTCTCGCGCATCAACGGGCAGTGGGACGTCAAGTCCATCATGAAGATCTCCCCCATGAAGGAGCTGGAGGTCCTGATGATCTTCCACAAGTTCCTGAGGGACGGGGTGATCCACTTCAAGGGCCGCTCCTAGGCCGGCGCGGCCGTCCTCCCGGAAGGGTCCGGCGGACGTCCCGGGCCGGCGCCGTCGTAGAATGAAGCCTTCGGAGGGACACCAGGGGATGCGCGGCTCGGGGGGCCGGCCACGGGCGTTTTACCTGTTGCAGGTGTGCGTGTGCGGTGCCGCCGCCGCGCTCCTGGCGGTGCTGTCCCCCGGGATCCCCTGGGAACGTCTGCCCGAGATCCTCTTCTTCACGGCGCTCGGCGTCCTCGCGTTCCGGCTCCGGATCCGCTACGGCGGCAACTACGTCGGGCTCGAGGCCGCGGCGCTCGCCCCCGCGATCCTCCTGCTCCGTTCGCCCGGCGCCGCCATGCTCGTCTGCGCGGCCGCCGACGTGATCGCCAAGCAGATGGCGAAGAACCGCCGGTGGACCCTCTCCTCCGCCTTCGACCTCGCCCAGCTGTCCCTCGCCTACGCCGGCGCGGCCCTCTTCGCCGACGCGCTGCACGCTGCGGGTGGAGGACCGGTCGCCGTCGCCGCCCTCGCGGTGTCCGTGCTGCTCGTCTTCTTCCTGATCAACAGCGGCTTCGTCTTCGCCTACCTCGACCTCTCGGGCCTCGTCGCCCGAGCACGGCTTCCGGAGATCGCCCTCTTCCAGTTCGTCGCGCTCGCTCTCCTGGCGCCGATCGTCGTCCTGGAGGTCCTGGTCTACCCGGCCTACGGGGTGGCCGGGGCGCTCCTCGCCTTCTTCCCGGTGGTCCTGGCTTCGATCGTCATGCGAAACCTGTCCTCGATGCAGCGGCAGGTCGCGGAGGTCTCCCGGCAGAACCGCGAGCTCGACGTCATGCGCGACATCTCCGTCACCTTCGGCGTCAACGCGCGGGTCGACCGCTACGAACGGGTGTTCGCCGCCGTGGCCCGGCTCCTGCCGGTCGAGGCCATGGCCATCCTGGAGTGGACCGGCGACGGCGGCGACGATCTCGTCGTGCACCTGTCCGAGGGCGCGCAGGCCACCCGCGCCGAGGTCCTCGCGTGGGCCCGCCGCAGCCGCCTCGACGAGCGCAGCGTGAACCGGGCCGCGGGGCTCTGCGAGACCTCGGCGGGAGACGCCCGCGAAGTCCGCCTGGCGGCGGGGACGCCGTACCAGGTGCGGGTCGCCCTCTCGACGTTCGAGATGCACTCGGGGCTCCTCCTGCTCGAGAGCAGCTCTCCCGCCCTCCACGCGGCGGAGTCGCTGGCCTCGCTCGGCACGATCGCCGATCACATCGCCCTCGTCCTGCAGGACCGCTCGGTCCGGGCGCAGATGCAGGACCTCTCCGAGCGCAACCGGGAACGCGCCGAGACCCTCGACCAGATCCTCGAGATTTCGAACGACCTCAAGCGCAACCGCACCCTCGACGACCTCTTCCAGTCGATCGCCTCCGCGGTCGCCAGGAGCCTCGGCTTCCAGCAGGTCGTCCTGTCCCTCTACGACCGCGAATCCAACGTCTTCCTGCCACGGGCCCATTTCGGGCTGGACGACCGGTGGGACGCCCTGCGCGCCCGGAGCGTCCCGGCCGAGGAGATCACGCGCCACTGGAACGACCGCAACCGCGTCTCCAAGTCCTACCACGTCCGCGATCGCGGCTCGCGGGAGAGCGGCCCGACGCGGGCGGCCGCGTCGCCCCGCGTGCTCGCGGCGGGCGACGAAGGCTGGAGCCCGAACGAGCTCCTCTGGATCCCCCTCTACTCGGAAGATCGCCTGCTCGGCTGCCTCCGGGTCGACGAGCCCCGCAACGGACGATCGCCCTCGATCGAGACGATCCGATCCCTCGAGATCTTCGCCAACCAGGCGGTGGCGGCGATCGAGAGCGCCCGCTCCTACAACGAGGCCCACGAGCAGTCGATCCGGGACTCGCTGACCGGCGCGTACAACCACCGCCACTTCCAGGACGTCCTCCAGCGGGAGCTCGGCCGCGCCGAGCGCCTCGCGCGCCCGCTCACCGTGCTGATGCTCGACATCGACGACTTCAAGGCGATCAACGACCGCTTCGGCCATCCGGTCGGGGACGCGATCCTCCAGGGCGTCGTGGGCGAGATCCGCAGCGAGGTCCGGGGCGACATGGACCTGCTCGCCCGTTACGGCGGCGACGAGTTCGCCCTGGTCCTTCCCGAAACCCCGGCCGCCGAAGCCGTCGTCGTGGCCGAGCGCGTGCGCCGGCGCGTGGATGAACGGCTCTTCCGCATGCCCGACTCGCACCAGATCCTCCGCGTGACTGTCTCGATCGGTCTCGCCGCCTACCCCGACGACGCCGCCGAGAAGCGCGACCTCGTCGAGAAGGCCGACGCCGCCCTCTACCGGGCCAAGCACGGCGGGAAGAACGCCGTGGTGGCGACCTCCGAGCCGGGCCCGGGGCAGCTGCCGCTGCTGCCGCAGTAAAACGTCGCCTCCGCTCCGTTACACTCCGCTCCGGCTCCCGCGGCGCGGGCCTCCTCCCTCCCTTCGGTCGGGAGACTTCCCGCGCCGCGAGCGATTGGAAGAGCAGGGCGTGACGAGCCACGCTCTCCCCCCCGAGCGATTGGAAGAGAGGGGCGTGCCGAGCCACGCTCTCCCCCCCTCTCCCTCCGGGACCCCGACCACCAGAGGCAGACCCTCGGCAGTAGGGTGCGCCCTGCGGAGCACGGCGCTTTCGGGCCGGGGTGAGGGGCGCTGACTGCGCCACCCCAGGGTCTTGCCCCCGCCCGCGGCAGCCTCAGCGCGAGACGGCGGGCGAGGTGGGGTCGGCGAAGCGCAGGGGCCAGGCTTTCGCGTCGCCGGCGTAGTCGATGCCGATGCGGGGAGAGACGGCCAGTCGCACGCGCCGCGACCGCGTGCGGAAGATGCGGATGGAAGCGCCGGCGGCCAGGTCGAGGCCGCTGTCGGCCGTCGTGATTCCGAGGGCGGCGCACAGTTTCCCGGGCCCGGCCATCAGGCGCGGCGGGGCGCCCTCGGGACCTTCCGCGGCGCGCAGGAGCACGGCCTCCGGCTCTCCCTCGCGGCGCGTCACGACGTTCGCGCAGTAGTACATCCCGTAGACCAGAAAGACGTAGAGGTGGCCTCCGTCCGCGTACATCGGCTCGACGCGCGCCGTGCGGCGGCCCGACCACGAGTGGGCCGCGCGGTCCTTCGCGCCGAGATAGGCCTCGGTCTCGACGATCCGGCCGCCGTACCACCGGCCCCTCCAGCGGCGGGCGATCCACGCGCCCACGAGCGCCCGCGCGACGGCCTCGGTGCCGCGCCGATAGAAGCCGCGGGGTGCCTCCGACAGCCCGAGAAGGGCCGGGTCGAACGCGAGGCGGGGATCCGGCCGGTTCTTCGCTATCATGCGTTTCCTCGAAACACGGAAAGGATTGTATGAACATCCTCGTCACGGGAGGCGCGGGATTCATCGGCTCGCACATGGCGAAGCGGCACCTGGCCGACGGCCACCGCGTCGTGATCGTCGACGACCTGTCGTCGGGCCGCCGGGAGCGCCTTCCCGCGGCCGCGCGGTTCGTCCAGGCCGACATCGCCGAGACCGACCTCGAGCCCCTCCTCCGCGAGGAGAAGGTCACCTTCGTCTCGCACCACGCCGCCCAGATCGACCTGCGGCACTCCGTCGCCGATCCGATCGGGGACGCCCGCGCGAACATCATCGGGAGCCTGAAGCTCTTCGAGGCCATGCGCCGCTCCGGCGCCCGCCACGTCCTCTTTTCCTCCACCGGCGGCGCGATCTACGGCGAGCCCGAGGGGGGCCGGCCCGCGACGGAGAGCCACCCGACCAACCCGATCTCGCCGTACGGATGCGCCAAGCTCTCCATCGAGAAGTACATGCACTACTACCGCGTCGTGCACGGCTTCCAGACGAAGGTCTTTCGCTACGCCAACGTCTACGGCCCCTGGCAGGACGGCACGGGAGAAGCCGGAGTCGTGGCCATCTTCTCCACCGCGATGCTGGGCTCGCGGCCGCTGAAGATCAACGGCGACGGCGAGCAGACGCGCGACTACGTGTACGTCGGCGACCTCGTCGAGGCCGCGGCCCGGGCCGCGGCGAGCGACAAGAGCGGAGTCTGGAACCTGGGAACGGGCGTCGAGACGTCCGTCAACCGGCTCTTCGCCGCCCTCGCCCGAGAGTACGGTTACACCGCGACCCCGCCGCACGTCCCCGCCCCGGCCGGCGAACAGATGCGCAGCGTCCTCGACGGCTCCCTCGTCCGCCGGGACTTCGGCCTTCCCCCCTGGACGCCCCTGGAGGACGGGCTCAGGGCGACGGCCGCGTTCTTCCGGGAACGCCGGACGGCCTGAGCCGGAAAGCCGGGCCGCCCCGGGGTCAGGGAAGCTTCGGGACCGGGTGCACGCCCGTCGTCGTCCGCTTTTCCTCGGCGGCCGGCGCGGGCCCGAAGTGGCGCTTGAGGACGACGACGGTGCGGTCGTCCTCGGGCTCTCCCCCGCCGGCCCACTCGTCCACGCGCTTGATCAGCTCGCGCGCGATCTCGTCGCAGGGCCGGTCGCGCATCGCGAGAAACGCCTTCGTGAGCCTCCCGACCCCGAACTCCTCGTCGTCCTCGCCGTGGGCCTCGACCATCCCGTCGGTGTAGAGGAGCAGCGCGTCGCCGGGCTCGAGCCTGCGGTAGCCGCGGGTGTAGGTCGCGTTGGAGGTCGGGCCGAGGACGAGGCCGGTCTGGATGAGCGGCGTGACGCTTCCGCCGTGGAAGTGCAGGGGGTGGGGATGCCCGGCGTTGACGTACATGACGCTGTCGTTGTCCTCGATCTCCCCGTAGAAGAGCGAGACGAACCGCGTCGTGAGGCGGGACTCGTGGATGATCCTGTTCAGGCGCTCGACGGTGCGCACGATCTTGAAGTCGCGCTCGACCGCCATGCGCAGGCCCGTGTACACGTCGCGCACCTGGAGCGCCGCGGGCAGGCCGTGGCCCGACGCGTCGGCGATCGCGAGCCCGATGATGCGGTCCGACACGGGGATGAAGTCGAAGTAGTCGCCGCCGACCAGCTCCGCCGGCGTTGTGAAGCCCGCGATCTCGAGCTCTCCCCTGCGCAGGGCGCGCTTGGGGAGGATCGACATCTGGATGCGGCGCGCTTCCTGGAGGGCCGACACGTACCGGTCCTGCCGGAGCTTCTGGTCGACCGCCAGCCGCAGGATCCCGAGCGAGGCGACGAGGTCGTCCTCGGGCGCGGCCGGATCCACCGAGAACGCCAGGATGTACTGGTCGTCTCCCACCGCGATCGCGGCGAAGCGCTCGGCGCCGAGCCGCTTCTCGAGCTCCGTGTCCACGCCCGGGGCCGAGAGGTCCATGACGACGACCCCCTCGTCCACGACGCGCGCCATCGGCGGATAGTCCTCGGACACGTAGACGCCCGGCTCCACGTCGGGCACGTTGCCGAAGGTGCGGACCAGCTCGTATCCGTCGCCACGATGGACCCAGAGCCGCCCGCCGCGCACGCCCAGCACCCCCGAGAACTGTTCGATGACCGTCGAGGCGGTCTGCATGATCGTCGCCGAGGGGTCGGCGGCGCTCTCGATCGCCTCGATCGCCTTCTCGACCTTTCGGAAGAGAAACTTGCCGGTCGACGAGGTGCTCATGGAGGCAGGGATTCTATCCCGCCCCGCAGGGAACGAACTTCCGGGTCGGCGCCCTCCGCCGAACCCACACCGGCGGTTCGGTGGCCGCGTTTGGGCGAGACCCGCGGGCTGCTCGACGGGCCCGGAGAACGGGCCCTCGGCCTAGACGGCGGGGGCGCCGGCGCGCAGGGCCGGGCGGGCTCCGTCGTTGGGCTGGTCGTCGCGAATCCGGCCGTCCTTCAGGCGGACGATGCGGCGGGCGTGCGCGGCGATGTCCTCTTCGTGGGTGACGAGGACGATCGTGTTGCCCTTGGCGTTCAGCTCGGCGAAGAGCGCCATGATCTCCGCGCCCGTCTGGGAGTCGAGGTTCCCGGTGGGCTCGTCGGCGAGCAGGATGCTGGGGTCGTTGATGAGGGCCCGGGCGACGGCCACGCGCTGCCGCTGGCCGCCCGACATCTCGTTCGGAGTGTGGTTCATCCGGTCCGCCAGCCCGACGGCCTTCAGGGCCTTCACCGCCCGCTCCTTGCGGTCCTTCTTCGAGGCTCCCCCGTAGACGAGCGGCAGCTCGACCTGCTGGAGGGCGGAGGTCCGCGGCAGGAGGTTGAAGGTCTGGAACACGAAGCCGATCTCCTGGTTGCGGATCGCGGCCAGCTCGTCGTCCGTCATCCGGGCGACCTCCTTGCCGTTCAGGACGTAGGAGCCCGAGCTCGGCGTATCGAGGCAGCCGATCAGGTTCATCAGGGTGGACTTCCCCGAGCCCGACGGCCCCATGATGGCCACGTACTCGCCCCGCTCGACCCCGAGCGAGACGCCCGCCAGAGCCTGGACCTTCTCCTGGCCCATCTGGTACACCTTGGTCACGTCCCGGATGTCGATCAGCATGCGTTCAGGGGCCCCCTGCGGATACTACGATTTTCCCGGCCCAGTGTTTCGAGGGCGGGCCTTCGAGGGGCCGGCAAGCCCCGTCAGGAGAAGACGATCCCGAGCCCGGCCTTGCCGAGCACGTAGAGCGCCCAGAGGGTCAGGACGAGCCCCGCGACTCTCCCCCGGGACGCCTTCGTGGCGGCCGACAGCCCCAGGACCAGGAGGCCGATCGACCAGAAGGAGAGCAGGTCGAGCGAGCCGAGGAGGCCGTGGAGGGCCTTGTCCGTGCGACGGCTGACCAGGAAGGCGGGGCTGGTGTGGAGGACGTCGTCCAGGCTCTGCGGGTCGATCGTGGTCTTCCCCCAGAGCAGCGCAAACAGGACGATCGAGGCGAGGATCCCGGGCAGGAACGCGTGCGCCGTGACCCCGAGAGACTGGCGGAAGCGCAGCTCCCAGCCGAAGGCCTGGCAGGCCATCCACAGGGCGCCCGCGGTGATCACGGCGACGAGGGTCGGAACGGCCACCGCGATCACCTCGAAGACCCAGGAGAACCGCCGCGAGCCCTCCACGGCCTGGTCGATCTGCGCGTCGGTGAGCTTCTGCTCCCGGTGCGACGCCCCCTCGGTGATCACGGCGCGCCAGTCGGTCCGGGAGAGCACGAGCTCCGACACGAGGAAGGAGAGCGCCGTCCAGAGCACCAGCGGGACCAGGAACGTCGGCCTCGCGGCGATGGCCGCGAAGGTGCGCACGGGCGACACGAAGACCCCGACCAGGCGTCCGAGCGCCGAGTCGGGGCCCGCCGGCGACGGGAACGCCCCGGCCGTCCCTCCTCCCGCCTCCATTACGGCGCGGCGGCCGTCTGCGGCTGCAGCGCGAGGCGGATCAGGTCGGCGCGCGACTCCGGAGGAGGCGGCGCCATCTCGGGCATTCCCTCGATCCGAACGCCCTTCCACTCCAGGATGTCCGCGATCGAGTTGTGGTACGCAGCAACCGCCTTGCGGTAGATCACGAGGGCGTTGAGCTCCCGGGACCGGGCGTCGGACAGGTTGGTCTGCAGCTGCGAGACCTCGAAGCCCGTCGTCATGCCGTTCTCGTACTTCTTGCGCGCGGCGTCGAGGTTGCGCTCGGCGAGCTCGCGGCCCTTGCCGGCCGCGACGATCTGCTTTTCCGCCGTGTCGATCGCGCGGTGCGCGTTGCGGACGTCCACGATGATGTTCTGCTCGAGGACCGTCAGGTTGGCGCGCGCGGTCTCGAGGTCGTACTTGGCCACGCCTTCCAGGCCCTTGGCGTTGCGGTTCAGGATCGGGTAGGAGAAGACGAGCCCGACCTTCCAGTTCTTGAAGTCGCGGGCGAAGACCTGGTCCACCGCCCCGCCCCAGCCGCCGTTGACGACGGTCCCGTCGGGAAGCGTCGTCAGGCCGTCGAGGCCGTTGTTTCCGTAGCTCGCCTGGAGGTTCAGGGACGGCAGGACCTGGTTCTTGTAGTAGGCGAACCGCAGCTGGTTGGAGGCCACGTTGTACTGCTGGGCGATGACCTCCGGCCGCTTCTCGAGCGCCTCCTTCATGCCCTTCTCGAGGTCGTACTTCTGCTCCTCGACCCGAACCGAGTCGGTCGGGATGATCGGCGCGGCGTTCCAGAGGACCGGGTCGAAGTTGAGCAGGCGCTTGAGCTGGTCCTGCGCGACGCCGATCGTTCCCTCGGCGTTGATGATGTCCTGGTCGGCGGTGGCGATGTTGACCTCGGTCTGCACGACGTCGATCGGGGCGAGGGACCCGACGTCGATCTTGATCTTGGTGATGCGGTTGAGCTCGACCGCGATCGCCTTCGCCTCCAGCTTGACCTTGAGGTTGTCGTACGCGTACGCGAGGTCCCAGTACGCCTGCTCGGTCGAGTTGACCGTGGCCTGCACGCTGCGCACGAAGGTCTGGTACGCCGCGTCGCGGGTGTTGCGCGCCGTGTCGATGAGCCAGTTGGTCGGCAGCTTGCCGAAGTTGCGCAGCAGCGGCTGGTTGACGGAGGCGGTCAGGCCCGCCGTGAAGGACGGGTTGATGTCGTAGAAGGTCGAGTTGGTCTTCGTCCGGTTCCCGGCGAATCCGAGGGTGAACGTGCCGCCCCAGGGGATCAGCTGCGACAACTGCCCGCCGCCGTCGGAGCTGTCGGTCTTCAGAACCGGCGCGCCGGAGAGCTGTGTGGCCGTGGGCTGGTCGTTGTGGGTGCGGCTTCCGAAGGCCTGCAGGAGCGGGTCGTAGATGCCGTACTGCGAGAAGAGCGAGTACTGCGAGGACTCCGCCGCATTGACGGTGACGTTCAGGTCCTGGTTGTTCGCGAGGGCGAGGCCGATGGCCTGGTCGAGGGTGAGATGGATGCCGTCCTTGTCCGGAGGCGGCAGCTGCTGCGACGAGCGCTGGCCGGGCACCGCCGAGACGACGGCCCCCGACTGCGCGAGCAGCGCGCTGCCCTGCACGAGCAGAAGCGCGGCCGCGAGCGTCGCGCAAACCCGGAACGTGGCCAAACTCTTCATTCCATAGCTCCTTTGTCAAGCTCTCTACGCAATCGGGGGGCGGAAAGTTTCGGTAAAGCCTTTCATATCACCCCGCTTCGCCGGGATAAAAGCAGGCCACGGCCCTTCCGGGCCCGGCCTCGGCGAGCGGCGGCGCCTCCTCGGCGCACCGGGGGCGCGCGATCGGACACCGGGGGTGAAACGGGCATCCGGGGGGCGGATGGACCGCCGAGGGCGGCTCCCCGGCCAGCGGCGCCGCGGGTCGCGCGAGGGCGCCCGGCTCCGCGACAGCGGCCACCAGGGCGAAGGAGTACGGGTGGAGCGGATGCCGGGCCACCGCGCCGGCCGGACCCTCCTCCACGACCGCTCCGAGGTAGAGCACCGCGATCCGGTCGGCGATCCGCTCGACGACCGCGAGATCGTGCGAGATGAAGAGGTAGGACAGTCCCGCCCGCTCACGGAGGTCGAGCAGGAGGTTCACGATCTGCGACGCGATCGACACGTCCAGCGCCGAAACCGGCTCGTCGCACACGACGAGCCGGGGGCCGGTGGCCAGGGCGCGGGCGATCGCGACGCGCTGCCGCTGTCCTCCCGAGAGCTCCGAGGGAAAGCGCTGCGCCGTCTCCCGGGAGAGCCCGACGTCGGCCAGGAGCTCCTCCGCCCGTGCGGAGGCGGCTCGCCCGCGGGCGAGGCCCTGCACCAGAAGCGGCTCGGCGACCTGGTCTCCCACCCGGATCCGCGGGTTGAGGGACGCCTGCGGATCCTGGAACACGATCTGGACGTCGCGCCGCCGCCGGCGCAGCTCCCGCCCCTCGAGCGCCAGCCAGTCGATGCCGTCGAAGTCGATCCGCCCCGCGTCCGGCTCCACGAGGCGCGCGACGATGCGCCCCGCGGTGGTCTTCCCGCTGCCCGACTCCCCCACCAGCCCGAGAGTGCGGCCCCTCGGGATCGAGAAGCTCACCCCCCGAAGGGCCGGGAGAACGCTCGCGGCGCCGCCGAAGAGCCCGCGGGGAGTCGTGAACCGCTTGGCCAGCCCGGAGGCTTCGAGCAGCGGGGCCGGGGGAACGCTCACCGCGCGGCCCCGGCGGACGGATCGTGCAGAAAGCAACGCGAGCGGCCCGCTCCGGAGACGTACAGTTCCGGCTTCCGGACGTCGCACGGCGCGAAGCGGTCCGGGCAGCGGGGCGCGAACGCGCACGCGCCGCTCGCGCGCTGCAGCAGGTCCGCGGGGGCGCCCGCGATGCTGGCAAAACGCTCTCCCGGGCGGCGCGCCGGTCCGAGGCGCGGCGCCGAGCGCAGGAGGGCCCGCGTGTACGGGTGGCCCGGGTCGCGGAAGAGGTCCGCCGTCGCAGCCTCTTCCACGACCTGGCCCGCATAGAGGACGATCACGCGGTCGCAGTGGCGCGAGACCACTCCGAGGTCGTGGGTGATCAGGAGGACCGCGAGCCCCCGCTCCCGGCGCAGCCGGTCGAGCAGGTCCAGGATCTGGAGCGCGACGGTCGCGTCGAGGGACGCGGTCGGCTCGTCCGCGATGAGCAGGCGCGGCGACGGAGCGAGGGCGATCGCCAGGCAGGCGCGCTGCCGCAGGCCCCCCGACAGCCGGTGAGCGTAGGCGTCCAGGCCCCGCTCGGGGTCCGGGAACGCGACCGCGCGGAGGGCCTCGAGGGCGAGCGCCCGGGCCTCCGCGCGCGCGATGCGGCGATGCAGCCGCAGCGATTCGACGATGTGCTCGCCGACGGTGCGGACCGGGTCGAGGGCCGAGGCCGGTTCCTGGAACACCATCGCGATCTGGCTCCCCCGCACCGACGCCCATTGGCGGTCGGTGAGGGAGGAGAGGTCCCGGCCCTCCCAGCCGACGCGGCCGCGCAGCCGGCCGCCGTCGGGAACCAGGCCCAGGATCCCGCGCGCCAGCTGGGTCTTGCCGCTGCCGCTCTCCCCGACCACGGCCACCGCATCGCCCGCCTCCACGCGCAGGGACACCCCGTCGACGGCCGGCCGCATCGCGCCGGCCGCGGGAAGATCGACCGACAGGTCCTCGACCCGCAGCAGGGGCCCGGTCGCGGATGTCGAGGAGGAGCGGGCGGAGGGCTTCGTCGGCGAAGCGGAGCCCGGCGCGGCGGGATCAGGGCTCACGCGCGGCCGGCCTCACGAGTTCTTTCGGACCGCGTCGAGCTCCCTGACGCGCTGGACCACGTCGCGGTAGTTCGCGTTCAGGCCGTAAACCTCCTGGAAGGTCTTGTACGCCGAGTCCGTGTCGCCGGTGTCCTGGAAGACCCGCGCGAGGTCGTAGAGCATCCCCGCGGTCGCGAGCTCGCCGATGGCCGGCGTCTCGAGGCCCTTGCGGAACCACTTGATCGCCAGCTGCGGCATCCCCTTTTCGAGGAAACAGTGCCCGAGCATGCTGCAGCACTCGACCGCGCGGCCGGGGTCCTTGCTCGCGAGCTGGAACTCGCCGATCGCCTCGTCCACCAGCCCCATCTCCTTGTAGGCGATCCCGAGGTTGTAGTGCGTCTCGTAGTCCTCCGCCGAGAGCTGCTGCTCGACGCCCTTCTTGAACTCGCGGAAGATGTCCTCGAGGGAAACCTCGCCCTGCGGCGCGGAAATCTCCGCGCTCTCCTCGGCGACCGCCTCTTCGCCGAGCTCCTTCTCGAGCTCCTCGGCGAGGTTGAAGAACTTCTGCTCGTCCGCGAAGAGGTTGTCCTCGTCGACGGTGGGGACCTCGGGCGCCGCCGCCTTGGCCCCGTCGCCGGCCCGGCTCATCTCGTCCTCGAGGAGGTTGCCGAGCTGCTCGTAGGAGACGAACTCCGTATCCATGGGAGCGACCGGCTCGGGCGTCGCGAGCCGCTCGATGGCGGGCGGCGGCCCCGGCTCGGCGCCGGAAAAGTCGATGGCGTCCTCGGCGTACGAGAGCGCGGCGGCGGGCGCCTCGGCCGGCGGCGCCGCGGGGTTCCCGACGTCGAATTCCTCGAAGTCCACCTCCAGACCCGGCGCCGAGGGCGGAGAGACGGGTGGCGCCGCCTGGGGCTCGGGTTCCGGGGCCTGCAGGCCCGCGAGGGCGAGGACGCGCCGCGCCTCCTCGGGCCGGCCCGCCTCCGCGTAGACGGCCGCGAGCGACTCCGCCTCGCGCGGAAGGCCGGGGTTGCGCGTTTCGGCGAGCAGCTCGACGAGGCGCTCCCGGGCCTTGAGGAGGTCCGGGCGGCGCCGCACCAGCGAGAACAGCCGCTCGATGGCCTTGTCCGCGAGGCCGTACCGCGCGAACACCTCGGCCTCGACGATCAGGGTCTCGACCTGCTGGTCGTCGGGAGCCGCTCCCGTCTCCGAGGAGGAGGGCGGCGGCGGCATCCCGGGCAGCGGCGCCTCGCTGGCCAGGATCGTCGCGTCGTCCATCTCGATGGAGGCCACCTTCGGCTGGGGCGCGTGCACGGAGGCCGAATCCTCGAGATCGATGACGAGCTCCTGGTATTCCGGCGCTTCCTCGGCGGCCGGCTCCGGCGCGGGCGCGGCCTCGGGCGGGGTGCCGATGTCCTTCAGGCGCGCGGCGGCCTCGACGTTGGAGGGATCGGCCTCCTGGGCCCGGCGGTAATGATCGAGCGCCGCCGCCACGTCGTGCGCCTCGGCCGCCTGGCCGAGCTGGACGTGCACGCGGGCGAGCGCCGCGCGATTGCCCTCGGCCTCGAGGACGCTCGCCATCTTCTCCAGCGTCCCGACGTGACCCGGATCCGCGTTCAGGATCGGCTCGAGGTACTCGGCGGCCTTCGCGAACTCGCTCCGGCTCACCGCGCTCAGCACGAGCGGCGCGATCGCGGCGAGGGCGCGGTCGAGCGCCTGCTCCTGGACGCGGAGGCGGCAGAGGAAGAGGCGGGGCGTCTCGGCGTCGGCGTCGAGGGCGAGCGCCTGCTCGGCGGTCCGGACGGCCTCGGCGCGCTCGCCCATCTCGAGCTGCGCCTCGGCCATCAGGCCGAGGCTCTCGCCGGTGCGCGGCGCCGCCTTGAGGACGGCCATCGCCGCCGTCGGGTTGCGCTGCGCGAGAAGCGACCGGACGAGGTTGCGCTGCGTCTCGACATCGTCGGGCGACAGCTCGAGGGCCTTCTGGAACACCTGCGCGGCCTCGTCGTGCGCCCCGCGCTTGAGCAGCATCGACCCGATGAGGCCGTACTGCATCACCGCCTGTTCCTTCTGGTTGGCGGCGCGGTACAGGTCCGCGAGCCGGACCTGGATGCGCAGGTCCGCCGGATCGATCGCCGCCATCTTCTTGTAGACCGAGATCGCGTCCGGGATCCGGTTGTTCTTCTGGTAGTGGTCGGCGAGGACCTGGTACTGGCTGCGCGCGTCCTGGACGAGGCCCTGCTTGTGGTACAGGTCGGCGAGGCGGTCGTAGACCTCGAGGCGCGCCGGGTCGATCTTGTTGATCTTCTTGTAGATCGCGATCGCCTTCAGGAAGAAGCCGTCCTTCGAGTAAAAGTCGGCGATCCTCTCGAAGTACGGGATCGACTCGGCCGGACGGTTCATCCGGACGTAGAGATCCCCGACCTTGTTCAGAGTCGGGATGTCCCTGGGGTTGTCCTCGAGAACCCGCAGGTACTCCTTCAGCGCCTGATCGAGCTTGCCCCGGGAGAGAAGCTTCTCGGCGGACTGGAGGACCTGTTCGCGGTTGACCGCCATTCGCAGACGATTCTAACCGCTCTGCCCGCGGCGGCGGCCCGAGCGGGCGTCCGGCCTCGCGTCGCCGGGCTCCGGCAGCACCCCGCGGTACGTCAGGCGGTGCTCCGGGCAGGGCCCGTAGCGGCGCAGGGCCTCCCAGTGCTCCGGGGTCCCGTAGCCCTTGTGCTGCTCGAACCCGTACGCGGGATGCCGGCGGCCGAGCTGCTCGAGAAGGCCGTCGCGGTGGACCTTGGCGACGATCGAGGCGGCCGCGATCGAAACCGAGAGGGCGTCGCCGTGGACGACCGGCAGCTGCGGCAAAGCGACTCCCGGCACCCGGACCGCGTCCACGAGCAGGACGTCGGCTTCGGGCCGCAGGCCCGCGACGGCCTGGCGCATGGCCTCGAGGCTCGCCCGCAGGATGTCGTCGGAGTCGATCCGGCGGGCCTCGACCACCCCGACGCCGACGGCCAGGGCGCGGCCGCGGATCTCGGGGGCCAGACGCGCCCGGTCCTCGGGATCCAGCCGCTTGGAGTCATCGACCCCGGGGAGGACGCAGCCCCGCGGAAGGATCACCGCGGCGGCCACGACCGGACCGGCGAGCGAGCCGCGGCCGGCTTCGTCCACGCCGGCGATCCGCGCGAACCCGCGGAGGAACAGCTCGGCCTCGAGCCGCATCAGCCCGTGAAGGCGGCCCAGCTCGGCGAACAGCGCGGCGAGCGGGTCGGGCGTCACGGTGGCGGCGGGGAACTATTGCTCGGTCTGCTTCTCGTCGATGCGCGCGGCCTTGCCCTTGCGGCCGCGGAGGTAGTACAGCTTGGCGCGGCGGACGGCGCCCTTCCGGTCGACCTCGATGCGGTCGATGATCGGCGAGTGGAGCGGAAACACGCGCTCGACCCCGACGCCCCCGGAGATCTTGCGGACGGTGAACGTTTCCCGGGCCCCGCCTCCGCGCCGCGCGATGACCACGCCGGCGAACATCTGGATGCGTTCCTTTTCGCCCTCGCGCACCTTGACGTGGACGCGGACCGAATCGCCCGGCGAAAAGGCCGGCACGCCGCTCTTGAGCGTCGGTTTCTCGAGATCGAGCAGAAGATCACTCATGACAAGCCTCTCCAAAAAACAGGCGGGCGGGCCCGCAGAAAGTCCGAGGAAGCGGCGAATTCTACCTGAAGGCCGGCGCGGGTTTCAAGTTCCGGGTTTCAGGACACTTATCGGCCCCACGCGCCCCGGAAACGGGAACCGGAAACGGAAACCTCATTCCTCGCCCTCCCCGGGCTCGGGCGGGCGCCTTTCGAGCAGGTCGGGACGGCGGTGACGGGTCCGCTCGAGAGAACGCGCCGCGCGCCAGCGGACGATGCGCCGGTGGTCGCCCGAGACGAGAACCTCCGGGACCGGGAGCCCCCGAAACTCGCGGGGACGCGTGTAGTGGGGATAGTCGAGCCTCTCGCGCAGGAACGACTCGCTCTCGAGCGACTCGGAGGCTCCGACCACCCCGGGGACCAGCCGCGTGACGGCCTCGGTCAGGGCGAGGGCGGCGACCTCCCCTCCCGGCAGGACGAAGTCGCCGAGCGAGATCTCCTCGTCGAAGAGCCCGAGCTCCCGCGCGCGTTCGTCGATGCCCTCGTATCGCCCGCAGACGAGCAGCACCCGGGGGCGCGACGCCAGCGCGGCCGCCCGGGCGTGGTCGAGCCGGGCCCCGTCGGGCGTCAGGAAGATGGTCCAGGCGCGCGGGAGGCCGGGGACGTCGCGCCGCGCCTCGATGGCGGCGGCGAGAACGGGAGCCATCATGACCATCCCCGCGCCCCCTCCGTAGGGCTCGTCGTCGACCTTGCGGTGGCGCCCCTCGGCGAACCCGCGCAGGTCCGTCACCGTGACCTCGACGAGGCCGGCGGCGATGGCCTTGCCGAGCAGGCTCTCGCGCAGCGGCGACTCGAAGTAGCCCGGGAAGATGGTGAGGATCTCGACGTGCATGCCTCGGCGCTCCGGCGTCTCGGAGCCTCTCACAGCTCGAGCAGACCGTCGGGCGGATCGAGGACGATGCGGCGCGCGTCCCGGTCCACGCGCACGACGATCGGGTGCGTCCAGGGCACGAGGGCCTCCCGCCCGGATTCGAGCAGGACCGTGAGGAGCGGGCCGGCGGGGGTCGCGGCCAGCCCGGTGGCCGCGCCGAGATGCCGTCCCCGCGCGTCCTCGCACGCGAAGCCCCGCACCTCGTGGTCGTAGAAGAACCCCTCCGGCGCGGGGTGGGCGTCCGTCTCGTCCACGCACAGCTCTCCGCCCTGCAGGCCCCGCGCCGCGTCGACCCCGTCGACGCCCTCGAAGCGCACGAGCAGCCGCTCCCCGTGGGGCCGGACGCTCCGAACCGTCACGGACCTGTCCGCGGCGCTCCCGCGCCAGAGCAGGCGCGCGCCGGCGGCGAATCGCTCGGGAAAGTCCGTCAGGACGTCGACGCTGACCTCCCCGTCGAGGCCATGGGGGCGGCGCACCCTGCCGACGGCGAGGAGCTCTGGCATCGGGAAAAGGCCCGCGGCGCTCCGGAACCGGGCGCGCCCCGCGTCAGTCGCGGACGCGAATCAGGACCCGCTTGCCCTGCGCCGTCGCGGCGGCGGCCACGAACGCGCGCAACGCGCGGATCGTGCGGCCCTCGCGGCCGATGAGCCGTCCGCGATCGGCCTCGGGAACGTCGATGTCGTACACCAGGGTCTTTCCCTCGAACCCCTCCGTGATCCGCGCGTCGGCGGGCTGGTCGGAGAGGCGGCGGACGATCGTTTCGACCAGGCGCTTCATCGGCGCCTCAGGCGGCCGGGGCCGGCGCCGGCTCGGGCCGGGACAGCAGCGACGCGATCGTGGGCGAGACTCCCGCGCCCTTCGAGATCCAGTGCTGCGCGCGCTCCCGGTCGAAGGACAGGGTCGGCGGGTTGGTCACCGGATCGTACGATCCGAGCTCCTCGAGCACCTCGGCCCGGGCCGTGAGGCGCGAGTCCGAGACCACGATCCGGTAGTAGGGACGGTTGCGGGCGCCCATGCGGCGCAGGCGGATTTTCACCATGTTCAATTACCCCTTCAATCTCTGCAAAAGCGGGGCATTGTACACGAAAGCGGCCTTACTGGCCCCTGTGCCCCGGAAGCATCATTTTCGACATGTCCAGGCCGCGGACACCCTTCCGGGCGGTTCGCATGAGCCGGCGCATCTGCTGGTACTGCTTGAGGAGACGGTTGATCTCGGCCACGGACGTCCCGGAGCCTACCGCCACCCGCTTCTTGCGGCTCCCGTTGAGGATCTGGGGGTACTGGCGCTCCTCGACCGTCATCGAGTCGATGATCGCGGTCGTCCGGACGAGGGCCTTCTCGTCCACGCTCTCCGGCCCCTTGAGCGCCTTCATCGCTCCGCCCTTCGGCAGGAGCTCGAGCAGGCTCTCGAGCGGTCCCATCTTCTTCATCGACGCGAGCTGTTCCCGGAGGTCTTCGAGCGTGAAATCCCCCGACGCCGTCTTGTTCGCGAGCTTGAGCGCCGCGTCCGCGTCCACGCTCGCCTCGACCTTCTCGATGAGGGTGAGCACGTCGCCGAGCCCGAGGATCCGCGAGGCCATGCGCTCGGGGTGGAACGGCTCGAAGTCGTCGGGCTTCTCCCCCACGCCGACGAACTTGATCGGCTTTCCCGTCGTCGTCACGACCGAGAGGGCCGCGCCGCCCCGCGCATCCCCGTCCGTCTTGGTCAGGATGATCCCGGTCAGCGGCAACGACTCGGCGAACCCCGCGGCCGACTTGACCGCGTCCTGTCCCGTCATCGCGTCGGCGACGAAGAGGATCTCCTGCGGCTCGACGGCCGCCACGATGGCGCGGATCTCGGCCATCAGCGCGTCGTCCACGTGGAGCCGGCCGGCTGTGTCCACGAGGAGGGTGTCGCGGCCGGTCTGCCTCGCCTCGCGCAGTCCCTCGCGGACGACCTCGACCGGGTCCGTGCGCGACCCCGGTTCGAAGACGGGGACGCCGATCTGCTTTCCGAGCGTGACGAGCTGCTGAACCGCCGCGGGCCGGGCGAGGTCGGCAGCGACGATGAGGGGATAGCGGCCCCGCGCCTTCAGGAGGCGGGCGAGCTTCCCCGCCGATGTCGTCTTGCCGGACCCCTGCAGGCCGACGAGCGCGATGACCGCGGGTTTTCCCTGGAGAACGAGCTCGGCGTCTTCGCCTCCGAGCAGCGCCTTGAGCTCGTCGCGCACGATGCGCGTGACCTCCTGGGCCGGAGAGAGCTGCTGGGCGACCTTCGCGCCGACCGCCCGCTCGCGCACGCGGGCCGTGAACTGCTTCACGACCGGGAGGGCGACGTCGGCCTCGAGCAGCGAGAGGCGGATCTCGCGCAGGGCGGTCTCGATGTGGAAATCCGTGAGGTGCCCCTCGCCGCGAAGCTCCTTGAACACCCCCTGGATGCGGTCGCCGAGGCCTTCGAACACGCGTAACCCCCGTTCGGCCCGTTTGCGATTCGTTCCGGGCCGGCCCAAGGATAGCCGCCCCGGGCCGCGCCGTCGAGCGCGCCGTGTGGCTTGACAGCCGATGAGCATCGGATATGATTCCGCGTCGATTTTCCTCAGGGGCGTTTCGCTCGCGCTCTCGCGGAGAACGCGCTTTTTAGAAAGAAGGAGATGAGGGATATGAAGAAGTTCCTGACCTTGGGTTTCGCGGCCGCGACAGCGCTGACGCTCGCCACCGGTTGCCAGAAGAAGGAGGCCGCCGCTCCCGAGGCCGCGCCCGCGGCAGAGGCCCCGGCCGTCGTCGAGGAGACCGGTACCGCGGCGACGAGCACCGCGACCACCGGCACCATGACCACGAGCACCGAGTCGACCGGTACGGCGACGACCTCCACCGAGACCGCCCCCGCGACGGCGACCCCGGCCGCGAAGTAACCGGCTCTCTCCACGGAGATCCCCGAGGCCCCCGCAAGGGGGCCTCTTTTGTTGGTTCGGCGCGGCACCCGGTACACTCGTCGCAGTGGTGCCCCTCTGGGCGGACCTTCTGCTCCTGGTGGCCGCGTGCGCCGCGAGCGTGCGCGCCTGGCAGCTCGCGCGCAACGTCCGCGTCCTCTCGGCGCGCCTCCAGGCCCGGGAGCGCGAGGGCCACTTTCTCGGCGAGTCGCCCGACCCCTCCCAGATCCTGCAGCACGCCTACCGGGCGGCGTCGGAGATCCTCCCCGTCGTCGTGTTCGACCTCTACCGCGTCGACGCCTCGCAGCGCATCTACGAGGTCTGGTCGCTCGCCGGCGCCGGGCCGTCGGAGCGCCGGCCCGTCCGGGTCCCCGCGCACGAGCACATCGGGGAGCTCATCGATTCCCGGGCCATGCTTCGCTTCGCGGCGACGGAGACCGACCGGTCGTTCGCGCCGATGGACCTGCTGCCCGGCAGCGTCCCGACCGACCGGCTCCACCTGCCGCTCTACTCGGGGGATCTCCTCCTCGCGTACCTCACGCTCGTCTCCACGGAGCCCGTGGACGAGCACCGCAAGAGCGAGATCCGCGCGCTCCTCGCCCCCCTGACGGCCTCGCTCCACGCCTCGCGCAACTGGGAAATCGCCGTCACCGACGAGCTCTCGGGCCTGTCCGCCCGGCGCTACTTCGAAACCCGTCTCGCCGAGGAGTGGGCCCGGCACCGCCGCTACGCGTCGCCCGTCTCGGTGGCGCTCTTCGACCTCGACCACTTCAAGAAGATCAACGACACCCTGGGCCACGGCGCCGGAGACCTCGCGATCCGCCGGTTCGGCGAGATCCTGCGCGAGAAGGTCCGCGAGAGCGACCTCGCGTGCCGTTACGGCGGCGAGGAGTTCGCCGTCCTCTTCCCGGAAACCGGCGCCCGCTCGGCGCTCGGGGTGGCCGAGCGCGTGCGGCAGGCGATCGAGCGCGAGGAGTTCGTCAGCGACGGGCGTCCGTTCCGCGTGACGGCGTCGGCCGGAATCGCCGACACCGCGGAGCTCGCCGAGGACGAGCGCCACCAGCTGCTCTTCCGCGCGGACAAGGCGCTCTACGTCGCCAAGGACGAGGGCCGCAATCGCGTGCGGCTCTGGACCGAGCGCCGCCGCGTCCCCCGGCAGCGCACGTCGTCCTAGAACGCCGCCGAACGGGAGGCGCGCCGCAGCCGCCGCAGAAGCCGCGCGAGCGGGGCGGGCAGGCGCAGGCGGAGCGACGGCGTCGTCAGGCTGGCGATGGCCTCGGCCTGCGCGCGCGCCCAGGCTTCGTCCTGCGGCTGGACGCCGAGCTCGCCGAGGAGGCGTCCGGTCTCCTGCGCCAGGCGGCGCTGGGGGTCGGTCTCCACCCTCACGCGAGCCCCGCGGCCCCGAGCAGGGCGGCGATCGGCGCATCCCAGCTCAGGCGCGCCGCGCGCGCCCGCCCCGCCTCTCCCATGGCCTGCAGGGCCTCCGGCCTCGACCAGGCCAGCCGGAGCGCCACGCCGAAGGCCTCGGGACGGGGCGCCGTGACGATGCCGGTTTCTCCGTCCCGCACGAACTCGAGGGGCCCGCCGGCGTCCTCGGTGGTCAGCACGGGCTTGCCGGAGAGGAAGGCCTCGAGCGGCACGTAGCCCAGGTCTTCCCCCGCCGCCGTCACGGCCACCACGCGCGACTCCGCGTAGAGCGCGAGGAGCGTCTCGTCGTCGACCTCCTGCAGGAACCGCACGCGGTCCTGCACGCCGAGCTCCGCGGCGAGCGCCGAGAGCCTCGCCTGCTCGGGCCCGCGCCCGACGAAGACGGCGCGCGCCTCCGGCGCGTGCGGCAACGCGCCGACCAGCAGCGAGGGCCTCTTCCACTGTTCGAGCCGGCCCACCCAGAGCACCGTGTTTCCCGACGGCCCCCCGCGGTAGCGCCCGGCCAGCGGCGGCGGGTGGTACAGCGGCTCGCTCGCGATCCCGTTGAACCGGGAGAGCCGCGCCGCGACCGTCTTCGAGTTCGCGAAGACCCGCCGCGCCTCGGAGAGGCCGACCTGGTCGATGCGCGCGATGACCTCGCGCGTGCGGCGGTCCTCCGGGGAGGACGTGAAGTCGCTGAACGGCGTGCCGAACTGGTCGTAGACCTGCCGGTACTGGTGGATGAGCCACACGACCTTGTTCGGGTGGCGGATCGCATAGGTCGGGAAGCGCGTGGCGATCACGGCGTCCACGCGCTGCCCGCCGGCCTCGGTCAGGTCGAGGCTCCTCCAGGCGAGGGCCGCGCGCACGAGGTCGAACCGCTCGCGCTCGGCCATCGGCATCGACACGAGGTCCGCCTCGACGCCCCGCTGGACGAGCTCCTCCGTCAGCCGGCGGACGTGGCGCTCCGCCCCCCCCCGCGCGAAGGGCGACTGGACGGCGAGGACGAGGACCCGGCGCGGTCTCAAGGCGCGGCCGCGACCCGGGCGATGAGCGCGTAGTCCTGCGGCGCGTAGAGGAGCGCGTTCAGCTTGCGCTCGTTCTCGGAGCGCTCCTCGAGGCGCTCGGAGGCCGGAAGCGGCGAGCGCAGCTCGATCCTCGCCTCGGAAAAGCCCGCGGCCTCCGCCAGGAAGCGCAGCGCCTCGGGCGGAACCGGGCGCACGTGCGTCGGGTCGAGGTAGAAGGCGCGCAGGGCCGACAGCGAGTCCGCGTTGATCGTCTCGGCGACGAGAACGCCGCCGGGCGCGAGCACGCGGCGGGCTTCCTGGAGAAACCGGAAGATCGCCTCCGGGGCCCAGTGCTCGACGACCTGGAACGCCACGACCGCGCCCAGGCGCCCGGCGGGCCGCCTCGCCAGCGAAGCGAGGGCATCGGCCTCCTCGACGTCGAGCCCGTCCGCGAGGCAGCCGGCGACCGAGACCGGGTTCGATTCGACGCCGGCGGCCGGGATGCCCGCCGACCGCAGCAGGCGCAGGAACTCTCCCCGCCCGCAGCCGACGTCGAGAACCGGCCCCGGGAGATGGCGCAGCGACTCGAGGTAGAAGCGCTGCGCGCGGGCGATGTCGGCCGGGCTGCCCCGGAAGCGCTCCTCGAAGAGGGCGTACACGCCGGCGGGCAGGGACGGCGCCGGGGGCGGGGGCTCCCCCGCGGCCCGGGGAGCCGGAGCGCCGGACTCGGCGAGCGTGAGCCGCGCCTCCTGGACGCCGGCGCGCCGACCGAGCTCGTCGAGACGGCGCTCCGTCTCGGCCCGCTGCCGCTCGAGCGCCTCCGCCAGCCGGGCGGACGCGTCGAGGGCGAGAGCGTTGAAGGAGGCCTGGTTGCGCCACAGGAAGCGCAGGGCCCGGATCGCGAGGCGCTTGACGGGCTCGAGGGGCGTCCCGGACGGCACCGACGGCGTCAGGACCTCCGACGCCCTCCTCAGGGCGGCCCGCGCGTCCGCGGTCGAGGGGTCCCCGGCTTCCCTCAGGCTTCCGGGCTCGGGCGCGGTCTCGGCGATGGCCGCGCGAATCTCGTCCGCGAGAACTCTCTTGAGGTCGGTGTCGCGCTCCATCGGGCCTCGGGCGAGGATAAGGGCGGGTCGGCGGCGATGCAACCGAAAGCCCCTGCTAGAATCCCGCCCCTCATGAAATACGCGCTGCTCGCCGCCCTCGCCGCCGCCCTGGCCCTCGGAACCCTGGCCCGCGCGGCCGACAGTCCCGCCGCCCCGACGCCCGCCGCGAAGAGCCTGCTGGCGCCCGGAGAGGAAAAGCACCTCGCCAACGTCCGCCAGCTGACCTTCGGCGGCCAGAACGCCGAGGCCTACTGGTCGGCCGACGGCACGAGGCTCATCTTCCAGTCCGACGAGGGAAAGCTGCCCTGCGACCAGATCTTCACGATGAAGGCCGACGGCTCCGACAAGCGCCGCGTCTCCAACGGCGAGGGAAAGACGACGTGCTCGTACTTCTTTCCCTCGGGCGACCGGATCGTCTACGCCTCGACGTTCGGCGCGGGAGCGGCCTGCCCGCCGCGGCCCGACCGGTCCCATGGCTACGTCTGGGCGCTCGACAACTACGACATCTACTCCGCGAAGCCGGACGGCAGCGACATCCGCAAGCTCTTCGGCTCCCCGGCCTACGACGCGGAGGCCACGGTGTCCCCCGACGGAAAGTCGATCGTGTTCACCTCCGCCCGGGACGGCGACCTCGAGATCTACACCATGAGCGCCGACGGCTCGAACGTGAAGCAGCTCACGCACACGCCCGGCTACGACGGGGGCCCCTTCTTCTCGGACGACGGCAAGAAGATCGTCTACCGCGCCGATCACCCCACGACCCCCGAAGATCTCGCCCGCTACCGCGAGAACCTCGCGCGGAACACCTACGCGCCGCGCGCGCTCGAGATCCGCGTCATGAACGCCGACGGCTCGAACGACCACGCGGTCACCGCCAACGGCGCCGCGAACTTCGCGCCCTACTTCCTGCCCGGGAACAGGGAGATCATCTTCTCCTCGAACCTCGCCGACCCGAAGGGCCGCGACTTCGACCTCTTCACGATCCGCGAGGACGGCAGCCACCTCACCCGCATCACGTTCACCCCCGACTTCGACGGCTTCCCGATGCTGACCCGCGACGGAAAGCGCCTCGTCTTCGCGTCCAACCGCAACGGGACGCAGCCGCACGAGACCAACATCTTCGTCGCCGACTGGCTGGGAGACTAGCCGGGAGCGGCCGGCGCCCGGGCGGCCGCCTGCTCCTCCTCGGCGAACTCGATCAGCGTCAGCACCAGGGCGAGGACCACCGGGCCGAGGAAGAGCCCGATGAATCCGAAGGCCGCGAGGCCGCCGAGCACTCCGAAGAACACCGTCAGCGTCCCGATCTGGCTCTTTCCCGACACGAGGATCGGCCGCAGGACGTTGTCGGCCGACCCCACCACGAGGGCGCTCCAGGCGACGAGGAAGATCGTCTTCCAGGCCACGCCCTGGGCGAACAGGTAGAGCGCGGCCGGCACCCACACGAGGCCGGTGCCCACGAACGGGATGAACGAGGCCACCGTCGACAGCACGCCGAAGACCACCGGCGACGGGACGCCCGTGATCCAGAAGCCCACGCCGAGCAGGAGCCCCTGGACGACCGCGGTGACGACCGTCCCGAAGACGACGGCCCGCGTCACGTCCTGCAGGTGTCGGCTCAGCCGCTCCTTGCGCTTCGGGTCCAGAGGAATCAGCCCGCGGGCGCGCGCCATCATCACGTCGCCGTCGCGGAAGAAGAAGAACAGGATGAAGAGCGTCAGCGTCACGCTGCCGAAGATCCCGAGAGCCCCGAACAGGACGGCGCGGCTGCCCGTCAGCAGCGCCTGGACCGCCTTCTGGGAGCCCTGGACGACCCAGGCCTGAATCTGACCGGCGTCGACATGGAAGTGGCTCTGCATCCACTGCATGGGCGGCCCGAGGACGGGAAGCCGGAGGACGTCCTGGACGCCGCCGATCTGGTATCGCTCCGCGACCGACGAAAGCTGCGCGCCGAGCTCGATCGCCTGGCGCGCGAACGCGATCGCCCCGAGGGCGGCCGGGATCGCGATTCCGAGGGTGACCGCGAGCGTCATCAGCGACGCCGCCAGCCCCCGCCGTTCGCGCGCGAGGCGGCGAACGCGGCGATTGACGGGAGACAGCATGAACGCGAGCAGGAACGCCCAGTAGATCGGCCCGAAGAACGGCTCGAAGATGTGGAAGAGGGCGTACGCCAGGATCGCCGCCACGGCGAGGCCGAACACCCTGGTGGAGAACCGGTCCGGTTGTGGCAAGGCGCCCTCCGCGCCCGGATGCTAGCATCGCCGGCGTGCGCGCGACCGCTCGCCCGGACCGGATGCTGGCCGCGCGCGTCCTTCGCGAGGAAGCCGAGCGGGAGGGATTCACACGCTTCGGGATCGCACCCGCCGGCGACACCCCGCACTTCGACGCCTTCGACCGGTGGATCGCCGCGGGTTTCCACGGCGGAATGCGCTACCTCGCCGAAACGCGGGACCTGCGCCGGTCGCCGGGCGCGCTGCTCTCGGGCGCGGCCTCCGTCGTCTGCCTCGCGGCTCCCCACTCCGCGGCCCCCCACGTCGCGCCCGACGGATCCCGGTTCGCGCGGTACGCCCGCGGCCCGGACTACCACGGGACCCTCCGGCAGCGGGCGCTGCGGGTCGTGGGAGCGGCGCGGGAGCGCCTTCCGGGCGCCTGGACGAGCCGCGTCTGCGTCGATTCGACACCGCTCTCCGAACGCGCCTTCGCCGCCGCGGCGGGCCTCGGCTGGATCGGCAAGAACGGCTGCCTGATCGACGCCGAGCAGGGCTCCTACCTGTTGCTCGCCGAAATCGTGACCGACCTCGACCTGCCGCCCGACGAGCCCGTCGCGGAACAGTGCGGCTCGTGCGTGCGCTGCCTCGACGCGTGCCCCACGGGAGCCCTGCCCGAACCCGGCGTGCTCGACGCCGCGCGCTGCATCGCGTACTGGACGATCGAGCACGCGGGGCCCGTCCCCGACGCCCGGAAGGCGTCCGTCGGCGACCACGTCTTCGGCTGCGACGTCTGCCAGGAAGTCTGCCCGTGGAACGCGCCCCTCGCGCTCCGCGCCGAGGAGCCCGGTCCGCCCCCGCCCGCGCGGGCCGAGGTGCTCGCCATGGGAAAGGGAGCGTGGCGCCGCCGCTTCGGCGCGACCGCGGTCAACCGCGCCGCGCGGCGGGGACTCCAGCGCAACGCCGCCCTCTCCGCCGGCGCGCGAGGCGACCGGGCTTGCCTCCCGGTCCTCGGCGCCGCGGCGACGATCCGCGAGGCCGGGCTCTCGGACGCCGCGCGATGGGCGCTCCAACGCCTCGGCCGCCTTCCCCTGTAGACTTCCCGTCGCGGATTCGAAAGGAACGCGGTGATGAATCCACAGACGACCCTGTACGTGCTCGCCTTCGTCCTCTCCCTCGGCTTCTCGGCCTTCTTCGCGGGCTCGGAGACGGCGCTCGTGGCCCTCGGGCGCATCGACCTGCAGCGCATGCGGGAAAAGGGCGACCGCCGCGGGGCCATCATCCGCGGCCTGAAGACCCACACCGCCCGGCTCCTGGCGGTCATCCTCATCGGCCAGAACCTGTTCCTGTCCGCGGCTTCGGCCTCGGCGACCACCCTGGCGACCGGCTGGTTCGGGACGCGCTACGGCGTGCTCATCTCCGTCCTCTTCTCGACCGTGACCCTCTTCGTCTTCGCGGAGATGACGCCCAAGGCGATCGGCGCGGCCTCCCCCGTCGGCGTGGCCCGCGCCGTCGCGGTCCCCCTGGCCTGGATGGTCAGGCTGCTCTCGCCGGTGGCCGAGATCTGCGTCGGGTTCACGAACCGGCTCCTCCGGATCTTCGGGATCGCCGAAACGCGGCCGGGCTTGACCGAGGAGGAGCTCAAGAGCGTCTTCAATCTCGGCGCGGACGAGGGCGTCATCCATCGGGAGGAGACGCGCCTCCTGCACAAGGTGGTCGAGTTCGGCGACAAGACCGTCCGCGACATCATGGTCCCCCGGACCAAGATCATCGCCCTGCCCGAGACGGCCAGCTTCGTGGACCTGACCACGCTTCTGCGCGAGCAGAAGCTCTCGCGCCTGCCCGTCTACCGCGGCTCGATCGACAACATCGTCGGAATCCTGCACGCCAAGGACCTCTTCGACCTCTCCGACGCCGACGAGAAGAGCTTCGAGCTCGCGCGATACCTCGACCCGCCGTTCCTCGTGCCCGAGTTCAAGCGGGCCGAGGACCTCTTCCGCGAGATGCGGCGCCGGCGCACCCACATGGCCATCGTGGTCGACGAGCACGGCGGCACCGCCGGCCTCGTCACGATCGAGGATGCCATCGAGGAGCTCCTCGGCCCCATCCAGGACGAGTACGACGAGGAGCATCCCGGTTTCGTGGCCGCCGGGGAGCGCACCTACCTGCTCGACGGCTCCCTCCGGCTCGACGAGCTCGAGGAGCAGTTCGGAATCCGCCTGCCGCGCGACGAGGCCGAAACCATCGCCGGCCACCTGATGCTGCGCTTCGGCCGCATTCCCCGCAAGGGCGAGCGCTGGAAGGGTCGTTTCGCCGACTTCGTCATCGAGGACGCCACGCCGACGTCCATCCGCCGCGTCCGCATGATCCTTCCGGCCCCGCCGGAAAAGAGGGAGCTCCAGTGAGCCACACGCGCGCCATCACGCTCATCCGCGGGGACGGCATCGGGCCCGAAGTGGCCGACGCCGTCGTCTCCATCCTCGTCGCCGCCGGCGCGCCGCTCGCCTTCGAAGAGGTCGTCGTCGGCCGCGCGGCCGAGGAGCGGGAGGGCGATCCCCTCCCCCCGAGCGCGGTCGCCGCGATCCGCCGGACCCGCGTCGCCCTGAAGGGACCGGTCGGCACGCCGATCGGGAAGGGCTTCCAGTCCGTCAACGTCCGCCTGCGGCAGGCCCTCGCCCTCTACGCGAACCTGAGGCCCGTCAAGAACGTCCCCGGCGTCCAGAGCCGCTTCCAGGGAGTGGACCTCGTCGTCGTGCGGGAGAACACGGAGTCGCTCTACAGCGGCCTCGAGCACGTCGTCGTCCCCGGCGTCGTCGAGTCGCTCAAGATCATCACCGAGGTCGCCTCCACGCGGATCGCCCGGTACGCCTTCGAGTACGCCCGGGCCAACGGCCGCCGGCGCGTCACCGCCGTCCACAAGGCGAACATCATGAAGCTCTCGGACGGCCTCTTCCTCGACTGCTTCCGCAAGGTCGCCGAGGATTACCCCGACATCCAGGCCGACGACCGCATCGTCGACGCCCTGTGCATGCGCCTCGTGATGAACCCCGAATCGTTCGACGTGCTGCTCCTCGAGAACCTCTACGGCGACATCGTGTCCGATCTCGCCGCCGGCCTCGTCGGCGGCCTGGGGCTCGTCCCGGGCGCGAACCTCGGGACGGAGGCCGCGATCTTCGAGGCCGTCCACGGGACCGCGCCGGACATCGCCGGACAGAACAAGGCGAACCCGACCGCCCTGCTGATGTCGGGGATCCTGATGCTGCGGTACCTCGACCTTCCCGACCATGCCGACCGCGTCGAGAAGGCGCTGCTCGCGGCCTTCCGCGCGGGCGTCAAGACGCCGGACCTCGGCGGGACCACGGGGACGAAGGAGTTCGCCAGGGCCGTGGCGGAGCGGCTCGCCTGATCCGCGGGGTCGCCGGGGAGGGGCCGCTCCGGGCCGCTACGACGACCCGACCCGCTCCGATCCCGGCCGCGTCAGTACAACTCCACCTTCGGAATCATCAGGGCTCTCACGGCGCAATTGCCCTGCACCCGGGCCTGGCAGCCGAGCCGCCGGCCGTCGCCCATGTCGTAGGCCTTCTCCTGCGGGTTGAGCGGGGACAGGCACTCGCCGCCGACGACGACCTCCACGCGGCACGTCGAACAGGTGCCGTTGCCGCCGCAGACGTGGCTGATCTTCACGCCCAGGTCGAGGGCGGCCTGCAGGACGGTGGTGCCTTCCGCGACCACGCCGGCTTTCCCCTCGTTGACGAACACGATCGTGGGCATGACAATCGCGGCCTTGTCGAATCAGGGTAGCACAGCGGATTCGCCCGGCCGCTTCCCCGGCGCCGCGGACGAGGAGCTCTGGCCCGCGCGAGCCTTCGACGCGACGGAGCGCTTCGGCCGCCGCGCGCCGCTCGAAGTCGAGATCGGGAGCGGGAAGGCGCGCTTCCTCCTGGCGTCGGCGCGGGCGAACCCGGACCGCGACTACCTCGGCGTCGAGCGCTCGCTGTCCTACTACCGGCTGTGTCGCGAGCGCGCGCTGCGGTCCGGGCTCCCCAACGCCGCCGTCGTCCGGGCCGACGGCCGCCTCTTCGTCGAGATGGCCCTCGCGCCCGGAAGCGTCCGGGCACTGCACGTCTACTTTCCGGACCCCTGGCCGAAGAAGAAGCAGAAAAAGCGCCGGCTGCTCGACGGCGTTTTCCTCGAGCTCGCGGCCGACCGGCTCGAGCCCGGAGGCCTCCTGCGAATCGCGACCGACCATCCCGACTACGGGCAGGACCTCGAGACGCTCGTCGAGACCGTCGGCTCCCTCGACCGCCTCGCCTGGGCCGACCTTCCCGCTCCGCCGCCCACCAACTACGAGATCAAGTACGTCCGGGAGGGCCGCCCGATCTGGAGGTTCCTCCTGCGGCGCCGCGGCGCGCCGGCCGGCGCGGGCTAGGGGCCGTCGGCCGCCGAGGGCGGCGACAGCACGATGCGGCGCAGGAAGCGCGCGAAATACTCCGTGCCCGACGCCAGGGCGACCGCGACGACGAGCCACAGGGCGATCCGGCCCGGGAGGGCGAACATCTCGTGCCGCAGGGCGAGGATCAGCAGCGACACCGCGGCGATCTGGGTCAGCATCTTCGCCTTGCCCCAGGCCGAAGCCGAGATCACGATCCCGCGGCCGGACGCGATCGAGCGCAGCCCCGAGACCGCGAACTCCCGCCCGATGACGACGACGACCATCCAGGCCGGCGCGAGACCGAGCTCGACCAGCGAGATGAATGCCGCCGAGATCAGGAGCTTGTCGGCGATCGGGTCGAGGAGGGCGCCGAGCGTCGTGATCTCTCCGCGCCGCCGCGCGAGGTAGCCGTCGAGGAAGTCGGTCGTGACGGCCGTCAGGAAAATCAGCAGGCCCACCGTCTCGCGACCGTCGAACTTCGTCAACAGCACGACGACCAGGAACGGCACCAGAAAGATGCGCAGGAGGGTCAGCGCGTTGGGAAGGTTGATCTTCAAAATGGCCCCGTCGAACTATACCGATTACGCCGCCCGCCCGCTCGCCGGCGCGCCTCCGGCGACCCGGCGCAGACCGCGTCACGAGCGACGAGACGGGGCCCCTCGCGCGCAGACAGGCTCGGTTAGTGGCGCAGCCCAAATCGGCCGCACCGCGGATCGAAAATCTCCCTCGCCCCGGCCCTCTCCCCCTCCTGGGGGCGAGGGGCAAGCACCGCTGGGTGGCGAAGTCAGCGCCCCTCACACCGGCCCGAAAGCGCCGTGCTCCGCACGGCGCACCCTACTGCTGAGGGTTTGCCTCCGGTGGACGGGGTCCCGGAGGGAGAGGGGGTAGATCGTGGCTCGTCACGCCCATCTCTTCCAATCGCTCCCGGCGCGGGAAGTCTCCCGACCGAAGGGAGGGAGGAGGCCCGCGCCGCGGGAGCCGGAGCGGAGTGAAGGGATCAGCCGGCCGGTCGAGCCCGCATCCGGGCGAGCCGGCCGGCGGTGCGCCCGTCTTGTGCCGAAACCCATTCGAATGAGCCGCGCGCGGAGGGCGCAGATCCCGTAACGGAGCGCAGGCGACGTGGGAGGCGACGGCTCCCTCATAATGGGGTGGTGAACGTCCCCTGCCCGACCCACTCCGGCCGGCGCGCCCACAAGAGCTGCCACTTCTGCCGCAACCCCATCTGCCGCCTGTGCGAGGTGCGGATGCGGGGACACCTCTACTGCTCCGAGAAGTGCGCCCGCGACGCGGGCCGCCATGCCGCATGGCGCCGCGTCCGGACAGCCCTCGGAGCGACCGTTCCCGCGCGCCTCGCGGTGGCGGCCGTCGTCCTGGCGGCGGCCGCGCCGGTGATGGTCGCGCTGCGCACGGTCCGGGAGCTCGATGCCCTCGACGCCCCGGCGCCCCTGGGCCTCCCGCGACGGGACGCCCCGACGGCGCGCCTCGATTCGGTCACCTCCACGCCGGCCGGGCTGCGCCTCGACGGCCGCTCGACGGCCGGCGTCGCGGTTTTCCTGTTCTCGGGCACGCGGTTCGTCGGGGCCGCGCCGGTCGAGGACGGCCGATTCCATTTCGACGGCGTGAAGGAGAAGGGCCCCTTCCGCGTCGGCGCGGTACCGCTCTCGTCGGCCGTGAGCTGGGCGGCTCCCACGCCGACCGCGGCCAGCGCCGCGACCTCCGCCCCGGCCGCCGCCGCCGCGCGCCCGACGCCGCTCCCGCCTGCCCGCAGGCTCCCGGAATCCGCGCCCGTCGCCGAACGACGCCCGGCGCCGACCATCGCTCCCCCGCCCCGGCGTCCCACCTTGGCGCCGGCGATCGCGGCGGCGGCTCCTGCCCCCGCTCCGATCCCCGCGTCCGGCCCTCCCGCGCCGCGCGGCGCCGCGGTGCCGGACCTGACCCGGGGCCCGGACGATCGCCCCGACGTCCTCGTATCGTTCGACGCCGGCTCGTCGGACCGGGGCGCGACGGCGATCCTCGACGCCCTGGCGTCCCGCGGCATCCACACGACGATCTTTCTGACGGGAGAGTTCATCCGCCATTACCCCGACATCGTGCGCCGCATCGCGGCCGAGGGCCACGAGGTGGGCAACCACACGGACACCCACCCGCACCTGACCACGTATGCGGCCGACGGCCGTCAGATGACGCGCCCGGGAGTCAGCCGCGCCTTCCTCGCGGGCGAGCTCGCCCGCACGGCCCGTCTCTATCGGGAGGCGACGGGGCGCGCGATGGCTCCGCTCTGGCGCGCCCCCTTCGGCGAGCACAACGCCGAGATCCGCCGCTGGGCCGCGGAGCAGGGGTACTGGCACGTCGGCTGGACGGGCGGACGCTCGGGGCTCGACGGCCTCGACTGGGTCACCGACCCGCGGTCGCGGGCGTACCAGCCCGCCGACCGCCTTCTCGCCCGGCTCGTCTCCCACGCGGAGAACGGCGGCATCGTGCTCCTCCATCTCGGCAGCGACCGCGAGGAGCCCGTGGCCTCGCGGATCGCGCTGCTCTTCGACGGCCTGAAGGCGCGCGGGTTCCGCTTCGTGCGGGCCTCCGACTTCCTCGCGCGCCAGGGCTACGACGACGCGAAGCTCGCCGCCTACCGCGCTCCGGCGACCGTTCCGGTTTCGCGATGACGATCCCGTTCGGAACCGACGGGTGGCGCGGAGTCATCGCCGACGATTGCACGTTCGCCGAGATCCGCCGCATCGCGACCGCGGCAGCGCGCTACTACGTCGAGGAGACCGGGCCGGGCGACCGGACCCGGATCGTCGTCGGCCACGATCCCCGGTTCCTCTCTCCCGAGTTCGCCCGCGCCGCCGCGGAGGTCTTCGCCGCCGCGGGCGTGGACGTTCTCCTGTCGGATCGCCCGATCCCGACTCCGGCGGTTTCCTTTCACGTCCGCCGCCTCGGGCTCAAGGGAGGGGTCGCGATCACGGCGAGCCACAATCCGGGCCGGTACAACGGCTTCAAGTTCAAGGCGCACTTCGGCGGAAGCGCCCCCCCGGCCGACTACGCCGCCATCGCCGCGGAGGCGGACCGTCCGCTGCCGCTCGCCTCGCGGGCCGGGCGCATCGAGGTCGCGGACCTCGCCTCGGCCTACCGCGATCGCCTGGCGTCGCTCGTCGACGTCGCGGCCGTCCGCGCTTCGCGGCTCTCGCTGCTCGCCGACTCCATGCACGGCGCGGCCGGGACGCTTCTTCACGAGATCCTCTCCGGCGGAACGGCGCGCATCGAGGCCTTCCGGGCGGCCCGCGATCCGCTCTTCGGCGGCGTGCACCCCGAGCCCATTGCCGCGAACCTCGCCGCGGCCGCCGACCGGGTCTGCGCCGCGGGACACGACCTCGCCGTCGCGCAGGACGGCGACGCCGACCGGCTCGGAGTCCTCGACGCCGCGGGCGGGTTCGTCTCGCCCCACCAGGTCCTGGGCCTCCTGCTCGTCCACGTGTTCCGCAACCGCGGCCTGCGGGGCGGGATCGCGAAGACGTTTTCCACCTCCTTCCAGGTGGACCGCATCGCCCGCGCGCTCGGCGCCCCCGTGGTCGAGACCGGGATCGGGTTCAAGTACGTCGCCGAGCTCATGAACCGGGGCGAGGCCGTCGCGGGCGGCGAGGAGAGCGGCGGCTACGCGTTCGCGTTCCATCTGCCCGAACGCGACGGCGTCCTCTCCGCGCTGCTGCTCGCCGAGAGCCTCGCGACGACCGGCCGCACGCTCGGATCGGCGCTGGCAGAGCTCGCCCGCGAGTTCGGACGGTTCGCCTACGGCCGGCGGGACGTGTACCTCCCGGTGGAGACGATCCGCCGATACGTCGAAGAGGTCGGAGCGCACGCTCCCCGCTCGATCGCCGGGGAGCCGGTGACCCGAGTGCTGGATCGCGATGGCGTGAAGTACGTCTTCGCCGAGAAGGGCTGGCTGCTCCACCGTCTCTCCGGCACGGAGCCGATGGTGCGGCTCTACTGCGAGCACGAAGACGAGGCGACGATGCAGGCGATCCTGGCCGAAGCCGAGGCGAAGCTCACGGAGTTTGCGGCAAGCGGGTAGCCTGCCTCCTGCCTCCTAGTTTCTCCTCTGGTCCACGGGACGATCCATGTCCGACGAGCGCCGGCGGGGCCGCGGCGGCTCGGTCAGGACGACGCCCTCGCCTTCGAACCGGATCTTCGGCGGGCTCGCGATGTCGGGCTGCATGACCTCTTCGAGGAACTCGTCGTCCAGGACCGACGCGACGAGCTCGCCGCTCCAGCCGACGAGATCCCGCGACGAGATGGAGAGCGGAAGGGCGGGCGAGACCTCGTGCGCCAGGACGGGGCCGCCCACGGAGAAGACCACGCTGCCGCGCCCGTGCACCTTGAGCAGGTCCACCCGGCGGTTGCGACGGAAATCCTGGATCGCGTCGAGGCGGAAGGTCAGCCCGTTGTCGAGGGCGAGCAGCCGGCTCCCTTCGACGACCAGGGCCTGGCCGTTCAGGTCGCGCCGGTACGCGCGGCGCCCCGGGTCGTTGACGAGGAGGGTCCCCACTCCGTTGCAGCGGAGGATCTTCTCGAGCGAGGTGCCGAGGAAGGCGGTCTCGGGGGCGAAACGGAGCTTCCCGCTGTACCAGGCCACGCACCCCTTGCGGACGAACACCGTGCCGCGCGACGCGACTTCGAGGCCCCCCTCGTGGCGGACCTTGAAGAGCGGCCGGCTGTCGACGGAGGCCGTGGCCGCGGGCGTCCGGCCCTCCGGCGGCTCCGGGAACGCCGGCTCGAACTCGGTGCGCTCCGAAGGGGCGGGATCGCCGGCGGCCTTCCGGGTGGGCGCGGTGTCCGAGAGATCCGGCGCCGGACGAGGCGCTGCCGTCTCGCGTCCCGGCCGCCGCACCGCTTCCTCGATTTCCGCGACGCGCCGCCGGGCGCCCGCGACCCGCAGGTGCTCGAGGGCGAGGCCGAGCTTCCCGCGCATCTGGTAGAGCAGGCCCAGGTAGAGGTGGCTTCGCAGATGGCCCGGCGACAGCTCGATCGCCGACCGCAGCTCCTTCTCGGCCTCGGCCAGACGGCCGGACTTGAAGAGGATGAGCCCGAGGTTGGAACGAAGGACCTCCGAGGAGGGATTGTCGGCGAGCAGGGCGCGGGCCGCGACGGCCGCTTCGTCGTAGCGGCCCCGCTTGAACTCGAGCAGGGACACCAGGTTCAGCACGTCCTCGTCGCCGGGCCTCAGGATGCGGGCCTGCTCGACCTCGGACCAGGCCTCGTCGTAGTGCCCGGCCCGGACGCTCCGGCGCGCGCGGTTCAGGTGGAGAAGGAAGAGCCCCTGGTCCACCGGGGGAAGGTCGCCGGCCGCGCGGGACACGGGCTAGCCGAGGCGCCGAGGCGCGGGCCGGCCCCTGGTCGTGAGGGTCACGCGGTTCGTCCGGGCGTCGCGCAGCCAGCGCACGGGCTTGCCCTGCTCCGAGGCGATGCCCCGGTAGGTCTCGCTCGCCGGCTTCCCGAAGCCTCCGCCGAGGGTCGACTTCCCGTAGTAGGCGGCGAGGGCCTTGCGGACGTAGAGCTGCGTCTCGGCGTAGGGCGGCACGCCCGCGTAACGGTCCACGGCGGCCTCGCCGGCGTTGTACGCCGCGAGCGACTTGACGAGATCGCCGCCGTAGTAGCTCATGAGCCTCGAGAGCTGCCGCGTCCCGGCCTCGATGTTCTGGCGCGGATCGTGGACGTCCCGCACGCCGTGCTCGGCGGCGACCTCGGGCATGAGCTGCATCAGGCCGCGCGCGCCCTTTTTCGAGATCGCGGCGGGATTGAAGTCCGACTCGACGAGCATCACGGTCTTGACGAGCTTCGGATCCACGGAATTCTCCCGGGCGGCCGCGGCGATCAGGTCGTCGTACGCGGACGCGCGGCGCAGCCGGGCGGCCAGCCAGGAGTCGCTCGCCCCGAGGTTGGCGGGGCCGTCGTTGTAGATGAGATGCCGGCCGTCCTTGACGACGAGGCGCACCTGCGCGGGCGACGCCGCGGCAACGGCGATCAGAATCCCCGCGAGGAGACAGCTCCGCACTCTCATGACGGTTTGGGATTTCATTATAGCGCCGGCCTCGAAGCCAGCAACCCGCACCTCCTCAGAAGTTTGCGCCCGTCCCGACGTGACGCAGAACACACCGGGCGGTCAGGCCGTCGGGACGGGCTCGGTGAGCAGGTCGCGCACGGCTTCGGCGGCCGCCTTCAGGCCCGCGGGCAGCTCCGCGGCGTTCTTGCCTCCCGCCTGGGCGAGATCGGGCTTCCCGCCGCCGCTGCCCCCGAGGGCCTTGCCCACCCGCCCGGCGATCTGCGACGCGGGCAGGCGCTTCGTGAGGTCCGGGGTCACCGCGACGATCACGGAGGTCTTCCCGTCGCCCACCGTGCCGACGACGACGACGCCGCTCTTCAACTTCGAACGCAGCGTGTCGGAGAGATTGCGCAGCTCCGGGATCGAGAGCCCCTCGACGACGCGCGTCACGATCGGCACGCCGCCGACCTCGAGGCGCTCGGCGCCTCCCCCTCCGTCTCCGGACGCCAGCTTGAGCTTGAGGGACGCGACCTCCCTCTCGAGCGCCTTGACGCGGTCCTCGCGCTCTTCCCAGCGCGACGCGAGGGCCGCCCGCGGCACCTGGGCGACGCCCGAAAGCGCGGTCAGCAGGTTCTCGTCCTCCGACAGCAGGTCGACGGCCCCGAGCGACGTGACCGCCTCGAGGCGGCGGACTCCCGCCTGGATTCCCCTGTCCGAGACGATCTTGAAGGCGCCGATTTCGCCGGTGCGCGGAACGTGGCATCCGCCGCACAGCTCCGTGGAGAAGCCCGCGACCTCGACGACCCGCACGCGCTCGCCGTACTTCTCTCCGAAGAACATGTCGGCGCCGCGGCGGCGCGCCTCGTCCATCGCCATGACTTCCTTGGTCACCGGCTGGTCGCGGAGGATCTCCTCGTTGACCAGCCGTTCGATTTCGGCGAGCTGCTCCGGGGTCGTGGCCGCCGCCGCCGCGTAGTCGAACCGCAGCTTGTCCGGGGCGACGAGCGAACCCATCTGTCGCGCCGAGGGCCCGAGGACCCGGCGCAGCGCCGCATGGAGCAGGTGCGTGCCGGTGTGGTTCGCCTGCGTCCGCCGGCGCGTCCACTCGGGAACGGCCATGTCCACCGCCATCCCGAGCTCGAGGCGCCCCGCGGTCACGTGAAGCCGGTGGGCGATCAGCCGCGGCACCGGCTTCTGGACGTCCCGGACCTCTCCCGCTCCGCCCTCCCAGCTCCACGATCCCGTGTCCGCGACCTGCCCGCCGCCCTCCGGGTAGAACACCGTCCGGTCGACGACGACCTCTCCGGTCTCCCCCTCGGAAAGCAGCGAGGCCTCGCGGCCGTCCTTCACGATCGCCAGAACGCTGGCTCCCGAGAGCGACACGAAGTCCTGCTCCGGGTAGCCGCGGAAGACCGAATGCTCGGCCGGAAGCTCGAGGCGCTCGTACACCGACGCGTCGGCCGCGGCGAACTTCGCGGAGGCGCGGGAGGTCGCGCGCTGGCGCTCCATCGCCTCCTCGAATCCGGCCCGGTCGACCGCCACCCCTTCGTCGCCGGCGATCTCCTCGATGACGTCGAGGGGGATCCCGTACGTGTCGTAGAAACGGAACACCGTCTCGCCGGAGAGGGCGGTCGCCCCCTCCCGGCGCAGGCGTTCGATCGCCTCGCCGACCCGGTCCGCCCCCTCGGACAGCGTCCGGCCGAACCGCTCTTCCTCGGGCTCGAGCACGCCGGCGACGCTCTTCTCGACGTTTCGCGTGGAGCCCTCGTCGAAGTAGACGCCCGCGAAGCCCTCGATCACCGTCGGAACCAGCTTGTACAGGAACGGGCGTTCGAGGCCGAGCCGCCGGCCGTACCGCATGGCGCGACGCAGGATCCGCCGCAGGACGTACCCGCGGCCGTCGTTCGACGGAAGGGCGCCGTCGGCGACGAGCATCGTGGCCGCGCGCACGTGGTCCGCGATCACGCGGAACGGGGCGTCTTCCGGCGCCATCCCGCCGCGGTAATTCTGCGCGGAGAGCTCTTCGATGCGCGCGAGGATCCGCGCGAACAGGTCCGTGTCGAAGTTGTTGTTGACGCCCTGCAGGATCGCCGCCAGGCGCTCGAGGCCCGCGCCGGTGTCGACCGACGGCCGCGGCAGGGGCGTGAGCCTGCCCGAGGAGTCGCGCTCGTACTGCATGAACACCAGGTTCCAGATTTCGAGCGTGTCGTCGCCCGGACCGTTGACGAGGGCGGCGGTGTTCCCCGCCGGATCCGCGCCGCGGTAGTAGTGCAGCTCCGAGCACGGGCCGCACGGTCCCGTCTCGCCCATCGCCCAGAAGTTCTCCTTGTCGCCGAATCGGAGAACCCGCGCCGCGGGCAGGTGCCTCTCCCAGAGCCTCGCGGCCTCGTCGTCCTCGGTGTAGACGGTGGCCCAGAGGCGCGACGGATCCAGGCCGTACCCCGTCGCGGGGTCGGTCACCAGCTCCCACGCGAAGGCGATGGCCTCGTCCTTGAAGTAGTCCCCGAAGGAGAAGTTGCCCAGCATCTCGAAGAACGTCTGGTGGCGGCCCGTGTAGCCGACGTTGTCGAGGTCGTTGTGCTTGCCGCCGGCGCGCACGCACTTCTGCGAAGTGGTGGCCCGCGCGTAGTCGCGCTTCTCCCGCCCAGTGAACACGTCCTTGAACTGGTTCATCCCGGCGTTCGTGAAGAGCAGCGTCGGGTCTTCGGCCGGGATCAGGGAGGACGAGGGCACACGGCGGTGCCGCCGCTCCTCGAAGTAGCGCAGGAATCGCTCGCGGACTTCAGTCGATTTCATACCAGCCCCGGATAATCTCAGAAATCCGCTCCGCCGGAAAACCGCGCCGGCTCAAGGCGTCGAACACCCGCCGCCTCCGCAGCGCCGGCGCGAGGTCCGCGCGGGCCTTCCACAGCCGTTCGAACGCCCGTCTCAGGGCCTCGCCTTCCCGCTCGGCCCCGCCCTCGGCCTCGAACGCGGCGGCGATCGTCTCCTTCGAGAGGCCGCGCGCCTTGAGCTCCCGTTCGACCCGCGCACGGCCGTACCGGGCGCCGCGCAGCCGGACCGCGGAGCGGGCCGCGGCGAGGTCGTCCACCAGGCCCGCGCGCTCGAGCCGCTCCAGGGCGTCGCGCGCCGCCTCGGCCGTGAAGCCGCGATCCTCGAGCGCCTTCCCGAGCTCCCGGGCCCCGCGGGGGCGCACGGCGAGCAGCCGCAGCGACCGCTCGTAGGCCGCGGACGCGGACCCCGGGTCCTCGGGCGGTTTGCCTCGCTGCCGCGTTTAGCCGCGCCCCGGGGGAAGCTGGTTGGAGAAGTCGAAGGGCGACTCCTCCTGCGGCGGGCTGAAGTCGGACGGCGCCTCGAGCGCCGCGTCCATCTCCTCGCGCGCGAGGTCGGACGTGGACTGGATGCCCTGGATCTTGAGCTTGAACTCGTTCGGGTTCGTCGACCGCTTCAAGGCCTCCTCGAGCGTGATGAGGCCCGACTTGTACAGGCTGTAGAGCGACTGGTCGAACGTCTGCATGCCGTACTGGGACGTGCCCTGCTGGATCGCGTCCTTGATGTACTTGGTCTTCTCCTTGTTCTCGATGCACTCCCGGACGTAGTTCGTGCGGATCAGGATCTCGGCGGCCGGCACGCGGCCGAGCCCGTCGGCCCGCGGCATGAGGCGCAGCGAGATGACGGCCTTGATCACCGCGCCGAGCTGCAGGCGGATCTGCTTCTGCTGGTGAGGCGGGAAGACGGCGATGATGCGGTTGATCGTCTCCGTGGCGTCGAGGGTGTGCAGCGTCGAGAAGACGAGGTGCCCCGTCTCCGACGCCGTCAGCGCGGTCTCGATCGTCTCGTAGTCGCGCATTTCGCCGACGAGGATGACGTCCGGGTCCTGGCGCAGGGCGCTGCGCAGGGCCACCGAGAAGCCCTTGGTGTCCACGTCGACTTCCCGCTGGTTGACCAGGGACTTCTTGTCGCGGTGCAGGAACTCGATCGGATCCTCGACCGTCATGATGTGCTCGTTGCGGGTCGCGTTGATGTGGTCGATCATCGCGGCGAGCGTCGTCGACTTGCCCGAGCCGGTCGTCCCGGTGCAGAGCACGAGGCCGCGCTGCTCCTGGCAGATCTTCTCGAGGACGGGCGGAAGCAGCAGGTCCTTGATGGAGAGGATCCGGGCGGGGATCACGCGCAGCACCAGGCCGACGGTGCCCCGCTGCTGGAAGATGTTGCAGCGGAACCGGCCGAGGTTCGGCACGTTGTAGGCGATGTCGATCTCGAAGTTGTTCTTGAACTTTTCCTTCTGCCGCGCCGACATGATGGAAAAGGCCATCGCGATCGTGTCTTCCTGCATGAGGCGCCGCATGTCCGACAGCGGGATGAGGGCGCCGTCGATCCGGATGACCGGAAAAGCGCCAACTTTCAGGTGGAGGTCGGACGCCTTCCGCTCGACCGCAATCTTCAGCAGATCGTTGATATGCATGGTTTTATTTTTCCTCGGTTGCCGGCTAGAGTACGCCGGTTGCCGGATGAAGGGAAGCGGTCAGCAAAGCGCCGCGCGCCCACGGCGGTCCTCACGACCCACCGCGGCCCTGCCTCTAAACGACTGACTCGCCGACAGATACCGGGGCAGCGGGGCTAGCGGACGCCCGCCTCCACCGGCATCGGCGTCAACCAGCCGTACCGGTCTTCGGCGTCGCCGTGGATGAGCGCGAAGAACTCCTTCTGGAGCCTCTCGGTGATCGGCCCGCGCCGCCCCGACCCGACCACGATGTGGTCCACCGACCGGATCGGCGTGATTTCGGCCGCGGTGCCCGTGAAGAAGATCTCGTCGGCGATGTAGAGCATCTCGCGCGCGATCTGCGTCTCGACGACGGTGTACCCGGCGTCCTTCGCCAGGCGCATGATCGAGTCCCGGGTGATGCCCGGGAGGATCGTTCCCGCCAGCGGCGGCGTCAGGATGCGCCCCCCGTAGACGAGGAAGATGTTCTCGCCGCTTCCCTCCGAAATCCGCCCGGCGTTGTCGAGGGCGATCCCCTCGGTGAAGCCGTTGGAGATCGCCTCCATCTTGATGAGCGCGGAGTTGAGGTAGTTGCCCGTCGCCTTGGCCATCGCGGGGAAGGTGTTCGGCGCCATCCGGTTCCAGGAGGACACGCACACGTCCACGCCGCCCTCGAGCGCCGCGTCGCCGAGATACTTGCCCCACCGCCAGACGGCGATCATGACGTCCACCGGGCTGTTCAGGGGGTTGACGCCGAGCGCGCCGAGGCCGCGGTACACGACCGGCCGGATGTAGCACTCGTCGAAGCCGTTCGCGCGGATCGTCTCGAAGATGGCGTCTCGCAGGTCCGCGTGCGAGTACGGAATCTCCATCCGGTAGACCTTGCAGGAGTCGGAGAGCCGGCGGATGTGCTCGTCGATCCGGAAGGCCGCCGAGCCGTGCTTCGTCTTGTAGAGGCGGGCGCCCTCGAACATTCCGGAGCCGTAGTGGAACACGTGCGAAAACGCGTGGATCTTCGCGTCGGCGAAGTCCACGAGCCGCCCGTTCATCCAGACCTTCTTGACGTCCTCGTAGGACATGCCGCCTCCGCTTCGAGAGGTTCGAGACGACGCAGTATTTCGCCCTTGGGACGGGGGTGTCAATGCGGAAGTCGCGCCCTCGCCATGGCCGTCCGCGCGAGCGTCAGCGCGGCCACCGCCGCGGTCTCGGCCCGCAGCTTTCCCGCCGCCAGAGACGCCGCGACCCATCCCGAGGCCAGGGCCGCGTCGAGCTCCGCCTCCGTCCAGCCGCCCTCGGGGCCGACGAGCAGCGCGACGGAACCCGCCGGCAGCGCCGACGGGAACGGCTCTCCGCTCGGTTCGAGGATCAGGCGGGTCCCCGACGCTTCGCCCGCGAACGCGTCCGGCAGCGGCAGCGGGCCCGCGATGCGCGGCCAGCTCGCCCGCTCGGCCTGCTTGGCGGCCTCCCGCACGACTCGATCGAGCCGCGCCGCGAGCGCCTCGCTCGCCCGGAACCGCTGCGTGCGCTCGCTCGTAACGAGCGTCAGCCGTTCGGCCCCGAGCTCCGTCGCCTTCTCCGCGATCCACGAGAGCCGCTCCGGCCGGACCGCCGCGACGAGCAGGTGGATCGGCCCGTGCCCGTCCCCGCGAACCGCGCGCACCGTTTCGACCGCCACCTCGATCGCCGCCCGCGTCACGCGCGCCACGCGGCCCCGGCCTTCCCGGCCGCTCCCGTCCACGAGCACGACCGCGTCCCCGGCGGCGAGCCGGCGGGCCCGTGCGTGGGCGGCCTCCTCGCCCTCGATGCGGCACGTGTCGCCCGCCGCGGGGAGCGCCTCGACTACGAGGCGCGCTCGAGACTCAGACTGGTCCATTCGTCCTCCGTATGCCGGCCGGCGAGAGTCCAGCGGCCCTTCCGCACGGCCGCGAGCACGGCGCCCTCGCGGTCCCGCGTCACGCCCGAGAGAATCACGCGCCCGCGCGGCGCGGCGCGGGACAGCAGCCGCCGCGCCTCGGGAAGGATCTCCTCGGCGAGCATGTTGGCGACGACGAGGTCGAACCGTCCCGCGCACGCCGCCACGGGCCCCGCGTAGAGCCGAACGCGTCCGCCGAACGGGTGGCGGCGCAGGTTCTCGCGCGCGACGAAGACCGCGTCGGCATCGGTGTCGAGTCCCACCGCGACGGCCGCCCCGAGTCCCGCGGCCGCCAGGGCGAGGACGCCCGAGCCGGTTCCGACGTCGAGGACCGATCGGCCCTCGAGCGCCTCGTCTTCGAGGGCGAGCAGCGCGAGGCGGGTCGAGGCATGGCTGCCGGTGCCGAAGGCCCGGGACGCCGGCACCCGGATCGCCACGCGTCCTTCCGGCGCCGGCGCGCTGCCGGGGTCTCCCGGCTCGATCCAGAGACGCCGTCCGACGGCAAAGGGCCGCGACGCGGCGCGATAGGCCTCGAGGGGGTCGCCCTCGGGAATGTCGGTCGTCAGCGTGTGCCGCACCCTCCGCGCCGAAAGGCTGCCGCTCGCGCGGCGCGCGCCGTCGGCGTCGCGGAAGAACGCCACGAGGTCGGGTCCCGCGGACTCGAACCCGAGCGGATCCTGGAGGAGCAGCAGGCCGAGGACGGCTTCGTCGCCGGCCTTGCGCGGCGCCACGATGCGGCTGTAGGCGGAGCGATTTCGGAGGTCGGGTCTCGGGTCTCGGGCAGGCACGGCTAGGTCCGGCCCGAATCCGAGATCCGCGATCCGCAATCCGGGTTCACGAGAAGATCTTCTTCGCCTTCCCCAGAACGCCCTTCCCCTTGCCGACCGGCGCCCCGGTCAGCTCGGCGTACCGGCGCAGGGTTTCCTTCTCGTCCTTCGAGGACGAGCGCGGAACGCGAACTCCGACCCGGGCGAGCAGGTCGCCGCGGCCGCCGCGGCCGAGGCGGCCCATTCCGCGTCCCCGCAGGCGGAGCTCCGTCCCCACCTCGGTGCCGGGAGGCACCGTCACGGTTTCCTCCCCGTCGAGCGTCGGCACCGGGACCTCGCCTCCGAGAACCAGCGTCGGGAACGGCAGCTCGAGCGCGACGACGATGTCGTCGCCGTCGCGCGAGAACACCTCGTCCTCCGCCACGGTCAGCACCACGTAGAGATCCCCGGCAGGCCCCCCCTTGGGGCCCGCGTCGCCTTCTCCCGTGAGGCGGAGCCGCGAGTTCGACTCGACGCCGGCGGGGATCCGGATCTTCAGGTCCTTCTTCGCGCGCTGGCGTCCCTCGCCGCGGCACGACGCGCAGGGCTTCTCGATGACCTGTCCCTCGCCCTGGCAGCCCGGGCACGGGCGCGTGACCGTCAGGAACCCCTGCGACATCCGCTGTCGGCCGCGCCCGCCGCACGCCGCACAGGTCTTCGCGTGCGTCCCCGGCTGGGCGCCGCTGCCCTCGCAGTCGTCGCAGCGCTCGAGGCGCGAGATGGCGATCGGCGCCTCGACGCCGAAGGCGGCGTCCCGGAACGCGATCTGCATGCGGTAGACGAGGTCGCTGCCGGCCATCGGTCCCGGCGCTCCGCCGCCGAATCCACCCCCGGATGCGAACCCGAACAGGCCCCCGAAGAGGTCCGACAGGTCCCCGAACCCGGCCGCGTCGAAGCCCGGGAACCCCGCGCCGCCCGCTCCCCCGGCGCCGACCCCCGCGTGGCCGAAGCGGTCGTACCGCGCGCGCTTCTCGGGATCGGAGAGCACGGCGTAGGCCTCGGAGGCCTCCTTGAACTTCTCGGCCGCGTCCGGGTTGTTGGGATTGCGGTCGGGGTGGTACATGAGCGCGAGCTTGCGGTAGGCGGACTTCAGGTCTCCGTTCTCCACCTCACGGCTCACGCCGAGGATCTCGTAATAGTCGCGTTGGGCCATGGTGCCTTCCGGTTCGTTCGGGCGGGGCCGGGACTAGCTGGCGGCCGCGCCGCCCGCGCCGGCCCTCTGGAGCATCACGCGGGTCAGGACCTTCGACACGCCCTGCATGTCGAAGATCGCCTCGTTGAACGCCTCCCGCGACTCGCCGCCGGCGATTTCGCGGGACCGCTTCAGGGTTTCCTCGATGCGCCCCCGCTCGTCCTCGCCGAGCGCGGAGCCGAACTCGGAGAGCACGCGCTCGTTGGAGGCGATCATCCCCTCGAGGCGGTTCTTGATCGCCGCGATCTCGCGCCGTTCGTGGTCCGCCTCGGCGAAGGCCGAGGCCTCCTTGATGATCTTGTCGATCTCGTTCTGCGACAGGCCGCCCGCCGGGTTGATCTGCATGCCCTGCGCCTTGCCGGTCGCGAGGTCCCGCGCGGAGACGTTGACGATGCCGTTCGAGTCGATCGCGAAGGTCACCTCGATCTGCGGCACGCCGCGGGGCGCCGCCGGGATGCCGACGAGCTCGAAGCGGCCGAGCGACTTGTTGTCCTTGGCGATCTCGCGCTCGCCCTGCAGCACGTGGATCTCGACGACCGACTGGTTGTCGGCGACCGTCGTGAAGACCTTCGTGTTCTTGGTCGGAATCGTCGAGTTGCGCTCGATCAGCTTCTCGAACACCCCGCCGTGCATCTCGATGCCGAGCGAGAGCGGGGTCACGTCGAGCAGCACGACGTCCTTGATCTCGCCCTTGAGGACGCCGCCCTGGATGGCCGCGCCGATGGCGACGACCTCGTCCGGGTTGATGTCGCGGTTGGGCTCGCGGCCGAAGAGCTCCGCGACCATGCGCTGGACCTTGGGGGTGCGCGTCTGCCCCCCCACCAGGATCACCTGGTCCACGTCGGAGGGCTTCAGGCCCGCGGCCGCGAGCGCGTCGAGGCAGGGCGCCGCGGTGCGGTCGATCAGGTCGGCGACCAGGGACTCGAACCGCTCGCGCGTCAGGGTGCGGTTGATGTGCTTCGGCCCCGACGCGTCGGCCGAGATGAACGGCAGCGTCAGCGTGGTCTCCGAGGCGGTCGAGAGCTCGCACTTGGCCTTCTCGGCGGCCTCCTTCAGCCGCTGGAGGGCCATGCGGTCCTGCCGCAGGTCGATGCCGGTCGACTTGCGGAAGTCGTCGAGCAGCCAGTCCATGATCTTCTTGTCGAAGTCCTCGCCGCCGAGGTACGTGTCGCCGGCCGTCGCCTTGACCTCGTAGATGCCGTCGCCGAGCTGCAGGATCGAGATATCGAACGTGCCGCCGCCGAGGTCGTACACGGCGACGGTCTCGCTCCCCTTTCGGTCGAGGCCGTACGCGAGCGAGGCCGCCGTGGGCTCGTTGATGATGCGCAGCACCTCGAGGCCGGCGATCCGGCCCGCGTCGCGCGTGGCCTGGCGTTGCGCGTCGTCGAAGTACGCGGGCACCGTGATGATCGCCTCGGTGATCTCCTCCCCGAGGGCCTCTTCCGAGAACTCCTTGATCTCCCTGAGGATGAACGCCGAGATCTCCTCGGGGCTGTACTCCCGGCTGCGCGCCCGGATCTTCACGTCGCCGTTGACGGCGCGGACGATCTCGTACGGGAGCACCTCGCGCGCATGCTGGGTCTCCTCGGCCTCGTACTTGCGCCCGACCAGGCGCTTGACCGCGAAGACCGTGTTCATCGGGTTCGTGATCGCCTGGCGCTTGGCGATCTGGCCCACGAGTCGCTCGCCGTCCTCCGTGAAGCCCACGATCGAAGGCGTCGTGCGGCTGCCCTCGCGGTTGGTCAGGACCTGGGGGGTGGCGCCTTCGACCACGGAAACGCAGCAGTTCGTCGTTCCGAGGTCGATGCCGAGGATCTTTCCCACGATGCCTCCTTAGCTCCCCGCCGGACCCTTCGCGTCGGACTCGGACTTGCGCACGGCCACCTTCACGAACGCCGGACGGATCAGCCGGTCGTTCAGGAAGTACCCCTTCTGGAGGACCTCGCGGATGGTGTTGGGAGGCACGGCGTCGGTTTCCTCGGTCGCGACCGCCTCGTGCAGGTTCGGATCGAACGTCCCCGAGGTGTCGATCGGGATCAGGCCGTAGCGCTTCCAGAGCTCCGAGAGCTGCTTGCGGATGATGGCCACGCCCTGTCCGAAATCGCTCTCGAGGTCCGCCGGCCGCGCGTGCTCGAGCGCGCGCTCGAAGTTGTCCATGACGGGCAGAAAGTCGTGGACAAAGCCGGCCAGCGCGATCTTGAAGTACTCCTGCCGCTCGCGCTCGCTGCGCTTCTTGTGGTTCTCGAACTCGGCGAGCTTGCGCAGGTGCCGGTCCTTGAGCTCCTCGAGGTCCTTCTGGATGGAGTGGATCTTGTCCTCGGCGGCGGCCAGCGCGCTCGCCTCCTCCTGCTCGAGGGCGGCGTCGAGGGATTCGCCCGGATCGCGGACCTCGACGAGATCCTCGTCGGGACCGAAGCGTCCGTCGCGGTCGCGGTCGCTCACTCTTCTCCCCCGTCCCGGCGCTCGCCCTCGCGCCGCTCCAGGCGGTCCGACACCGCCCGGCCGAGCAGCTCGACGACCGGAATCACGCGGGTGTACTCCCGCCGCGCCGGCCCGATGACACCCAACATTCCCGCCAGTGTCTCTCCCGTACCGTAAGAGGTCAAGACGGCCGAGAGCCGGGGGTCGACCGCGTGCTCGTCCTCGGAGCCCAGAACGACGCTGGTACCGGGGGAATCGAGGTACCGGGACACCAGATCGAGGACCCGGGCTTTTTCGTCGAACGCCTGGAAGATGCGCTTGAGCGAGAAAACGTCGGCGAACTCGGGCTTCTCCAGCAGCCGCGCCGTGCCGTCGAAAAAGACGCTCTCCTCGGCGTCCTTCTTCTCGAGGGCCTGCCGGGCCAGGTCGGCCGCGCGGCCGATGATCCGGTCCGCTTCCTCCTTCTCGCGCGCCATCGCCGCGAGCAGCCGGCGGCGCACCTCGTGGAGGGTCAGGCCGCCGTATTCGCGCGTCAGGCGCTCCGAGAGGGCGTCGAGCTCGGCCGGCGGATACGAGACTTCCGTCTCGAGGACCCGCGAGATGACGACGTCGGGTTCGTTGACCTGGACCACGAGGACCTTGCCCGGCGCGACCGCCAGAAACCGGAGGCTCTTGACGACGGTGTGGAGCGCGTCGGGAGCGACCACGAAGCCGACCTCGCCCGAGAGCTGGGACAGCAGGCGCGAGGCCGCCGTGAACAGCCGGCTGACGTCGCGGCCCGCCAGGTCGAGGTCCGAGTCCACCTGCTCGCGGACGTCGTCGGCGACGCGGCGCTGGCGCATCAGCTCGTCGATGTAGAGCCGGTAGGCCCGGTCGGTCGGCACGCGGCCGGCCGAGGTGTGAGGCTGGACGAGATAGCCGCCGTCGGTCAGGTCCGCCATGATGTTGCGGATCGACGCGGGCGACAGCGCGAAGCGGTCCGACTTGAAGAGGGTCCGGGACGAGACCGGTCGTCCGGTGTCCACGTGGACCCGGATGATCTCCTTCAGGATGGCGCGGCTGCGGATGTCGAGCGCGGGCATTAGCAGTCTGTCCTCGAGAGTGCTAATGATAGCAGACGCGCCGATCAGGGAGCGCAGACGGGACGTAGACTCGAGCCGTGGCCGACGAAGGGATTCTCCATAGCACGGTCGGGCTCGTCGGACCCGGACGGGCGGGGCGGGCGTTCGCCCGGTCCTGGCGCGGCGCGGGAGGGCGGCTCGCCTGGGTCGTCGCGCGCCAGCCCGCCCGGGGCGCCGCCGTGGAGGCCGATGCGGTGCTGTCGCCGGACGCCTCTCTCCCGGCCTGCGACATCGCCGTCCTCGCCGTTCCGGACGACGCGATCACCTCCGTGGCCGGCAGCCTGGCCGGCCGGCTCGTCTGCCGGGAAGCCTTCCACCTCTCGGGAGCCGTCGGAAGCGAGGCCCTCGCGGCGCTGCGCCTCGGCGGCGCGGCCGTCGCCTCGATGCACCCCGTCCGGCCGTTCACGGGGGCCGACTCGGAGACCTGGAAGGGGGCTCTCGTCACCGTCGAAGGCGACGAGGCCGCGGTTCGGGCCGGCGACCGGATCGCCGCGGCCGCGGGAGCCCGCGCGTACCGTCTCGCGGCGACGGACCGCGGGTTGTACCACGCCAGCGCGACGCTCGCCGCGGGCGGCACGGCCGCCCTCGTCTCGATCGCGGTGCGCGGATGGGTGGACGCCGGGATCCCCGAGGACGTCGCGCGGGAAACGCTGGCGGGTCTCGCGTCCCGCGCGACGGCGGCGGTGGGCGCGCGTCCGTTCGCCGACGCGTTCACCGGCGCCATCGCCCGGCGGGACGCCGGCACGGTCCGCAGCCACGTCGCCGCGCTCGCGCGCGAGCCCGAGGCCCTGGCGCTCTATCGGGCGCTGGCGGAAGAGATCCTGAGACGCACACCCGCCTCGGGTCGGGAAGACGAGATCCGCCGGATCCTCGGCCCCTGAAAAACCGGGGCCGGGCACAACCGGTTCGCCTCGTAACCCGTTCAGGGTGCTACAATTTCGCCAGCCGTCGGCCCGCGCGGCGGCGACAACAAACGCATGGTCTTCTTCAACTACGCCACGATGCAGATGGCGGCCAAGGTCGTGTACTACGGCCCGGGTCTCTGCGGGAAGACCACCAATCTGCACCACATTTACGGCCGTACGGCGCCCGGCTCCCGCGGGGAGATGGTGTCCCTCGAGACCGAAACCGACCGGACGCTCTTCTTCGACCTGCTCCCCCTCGACGTCGGCGTGATCGGGGGATTCAAGACCCGGGTTCAGCTCTACACGGTTCCCGGACAGGTCTTCTACAACACGACCCGCAAGCTCGTCCTCAAGGGCGTGGACGGCATCGTCTTCGTCGCCGACTCGCAGCGGGCCATGAAGGACGCCAACGTCGAGTCGCTCGCCAACCTGAAGACGAACCTCGCCGAGATCGGGATCAAGCTCGACGAGATCCCCCTCGTCTTTCAGTACAACAAGCGCGACCTCGCGAACATCCTCTCGGTCGACGAGCTCGAAGAGAGCCTGAACCCGCAGCGCCTCCACGAGAGCTACGAGGCGTGCGCGGTCCTCGGGCAGGGCGTGTTCGAAACACTGAAGGCCGTCTCGCGCCTGACCCTGCGCTCGCTCAAGAAGCGGATGCTCGGCGAAGAGAAGCCGGCGCCGTCCAAGCCGGCGCCCGCCGCCGCGGCCGCGCCCGCTGCGCCGAAGCCCGAGCCTCCGCCTCCTGCGCCTCCGGCGCCGGCCCGCGCGGCCATCCCCGAGGCGCCGCCCGAGGTCGACGAAGCCCTCGAGGTCGAGCCGGGCACGTTCTCGGACGAGGCTCCTCCGCCGGTGCTCGCGCACGAGCTCAACCAGCCGCCGGCGGCCTTCGACGCCGCCGACGTGGAGACCGTCCAGGAATTCGAGCAGGCGCTCGACTCCCTGGACGCCCCGCTTCCCGAGAAGGCCGCTCCCGCGGCCCCGGGGGCCGAGCCCGAGATCGCCGACGTCTCGTTCGCGGAAGCGCCCGAGCCGGAGCCCGCCAAGGCGATCACCGAAGAGGTCCGACACGTGAAGGTCGGCTCCAACATCGACATCCTCGCCGAGCTCGAGAAGCTGCGCAAGACGTCCACGGCCACGGCCTCGGCAGGGGACGACAAGACGCGCCGTCCAGCCGCTGGGCTCTCCGTGGACGACCTGCTCGCGACCAGCCTCAACCACCGCAAGGAAGTGAGCAAGGTCTTCGAGGTCCAGGTTCCCCGGCGCCAGCTGACGCAGGGCCATCAGGTCACGGTGGGTCTCCGGTTCGAAGACAGCCAGGGAAACGAGATCGGCCCGGCGCAGAGCTTCGCGGTCGAGCTGCAGTCCCGCAGCGACATCCAGAAGCTGCTCCTCTCCCTGAAGTTCCACATCCAGGGAAAGTGACCCGCCGCGCCGCGGCGCGCGTCCCCGGTGAGGCGTTTCGAACGCCGTCCTGTCGTCCCGGTCCCTTCGGCCACCCGCACCGGAACCGGGCGCCCGGTCCGGTCTCTCGCGAAGGCGCCGATTGGTGACCTTCCGCACTGTCCTCCGCGAAAGACACTGCAACGAAAAGACTTTGTAATTTCCGCGCAACCCGGTTTACCCTTTCTCATGCGTTCGCGTCGTCGACTCGCGGGGTGGAGCGTTGCCTGCACGGCCGCGGCGTTCGTCGCGGCGGGCTGCGCGACGGCGCCTCACGCGAACCAGGCGACTTCGACTCCCGCCGCGGCCCCGGCCGACCCGGCCATCGCCGCCGCGACCGACGCCTTCGACCTCGGACGCGATGCCGCGCTCTCGGGCGACTTCGAGTGCGCGCGCTACTACTTCGGCGAAGCGATCGCCGACGTCCGGCCGGCCGGCGCAGGCGCCGTCTCCGGCGACCGCCTGGCGTTCTCCTGGGAGCTCTGGGAAGGAATCCAGCGTTACGAGGCCCTCGCCGGCGCGACCGAGGAGGCGGGCACGTCGCACGGGCAGGTTTCACCCGAGCTGGCCGCCCTCGAAAGCCCGGAGGCGACTCCCGAGGAGATATCCACGGCCCGCGCCGAGGTGGCGTCGGCCATCCCCACCGTCACGACCGACGTCCCCCTCGTCGTCAACGACCCCGTCCTGCGCGTCGTGGCCGCGTTCCAGAGCCAGGGCCTCCACGACAAGATCGCGGCCGGGTTGTCCCGCTCCGGACGCTACGTGCCGATGATCCAGCGGATCTTCGCGGAAGAGGGCCTTCCCCAGGACCTCGCCTGGATTGCCTTCATCGAATCCTCGTTCCTGCCGCACGCGCGGTCCCCGCGCTCCGCGCAGGGAATCTGGCAGTTCATGCCCCGCACCGGACGCCAGTACGGCCTCAAGTCCAACGGCATCGTGGACGAGCGCAGCGACCCCGAGAAGGCCACGCGCGCGGCCGCCCGATACCTGTCGTACCTGCACGAGATCTTCGGCGACTGGTATCTCGTCATGGCGGCCTACAACGCCGGAGAGGGAAAGATCCTCAGGGCCATGGAGAAGACGGGCGCCCGGGACTTCTGGCAGCTCGCGTCCACGTCCGCGATCCGGCGCCAGACGCAGAACTACGTGCCCGCCTTCCTCGCTTCCGTCCTGATCTCCAAGGACCCCACGCATTACGGGTTCGACGTGGTCTTCGAGCCGCCGATCGAGTTCGACACGGTCCGGCTCGACCGGCCGGTGGACCTTCGGACCCTGGCCCGGGGCGTCGAGCTTCCCGTGGAAGAGTTCGAGGCGCTCAACCCCGAGCTGCGCTCCCCCGTCACGCCCCGCGAGCCCGACGGGTACGACCTCAAGGTCCCGGCGGGGTCCCGCGAGGCGGTGCTCGTCGCCTTCGCCGCCTCCCCCACGGCCGTGCCGCCCTCGTTCAAGACGCACACGGCGAAGAAGGGCGAGACGCTCCCGCGGATCGCCAAGCGTTACGGGGTCTCGGTGTCGGCCATCGCCTCGGCGAACTCGCTCTCGCCGCGCTCGAAGGTGGCGCGCGGGCAGGAGATCCTGATCCCGCAGAAGGTCGCGGCCTCGACCGTGAAGGCCTCCAGGGCGAAGAAAGGGCCGGAGAAGGTCGCCGAGATCCACAGCGCGCCGAAGAGCTACCGCGTCAAGAACGGCGACACGCTCTACCGGATCGCGCTCAAACACGGCGTCACGGTCGCCGAGATCATCGCCGTCAACAGCCTTGGCGGCACGCCGTCCCTCAAAGCCGGCGACAAGATCGCGATCCCGCCGAAAGGAAAGTAGCCGCCCCCGCCCCCTGCCTCCTGCCTCCTGCCTCCTGCCTCCTGCTAATATCCCCGAGTCCTCATCCGATCAGGCTCTCCTCGTCCCGAGGAGGCCGGATGCTCGCCCGAATTCACTCCGCCGCCACACTGGGCCTGGAAGCCCGCGTGCTCGACGTCGAAGTCGACGCGTCCCACGGAATGCCCCGCTTCACCATCGTCGGCCTGCCGGACGCGAGCGTCCGCGAAGCGCGCGAGCGCGTCCGTTCCGCCTTGAAGAATGGCGGGTTCCCGCTGCCCGACGGGTCCGTCACCGTCAACCTCGCGCCCGCCGACTTCCGCAAGTGCGGCGCGGCCCTCGACCTCCCGGTCGCCGTCGGGCTGCTGTGGCTGTGCGGCGTCCGGCCGCGGGAGTCGCCGCCGCGCATCTTCGTCGGGGAGCTCGGTCTGGGCGGTGAAGTCCGGCCGGTCCGCGGAGCGCTCTGCCTCGCCCTGGCCGGGCGCGACGCCGGCTTCGAGGAGATCGTGCTGCCGGCGGCCAACGCCTCCGAGGCGGCGGCCGTCGAAGGAATCCGGGTCATTCCGGTCGAGCACCTCTCCGAGACCGTCGCGCATCTTCTGGGCAGCCGCCGGATCGCGCCCGCCCGCGCCGCCGCGGTCCCGCCGGCGCGAGGCATCCCCGACTTCTCCGAGGTCCGCGGGCAGGCGATCGCGCGCCGAGCCGCCGAGATCAGCGCCGCCGGGGGCCATCACCTGCTCCTCGCCGGTCCTCCGGGCGCGGGCAAGACGATGCTGGCGCGCCGCATCCCCGGCATCCTCCCGCCGCTCTCCCCTGCCGAGGCCATCGAGGTGACGAAGATCCATTCCGTGGCCGGGGCCCTTGCCCCGGGAGCGGGGCTCGTGACGGCGCCGCCCTTCCGCGCTCCGCACCACGGGATTTCGGCGCCCGGTCTCGTGGGCGGCGGGGCGACCCCCGCCCCGGGCGAGGCCTCGATGGCGCACCGCGGCGTTCTCTTTCTCGACGAGTTGCCGGAGTTTCGCCGGGACGTCCTCGAGGCGATCCGGCAGCCCCTCGAGGAGAAGCGCGTGACCGTCGTCCGCGCCCGCGGCGCCGTCTGCTTCCCCTGCGACATCGTCCTGGTGGCCGCCATGAACCCCTGCCCCTGCGGGTTCCACGGCGATCCCCGCCGCGGGTGCTCGTGCGATCCCGCAGAGCGGCAGCGGTATGCCCGGAAGCTCTCCGGGCCGCTTCTCGATCGGATCGACCTCCACGTCCGCGTCGCCGCCGTCGGATGGGACGATCTTCGCGCCTCGTCGCCGTCGGAAGGCTCCGACGCGATCCGCGCGCGCGTCCTCGAAGCGCGCGGGCGCGCCGCGCTGCGCCGCGCCGGGGCACAGGGACTGCGCAACGCGGAGCTTTCTGCACAGGAAACTGTGCAGCATTGTGCTCTCGATCACGCCGGCTCGCGCCTTCTCGAAAACGCCGTGACGCGGATCGGCCTGTCCGTTCGCGCGGTGCACCGCGGCCTCCGCGTGGCCCGCACGATCGCCGATCTGGCGGGGAGCGAACGAGTTAGCGCCGTGCACCTGGCCGAAGCGCTTTCGTTCCGCGCGCCCGCGCTCGCTTCCCCCCTGCCCGATCGAGCAGGTTGACTCGCACGGAAGGGGACCATAGGATCGCTTCACTTCGGAGGCTTGAGGGCTTCCGTCTTGACTCTCTCAGCGGTTCGTCCGGGGTACCGGGAGATGGTCCGCCCGCTCGAACGCGGCGAGCAAGGAGAGCGGTGAAGAAGTACAACACAATCATCTTCGTCCCCCACGCGCGGGCGCGGTTCCGTCAGCTCACGATCTCGACCCGGTTCCTCGGCGTCGCCGCCGGAGCGGCCGCGATGCTCTTCGTCGCCGCGGTGGCCTTCGGATGGGCCTATTTCGCCTCCTCGCGCCGCGACCGCCAGTACCGCATCGCGATGGCCGAGAACGACCGCCTCCGCGCGGCCACCTCGGCGCTCCACCAGCGGCTCGACGGCATCACCAGGCAGCTGTCGGACTTCGAGGCTCGGACCCGGCGCCTCGCGATCGTCGCGGGGCTCTCGGACACCGTGCGTGGCGGCCTCGGCGGCCCCTCGTCCACGCCGGCATCTTCCCAGGACGTGGCCGGCCAGAGCCAGGCGCTCTCCGCCCGGCTGTCGCTTCTCGAAAGCCAGTTTTCCCGGCGCACCGAGCTGATCGCCGCGACCCCGACCGTGTGGCCCGTGCACGGCGCCGTCAATTCGGGCTTCGGCGTCCGCCCCGATCCGTTCACGGGTGTTCCCGCTTTCCACGAGGGCGTCGACATCTCGACGGCTCGCAGCGAGCCGGTGCTGGCCACGGCGGACGGGATCGTGCTGCGCAGCGGCTGGGCCGGCGAGTACGGGAAGGCGATCGCGCTGGCGCACGGCGACCGCTACGAGACCCTCTACGGCCATCTCGAGGAAACGCTCGTGACCGAGGGCCAGACGGTCCACCGCGGCGACCGGGTCGGCCTCGTCGGATCGACGGGCCGCTCGACCGCCCCCCACCTGCACTACGAGGTCCACGTCGACGGCCACCCCGTCAACCCGCTGGAGTACATCCTCGAGTCGCGCTGAAGCCGCCGGCCCCGGTCCCTCGCTCCTGCCCCTTCCGCCCTCCGCAAATCCGGAATAAACTCCGACCCCTCAAGTGTTAGCCGCCTAATCATGATCGACCGCCTCCTCGCCAAGGTCTTCGGCACCCAGCACGAGCGCGACATCAAGAAGATGTTGCCGCGCGTCGAGCGCATCAGCGCGCTCGAGCCGGGCGTCAAGGCCCTCTCGGACGAGCAGCTGCGCGGCAAGACCGCCGAGTTCCGGGACCGCATCGCCCGGGCCCTGGAAGGGGTCCACCCGGAGGACGCCAAGGCCGCCCGCGACGCCGTTCTCGACGAGCTGCTCGAGGAGGCGTTCGCGGTGGCGCGCGAGGCTTCCGTGCGCGCCCTCGGGATGCGCCCCTTCGACGTCCAGCTGATCGGCGGCATGGTCCTCCATTCCGGCAAGATCGCCGAGATGAAGACGGGCGAGGGCAAGACGCTCGTCGCGACGATGCCCGTCTATCTCAACGCCCTGACGGGGCGAGGCGTCCACGTCGTCACCGTCAACGACTACCTCGCCCGCCGCGACGCCGAGTGGATGGGCCGGATCTACAAGTTCCTCGGCCTGACCGTGGGCTGCATCCAGAACAACCTGCTCGACGACGACCGCAAGGCCGCCTACGCCTGCGACGTCACCTACGGGACCAACAACGAGTTCGGCTTCGACTACCTGCGCGACAACATGAAGTTCGAGCTGGAGAACATGGTCCAGCGCGGCCACGTCTTCGCGATCGTGGACGAAGTGGACTCGATCCTGATCGACGAGGCCCGGACCCCGCTCATCATCTCGGGCCCCTCCGAGGAAAACACCGACGTCTACTACAAGTGCAACCGCGTCATCCCCCACCTCGTCAAGGGCGCCGAGGAGAAGGACAAGTACGGCAACAAGTCCACGACCGGCGACTACCTGGTGGACGAGAAGGCCCGCACCGCGGTCCTGACCGAGGAGGGCGTGGCCAAGGCCGAGAAGTTCCTGGGCATCGGGAACATGTACGAGCTCCAGAACATCGACCTCCTGCACGGGGTCGAGCAGGCGCTGCGCGCGCACGCGCTCTACAAGCGCGACGTGGACTACATGATCAAGGACGGCCAGGTCCTGATCGTGGACGAGTTCACCGGCCGCGTCCTTCCGGGCCGCCGCTGGTCCGACGGGCTCCACCAGGCGGTCGAGGCCAAGGAAAACGTCAAGATCGAGCGCGAAAACCAGACCCTGGCCACGATCACGCTGCAGAACTACTTCCGCCTCTACGAGAAGCTCGCCGGCATGACGGGCACGGCCGACACCGAGGCGTCCGAGTTCCACCAGATCTACAAGCTCGAGGTCGTGGTCATCCCGACCAACCAGCCCATGGTCCGCATCGACCACCAGGACGTCGTCTACGCCTCCGAGCGCGAGAAGTTCGACGCGGTCGCCGAGGAGATCGTCCAGCTGCGCGAGAAGGGCCAGCCCGTCCTCGTGGGCACCGTGTCGATCGAGAAGTCCGAGCGCCTCTCCGAGCTCCTCAAGCAGCGGCGGGTTCCCCACGTGGTCCTCAACGCCAAGTTCCACGAGAAGGAAGCCGAAATCGTCGCCCAGGCCGGGCGCTCCGGCGCGGTGACCATCGCGACGAACATGGCCGGCCGCGGCACCGACATCGTCCTCGGAGGCAACCCCGAGGCCGTGGCCATGCACGAGCTCAAGGACATCGAGGACCGGGACGAGTACGAGCGCCGGATGACGAAGCTGCGCGAAAGCTGCGCCGAGGACAAGAAGAAGGTCCTCGCGGCCGGCGGCCTCCACATCGTGGGCACCGAGCGCCACGAATCGCGGCGCGTCGACAACCAGCTGCGCGGCCGCTCGGGCCGGCAGGGCGATCCGGGGTCCTCCCGCTTCTACCTGTCGCTCGAGGACGACCTGATGCGCATCTTCGGGTCCGACCGCCTCCAGAACATCATGCGGCGCCTCGGAATGGAGGAGGGCGTCCCGATCGAGCACGGCATGGTCTCGCGCTCGATCGAGCGCGCCCAGAAGCAGGTCGAGGCCCGCAACATCGAAAGCCGCAAGCACCTGCTCGAGTACGACGACGTCATGAACCGGCAGCGCGAGGAGATCTACGGCATGCGCCGCGAGATCCTCCGCGGCGACGCCGCCCGCGAACACGTCCTCGGGCTGGCCGAGACGATCCTGGACTACATCCTCGGGCGCCACCTCAACGAAGAGAAGGGCGCCCGGGAGTGGGACCTCGCCGCCTGCGACATCGACCTCGGCGAGTACTTCGGGCTCAAGCCCGGCTCCTTCCAGTACGCCGAGAAGTCGCGCGAGCAGATTCGCGAAGAGCTCTGGACGGGCCTGCTGTCGGTCTACGACCGCAAGGAGCAGATCCTGGGGCCGGAGATGATGCGGACGCACGAGAAGTTCGTGATGCTCCAGGTCGTCGACCAGCAGTGGAAGGACCACCTCCTCGCGATCGACCACCTCAAGGAAGGCATCGGCCTGCGGGGGTACGGCCAGCGCGATCCCCTCATCGAGTACAAGAAGGAGTCCTTCGAGCTCTTCACGCTCATGCGCGAGCGCATCGAGGACCAGATCGTCCAGTACCTCTTCAAGCTCCAGCCCGTGGCCCGCGAGGAAGAGGCCGAGGACGTCAACGCCCGGGCCACGGAGCGGCGGGCCCCCGTCCCCATGCCGGCGCGGCGCGCTCCCTCCAACGTCAACTACTCCTACGGCGCCGCGGCCTCCGGAGGCCAGGACGCCAAGGTCGAGACGATCCAGCGCAACGCGCCCAAGGTCGGGCGCAACGACCCGTGCCCCTGCGGCTCGGGCAAGAAGTACAAGAAGTGCCACGGCGTGGCCGCGGCGGGGGCCTGATGGCTGACAAGCGCAAACGTTCGCGTCCCACCCACGACGACATCCCGCTCGCCCTGACGTTCGACGACGTCCTGCTCCTTCCGGCGCATTCCGACGTCCACCCCCGCGAGGTGGACCTGCGCACCAGCCTGACCGGCCAGATCGGCCTCAACATTCCCCTCATCTCGGCCGCCATGGACACCGTGACCGAGTCGCGCCTCGCGATCGCCATGGCGCAGCAGGGAGGCCTCGGGATCATCCACAAGAACCTCTCGATCGAGGCCCAGGCGGCCGAGGTGGACAAGGTCAAGCGCTCGGAATCCGGAATGATCGTCGACCCGGTGACCTGCCGGCCCGAGCAGACAATCGCCGAGGCCCTCGAGGTCATGGCCCGCTACAAGATCTCGGGCGTCCCGGTCGTGGACGACCGGGGCAAGCTCGTCGGAATCCTGACCAACCGCGACCTGCGCTTCGAGACCCGCACCGACAAGCCGATCTCGGCGCGCATGACGAAGAAGAACCTCATCACGACGCCCGTCGGCACGACGCTCGAACAGGCCAAGGAGCTCCTCCACAAGTACCGGATCGAGAAGCTCCTGGTCGTGGATCGCGGCGGCAACCTCAAGGGCCTGATCACGGTCAAGGACATCCAGAAGGCGATCAAGTACCCGAACGCGGCCAAGGACGCCCTCGGCCGGCTGCGCGTGGGCGGCGCGATCGGCGTCACCCGGGACATCCTCGACCGGGCCCGGGAGCTCGTCCGGGCCAAGGTGGACGTCCTGGTCCTCGACTCGTCCCATGGCCAGAGCCAGGGCGTGCTCGACGCCCTGAAGCTCGTGCGCCGCCGCTTCTCCTCGACCCCGATCATCGCCGGCAACGTCGCCACCGAGGCGGGGGCGCGCGACCTGTTGAAGCGGGGCGCCGACGCGATCAAGGTCGGCATCGGTCCCGGCTCGATCTGCACGACCCGCGTCGTGACGGGAGCCGGCGTCCCGCAGATCCACGCAATCCGCGAGTGCGCGAAGGCCACGCGGGGCACCAACGTCCCGCTCATCGCCGACGGGGGCATCAAGTTCTCGGGCGACATCACCAAGGCCCTCGCCGCCGGCGCGCACCTCGTGATGATCGGCTCGCTCCTCGCCGGCGCCGAAGAGTCGCCCGGGGAGACGATCCTCTACAACGGCCGGACGTTCAAGGCGTACCGGGGCATGGGCTCCCTCGGCGCGATGAAGGCCGGGTCCTCCGACCGCTACTTCCAGGAATCCATGGAGGGCGAGCCCTCGTCGAATGGATCCCTCTCGAAGCTCGTCCCCGAGGGCATCGAGGGCATGGTCCCCTACAAGGGGAGCGTCGAGGCCCTCGTCGCGCAGCTGACGGGCGGCGTGCGCAGCGGCATGGGCCTCGCGGGCTGCCGGACGATCGAGGACCTGCGCACGAAGTCGAGCCTGATCCGCATCACCTCGGCGGGCCTCAAGGAGTCCCACGCCCACGACGTCATCATCACGAAGGAAGCGCCGAACTACCGGCGGGAGGAAGTCTAGGGCCGGGCCCGCCTGCTACGGCTTTCCCTTCTTGCCCCGTTTCGCGCTCTCGTCGGCGGCCTCCCGCGCCCACTTTTCCTGGCGCAGCTTCAACACGGCCTCCAGCCGCCGCGCGAGCTCCGCCTCTTTGCCCGCGGACCGGGGGCGGTAGTAGCGGCGGCCGCGCAGGCTCTCGGGCAGGCATTCGATGCCGCCGACCCCCTCGGGCTCCGACGGCGCGTACCGGTAGCCTTTCCCGTACCCGACGTCCTTCATCAGTTTCGTGACGGCGTTCCGGATCACGGGCGGCACCGGCTCGGCCGGCTTCTCGGCGACGTCGCGCTTGGCCTCTCCCTCGGCCTCGTACAGGGCGTTCGACTTGGGCGCGAGCGCGCAGTAGACCGCGGCCTCGACGAGGGCGAGCGAGCCCTCGGGCATGCCCAGGAACTCGAACGCCTCCTTCGCGTCGAGCGACACGCGCAGGGCGCGGGGGTCCGCGAGCCCGATGTCCTCGGACGCGAAACGGACGATCCGGCGCGCCACGTAGAGCGGGTCCTCTCCCGCCTCCAGCATCCGGACGAGCCAGTAGAGCGTGGCGTCGGGGTCGGACTCCCGCATGGACTTGTGGAGGGCCGAGATGAGGTTGTAATGCTCCTCGCCGGCCTTGTCGTAGAGCAGGACCTTGCGCTGGAGCAGGTCGCGCAGCCGTCCCACCTCGATCGTCCGCACGCGGGCGGCCTCGGCATCCGCGGCCGCCGCCTCGAGCAGGTTGAGCGCCCGCCGCGCGTCGCCCCCCGAGGCCTGCGCGATGAACCCGAGAGCCTCGTCGTCCAGGGCGAAGTCCCGGGCCCCGAGACCGCGCGGGATGTCGCGCACCGCGCGCTCCGCGATGCGGGCGACCGCCTCCGGAGCGAGGGGTTCGAGCACGACGACCTTGCAGCGCGAGAGCAGGGCTCCGTTGAGCTCGAAGGACGGGTTCTCGGTCGTGGCGCCCACGAGGACGATGTCGCCGGCCTCGACGTACGGAAGGAACACGTCCTGCTGCGCGCGGTTGAACCGGTGGATCTCGTCGAGAAAGAGGATTGTGCGCTTGCCCTGCCGCGCCCGCAGGCGTCGCGCCTCCTCGAGGACTTCGCGCATCTCCTTCACGCCCGTCGCGACGGCCGAGTACGAGAGGAAGAGCGAGGAGGTCTGGGAGGCGATCAGGCGGGCGAGCGTCGTCTTGCCGACGCCGGGCGGCCCCCACAGGATGAGCGAGGGAACCCGGTCCTCGGCGATCGCGCGGCGCAGGAACCCGTTGGCTCCGACCACGGCCTCGGGCCCCTCGACCTCGTCGAGCGATCGCGGGCGCATCCGGTCCGCGAGCGGCGTGGCAGGGGGAAAGTCGCCGGAGTCTGCGGGCTTCGGCTCGTCCTCGAAAAGACCGCCCGTCATCCGGCGCGCTCGAGCGCCTTGCGGCACTCTTCCGAGCAGACCGCGACGGCCTCGCCGCCCCGGCGGCCCGTGACCGCGATCCCGCGATCCACCCAGGTCCCGCACACCGGGTCGCGGACCATCTCGGCTTCGCGGGTCGCCGCCGGGCGCACGGCTCCCGGGCGGGCCGCGGGCCGCAGGAACGCCTGGAGGAAAATCCGAAGGCCGCGCAGGACCGTGAGGAGCAGGAAGAGGACGAAGATCGCGAGAATCAGGCGGAGCAGCATCAGGCGCCCTTGCCGAGTCCCTTGATCTCTTCCTGGATCTTGTCGAGCTGGGGGATCTCGGGATACCGCTGCTTGACCTCGTCGAAGAGCCTCTGGGCGGCGCGGGCGTCCCGCCGGTCGTAGGTTTCGACGAGAAGCCAGTTCAACAGGGACTGCCAGTGGTCCGGGTTGTTCTCGCGGGCCTTCTGGAAGAAGGCCACGGCCAGGTCGAACTCCCCGCGATTGCGATGCGCCGCGCCCAGGTCCGACAGCAGGTTCGGGTTCTTCGGCGCCTTGCGCCGCGCCTTCTCGTACATCTTGATCGCGTGGTCCCAGTCCTCGCGGTCGTAGTAGGCGTTGCCGAGGTCCATCAGGATCTCCGGGTTCTCGGGGTCGCGCTCGAGCGAACGGGACAGCTCCCCGACCCGGTCCCCGGGCGCCGCCGCCGCAGCGGCCGCGCCGGCCGGACGGCCGCCGCCGCCGGTGAAGTAGCCGGCGCCGAAACCCACGAGCGCGCCGACGAGCAGCATGACCAGTGACTGGGCGAGGGACGCCTTTTTCGGTGTGTCCATGGCCGCATTCTAGACCCGGCACCGCTCCGGGGGCGGAAGGACCGAGGCGTCGTCCCGCAAAAGAAAACGGGGCGGCTCGCGCCGCCCCGTCGAGGGTCGTGCTCTGCGGTCGCGCCCGGTCAGTGCGCGGTCGCCCGGCTTCCCGCCGAACGGGCCAGGGCCCGGTCGACCTGCCGCTCGACTTCCTTCTCGTCGAGGCCGTTGATCACCGCGATCTCCGAGACGATCAGGTACTTGGCCCGCTCGTACATTTTCTTCTCGCGGAACGAGAGGGTCTTGCGCGAAGAGATGAAGTTGAGCGTCTTGAGCACGTCGGCGATGGCGTGGAGCTCCCCGCTCTTCATCTTGTCCAGGTTCTGCTTGTAGCGGCCCTTCCAGTCGCCGGTCGCGGAGAAGCGCCCGTCGCCGAGGGTCTTCATGAGGCCCGTGATGTCCTTGCGCTGGGTCAGCCGGCGAAGGCCGATCAGCCCCGTGTTCCCGACAGGCACCATAACCCGGGAGTTGTTCGACAGGAGACGGAGGTGATAGAAGCTCCTCGGAGCCACGGGCTCCGTCTGGAACCCCTCGCCGATCTTCTCGACCACGGAGACGCCGTGGTTGGGGTACACGATCTTCTCTCCTACCTTGAATCCCACTCGGTCCTCCTCAAAGTAAGTCAAAAAAGCCTGATGCGGGAGCCGCGGATTATAGGGAAAAGAGGGCGAGAATTCAAACATCGGAGGCCGTTTCTGGCCCGAGAAGTTATGCTATTTCAGCAATTTAGACCCAATTTGTGAGTTTTATCACAATCGATGCTCGCAGCCTAAGTCGGTGCCAGTCAACACGATGCTTCGCGTTTTCCGGAGCGGTGCCCTCCGGGCTCGCGGCGGTCAGATCGCCGAACGTCTTTTCTTCGCCGCCGGTCCCCGGCGTCCCGAAAGCTCGACAAGCAGCTCGTCCACCCGGGCGAGGCCCTCAAGGGTCCGGGCGACGTCGTACCCGTAGCCGATCCGGACGTACCGGCCGATCCCGAAGTGCGCCCCGGGGGTGATCAGGACCGATTTCTCGACCCGCAGGCGATCGAAGAGGGCCGTGGAGCCGATCGGGAGACGGTATTTCACGAGCGCGATCGCGCCCGCCACCGGCGGGATGGAGTCGAAGAGCTCGCCGTGGGACCGGATCCAGGCCTCGATCCGGGGAAGATGGCGGCGGATGATCCCGCGCGTCCTCGCCAGGATCTGCTCCCGCCGTGCCGGCTCCAGGGCGACCCGCGCGAGCCGGTCGGACAGCATCGTCGGGGTCAGGGTCGTGTAGTCCTGGTACGCCCAGAGCGACGCCGCCATTCTCGGCGGCGCGACGATCCACCCGATTCGCAGGCCCGGCAGTCCGAAGGCCTTCGAGAGACCGGCGGTGGCGATCACCTTCGGATATCGCCCCCAGAAGGTCGGAGAGGCCGCTTCCCCGGCGACCTCGGCTCCCCGGTAGACCTCGTCCGCGACGATCCAGGCCCCGGCGCGGCGGGCGACCCGCACGATCGCGTCCATCTCGTCCCCGGTGAGCACGGCGCCGGTCGGGTTGTTCGGGTTGGTCACCAGGATCGCCTTCGTCTTCTTCGTCACCGCCCGCTCGAGGCTCTCGACGTCGAGCGCCCAGCGCCGTCCGGGGCCCCGCGTCTCGGCGAGGCGGTAGGCGTCGGCGCGGCCGGCGTAGGCGCGGGCGAGTCCCCAGGCCTGCATGTAGTTGGGAAGCATCACGGCCATCCGATCGCCCCGCTCGAGCAGGCCCCAGAGGGCCGTGTAGTTGGCTTCCGAGCACCCGGTCGTGACGAGGACGTTCGCCGCGGTCGCCCCGGGATAGAAGAGCGCGATCCGCTCCCGCAGCACCGCCGAGCCGTTCGACTCGGGGTACTTCAGCGCCTGGCCGAGGAGGTCGGCGGCGGTCATCTCCGCGCCGAGCAGCTCTTCGACGCGCAGCGGCTGGACGCCGCTCTCCGAGAGGTTCCAGGCGACCTCGTTCTCGTAGAGGCACTGCGTCCGCTCCATGTCGAACCGATCGATGCGCATGAGGCCTCCCCGGACGTCGGCCGATGGTATCAACCGGGCGGCGCGGCGTGGAGCGCGTGATGCAAACGCACCTCTCTGCCCCGTCGCGCTTCGACGACACTCGGAGCGGATGGAGCCCTCGACCCTGACTGCCGGTCAACCGGGGGCCGCGTTTTCGCGGCTGACGCCCGCCCAGTGCGCCGCGCTCCACGCGGCCAGCCTCGAGATCCTCGAGCGGACGGGCGTCCGATTCTTCGACCCCGAGGCCGTGGAGCTCGCGCGGCGCGCGGGCGCTTCGGTCTCGGAGGGCAACCGCGTCCGGATCGCCCCGCGGCTCGTGGAGCGGGCCCTCGCGACGGCGCCGCGCCGCGTCGTCCTCCACGACCGCGCGGGGCATCCCGTGATGCCCCTCGAGGGCGCGCGCACCTACTTCGGCCCCGGCTCGGACTGCCTGAACATCGTGGACCACCGTTCGGGGGAGCGCCGGCGCGCGCGCCTCGAGGACGTGCGCGAGGCCGCCCGCCTGTGCGACGCGCTCGCCCACATCCACTTCGCGATGTCCATGTTCCTGCCCTCCGACGTCCGCCCCGACCTCGCCGACCGCCTGCAGTTCGAGGCCATGCTTCACAACACCTCCAAGCCTCTCGTCTTCGTCACGTACGAGATGTCCGGATGCGCCGACGTCGTCGAGATGGCCGAGGCCGTCGCCGGCGGCGCGGACGCCTTGCGCGAGAAGCCGTTCATCGCCTGCTACATCAACGTGACGACGGGGCTCCTCCACAACGCCGACGCCCTTCAGAAGCTCCTGTTCCTGGCGGAGAAGAGCCTGCCGGCCCTCTACATCCCCGTGGTCTCCGGCGGCACGAGCGGCCCGATGACGATGGCGGGCGGCGTCGCCCTGTCCAACGCCGGCGCGCTCGCCGGCCTCGCGCTCTCCCAGTGGAAGCGCGAGGGCGCGCCCTGCGTCATCCCCGGGTTCGGCGGCGACGCCCTCGACATGCGCACCATGGTGGACCCCTACTGCGCGCCCGAGCCGCGCGGCATCGCCGAGGCGCTCGGCCACTTCTACGATCTGCCTCTCTTCACGCTCGGCGGCAGCAGCGAGTCCAAGCTCGTCGACGCGCAGGCCGGCATCGAAGCGGCGCTCAGCATGCTGATCGGGGCCATGTCGGGCGGCCACATCTTCCACGACCTCGGCTACCTGGAGTCCGGCCTCTCGGGTTCGCTCGCCCAGCTGGCGATCTGCGACGAGATCGCCGGCTGGATCCAGAGCTTCCTCCAGCCGGTCGAGATCGGCCCCGAGACCCTCGCCCTCGACCTCATCGACCAGCTCGGCCCCGACGGCCAGTTCCTCAAGCTCCCGCACACGCGCCGCCACATGCGCGAGCGCTGGTACCCGACCCTGTTCGACCGCGACAACTACCCGGGCTGGATCGCGCGCGGGGGAAAGACGCTGACCGAACGCGCGTGCGCGGAGGTCGAGCGCCTGCTCTCCAGCCACCGGCCCCTGGCCCTCGACGGCGCCGCCTCGCGGAGCGTCGCCGGCGTCGTGGCCCGCGCCGCCGCCCGCGCGGCATCGGCGGCGGCGCGCGCGTCCGCCGCGCCGACCCGGCCCGAAGCCCATGCATGACGCCCTGCGCGCGGGGATGCGCCAGAGCGTCCTCGACGGCGACCCCGACCGGGCCGCGGACCTCGCGCGCGAGGCCATCGCGGCCGGCATGGCGCCGCTCGACGCCATCCAGCGCGGGTTCGTCCCCGGCCTGAACGAGGTCGGAGAGGGGTTCGGACGCGGAGACCTCTTCCTGCCGGACCTCGTCATGGCGGGCGAGGCGATGAAGGCCGCGACGGCGGTCCTCGAGCCCGAGCTCCAGAAGGGCGGAGTGCGCCGGGAGATCCTGGGCCGCGTCGTCCTCGGCACCGTCAAGGGCGACATTCACGAGATCGGAAAGACCCTCGTGTCCACGATGCTCTCCGCGTCCGGCTTCGAGGTCCACGACATCGGCGTGGACGTCCCGTACGAGGACTTCGCGCTCCGGGCCCGGGATCTCCAGGCCGACATCGTCGGGGTTTCGGCCCTGCTGACGACCACGATGACCGGGCAGCGCCACGTGGTGGAGTCGCTCGACCGGCATGGCCTGCGGCCTCGCGTCAAGGTGATCGTGGGCGGGGCGCCCGTGACGAAGGCGTGGGCCGAGGAGATCGGCGCGGACGGCTTCGGCGAGGACGCCGTGGCCGCCGTCGCCCTCGCGAAAGCCCTGGTCGGCCGGTAGCCGGGAGGACCGCGATGAGACCGGGCCTCACGCTGCTCGAGCCGGAGCTGATCGACCGCATCCTCGCCGAAGCGTTCGCGCTCCTCGAGCGGCCGGGCGTGCGGCTCACGGGCGCGGCGGCCACCGCCCTGCTCGCCGACGCGGGGGCCCGCGTCGCGGACGGCGTCGCGCACGTTCCGGAAGCGCTCGCGCGGCGGGCGCTCGCGGCCGCGCCCTCCGAGTTCTTCCTCCACGACCGGAGCGGGCACGCCTGCGTGCGCTACGGAGGCGACTCGGTGCACTTCGATCCGGGCTCCTCCTGCGTCCACGTCCTCGACCCCGGGACCGGAGAGCACCGCGAGTCCGGGTCCGCCGACCTCGTGCGCCTCGTCCAGGTCGCGGAGATGCTCCCCGAATTCGCCGCGCAATCCACGGCCCTCGTCTGCGGCGACATTCCGAAAGAGATCGGGGACCTCTACCGGCTCTTCCTCGTCCTGCTCCATTCCGACAAGCCCGTCGTCACCGGCGCGTTCACCGCGAGCGCGGTGCGCGACATGGTCGGCCTGCTCGCGGCCGAGGCCGGCGGCCCCGAGGCCCTGCGCCGGCGGCCCCGGGCCGTGTTCGACGTGTGCCCGTCCCCCCCGCTCCACTGGTCCGAGTTCGCCTCGGACAGCCTCGTCGAGCTCGCCCGCTCCGGCGTCCCCGCCGAGATCGTCTCGGTCCCCCTCGCGGGAGCCGCCGCCCCCGTCACGCTCGCCGGGGCGGTCGTCCAGCACGCCGCGGAGTGCCTGATGGGCGTCGCGATCGCCCAGCTGGCGGCGCCCGGCGCGCCCGTCGTCTGGGGCGGCGCTCCGTCCATCTTCGACATGCGCACGGGCACGACGCCGATGGGCGCGATCGAAACGGCGATGATCGACCTCGCCTGCGCCGAGGTCGGAAAACACCTGGGCCTCCCGACGCACGCCTACCTCGGCGGCAGCGACTCCAAGGCCGTCGACGCCCAGGCCGGCATGGAGAGCGCCACGGCCCTCCTCCTCGGGGCCCTCGGCGGCATCAACATGATCTCCGGCGCCGGGATGCTCGACTTCCTCGGGTGCCAGAGCGCCGAGAAGCTCGTCCTCGACGCCGAGGCGATCGCGTCCGCGCGCCGCCTGCTCGACGGGATCACGGCCCGCACCGAGTCGCTGGCGGTCGCGATGTTCGAAAAGGCCGGCGCCTCCGGCGAGTTCCTCAAGCTCCCGGAGACGCGGCGGCTGTTCCGCCTCGAGCAGCACCTGCCATCGGCCGTGATCGACCGGGGCTCGCTCCGCGCCTGGGAGGAGGCCGGGTCCCGCGACGCGTTCTCGAGAGCCCGCGCGCGGGTCGAGGACCTGCTGGCCGCCTACCGGCGCCCCCGCCTGGCTCCCGACGTGGAACGCGCGCTTCACGCGGTGGTCGAGCCCCTGGCCGCGAGAGCGGGCCTGGAAGGCCTGCCGGGGTCATGACCGCGCGCCTGCTTCCTGCCCGGCAGTGGCTCGGCGACCTCGACGCCGACGGCGCGCTCCGGGGCCAGGGAGCCGATCCCGAGCGCGTTCGCGCCCGCAGCCCGCGCCTGGTCGCCATCGCCGAGCGGGCGGTGCGCGACGGAACCGCCCTCCTCGATCCCCGCGTGAGCTGCCGGATCCTGCAGAAGCGATCGCGAACACCGGACGGGATCGAGCTCGAGGGGGGCGCCACCCTGACGGGACCGCTCGTCGTCCGGCGCCTCTGGCGGGCCTCGGCCGTGGCGCTCCTCGTCGCCACGATCGGCCCACGCCTCGAGAACCGCGTGTCCCGCCTGTTCGGCCGCGACCTGCCGTACGCGCTCGCTCTCGACGGGCTCGGTTCGGCCGCGGTGGAGCGGCTCGCCCGGGCGGCGCGCCAGCATCTCGCCCGAGGTCTCCGGCGGCGCGGCTGGTGCGCGACCGCGCCTCTGTCGCCCGGCATGGAGGGATGGCCGCTGGCCGCGGGCCAGAAGGAGCTTTTTCGCGCCCTCGAGGCGCCCGCGTGCGGCGTTCGACTGACCGACGAAGACTTCCTCGTGCCGCGAAAGTCCCTTTCCCTGGTCGTGGGTCTGGGCGCCGGCGTGGACGGCGAGGGAGAAGCGTGCGACGCCTGCGCCGCGCGCCCGCGATGCCGGCACCGGAGCTCCGATGGCCCGCCGGCCTGAAGCAGCCGGACGCGCGCCCGGACTCGTCGTCGTCGACCTCCAGCCCGTCGGGCGCCGCGCGGAGGTCCCGCGAGGCGCGACGCTGCTCGACGCGGCACGGGCGGCCGGCGTCGCGATCCACGCGGTCTGTGGCGGCGCCGGAACGTGCGGCGCCTGCCGCGTCCGCATCGCGGAGGGCGCCGTCGCGGCCGCCTCCGACGCCGAGCGCGAGGCGCTGTCCGCCGCCGAACTCGCGGCGGGCATGCGGCTGGCCTGCCAGGCCGTTGCGCTCGAAGATGCGCGCGCCGACGTCCCCCCCGAGTCCCTGGCGGCCGAGCAGCGCCTCCAGCTCGAAGGCGAAGACCTCGAGCCCGGCCCGGCTGCCGCGCTCCGGGCCTCCCCCCGGCTCGGCGTCGCGATCGACGTCGGAACGACGAAGCTCGCCCTCTTTCTCGTGGACCTCGACACGGGCCGCACGCTCGCGCGCCGCGGAGCGGTGAACCCCCAGATCGCCTACGGGGAAGACGTCATCAGCCGGATCGAATACGCCGGCCGCGGCCCCGACGCGGAGGGCGTCCTGCGCCGGAAGCTGGCCGAGACTCTCCAGCGGGCGATCTCCGACCTGTGCCGCGCCATCGGGACCGCGCCGGAGCGGATCGAGGAGGCCGTCGTGGTCGGCAACACGGTGATGCACCACATCTTCGCCGGCCTTCCCGTGCGAACGCTCGGCACGGCGCCCTACCGGCCCGCGACGACCGAGGCGCTGGCGCTCGACGCCGGCACGGCGGGAATCACGCTGGCCCGCGGCGCCGTCGTGCACCTGCCCGCCCCCGTCGCCGGGTACGTCGGCTCGGACCACGTCGCGATGCTCCTCGCCGGCCGCGTCGGCGAATCGGAGCGGACGATCCTCGCCATCGACATCGGCACCAACACGGAGATCAGCCTGGCGACCGGCGGCCGCATTCTCTCCTGCTCGTCTCCTTCGGGTCCCGCGTTCGAGGGCGCCCACATCGGAGCCGGCATGCGGGCCGCGCCCGGAGCCATCGAGCGCGTGCACCTTTCCGGCGGGACTGCCTTCGTCTCGACGATCGGCGGCCGCCCTCCGGTCGGCCTCTGCGGCTCGGGCATCCTCGACGCGATCTCGGAGATGCTGCGCTGCGGCATCCTCGACCGTCGAGGCAACCTCGCCGCGAAGCCCCCGGCGCGGCGGGCCCGGGCGGGGCCCGACGAGCTGCTCCTCGTTCCGGCCGCGGCGACGGGCCACGGGCGCGACATCGTGGTGACCCGCGGGGACGTGAACGAAATCCAGCTCGCCAAGGCGGCCGTCGGCGCGGGGATCGCCGTTCTCCTCCAGGAAGCCGGGATCCCGGCCGGCGAGATCGAGGAGGTCCTCGTGGCCGGCGCGTTCGGGTCCTACCTGGACGTCGCAGCCGCGGTCCGGATCGGCCTTCTTCCCCGCCTTCCGCTCGAGCGATTCCGTCAGGTCGGCAACGCGGCCGGGACCGGCGCCCGCCGGATGCTGGGCTCCCCCGAACGTCGCCGCGCCGCCGGGGCGCTCGCGCGGCGGATCGAGCACGTCGAGCTCACCGCACACCCCGCCTTCCACCGCGGATTCGTGTCGGCGATCGGTTTCGAGGTCAGCGGAGCGTGACGACGACCTTGCCGGTCGTGCCGCGGCCCGCCAGCGCCCGGTGGGCCTCCGGAAGCTCTTCGAAGGGAAAGCGCGGGCCGAGGATGGGGCGAATGCGCCCCTGCTTCCAGAGCGTGAAGATCTCCGCGGCCGCGCGGCGCAGCTCGCCCGCGCGGTTCGGGAGGAGCGACAGGTTGAAGCCGATCAGCGTGCGGCACGACTGGACGAACGAGTACGGCGAGAAGAGCCGCATCGCCAGCAGCTCCCGGACCGCGGTCAGCTTCGCGACGCCCGAGGCGCCCGACGCCGCGGCAAAGCCGTACAGCACGTAACGTCCGCCCGGATCGAGGCGCTTCCACAGGCGCCGGAAGATCCGGCCGCCGATCGCATCGGCCACGACGTCGGCGCCGCCGCCGAAGGCGCTGGCCAGCAGCTCCTCCGCGGCCGGGTAGAGGCCGACCTCTTCGGCGCCGAGCTCCCGGCACAGCGCGCGCTTCGCGTCCGATCCCACGAGGGCGAGCGTGCGCGCGCCGCGCGCCGCGAGCAGCTGCAGCAGCGCGGTGCCGACCCCGCCCGCGGCGGCCGTGACGACGACCCGGTCCCCCGCGGCGACCTCGGAGCGGGCGCACAGGTACGACGCCGTCAGGAACACCACGGGAACCGCGGCCGCCTCGACGAGGTCGACGCCGTCGGGGAGCGCGAAGACGTGGGACGCCGGAACCACCGCTCTTTCCGCATGCCCGCCGAAGAGCGGGACCCCCACGACGGCCTGGCCCGCGGCAAGCCCCGCGACACCCGGGCCGACGGCCTCGACCGTGCCGGAGATTTCCATGCCGGGCACGAACGGCGGCCTCGGCGTGCGCGGATAAGCGCCGGCGCGGACGAAGAGGTCGGCGAAGTTGAGCCCGATGGCCGCCGTCCGCACGAGGACCTCTCCGGGACCGGCGACGGGGTCGGAGCGCTCGCGCAGCACGAGCCGCTCGGGACCGCCGTAGCGGTCGACGAACCAGGCACGGGACGCGGCGGCCATCGCGGCCGATTATGACCGAGAGGCGCCGCGGCCGATCGGTCTAGGCGAGGACCCGGCGCACCTCGGCCTCGAGAGCGCCCGGCTTCTGCTCCCGCAGGTCGTAACGGACCCGCACGGCGGGCTTGTCGATCTTCAGGACCCGCCGCAGGTCGATCGGGGTGCCGATGACCACCGCGTCGCACGGCGTGCGGCGGATCGTCTCGGCGAGCTCCGCGACCTGCGCCTCTCCGTAGCCCATCGCCGGCAGGATCCCGACGGCATTCGGGTACTTCGCGTACGTGTCTCGAATCGACCCGACGGCGTAGGGGCTCGGGTCCACGAGCGACGCCGCGCCCGCCTGCTTCGCCGCGACCACGCCGGCGCCGTAGCGCATGCCGCCGTGCGTGAGGGTGGGCCCGTCCTCGACGGCCAGGACCTTCTTGCCCGCGACCCATTCGGGATGCTCGAGGGTCACCGGAGAGTGCGCGCGGAGCACGCGGGCCTTCGGATTCAGGCGGGCGGCGGCCTCTTCGACGGCCGCGATGCCCGCCGCCTCCGCCGTGTCGCACTTGTTGAGCACGAGGACGTCGGCCCGGCGGAAGTTGGCCTCGCCCGGGTGGTACGCGGTCTCGTGGCCGGCGCGATGAGGATCGGCGATGCAGATGTGCAGGTCGGGCACGTAGAACGGCAGGTCGTTGTTGCCGCCGTCCCAAAGGATGACGTCGGCCTCCTCCTCGGCGCGGGCCAGGATCTTCCCGTAATCCACCCCGGCGTAGACGACGAAGCCGTTGTCGATGTGGGGCTCGTACTCCTCGCGCTCCTCGATGGTGCACTTCTCCCGGTCGAGATCGGCGTAGGCCGCGAAGCGCTGGCACACCTGGTCGGCGAGGTCGCCGTACGGCATCGGATGGCGGACCGCGACGACCCGCTTGCCGAGCTTCTTCAGGATGTTCGAGAGGTACCGCGTCGTCTGGCTCTTCCCGGCTCCCGTCCGCACGGCCGTGACCGCGATGACCGGCACCTTCGCCGGCAGCATCGTGCGCCTCGCGGAGAGCAGGAGGAAGTCGGCGCCGAGGGCGATCGACTGGGACGCGAGGTGCATGACGTGCTCGTGCCGCACGTCCGAATACGAGAAGACGCACGTGTCGGCCTTCTCGTCCTGGATGAGTCGCGGGAGGTCCTCCTCGGGAACGATGGGGATTCCGGAGGCGTAGCGGGGCCCCGCGAGGACGGCGGGATAGCGGCGCCCGGCGATGCCCGGGATCTGGGTCGCCGTGAAGGCGACCACCCGTGTCGTCGGGTCGCCCCGGAACACGGTGTTGAAGTCGTGAAAATCGCGGCCCGCGGCGCCGAGGATGACGACCCGCTTTTCGTTGGAGCTCATGGATCGATCGTACGCGGCGCCCTTCCGGCCGGGATGATCCACTTGCATCAGCGAGATGGCGACACGCCAGGCCGCGGACGGCCCGCGGGATATGCTTCCCGTCTCGTGCGCGCGCCTCTGACCAGGACGCTGGAGGTCCTCCCGGGCCTCGCCCTCGCGATCGCGGTGATGCTCGCCGCCGGCGAGGTCGCGCGCCGGGTGGGCGGCCTCGTGCTGCGTCTCGAGGGGGTGGATCCCGCGGGGCGCGCCAGCCCGATCTCGGGCATCTCGATGGCGATCCTCCTCGGACTGCTCGCCGCGAACACGATCGGCACGGCCTCCGTGTTCCGCCCCGGCCTCGCCTTCGCGGTCCGCCGGATGCTGCGCCTCGGCATCATCCTCGTGGGCATCCGCCTCTCGTTCTTCGACGTGATCAAGCTCGGCGCCTGGGGAATCCCGGTCGTCGCGGCCATCGTTGCCGTCGCGCTGGTGGCCGCGACCGGCTTCGCCCGCCTGCTCGGCGTCTCGGACCGCCTCGGGATCCTCGCCGCCGCGTCCACCGCGATCTGCGGCGTGACGGCCGCCCTTTCCGTCGGCCCCGTCATCGAGGCCGAGGAGAGCGAGGTCGCCTACACGGTCGCCAACGTCACGCTCTTCGGGCTCGTCGCCATGCTCAGCTACCCGTACCTCGCCCACGCGCTCTTCGGGGCCGACTCCGGGGCGGTGGGGCTCTTCCTCGGCACGGGCATCCACGACACCTCGCAGGTGATGGGGGCGGCGCTCTCGTACAAGGAGGTGTTCCGCGACGAGGTCGCCTTCCGCGTCGCCACCGTCACCAAGCTGACGCGCAACGTCTTCCTCGTCGCCGTCGTGCCGCTGCTCGCGTACCTCCACGTCCGCCGCACCGGCCATGCCGGCGGCCGCGTGCGCTTCGCGAAGCTCTTTCCCCTCTTCGTCCTCGGGTTTCTCGCGATGGCGATCGTGCGCTCGCTCGGCGACGCCCGCCTGGCGGCCGGGGGACTGGCCTGGGGAATCTGGGACGCCGCCGGCTGGAAGCAGGTCGCCAACACCGTGGGCGAGGCCTGGGGCAGCGCCGCCCTGGGCACCGCGATGGCGGGCGTCGGGCTCTCGACAAACCTGCGCGCGTTCGGAAAGATGGGCTGGAGGCCCCTCTACGTGGGGGCGCTCTCCGCGGTCCTCGTCGGCGTCCTGGCCCTGGTGCTCGCATCGGTCGTGGGGCCGCGGCTGTAGGAGAGCGCGGAAGGAAAGCGACGATGCGAATCTCCGCCGCCCCGCCGCTCGCGCTGCTCGTCCTCGCGGCGGGCTGCGCGTCGCAGCTGACCCCGGAGGAGGCCGCGGTGACCGTCACGGCGAGCCCGGCCGTCGTCGCGGGGTGCACGCCGACGGGTCCCATCAGCATCGCCCGCGACAGGGAGGCCGAGGCCCAGGCCTTCGTCGTCTTTCCGGAGGGACAATCGGCCGGTTACAACGCCGAGTCCGTCTCCATCGAGGAAATCCAGCGGCGGGCCGGCCAGAAGAAGGCGAACGCCGTCCTCCTGAAACCCGACAGCACCACGGCCGAAACGTTTCTCTGTCCGGCCGCGCCGGCGAATCCTCCGGCTCCCTGACCGACGGGATCAGTCGGCGGCGCCGCCCGCGTCCTGCCTGGCGATGTCCCCGATCGCCGACCAGTCGAGCGTCTCGCCGCCCCGCGCCAGCAGGGTGAGAAAGCGGTCCCGCAGCAGGCTCGCGATCGGCATCGGCACACGAAGCTTCTCCGCCGCGGCCAGCGTGAGGCGGATGTCCTTCTGACCGAGGGGCGCCGCGAACCCGGCGGGCGAGAACTTGCGGTCGGCGAGGATCCCGCCGTACGTCTTGTAGACCGGCGCGTCGAAGAGGGTCGAGGTCAGGATGTCGAGGTATTCGTGCGCGTCCACGCCTCCCCGGCCAACCAGGGCCAGGGCCTCCCCGAGGGATTCGATGACGGACGCGATCAAGAAGTTGCCCGAGAGCTTGACGAGGTTCGCCACCTCGGGACGATGGGAAACGACGAACGTCCGGCGGCCGACCGCCTCGAGGAGGGGCCGCACCGCCTCCAGGTCGCGGGCAGCACCGGCGGCCACGACCGCCAGATGCCCCGCCGCAGCCGCGTTCGGGCGGCCGAACACCGGCGCCGAGACGAAACCCTGCCGCGCTGCCGCGTGCGCCTTCGCCAGACGCTCGGCGAGCTCGACGCCGATCGTGCTCGACGAGACGTGGACCGCGCCGGCCGCCAGGTGGCGCACGATCCCGTCCTCGCCGAACGCGGCCGATTCCACGGCCGCGTCGTCGGCGAGCATCGTGAAGACGGCGTCGCCCCGGCAGGCGTCCGACACCCGTTCCGCGACCGCGGCTCCCTGGCCGCCGAGCTCGCGCGCCCGTCCCGCGGAGCGGTTGTAAACCGTCACGGCGTGGCCCGCCCGCAGGAGGCTGGCCGCCATGCCCGATCCCATCTGGCCGAGCCCGATGAACCCCACCTTCATGACGTCCCTCCTCCGACCGACGGGCCCTTGCCTTGGACTTTCACCCGGTTCGCCCTATCATTTGCCCCTCCCTGCCGGAGTGGCGGAATGGCAGACGCAGGGGACTCAAAATCAGGGCAACTGAAATCGCCCAACTCGCGTAACTCCAACGGTCCCCGCGACTTCTTTCCAGAACAGCATCTCTCGTTTCGTGTCATTTCGCACGTGAAACCCTGATTTTCTCCGCCGCGCACACACAAAATTCGCACAGCGCCCGGCTGGTAGAATCAGACGTGAGCGACGAAGAAGAGCAGCTCCTCGCGTCCCCCCCGCAGGTCGCGGTCCTCTCCGGCCCGTGCCGGGTCTTCCCCTACGAGGGGACCTTCCGTCTAGTCAACGCTCCCAAGGGCCCCGAGGTCGAGGTGCTTCGCGACGGCGTCTGGCAGTCGACGGCCTTGGTCCTGCCGGAAGAGGTCGTGATGGGCGCTCGGCGTGAGGAGTTCGAGTGCGACGACCGAGAGTGCTGCCCGGACCGCTGACGCCCCCGGTTCCAACTGGCGCCCGTTGGGGCCGCCAATCTCTTCGCGTTGTGGCACACGCTGTGTGCCATCGGTCGCCACCCAATCGAGAGCAAAGTCCAACGGTGAGATTGGGCTGACGCGACCGCGCAGCGTTGAGTAACGACGTTTGACGCCAATTTAGGGCCTTCTCGTGAGCTTCGCGTGCTTCGACCAAGAACTCGCGCAGCTTGGGTTGATTCACAGGACCCTTTTTGATCCAGCCGGCGCGGCCATTTCCCGCTTCGTCACGCGCTGTTTTACGTTGCCACGCAACGCGTGACGCTAGCAAAACCGGCTGCTTGGGTCGTTCCTCTTGCAACCCAATCTGCTTGGCCATAGGCGAGAAACGTCAATAGCCACGGGGCTGAAATGGGCCTCGAAAAAATGCTTGACGGCCTTTTCCGTGCCGACGTAACGGTTGCTTTCTCGGAGGTTGATCCTCATGAGCAAGCAACTGAATTTTCCGCACATGGTCGGCGTCAGGCTCTCGACCGAGCAGTTCGCCGCATACCTCGCGGAATCCCGCCGCACCGGCCTGCCGCCCAGCATTCTCGCCCGGGAGGTCCTGTCCGGCGCTCGGCCGCCCGTCACTGAGCAGCGCAGGCCCTTGCGCCGGGCGCAGGCCTGACGTGCCGGCGCAGCGACTCGCCCGGTGCCCGTGCGCCGACGCCGGCTGCACGCATCACCTTGTGGACGCGGCGTGCAATCGGATTTTTTCCCCGAGCGATCCGATCTGGACTTGCCAACGCGCGCCGGGCCACGCTCACTCCGGCCCGTTGATGATCCACCGCTCGACGGGCGGCCCGGTGCCGCCCGACGGCGTTTGCGCTTGGTGCGGCTGCTGGGCGAAGACCTCGCCGCTCCGGGAGCCGGCGCCGATCCCGAACGCGCCCGGCACTGGCGGAGTGGACGCGAGGCACGAGGAGCTTCGACTCGCCCTCCTCGCGCAGGAAGTTCGCGAGCGCGGTGGCTCATGAAGCAAGTTTTCCGGTCGGCGCGGCTCTGGCGATCCCGCGGCGACCGGTTTCCTCGGCACCCGGCAGGCCCTCCCCGGGGGCGCCGCGGGGTGGGTGGGACGAGTCTTCGCGTCCTGCCCCCGTCCCCCGCGGCGCCGGCCGATGTGACCGCTTAACCAGAAGGAGATGACGACCATGAGCGACGACTCCCTCATCCCAGACGATCTCGACGTTCCAGTCAGTGCAAGGGAACTTGGCCAGCGGATCAAGGACGCCCGGGTTGCGTTGGAAAGAGAGCGCGCCTCCGCGGCGGCGCGGGACGACGCAGCAGAAAGCCGGCGCGCTCGCGAACTGCTCCCGCAGATTCTCCCCGCCGAGGGCGCCGCGGCGCTCGAACGAGCGGAAGCGGCTCTGCTCGCAGTTCGCTCCGACCCCAAGGCGACGACGCAGGCGACGATTCACGCTGAGCTGGCCTACACCGCCGCGAGGACGGCCGCCGCGACGGAGGCCCTCGCGGCCGCCGAGATGTCAGTGGCCAAGGCGTTGAAGAGTCCGAGCGCTACGCAGGCGGAGAAGCGCCGAGCGATGACGGTGCTAACGCGGGCCCGCGCTGAGGAGGCCGCGTCGACGGCCAGCGCGGCCCATCTGGCCGGGATCGGGCGGGCCCTCGAACTTCGCGCAGCGGACGCCGCCGCCCGAGCCGAGGCGGATCGGCTGGCCGCGGCCGAGCGCGCCGACTTCGAGAAGCGGCAGGACGAAGCTCGCTGGGGTGCGGCTCGACGTGCGGAATACATCCGCACGGGACGGGGACGCTGACCGTGGCACACGGCGGCTACCGGCCGGGCAGTGGCCGGAAGAAAGGCAGCCGCGACGGCAGACCACGCTTTCGCCGCGCGCCGCTCCCGGTAGACCCGGATGCGCAGCGGGCACTGCGAGCGGCCTGCGCCGACTTCTGCCGCGATGGTCGGGCGTGGGCGCTCTTGCACGAGTTCGCCCAATCGCACGACCCGGCACGCAGAGCTTGGGCGTTGAAAGAAATTATCAACTACGGCGTCGGAGTCCCTGTTCCGGCGGAGCCGGCCCCGGTCGGCAAGACGCCGACAGAACTCCTCTGGGAACTCTTCGATGAGCAGCGGCAAATCTCGGACGGCAAACAGGAACTTCCAGCCGGGGGCGACGAGTACGACGGGTCGAAGAAGCAGCACTGAGTCGTGAGCTGAAACAAGAACGCCGCCCCGGCAAGGGCGGCGCAAGAACGAGGACGAGTGGACCTCAAGCGTAGCACGACCCCGGGGCGGTGATGTTCAGATACAACCCCGCCACGGCCGCACCTGACCGGCTCTCTCTATCGGAGGCGAGTTGGTGCGTGAAGCACGGGCTCAGGACCATCGCCGCCATCCGGGAAGCGATCCGTGAGCGCCGGTTGCGCCGCCTCCCGGTCGGCCGAATCCTGAACGCGAAGCAGACTTCGCACGCCCTGTGTGTCGCGCCGGGCGTCGTGCGCGCACTGATCGACGCGGGCGAGCTGCGCGCCCAGAAGCAGTACGGGGAGAACGGGAAGTTCGCGTTCGCCATCCATGTCCGCGATGTTCGTGCGCTCGCGGAAACAGACCTCCTCCGTTGCCCTGAGAAGCCCGATCCTCATGCTGGCAATACCGCCCTATCCCTCCAAAAGGGGCCCCGATGAGCACAGCGACTGCCGAGGCCACGGTGCGTCTTGACCGGAGATCGTGGGTCCCGCTCTTCGATGAGGCCTGCGATGAGATCCGACGCAGCGGCGCCTCCCGGGCCGATGCGGAGAAGGCGCTAAACGCTCTCGCTCTGCGGGCGGAGTCGCTCGCGCTCGCGATGGACGATGTCCGCCAGTTCCTTGCGGCAGAGTTTCCCACGCCTCCGCCGCCCGAGATCCACGACACCGACAAGGGCAACGGCGCTCGGTTCGCAAACCAGCATCGCGGGCTCGTGCTCTACTCGCAGGCCCGCCGGCAGTTCTTCGTCTTCGGTGGTCGCCGGTTCGTGGTCGAGGCCACCTGCGAAGCTCACGCCCTCGCCAAGAAAACCATCGAGTCCCTCTGGGACGAAGCGAAGGCCGAGCCGGACCACCAGCGGCAGCAGGCGCTCCGCAAGCACGCGCTGCGCTCCGAGTCCGCCCGCGCCCTTGGCGCGATGCTCGAATGCGCACGCTCCGAGCCGGGTATCGCAATCGACGAGTCCGACTTCGACCGCGACCCGATGCTCCTCAATGTCCTGAACGGGACGATCGACCTTCGCGACGGCACACTGCGGCCCCACAACCCTGAGGACCGCATCTCCAAGCTCGTCCCTGTCGAGTACCAACCCGACGCGACCTGCCCAGTCTTCGACGCGTGCCTCCGGCGATTCATGCAGGACGACGAACCCCTGATCGCGTTCCTCTGGCAGCTCATGGGCTACTTCCTGACCGGCTCCGTTCAAGAACGGAACCTGTTTCTCGGCATGGGCCCGACGCGAACGTTCAAGTCGACCTTCGTCCACGTCATGGACGGCATCCTCGGCGATTACGCGATGACGGCCCAGCCCGAGCTGCTCCTCGCCTCACGTTGGGGCGCAAGCAGCAACGGCCCCTCGGAGGACCTTGCTCGACTTCGCGGCGCGAGGTTCGTCTCGTGCATCGAGAGCGACGCCGACCGGGACCTCTCCATCGCCCGGGTCAAGATGCTGACCGGCACCGACCGAATCACCGCCCGGTTCCTCCATCAGAACTCGATCACATTCGACCCGACGTTCAAGGTCCTGCTCGCCACCAACGAGCCCCCCGACGTCAAGGACCCGGCCGACGCGACGTGGTCGAGACTCGTGCGCATCCCGTTCGACGTACAGGTTCCAGAGGACGAGGTCGACCCTCACTTCTTCGAGACCAAACTCGCCCCGGAACTGCCGGGCATCCTCGCCAGCGCCGTCGCCGCCTGCATCCGCTGGCAAGTCGCCGGCCGACTCGTCCTGCCCGAGAAGGTCCGCGCCGCCGTCAAGGAGTACAGGACCGAGCAGGACGTCCTCGGCCAGTTCATCGCGTCGAGTTGCGTCCCGGAGGGGCTCGGCAACCACGCGGACCTCTACCGCGCCTTCGTCCAGTTCTTCGAGGAGGCGTTCGGCAAAGACGACACGCCGCCAACCTCGAACTCCTTCAGTCGGCAACTCACCGCACGAGGCTACAAGCATCACCGCTCGGCGATCGCTCGCCGATGGGTTGGACTTTCTCTAAGGGTGAATCGTGATGCATGACCGAATGACCGATCGCACCCTCGCTTCCCGTAATTCTCCCCACGAGAGGTGCTGGGAAAAAGAACGGGAAACGGCACCCCGATCTGTCATTCGGTCACGCCCTCGATTCTCGACAACCAAGTCAATCAAGGAAAACCAAAGCGGGAGGACCGACGCGGCACTCATTGCGTGCCATTGGACAATCGAGAGGCTCAGACCCCCGAAAAAACCAGCCACCCTCCCCTGTCCCTGTCTCCCGGTTGATTTCGCCGTGGAGGGGCCATGAGCGCCCTTCTACGGGTCGAGGACGTGGCGGTCCTCCTCGCCGTGCGTCCGACCTTGGTGCGGCTTCTGGCGCACAAGGGCGAGCTTCCCTACGTTCGAGTCGGTCGCAAGCTCCTGCGTTTCAGGCGCGAGGACGTTGAGTCCTACATCGAGCGGAGTTCCATAAGTCCCCTGCGCGGGCAGAAGAATCGCCAGTGATGGCGCGGCTTTCGTCGGCCGGCGGCGCCGCGAGGTGTGCGCGTTTTGTGCGAGGCCGTGCGGTCTCGAAGGCGATCCCCGATCGAGGGGGTGCCGGGCGCCGATCTACCTCTCCTCGACATGAGTAGGGCTGGACGATTGTTTTGTGGCGGACTTGAAAGGCGGCAGGGCCATGCAACATGCAACTGCGCGTTACGAGAACCTGCGGGACATCGCGGCGATCTACTTCGGGTGCGATGGAACGTGGGCCTATGACGCGTTCGAGTTCATCAATGCACGGTGTTTCGGCGATGGGCTGCCGGTGCCGGCAATTCAGTGGGCGTTGACGGCGCACGGTGGGTGCCTCGGGCTCACGCGATCTGGAGGCGAGCCGGTTATCACGCTGCATCCGTCGATTCTCGGCGGAACAGAGAAGTTGAACCCGTGGGGCTTTCCCTCGGAGTGGCTGGGCCGCTGCTTCGCGTTCGACACCCTAGTCCACGAGTTGATGCACGTCTCGGTGATCGAGCGGTCGGGATTCCTGCGGGGTGGGGGCTCCTCATCGCACAACAACGACGTCTGGGTCTCGGAGGTGAACCGGATCGCTCCGTTGCTCGGGCTGTCTAAGTTCCAAGCGTCGAGGAGCAGGACCCGTCGCGTCGCCGGGAAGGTCTGCCGGGTCGTGGACGACGGCGCGGCGCCGTTCGAGCCCGTCTCTAAGTTTCCCCGTGGCGCCCGGATCTTCTTCGGGACCGCCGACTCCTACTACCGCCGCGGCGTCTCGCCATTCGACGAGGCTGGGACCGGTAACGCACAACTGCATGTAACAGCCGCGAAGGCGGCGGAAAGGGGTCGGCCATGAGCATCGAGGATCTGAACGAGGAGCAGGAGAGGGCGGAGACCTTCGGCGAGTGCGCCGACTGCGACGAGCCCATCACCGCCGAGGAGTTCCACGACAACGGCGGCCTGTGCGAGGTCTGTGCGGAAGAGCAGCGGCAGGCGAAGCCGGAGGACCTGGACTACGAGGGGGTGGCGTTGTGAGCGCTGCCGGCCCAGTTGGGGTCTACAAGCGGAGCGGATGGGAGTCCCCGGTCATCGTCGATCGGGCTCGGGGCGTCACCAGCACGCTCCTCGGGCACTTCATCACGCTGCGGGGGGTGGGTAGCGCCCACGAGCCGAACTGGCGGACCGACGTGATGCCGTTTGCCGACTTCATCGCCGAGGCGGGAGGTCCCCGGTGCTTCATGCCCGGTGGGGGTTGGCTGGAGAGCTGGACGCCTTACCACGCGTACAGGTGCATCTACAGGGGCGGCGACAGTGACCATTACGTCGGGGTCTTGATCGCACCCTGCGAGTGTCCGGTGGGCGAAAAGTTGGCGGCGAAGTTCGAGGCGTTCGATGAGGACACCCCAGAGGGGGTGAAGTTCGTGAGCGGGGCCGAGCCGTGCGTCGAGCTGCCGCGGCGGCGCTGATGCGCGGTGTCTTAGTCGCCGTCGTTCACGATACGGGGGACGCTGCGGACAACCCCCTTCGGAAAGTCGGGACGGAACAGAAGGTGAATGCCGATCCCGAACTTCCGAGAGAAGCGCTGCAACATCCGACGACTACAGCACTCGTTCAGGATCTGCACTTCGATCACCTCTCCCTTGGAGAGGGTGTAGGTGTTGCCGTCCTGAGTGACGGCAACCTCGTTCCGTTGCAGAACCCGAATGACGAGTTCAGTGGCTACTTCGTCGTCGCCGCACATCGGCCTACGCCGCCTTTAGGTACTCGATCTTGGCGAAGCCCAGTTGGTGAAACGACACCTGCGAGTACGCTTGACACGCCTTCGCTTGGTAGAACTCCTGCCACGCGTCCGCGTGCGCGGGCGTCAGTAGCTTCTCCAGCGACCCGAAGGCTTTCAAGTACTGCTCTATCGTGGCCGCTAGACCGTCCTCGAAAGCCTTCTTCACGTCGTCGTCGGAGCTGCCCTGAGCGGCGTAGTCAATCTCCATGCCTTGGGCAAACCACATCCCGTCGTGGACCGAGATTACAACCCGCAAATTGCCAATTCCGACGGCGTTTACACCGTCGGCTGTCTTGGCGTGAAATGCAGTCGTCGGCGGCAGATCGGTCTGTTTCATGGCTCCCCCTCGGTCGGCGTTCAGCATACACCCGTGGTACACCCATGGTATACCCTGTGGCCCGGGTAATCTGGCCCGTAACCAGCCATACGGGGCAACGCCAAAGGCTCGCCCCTGATTCCCTCAAAGCCGCCAGTCTGGTTAGCCACGCGCATCCCACCGGGCTCGCTGGCCCGCATCCCGGTTTCCCGGGAAAGCCTTTTCCGCTGCGACTGGCGGACTGTCAGTATAGCACCTTTTGGCCTATTGTACCTTTGTGCTAATCTGCAAGCATGAAAGTTACACACCGAGGCATCCGAGCGGTAGCAGAGATACCGGAAGAGCTGTGGAGGCGAGCAAAGCAACGGGCTCTCGATGAGGACACGAGCCTAAAGGCGCTGCTCATCGAGGGGTTGGAGTTGCGGCTCAAGAAGGCCGTGAAGAAGGGAGGCAGAGGTGTTTAGCAGACGAAGACCAAAGAGGAGGGACTGCCCGTGAGCAAGCGCAAGAAGAATCCCCCCGGGCTCTACCTGCGGGGCGGCATCTGGTGGATGACCCTCCACGGGATGCGAAGAACGACCGGGCTCCGGGAGGCGGAGGTCGCCGCGGCGCAGGAGATCCGAAACAAGTGGGCACGCGACTACGCGCGGGGGCGGGCCGGCATCGCGCCCGAGGTGGTCCTCCCCCGCCTGACGCTCGCGGCGCTGATCGAGAGCTACCTCAAGGCCGAGAGCAACCCCTACGACCGTGAGAAGGGCGGCGAGCAGGCGGGGACGAAGAGGTCCTGCGACGACGACCGGGAGTCGAGGGACCTAGTCCTGCTGCACCTCGACGGCAAGATGCTGGCGAGCGCAGTGGGGAAAGAGCACATCATCAAGCTCGCGGAGGCGATCGCCCGGGACCCGAAGAACCCCAGAAAACGAGCCACGCGCCGCAAGCACCTCTCATTCCTCCGCCGCGTCTTCAACTGGGCCACGGACCGGCCGACCTTAAGCGGGATCGAGGACACACCCTTCGATCGCCTGACGAGGGCTCAGCGCAAAGACTTCTTCCCGAAGTCACGGAAGCGGGCATACATCTTCTCTCCGGAGCAGGTGCGCAAGCTCTACGAGCTGGCGAAGTGGCGCCGGCCGCTCGTCCAGTTTGCCCTCCACACTGCGATGCGCTGGTCCGAGATCACGACGCTCCGGCGCGACTGCGTGAACCTCCAGAAGCGGTTCGCCTTCGTTCGGGACGGCTACGCGAAGAACGGTGAGGCGCGCAGGGTCCCGCTCGGTGACGTCGCCCTCGGGATCTTGGAGGAGCTGTGCGAGGGGCTGGGCCCGAAGGACCCTGTCTTCAGGAACCCCAAGGGCAAGGAGATCAAGTCCATCAGGACGTGGTTCCTCGGAGTGCTCGAAGAAATCTGGACCCCCGAGACGCCTTCGGAAGAGCCACCGCGCCCCGCCCACGACTTCAGGAAGACCTGCGCGACCCGGGTCGAGGCCGTCTCCAGTCACGCCGTCGCGAAGTTCCTGCTCGGGCACAAGGACGAGGACGTCACGGACGGCTACATCGTCGTCTTGGAGGGCGAGGCCCGAGAAGCGTTGAACCGGGCGGCGCGCCTGATCGACGGCACGCAGGTCGGCAACGTCGTCGTTGCAGAGTTCTCGGGACAGGGCACGCACAAAACAAGCACAGTGACCTCGGAAACGGCCTGACTGGAGCCTGAACTCGATGATCTTCGCGGGGACTGTTGGAGCGCGTAAGGGGTTGGAATTTCAGTGCCTTGCTCCTATCATTCACAACACTCCCTGCCGGAGTGGCGGAATGGCAGACGCAGGGGACTCAAAATCCCCCGCTCGCAAGGGCATGTCGGTTCGAGTCCGACCTCCGGCACCACCTCGACGCGCGCCGCACGGCGTCGCGGATCAGTGCTCGAGCCCGTACTCCTTGATCTTGTTGTAGATCGTCTTGAGCGAGAGCTTGAGCAGCTCCGCGGTCTTCTTCTTGTTGCCGCGGGCGAACTCGAGCGTCTTGGAAATGAGGCGGCGCTCGACGTCGGCCAGCGAGTCGCCGACCGCGATGCGGACGACCGGCGCCTTGCGCGGCCGCAGCTTCGTGCGCGGAAGGGGACGGGCCAGCACCGAGCGCACGACGGTCGGGCCGATCGTCCCTTCCGAGAGCCGCGCCGCGCGGCGCACGACCTCGCGCAGCTCGTTCGCGTTTCCGGGCCAGTCGTGGGCGCGCAGCGCGTCGAGCGCGTCGGCCTCGAACGCCAGGGCGGGGTCGAGGTCCTCGAGGAGCCGCTCGGCGATCAGCGTGACGTCGGACTCGCGCTCGCGCAGGGGCGGCAGGTGCACGACGCCGTCCGCGAGCGCCGCGACGAGGGGCCGCAGGAGCCGGCCGGCCGCGACCGCGTCGCCCGGATCTTCGTCGAGGCCGACCACGAAGCGCGTCGGCCTCGCGCCGGCGAGGTGGGCGAGCAGCATCTCCTGGTAGCCGATCGACGTCGCCTCCACGTTCGGGAGGAACAGCGTGCCGGCTCCGGTCTGGCGCGTCGCGAGGTCGAGCGACTCCCCCTCCGAGATGTAGGCGAATCGGCCCGCGCCGCGCGGCGACAGGCGGTGGAGCGCGAGCGCCGCGGCATCCTTCTCCGTTCCGGACTCGCCGGTCACGAGGACCGAGGCGCCCCCCTGGGCGGCCCGCTCGAGGCCGGCGAGGGCAGAGATCCACCGCGCCGAGCGCCCGGGGAGGGCGTCGCGCAACTCGGCGCGCGCCAGGCGCAGACGCGTCGCCTCCGCGTCCGCTTCGCGCTCGCGCCGCTCCACGGACGCGGCGACGAGCTGGGCGACGCGCGCCTCGGAGACGGGGCGCCAGAGAAAGTCGTCGGCGCCGCCGGCGACCGCCGCCACCGCGCGGTCGAGATCGCCGGAATCCACGAGAGCGAACGCCGCACGCCGCGGGTCGGCCGCGCGCGCCCTCGCGAGGAAGCCGGCCCCGCCGCTCCCCTCTTCGACGGACGCCACGACGATGTCGGGAGCGAACTCCGCCAGCGCCGCCTCGCCGTCCGCGACGCTCGCGAAGCCGCGAGCCTGGCATCCGAGGGCCGCGAGGACGCGCCTCAGGGCATCCCGGGAAGGCTCGTGGGGGTCGACGAAGAGGACTTTCATGGCCGGACGGAGGATTTTACACCCCTCCGCGGCCCCTCAGGAGCGATTCGTCCGAATCCCGAGGGAGGGCCACAGGCGGTCGATCCGGGCCTTCACCTCGGGCGACATCTCGATCGCATCCGGCCACCGCCCCGTGAAGCCCTCTTCCTTCCACTTGCGGGTGGCGTCGATGCCCATCTTGCTCCCGTAGCACGGCAGGCGAGCGGCGAAATCGAGCTCGTCCACGGGCCCCTTCACGAGCTCGATGTCCCGCTCCGGGTCGATCGCGGTCAGGGCCCTCCAGGTCACCTCCGCGACGTCGCGGACGTCCACGTCCCGGTCCACCACGACGATGGTCTTGGTGAACATCATCTGGCCGGTGCCCCAGATCGCGTGCATGGTCTTGCGCGCGTGTCCCGGATACCGCTTGTCGATCGCGACGATCATCAGGTTGTGGAAGATGCCTTCGACGGGAAGGTGCATGTCCACGATCTCGGGGATCGTCTTCCGGACGAGGGGGAGGAAGAGCCGCTCGACCGCCTCCCCCATGAACCCGTCCTCCATCGGGGGGCGTCCGACGATCGTCGCCATGTAGACGGGCTTCTCCCGGCGCGTCAGGGCGGTGACGTGGAAGACGGGAAAATCGTCGTCGAGCGAGTAGAACCCGGTGTGGTCGCCGAACGGCCCTTCCCTGCGGCGCTCCGCCGGATCCACGTATCCCTCCAGCACGATCTCGGCCTCGGCGGGGACGAGGAGATCCACGGTCTTCGCCGGGACGAGCGGCACCGCCTCGCCGCGGACGAACCCCGCGAAGAGGAACTCCGAGATGCCCGGAGGCAGCGGCGCGATCGCCGAGAACACCGTCGCCGGATCGCACCCGATCGCGACGGCGACCTCCATCCGTCGGCCCTCGCGGGCGTAGCCGCGCGCCTGCCCCGCGCCGTCCTTGTGCTTCTGCCAGTGCATTCCGGTCGTGGTCCGGTCGTAGACCTGCATGCGGTACATGCCGAGGTTGGTCTTCCCCGTCGCCGCGTCCTTCGTGACGACCAGCGGCAGCGTGACGAACGGCCCCGCGTCCTGGGGCCAGCACGTCAGGACCGGAAGGGTGGAGAGATCCACGGCGTCGCCGGTGGCGACGAGCTCCTGGCAGGGGCCGCTCCGGACCGTCTTCGGAAAGACGCCGGCGAGCTCCGTGACCTTCGGGATCGCCTTGAGCTTTCCGAGGATGCCCTCCGGAGGCTTCGGGTCCAGGAAGAACTCGAGGCGTTCGTCCCACTCGTCCCACGACTCGATCTCGAGAGCCTTGAGCATCCGGCGGCGGGACGCGAAGACGTTGATCGCGACCGGCAGCGACGAGCCCTCCACGTTCTCGAACAGGAGCGCGGGGCCCCCGCCCTTGACCGCGCGATCGGCGATCTCCGAGATCTCGAGGCGCGGCGACACGCGCTCGCGGACGCGCACGAGGTCGCCGTCGGCCTCGAGGGCGCGCAGGAACGCCGACAGGTCGCGGTACGCCACGGCGTCAGCGGCTCCCGCGGCGGCGGGGACCGGCGATCGGCACTTCCGCCTCGATCCTGCCGACCGTCGCGCCGCGCGCGTTGAGCACGACGGGCTCGGCGTACGCGGCGAGCGCGCGCCGGATCTCGATCGGCAGCTCGCCCATCCGGTCGAGGGCCGCGAGCGTCACCGCGTCGCGGGGACGCGCGGAGCCGTCCTCGAGCTTGAAGGCCAGCCCGAGCGCCGCCGCGCCGCGGCCTCGCGGCAGGACGCCCACCGCGTAGACCCCCTCGGCGCCTTCCTTGCCGATCCAGCGCCCCCGGCCGGCCGCGATGAACTCGGTCGTGAACCGCCCGGTCCCGGCGACGAGGTCGGGGCGCTTCGACATCGCTTTCACGAGGCGCGCCCGCACCGCGGCGAGCGCGGCCTCGTCGCCGGGCTGGCGGCGCCCGACCAGGCGCGCGTACGCCGTCGCGAGGCCCGAGAGCGGGAGGCGGAAGACCGGGAGGTTGCAGCCGTCCACCGCGACGGTGATCCGGGATTCCGGGACGCCGGCCTCCCGCGCGAGCAGGGACCGGATCCGCCGCTGGAGAGGGTGCCCGGGGTCCGTGTAGCCGTCGTGCGGCAGGTCGAGCGCCCGGCACGCGAGCAGGAGGCCGGCGTGCTTGCCCGAGCAGTTGTTGTGCAGCACGGTCGGCTTCTCGCCCCGCCGCACGAGCTCGCGCGCCGACGCCTCGTGCATGGGGGCGTGCGCCCCGCACTGCAGGTCCTCGGGCCGGAAGCCGCCGCGGCGCAGGATCTCGCGCGCGACGCGGACGTGCTCGGGCTCCCCGCCGTGCGAGGCGCACATGAGCGCGATCTCGGCGTCGCCCAGCCTGAATCGCTTCTCGCCGCCCGCGAGGAGCAGGGGCATCGCCTGGAACGGCTTCGCCGCGGAGCGCGCGTACACCGGGAGCGCCGGATCGCCGCAGGCCGCGACGGCCCGGCCCCGGTCGTCCGCGGCCGCGAGGCTTCCGCGGTGCGCCGACTCCACGTGCGGCCCGCGGAACACCCGCGCGAGCACCGGGGGGACCTTCGTCACGGCGCCCATTATGGCAACATCGGTTATTCTGGAGCCCGAGATGCCGCGGAATATTCGCCTCCCCCGGGCCGTTCGGGGATCCGAATGCGCACGACCCTCTTAGGCCTCGCGATGGCCGGGGCCCTGGCCGTCGCGGTTTACGCCGGAGAGCCCCAGGCCCCACCCCAGTTCCCCGATCTCGAGTTCGTCGGCGAACAGGGCGGCAGCGTCCGCCTGTCCGAGCTCAAGGGCAACGTGGTCCTCCTGAACGTGTGGGCCACCTGGTGCGGCCCCTGCAAGCTCGAGCTTCCGATCGTCCAGAAGATGTACGACACCTACAGCGACCGGAACTTCGTCGTGGTCTCCGTCAACGTGGACGCCGACCGCCGCCGCGTCCCCCCCTTCCTCAAGCAGTTCAACATCTCGCTGCCGGTCTACTTCGCCGCGCCCGAGGACGCCGGCCCGCTGACCGCCACGGGAATCCCGTCGACCTTCATCCTCGGCCCGGACCGCACGCTCATCGACCGCGCCGTCGGGTACTCCCCGGAATGGGAGCAGCGCTGGAAGAAGGTGGTCGAAAAGTACCTCAAGTCCCGAAGGTAACCCCGGCGCCCGCTCCGGGCGTAGGAAGAACTATGGAGGCCCTCCCATGAAGATCCGCGTCCTCTCCCTCCTCATCGCCGCCTCTCTCGTCGGAGCCGCCACCGCGAGCGCGCAGCTGCGCACCGGGACGGTCGAGCTCAACGGCTTTGCGGGCCACCTCTTCGGCGGCCACTTCGGCGATGCGCCCGGCACGGACCTGTATCCCCGCGGCTATCGCCTCGACATCGGCGACGACCTCAACTACGGCGGCCGCATCGGCTACAACTTCACCAGCCTTTTCGAGCTGGAGTTCGAGTACGCGCGCACGGACACGAACCTGCAGCTCGACCCGTTTCACCAGAACATCCCGAAGGTCGACTTCGCCGACCTCTCGATCCAGTACTTCATGGGCTACCTGACCTTCAACTTCGGCCATGGACGGGGCGTCCCGTACTTCACGATCGGCGGCGGCGTCGCCGAATTCGACCCCTCGGTCGTCGGGATCTCCACGCACTCGAAGACGTACGGCACGGCGGCGATCGGCGGCGGCTACAAGTACTTCTTCAACCCGCACTTCGGGGTGCGCCTCGACGGACGCCTCTACTCGACGGCGGTCGGCGACCGGACGTTCTATTGCGGATACGGCTACTACTGCACCGACACGAACTGGGTGACCAACTTCGTCGCCAACGGCGGCGTGATCATCGCCTTCTAGGCGGCAGACGCTCGATCCAAACCCGGCGGCCCTCGCCGCCGGGAAGCGCTTCCAGCCGGACGGCGACCGTCGGCGGGAGGAGCCCCCGGACGGCGCCGCGCGGCCACTCGACGCACACGGGGGCGCCCGCCATCGACTCCGGAAGCCCGAGGACCTCGAGGTCGCGCGGCGCGTCGGCGAGCCGATAGAGATCGAGGTGCCGCAGGACGATCGACCCGTCCGGCCCCGCGTACTCGTTGACCAGGGAAAACGTCGGCGACGCCACGTCGCGCTCCGCCGCCCCGAGCCCCCGGGCGACGCCCCGGGCGAACGCCGTCTTGCCGGCGCCGAGCTCCCCCTCGAGGTAGACGACGTCGTCCTTCGAGAGCGTCGCGGCAAGCCCCTCCCCGAGCGTCTCGGTCTCGGCGGCGGTCCGCGTCACCCTCGCGTCAGTCATCCCGATGGACGCGCGCCCGAAGCGCGGCGCGAACGCCGGGGATCGCGTCCGCCGCCTCGTGGGCGAGAAGGCCCGCGTCGCCCAGCCTCGGCGCCAGCGCTTCGGCGGCCGTGCCGTGCAGCCACGCGCCGGCCACCGCCGCCCGCCGCGGGTCGAGGCCGCCCGCGAGCAGCGCTCCGACCAGACCCGCCAGGACGTCCCCCGATCCCGCCGTCGCGAGCAGCGGCGTCCCGGTAGGATTGACGGCGAGCTCTCCCGCCGGCGCCGCCACGAGGCTGTGGGCGCCCTTGAGGATCACGACGGCACGGCCGCGCCGCGCCAGTCTCCGCGCCGATCCCCGCCGGTCGCCCTGCACCTCCGACGTCGACGCCGACAGCAGCCGCGCCGCCTCGCCCGGATGGGGCGTCAGGACGGTCGGCCCCCGGCGCCTGGCGAAGAACGACAGGCGGCCCGCGAAGGCGTTCAGGGCGTCGGCGTCGGCCACGACCGGAAGGCGCGCCGCCGGGAGAAAGGCCTCGAGGAAGCGGACGGTCCCGGGCGCCGTTCCCAGGCCCGGTCCGACCACGGCGGCGTCGAAGCCCGCGAGCGCGCGGAGGAGGCCGGGAGCGCCGCGCTCGGCGAGGCCGCCGGCCGCCTCCGGCAGCGCGGACGTCATCGCCTCGGGCAGCGCGGCGACGACGAGGTCTTCGAGCGACTCCGGGCAGAACACCGTGACGAGGCCCGCGCCGCCCCGCAGCGCTCCCCGAGCGGCGAGGATCGCGGCGCCGGCCTTTCCGCGCGAGCCGGCGACGACCGCCAGCCGCCCGAAGTCGGCCTTGTGGGACTCGAGCGGGCGGGGGGCGAGGATCGTGCGGACGTCGGACGGCTCGGTCAGCCACATCTTCCGGGCGCGGCGCTCGAGGGTCGGGCGCGCGATCCCGATCTCCGCGACGACGACCCGCCCGCCCCGGCCGCTCGCGGGCGGGAGGACGTGACAGAGCTTCGGGGCCCCGAACGCGACGGTCAGGGCCGCGCGAACGGACGCGGCCGGAACCGCGCCCCCGTCCGACCCCAGTCCCGAGGGAACGTCGGCGGGCACGACCGGCCGGCCCGCCGAGTTGATCGCGCGCACCGCCCGGGCCGCCGGCCCCGAGAGCGCGCGCGAAAGCCCGGTCCCGAAGAGGGCGTCCACGACCCCGTCCGCGCCGGCCAGGGCGCTCGAGAGGGCCGCGAAGCCTCCCCGGCGCGAGAGCGCCACGGCCTTCAAGCCCGCGGCCCGTGCCCGGCCGAGGTTCGCCGCGGCGTCTCCCGAGTAACGGTCCGGGTCGCCGAGCGTGAAGAGCGCGATCCCGACTCCCTGCTCGGCGAGCCGGCGCGCCGCCGCCAGGCCGTCTCCCCCGTTGTTGCCCGGGCCGCACACGACGACGACACGCCGCCAGTCGGGGTATTCGCGGCCGAGCTCGGCGCAGAGCGCGCCGGCGGCACTTTCCATCAGCTCCCCGGACGGCGTTCCGCCCCGGATCGTCTCGGCGTCGGCCGCCCGCATCCCGCGCGCGTCGAGGACCGGGATCACGAGAGGACCCCCTCGAGCGCCTTCAGCGCGGCCGCCGTGGCCGCGGGGTAGTCCGCCGCCGACGGGTCGCGCCCCGCGAGCTCGCGGCGCAGCCGCTCGAGGTCTTCGGGACGGTCCACGTCGTACCCCGCCGCCAGGACGCGGTGCCGGAGACCGGCCGACCGGAGCCGGCCGAGCGTGCGCTCGAACAGCGCCCCGGTCGACCACGGCATGTCGCGGAAAATTTCCGCGACCGGGACGCCCGCGCGGAGGCCGATCGCGCAGTAGCCACCGTCCTCGGCCGGAACCAGAACGGCGTCGACGCCGCAGGCGAGCAGCGCGAAGGATTCGCCGAGCACGCCGACCGGCAGGGCCGGGTGGTCCGACCCGACGGCGACAGCGGCGGGCGCGTCGGCCGCGAACGCGGCGCGGAAGGCGTCCGCCAGGCGGTCGCCGAGGCCTCCGGGCGCCTGAGCGGTCCGGCCCCAGGGAGCCGGGAACGCGCCGTCGAAGAGGGGGCTCGAGGGATCCGGCTCCGCGCAGAGGACGCTCTCCCAGAGCTCGGGCCGCAGGTAGACGCGGCCGGCGTCCTCGAGGAACGCGCGGTACAGGGCGGCCGCCCCCTCCGCGCCGAGCCGCGGCGCGAGGCGGGTCTTCACCTCCCCGGCCCGGGGGGCGCGCGCGAAGAGAAGCAGCCGGGGGCGTGCGGGCACGCCCCGATTATCCGCCTATTGCGTGCCGGGCTTGGTCGTCTCGAGCGGCTTCTCCTTGGGCAGGACCGAGACGAAGACGTTCTTCTGCAGGTAGGACGTCATGTTGGAGATGCCGTCCCGCACGCCGACGGCGAGCTTCTGGCCGCCGGGCACGACGATCAGGGACACGTCGAAGTAGAAGTCCTTTCTCTGCGCGGCGGCCAGGTCCTTCTGCGGGACCTTGACCTGCTGCCTCTGGATCTGCAGGTCGGACTGCTTTCCCGACACGTCGAGGACCACGAAGTAGACGAAGAACTGCCCCTCGTAGATCTCGCCCGAGGGCACGAGGCCGAGCTTGCCGATCGGCACCGACACCCGCACCGGCAGCAGGTAGTTCTCGTTGTCGTAGGGCTTCGGCTCCCCGACCGAGACGCCGATGCCGAGCGGATTGTCGGTCCGGGCGTAGTGGAGGGTCGCGAGAACGGCCTCGGCCGTCCTGGTCTCGATCGACTTCTCGACGAAGCTCGTGCGCGTGCGCACGGTCAGGCCCTTCTTCTTGACGGTGACGTCGATCTTGTGGGGGCGGTCGCTGGCGCCCTTGGCGCTGCGGTACCCGAGCGAGTAGAAGTTCGAGAAGTCCGACGCGATCTGGTCGAGGTTGGACTTCCAGTCGTTCGTGTTGATCGCGGCCAGGCCGCCCGTCTCCTCCGCCATCATGCGGATGGGGGCCTGCGTGTTCTGGCGGACGAAGAAGTCGTTGACGTGGATGTCGGTGGTCTTGTTCTCCGCCGACATGAGCTCCGAGGTCTGGAGGCCCGAAGCGTCGAGCGTGTAGATCGTGACGCCGTTGGCGTTGGCCGAGGAGACGATCTTCACGTACCGGGAGTTCATGTCGTAGTCGAACTCCGTCATCGACGCCGACGGATCCTGGTACTTCTCGCGGATGGCCTCGTACATCTCGAGACCCGCCGTCGCCGGCAGCCCCTCCGAGACGTAGATGAAGTTCTTGCGCCCCTGGAGCCCCGCGAGGCTGTTGATGGTGGAGGTGATCCCGTCCACGGTGAACTCGAGGTCGTTGCGGAGGTTCTTGGCGAAGTTGTCGGCGTAGCCCTTCGCCTCGGTCGAGCTCTTCGCGTCGGAGATCCGCTGGAGGGTGTCGCGCCGGTCGCTCTGGTAGTTGGTGCCCCCGCCCGTGTCGAGCTCGATCTGCTCGATGGCGCCGATCAGCTCGTTGGGCTCGGTCGTGAACCCCTTGCGGATCTTGACCGAGCGCGCGTAGGTCACGATCATCCCCTCGGCGTTGGGGCCGATCGCCTGCGGGATGAACGCCTTCAGGCTCTTGAACATCCGGTTGCGGTTCTGGGGCTGGATGTTCTGGTTGTCGATGTAGAAGACGTAGTGCGCCTTGACCTCGGCGGGCACCTCGGCGACGACCTCCTTCTCCTTGGAGTCGAGCGGCACCGAGCTGCCGTCCTCGAAGAGGACCTTTCCGCCGGCCACCGCGTAGAAGTTGGTGATCTTCTGGGGGATCCCGTCCTGGCGGATCTCGAAGTCGTCGGCCTTCAGGCCCGAGACCCTCTGCCCTTTCGAGTCCGTGACGAACACGTCCACGTTGGTGACCGTGACGTCCACCGTCTCGGCAACCGGCGGGATCGCCGGTTCCTGGACTTTCGGCGCCGGAGCGGCCTGCGCGGCGGGCTTCGCGGGCGCCGCGGGGGCAGGAGGCTTGTCCTGCCCGCGAGACGGAAAGGCGGGCGCCACGGCGAGCAGAGCGGCAAGGACGACAAGACGTTTCAAACGGACCCTCCTGCCAGCGCAAAGCGCTGGCGCCGGCGACATTATTCCCCGGGGCAGGGCCCGGGAGTCGGTTCCGGGACATCCCGCGAGGCCGCCACGCGCTCGCTCCGCGCGCCGCGGTCCCGCTCTCCGGAACCCGAAAAAAACTCTGTTGCTTTGTCCCCGCGAATTCAACAGAATTCGGCACTCCGGGGCGGGCCGGACCAATCCCGGGTAGGAAAAGCGAAAGAGCAAGGAGCGATAGCGAAGCATGCCACGCCATCGGCATCGTGCGGTAGCAGCCGCGTTTTTCCTCCTCGCGGTCGTCCTCCTGTCCGGCTGCGACAAGATCAAGTCCAAGCAGGCGATCAAGAGGGGCAACGAGTTCCTCAAGGCGGCCCAGTACCCGAGCGCCCTGGCCGAGTACGAGGAGGCGCTCCGCCTCGACCCGGGCGAGACGAAGCTCCACAAGCACATCGGCATCGCCTACATGGGGATGTACCAGCCGGGCTCCAAGCACCCGAAGGACCTCGAGTACGCCCAGAAGGCGATCGACAACCTCAAGCAGTACGCCCAGGCCTTCCCCGAGGACACCAAGTCGCTCGAGTACCTCGTCTCGATGTACCTGAACACCGAGCGGTACGACGACGCGATCTCGTTCTACCAGAACGAGCTGCTCAAGCGGAATCCGAAGGACAGCAAGGCGATGCAGTCGCTCGCCATGCTCTACTTCAAGAAGGGCGACTTCGACAACGGCGTGCTCTGGCTCAAGAAGCGGCTGGAGGTCGAAGGCAACAATCCCGAGGTCTACTACCTGATCGGCGTCCAGGCGTGGGACCGGTCGTACAACTTCCCCGGCCTCGACCCGGAGCTGCGCGCCAAGATCGTGGAAGAGGGGCTCCAGTCGCTCAACAAGGCCGTCGAGCTCAAGCCCGACTATTTCGAGGCGGTCTCCTACATCAACCTCCTCTACCGGGAGAAGGCGAAGATGGAGAACGACCCCGCCAAGAAGCAGGAGTACACCGACACGGCCAACAAGTACCTGCAGCAGGCCCTCGAGATGCGCAAGGCGGCCCAGGAGAAGGCCAAGGCCGCCGAGGCCGGCAAATCGTCCACGCCGGAACCGGGCAAGTAGGGCCGGTGTCTTACAGAGTCGGGGGGACTCTTCATGTTTGAGAACTCACTCATCGAATCGACCCACAGGAAGGACGAGGCCAAGAAGGCCGTGTCCCTCCCGATCTCGGTCCTGATCCACGGACTGGTCATCGGGGGAATCCTGGGGGCGTCGATTTGGTTCGTCGGAGAGGTGCCCGAGCCGCCGATCCCCGTGACCTTCTACGCGGCGGCGCCTCCTCCTCCCCCGCCGCCCCCGGCCGCCCCCAAGGCGGCCCCCAAGGCGCCGGATGCGCCCAAGCCCGTCCAGGTCAAGCCCGTCGAGATGAGCCAGCCGATGGTCATGCCCGAGACCGTTCCCCAGCCCCTGGCCGCGCCCGAGCCGGTCGCCTCGTCCGGCGTCGAGGGCGGCGTCGAAGGGGGCGTCGAGGGCGGCGTTCCGGGCGGGGTCATGGGCGGCGTGGTGGGCGGCACCGGAGCGGGGGGCGGCGAAGAGCCCCTGCGCGTCGGAGGCGACGTCAAGGCCCCCGTGCTGTCCTCGCGCACGGAGCCCCAGTACCCCGAGGCGGCTCGCAAGGCCCGCATGGAGGGCGTCGTCATCCTCGAGGCCATCATCACGGCCGACGGCAACGTCGAGGACGTCCGGGTCCTCAAGTCGGTCAACCCCCTGCTGGACGCCTCGGCCGTCAGGGCGGTGCAGCAGTGGAAATACAAGCCCGCCACGTTGAATGGCCGGGCGGTCCGCGTCTACCTCACGGTGACGGTGACCTTCCGGTTGAACTAGGATTGGCAGTCTTCGAAAGCTCGAAGGGCGAATGAAAACGAGAAGGAGCGTTGCATGAGTTTCAATCCGATTGAGCTGTGGGGCAAGATGACGATCATCGCTCAGGGCGTCGTCGTCCTGCTGCTGATCATGTCCGTGTACTCCCTGACGATCGCCTTCGAGCGTTTCCTCTACTACCGGAAGGCGCGCAACCAGTCCGTGGCCTACGCCAAGATGGTCACGGGGTTCCTGAAGCAGGACAAGCTCCAGGACGCCATCGACGCGTCGAAGAAGTTCAAGAACAGCCACGTGGCGCGGGTGCTCTCGGCCGGGCTGTACGAGTTTTCCCACGACATCAAGAGCGGCGGGGCCAACATGAAGGGCCACGACATGATCGAGGCCGCCGAGCGCGCCATCGAGCGCGAGGCCCTCGTGACCACCGCCGACATGAAGAAGGGCCTCTCGGGCCTGGCGACCATCGGCACGACCGCCCCCTTCATCGGGCTCTTCGGAACGGTCATCGGCATCATCAACGCCTTCCGCGGCATGGCCCTCACGGGTTCGGGCGGCATCGCGGCGGTCTCGGCCGGTATCGCCGAGGCCCTCGTCACCACCGCTCTCGGCCTCTTCGTGGCCATCCCGGCGGTGTGGATGTTCAACATCTTCATGAACAACATCGAGCGCTTCCAGGTCGAGATGTCGAATTCCTCGAACGAGCTCATCGACTACTTCATCAAACGGCGCGGCGCGGGCGCTCAGCTTTCCGCGTAGGAGCAAATCCATGGGCATGGGTGGCGGCGGGGGTCGGGACAAGCTGCAGAGTGACATCAACGTCACTCCGCTGGTCGACGTCTGCCTCGTTCTTCTGATCATCTTCATGGTCGTCACGCCGCTCCTCCAGAACGGCGTGAGCGTCCAGATCCCGCAGGCCGACGATCCGGCCAAGAAGCCCGAGAACAGCAAGCAGAAGATGATCGTGGTGCAGTTCGCGACGCCGCCGGCCTACAACATGGACCAGAAGCAGCTGTCCAAGGCCGAGTTCCAGACCGCGCTCGACGAGCTCTACCAGCGCAATCCCGGGGCCGAGATCGTGATCAAGGCGGACCAGCGGCTCAAGTACGGCGACGTCAAGGAAGTCTTCAGGATGACCAAGGACGCCGGGTTCCAGGACGTGGGTCTCATCGCCGAGAAGAAGCAGAAGCTGGGGGGCTAGGCCCCCCGTTCGACGACGCACCAAGGAGACCGACGCATGGCAATGGGTCCCAGCAGCGGCGGCAACGCCTACAAGAGCGACATCAACATCACGCCCCTCGTGGACGTGGTGCTGGTGCTCCTCATCATCTTCATGGTCATCACCCCGCTCCTGCAGATGGGCTACGACGTGAAGGTTCCGCCCAAGACCTCGGACCCGAACCCGACCCCGCCCACCGACCTGGTCATCATCTCGCTGACGCCGCAGAACAAGATGTACCTGAACAAGGACGAGGTCAACGCGCAGACTCTCTCGCTGCGGCTGACCGAGATCCTGAAGAACCGCTCCAACAAGACCGTGTTCTTCTCGGGCGACGACGCCGCCAACTACGGAGAGGTCATCAAGGTGATGGACCTCTGCCGCGCGGCCGGCGCCAAGAACATCGGCATCGTCATGGAGGCCGTTCCGGTCGGCCAGTAGGCGCCGTTTCGGGCCCCGTCCGCGGGTTTTCGGCCTCTCGTCGGCGCTCCCCCGAGCGAGGCCTTGCCTCCCGGGCCCTTCCTGATATTCTCCCCGTCCGCGACCGGCGGTAGCTCCGGCGCGGTCCGAATCACGCGAAAACAGGAGTTCGACGCATGTCTTTCGAGCTTGCTCTGCCGCTCATCCTCGTCTTCTCGATCGGGTCCCTCTTCGTGGCGGGTTTCCTGGCCTCCTGGGTCCTCAAGAAGGACACCGGCACCTCCGCCATGCAGGCGATCTCCAACGCCATCAAGGAGGGCGCCGAGGCCTTCCTCCGGCGGCAGAACCGCACGATCGGGATGCTCGCCGTGCTCCTGGCCGGCGTCATCTTCGTCCTGTATGCCTTCGTCCGCGCGCACCACGACTTCGACCCGGTCCCCACGGCCCTCCGGCTGGCCTTCTGGACCACCCTCTCCTTCGCCCTCGGGGCGGCCTGCTCCGTCATCGCCGGGTACATCGGCATGTGGGTCTCGATCCGCACGAACATCCGCACCGCCTCCGCCGCCCGGACGTCGCTGAACGACGCCCTGCGGATCGCGCTGCGGGGCGGCGCCGTCTCGGGCCTGTTCGTCGTCGCGATGTCGCTCTTCGGCGTCGGCGGCCTCTACTGGCTCGTCAGCCACTTCACCGAGGTCCCGCCGGCCCAGATTCCCCTGCTCATCGTCGGATACGGCTTCGGCGCGTCCTTCGTCGCCCTCTTCGCCCAGCTGGGAGGCGGCATCTACACCAAGGCGGCCGACGTCGGGGCCGACCTCGTGGGCAAGGTCGAGGCGGGGATTCCCGAGGACGACCCGCGCAACCCCGCGGTCATCGCGGACCTCGTGGGCGACAACGTCGGCGACTGCGCCGGACGCGGTGCCGACCTCTTCGAGTCCACGGCCGCCGAGAACATCGGCGCCATGATCCTCGGCGCGACGCTGGCGGCCGCCCTGCAGAAGCAGGACATGGCGTTTTCCGCGGGCGTCGTCGGCGTCATGCTCTTCCCGCTGGTCGCCCGCGCCTTCGGACTGCTGGCGTCCATCATCGGCATCTTCGCGGTCAAGACCCGCGAAGACGCCGACCCGATGGCGGCCCTGAACCGCGGCTACTACATCACCTCGGTCCTCGCGATCGCCGGCTTCTTCGTGGCGACAAAGTGGCTGCTCGCCAACCCGGCGCGGCCCGACGCGTGGTGGATGTTCTTCCTCTGCGGGATCATCGGGGTCCTGACCTCGATCGTCTTCGTCTTCATCACGCAGTACTACACCGAGTACAAGTACCGGCCGGTCCGCGAGATCGCCGAGGCCTCCCAGACGGGCCCGGCGACGAACATCATCGCCGGCATCGCGATCGGCTTCGAGTGCACGCTCGCGCCCGTGATCGCGATCTCGGTCGCCATCCTCGCGTCCTACAAGATCGGCGCTGCGGCCCTGCCGGGCGGCGGCCTCTTCGGGACCGCGGTGGCCACGATGGGCATGCTGGGAACCGCAGCGTACATCCTCGCGATGGACACCTTCGGCCCGATCACCGACAACGCCGGCGGCATCGTCGAGATGTCGAAGCAGCCCGAGGAGATCCGGAAGAAGACGGACCGCCTGGACGCGGTGGGCAACACCACCAAGGCCCTGACGAAGGGCTATGCGATCGGATCGGCCGCCCTCGCCGCCTTCCTGCTCTTCTCGGCGTACCTGGACGAGCTCAAGAACTACGGCGCCGAGCTGACGTCGGTCAACCTGGCCAAGCCCGAGGTCTTCGTCGGGGCCCTGATCGGCGCGATGCTCGTCTTCTTCTTCTCCGGCCTCGCAATCAAGGCCGTCGGCAAGGCCGCCTACGTCGTCATCCAGGACGTCCGCGCGCAGTTCAAGGAGCACCCGGGCATCATGCAGGGCACCGAGAAGCCGGACTACGGCCGCACGGTGGACATCGTGACCCGCGGCGCGCTGCGGCAGATGATCGCGCCGGGTCTCGTCGCCGTCGGGACGCCGATCGTCGTCGGCCTCATCTTCAAGCAGTTCGGCGTGGGCGCCGAGGCCGTGGCCTCGCTGCTCATGGTCGGCACCATCGCCGGCATCGTCATGGCGACGTTCCTCAACAACGGGGGCGGCGCGTGGGACAACGCCAAGAAGTACATCGAGACGGGGGCCTACGGCGGAAAGGGTTCCCCCACCCACAAGGCAGCCGTCGTCGGCGACACGGTCGGCGATCCCTTCAAGGACACCGCCGGACCGTCTCTCCACGTGCTCATCAAGCTGCTCGCGACGATCACGCTGGTCCTGGCGCCGCTCTTCATCTAGGGAGACCGCCCCGCGCTCCGTCCCGAGGCCCGGCTCGATGCCGGGCCTCCTGCTTTCGGGCCCGCCCCGCTCGCGATTCCGAGGAGCCTGGGACCGATCAGACGAACCGGGCCAGCACCTCGGTCGAGACGAGGTACCCCCGCTCGGAGAACCGAACCCGGCCGCCGGCTCGCTGGAGGATGCCCTCCTCGAGCCAGGCTTCGTAGTCGTTCCACAGCCGCACGTCCTCCGTGGCCGCGACGAAGGCCTCGAGCTTCCCGGCGGCCACTCCCGCCGCCAGGCGCAGGCCGAGAAAGATCTCCTCGCGCGCGGCTTCGGGCGCTTCCACCGGCAGGTCGAAGGCGAGCGGACGCCGCCCCGCGGCCAGGGAATCGACGTACTGATCCAGGTTCGAGACGTTGGCCCGCCGGCGGCCACCCCAGAGCTCGTGCGCGGAGACGCCGAGCCCGAGCGTGGGCGCCCGCGTCCAGTACTTCACGTTGTGGCGGGCCTCGCGGCCGGGGCGGGCCCAGTTCGAGATCTCGTAGTGCGCCAGCCCCCGGGAGGACAGGAGCTCCCCCATCTCCAGCCAGAGATCCGCCTGCGCGTCGTCCGGGAGGTAGCGCTCGGGGCTCCGGCGGCGGTCCTCCTCGATCGTCTTCGATTTCTCGGTCTCGAGGAGATAGACCGAAACGTGATCCACGCCGGCGTCGGCGAGGCCGGCCACGCTCGCGCGAAAGCTCTCCGGGGTCTGGTTCGGGAGACCCAGGATGAGATCGCCCGAGATCGAAAGGCCCGATCCGGCGAGGGCCGCGAGGGCCGCGCGCGCGCCGGCCGCGTCGTGACGCCGGCCGACGGCCGCCAGCTCCGCGTCCGCGAGCGACTGGACCCCCGCGGAAACGCGGTTGATCCCGGCGTCGCGCCACGCCGCGACGGCGCCCGGCGTCACGTCTTCGGGGTTCGCCTCGAGGGTCACCTCGGCGCCCTCTGCCACGTCGAAACGGGACCGCAGCGCCTGCAGCAGCCGCGCGACCGAGCCCGGGGGCAGCAGCGAAGGCGTCCCCCCTCCCAGGTAGATCGAGTCGAAGGCGGCCGCGGCGGCTTCCGGCGCGAGGAGGGCGGCCTCTCTCTCGAGGGCGACGAGGTAGCGATCGCGGCTCGCCCCCTCCGTCGTCACCACGAAGGCGCAGTACGCGCACCGGGAGGCGCAGTACGGCAGGTGGACGTAGAGCCCCGCCCGGTCCTCCCTCACCGCGGCTCCCGGAACGCGCCCTCCGCGGCCTCCGCGGCGTCCGCTCCGAACGGGAAGACCTTTCGGAAGTTGCCCTCGCGGGCGACCGCGGCCAGATCGCGGCTCGCGTCGTCGATCCAGCGGACGGCGGCGTGGAGGAGCGCGGCACGGTGCTCCTGCGCCTCGTGCTCCTCCGCGAGCTCCTCGAGACGCGCCGAAGCCGCGGCGTTGCCCGGGCGTTCGCCCCGGCCCACGGGACGCGGCGGGATGACCCCGAGCCCGCGAGCCGCCGCCACCGCCCGAACGCCGGCGAGCCTGGCTCCGAGGCGCTCGCTCCAGTCCCCGTGATGCACCAGGTCGAAGAACCCGTCGGCGGCGGCCGGATCGGCGGCCGAGCGGGCTTCGACGATGCCCCGGCGCCCTTCCCCGTCCAGCGCCGGGGCGATGCCCGTCAGCGAAACCGCTCCGGCCGCCTTCGCGGCCGCGGCGAGGGCCTCGATTTCCGCGGGCTCTCCCGTCCAGCCCGGAAGGAAGGGAAAGAGGGCCGCGGCGCGCAGACCCGCCGCACGCGACACGGCGAGGCCGGGGAAGGCGGCCTCGGCCCGGCCCGGCCGCCACGAGCACAGAACGACCGCCGCGCGGTCGGCGTCCTCGGGGATGCCCTCGGGCTCGGGGTCGAGAAGGTAGACGGGCCTTCCGCTCGAGAGAGCCGCCGTGGCGGCCGCCCGGTAGGCGCCGCGCACGCTCTCGGCCGGCGAGCACGGGCCCACGAGGACCGGCCCGGACGCCAGCCTCCCGAGCGCTTCGCTCCACGGGGCGGGCTCGCTCGGCCCCACGAAGACGGTCGCCTCGGCCCGCCCGAGCAGGAATCGGCGCTCGACCGGGTCGAACCGGAACGGCGCAGTCGCCGCCTCGGCGCCGTAGGGAAGCAGGCGCCCGGCCAGCCGGCGGCCGGCGACGAGGGCCTCGCCCGGGCGCACGGCGGGCGCGGCCGCGGTCTCGAAGACGATCATGCCCGGCGAGCGCGCGGGCGGACACGGCGCAGCGCCCCCGCGCGCCCGTAGCGCGCGAAGACGTCCGCCTCGAAATGGATCGCGTCTCCCGGCTTCGAGCGGCCGAGCGTCGTGCGCCGGTGCGTCTCCGGGATCACGGCGACGTCGAACGCGCCCCGGCGGCGGGCCGCGACCGTCAGGCTCACGCCGTCGAGGGCGATCGACCCCTTCGTCACGACGAGCCGCGAGAACCCGGCCGGGACCGAGAAGGTGAAGGTCCACGAATTGCCGGACGGGCGGACGCGGACGAGCTTCGCGATGCCGTCCACGTGGCCCATCACGAAGTGGCCCGAGAGGCGGTCTCCCCAGCGCAGGGCGCGTTCGAGGTTGACGAGATCGCCCGGCCACAGGCGGCCGAGGCGCGAGCGGCGCAGCGTCTCGCGCGACAGGTCGGCCACGAGCCGGCGGCCCCCGCCGAGCGCGGTGAGGCAGACGCCGGCGACCGCGACGCTTTCCCCGGGGGCCAGGCGGCCGAAGCGAGGCGGCAGAGCGATCGTGAGGCGCAGCCCGCCGTCCCGCTTCTCGACCTCGGAGACCCGGCCCATGCCGGCGACGATTCCCGTGAACATCGTCCGCAGTCTAAGCGAGACGGCCGGTCACCAGCAGGTCCCGGCCCACGCGCTCGATCCGCTCGCCGCGCAACCAGGGGGTCCGGCCGAGCGCCGCTCCGGCGCCCCCCAGGGCTCCCGGCGCGCGGACGCCTCCGAGCAGGCGCGGCGCGAGAAACGCCGCGACCCGGTCCACGAGCCCCGCCGCGACGAACGCCGCGAGCGTCTCCGCCCCGCCTTCGACCATCAGGCTCGCGACGCCGTGCCGCGAGAGCTCGGCGAGCAGGCGGGCAAGGTCCACGCGCCCCGCCCCGCGGCCGGGCAGCGACCACACGTGGATCCCGCGCCGGGCCAGCCGGCGCGCCTTGGGATGCGACGCGTCCGCGGCCGTCACGACGAGCCGCTCGCCCGGGCCCCGGAAGACGCGCGCCGTCTCCGGCACCCGCAGCCGTCCGTCGAGCACGCATCGCCAGTGGGGCCTCCCGCCGGCCTTCCCGAGCCGCCGCGTGAGGCGGGGGTCGTCGGCCCGCACCGTGCCCGCTCCGACGAGGACCGCGTCGTATTCCTCGCGCAGAAGAAGCCCCCGGCGCCGCGCGGCCTCGCCGGTGATCCAGCGGCTCTCGCGCTTCGACGAGGCGATCCGGCCGTCCAGCGTCGAGGCCCATTTCGCGAGGACGAAGGGGCGGCCGCCGGCGATCCAGGCCCGGAATTTTTCGTTCTGCTCGACGGCGCGGCGGCGCCACTCCGCCGGGGCGAGCTCCACCTCCACCCCCGCCCTGCGCAGGGCCGCCACGCCGCGCCCCGCGACGAGGGGATTCGGGTCGGTCGCCGCGACGACGACCCGCCGCACGCCGGAGGCGATCACCGCCGGGGCGCACGGGGGCGTGCGACCCTGGTGCACGCACGGCTCCAGGGTCAGGTACAGGTCGGCGCCGCGCGCCGCGGCCCCGGCCGCCCCGAGCGCCGCGACTTCGGCGTGCGGGCCTCCCGCCCTCCGGTGAAACCCCTCTCCCACGGCGCGCCCGCCGCGCACGACGACGGCCCCCACCATCGGGTTCGGCGAAACCGTGCAGCGGCCCTTCTCGGCGAGGTCCAGGGCGCGGCCGAGCCACGCGAGGTCAGTGCGCGGCATCGTCGCCGAGCAGCGCCTTCGCATATTCGGACGGATCGAACGGCACGAGGTCGTCCACGGCCTCGCCGACGCCGACGTAGAAGACCGGGAGCTTCAGCTCGCGGTAGATCGCGAGCACGATCCCGCCCTTCGCGCTCCCGTCGAGCTTCGTCAGGACGACGCCGGTGGCCCCGCCCGCCTCCACGAACCGCCGGGCCTGGGCGAGCCCGTTGGCCCCCGTCGTCGCCTCGATGACGAGCAACGTCTCGTGGGGGGCGCCCGGCACTTCCCGCGCCGCGATCCGGCGCATCTTGGCGAGCTCGTCCATCAGGTTCTTCTTCGTGTGCAGGCGTCCCGCCGTGTCGACCAGCAGCGTGGCCGTACCGCGCGCCTTCGCCGCGGTCAGTGCGTCGAACAGCACGGCCGAGGGGTCCGCGCCCTCCCGGTGCCGCACGACCGGCAGGCCGAGGCGATCGGCCCAGGTCTGGAGCTGCTCGATCGCCCCGGCGCGGAACGTGTCGGCGGCCGCGAGCAGGACCGGACGGCCGGCCGCCTTCTCGCGCGCCGCGAGCTTGGCCGTCGTGGTCGTCTTCCCGGACCCGTTCACGCCGACGAGAAACGTCACGAAGAGCGGAACGTCCGCGCGCCCGGCCGGCCTCGGAGCGGACGCCAGGAGGCGTTCGATCTCCTCGCGCAGCATCTCCCTCAGGGCCTCCAGGTCCTTGCGCTCGGAGCCTCCCGCCCGCGCCCGGACGGCGTCGGTCAGGGCCGCCGCCGTCTCGGCGCCCACGTCGGCGGCGACGAGCGCCTCCTCGAGAGACTCGAGGACCGACTCGTCGAAGCCCAGCCCCTGTTTGACCGCCGTCCCGAGCTTCTCGAGGATCTCGGTGTGGGTCATGAAGAGGCCGCGGCGCACCTTGGCGAAGAAGCCGCCGCGGGCGCGGGCCGGCGCGGGGGCTTCCTGGTTCGGATCGTCGGTCATCGGAAGGGGGAAGATACCGTAAGGCGGGCCGCGGAACGCGCGGCGCCCGACCCCGGCGGCGCGCCCGGGCCGCGGGCCTACTGGGCCTTCAGGGCCAGGTTCTCGAGCAGCAGGCGCGCCTTGGCGCCCATGTCGCCCGCGGGGTCGAGGTCCACGGCCCGCTGCAGGTATCGCTTGCCGAGATCCGGCTTGTGCATCGAGACGAGCACCATGCCCAGCCGCAGGTTGGCGTCGGCGTTGGTCGGGTCGAGCTTCACGGCGGAGAGAAAGTCCTCGGCCGCGCCCTCGAGGTTCCCCGCGGACTCGCGCGCCACGGCCCGGCCGAGGAAGGCGGCGTAGGCCTTGGGCTCGCGGGCGATCGCGGCGCTGAACTGATCCTCGGCCAGCTTGTAATCGCCCTGGCGCTGAAACAGGCGCCCGAGGTTGATGGTCGCCGAAAGCCGGTCGTCCGGGTTCTGCGAGGCGGCGGCGACCGCGAAGTCCTCCTGCGCGGCCTTGAACTGGCCGAGCTCCATCAGCGCGACCCCACGGTTGTTCCGGATGGATCCGCTCTCGGGCGCGATCGAGACGGCCTTGTCGAAGGGAACGATCGAGTCCTTGTAGCGCGTCTGCATGAGGAGGGCCACGCCGAGGCCGTCGAGCACCTCGGAGTTCTTCGGGTCGTCCCGGAGGCATTCCCGGAACGCCTTTTCGGCCTCCACGGGCCTTCCGTCGCGCAGGAGCACCTGCGCCATGCGCTCGTTGAGCAGCAGCTCGGCCGACGTCTTCGGCTTGGTCTTCGTGCAACCCGCCGCGAGCAGGAGGAGGACTCCCGCCCACGCCGCCGCGCCGCGTCTCGTCATCGAGCCGCCGCCTGCGGGGCGCGGGCCGCGGCGTTCGCGTCGGCGGGAACCAGCTCGCCCTTGGCGTGGGACCGCGCGAGAGCCTCGACGACCGCGCCGTCGAACCGCTTCGAGGACATCTCCCGGAGCCGCTCCAGGACGTAGGACACTTCCATCGCCTTCTGGTAGGGGCGCGTCGTCGTCATCGCGTCGAACGCGTCCGCGACCGCGACGATCCGCGCCTGGAGGGGAATCTGCTCCCCCTTCAGGCCGTCGGGATAGCCGCCTCCCTCCCACTTCTCGTGGTGGTACTTCATTCCCGGGATGATATCGGCCAGCTGGGGAATTGTCTCCATGATTGCGGCGCCCTTGACCGGGTGCGCCTTCATGAGCTCGAACTCCTCGTCGGTCAGAGCCGTGGGCTTGCGGATGATCCGGTCGTCCACGCCGATCTTGCCGACGTCGTGGAGCAACGCGGACAGGCGCACCTTGCGCGCGTCCTCGGACGGCAGCCCCATCTCCCGGGCGATCGCCGAGGAATAGCGGGCGACCCGCTCGGAGTGCCCGCGGGTGTAGGGGTCCTTCGCGTCGATCGCCGCCGCCAGCGCCCGGATCGAGGAGATGAACAGCTCCTGGTTCTCCCGAGCCGCCTTTTGCACCTTCTCGAACGCGTCGCGGATCGACGTGCTCATGACGTTGAAGTTCTCCGAGAGGTCGGCGATCTCGGCCGTCCCCGTGACCTCCACGCTCGCCCCGTACTGGCCCTGGGCGACCGCGCGGGTGGATTCGGCGAGCTGGGCGATCGGCCGCGACAGCCGCCGCGCGAAGAGAAGACCGAGGGCGAGCGCGCCCGCGAGGCAGGCGGCGCTCCACAGCAGCGTGTCGCGGACCATCCGGTCCACCGACGCGAAGGCGATGTCGCGGTCGCGCTCGACCAGGACGCCCCACGGCGGATCGCCCACCGGGGCGATCGAAGCGAGGACGTCCCCCGTGGCGCTCGCCTCGGACCGGGTCACCCGGGCCGGAAACCGGACGAAGTCGGCGACGAGGGAGGACGGATGCGCCGGGCCCCGCCCGCCCGAGGCGGGGGGAAAGAGGATCTTGCCCTGCCGGTCCACGAGCGTCGCCCGCACCTCCCGCCGCGCCTCGTCCTGGAATTCCCGCAGGATCGGCTGCCAGGAAACCAGCGCCTCGACGACCCCGATGCGCGCTCCCTTTGCGTCGAGAACGGGCTGGGCGAGGACCGCGACGGCCCCGAGCTCGGGGACCGGAAAGGGGCTGCCCTCGTAGCGCACCCCGTCGCGCGCGGACTCGAATCCCTTTCGGAACTCGAAGTCCATGTCCGCCGAACGCAGGTCGGGGCCGACGAAGCTGCCCCGCCCCTCGAGGTTGACGCCGCGGAGGGCGGCCAGCTGCGCCTGGCCCGCCAGGACGGATCCCAGGATCTCGGGGCCGTCGGAGGATCCGAACGGGTCCTTTCCGGTCAGCTGCACGGCCAGGTGGATGGCGTCGGCGGCCTTCGTGAGCTGTTGGCCCGCCGCCGCGTAGTAGTTCGCGATGTGGTCGGCGATCGCCGCCGACGACCGCGTCAGGTACTTCTCCTCGAGGGTCTCGAGCGTCCGCCGGTTGCGCCGGATGAGGACGGCCTCGGCGACGGCCAGGGGGATCAGGGAGGCGAGAATCAGGGCGCCGGAAAGAAGGACGAAGAGGCGGATCCGACGGCGACCGGAACGCCCACTCACGATAACGACATTATAGCCGCTGCCTCGAGCCACTCCTCCGCCGGCACGCCCTCGTCCACCACGGCGGTCCCGATCGCCGGCAGGAGGACCGAGGCCAGTCCGCGCGCGGTCGACTTCTTGTCGCGGGAAAGAAACGGAGCCAGGCGGTCCGGCCGCCGCTCGGGCTCGGGAAACGGGCCGAGCCCCGCGAGCACGCCGCGCACCGCGGCGGCGTCCGCCCCCGACAAGCCCGCCCGGCGGCGCGAGATGTCCACCGCCGCCGCGATGCCCCAGGCCACCGCTTCGCCGTGGCGCAGGCCGCCGAATCCGGAGGCGGCCTCGATCGCGTGGCCGAGCGTGTGGCCGAAGTTGAGGAGGCGCCGCCGTCCGCCCTCGTGGAGGTCGGCGCCCACGATCGCGGCCTTGACGCGGACCGAGCCGGCCAGCAGGTCGAGCAGGGGCCCCTCCTCGCGGGCGAGGATCGCGGGCAGCCGCGCGGCCGCCTGGCTCGCGAGATCCGCGTCGCCGATCCAGGCGTCCTTGTAGGCTTCGACGAGGCCGGCCCGGAAGTCGCGGTCCGGGAGCGTCGCCAGGGCGGCCGGATCCACCAGGATCGCCGCCGGCGGGTGGAAGGCGCCGATCAGGTTCTTGCCGAGGCGGTGGTTGACGCCCGTCTTTCCGCCGATCGCCGCGTCGGCCATCCCCGCCGTCGTCGTCGGCACGGCGTTCCACGCCACGCCGCGCAGGAGAACCGCGGCGGCGAACCCCACGAGGTCGGTCAGCACGCCGCCGCCCACCGCGACGAAGGCGTCGTCCCGGCGCACGCCGGCCTCGAGGGCCGCATCCGCGACGCGGGCCACGCCGTCGAGCGTCTTGGCGGCCTCGCCGTCGTCGACCGCGACCTCGCGGAGCACGCGCTCGCCGAGCGCCCGCCGCACCGGCTCGGCCGCGGCCCGCGCGGCCGGCGACACGGCGAGCAGGAAGCGCCCCGAAGGCGAGACCAGGTAGCGGTCCGCCTCCCGCAGGAGGCCGGCGCCGACCCAGGCGATGCTCTCCGACGGGCCTCCGCCGACCGGGATGCGCTCGGGAGCGGCGGCGCTCACCGCTCGCGGGGGGCGGGCGGCTCGAAGCCCAGCTCCCGGAGCTGGTCCGGAAAGACGGCCGCCGGGGCCTTCGTCATCAGGTCGATGCCGGAGGTCGTCTTGGGAAACGCGATCACGTCGCGCAGCGACGTCGCCCCGGCCGCGATCGCGCAGATGCGGTCGAGGCCGAGGGCGATGCCGCCGTGGGGCGGCGCCCCGTACTTGAGGGCTTCGAGCAGAAAACCAAACCGCTCGCGGCCCTCGGCCTCGCCGATGCCGAGCACCCGGAAGACGCGCTCCTGGAGGTCACCGCGATGGATCCGGATCGAGCCCGACCCGAGCTCCCACCCGTTGACGACGACGTCGTAGGCGCGGGCCCGGACGCTGCCGGGGTCCGACTCGAGCCGGTCGAGGTCCTCCTCGCGCGGGCCGGTGAAGGGATGGTTCATCGGAAACCACTGCTTGCTCTCCTCGTCGAAGCCGAGGAGGGGAAACTCCGTGACCCAGCAGAACACGTAGCGCGACTCGTCCACGAGCTTGAGCTCCCGGGCGGCCTCGGCCCGCAGCGCGGCGAGCGCGGCGAAGGCCGCCTTCTCGCGGTCGGCCACGATGAGCAGGAGGTCCCCGTCGGCCAGCTCCGCGCGGGAGAGGATCCGCTCGAAGTGCGCCTCGGAAAGACCCTTCTTCGCCGGGGAGGTCACCTCGCCGCCCGCCTTCTTGATCCAGAGCAGCCCGCCGGCCCCGTGCTCGCGCGCCTTCTCGGTCAGCTCGTCGAGCCGCTTGCGGGAGAAGCCCGCCCCGCCGGGAACGCGCAGGCCCCGAACGGTCCCTCCCGAGCCGAGGGCCTTTTCGAACGGCGCGAAACCGCTGCCGGCGGCCGCCTCCGAGAGGTCGCAGAGGAAGAGGTCGTATCGGAGGTCCGGGCGGTCGGTGCCGTACCGGTCCATCGCCTCCCGGAAAGTCAGGCGGCGGAAGGGCCGGGCGACCGCGATGTTCGCCGCGGCGAAGGCCTCGACGAGGAACGCCTCGACCGTGTCGAACACGTCCTCCTCGGTGGGAAAGGAGATCTCGAGGTCGATCTGCGTGAACTCGAACTGCCGGTCGGCCCTCAGGTCCTCGTCGCGGAAGCAGCGGGCGATCTGGAAGTACCTCTCGAATCCCGACATCATCAGGATCTGCTTGAAGAGCTGGGGCGACTGGGGCAGCGCGTACCACTGTCCCCGGTGCACCCGCGAGGGCACCAGGAAATCCCGCGCCCCCTCGGGGGTCGAGCGCGTGAGCATCGGCGTCTCGACCTCGAGGAACCCCCGCTCGTGGAGCACCTTTCGGACGCGGAACGCGATCTCGTCGCGCAGCACGAAGTTCTTCTGCATCACGGGCCGGCGCAGGTCGAGGTAGCGGTACTCGAGGCGCAGCTCCTCGGTCGCGTTCGTGCGGTCCTCCACGCTGAACGGAGGCGTCTCCGAGCGCGCGAGGAACTCGAGCTCCCCGGCGAGGACCTCGACCTCGCCCGTCGGGAGCTCGCGGTTGCGCTGGGCTTCGCTGCGCAGCACGACCTCGCCGCGGATCGCGACGACGTCTTCGCTCCGGGCGTCGGAGGCCGCGTCGACCGCGGCGCCCGGGCAGCGCGCCCGGTCGAAGACGACCTGGACGAGCCCGCTCCGGTCGCGGATCGTCAGGAAGATGAGCTCCCCGAGATCGCGGCGGCGCGCGACCCAGCCCTTCAGCAGGACGCTGCGCCCGGCGTCGGCCGCGCGCAGCGCTCCGGCCGGCTGACGCGCGGCGTTCATCGCTCCCTCCCCGCCAGGCGCTCGGCCAGCTGCCGGCGCGGGAACGTCTCCTGGGCTCCTGTGGACAGGTCCTTCATCGTCACGGTCTCGCCTTCCCGCTCCCGGGAACCCAGGAGCACCGCCTGCACTCGCTCGATCCGAAACGCGTGTTTCGAGGCATCGGCCGCCACCTGGCCGGCGCGCCCGAGCCCCTTCGCGATCCCGCGGCCCGTCAGGTCGGTCTCGACGACCGTCGCCGGAAGCAGCCGCCGGATCTCGTCGGCGACCGCGAGGGCGTAGACGAACTCGCCGGGGCCGTCGGGAACGACGGCGAACAGCGTGCGGGGCCCTCGCGCGTCGGCCGTCATCGCCTCGACCAGCCGGTCCTCGCCGATCGCGAAGCCGACGGCCGCCGTCGGCGGCCCGCCGAGCTCCGCGACGAGGTCGTCGTACCGGCCGCCGCCGAGAAGGGCGTTCTGGGCGCCCAGCCGCTCCGAGGCGACCTCGAACACGGTCAGCGTGTAGTAGTCGATCCCCCGCACGATGCCCGCGCTCTCCCGGAACGCGACGCCCGCCGCGGGCAGGAGACGCTTGAGCTCCTCGTGATGCGCCCGCGATCCCTCGTCGAGAAAGTCGAGCGTCGCCGGGGCCCCCTCGAGGACCCTGCGGGTCTCCGGGTCCTTCGAGTCGAAGAGGCGCAGCGGGTTTTCGTCCAGGCGCTTGCGGTCCTCGGCCCCGAGGCTCCCTGCGTGCGGCCGCACGTGATCCTGCAGGGCCTTCGAGAACGCGGCGCGCGCCGGTCCCTTCGGAATGCAGTTGATCGTCGCGACGGCGTCGGAGAAGCCGAGCGCGTGGAGGAACTCGAACAGCATCCCGAGGACCTCGGCGTCTCCGGCCGCGGACGGCACTCCGAGCAGTTCGACGCCGATCTGCCGGAACTCGCGGTAGCGGCCCGCCTGCGGCTGCTCGTACCGGAATTGCGGACCCGTGTACCAGAGTCGGATCGGCCGGGGAATCTCCTGGATCCCCTTTTCGACGAGGGCACGCACCACGCCCGCCGTGTTCTCGGGCCTCAGCGTCAGGGAGCGGCCCTTGCGGTCGGGGAACGTGTACATCTCCTTGTGGACGATGTCGGTCGTCTCCCCGACCGAGCGCGCGAAGAGCTCCGTCGCCTCGAAGATCGGCGTCCGGATCTCGCCGTAGCCGTAGGACCCGAAGACGCGCCGGGCCGCCGCCTCCACCGCCGCGAACTTCTCGGCGTCGTGCGGAAAGAGGTCGTGGGTCCCCTTCGGCGCCTTGAGGCGGGCCGTCATCGGGCCCACGTCCCGTCGACCCGGAAGTACTCTTCCTTGTAGCCGAGGTAGTTGCGGTGGTAGTGCCGCAGATCCTCGACCTCGGCGTCCGAAAGGACGCGGACCTGCCGCGCGGGAGCGCCGAGCCAGAGGGTCCGCGGCGGGACGATCGTCCGGGGCGTCACGAGAGCCCCGGCGCCGACGAAGGCCGACTCCCCCACCTCGGCGCCGTCCATCACGGTCGCCCGGATGCCGATGAGGGCCCCGCGCCGGACCGTCGCCCCGTGAACGATGGCGCCGTGCCCGAGCGTCACTTCCTCGTCCAGGATCGTCGGGTGCGTGCCCTGGGTGACGTGGATCGTGCAGTTGTCCTGGATGTTCGTCCGCGCGCCGATGCGGATGAAGTGGCAGTCGCCGCGAACGACCGAGTTGTACCAGACGGACACGTCGTCGCCGAGGACGACGTCCCCGATCACCGCCGCCGTCTCGGCGAGGTAGACCCGCGACCCGAGCGTCGGGCGCTTGCCGGCGTATTCCCTGAGGATGCCCATAAAAGCGGGCAATTTTACATGGAATCAGGCCGCGGCCGGGGGCCACGGGAACGCGCCGGACCGCAGCACGCGCGGCGGATCGACGGTCGCGTCGAGCAGGGTCGAGGGCGCGCCGCCCGGCGTCACGCCGCCGTCCACGAGCAGGTCGACCTCTCCCTCGAACAGCCTCGCGGCCTCGTCGGGATCGAGGCACGGCGCCTGCCCGGAGCGATTGAGGCTCGTGCCCGTCACGGGGCCGACGCCGGCGAGCAGGGCGCGCAGCCTGGCGTGCGCCGGAATCCGCACCGCCAGGTTCGCGACGCCGCGGGAAGCCGGAAGCGGTTCGGCCAGGGGCAGGATCACGGTCAGGGGCGCCGGCCAGAGAGCCAGGAAGCGGTCGAGCACGCCCGGGGAGGCGGCGATGCCGAGCGAGGCGAGCTGGGGACGTTCGGCGAAGAGAACCAGGAGCGCTTTTTCCGCCTCGCGCCCTTTGAGCTCCATGACCCTCCGCACTCCCCGTTCGCTCCGGGGGTCGGCCGCCAAACCGTAGGAGCTCTCGGTCGGGATCGCGACGACTCCTCCGGCGCGCAGCGCGTCGCCGACCTCGGCGAGGGCCTCCGCATGGCCGATCAGGCCGTCGATCGGAATGCGCTTCACGGGTCAGCTCCCGACGTAGCGGTCGTAATAGACGCGCGCCCTTGCGGGGTCGTCCGTGCCGCGAACGACGCAGCGCCCGTCGGGGAACACCGTCAGGCTCAGGTCCTCGATGTCGGCGTTGAGCAGCTGCGGCGAGCGGCGGACGCGCCCGAGGGGCGCCAGGCGTCTCTCGAGGAGCTCGAAATCGGGGCGCGCGCGGCCGGGCGGCGTGATCTGCACGGACTGCCTCCCGCACAGCTTGACCGTTTCCGCGGCGCCCTCGCCCTCGAGCGCCGGGAACCGGCGGCCCGAGCAGACGGGGCACGCGGCCGACGGCCGCGCCTGCTCGAAGAGCCGCCGCGAGCGGAACCCGCCGGACCAGACGGTCAGCGTCAGGAGCCCCCGCGACGGGGCCGCGCCGCACGCCAGCCTCGCGACCTCCGTCATCGCGAGGGCCGCCACGAGCGGCGGCAGCGTCGGAACGACGCCGGCCGTGTCGCAGGTCGGCCCCGACCCGGCCGGCGGCAGGGCCTCGAGGTAGCAGCGCAGGCACGGCGTCGCGCCGGGCAGGGAGAGGGCGACGCGGCCCTCTTCGCCGACGCACGCGGCGTAGACCGAGGGAAGACCGAGAGACCGCGCCGCGTCGGAGACGAGCAGGCGCGTCTCGAAGTTGTCCGAGCCGTCGAACAGGAGGTCGTGCCCGCCGAGCAGCGCCGCGGCGTTGCGGTGGTCGAGATCCGCCACGACCGCCCGCGCCGGCACGGACGGGTCGATGGCCGCCAGCCGGGCGGCGGCGGCCGTGGCCTTGGGGACGACGCGGGCGGCGTCCTCGGCGTCGAAGAGAAACTGGCGCGAGAGGTTCGAGGGCTCCACGACGTCGCGGTCGATCAGCGTGATCCGGCCGAACCCCGCCCGCACCGCCATCTCCGCGGCCGCGGCTCCCACGGCGCCGACGCCGACGAAGGCCACCGCGAAACGGCCCATCCGCTCCTGCCCTTCCGGGCCGATGCCCTCGAACAGGATCGACCGCGAGTGGCGCTCGCTCATCGCGCGGCGCCTTCGAGCAGCGTCCGCGCGTGCTTGAGAGCGGTCTCGGGGACCTTCTCGCCGGCGAGCATCCGCGCGATCTCGGCCACCCGGTCCTTCCCCTCGAGCAGACGCACCGAGGCGACCGTCCGGCCGCGCGCCTCGTGCTTCTCGGCCAGGAAGTGCCGGTCGGCGAGGGCCGCGATCTGGGGCACGTGCGTCACGCAGAGGACCTGGTCGCGCGCGGCGAGGTCCCGCAGCTTCAGCCCGACGACCTCCGCGACGCGGCCGCCCACGCCCGCGTCCACCTCGTCGAAGACCAGCGTGCGCCCGCGGCCGCGCCGGACGGCGGCGACCGAGCGGATCGCGAGCTGGAGGCGGGAGAGCTCGCCGCCGGAAGCGATCTTCTCCAGCGGCTTTTCGGGCTCGCCCGGGTTGGGCGCGAAGAGGAAGGAGGCGGTCTCGGCCCCGAGCGTCCGCGGAGCGTCGTCGGAGACCGCCGAGAGCGCGACCCGGAGCCGCGCCTTCTCGAGCGCGAGTCCCCGCAGCTCCTTTTCGACCGCCGACGAGAAGCGCGCCGCGGCCGCGGCTCGCTTCGCCGACAGCGCCCCCGCGGCCTGGCGGTAGGCCTTGCGGGCGTCCTCCTCGTCCCGCGCCCGCCGCTCGAGCGCGTCGCCGATGTTCGCGAGCTCCGCGTGCTCGGCCTTGAGGGCCGCGAGGCGGCCCAGGATCTCGGCGACCGTGGCGCCGTGCTTTCGACGGAGTCGGGCGATCGCCTCGAGGCGCGACTCGAGCGCGGTCAGGCGATCGGGATCCGATTCGAGAGCCCCGGCGGCGTCCCGGGCGGCGGCGGCCAGGTCCGCGATCCTCCGCTTGAGCTCCTCCGCCTCGTCGAGGTGCGCGCGTTCCCGGGGATCGATCGCCGCGAGCTCCGCGAAGGCGCGCGAGGCCTCGCCCATCCGGTCCGCGGCGGAGCCCTCTCCCTCCGAGAGGGCGTCGAGCGCGGCCTCGCCGGCCCGGCGGATCCGGTCGGCGTGGAGAAGCCGGTCGCGCTCGGCGGGCAGCTCCGTCTCTTCGCGCTCCTCGGGGGAGACGCTCTCGATCTCGCGGATCTGGAACTCGAGCATCTCGAGGCGCTCCCCGCGCTCCCGCCGCGACGCCTCCAGGCCCTCGCGCTTCTCCTTCGCCTCCCGCCAGCGCGCCGCGGCGGCCGCCACGGCGGCACGCTCGTCGTCGGCCTTCGCGAAGGCGTCGAGAAGCTCGAGCGCGGCGCCGGGATCGACGAGCTCCTGTTCGGAGCTCTGCCCCAGGATCGCGACCAGGCGGTCTCCGATCCGCGCGAGCGTTCGGACGGGCGCCGCCTCGTCCTCGACGAAGGCGCGCCCCTTCCCGTCGGCCGTGAGCTCGCGCCGCAGCAGCACGATCTCGCCCTCGGGCAGCCCGGCGCGCGAGAGCTCCGCCCGGACCTCCGCGTCGGCCTCGAACTCGCCCCCGACCGCCAGGCGTGAGGCGCCCTGGCGCACGAGCTCGGCCGAGCCCCGTCCGCCCGCGAGGAGGGCCAGCGCGTCGACCAGGATGGACTTGCCGGCGCCCGTCTCGCCGGTGATGACGGTCAGGCCCCCGTCGAGCTCGAGGTCGAGCTCCTCGACGATCGCGAGGTTCTTGATCGTCAGGCGGCGCAGCATCGGGGGAAGTCTACCGTCTGCGGCCCGCGCCCGCGTTCCGGGCCGCGGCCTATGGCTTGACGCTCTTCTGGGCGATCAGCTTGGCCGGGATGCCGCCGACGATCCACCCGGCCTCGACGGGCTTGGAGGCCACGCCCATCGATCCGACGATGGCGTCGTTGGCGACCTTCACGCCGGACAGGATGACCGAGTGGTAGGTGATGCGCGCGCGGGCGCCGATCTCGGTCCTCGCGAGCGAGACGTCGTGGAGATCTTCGATCGCGTGCGAGTGCGAGTAGATGTTGGCGTAGTCGGAGATCGAGGCGTCTTCGCCGATGACGACCTCGCCCCGGTCGTCGATCAGCACGTTGCGGTGGATCGTGACGCCGTCGCCGACCGTCAGGTTGTACCCGAAGGAGAACTCGACGTCGTGAAAGATGCGGACGCGCTCCCCGCACTTCTTGAACACCCGCTGCGCGAGCATGAAGCGCATCCGGGTGCCCAGCCGCACGTTACGCCCCACCGGGGAGTGGTCGAACATCTGCCAGAACCAGAGCAGCGGCTTGACGCGGGCCCATTTCGCGAGGTCGATCTCGCGGTAGTACTCGGCCTCGAGGGTGGCGTTGCGCGGGTCGAACGAAGCGATGAGCGTCTTCGTGGCGAGCGGCAGGTCCGGGTCGGCGAGCGCCGCGTCGTGGTCGACGGACCGTCCGAGGTAGAGCTGCCCGAGCGCGTCGCGCACGACGAGGTTGCGGTCGAGCTTCGGATCGTCCAGTTTCTCGGCAAGGCGGGCGACGAAGCGGGGATAGACTTCTTCGCCGACGGGACCGATCTTGAAATCGCGCAGCGGCATGGTGCGGGGGACCGTAACAAAGCGGTCCGGGCGAGTCAAACTCGCCGCGGCCGCGCTCGCCGTGTCCGCCGGCCTCCTCGCGCAGGATCCTCCGGAACGCCCCGCCGGCGGCGCCACCCCGAAGGCCCCGGCCGCCGCGATCGCCCGCGGCGCCGTGGACGAGAAGGCGCTCGCCGACACGATCTCCGAGCTCGTGGCCTGCGGCACGCGGCACTCGCTGTCGTCCTGGGACGACCCGAAGCGCGGGATCGGCTGCGCCCGGGACCGGATCCTCGCCCGATACCGCCGTCTCTCCGAGGCCTCCGGCGGGCGCCTGCAGGTCGTCGTGGACCGCTTCGAGGCGGCCTCGCCGCGAACCCGCGACGCGCCCGCGCGATTCGAGAACGTCCTCGCGATCCTTCCCGGGACGGACCCCGCGCTTTCGAGGACCGTCTTCCTGGCCGCGGGACATTTCGACTCGATGCCCTCCTCCGTCATGGACCCGGCGACCGACGCGCCGGGCGCGGACGACGACGCGTCGGGCGTGGCCGTGGTCCTCGAAGCCGCGCGCCTGCTCTCGCCCGGACGGTATCGCTCGACCCTCGTCTTCGCGGCCCTTTCCGGGGAGGAACAGGGGCTCATCGGCGGAACGCGCCTGCTCGCCTACTTCCGCGAGCGCGGCGACACGATCGGCGGCTTCCTCGACAACGACATCGTCGGGGCCGACCCGGCCCCGGGAGGCCCGCACCGGGTGCGCGTCTTCTCCGGCGGGGGCCCCGACGGCGTCGACTCCCCTTCGCGGGACCTCGCCCGGGCTGTCGAGGAGATCGGGGGCGCCGGGGCGGTGCGCCTCGTGTTCCGCCTCGATCGCCTGGGGCGCGGCGGCGACCACCGGCCCTTCGTCGAGGCCGGCCTGCCCGCCGTCCGGTTCACCGAGCCGCTCGAGAACTACGACCACGAGCACCAGACCCCGCGGGTCGAGGACGGCCGCGAGTACGGCGACCTGCCGAAGTTCCTGGACTTCCGGTTCCTCGGCAACGTGGCCCGCGTGAACGCGGAAGTCCTGCGGCAGCTCGCGCTGGCGCCGGCGGCCCCGCGCGACGTCGTCGTCTCGGGCGGCGTCACGCCCGACGCGAAGGTCGCCTGGACGGCGGACCCGGACCCGGCGCGCGCGGGCTTCGAGATCCTGTGGCGCGAGACGACCGACGCCCGCTGGTCGGTCTACGCCTTCGTCCCCGCCGCCGGCGAAACGGTCCTCGAGGGGATCTCGACCGACAACCGCTTCTTCGGCGTGCGCTCGGTCGGCGCCGACGGGGCGCGGTCGATTCCGGTGGCGGCGCAGCTCAAGGCGCCGCCGCCGAAGAAGTAGCGAGCGGCCGTCAGAAGGAGCGGGTCAGGCCGCCGTCGCTGCGCAGGCTCTGCCCCGTGATGTAGCCCGCGTCGCTCGAGAGAAGAAAGGCCGCCACGCGCGCGACCTCTTCGGGCTCGGACACCCGTCCCATCGGGATCGCCGACCGGAACTCGTCGGGCACCGGATGCGTCGACGCAAACCCCGCGAGAACGCAGTTCCTGCGGATCCCGTCGGCCGCCTCAGGCCCCGGAGGGCGCCGCGGCCTTCCCGAATCGCCGTTTCAGGAAGTCGATCGTCAGGGCGACGCCGAACCCGCTCGCGCCGGCCGGCCATCCGCTCTGCTCCTTCTCGGAGTGCGCCACCGCGGCGACGTCCAGGTGGGCCCAGGGCACGCCCTCGGGGACGAACTCCTTCAGGAAGACGCCGCCGTTGATGGTTCCGGCCGCGCGCCCCCCCGTGTTGCGCATGTCCGCCCATTCCGACTTCAGGTTCTCGCGGTACTCGTCCCAGACGGGCAGCCGCCAGAGGCGCTCCCCGGTGGCCTCGCCGGAAGCCACGAGCGTGGCCGCGAGGCCGTCGTCGGGCGTCATCAGGCCGGCGCACTCGCTCCCGAGGGCGATGACCACCGCTCCGGTCAGGGTGGCGTAGTCGAGCAGGACGTCGGGCCGGAACTTTCCGGCGTACGACAGCGCGTCCGCCAGGACCAGGCGGCCCTCCGCGTCGGTGTTGTCCACCTCGACCGTCTTGCCGCTGCGCATGCGCAGGATGTCGCCGGGCCGCGTGGCCGAGCCCCCCGGCATGTTCTCCGTGACGGGCGCGAGCGCGACCACGTGGACGGGCAGCTCGAGGGCCTTTGCCGCGGCCAGGCACGCGAACACCGTCGCCGCGCCCATCATGTCGTACTTCATCTCTCCCATTCCGGCCGAGGGCTTGAGCGAGATCCCGCCCGAATCGAAGGTGATGCCCTTGCCGACGAGGACCGCGGTCCCCCGGGCTTTCTGCGGCGCGTGCTCGCCCACGAGGAACACGGGCGGACGGGCGCTGCCGGCGTTGACGCCGAGCAGGCCCCCCATCTTCTCCTTCTCGATCTCGCGCTTGTCGAGGACGCGGAGCCGGAAGCCGCGCTTCTCGGCCAGGGCCTTGGCCTCGCGGGCGAGGTCCAGGGGACCGAGGTCGTTGCCGGGGGTGTTGCCGAGGTCGCGGGTCCAGGCCACCGCGTCCGCGACGGCCTGCGCCTCGCGGACGGCGCCGCCGAGGGAGCGGGCCCGGAGCTTTCCGGGCGGCACGAGCGTCGCGGTCCCGGCCGCG
>JAYRMU010000035.1:0-32727 GCA_041912555.1 Thermoanaerobaculia bacterium
AACGCGGTGTACGAGCCTCTGGAGCGGCGGTACGTGCGGGTGATCCGGTTCATGGTGGAGCGCAGCGGGAGGATGGCGGCGGTCGCGCTGGTGCTGATCGCGCTGGCCGGCTGGGGCCTGACCCGCGTCCCCACCGGGTTCATCCCGACGGAGGACCAGGGCTATGCCATGGTCACGGTCCAGCTTCCGGACGGCGCCTCCCTCGAGCGGACGGAGAAGGTCCTCGACGCCCTCGCGCGCCTGTGCCGGGAAAACCCGGCGGTGGACCGCACGATCGCGATCGGCGGCGTGTCGCCCCTCGACAACAACGCCTCGCTCTCGAACGCGGGGATCCTCTACCTGATGTTCAAGGACTGGAGCGCGCAGGGCAAGGGCGAGAACCTCCTGTCCATCTACCGGGACATGTCGGCCCGGCTCGCCCGGTACCAGGACGCCCGCACGATGTTCCTCGTCCCGCCCCCGATCCAGGGACTCGGCCTCTCGGGGGGCTTCCAGATGCAGGTCGAGCTGACCGACGGCAGCTACGACTTCGTGCGCCTCCAGGCGGCCGCCGACCGGATCGTGGCGGAGGCCTCGCGCGACCCCGTGATCCGCATGGCCCTCACGCCGCTGCGCGCCGCGGTGCCGCAGGTCACGATCCGCGTCGGGAAGACCCAGGCCGGAAACCTCGGCCTGAACCCGGGAGACGTCTACTCCACGGTCCAGACCTTCCTCGGCTCGAGCTTCGTCAACCAGTTCATGCGGTTCGGCCACCAGTACATGGTCTACGCGCAGGCCGACGCGCCCTTCCGGCGCCGGACCGACAGCCTCGACGAGTACTCGGTGCGGGCGAGCGGCGGGCAGATGGTCCCGCTCGGGACGGTCGCCGAGATCGCGCGCAGCCTCGGTCCCGCGGTCATCACGCAGTACAACCTCTTCCCGTCGGCCACGATCAACGGCGCGGCCAACGAGGGGTTCAGCTCGGGGCAGGCGATGCGGACGATGGAGTCGATCGCGGCTCGCACGCTGCCGCCCGGGATGACCTACGAGTGGACCGCGATGTCGTACCAGGAGAAGCTCGTCGGGAGCTCCACCTACTTCATCTTCGCGCTGGCGATCCTGCTCGTCTTCTTCGTGCTCGCCGGACAGTACGAGAGCTGGGTGACGCCCGCCGCCGTGATCCTGGGCGTGCCGCTCGCGCTGCTCGGCACCGTCTCGGCGCTGCTCGGCCTCGGCGTGGCCAACAACATCTACGTCCAGATCGGCCTGGTCCTGCTCATCGCGCTCTCCGCCAAGAACGCGATCCTGATCGTCGAGATGGCGATCGAGGGGCTCGCGCAGGGCAAGGACCTCGTCGAGGCGACGGTGCACGCGTCGGAAGCGCGGTTTCGCCCGATCGTCATGACGTCGTTCACGTTCATCCTCGGGGTCCTTCCCCTCCTGCTGGCCAACGGCGCGGGGGCGAGCGCCCGCAAGTCCCTGGGCCTCGCGGTGGCGAGCGGCATGCTCGCGTCCACGTGCCTGGCGGTCCTCTTCGTGCCCGCCTTCTTCGTCGTGATCCGGAGGTGGGCGGACCGGAAGAAGGGCCGGGCCGCGTGAACGCTCAGCGCTCCCGGACCTGCTTCTCGAGAATCGCGTCGTAGATCGGCCGGCCGCCCAGGGCCCGGGCGGTCAGGTCGGCCACGATCGAGGCGACGAGGCCCATCAGCAGGAGAGGATAGCTGCCGGTCATCTCGACGACGAGTGCGAGGCCCGTCAGGGGAGCGCGCACCGTCGCGGCCAGGAGGGCCGCCATGCCGGCCAGGGCCCAGTGGGTCGGCGAGAGCGCGAGGCCCGGCGCCAGGCGCGAGAGCAGGCCGGCGGCCAGCAGGCCCGCGATCGCCCCGAGCGCCAGCTGCGGCGCGAAGATCCCGCCCGGGACGCCGGTCGCGTAGCTCGCGTCGAACAGCGCGAACCGGGCGACGAAGAGGACGGCGAGGAATCCGAGCGTGGCCGCTCCGGGCGACGCGATCAGCCGCTGGGACAGGTCTTCCCCGCCTCCGGTCGCGTCCGGAACGAGGCCGACGAGGGCGCCGATCCCGGAGCCGACGGCCAGGGCCAGGGGCAGCCAGCCTGCCCGGCGCACGAGGGCGGCGGCCGCGTCGAGGGTGCGCAGCAGGGCGGCGTTGAAGAGAAGTCCGGCCAGGCCCACGGCCGCCGCGAAGGGAATGGTCAGGCCGATCTCGGCCAGTCCGGGGGCGGCCGCCACGGGAACGGGCAGGATGCGGCCCGGGCCCGCCACGGCGATGCCGACGAGCGTCGCGGTGGCCGACCCGAGCGTCACCGCCCGGATCGCCGCGCGCGTCGGCGGAAATTCGCGGCGCAGCTCCTCGAGGGCGAAGAGGATGCCGGCGAACGGCGCCCCGAACGCCACGGCGAGGCCCGCGGCCGACCCCGCGCCGACGAGCAGGCGCATCCGGTCGCGGCCCGCCCGCGTGCGCTCGGCCCAGGCCGCGCCGAGGGCGCCGCCCATGTGGATGGTGGGCCCCTCGCGCCCGAGCAGGAGGCCCGCGGAGATGCTGAGCAGGCCCCCCGCGAACTTGACCGGCAGGAGCCGCCGCCACCGCAGCGGCGGGCGCTCCCCGGACAGCATGCCCTCGATCTCCTGGATCCCGCTGCCGGCCGATTCTCCGGCGAACCGGCGCGTCAGGAACGCGGCGCACGCGACGAGGAGCGCGCCGCCGCAGAGGCCCGCGATCCATCCGGGCACGCCGCGCGCGTCGGCGGCCGCGACGAGGGACCCGAAGAGCGCGTAACCCCGGCGCGCGCCTTCCCGAAACCCCGTTCCGACGAGGCCGGCCGCCGCGCCGACGGCGACGGCTCCGAGATCGGCAGGAAAGCCCCCGGCGCCGTCCGGCGTGCGAGGCGGGGCGGGATCCGTGGGCGCCGGCGTCGTCATGGCCGGGGCGTCAGAAGGAGTATCCGATGGACAGGACCGGTCCCCAGTCGTTCTTCGGCTGCTGGGTGGAGGGGTCGCGGCTGTCGAAGTCGTCGAAGATGGACAGCGTCAGGTAGAAGTCCCTCGCGATCTCCCGCTTGACGCTGCCATTGAAGCTGACGCGCACGCGCCCCGACTGGGTCAGGTACGGAATGACGGAGAGGCTGGCCCCGATCGTGATCTTCGGGTAGTCGTAGGTGAAGCTCGAGTACTGCGCACCGAGGATGGCCGCGAGGTCGTTCGTGCTGTCGCCGGTGACCGGCTGCTCGTGCATGGCGACCAGGCCCGCGGCGGTGGTCAGCCGCGTGCGGTTCGTGAGCACGACGTCGCGGCCGTAGGCGGCGCCGAGCGAGTAGCGCCAGTCCAGGCCGAGCTGGATGTTGCGGTCGACGCCCCCGAACCCCAGGACGAGCCAGTGGCCGTCCAGGAACTTCTCGTACTGGAGCAGGAAGCTCGCGCGCTGGTTCGAGGGCACGTTCTGCTGGCTCGTGAAGAAGGCGGACAGGCTCGCCGCCAGCTCGAAGGTCGGGCGCCGGAAGGTCGCGTCGGCGTTGAGGGTGAACTGCACGTACTGGTTGGCCTGGGCGTAGTTGAAGCCGAGATCCAGGGACCCGTTCCACCGGTGCCAGAACGACTCGTAGATCGGCGAGATGCGCACCACCGACATGAACTCGAGCGACTCCACCTTCCCGTCGGAGACGACGTCGAGCTTTCCCGGGGGCGTCGAAGGCGCGAGCTTTCCGTAGTGGACGAGGGCGTCGGTCGTCTCGATCTCGAACCACTTGTCGGACGTGATGCTGACGATCTTGTTCCACTTGACCGAGATGTCGGAGGCGATGTCCGTCTTGACCGAGAGCCGGCCGGCCGAATAGGAGCGGATCTCGCACGTCACCCGGTCGCCGTTGAAGAGGACGATCGTGTCGGTCTTCTGGGCGAGCGCGGGAGCGGAGAGGACGAGGAGCAGGAGGCAGGCCGCCGGGATCGCGGTGCGAGGCCTCATTGACGCCCGATTCTACGACCGATTGCGCCGCCGCGGGTGCGGCGTCGCGCACGGGCGGATAGAATTCCGGCCAGCCGCCATGCCGCTGTCCCCCGGAACCCGGCTCGGCCCCTACGAAATCCTCTCGCCGCTCGGCGCGGGAGGAATGGGAGAGGTCTATCGCGCGCGCGACACGCGGCTCGGGCGCGACGTCGCGGTCAAGGTGCTGCCGCCGCAGACCGCGTCTTCGCCGGAGGCGCGGCAGCGGTTCGAGCGCGAGGCGCGGACGATCTCCCAGCTTTCCCACGCGCACATCTGCGCGCTGTACGACGTCGGGCGCGAGGGCGAAGCCGAGTTCCTCGTCATGGAGCTGCTCGAGGGCGAGACGCTTCTCGCGCGCCTCGCCCGGGGACCTCTGCCGCTCGAGCAGACGCTGCGGTTCGGGGTGGAGATCGCCGACGCGCTCGACAAGGCGCACCGCCAGGGGGTGGTTCACCGGGACCTCAAGCCCGCCAACGTCATGATCACCAGGTCCGGGGTGAAGCTGCTCGACTTCGGCCTCGCGAAGGCGATGACTCCCGCGGCCTCCGCGTCCAGTCTGACGGCCCTCCCGACGCAGCAGGGGCTGACGCAGGAGGGCGCGATCCTCGGGACGTTCCAGTACATGGCCCCCGAGCAGCTCGAGGGCAGGGACGCCGACGCGCGGACCGACATCTTCGCGTTCGGAGCCGTGCTGTACGAGATGGCCACCGGCCGGAAGGCGTTCACGGCGTCGAGCCAGGCCTCCCTGATCACGGCGATCATGTCGTCGGAGCCGCCGTCGATCGCGAGCGCGCAGCCCATGTCGCCGGCCGCGCTCGACCGGGTGGTCCGGACGTGCCTCGCCAAGGACCCGGAGGAGCGGTGGCAGAGCGCCGCCGACATCAAGCGGGAGCTCAAGTGGATCGGCGAGGGCTCGCACGAGGGCGCGGCCACGCCGGCGCCGGCGCGGCGCCGCGCGGGCGGGAGGCTCGGCTGGCTCGTCGCGGCCGCCGCCGTCCTCGCGGCGGCCTGGCTGGCCTTCCGGGGGCGCCCGGCGAGGCCGCTCGAGGCGCCGGTGAAGTTCACCCTTCCGCCGCCTCCGGGCCTGCGGTACGGCGACACGATCGCTTTCTCGCCCGACGGCCGCCGCCTCGCCTTCCTCGCCGAGGATGCCGGCCGCAAGCGGGGCCTGTGGGTGCGCCCGCTGGACGAGCTGACTCCACGGCTGCTCTCGGGCGCGGGCGACGAGCGCTTCCCGTTCTGGTCCGCCGACGGGGGCACGATTGCGTTCTTCGAGGGCAACCGGCTCCGGCGGATCGACGTCGGTGGCGGCTCGGCCCAGACGATCTGCGACACCGGTCCCGGGTTCGGGGGCACGTGGGGGCCCTCCGGGACCATCCTCTACGCCTCGGACTTCGGCTCGTCCCTGTGGTCGGTGCCCGCCTCGGGCGGGAAACCCTCGGCCGCCACGGCGCTCGACGAAGCCCGCGGCGACGTGACGCACCTGTTTCCGCGGTTTCTGCCCGATGGGCGCCACTTCGTGTTCGTCGCGCGCAACCGCGACCCCGAGAAGACCGTGCTCGCGCTGGGCGAGCTGGGCTCGAAGGGCAGCCGGACGCTGTTCCGCACGGAGTCCGCGGCCCTCTACGCCGACCCCGGCTATCTGCTCTTCGCGCGCGAAGGCACGCTGCTCGCTCAGCGTTTCGATTCCCGGCGCCTGGAGCCCGAGGGCGAGGCGATTCCCGTGGCCGACGACGTCCTCTTCTTCACGGACATCAGCGGCCTCCAGGCGACGGCGGCGGGCCAGACCCTCGCGTACGGCCGATGGGTCCACAAGAAGAGGCTGGTGTGGCTCGACCGCCGGGGCGCCGAGCTCGGGACGCTCGGCCCCGTCGGCGACTACGGCGACGTCGCCATCTCTCCCGACGGCCGGCGGGTCGCCGCTTCCATGAGCGACGCGGCCCGGGGCCAGAACATGGACGTCTGGGTCCTCGATGCGGAGCGAGGTCAGAGCCTGCGTCTGACCGCGGAGAGAACCGACGAGTTCCGTCCGGTCTGGTTTCCGGACGGCGGCCACGTGGCCTACGTGTCGGACCACCTCGGCTTCTACGACATCTACAGGCGCCCGGCCGAGGGCGGGGCGGAAGAGCCCCTCCTCCTGGACAAGCACGACAAGATCCTCGAGGACTTCTCGGCCGACGGCCGGGTCCTTCTCTATACCGGCGCGACCGACACGCCCCGAGGCGATCTCTGGGCCCTGCCGCTCGCGGAAAAGGAGCGCGCTCCGATCCGGCTGACGGAGACGCCGGAGTTCAACGAGGCGACCCCGCGGCTGTCCCCGGACGGCCGCTGGCTGGCGTTCCGGTCGGACGAGTCCGGGCGGCCGGAGATCTACGTCCAGCCGTTTCCGCGCGGACCGAAGCGGCAGGTCTCGTCCGGGGGCGGAGACTCTCCCCTGTGGAGGCGCGACGGAAGGGAGATCTTCTACGTCTCGCCGGACGGAAGGCTGACCTCTGTGGCGATGACGGTCCGGGGCGGCGAGATCGACGCCGGGACGCCGCAGCCGCTGTTCGAGATCCGCCTGGCCGGATCCCACTGGCTGGATCCGCGCGAATATGACGTGACCGCCGACGGCGCGCGATTCCTCGTCGTTCGCCGGGTCGAGGACTCGGGGCCGGATTCGATCATCGTGGCGCTCCACGGGATGGCGGGTCTCAAGAAGCCATGACTCTTGCCGCCGGCACGAAGCTGGGTCCCTACGAGATCCTCGCGCCGCTCGGGGCGGGCGGGATGGGAGAGGTGTACCGGGCGCGCGACGCGCGGCTCGGGCGCGAGGTGGCGGTCAAGGTGCTGCCCCAGTTTTCGGCCGGGAGCGCCGAGGCCCTGGCGCGGTTCGAGCGCGAGGCCCAGGCCGTCGCCGCGCTGTCCCATCCCAACATCCTCGCGATCCACGACTACGGCCGCGAGGGGGAGCTGTCCTACGCGGTCATGGAGCTGCTCGAGGGCGAAACGCTGCGCGCGCGCCTCGTGACGTCGGCGATTCCGCCGCGCAAGGCCGTCGACTACGCGCAGCAGATCCTGCGGGGGCTCGCGGCCGCGCACGACCGCGGCATCGTGCACCGGGACCTCAAGCCCGACAACGTCTTCCTGACCCGCGACGGCCTGGTGAAGATCCTCGACTTCGGCCTCGCGCGGCCGGCGGGGGAGCGCGGCGCCGGCTCCTCGGGCCCCCAGTCGCTGACGGCGTCGGGCACCGTCGTCGGGACGCCGGGCTACATGTCCCCCGAGCAGATCCGCGGAAAGACCGTGGACCAGCGCTCGGACCTGTTCGCGCTCGGCGCCATCCTCTACGAGATGCTGACGGGCCGGCGCGCGTTCCAGCGCGAGAGCCCCGTCGAGACGATGATGAGCGTCCTCCAGGACGACCCGCCTCTCGCGGCGGGCCGGGGGGTTCCGCCCGAGCTCGAGGCGATCCTGACGCACGGCCTCGAGAAGAGCCCGGAGGACAGGTTCCAGTCAGCGCGGGACTTCGCGTTCGCGCTCCAGGTCGGCGAGCGCGACGACTCCGGTCCGAGGTCGCCGACCTTCGGGCTGGCGCGTCCGGCGGAGGCGGACGGCGCCTCGATCGCCGTGCTCCCGTTCCGGAACATGAGCGCCGGCGCCGACGCCGAGTACTTCAGCGACGGGATGACGGAGGAGATCATCAGCGCGCTCGCGGCGATCGAATCGCTCCGGGTCGCGGCGCGCACGTCCTCCTTCTCGTTCAAGGGCAAGGACACGGACGTGAGGCAGATCGGCCGCGAGCTCGGTGTCGCGACGGTCCTCGAGGGCAGCGTCCGGCAGGCGGGGCAGCGCCTGCGCGTCACGGCGCAGCTGATCGACGTGTCGAACGGCTACCACCTCTGGTCCGAGCGCTACGACCGCGAGATGGAGGACGTCTTCGCCGTGCAGGACGAGATCTCCCGGGCGATCGCGGGAGCGCTGAAGGTGAGGCTCCTTCCGGCCCAGGAAGCGTCCCTGGTCGCTCCGGGGACGCGCGACGTCGAGGCCTACAACCGCTATCTGAAGGGCCGCTACTTCTTCAACCAGCGGGCGTCGCAGAAGGCCATCGCGGAATTCGAGGCGGCGATCGCGCGGGATGCGCTCTTCGCCGCGGCGTATACGGGGCTCGCCGATTCCTACGGCACCTTCGGCTTCTACGGGGGCATCTCCACCCTGGAGGCGACCTCGAAGGCCCGCGCGGCGCTCGCGAAGGCGCAGGAGCTCGATCCCGACTCGGCCGACGTCCACGTCGCGCTCGGCATTTTCGATCACTACTACGGGTGGGACATGGAGCGCGAGGAGCGTCACTTCCGGCGCGCCATCGATCTGGCGCCCAAGTCCGCCGCGGGGTATTCGTGGCTCGCCTGCCAGCTTTCGGCGGTGATCCGGACCGAGGAATCGCTGGAGCTCGGCCGCCGCGGCGTCGAGCTCGAGCCCCTCTCCGCGAACACCCACGTGAACGCGACCTGGGCCTTCTACTTCGCCCGGCGATTCGACGAGGCGGTCGAGGGATTCCGGAAGGCCGTTCACGTGGATCCCAACGCCGTGTACGCCCTCTGGGGGCTCGGCATGGCCTGCCAGACGCGGGGCCTGCACGAGGAGGGGATCGCCACGCTCGAGCGGCTGACGGCCCTCACGAACCGCGAGATGCCGTGGGCGCTCGCCCTGCTCGGCAGCGCGCTGGCCTCGGCCGGGCGGACGGACGAGGCGCGGGGCGTGCTGTCCGAGCTCGATGGCCAGTCGAAGAGGCGCTACGTCCCGCCGCTGCACCTCGCCTTCGTCCGCGCGGCGCTCGGCGAGACCGACGCCGCCCTCGTCCTGCTCGGCCGGGCGCTCGCGGAGCGCAACGCCCTCTTCTGGGGGTGGATGCGCTCGGGCCCCATGCTCGACGTCCTCCGTCCGGATCCCCGTTTCCAGGCCCTCCTGGCCGGAATCCATCCGGCATAGGCTTGCGAGGGAGGCAGCCCGACATGGACAGCGCGCAGACCGGCCGGTGCGAGTTCGACAGCGGCGACCTCCTCGTCAAGGCGGACCTGACTCTGCCGGGCGACGTCAACGCGATCTCGCCGGTCGTCGCGAAGGTCATGAAGATCGTGACCGAGATGGGGTGCGCGGCGGGGCGCGAGTTCGAGATCGAGCTGGCCCTGCGCGAGGCGCTCGCCAACGCGATCGAGCACGGCAGCGGCCACGATCCGTCCAAGCAGATCCAGTGCTGCGTGGCGTGCGACCACGAGCGCGGCATGCTCATCGTCGTCCGGGACCCCGGCCCCGGGTTCGACCCGGCCTCCATCCCGAGCCCGGTGCTGGGCCTGAACCTGTTCTCGACCGGGGGCCGCGGGATCTACCTCATCAACCAGCTCATGGACGAGGTCCGCTTCGAGAAGGGCGGAACCGAGATCCACATGCGCACGCACCCGCCCGCCTCCCGCACGACGCCGCGGACCGGCGGAGCCGCCTGACCGCGCCCGGCCTCAGGCCATCATCTTCGACTTCAGGGCGTTCAGGGCGCTCGCCATGTCCGTGCCCTGGTCGACCTGGCCCCTGGGCGTGAGGTGATCCACGATCACGGGCAGGAGGGCGGCGAGGGCCGTGCTGGCGGTCTGCGGGTTGATCCCGAGCTTCTGCGCCATGGCGGCGATGTTGTTCGAGCCGAGGACGCCGCCCACCTGGTCGCCCGACACGGGCTTGTTCGCGCCGGTTCCGACCCAGGAGTCGGCGTGCTCTCCGAGCCCGGCCGCCTTGAACTGCTGCAGCAGCCCGTTCAGGCCTCCGGGCTGGTTCTGAATCACGCTGGTGGCGAGCTCCATCAGCGAGTTCTTCTGCTGGGAGTTGCCGAGCTGGCCGACGATGCCGCCGAGGAGCTGGTCGAAGAGGCCCATGGCGATTCCTCCTGTTACGCCGCCAGTTCTATCGCGGGACGGCCCGAAAGGCCACGGATGTCCACCGGGGGGGACTGGACTATCCTTCGCCGAGGACCCGACGTCCCATGACCCTCGCCGCCGGCTCGCACCTGGGCCCCTACGAGATCCTCGCGCCGCTCGGCGCGGGCGGCATGGGGGAGGTGTACCGGGCGCGGGACACGCGGCTGTCGCGCGACGTCGCGGTCAAGGTCCTGCCCTCGCACGTGACGCCGACGCCGGCGGCGCGCCAGAGGTTCGAGCGCGAGGCGAGGACGGTCTCCCAGCTTTCGCATCCCAACGTGTGCACCCTCTACGACGTCGGCCGCGAGGGCGAAGCCGATTACCTCGTCATGGAGCTCCTGGAGGGCGAGACGCTCGCGCAGCGGCTCGCCCGCGGCGCGCTGCCCCTCGAGCAGGCGGTCCGGTTCGGCGCCGAGATCGCCGCCGCGCTCGACGCGGCCCACCGCAAGGGCATCGTCCACCGGGACCTGAAGCCCGCCAACGTGATGGTCACGAAGACGGGCGTGAAGCTTCTCGACTTCGGCCTGGCCCGGGCCTTCGAGGCGCCCCTCTCGGCCGGCGGCCTCACGGAGGCGCCGACGCGGGGCGAGAACCTCACGGGCGAGGGCGTGATCGTCGGAACGGTCGCGTACATGGCGCCCGAGCAGCTCGAGGGCAAGGACGCCGACGCCCGGACCGACGTCTTCGCCCTGGGCGCCGTCCTCTACGAGATGCTCACGGAGCGACGCGCCTTTCCGGGGACGAGCCCGGCGACGCTGATCTCCGCGATCCTGACGACGGAGCCGCCGCCCGTCTCGGCGTCCCGTCCCATGAGCCCGCCCGAGCTCGACCGCCTCGTCCGCGCCTGCCTCGCGAAGGACCCGTCGGACCGGTGGCAGTCCGCGCACGACGTCGAGCTGCAGCTGCGCGCGATCGGGCCCGGGAGCGGCGCGGCGGCGAGCGTGGCCGCGGCTCCGCGCGGGCGGCGCGCCCCGTGGCTTCCCTGGGCGGCCGCGGCGGCCTGCGCCGCCGTCGCCGCGGTTCTCCTCCTGCGTGAGAGCGGCCAGGGCCGCGCGCACCCCCAGGCCGTCCGCTTCTCCGTGCCGCCGCCCGACAATGGCGGATTCAATTACGTGGTCGAGGGCAATTTCATGGGCGTCTCGCCCGACGGCTCGCAGATTGCCTACGTGGCATGGGGCGCGAAGGATCGCGAGGCCCGCGTCTGGCTGCGGCCCCTGGCCGCTCCGGAGGCTCGCCCGATTCCCGGCACCGAGGGAGCGAATTCGATTCTCTGGTCGCCCGACGGCCGCTCGCTCGCTTTCTTCACGAAGGACAAGCTCAAGCGTGTGGACCTCGCGGGGGGCGCCGCCGTCCCGATCTGCGACGTTCCGGCCGGCGGCGGCAAGGCGGGAACGTGGGGCCGCTCCGACATCCTCTTCACGAGCATCCAGGGGGGCGCGCTCTATCGGGTGCCGGTCTCCGGGGGAACGCCGGCCGTCCTGATCAAGGCGGACGCCGAGCGCGTCGACCTGCGGTTCGGCTGGCCCTGGTTTCTTCCCGACGGCGAGCGGTTCCTGTACCTCGTGCGCGATCGGGACGGCAAGGGAGAGCTGATGCTGGCGGAGCCCGGCAAGCCCCCGCACTCCGTGGCGCAGATCGCGTCCTTCTTCCAGTACATGGACCCGGGGTTTCTGGTGTACTCGCGCGAAGGCACGCTCGTCGCGCAGCGGTTCGACTCGAAGAGCGGGCGCGTGTCCGGCGATGCCGTGTCGGTTGCCGAGCGCGTCCGCTACTTCTTTTCGACGGCGTCGGCGGCCTTCGCGGCGCGCGGCGGGACGATCGCCTACCTCTCGCAAGCGGACTCGAGCCGCCTCGCCTGGTTCGACCGCGGCGGGCGCGAGGTCGCCACGCTCGGGTCGCCGGGCGGCTACCTCGACCTCGACCTGACCGCCGACGGCCGGCGCCTGCTCTTCGACCGGACGCGGCCGGGCCTCGAGACGTACCACGTCTGGTCTTACGACCTCGAGAGGGGGGTCGAATCGCCCGTCACGAACGGCCTCGACACGGAGGCGTTCCCCAGGCTTCTCGCGGATGGGAAGACGCTCCTCTACTCGGCCGTGCGGGGCACGCCCCCGCTCCTGCTCCGCCGGGACATGGCCACCGGGAAGGAAGCGCCGCTGACCGAGGGGCGGCGCGCGTTCCAGATGCAGCAGGACGTGTCGCCGGACGGCCACACGCTGGTTTTCATCGAGCGGGCCGAAGGGGGCAACTTCGACATCTGGAGGCTGGCCCTGGACGGAGAGGCCACGCCCGTTCCGGTCCTCCAGTCGCCGTTCGAGAAGCGCCAGGTGCGCTTTTCTCCCGACGGCCGATTCGTGGCGTTCATCAGCAACGAGTCGGGAAGGCCCGAGGTCTACGTGATGCCATTTCCCGGGCCCGGCGAAAGGGTGCGTGTTTCCGACGGCGGGGCGGCGCTCCTGCGCTGGGCCCGCGACGGCGAGCTCTACTACCTTTCGGGAGACGGACGCTTCGTCGCCGTTCCGGTGCGCACGTCGCCCGGTCTGCAGGTCGGGACCCCGGCGGTGCTCTTCACCGTCGCGGGGCGGCCCTGGGTCGACTTCGATCTCTCGCCCGACACGCAGAGGATCCTGGCAATCGTTCCCGAGATCGAAGGAAACGAAAGCCCGCTGAACGTCATCCTGAACTGGTCCGCCGAAGCCGCGCGCTGAGCGCCTACTCGAGGGCGGGCCCCGCCGCGTCCGGGAGCGTCTGCTCGGCTTCCTCGTGGCGCGCGGGCTCGGTCATGCGCACGAACAGGGCGGCGGAGATTGCGCCGAGGACGAACGTCAGCCCCCACAGGAGGCGCGCGCCGGCCCGCTCGAGGACGACGGTCCCCGCCCACGGCCCGATGGCGAAGGCCATCGAGAACATCATGGTGTAGAGGCCGCTGTACTCGCCGCGCCGGGCGTCGGGCGCGATGTCGGTCGCGTAGGCGGCCGACGCCGGGAAGAAGAGCATCTCGCCGAACGTCCAGACCACGACGGTGACGACGAGCGACCCGAAGCCCCGCGCGAAGGCCATGCCGCCGAAGCCCGCCCCCGAGAGAAGGGCCCCGATCGCGAGCGTGCGGCGGTGCGGCCAGTGGGCGGTGATGGCGTTCAACGGCACCTCGAGCAGCACGATGAGCAGGCAGTTCAGCGAGAACAGCAGGCCGAAGGTCCGCGGCGAGAAGCCGAGGTCGCGCACGATGAAGAGCGGCATCGAGGAGATGTGCTGGAAGAAGACGACGCAGACCGGGAGCACGCTCGCCAGGAAGAAGAGGAAGCGCGGGTCGGCGTGCGCCGCCGTGGACAGCCGCAGGCGGGTCCTCGTCGTGAGCGCGTCGGCCGGCGCGCGGTGCGGGCTGACGGGACGGCGGGGCAGCCCGGCGAGCGCGAGGAGCAGCCCGGCGGCGAGCGAGGTGGCGCCGTCCGCCAGGAAGAGGTACCGGAACGAGATCGTCGCGAGGATTCCGCCGATCGCCGGGCCGATCGCCATGCCGAGGTTGATCGCGAGCCGGTAGACGGCGAAGGCCGACTTGCGCCGGGGGGGCTCGACCATCTCGGCGAAGAACGACATGGCCGCGGGGCGGAACGACTCGGTCAGCATCGCGAGGGCGACCGTCACGGCGACGATCGCGGGCACCGAGCGCGCCAGGGGGTAGAGCAGGAGGGTGACCCCGGACAGGAAGAGCGAGGCCCGCATCAGGGGCACCGTCCCCCACCGGTCGGCGAGACGGCCCGCGAGCGGGGCCGAGACGATCGACCCCGCCCCGTAGAGAAAGAGGATGAAGCCCGCATGCTCGGGCGAGAAGCCCCGCTCCCGGGTCAGGTAGAGAATGAGAAAGGAGAGGACCATCGAGCCCGCGCGGTTGACGAGCTGCGAGCCGGCCACGATCCAGACGGGGCGGGGCAGGTCCCCGAGGTCTCTCCAGTACTTCAGCATCGGCTCGACGTTGGTACGGCCCGGGCACCGCCCGAGTTCTCAGGCGTGCCGGAGCAGGCGCGCGAGCAGCCACGCCGCCAGCGCGAGCGCGGCCATGAAGCCGAGGACGTAGAAGAGGAGCGCGAGGAAGGGCGTGTCGCGGGGGTCGTTCCCGGGGCCGTCCCCGGGGCGGGGGCCCTCATCCATGGATGCCGCGGGCCGCGAGCCAGCGCTCGGCGTCGATCGCGGCCTTGCACCCCTCGCCGGCGGCCGAGACGGCCTGGCGGTAGGTCGGGTCCGCCACGTCGCCGGCCGCGAAGACGCCGTCCACCGAGGTGGCGGTGGACGGGTGCTTGATCCGGACGTAGCCGACGTCGTTCAGCTCGAGCTTCCCCTGGAAGATCGCGGTGTTGGGCGAGTGGCCGATCGCGACGAACACGCCCTGCGTCGCGAAGTCCGACTTCTCGCCGGTCCGCGTGTCCTCGACCGTGATGCCCGTGACCCCTCCGGGGCCGGCCTGGATGTCCACGACCGCCGCGTTGAGCTTCCAGGCGATCTTCGGGTTGTGGCGCGCCCGGTCGAGCATGATCTTCGACGCCCGGAACTCCTCGCGGCGGTGCACGATCGTGACCTTCGAGGCGAACTTCGTCAGGAAGTTCGCCTCTTCCATGGCGGTGTCGCCGCCGCCGACGACCACGACTTCCTTGCCCTTGAAGAAGAAGCCGTCGCACGTCGCGCAGGCGGAGACCCCGCGGCCCATGAGCGTCTTCTCGCAGTCGAGCCCGAGCAGCTTGGCCGAGGCGCCCGAGGACACGATGACCGCGTCGGCGGTGATCGACCCCCCGCCGTCGAGATGGAGGCGGAAGGGGTGCCGGTCGAAGTCCACGCCCGTCACGGTGTCGAGGACGACCTCGGTGCCGAAGCGCCTGGCCTGCTCGCGGAACACCTCCATGAGCTCGGGCCCCTGGATGCCGTCGCGGAAGCCGGGGTAGTTCTCGACTTCGGTCGTGATCGTGAGCTGGCCGCCCGGCTGCGGGCCCTCGAAGACGACCGGAGAGAGCTCGGCGCGGGAGGCGTAGAGGGCGGCCGTCCAGCCGGCGGGGCCGGAGCCGATGATCGCGACGCGGTAATGCTGTTTGGTCGGTGCCATGGCGCGGGCGAGGATATCAGCGGCGCTCCCCGATATCATCCGGGCATGCGGGACGCGCTCTCGCCGAAGCTCGCGGGCTTCGGCACGACGATCTTCACCGAGATGACGCGGCTCGCCAACGAGCACGGCGCGATCAATCTCGCCCAGGGCTTTCCCGATTTCGACGGCCCGGAGTTCGTCAAGGAGGCGGCGATCGCGGCGATCCGGGCGGGCCACGGCCAGTACGCCCGCATGAGCGGGATCCCGGAGCTGCACCGGGCGCTCTCGGCCAAGTACCGCCGCGACCCGGGCCTTTCGTACGCGCCGGACACGGAGATCGTCGTCACCTCCGGCGCGACCGAGGCGATCTTCGCGGCGATCCAGGGCGTGTGCGACGCGGGCGACGAGGTCGTCCTCTTCGAGCCGTTCTACGACTCGTACAAGGCCTGCGTGCGGATGGCGGGCGCTGCCGCGCGGATCGTGACGCTGCGGGAGCCGGACTGGCGGTTCGACGAGGGCGAGCTCCGCGCCGCGTTCGGCCCGCGGACGCGCGCCGTGCTCCTGAACTCGCCCCACAACCCGACCGGGAAGGTGTTCTCGCCCGACGAGCTCGCGGCGATCGCGGAGCTCTGCCGCGAGCGCGACGTCCTCTGCATCACCGACGAGGTGTACGAGCACCTCGTGTACGAGGGCCGGCACGTGCCGATGGCGTCGCTGCCCGGGATGCGCGGGCGCACGATCACGATCTCCTCGTTCGGGAAGACGTTTTCCCTGACGGGCTGGAAGGTCGGCTGGGCGCTCGCGCCGCCGGAGCTCGCCGCGGCCGTGCGCGCCGCCCACCAGTTCATCACGTTCGCCACCGCGACGCCCCTCCAGCACGGCGCGGCGGCGGCCCTGGGGGCGCCGCCCGCGTACTACGAGTCGCTCGCGTCCGACTATCGCGAGCGGCGCGATTACCTCGTCGGCGAGCTCGCCCGCGTCGGCTTCGGCGTCCGCGCTCCGCAGGGGGCCTATTTCGCGTGCGCGGACTTCCGCCCCTTCGGCTTTTCCGACGACCGGGAGTTCGCCCGCCACCTGATCGAGAAGGTCGGCGTGGCCGCGATCCCGCCGTCGGCCTTTTACGACGATCCGGGCCCCGGCCGGTCCTTCGTCCGTTTCGCGTTCTGCAAGAAGCGCGACACGCTCGAGGCCGCGGTCTCCCGTTTGACCCGCGCGCTCGCGCCCCGGGAGCGCGCGGCGTTCGCCTCCCCCTCTCCCTCCGGAAGGGAGAAGGGGTGAGGCGACGGCGGCGGCCGAGATGAAGATCGCCCTCGTCCAGATGGACCTCGCCTGGGAGGACGTCGCCGAGAACCACCGCCGGGCGCGGCGTCTCGTCGAGGAGGCGGCCCGCAAGGGCGCGCGCCTCGCGCTCCTGCCCGAGATGTTCTGCACGGGCTTCTCGATGGACTCCGCGAGGATCGCACAGCCCCCGGGCGGCCCCTCGGAGACGTTCCTGCGCGAGACCGCGAAGTCTCTCGCGGTCTGGGTCCTCGCGAGCCTTCCGGAGGCGGGGGAGCCGAGGCCGCGCAACGTGGCGATCCTGGCCGGCCCGGACGGCTCGGCGACGCGCTACGCCAAGATCCACCCCTTCTCCTTCGGGGGCGAGGACCGCGTCTACGCCGGCGGAGACCGGATCGTCACCGCCGAGGTCGAGGGCGTCCGCGTGACGCCCTTCGTCTGCTACGACCTGCGTTTTCCGGAGCCCTTCCGCCTGGCGGCCGAGGACACCGACCTCTTCGCTCTCGTCGCCAACTGGCCCGAGGCGCGGCGCGAGCACTGGCGCACCCTGCTCCGGGCCCGCGCGATCGAGAACCTCTGCTACGTCGCGGGAGTCAACCGCGTCGGCGAGGGCGGCGGCCTGCGCTATGCGGGCGATTCGGCCGCGATCTCGCCGTGGGGCGAGGTGGTCGCCGAGGGAAGGGCTTCCGAGGCCGTCCTCGTGTGCGACATCGAGCCCGCCGCCGTGCGGGACGCGCGCGCGAAGTTCCCCGCCCTGCGCGACCGACGCCCGGACGCCTACCGGCGGTGACGCCGGCCTGATCCGATCGCATCTGGCGCGGGGCCCGCGGCGGAGTCAGGCTCCCTCGTGTCGGGAGAGTCCATGCGCCTCCGTTTCCGGCATGTCGCGGTCGCCGCGGTCCTGGCCCTCGGGGGAGGGACCCTGGGGGCGCAGGAGGCTCCCCCGGCGTTCATTCCCTCCTTCCCGCGGTTCGAGGCCTCCATCCTGGCCGGGTATCGCTTCGAGGGCAACCTCACGTTCTTCGAGAACAGCGGCCCGTACCGCCAGGTCGAGTTCGAGAACACCCCGACGTTCGGCGTGACGCTCGGATACAACTCCAACCCGGTTCTCGAGTTCGAGCTCCAGTACAGCTACGCGAATCCGCCGGTCACCGCGCTCGCCCTCGTCCCCGGTGATCCGAACCGCGCGTTCGGCGTCGGCGTGCACGACATCCAGCTCGCGTCCTTCTTCAATTTCGGGTCCCCCTCGGACAGCCTCCGCGTGTTCCTCGGCCTGGGCGGCGGCGTCACCATCCTCAATTCGAGCGAAGGAGTCGTGGACACGGTCCTGCCCTCGATCAGCGTGTCGCTGGGGGCGAAGATGTACCTGAGCGAGCACGTCGGGCTGCGGGCCGAGTTCCACTACGTGCCCGCGTACCTCTACACGACCGGCGACGGCGTCGAGCTGTGCTTCGACGAGGGAGGCTGCTGGAACACCGGCAACCGCTACCTGCAGCAGTTCGACATCCGCGCGGGAGCGACGTTCCGCTTCTGACGCCCGCCCCGGATCCGACTCAGGCCCGGCTGGCGGCCCCGTGCGCGGCGAACGCGGCGAGCGCCTCGACGCCGCCCGCGATCATCTCGGCCGACACCGAGAACGAGAACCGCAGGTGGCCCTCGCCCTCGGGACCGAACACCACGCCGGGGACGGTGGCGATCTTCGCCTCGTCGAGCAGGGTGCGCGCGGCCTGGCGCGAGTCGGCGCCGAGCCACGCGGGGGTCTTCGGGAAGAGGTACAGGGCGGCGCGCGGGGTTTCGAGCTCGAAGCCGGCCGCGCGCAGGCCCGCGGCGAGCCGGTCGCGGCGGTCCCGGTAGCCTTCCTTCCACTCCGCGACGTACTCGGTGCCGCGGGCGAGCGCCTCGACGGCGGCCCACTGGGTCGGCGTCGAAACGCCGTTGGTCGAGTAGAGGACCACGGTCTTGACCGGCGACTGGTACCGCTTCGGCGCGACGACGTAGCCGAGGCGCCATCCCGTCATGGAGTAGGACTTCGAGAGCGTGAAGGCCGTGATGGTCCGCTCGTACATCCCGGGCAGCGAGGCGATCGCGACGTTGGGCTCGCCCTCGTACACGAGGTCCTCGTACGCTTCGTCGGAGATGACCGCGAGGTTGCGCTCCCGGGCGAACGCGGCCACCTCCTCGACCTCCCGGCGCGAGAACACGTCGCCCGTCGGGTTGGCCGGGCAGTTCCAGTAGATCACCTTCGTCTTCGGGGTCGTCCGCTCCGCGAGCGCGGCCGTGAGGCCCTCGCGCCGCGCCGGCCCGGTCGGGACGAGGACGGCGGCGGCCTCGTGGTACGCGATCAGGTCCACGATGGGCGTCCAGTACGGCGAGAACATGAGGACCTCGTCGCCCGGATCGAGCAGCGTCGCGAACGCCGCGAAGAGGCCCTGCATGCCGCCGTTGACGACCACCGGGCTCTCGTCGTCGGCGGGGATTCCGTTGCGCTCGCGGACCTTCGCGAGGATCGCCCGGCGAAGCTCGGGGATTCCCGAGGACGGCGCGTAGCGCGTCTGGTTGCGCTTCAGGGCGTCTCCCATCGCCGCCTTGACGGCTTCGGGGGTGTTCATCCAGGGCTCGCCGCCCTCGAAACGCCAGACCTTCTGGCCGGCGGCCAGGAGCTCCATCACGCGGTTGCGGACCTTGACGATCTCCGAGAACCCGACGCTGTCGAAGCGCCGGGCGGGGCGGGGAAACGCGCCTTCGTTCACGGGCGCCGCCTCAGATCACGGTCCGGCGGCCCGGGCCCATGGCGAAGTACAGGATCATGCCGACGAAGGGGAGCAGGATCACGAGGACGATCCACAGCAGCTTCGTGCCGGTGTCGGCCGAGCTCTTCAGGATCGACACGATCGCGATGATGTCGAGGATGAAGACGAGGGTCCCGATGAGTCGAAACATCTGGCGCCTCCCTTTTCCGTGCCGTAGGGGCGGCCCTCGCGGCCGCCCGCGGGAGGGGCAAGCCCCTCCCCTACGACGACCTTATAGCTTTTCCGAGATCGCCTTCTGCTGCGTGAACAGGGAGAGGTAGTCGCGGCCCCCGGCCTTCGAGTCCGTGCCCGACATGTTGAATCCGCCGAAGGGATGCACTCCCACGAGCGCTCCGGTGCACTTGCGGTTCAGGTAGAGGTTCCCGACGTGGAGGTCCTGCTTGCCGCGCAGGAGCCGCTCGCGCTCGCGCGAGTAGAGCGAGCCGGTCAGGCCGTACTCGCTGTCGTTGGCGACGGCGATGCCCTCCTCGAAGCTGCGCACCTTGAGGACCGCGAGCACGGGCCCGAAGATCTCCTCGCACGCCAGGCGCGCCCCGGGCCGGACGCCGTCCACCACGGTCGGCAGGACGAAATAGCCCTGCTTGGGGCCGGGCTTGCCGCCGGCGACGACCTTGCCTTCCTTCTTGCCGACGCCGACGTACTCGAGGATCGTCTTCTGCGCGCGCGCGTTGATGACGGCGCCGACCGCGTTCTTCGGATCCCGCACGTCGCCGACCGTGAGCGCCCTGGTCTTCGCGACGACGCGCTCGAGCAGGTCGCCGTGCACCTCGCGGTGGACGATCAGGCGCGAGCAGGCGGAGCACTTCTGGCCCTGGAACCCGAAGGCCGCCGCGACGATCCCGTTGGCCGCGTCCTCGATGTCGGCCGTTTCGTCGACGAGGATGAAGTCCTTGCCGCCCATCTCGAGGATGGCGCGCTTGATCCAGATCTGCCCCGGAACGACGCGCCCGGCCTTCTCGCTGATCGACACGCCGACCTCGCGCGAGCCGGTGAACGCGACGAGGCGGGTCTTCGGGCTCTCGACGAGGGCGTTGCCGACCGTCGAGCCTCCGCCGGTCAGGAAGTTGAGGACGCCGTCGGGAACGCCGGCCTCCTCGCAGGCCTCGAGGAACATCGTGGCGATCCCGGCCGCGTCGGAGGAGGGCTTGAGCACGACCGTGTTGCCGGCGACCAGCGCCGCCGTCGTCATGCCGCAGAGGATCGCGAGCGGGAAGTTCCACGGCGGGATGACGACGCACACCCCGAGAGGAATGTGGTGGAGCTCGTTGCGCTCGCCGGGGTACGGGGTCATCGGCTGCGGCTCGGCGAGGCGCTCCATCTCGCGGGCGTAGAACTCGCAGAAGTCGATCGCCTCGGCGGTGTCGCCGTCGGCTTCCGGCCACGACTTGGACTCTTCGAGGACCATCATCGCGGAGAATTCGTGCTTGCGGCGGCGCAGGATCGCCGCGATCCGCAGGACGAGGGCCGACCGCTCGGCCGCCGGCATCCGGCTCCACGAGGGGAAGGCCCTGGTCGCGGCGTCGAGGGCGCGGTCGGCGTCCGCCGCCGTTCCCTCGGGGAAGCGCCCGATGACCTGGGCGAAGTCGGCGGGGTTGATCGAGTCGAAATGCTTGGTCGCGCCTACGGTCTTGCCGCCGATGCGGTTGCTGCCCCGGATCGGGAGGCGTTTCTCGACCCGGGCGAGGGCGGCCCGGAAGGCGTTGCGGTGGACGTCGACGGAGAAATCCGTCAGGGGCTCGTTGCGGAATTCGGGAAGCAAGATGACCTCCGAAAAGCGGAATTTATCAGAGCCCCGTGGCAGACTTCCCGGCGTGAACCTGAAGGGCGGAAAGGCCGAAGAGTTCGGCCGGATCGCGGCGTTTTTCTACCGCCGGTGGGCCGAGCCGGCCCTCGCGCCGATGCACGCCCGGATCGCCGCCGAGATCCCCCTGGAAGCGGGGCGGCTGCTCGACGTCGGGTGCGGTCCGGGCCGGCTGACCCGCGCGATCGCCGCGCGCCGTCCGGGCGTCGCGGTCCTCGGCCTCGACCTGTCCGCGGACATGGTCCGGCAGGCGGAGCGGGGGCCCGGGCTCCCGAACCTGGCGTTTCGCCAGGGACGGCCCGCGTCGCTCCCGGCGGAGGGCGGGTTCGACTTCGCCGTCTCGGTCCTCTCCTTCCACCACTGGGAGGAGCCCGTCGAGGACCTCGCGGCGATCCACCGCGCGCTCGTGCCGGGAGGCGGCCTCTGGATCTACGAGCCGGACCCGGAGGCCTCGACCGCCGACATCCACGCCGACCGCGCCCCCCTCTGGGGAGGGCTGCGGGTCCCGGCCTCCTGGCAGCGCCGCCTGGCGCGGGGCCACGGCTTCACGCGCCGCGAGGTGGACGAGGCCGTGCGGCCGGCGGTCGCGCGCACGCCGTTCCGCACCCTCGGCGTCTCGCCGTCGGGATCCTGCCTGCGCCTCGAGCTCCAAAAGTAGAATGGGCCCGTGGGCCCCCTCCCGACCGGCCTCGCGGCCGCGCTTCCGGACCTGTCGAACGAGGAGCTGCGGCGCTACGCCCGCCACCTGATCCTTCCCGAGGTCGGGGCCGAGGGCCAGCGCCGGCTCAAGGCGGCGCGCGTGCTCTGCGTGGGCGCCGGCGGGCTCGGCTCTCCGCTCGCGCTCTACCTCGCCGCCGCCGGGGTCGGAACGCTCGGCCTCGTGGACTTCGACGTGGTCGACGCGACGAACCTGCACCGCCAGATCCTCTACGGGACCGCGGACGTCGGACGGCCGAAGCTCGCGGCCGCCGCCGAGCGGCTGGCGGGCGTGAACCCCAACGTCCGCGTCGTCCCGTTCGAGGAGCGCCTGACCTCGGAGAACGCGCTCCGGATCGTTCGCGACTTCGACGTCGTCGCCGACGGCACCGACAACTTCCCGACGCGCTATCTCGTCAACGACGCCTGCGTCCTGACGGGCAGGCCCAACGTCTACGCGTCGGTGTTCCGGTTCGAGGGTCAGGTCTCGGTGTTCTGGGCGGAGCGGGGCCCCTGCTACCGGTGCCTCTTCCCGGAGCCGCCGCCGCCGGGGCTCGTGCCGTCCTGCGCCGAGGGGGGCGTTCTCGGGATCCTGCCGGGCCTGCTCGGCACGATGCAGGCCGCCGAGGCGCTCAAGCTCGTCCTCGGGGCGGGCGAGCCGCTCGTCGGCCGCCTCGTGCTCGTGGACGTCCTGGCGGCGCGATTCCGGGAGCTCAGGATCCGCAAGAACCCGGACTGCGTCGTGTGCGGACCGCGCCCGACCGTCACGCGCCTGATCGACTACCAGGCCTTCTGCGGCGAGCCGCCTCTGGTATCGTCACCGCCCATGTTCGGACGCGTGCCGGAAGTCTCGGTCGAGGACCTGAAGGCGATGCGCGATCGGGGCGACCGCATCGTGCTCGTGGACGTGCGCGAGGCGCACGAGTGGCCCATCTCGGACCTGTCCGGGTCGGTGAAGATCCCCCTCGGGACGCTTCCGCAGAGCCTCGAGAAACTCTCGAAGGACGACGAGATCGTCGTCTACTGCCGGACGGGCGGGCGCAGCGCGAATGCGGTCCAGTTCCTGCAGCGCGCCGGCTTCGGCAAGGCGAAGAACCTGGCCGGCGGCATCAACCGCTGGGCGGACGCGATCGACCCCTCGCTGCCGAAGTACTGAATCTCCCGATGCGCCGCGTCGGCCTCGTCTTTCTCACGATCGGCCTGGCGGGGTTCCTCGTCGCCTCGGGCGACCACGCCCGTCCCCAGGTCTGGGAGAACGCGCGCTGGATGCTCCTCGGCGTGGCGGTGATGGGCGTCGTGTTCACGGCGCTTCCCGGCAAGCAGGAACCGTCCGCCTGACCCCCGGTCGCTAGTAGAACTCCGAGGCGACGAGGGGCCGCGGGGCGCGCTACTCTCCCGGCGGCGCGGCGGGCCCCCCGACCCCCGCGGCCTCGCAGGAACTCGGGTCCGAGGATAGGATCGGGCGGTCCACCGGCCTTTCTTGATCCCCGAACGGAGGAATTGGATGAACCGGAACGTGGCCGCACGTGTGTCTCTGCTCCTCGTGACTCTCGGAGCGCCCGTCTTCCTTTCGGGGACGCCGCTGCCGGCCGGCGCAAGCGCGCCCTCGGTGGCCTTCGCGACCCGGCAGGGACGATCGGGTCTGCTGCGTGAGCAGCGGGCTGCGGGCCCCGTCGCCCCGCGTCCCAACCGCGAGGTCCACAACGAGTCCCTCCTCAGGAAGGGCTCGGGCACCGCGCCCCGGACTTCGGACCGGGTGGCGCAGAGGCAGTTTGGCCGGTCGCAGCCGGGGGAGCAGTTCCAGTTCGAGGGCGGCTCCGCCGAGGATGACGGCAACGTCAACGGCTACCGCGTCGTGCCTCCCGACACGGAGGGCGACGTCGGTCTGAACCACTACGTCCAGTACATCAACAACATCGCCACGATCTACGACAAGGCCGGCAACGTCGTCCTCGGGCCCTTCGCCGGCAACGCCTTCTGGGCGGGCCTCGGCGGCCCCTGCGAGTTCCAGAACGACGGCGACCCCCTCGTCCGCTACGACCGGATGGCGGACCGCTGGGTGTTCTCGCAGTTCGCCCTTCCGAATTATCCGGACGGCCCGTTCTACCAGTGCTTCGCCGTGTCCACGACCGGCGACCCGACCGGCGACTACTACCAGTACGAGTTCAAGACGAGCGACGACTTCTTCACGGACTACGGCAAGCTCGGCGTTTGGCCCGACGCGTACTACATGTCCTTCAACATGTTCGGCCCCAACAACGCCTTCCAGGGAGGCGCGTACGCCTTCGACCGCAGCGCGATGCTCGCCGGCTCCCCGGCGGGAATGATCGCTTTCGACACGGGAGCCGAGGGCGGCGTCCTGCCGTCCGACCTGGACGGGCCGACCCCGCCGCCCGCGGGCGCGCCGAACTACTTCATGACCTACGAGGTCGCCCCGGCGCGCCTGCTCGAGTGGCAGTTCCACGTGGACTGGGTGACGCCGGAGAACAGCACGTTCACCGGGCCGGTCGAGATTGCCGTTGCGGACTTTCCCTATCCCGTCTGCGGAGCCACCCGCGGCCAATGCGTGCCCCAGCTGGGATCCCCGGAGCTTCTCGAAACGCTCGAGGAGCGCCTCATGTACCGGCTGGCGTACCGCAACTTCGGCGACCACCAGTCCCTCGTCGTCAACCACACGGTCGGCACGGACGCGGGCAGCTCGGCCATACGCTGGTACGAGGTCCGTAACCCCGGCGATTCTCCCGTCCTCTATCAGGAATCGACGTACGCGCCGGACGCGAGCTTCCGGTGGATGGGCTCGATCGCGATGGACAAGGACGGCGACATCGCCCTCGGCTATTCCAAGTCGAGCTCGTCGATGTATCCCGCGGTCGCCGTCACCGGGCGGCTCGTCGGAGATCCTCCCGGCACGATGGGCTCCGAGGACGTCTGGTTCGCCGGGACCGGAAGCCAGGTGTCGAGCTCGAGCCGGTGGGGCGACTACAGCACGATGTCCATCGATCCGAGCGACGACTGCACGTTCTGGTACACGCAGGAGTACTACGCCTCGACCGGCAGCTTCGACTTCAAGACGCGCATCGGCTCGTTCCGGTTTCCGAGCTGCGGGGAGACCGGCCTCGCCGGAAAGCTCGAAGGCACGGTGACGGATGCGGCGGGTCCCGTGGCCGGCGCCAGCATCTCGACTTCGATCGGTGCGACGACCACCACCGATGCCAATGGCCACTATCAGTTCCTCTACCTGCCGCTGGGCACCTACGACGTGACCGCGTCCCAGTTCGGCCACCTCCCGGCCTCGGCGAGCGTCGTCATCACGCCCGGCGGGGACACGGTGCAGGACTTCGTGCTGCCCCTGGCTCCGTCCGTTCTCGTCAACGGAGTCGTCAAGGACGGCTCGGGCCAGGGCTGGCCCCTTTACGCGAAGATCGTCCTCACGGGGCCGTCCGGGTTCCCGGGCGCGACCCTGTTCACCGATCCGGTGACGGGCTACTACTCGATCACCCTGACCGCCGGCGCCACCTACCGGTTCGCGATCACCGCGGTCGCGCCGGGCTACGTGGCCGGCGGCGGCCCCCTCACCCTGGCGGCCCCGTCGCTTCCCGCCGCTCCGGGCGGCCAGGTCGTGAACTGGTCCCTCGCGGCGGCGCCGACCTGCACGGCCCCGGGCTACGGAGCCGGCGCGTTCGTCGGAGGGCTCGCCCTGTCCGAGTCCTTCGACGGCGGAACGGTTCCGCCGGCCTGGAGCGTGAACACGATTTCGGGCCTGGGCTGGGACGTGTACTCGGGCGGCGATCCGTGCGGCCAGTTCGACGGAAATCGGACGGGCGGCTCGGGCCCCTACGCGCTCGTGACGAGCTCGTGCGTCTTCGACACGATCGACTCCGCCCTCGTGACGCGGCCGGTCGACCTCTCGGGCCGGACCAGCGCCGCGATCCAGTGGGCGAACGATTTCATCGATCTGGACTCGGGCACCTCCGGGACGGTCGACGTCAGCGTCGACGGCGGCGCGACGTGGACGAACATCTGGCAGGCCCCCGGAGACCTGCCGGGCCCCGGCACGCAGATCGCGGATCTCTCGTTCGCCGCGGGCCGGCCGGACGTCCTGGCGCGTTTCCACTACCAGGGCACCTGGGCGTGGTGGTGGCAGGTCGACGACGTCTCGGTGGGCAGCTTCGCGTGCACGCCGATCCCGGGCGGACTCGTGGTGGGAACGGTCGGCGACGCCAACACGGGAGCCGGGCTCAACGGCGCCACCGTGCAGGTGCTGCCCGGCGGAACGCCGACGACGACCTTCGCCACGCCGCAAGATCCGGCTCAGCCGGACGGGTTCTTCATCCTCTTCTCGGAGAGCGGCGCGCAGTCGTTCGGGGCTGCGTATCCGGCGCACGACCCGCAGACGAAGGCGAGAACCGTGATCCCGAACTCTGCCGTGCGGCTCGATTTCTCCCTGACGGCCGGCCTGCTCGACGCGGCCCCGCGGCCTCTGTCGATGTTTCTGGGGCCGGGCGGCGCACAGAGCCTGACGATGACCCTGGCCAACTCCGGCACCGGAAGCGCGGGATTCGCCATCCAGGAGGTCGACGTGCCCGCGCCGGGCGCTCCGGCCGCGATTTTTGCGAGGACGGCCGACCGCAAGGCGGCGCTGAAGCGGGTTCCGTTCGGCCGGATGAACGATCCGAGCACGAAGGGTCTGCCGCTGCCCCCCGGAGCGCCCGTCGACGTTCCGAGGCTGGCACAGGGAGGCAACGTCGTCGGATCCTTCCCGACCGGGCTTTCGGCGGGCTGGGGCCTCGCCTACGACACCGACGCACATCGGCTCTGGATCTCGAATCCGGACGCCGCGTTCTTCGGCCACCCCGGCGACGGATTCGCGTACCAGTACCAGCCGGACGGAACGCAGACCGGCGACACGATCGACATCCACGCCACGGGCGGACTCTGGCAGGCGGACGGGACGTACAACGGCCGGACCGGCATGCTGTGGCAGGTCAACGTCGGCGGCGACCAGTGCCTCTTCGAGATGGACCCGCGCACCAAGGTCGTCACGGGCGCGAAGATCTGCGGGCCCTGGCCGTCCTCGCAGCGCGGGGTGGCCTACGACTACGCGACCGACACCTATTACGTCGGCGGGACCAACGAAGCCACGGTCTACCACGTGGACGCCTCCGGAAACCTCCTCGACTCGAGCTACGTCGGTCTCGGGATGTCGGGGCTCGCCTACAACCCGGGCACCCGCCACCTCTTCGTCCTCAGCGAGTTCGCGTCGCCCTTCAACGTCTGGGTGGTGGACCCGCACGATGGCTATCGGATCCTCGGCGGCTTCGTCGTCGGAACCGGCGGATCTCCCGCGTTGACCGACAGCGCCAGCCTCGAGGCCGACTGCGAGGGCCACCTGTGGATCGTCGATCCGACCGCGCAGGTCGTCTACGAGGTCGAGTCGGGCGAGACCGGCTGGTGCGTCAACGACATCCCGTGGCTCTCCGAGAACCCGCAGTCGGGAACCGTCGCGAGCGGAGGATCGTTGCCCGTGACGGTCACGTTCGACTCGGCGGGCCTGCTGCCGGGCCTGCGCCTGGGCTCGCTCATCTTCGCGACGAACGAGCCGGTCCCGGTCGCTCCCGTGCCGGTCGACTTCACCGTGGCCTTCCAGGACGTGCCGCAGGGCAGCTTCGCCTGGAACTTCATCTACGGCGCCGCGGGCGCCGGGGTCATGCCGGGATGCGCGCCGCAGGCGCCGACGTTCCTCTTCTGCCCGGCGGACGTCGTGACGCGCCGCAGCATGGCGGGCTTCATCGAGCGGGGCGTCCATGGCGCGCTGACGCCTCCGCCCGTGTACCTCGGCGAGTTCGAGGACGTGCTTTCCGGCAGCTTCAACGCCAACTACATCCAGGGCCTCGTCGACGATCGCATCACGGCGGGCTGCGGCGGCGGCAACTACTGTCCGGACGTCCCGGTCACCCGCGCCCAGATGGCGGTCTTCGTGTGGAAGGGCCAGCACGGCACCACGCCCCCGCCTCCGTGCGCGCCTCCGGGGACCTTCGCCGACGTGCCGTGCCCGGGTGGTTTCGCGGTGGACTACATCGAGGGCATCTTCGCCGAGGGAATCACCGCGGGGTGCGGCGGCGGGAACTATTGCCCGAATGCCAGCATCACGAACGCCCAGATGGCCGTCTTCATGGTGAAGGCATTCCAGATCCCGTACCTCCCATGAGGCGCGATGTGGAGAAACAGGAAGGAACCGCAATGAATCCGCTGAAGAAGAAGAACCTCGCGGCGTGGGTCCTATGCTTCGCCGCGGGCGCGAGCTCCGTGCTCCTGGCCGGCGAGCCCGCGGCGGCGCGCAAGAGCACGACCGGCTCGCCGACCGTGACCGTGAGCGGCTCCGTCACCGACGGGTCGGGTCACGGCTGGCCCCTCTATGCGCGACTGGACGTCACCTCGGCCCTGACCGAGCCGCTCGTCGCCTACTCGGACCCCCTGACCGGGGCCTACGCGGTCGAACTTCAGGCGGCGACGGCTTACACGTTCGTGGTCACCGCGGTCGGTCCCGGGTATGCGGCCGGCGGCGGCCCCGTCCTGACGGGGGGAGCGCCCGCCGTCGCGAACTGGAGCCTGGTCGCGGGGGCGCTCTGCGACGCCCCGGGCTACGCGGCGGGGAGCTTCGGACCTCCGGTGCTCTCGGAGGGCTTCGACGCCGGTGTTCTTCCCCCGGGCTGGAGCGTGCAGACCGTCTCCGGCGCGAGCTGGAAGGTCGCCTCGGGAGCGGATCCCTGCCAGGAATTCGACGGGAACCGGACCGGCGGGACCGGCGCCTACGCGCTTCTCAACAGCAACTGCGACAGCAACGGCTTCGACACGGACGATTCGAGCCTGGTGACTCCGCCCATCGACCTGTCTTCCGACGTCAATGCCGCCATCCGGTGGGCGAACGACTTCATCGACACGGGCGTCCTTGCCACCGCCGACGTGGACGTGACGACGGACGGCGGGGTCAACTGGACCAACGTCTGGCACGCGGACGCGACCGTGGCCGGGCCGGGGACCTCGACCGCGGACCTGTCGTTCGCGGCCGGCCATGCCGGAGTCCAGGCGCGCTTCCGGTACCAGGGCTTCTGGGGCTGGTGGTGGCAGGTCGACGACGTGGCGGTCGGCCCGTTCGCCTGCACGGTGCTGCCCGGAGGGCTCGTGGTCGGCAACGTCCGGGACGCCAACACGGGACTCGGGCTGGACGGCGCCACCGTCACGGCCCTGAGCTCGGGCGCCTCCGCGACGACCGCCTCGGCCCCCGGCCAGGGCGTCGGCTTCTACTCGCTCTTCGTCGCGGGAAGCGGGTCGCAGGATCTCGAGGCGTCCGCGGAGAATCACGCGTCTCTGACGAAGAGCGCGTCGGTCGCCGCCGACGCCGTCGTGCGGCTCGACTTTTCGCTCGCGGCCGGAATTCTCGATGCGGGGCCGCGGCCTCTCTCCGCGATGGTGAGCCCGGGAGGCGCCCAATCCCTGATCCTCGACGTGGTCAACACGGGCACCGGCGACGGAGCCTTCACCCTCCACGAGGTCGACGTGCCGCCGCCCGCGCAGCCGATGGCGGCGAAGCCGGCGCTCGCCCCGAGCCTCCAGGACCGGCAGGCGCTGCGCCGGCAGATGGGGCTCCACCTGCCCGACGCCCGGCGCCGGCTGACCCTGCCCAACGCCCCGGCGAACGTCCCGCAGGCGGCCGGAGCCGGCAACGTCGTCCTCTCGTTTCCGACCGGCTTTGCGGGCGGCTACGGCCTGGCGTACGACACCAGCGCCGACCGGCTCTGGGCGGCCAATTCCGATGCGCCCCCGGCGGGCCTCTTCGGCGACGGCCTCGACCACCAGTACCTGCCCGACGGCACCGACACCGGAGCGACGATCGACCTGCACGGCACCTCCAGCCAGTGGCAGGGCGACGGCACGTACAACGCGCGAACCGGGATGATCTGGCAGACGAACGTCGCCTACCTCGTCGGCGAGGGCTACCAGTGCCTCTTCGAGATCTTTCCGGCCGCCGGGGTCGTGACCGGCAAGCAGATCTGCGGGCCGTGGTCGGACTTTCCGGCCCAGGTCGGCCTGGCCTACGACTACGCAACCGACACGTATTTCGTGGGCGATCAACTCGGCACGATCACGCACATCGACGGGGCGGGGAACCTTCTCGACAGCGGGAACGTCGGCCTGCAGATCTCGGGGCTCGCCTACAACCCGACGACGCGGCACCTGTTCGTGGCGTCCGTTTCGTCGCCCTTCAGCTTCTACGTCGCGGACCCGAGCAACGGCTACGCCCTCCTGCGCGGGTTCTCGGCGACGGTCGACGGGGTCCCCGTGCTCGCCAACAGCGCCGTGAGCCTCGAGGCCGACTGCAGCGGACACCTCTGGACGTACGACGTGTTCAACAACCAGGTCTACGAGATCGAGTCCGGGGAAAGGGGCTGGTGCGTCACCGACATCCCGTGGCTTTCGGAGGACCCCGCTTCGGCCACCGTGCCGGGCTCGGGCGGCGGAGCGCATCCGGCGGGCGCCGGGAACACGGTGCCCGTCACCGTCACGTTCGACTCGACGGGGCTGCTGCCGGGGCTGCGCCTGCGTTCGCTCGTCTTCACGACGGACACGCCGCTGCCGGTCGCGCCGGTGCCCGTGAACTTCACCGTCCTCTTCGACGACGTGGCGCCGGACAGCTTCGCGTGGAACTACATCTACGGCGCGGCGGGGGCGGGCGTGATGCCGGGCTGCGCGCCGCAGGCGCCCGTGTTCGCCTTCTGCCCGGCGCAGGTCGTCACGCGGCGGAGCATGGCGGGGTTCATCGAGCGCGCGGCGCACGGCGCGCTGGCGCCGCCGCCCGTCTACCTCGGAGAATTCGACGACGTGCTGCTCGGCAGCTTCAACGCGGATTACATCCAGGGACTCGTGCAGGACCGGATCACGGCGGGCTGCGGCGTCAATCCGCCGCTCTACTGTCCGGATGTCCCGGTCACGCGCGCCCAGATGGCGGTGTTCGTGTGGAAGGGGCAGCACGGCGGGGAGGCGCCTCCGCCCTGCACGCCGCCGGGGACGTTCGCGGACGTTCCGTGCCCGGACGGGTTCGCGGTGGACTACGTCGAGGGAATCTACGGCGAGGGGATCACGGCCGGCTGCGGCAACGGGAACTACTGCCCGAACGCGAGCATCACGAACGCGCAGATGGCGGTGTTCCTGGTGAAGGCGTTCCAGATCCCTTACCTGCCGTAGGAGAGACCCGGGCGGCCGGCGCGGCCCGAGCGGGCGCGCCGGCGTCTCCGTCCGCCCGCGTCAGGGTCGGCCGGGCGTCACGGAGGGCTTGCGCTCTTCCTTTTCCCTCTCGCGTTCCTTCTCCTTTTCGCGCTCCCGCTCCCGTTCCTTCTCGGCGGACTCTTTCGCGGCGGCGGACGCGGGAGGCGTCGCCCGATCCGGCTTGCCCTCCTTCTGGATGCGCGCGTGGAGGTCGGCCAGGGCCGCGTCGATCGCGTCGAAGGCCTTCTGCTTTTCGCCGTGCGTCTCGGGCGTCATCTGGAGGAACTTCCGTCCGGTGATGAAACGCGAGCGGTTCAGAAGCGTGAGGTTGAGGTCGGTGTAGTCCGCCGTGTAGACGTTGATCGGGATCTCTCCCACATGCGAATCGGCCAGGAGCTTCACGAGCGCCTGGAATTCGGCCTCCTTCAACACGAGGCGCCGCGTGGGGGGAGGCATCCTGCCGGGAGGCAGGAGAGAGTCCGCGACCCGCCGGCCTTCGAGCGTCAGGATCCAGACTTCGCCCGCGCTCTGGCCCGACGGCTTGACCCGGCGCTGGAGCGTCATCTCGAGGACTTCCGGAGCGAGGGCGCCGGAGGAAATCTTCTGGAGACCGTCGGCGATGCTGTCGGCGCCGGTCCCGGCCTTCGCCGCGCCCCGGCAGACTCCGAGGATCTTCGCGGAGAGCGCTTCGAGCTCCTCGGACTGTTCGCCGTCCACCAGCTGCAGGACGCCCTTCGACAGCGCCCCGATGCGCAGGTGGATCCGTCCCTTCAGGCGAGGCCCCTCGTTCTTGTCCTTGTCGGCGTCCTTGTCCTTCTTCTCGTCCTCTTCGCCCTCTTCTCCTTCGCCGAAGTGGTCCGGCATCGCCCCGAACCGGGCCTTGCGCAGCGCCTTGAGGAGGACGACGACCTCCGCCTTCGGGACCCGCGTCTGGAGTTTCGCGTCGCAGACCACCACGCCGTCGCCGAAGACCCGCGCCGACGAGCCCCTTCCGTCGCGGAACCAGGTCGTGTCGATCCGCACGTCGTCGAGGCTCGCCTTACCCGCGATGCGGGCGTCGAGGGCCGCCGCCAGGGGGTCCGGCGACGGGGCGGCCTGCGCCTTGTCGCGGTCGGCGTCCTGCGGCTGCGGAGTCGCGGTCAGCGGCGCCGCCGCGGCGAGCCACGACCCGGCGGCCAGGGCCGCGAAGAGGGCGATTCGGGTTCTGCGCATGCGCGTGTTCTCCTCGGGCGGGCGATCAGCCCGCGATCGTCGCGTCGGGATCGTCCTCGAGCAGGCGGTTCACCTTGGCCGCGAGGATGAAGTCGTTTTCGTGGAGGCCGCCGATCTTGTGGGTCCAGAGGACGAGGTCGACGGTGTTCCAGTGGATCGCGATGTCGGGATGATGGCCCTCGCGCTCGGCGACCTCGGCCACCCGGTTCACGAACTTCATGGCCTCGACGAAGTCCCGGAACTCGAAGCGGCGCTCGAGCCGGGTCGCGTTCTGCCCGAGCTTCCAGCCGTGCGCGCCGGCGAGCAGCCTGCCCGCGGCCTCGGGCGCGAGGGGCTCGACCCCTCCGCGGCAGGGCGCGCAGGATTTTTCGGCGAGGCCTTCCATGTCGTCGACCATGTCCGGCGCGGATCCTACCGCGACGGCCGCGGACCTCCGTCCGGGGGCGGTTCCGAGCGGCGAGCGGGGCATTTGACCGCGAGCCCGCGATCCCGGATAATCCGCCTCCCTTCGGACGACTGGGAGGTCGTTCAATGGTAGGACAACTGGCTCTGGACCAGTGAATCGGGGTTCGAGTCCCTGCCTCCCAGCCAACACGTCGCCTCCGCGCCGGTACGGGATCTGCGCGGTGCGGCGCCCGGGGCGCCGCCCAGCGCACCGCCGGCCGGCGCGCCCCGG
>JAYRMU010000036.1:0-42722 GCA_041912555.1 Thermoanaerobaculia bacterium
CTCTTCACGCTGACCCATGACGGACACCTCGCTCCACGGCATCGGATCTCCCCTCTTGGGGCCCGATCCTCAACCCGAAATGTGTCCACCATGTCCCCGAACACCCGTCCATCATGTCCCCGGGCCAAACAGGGAGAGGGTCGGGGTGAGGGGGGTTCGTTTCTCACGGCCGAGTGCGCAGGCGACGGCTACTCGACCGGCAGGTCGAGCTGGTCCCTCGCGGAGCCGGCCGCGCGCTCGCCATCCTCCCCCGGGTTCTCGAGCCCGTGCACCGAGACGCCGAGCAGGCGCACCGGAGTCCGGCCGGCGTCCGTCTTCTCGAGCAGCGCCAGGGCGCGTGTCGCGACCTCGTCGGCCGAGCGGGTGGCGGGCTCGTGCGTGTGGCTGCGGGTGATCGTGCGGAAGTCGGCGTAGCGCAGCTTGAGGACCACGGTCCGGGCGCAGAGCGACTTGCGCTCGAGGATCGACGCCGTGCGGCGCGCGAGGCGCTCCACCTCCTCGCGGATCGGCGCGAGCTCCGCCAGGTCCTTCGCGTACGTCTCTTCGCAGCCGATGGACTTGCGGACCTGGTTCGGGTTCACGGCCCGTTCATCGACGCCGAAGGCGAGCTGCCGCAGCGACTCGGCCCAGCTGCCGACCGCCTGCCGGAGGACCTCGGCCGGCGCCTCGCGCACCTCCACCAGCCGCGTGATCCCGGCCGCGCGGAGCCTTCCGGCCGTGACCGGCCCGACGCCCCAGAGCGCGTCGACCGGCAGCGTCTGGAGAAAGCGCTCCATGCGCTCGGGCGCGATGACCGTCAGGCCGTCGGGCTTCTTCCACCCCGAGGCGATCTTCGCCAGGAACTTGTTCGGCGCGACGCCGGCTGATGCGGTCAAACCCGTTTCCTCGCGCACGCTCGCCTTCAGGCGCCGGGCGACGTCGACGCCGAGCGGCTCGCCCCAGGCGTTCTCCGTGACGTCCAGGTACGCCTCGTCGAGCGAGAGCGGCTCGACGAGGGGCGTCACCGCGCGGAAGATCGCGAAGACCTGCTGCGAGACCGCGGCGTACTTCCGGAAGTCGGGGCGCAGGACGACCAGCTCGGGGCAGAGGCGGACGGCCCGGGCCATCGGGATCGCCGACCGCACGCCGTAGGCCCGCGCCTCGTAGCTCGCCGCCGCCACGACGCCGCGGCTCTCGGGACGGCCGCCGACGGCGACGGGCCTTCCCTTCAGCGAAGGGTCGTCGCGCTGCTCGACGGACGCGTAGAAGGCGTCCATGTCGACGTGGAGGATCTTGCGGAGGCTCACGGCGACTGGAGAGTCTGTCGCCGGATGAGGGCGGCCGCAAGGGCCGCCCCGGCCGGGATGGCTACGTCGCCGCGCCCTCGTAGTAGTCGAGCCCGGAGTGGTCGAGCACTTCCTCGCCGACGAGGATGCGCAGCGTGTTCGTCAGCTTGAGGTGCTGGACGAAGAGGTCGTGCTCGGGCTTCAGGTCCGGCCGCGAGAGCGGCGACTTGAAATAGAAGGACAGCCATTCCTGGATGCCCGAGAGGCCCGCGCGGCCCGCGAGGTCGAGGAAGAGCAGCAGGTCGAGCACGACCGGCGCCGCGAGGATCGAGTCGCGGCACAGGAAGTCGATCTTGATCTGCATCGGCTGGCCGAGCCAGCCGACGATGTCGATGTTGTCCCAGCCTTCCTTCGCGTCGCCGCGGGGCGGGTAGTACTCGATGCGGACCTTGTGAAAGTAGTCGCGGTAGAGCTCGGGGTAGAGCTCGGGCTGCAGGATCGCGTCGAGGACGGAAGCCTTGCTGACTTCCTTCGAGCGGAACGAGCCCGGGTCGTCGAGCACCTCGCCGTCGCGGTTGCCGAGGATGTTCGTCGAGAACCAGCCCTGGAGCCCCAGCATCCGCGCCTTGAGGCCCGGCGCGATGATCGTCTTCATGAGGGTCTGGCCGGTCTTGAAGTCCTTGCCCGCGATCGGCACGCCCTTCGCGCGGGCCATCTCCATCAGGGCGGGCACGTCGACCGAGAGGTTCGGCGCGCCGTTGGCGTAGGGCGTGCCGCTCGCGATCGCGGCGTAGGCGTAGATCATCGAGGGCGGGATGTCGGGGGAGTTCTCCTTGAGGCCCTTCTCGAACGCCGCGAGCGTCTCGTGCACCGGCTTCTGCTGCGCGTAGACCTCGGTCGAGCCGCACCAGACCATCACGGCGCGCGAGGCGCCCGAGGACTTGCGGAAGTCGGCGATGTCCTGGATCAGCGCCTCGGCCAGGTGCATCTTGGTCGGCGCCTTCTTCACGTTGGGGCCGTCGAGGTTCTTGACCCAGGAGCGCTCGAAGACGGCCGACATGGGGCGGACGGCCTCGAGCTCGGCGCGCACGGGCGCGAGCATCTCCTTCGTGAGGACGCCGGCCTTGACGGCCGCCTCGTAGGCGTTGTCGGTGAAGATGTCCCAGCCGCCGAAGACGAGGTCGCCGAGGCCCGCCAGCGGCACGAGGTCCTTGATCAGCACGTGGCGCGGGTGGGTTCGCTTGCCGAGCCGCATCTTCTGCATCTGCGTCACGGAGCCGAAGGGCTGGGCCAGGCCCTTGTGGATCAGGTGGACGCCCGCGATCAGCGTGGTCGAGACGGCGCCGAGGCCCGGCAGCAGCACGGCCAGCTTCCCGTCGGCCGGGCCGATCTTGCGGGCGAGCTCGGGGTAGAACGAAGTGCGGTCACTCATGAAGCGCTCCTTGCGACGCGACGATCGTTCCACGCGACGGCGAGGAGCGCGAGGAAGAAGGCCGGCACGGCGAAGGCCGACAGAACGACGAACCAGTCGGCTTTTCCGAAGGCGGACATTATCAGAACGAGGTAGATGAAGTCGCGGCGCGACAGGGCGTCCGCGATGCGAGAGACCGCGGTTTCCCGGTGGATGGCGACGGACGTGTACAGGGGGCCGTCCTTGCGCCCGGTCATCGTCCTCCGGTAGACGAAGCCGGCGGAGGCGGCCGTGGCGACGACGGCCACGGCGCCGCAGGCGAGCGGCCAGGCCTCGCCCGTGGATCGCGCGAGCCCGGCGCCCATGGCGGCGAAGATCGCCATGTGCACGACGTTGTCCCCCCAGAAATCGAGGATTCCGCCGTAGCGCGACTCCTGGAACTTCAGGCGCGCGAGCTCGCCGTCGCATCCGTCGAGAATCGAGTGGAGCAGGAAGAGGATCCCTCCGACGACCTGGACGGCGGGGCGCGACGACACGAAGAACGGCGCGCCGACGAGGCCGATGGCGACGGCGACGAGCGTCATCTGGTTGGGCGTGATGGACGTGGCGGCGAGGCGCCGGCTGACGGCCAGCGAGATCGAGCGGTCGAAGTGCCGCGACATGAACCCCTCGGTGTCCTTGATCAGGCCCCTCAGCAGGAACTTCTCGGCGCGGGGAAGGTCCGCGGGCGAGGCGACCGGGACGCCGACGGCCGCCGCGCCGTCGGCGAGCTCCTTCAGGTCCTTCGCCTGCGCGACCACGTTCCAGGGCAGGAGCGCGGCGCCGGCCGGCGCCTCCGCGACGAGCTCGGCGTCGGTGCGCTCGAGGGCCGTCCGCAGGGCCGGCGAGGCGCCGACGACGACGACGCGCGCGAATCCCGCGCGGCGCGCGGCGAGGACCGTCCGGCGCGCCAGCGGAAGGCCGAGGACGACGGTCTCCGGGGCGAGCCCCGGACCGTCCGGCGCCACGAGGGCGAGGACCGCGCCTCCGTTCAACGCCGGGCTCCGGGCCCGACGGCGCGCTCGGCCGACAGGGGCTCGCCGCCGCGGCGGCCGGATTCCTTGGCGAGCGCGATGACGTTGGCGCAGAGGGCGGCCTCGGCGAGGTTGTGCCCGCGCGCCCGCGGGCTCTCGATCTCGCCCAGGAACTCGGCGATGACGCCGCCGAACCAGTCGGGATGGTGCGAGCCCTCGGTCAGCGACGGAAAGGTCCAGGACTCGAGGGTGTGGACGCCGTCCACGTCGAGCAGCGAGAGACGGCCTCCGTCGAGGAACAGCTTGCCCTTCGTGCCGGAGAGCTCGAGGCGGTTGGCGCGCTCGTCGGCCGCCCAGGTCAGGAAGATCTCCGCGGACGCGGAGGGGTGAAAGAGCATGAGTTCGGCCGTGTCCTCGAGGGGAAACTCCCGGTGCTTGCGCGTCGAGAGGCGCGCCGCGACGGTCCGCGGCGTCGTCGGCAGGAGGCCCTGCAGGACGTAGAGGGCGTGCCAGCCGTGGTCGACCAGGATGCCCCCTCCCGCCTGCGCCGGGTCGACCCGCCAGTTGCCCGTGTCGCCGACCGCGACGGCGGGCTTGTCGCGCAGGGTCTCCCAGCGGCAGTGCCGGACCTCGCCGACCGTGCCCGAGCGCACGAGCTCGCCGACGCGGGCGAGGACGGGGGCGTGCTTCCAGTTGTGGACCGTGAAGAGCGTTCGCTCCCGCTCGGCCGCCAGCGCGGGCAGGCCCCGGAGCTCCTCCGGCGAGAGGACGAGGGGCTTCTCGCAGAGCACGTGCAGGGAGCGCTCGAGGGCCGCGCGCGCCAGCAGGGCGTGGGTGCCGGGAGGAGTGCAGATGTCCACGAAGTCGAGCGCCTCGCGCCCGAGCAGCTCCTCGGCGGAGTCGTACCGGCGGGCCTGCGGAAAGACGCCCGCGAACGCCTCGAGCCGCTCGGGGCGCGCGTCGGCGGCGGCCACGATCTCGACGTCGGCGCGGTCCTTCCACGCCGGGAGGTGGCCGTTGACGGCGACGTTTCCGGCGCCGAGCATCGCGCCGCGGAACATCGGCGTCATCCCCGTGAGGCCGTGTTCAGGCAAGCTTCCATTCTTTCGCCGTCGCGCCGAGGGCCTCGTCGAGGATCTCGAGGCCCTCGAGGGCGATGTCCTCGGGGACGTTGAGGGGCGGGTTGAGGCGGATGATGGGCGAGTAGACCATCGCGACGAGCCCGCGGCGCAGGCACTCCTGGAAGAGGGCCTTCGTGAAGTCCTTCGAGACGAGCTCCTTCGTGCGCCGGTCCCTGACGAGCTCGATCCCGAGGAGCAGGCCCTTTCCGCGGACGTCGCCGATGATGCGGTGCTTCTCCTGCATCGCCTGGAGTCGCGCGAGCATCCGGGCCCCGACCTTCTCGGAGTGGGCGACGAGGTTCTCGCTGACGATGATCTCGAGCGCGGCGAGGCCCGCGGCCGAGGCGAGCGGGTTGCCGCCGTAGGAGGAGGAGCTCCCGGAGGGGTTCGCGAAGGGCTTCGCCTTCGTCAGCTCGTCGGTCGAGACGACCGCCGCGAGCGGAAAGCCGCCGCCGATGCCCTTGCCGCAGGTCATGACGTCGGGGACGACGCCGTCGTGGTCCACGCCCCAGAACTTCCCGGTGCGGCCGAAGCCCGTGATCATCTCGTCGGCGATGAAGAGGGCCCCGTGGTCCTTCGCGATCGCGCGCACCGCGGGCAGGAAGCCCGGCGGCGGGATGACGTTGCCGGCGGTGCCCTGCATCGGCTCGACGATGATGGCGGCGATGTCGCCCCCGCTCTGGTTCTTGATGACGTCGCGCGTCTTCTCCGCGCACGCGATGCCGCAGTCGGGGTACGTCAGGTTCAGGGGACAGCGGTAGCAGTACGCGTACGGCGCCGAATAGGTGCCCGGCACGAAGGGGCCGAGGCCGTCCTTGAAGTCGCCCCAGAGCAGCGGCAGCACGCCGCCCGTCTTGCCGTGGAAGGCGCCGGAGTAGCCCACGAACTCGTGCTTCTTGGTCACCGACTTGGCGAGGCGGAACGCCGCCTCGACGGCTTCGGCGCCGCCCGAGAAGAGCTGGACGCGGGAGAGGCCCTGCGGCGTCACGCTGCCGAGCAGGTTCAGGAACTTCGCGCGGACCTCCGTCGTGAAGCTGCCGAACGTCAGCTTCGCCGCCTGCTCCTGGAGGGCCTTCACGTAGTGGGGGTGGCAGTGCCCGACGCTGCCGACGGCGATCCCGGCGATGAAGTCGATGTACCCGTTGCCGTCCTCGTCGAAGATCCGGCTGCCCTGGCCGCGCGCCATCGCCAGGCCCGCGTAGAGGGCGAAGGACTGAAGCCCCGGCGCCATGTGCCGGGCCTCGAGCGCGGCGATCTCCCGCGAGCGCGGTCCGACCTCGATTCTCTTCTTCATCACTTCGGTCATCGTGTCACTCCGGTCCTGGAAAACCGCGCGGCCAAGAGCGCGGCGATGTGAACGGCGGCGACGGGGCGAAAGAGGGCGAAGCTCGGCCACGCGTTGAGGTCGATCACGGAGATCGCCCCGCCCGGCGAGACGATCGCGTCGCCGCCGTAGACCTCGAGGCCGAGCGCCGAGGCGGCCCGGGCGGTCGCCGCCGCGAGCGCGTCCGGGTCGAAGGGATGGTTCTGGAGCTTCTGGTCGCGGTGGTAGAACCACTGGAACCACGACGGACGGTCCTCGTCGCCGTTCAATCCCGCGACGCCGTAGAACTTGATGAGGTCCCCCGGCACGTGGTCCTGGACGACCGCGCGCGCGATCCCGCGCGACGCGAGGCGCGCGAGGTTCGCGGCCATCGCCGCCGCGTCGCCCGAGAACGACACGTCGCCGGCCTCGGTCGCGTGGACGTCGCCGCGCTTCAGCCAGCAGGGGCCCGGGAAGGCGGGGGAGGACCCGGTCTCGACGAGGACGCTCCTCGGGTACGGGACCCGGTGCTTCTCGAAGAGCGCGATCGTGCGCTCGCGGTCGGTGTTCCGGATCCCCGACGGGCGGTTGACGATCTTCGCGCCGCGTCGCTCCCAGGCGGCGAGCTTCTCGACGACCGGGATGCGCTCGCACATGACGAACAGGAACGGCGGGACGGCGTCGAAGTCGCCGGCCTCCGGCAGCTCGTCGGGCGACTTCAGCGCGACCGGGAGGCCGTGCTTCTCGAGCTCCCGGGCCGCGGCCCGGAGGATCTCGGCGTCGTCGGTTTCGCGGCCGGGCGAGTGGGCGAGCTCGCGGTAGACGCCCCAGCACAGGTCCCTGGCGCTCATCGGTGTCCTCTCGTCGCGGTGGGGAAGCCCTCGGCGGCCGCGAGCTCCTCGGCGACGGCGAGGTCCTCGGCGCGGTCGACGTCCACGACCTTGGGAATGTCCACGGCCTCGATGGGCTCGCCGGACTTCGCGAGCCAGGCGAGGAAGTCCCGGAGGCGGCCGAGCTCGGACGGGATCCCCATCCGCCGCACCTTCTCGGGGAACACGTAGATGCCGGCCGTCACCGCGTCTCCGGACGCGCCGCCCACGACCGTGACGCGCCCCGAGCGGGTGTGGGTCACCCAGAGCGGCTTCTCGTCGTGGACGTAGCCCGTGACGGCGAGGACCGTCGCGTCGGACGGCAGCTCCTCGGCGCGCCGGACGAACTTCACGAACTGCTTCTGCGGGCAGAAGGCGTCCACGGTCGAGACGAGCAGGCGCCCGGCCGGGGCGGCGGCGAGGACCTCGCGGAAGCTCTCGAGCGACGAGCGCGTCGTCTTGACGACGATCTTCGAGACGAGCCTGCCGAAGCGCTCGCGCACGAACGCGACGCAGTCCTTCTCGGCCTCGTTGAAGATGACGGCGGCCGACGCGATGCCCGCGGCCTCGAAGTTGGCGAGCACGTGGGAGATCAGGGGGACGCCGTCGACCTCGACGAGGGGCTTCGGGACGCCGAGCTGCTTCAGGCGCGAACCCTCGCCGGCGGCGATGACGGCCCCCGCGACCAGGGCGCTCACGGGTACAGCTCCAGCAGCTCCGAGACGGAGCCGATCACGCGGTCCGCGGGGCAGCACGCCGCCGCCTCGCGGGAGGCCGACACGTAGACGTGCGGCATCCCGAGGTCGCGGGCGCCGCGCATGTCGCGCGCGAGCGAATCGCCGACGAAGACGGCCTGCCCGGGCGCGACGCCGAGGGCCGTCAGCGCGGCCTGGAAGATCCGGGGGTCCGGCTTCTCGAAGCCGACGACCGCGGAGTCCACGGCGACCCCGACGTGGGGCGCGATCCCGGTGTCCGCGCAGACCTGGCCGAGGTTGCCGTAGAAGTTCGAGACGATCCCCAGGCGGAACCGCGGCGCGAGCCGGCCGAGGACCCGGCGGCTCGCCTCGGCCTTCGCGAGGGAATCCCGGAGGAACGCTTCGGCGATCTCCTCGGCCCGGGACTCGTCCAGGCCGAGCTCGCGCGCGAGGTTGCGGGACAGGAGCGCGACGGTGTCCCGGAACGGCAGGTCGCGCGGGATGGTCCCGACCAGGGCGTCGTCGGCGGCGTAGAACGCGCGGTCGAACCCCTCGGCGCCGCCCGCCGGCCCCGCGGCCGCGCGGAAGCGCTCCTTCCAGGCGACGCCGTCCGCGTCGAGCGTGCCGCCGAAGTCGAACAGGATCGCCGCGGGCGCCGTCATCGGACGACCTCCTCGGGCAGCTCGACCTCGGGCAGCGTCATGTGGCCGACGCCGAGAACGTGGCGGCGCAGCAGGACGACGAAGCCCGGCACCAGCCAGAGCAGCTCGCGGCCGCGGCGCACGAGGGCGTACGCGGTTCCCTGGGCCGCCGTCATGCCGACGAGGGCATAGACGCCGATGCGGACGCCCTCGGCGCTGCCGAAGCGGCCGGGGATGAAGAGGAGGATGTTGTTGAGCACCATCGCGAGCGACTCGATCGCGACGGCGGTGGACCAGTCGTGCTCGGGCGACAGCAGGCGCAGGACGACGTACGTCTCGACGAGGCCGCCGCACCAGCCGACCAGGCACAGCGCGACGGCCCACCCGAAGTGTCCGCGCTTGTCGCGGTAGAACTCGCCGATCGTCGCGTCCAGGCGCCCGGCGGCCCCCTCGAGCCGGCCGAGGCGGCGGGCGAGGAGCCGAAACCGGCCGAGCCACGCGACCATCGGCTGGAAGGCCCCGCGGCGCAGCCCGAGCGTCATGGCGAACACGAGGATGCCGAGGACCCCGAGGCTGGCGATCACGGCCCAGCGCGCGACGGGAGGCAGGTCGAACCGCGCCAGCGCGACGGCGACCCCGGCGGCGAGGAAGATCCACTGGGCGAGCACGTCGGCGTGGCGGTGCACGGTGACGGTCGCGAGGCCGTGGGAGAAGCCGAGCTTCTCCTTCAGGAGCTGAGCCTTGACGGGCTCGCCACCCACGCTCGTGAAGTAGTTGATCGAATCTCCGCCGAGGTACGCCGCGAAGAGCTCGCCGAAGGAGACGGGGTAGGGCGGGCCGGTCAGCACCCACCAGCCGAGCGCGAAGGCGAGCTGGGCGACCCCGTACAGGGCGCAGAGGGCGAAGAACCACCCCCCGATGAGCGCGAGGTTGGCTGCGACCGAGCTCCAGCCGACCGCCGCGAGGATCCCGCCGAGGGCCGCGATCCCCAGGACGAAGAGGGCGAGGCGCAGGGTGCGGCGCCGGCCTCGCCCGGCGCTTCCGCGCGGCGGGGTCGGTTCGTGCGCTGTGCGAACGGTCGCGGCGGGCGCGCCCGGGGGACTCATGGAGACTCCGGCGACTGGTGGCTAAGAAACCCTGACGGGCAGGAGCGACTTCAGTTCCTGGGGCAACGGAAAGGAGACGTCCTCCTTGACCGTTTCGAACTCTTCGACGGTCTGCACGCCGAGACTCTCGCGGGCGAAGGCCACGACCTCCTGCACCAGGATCTCGGGGGCCGAGGCGCTGGCCGTCAGGCCGAGCACCCGCACGCCGCGCAGCCACTCGGGGCGGATGTCCTTCGCGCGCTCGATCAGGTGCGAGGCCACGCCGTTGGCGCGGGCCACCTCGCACATGCGCAGCGAGTTGGACGAGTTGGGGGCGCCGAGCACGAGGAGCATGTCCACGTGCGGCGCCATCGCCTTGACGGCGTCCTGGCGGTTCTGCGTCGCGTAGCAGATGTCCTGCTTCGAGGGGGCCTTCAGGTTCGGGAAGCGGCGCTTGAGCACGGCGAGGATGTCGCGCGTGTCGTCGATCGAGAGGGTCGTCTGCGTCAGGTACGCGACCCGGTCGGGGTCGGGGACCGTGACGGCCTCCGCGTCCTCGCGGGTCTCGACCAGGCGGATGGCGTCGGGGGCCTCGCCGAGCGTTCCGACCGTCTCGTCGTGGTCGTGGTGGCCGACGAGGATGATCGTGTAGCCCTGGCGGGCGTAGTGGATCGCCTCGAGGTGCACCTTCGTCACGAGCGGGCAGGTCGCGTCGATCGTGCGCAGGTTCTTGCTCGTCGCCATGTCCCGCACGGCGGGCGCGATGCCGTGGGCGGAGAAGATGAGGGCGGCGTCGTCGGGAACCTCGTCCACCTCTTCGACGAAGCGGGCGCCCTTCTCGCGCAGCTCGTCCACGACGTAGCGGTTATGGATGATCTCCTTGCGGACGTACACCGGGCCGTCCACGACCTCGAGGGCCTTCTCGACGACGTCGATCGCGCGGACGACGCCGGCGCAGAAACCGCGAAGGCCGGCGACGAGGAGTTTTTCGACGCGGATTCCGGAAAAGTCGCGCTCGGTCACCAGGTCACCGTTTCCGCGAACTTCTTCTCCGGCCGCGAGCCCTCGGGCGCGGCGCCCTTGGCCGCGCGGGCGAGGTCGGGATAGGCCGCGAGGACCTTCTCGACGACGCCGTCGACGTCGAGCTTCAGGTTGTGCCGCTGCTGGAGCTGCGGGCTGTGCTCGATGAACTGGTCGGCGATCGCGTGGACACGCAGGCCGTCGGCCGGCAGGCCCGCGTCGTGGAAGGCCTCGAGCACCCCGGCCCCGAAGCCGCCGATCTCGAGGTGCTCCTCGAGCGTCAGGATGCGCGGGGTCGCGGCGACGATGCGCTTCAGGAGCTCGAGGTCGAGCGGCTTGGCGAAGCGGGCGTTGGCGACGCCGCAGGAGATGCCGTGCTTCTCGAGCTCGGCGGCGGCCTGGAGGCCGACGGCGACCATCGAGCCGTACGCGAAGAGGGTCAGGTCGCGGCCCTCGCGGACGATCTCGCCCCGGCCGACCGGGACGGTCTTGAGCGTCGGGTCGAGCTCCACGCCGAGCGCGAGGCCGCGGGGGTAGCGCACGGCGAAGGGGTGCCCGGAGTTGATCGCGGTGAAGAGCATGTGCTGCAGCTCGTTCTCGTCCTTGGGCGCGGCCACGGTCATGTTCGGGATGACGCGCGTGTAGGAGATGTCGAAGACGCCCTGGTGCGTCTTGCCGTCGTCGCCGACCAGGCCGGCGCGGTCGATGCAGACCGTCACGCCGAAGTTCTGGAGGGCGACGTCGTGGACGAGCTGGTCGAAGGCGCGCTGCAGGAAGGTCGAGTAGATCGAGACGACGGGTTTCAGGCCCGCCCGCGCCATGCCGCCCGCCATGATCACGGCGTGCTCCTCGGCGATGCCGACGTCGTACACGCGCTCGGGGAACTTCTTCTTGACCTCGGTCAGGCCGGTGCCCTCGAGCATCGCGGCCGAGATGGCGACGATCTTCGGGTCCTTCTCCATCATCGTGATGAGCGTCTTCGCGAAGACCTGCGAGTACGTCAGCCGCACGCCGGCCCCGCCCATTCCCGTGGGCGTCCCGGGCTGGTGGAACTTGGACGGGTTCTGCTCGGCCTGCTGGAAACCGCGGCCCTTGTGGGTCAGGGCGTGGATGACGACGGGCGTCCCGTCCTTCGAGACCTCCCGGGCGCGCGCCAGGGCTTCCTCGAGCTCCCGGTAGTCGTGGCCGTTGACGGGGCCGACGTAGTGGAAGCCGAGCTCGTCCCAGATCAGGTTGGGGAAGAAGAGGCCCTCGACCGAGCTCTTCAGCTTGCGCGCGAGCTCCCAGGCCTTGTCGCCCTTGGGCAGGCGCTTGAAGAAGCTGTGGCCCGCCTCGATGAACTTCCCGTAGGTCGGGTGGAGCTCGAAGCGATTGCGCCAGTGGGCCAGCCACCCGACGTTCTCCGAGATCGACCAGCCGTTGTCGTTCAGGATGACGATCAGGCGCTTGGGCTTGACGTGGACGATGTTGTTCAGCGCCTCGTAGCTCGGGCCCGAGGTCATCGAGCCGTCGCCGACGATCACGACGACGTACGGGTCGTCGGGCTCGCCCTGGGTCGCGATGGACATCCCGAGGCCGTAGGAGAGCCCCGTCCCGGCGTGGCCGGCGGCGAGGGTGTCGTGGACGCTCTCGCTCGGCTCAGCGAAGCCGGAGAGGCCTCCCGGGGTCCGGATGGAGGGGAAGGCGTCCCGGCGGCCCGTGACGAGCTTGTGGGTGTAGCACTGGTTGGAGGTGTCCCAGACCAGCTTGTCCTTCGGGCTGTCGAAGGCCCGGTGAAGGGCCAGGGTCAGCTCCACGACCCCGAGGTTGGAGGCCAGGTGGCCGCCGGTCTTCGTGATCGTCTCGATGATCACGCCGCGGCACTCCCCGGCGAGCTCGGCTAACTGCTCGTGGGTGAGTCCCTTGAGGTCCTGCGGACCCTCGATTCGGCTCAAGATGGGCATGCTTCTCTCTAGACCCCCGTGCGCGGGAAAACGCGCATGATACTCTACCTCCTTCTATGTCAAACGGCCTCATCCTCGGTTCCGAGGAGCACAAGAAACTGCTCTGCCGGACGTTCATCGACACCCACGACCCCTTCAAACCCGCCGAGATCCGGTGGCCGGACCTCGGCCCGGAGGGCCTCGAGCGGCTCAAGGCCATGCCCGTCTGGAACGAGGCGACACGGACCGAGGCGGCGACCGCGGTCAAGGTCCAGTCCCTGGGGGACATCGAGAAGGACCCCCTCCTGGCCGAGGCGATCAGCCTCCAGGGCTACGAGGAGGCCCGCCACGCCGAGGTCCTGCTCCTCCTGACGAAGCACTACGGCATCCCGGTGGCCCCGTTTCCGCCCGCCGAGGTTCCCAAGGACCCGACCCGGGCCTTCCTGCGGACGGGCTACGGCGAGTGCCTCGACTCCTTCTTCGCCTTCGGCCTCTTCCGGCTGGGCGTCGAGGCCGAGCTCTTCCCGAAGGCCCTGACGGACATCTTCGAGCAGATCATGCAGGAGGAGGCCCGGCACATCCTGTTCATCGTCAACTGGGCGGCCTACCTGCGGGCGCGCCGGCCGCTGGCGATGCGTCCGGCCTTCGACGCCTGGCGCGCCTGGAACATCACGGCGCAGGCCTTCGACCGCCTGAAGGGCGCCCTGGCGATGGCCGGCGGCGACGGCAAGAAGGACGGCAAGAAGGACGACGAGAAGGGCGCCGCGCCCGAGCGCGACGCGAGCCAGGACGGCTTCACGATGAAGTCCCACAGCATGTTCGGCGACTTCTCGCTGCGCGCCTTCCTGGAGACCTGCCTGGCCGAGAACGACAAGCGCCTCGCCCGGTACGACGCGCGGCTCCTGCGGCCGATGCTCGTGCCGTCGGTGATCCGCACGCTCGTCAAGGTCCTGCCGAGGAAGGGCAAGTCCACGCCCCCGCCGGCCCCGCAGGAGAAGGCCGCCTAGACTCCCCTCTCCCGTCGGGAGAGGGGCCGGGAGCGAGGGGCGGCGGATCCGCGGAAACTCAGACCGCCGGCTCCCCGCGATCGAGCGCCCGCTTGAGGCGCTGGGTGATCAGAAACACCTCCGGCCGGCTGACCTTCGAGCCCGGGCCGCTCTTCTCGACGCGCTCCAGGGCCGCCCACGCCAGGCGCACGGGCAGCGCCGTGAACTCGACGAGCCCGCGCGGCGCCTGCGCCTTCTGCAGCGCGAGGATGTACTCGCCCGCCACGCCCAGGTCGCGGCGCGCGAGCGCGAACACCTCCGCTTTCGGCACCTCGGCAGGCAGGTAGCGGCGGCCCTCCTCGGCGTCCACGGCGGAGTCCTTGAGGATGTTGACGAGCTGGAGCGCCTCTCCGAACGTCGCCGCGCGCTCGCGCAGGAACGCCGCGATGCCCGAGAGGCCGGGCCGGTCGAGCAGGAAGAGCTCGGACAGCATCTCGCCGACGATCCCGGCGACGATGTAGCAGTAGTCCTTGAGCTCCCGGATCGAGTGGAGCGTCAGGGCGCCGTCGCGGGTCCGCGCGACGATCGAGGCCATGCCGTCGGCCGAGCGGACGACGTGGTCTCGGATCGGCGGGATCGCGCCGGGCGAGAGCGCGAAGAAGGCGTCGAGGACGAACGGCACCTCGGACATGAGCTCGCGGTATCCGGCGTGGTGCGCGACGCCGCGCTCGACCCAGCTCCGCGAGAGCGCCTTCGCGCGGTCGGGCGACGGCGCCGCCAGCAGCGCGTTGAAGTCGGCGAGCGCGGCGATCCGGTCCTCCGGCGGCCAGTGCGCCGCGTCCTCGAAGGTGTCGGCGATGCGGAAGAGCAGGTACGCGATCATCACCTCGCGCCGCGTCGGCTCGGGCAGGACCGGGATCGACAGCGCGAAGGTGCGGCTGGTCTTCTCGAGAAGGTCGCCGAGGTCGGCCATCAGAGGCCCTCCTCCAGCAGGACCGCCACGAACGCGGCGAGCCGGTCGCTCGCCTCGCGCACGCGGCGGCGCATCGAGAGGAGGGCGGGGATCGTGGCCGGGCGCGCCAGGGCGCGCAGGGCGACGGCGGCGCGCCGGATTCCTCCGTCCTGGTCCATGCACTCGGAAAGATATCCGGGAAGCTCCTCCTCGGCGCCGTCGCTCACGGCCCGGACGATCACGAAGGGGACGCCGGCGGCGGCCGCCGCCCGGGCCCAGGAGGCCGACTCCATGTCCACGGCCGCCAGAGGCTGCCCGATCCGCGAGGCCCAGTCGGCCTTCGCGGAGGCCGAGACGAGGGGGCGGTCGACCGACAGGAGCGTCCCGCGGCGGATCCCGGGCTTCGCGGCGGCCCGCGCGACGAGCGGGTCGTGGGACGCGGGGGCCTGGCCCCGGGCGTCGAAGATGCGGTGCGCGACCACGATGTCCCCGACTCCGAGGTCCAGGGTCAGGGCGCCGGCGACGCCCGCCCCGATCACGTACGACGGCCGGTGGCGGGCGAGGAGGGCGGCCGCGGCGCGCGCGGCCCGGCGCGGGCCGTCGCCGGTGGCCGCCGCGACGACGCCGGCGGGCAGGCGGCGCCCGCGGAACGCGCCGAGCTCCTCGGACATGGCCGTCAGCACGAGCACGCGGGCCGCGCTATCGGCGCACATACCCCTTTTCGCGGAACCAGGCGACCGCGCGCCCGAGCGGCTCCTCGACGGGCGTCTGCGGCAGTCCGAGCTCGCGCACCGCCCGCGAGGCGTCGAAGAACATGCGGTGGGTGGACATGCGCACGCTCTCGAGCGACACGCGGGGCGCCTTGCCCGTGACGCGCGCCACGCCCTCGGCGACGGCCGCCGCCGACAGCGGCACCCAGTGCGGAAGCCGCACGCTCGGGGCGGGAAGGCCCGTCAGGCCGGCGAGGGCCTGGAGGATTTCCTTGAGCGTCATGTTGCGGTTGCCGAGGATATATCGCTCCCCGGGGCGCCCGCGCTCGGCCGCCGCGAGGTGGCCGGCGGCGACGTCGCGCACGTCCACGAGGTTGAGCCCCGTGTCCACGTAGGCCGGCAGACGGCCGTTCAGGAAGTCCACGATGAGCTGGCCCGTCGGCGTCGGCTTGATGTCCCGCTCGCCGATCGGGGTGGACGGGTTGACGATGACGACGGGCAGGCCCTGCGCGGCCCACTTCTCGGCCACGCGCTCGGCGTCGTACTTGGACTTCTTGTAGTGGCCGATGATCCGGGCGCGCACGACGGGCGTCGTTTCGTCGCCCGGCGAGCCGTCGTCCTTCAGGCCGAGCGCGGCGACGGAGCTCGTGTAGACGACCCGCGACACGCCGGCGGCCGCGGCGGCCTGGAGGACGTTCTCGGTGCCGCCCACGTTGGCGCGGTACAGCTCCAGCGGGTCCCACGCCCAGAGCCGGTAGTCGGCGGCGACGTGGTAGAGCGTGTGGACGCCCGAGAGGGCGGCGGCGAGGGAGGGGGCGTCGGTGAGGTCGCCGGTGGCGATCTCGACGGGGAGCCCCTCGAGGTTGTCGCGCCGGCTCTGCGGCCGCACCAGGCACCGCACCGAGCGACCCTGCGCCAGGAGGGCCCGCACGACGTGCGAGCCGACGAAACCGCTGCCGCCGGTGACGAGGTCCACGGTCAGGAGGCGGGACGCAGGAGGCGGGAGGCAGGAACTAGGTCGCGGCCTGCCTCCTGCACCCTGCCTCCTGCATCCTGGTCGTCAGGCCGCCAAATTCCAGGCGATCATCCGGACCATGTCGCCGGGGTGCTTCGGCAGCTCCCGGACGACCGACGCCTCGAAGCCCGAGTGCATCGCGCAGTTCTTGCAGAGGGGATCCTGCCGCGACTCCCAGTACTCCCAGTCCGTCCCGTTCCAGAACTCGTCGAAGTTGGGCGACCAGGTCTTGCCGATGAGGTAGCAGGGCCCCTTCCAGCCGTTGGGCGTGTAGGTGACGGTGGACCAGGGCGAGCACTTGTAGTCGCGCAGGCCCGCGGCGAACTCGAGGAACATCGGGGTCGAGGTCAGCTTGTACTTCTTCGAGATGTCGAGGACCTTGAGGAACTTCTTCTGCATCTCGGAGCGCGAGAGAAAGATGTCGCTGTCCACCGACTCGTACTGGTAGCCCGGCGACACGAGCATGCCCTCGACGCCGAGGTCCGTGAGCAGCTTGCAGAGGTCCTCGACCTCCTGCATCGACGTCTCCTTGAAGATCGTCGTGTTGGCCATCATGTGGTGGCCGAGCTTGACGCCTTCCTTGATCATGTCGATGGCCTTGTCGAAGACGCCTTCCCGGGCGCAGACGTAGTCGTGGGTTTCCTTCATCCCGTCGAGGTGGACGTTGATGGTCAGGCGCTTGTGCGGCGGGATCGTCCCGTAGAGGTTCTCGTCGAGGAGCAGGCCGTTGGTGCACAGGATGATCTGGCGCTTCCTCTTGATGATCTCGGACACGAGCTCGGGCAGCTCCGGGTAGATCGTCGGCTCGCCGCCGCAGATCGAGATCGTCGGGGCCTGCGTGATGTCGACGGCCTCGATGCACTTCTCGAGCGGCAGCCGGTCCTTGAGCTTCCCGGTGTGGCGCTCGATCGCGCAGCCGATGCACGCGAGGTTGCAGGTGTAGAGGGGCTCGAGCATCAGGACGAACGGATACCGCTTGTTTCCGCGGATGGCGTTCTTGACCTGGTGCTGGACGTTGTCCGTGAGCATGTGGACGGGGAATCGCATCAGTTCACTCCATGGTCCGAGCGGCGCGGGGCGAGAACGCCCACGCCGTGATCGTTCCGGCTCTTCTGGCCCACCGACGCCTCGCGGGTGTAGAGCGCGAGCGCGCGCAGCGGGAAAACGGTCGCGTAGAGGTGATACCGGAGGTAGAAGACCTTGGGGAAGCCGGTGGCCGTCCAGTGGTCGTCCTTCCAGGAGCCGTCGTACAGCTGCTTGGTGAGCAGGTAGTCGACCCCGCGGCGCACCGCCTCGGAGTCGCGGTCGCCGGTGGCGAAGAGGGCGACGAGGGCCCAGGCCGTCTGGGAGGGCGTCGAGGGGCCTTCGCCCTTCGTGGTCGGATCGTCGTAGGAGTGGGGCAGCTCGCCCCAGCCGCCGTCCGCGTTCTGGTGCGCGCGGATCCAGTCCGCGGTCTGCTGGAAGCGCGGCTGGCGCATGTCCTCGCCGGCGTGCAGGAGGCCGCGCAGCGCGAGGAACGAGCCGTAGATGTAGTTGCAGCCCCAGCGGCCGTACCAGGTTCCGTCCGGGAGCTGCTTGGCGTCGATGAAGGCGGCGGCGCGGCGCACGGCCGGGTGCCCCGCGGGAATGCCGGTCGCGTGGAAGGCCTCGAGCGCGCGGCCGGTGATGTCCTCGCAGCTCGGGTCGATCATCGCGTTGTGGTCGGCGAAGGGGATGTAGGTCAGGACCTCGTTGTCGCAGTCCTTGTCGAAGGCGCCCCAGCCGCCGTCCCGGTTCTGCATCGCGAGCATCCAGGCCTGGCCGCGCGAGACGGCGCCCTGGCGCGCGAGGTCCTCGGACTCGCCGGGGAACCTCACCTTCGAGAGGGCGGTCAGGACCTCGGCCGTGTCGTCGGTGTCGGGGTACCACTCGTTGGCGTACTCGAAGTACCAGCCGCCGGGCTCGGCCGCGGGGCAGGCCTTCTTCCAGTCGCCGACTTCCTTGACCTCGCGGTCGAGCAGCCAGCGCCCGGCCTTGAGCAGCACGGGGTCGTCGGCCGGCACGCCCGCGTCCGCCAGCGCCTCGATCACCAGGGCCGTGTCCCAGATCGGCGAGAAGCACGGCTGGACGTGGAGCGTCTCGTCGTCCTCGAGCTCGAGCTTCTCGAGCTCCCGGATCTGGGCGGTGAGCCGCGGGTCGTCCATCGCGTAGCCGAGGCAGCGGAAGGCGATGATCGTGTTGATGATCGGCGGGAAGATCGCGCCGAGGCCGTCGGAGAGGGCGAGGCGCTCGTGGATCCAGGCCTCGCAGGCCGCCAGAGCCTTCTTGCGCAGGGGCGTGAAGCCCGCCGCCTCCGCCCGCTTGAACCAGTGGTCCACGCGCGTGAAGAAGCCGCGCCAGAAGCTCTCGCGGCGGCTCCGGGCGACGTGGATCTCGGTGCGGGGGACGTGGAGCTCGGGGATGGCGGCGTGGTCCGGGACCGCGCAGAACGGCTTGGAGGCCCAGATGATCGAGAGCGGCACGACGATGCCGCGCGACCACGACGACATCTTGTAGATGTTGAAGATGAAATTGTCGGGGAGCAGGACGATCTCCGGCGGGACGGCCGGCGTGTCGTCCCAGGAGCACTGGCCGAAGATCGCGAGATAAATCCGCGTGAAGGAGTTGCACGCCTCGATGCCGCCGAGCCCGAGGATCGTCTGGCGGGCGCGGACCATGTGGGGTGCCTGCGGGTCGTCGCCCATGAGCTTCAGGACGAAGTACGCCTTGACCGAGGAGCTGACCTCGGCGGGGCCCCCCTCGTAGATCGCCCAGCCGCCCGTCGGGAGCTGCTTGCGGCGCAGGTACTCGGCGGCCTTGCGCACGCGCTCTTCCCCGGTCCGTCCAAGAAAGTGCATGGTCAGGACGTACTCGGACTCCAGGATGGTGTCGCCCTCGAGCTCGCCGACCCAGTGGCCGTCCGCGGCCTGGGTGGCCAGCAGATAGCGCTTGGCGGCCTCGACCGCGTTCTCGACGGAGGTTCGGTGTGTGCCGCTCCGGGCGCTGTCAGGCCCGGAGCCCGAATCATTTCGGACTGACATACTCTTCGACCCTCGATGTCCTGGTTCTTGAATCGGGCGGGAACCCCACCACCAGCGCCGGAAACGGCCCTGTTCCGCCCAGACCCATGAGTCTATACCATAGGGGGCCTGGCCCCAAAGGCCGGGGGGGACCCATGAAACGCGCCACAGGCCTCATGTTCGCCGCCCTTCTCGTGGCTTTCGAGGGGTCTGCCGCGACGTATTACGCCCTCCAGGTGCGCGGGGATTCCCGGATTTACGCCGCCGATGCGCCCGTCCGGAAGGGGCGGGTCTATCTCTTTCACCGCTATCCCGACGGGATCTACATGAGCCTGGCCGCCTCGGAGGTGGAGAAGGTCCTGTCCCTGTCGGAGCCGCCGCCGCCGGAGGGGCTGGCCCCGGGCCAGGCGCTGTACGTCGGGGGCGCGGTCGAGGGGCCGGGGTTTGCGCCGCCCCCGATGGCCCCGCCGGCCGGCCCGGCCGACCTGACGATGGACTCCGGCTACGGCTACTACGGGTCCTACTGGGGAGGCGGAGGCGGTTACGTCCCGCCGCCGCGGCCCGCGCCGCCGTCGCACATCGGACCGAACGGATACCCGATCCTCGCGCCGCCGGGGTCGCCCGGATCCACGCCCCCGCCGATCGGCCCGAACGGGTTCCCGGTCCTCTCGCCGCCCCCGGCTCCGGCGCCCGCGCCCCGGCGGCCCCGGTAGTCCGGTGTCATTTCTCGGATGCCCGCAACGTCGGTCATGACCGGATGAGAACCATTCCGATCGGCACAGCCCTCGAGGCGGCCGCCGTGCTCGTCTGCGCGGTATCCGGGATGATCACGGCCGCCCGCAAGCGGATGGACATCGTGGGGACGTACTGCCTGGCGATCGTCACGGCCTTCGGCGGGGGCACGCTGCGCGATCTCCTGATCGACCGGCGGCCGTTCTTCTGGATCAGCCACGACCAGTACCTGCTGATCATCGTGGGGCTGTGCGTGGCGTTCGTGTACAGCCGGTCCTTCTACGCGCGCGCCAGCCGGTGGCATCGCCAGGGCGTCATCGTGGACGCGTTGGGGCTGGCGCTCTTCACGCTGACGGGCGTGGGGTTCGCGGTGGACAAGGGGCTCCCGCTCTTCGTCTCCTCGCTGATCGGCGTCATCACGGGCACGTTCGGCGGCGTCCTGCGCGACGTGGCGGCGATGGAGATCCCGGTGATCTTCCGGCCGGGCGAGCTGTACGCGGTGTCGTCCTTCGCGGGCGCGTGGGTTTACATCGGCGGCCACTACCTCGGAATGACGCCGTTTGCCGCGGGGGTCGTCGCCTCGCTGACCGTCGTCGGATTGCGCCTGGCATCCCACGCCTTCGGCGTCCGCGTGCCCGACCCGCTCTGGCTGCGGGAGAAATTCGAGGAGCGCCGCAAGGCGTAGGGGCGACGCCGGACCTTCTCCGTCCCGGTCTGACCGAGCTCGTCCCTGCGTTCCTGGAGCGGTGATGCTCCTGTGCGGCGACCTTCGCTCCTCTCTTGTCATCCCGAGCGAAGCGGGCGGTGATGGTTCTGCACGGTGACCTTCGCTCCTTTTTTGTCATCCCGAGCGAAGCGAGGGATCCCTTTAGCCGCCGGGGCATTACTGGAGAAGCGGCTCGTTCGATCGTGCGGGGCGAGGTCCCGCTAGATCGAGGATGATGCGGATCCAGTGGTCACACGGCGCCTAAAGGGATCCCTCGCTTCGCTCGGGATGACAGGCAGAAGTCCCGGCTCGTCGAGGCGCTCGGGTGACAGGCAGAAGTCCCGGCTCGTCGAGGAGCTCGGGATGACAGGCAGAAGTCCCGGCTCGTCGAGGAGCTCGGGTGACAGGCAGAAGTCCCGGCTCGTCGAGGAGCTCGGGATGACAGGCAGGAGTCCCGGCTCGTCGAGGAGCTCGGGATGACAGGCAGGAGTCCCGGCTCATCGAGACGGGATCCCTCGCTGCGCTCGGGATGACAGGGGACGGTCACGGCGACAGCTGCGGGCCGGCATGGCGGGCGGAGATCGCCGCCCCCGACCCCTACGGCCGGATCAGCGCCTTGACCACCGCCAGCCGTTCCATGCCCGCCAGCGCCTCGCCGGCGCGGGCGAGCGGGTACTCGGCCGTGACGAGCTCGCGCCAGCGGAACCGGCCTCGGTGCTTCGCCATCATCGCGAGCGAGCGGTGGAGGTGGGAAAACTCGTAGCCCCAGCAGCCCAGGACTGTGGCGTGCCGCCGGTTGACGTGGCGGTGCGGGTTGAGCGAGACGTCGCCGCCGTCGGTGTACTGACCGACCACGACGAAGCGGCCCGCGTCGCGGAGCATCTCGAGCCCCTCGGGCACCGCGGCGGGATTTCCGGAGGCCTCGATGACGACGTCGGCGCCGCGCCCGGACGTGCGGTCCCGGACCCAGCGGACGCGGTCCGACGGGTCGGGCATGGCGGTGATGTCCAGCGTGTCTTCCGCGCCGAGCGTCCGGGCCGCGTCGAGGCGGGCTCGCGGTGCGCCGACCACGAAGACGCGCATTGCCCCGGACAGCTGCGCGAAGATCGCGGCGTTCAACCCGACCGGGCCGCTTCCCTGGACGACGACCGTGTCGCCGAGCGCGACGCCGGCGCGCTCGACCGCGTGGAACCCGGTCGGAAGCCCGCAGCCGCCGCCCAGAAAGTCGCGCTCGTCGATCCCCTCGGGCAGCGGCACGACCCGCACGCCCGGCAGGATCTCGATCCGCTCGGCCCAGCCGCCGAGCAGCCCCTCGCCCGCCGACGCGGTGATGCCGTAGACGCGGCGGTGCGGACAGCGCGTGGCGGCCCGGGCGACGAGGCAGTGCCAGCACGCGCCGCAGGTTCCGTAGACGTCGTAGAACGTGACGAGGGCGCCCGTCGCGATCGGCCGGCCCTCGACGTCGGCGAGCGGGCCGTTCGTCTCGAGGACCCGCCCGACGCTGACGTGCCCGGGGATGATGGGGTAGGGCACGCCGGGCAGGCGGCCGTGGTGCAGGTGGACGTCAGTGCCGCAGACCTCGCTCGCGACCGTCTCGAGCACCGCGCCGCCCGGGCGCGGCCGCGGCGCGGGCAGGCGCCGCGCCTCGAGCGGCCGGCGGGGTGCCGTCATCAGGACGGCCTGGACGCTGTCGGTCATCCGCGGCGCCATCATAGACGCGATGGACGCGCTTCCCGCCCGCGCCCGGCGGTGTCAGAATCGGGACATGCGCTCGGGGGCCGCGGCCGCGCTTCTGTTCCTCGTGTCGGCCCGGCTGTCGGGGCAGGCGCCTCCCGAGCCCGCACCGTCGCCGCCGCCGACCGCCTCCGCGGCGGAGCCCGTCCCCGTCCCGACCCCGTCCCCGATCGACATTCTCGGAGGGCTCGTCAAGGACGGCCATCTCCGGGTGGAGGCCGACCTCCACGCGGGAAGCGTCCCGGCGATTCCGAAGTACTCGCTCGAGGTCCAGGGCGCGCCGAAGACGACCATCGTGGCCGACGCCGCCGACGGTGCGGTCACGAAGATGCACTTCGCCGTCGAGAACGGCCAGCTCGTCGTCCGCGGCAAGGGGCTGCGGCCGAAGGTGGCGATCGAGCAGCTCGATTTCCAGGCGCCCCAGGGCGTGACGACGATGAAGTTCCACGGGCTCGGGATCTGGAAGCCGATCGTGGCGATCTTCGGCGGCATCGCCCGCTCGGCGGTCCGGAAGATGGAGTTCCGGACGGACATCCCGTCGATCCTCAAGGGCGACATCCTCGGCGGCAAGAAGCCGGCGCCGCCTCCTCTGCCGCCGGCGGCGACCGGGCCAGGGCCCGGAGCCGCTCCCCCCGCCACGGGGCCGCCGCCCCCGTCCTTCCTCGACCTCGTCGACGAGGTGCGGGTGAGCGAAACGAAGATCACGGCCTTTCCCGGCAGGCCGATGCGGCTTCGCCCCTTCATCGAGTTCGAGACGGCGTCCCGGCCGGTCTCCGGCGAGCCGATGACGCTGTCGATCGAGCAGGGGACCTACCGGCCCGGCCGCGGGGGCGCCCCGGCCTTCCTGGAGTTCTCCGGGCACCTCGATGGCGAGATCGAAAACGGCGTCATGGAGTTCCAGCAGAGCCGCTCGACGGTCTCGCACGGGCGCCTTCAGGGGGCGGCCTTCCACCTGACGACGCTCGAAGACGGCACGATCGCCTCGGCGCTCGACGCGAGGAGCCTGTCCTTCGAGCTCTCCTCCGGCCAGTTCGTGGTCCCGGGAGGCATGGGCGTCGAGCTCGACGCGGGATCGACGTTCGAGGTCACGGACCTGAAGGTCAGCTCGGCGGGCCACTTCTCGGGCGTCGCGAAGCTCGACCTGGCCGGCAAGACGGGCAGGCTCTCCCGCAAGGGCGCGGCGATCTCGGCGTCGAACATCAGGGTGAAGACGCCGGGACTGACGATCGTGGACGGGCGCGCGTCCGGACCGCTCCAGGTCACCTTCGACTACCAGCTCGACTACCCGTTCGTCGTGAAGTACCCGATCGCCGAGATCCCCGAGAAGAAGCTGATGCTCGACTTCCACGGCCCGTTTGCGACGTCGCTCGAGCTCAAGGACGCGGGCGGCGACGAGGGCGAGGTCACGGGGACTTATGTCTTCAAGGCGCCCTGGGACCCCATCGAACAGGCCGCGCTCGTCGCGCTCGCCGCCAAGTGGCAGCAGGACCTGGCCATCAAGAACATCGACTTCGCGATCGTCCCGAAGACGTTTCGCCCCTGCGGGGAAACGTGCTTCACGCTCGCGATCGAGGTGACGGCCGAGAAGCGCTCGAAGAACCGCCTCAAGAAGCTCTTCTCGCAGTTCTGCGCGCCGATCGGTTCGGCGAACCTCGTCATCGACAAGGAGGCGCGGGCGTTCCTGCTGCGCGACGTGAAGGTCGAGACGCACTGCCGGGGCGTCGTCGGCTTCCTCATCAACTTCCTGACGCCCTTCCTCACGAAGTCCTACAGCGAGATGAAGCTCTTCCAGATGCCGCCGGGTCTGCCGCTGACGATCGACTCGGTGCGCGGCGGCGCGCAGTTGGTCGAGATCGGCGGCACGGTCGACTGGCAGGCCGGAGGACCGAAGCCGGAGGTTCCCCCGGCGCCGCAGCCGGTCGTGGTGCAGCCGGGGAGTTGGTAAGCCGCAGGAGGCGGGAGGCAGGGGGCGGGAGGCAGGGCGCAGGAGGCAGAAGGGGGAACCGGTCGGTAGGACCCCCCTCACCCAGGCCGATCACGCCGTGCTTCGCTCGACGTGACCTGCTGCCGGGGGGCTGCTCCGGTCGTCGGGTCTCGCCGGGAGAGGGAGTCTTCGACGACGCTCTCGCATCATGATTTCCCTCGCCCCCCGGAGGGGGGAAAGGGTCAGGGTGAGGGGAGCGGGGCGCCCCTACTTCCCGGGCGGCGGGATCACCCTCGGATACCGCTCCAGCATCCCCTCTTCCTTCATCACCTTCTCGATCGCGTCGATGTCCCAGGGCGCGTCGTTCGACACGACCTCCGCGCCCTTGTCGGTGATGAAGATCATGTCCTCCAGCCGGACGTAGATCTTCTCTTCCGGGACCGTCAGGGCCGGCTCGATCGTGAAGACCATGCCCGGCTTGAGCGGTCCGCCGTGGGGGCCGTCGTCGTGGGTCGCCATTCCGACCCAGTGGCCGAGGTACGGGTACTCGCTCTCGCCGCTCTTCTTGTACTTCGCGACGAAGTCTTCGGCGGCCTTGCGGTGGGTCGCCTTGGAGAACTTCGCGGCGGCCAGGATCGGGTCCATCGCGGCCCCGGCCTCGCGGATGCACTCGGCGCCGGTCTTGCCCGGCGCGATCGACTTGAGGATCGCGCGGTAGCAGGCGAGGTAGAAGCCGTAGAGCTCGCGCTGCTCCTGGGAGAACTTCCCGTTGACCGGGAACATGCGCGTGACGTCGGCCTCGTAGTAGCCGTAGTCGGGCGCGTAATCCATCAGCAGGAAGTCCCCGTCCTCCATCTTGCGCTTGCCGGCGTTGTAGTGCGGCCACCAGGCGGTGTGGCCGCGCGCGATGAGGGAGAAGTAGGCGTCGCCCTGCGCGCCGTTCCTCCAGAAGACGAACTTGCCGACGGCGTCGAGCTCGTGCTCGTACTGGCCGGGCCGCGTCGAGCGCATGCCCTCGAGGATGGCGAGGCCCGCGAGCTTCGTGGCGTTGCGCAGCATCGCGAGCTCGCGCGGGCTCTTGATGAGGCGCAGGTCGTCGAGCGTGGGCGAGAGGTCGCGGATCTCGAAGACCGGGAAGCGCTCGCGCACGAGGGCGACGAAGCGGCCCTCCCGCGAGGGCAGCCCGTCGAACGGATCCGAGCCGACCTCGGCGATGCTGCGCAGGGCGAGGTCCCGGCTCATGGAGGCGCCCTCGGCGGGCGCGAGCGTCGTGAAGAGGATTCGCAGGCCGCGCCGGTGGTACCGGTTGATCATCTGCTCGGCCAAGAGGTCCGTGCCGAACACCGCGTCGACGCCCGAGAGCTTCCTGACCTCCTCGCCGTCCTCGGCGGAGAGCATCCGGCCCTCGCCCTTCTCGCGGCCCTCGTCCCGGTGCGGCAGGAAGAGGGTCGCCTTGCGCGTTCCGCCGTCGAGCAGCAGGTACGCGCGCGGCACCTCGATGCCGCAGAGGTAATAGAAGTCGTTCGACTGCCGGAAGCGCGTGTAGCCCGTGGGGCTCGGGGCGCCCTGGATCACGGCGAAGGCCTTGTCGCCGATGGCGTCGTAGACCTTCGCGCGCCGCGCCGCGAACTCTTCGGGAGGGAAGTCGGTCGTGAAGGGCCCGAAGCCCTCCTGGGCGAAGACCGGGATCGCGCCGAGCGCGAGCGCGAAGGCGAAGGCGAGCGGGAAGCGGCGCATGGGTCCTCCTCGAAGTTCAGCGGATGCTACACGACGTCTTCACCAGGACAGGATGAACTGCGTCTGGACGACCGTGAAGGGCCCCGGGTCGGGATTGAACGCGGGGTTCCAGACGAGCTGCAGGTCCGGCTGGAGGCGCATCAGAGGTCCGAGCTGGAGCGTGTAGAACGTCTCGGCGACGTACTCGTTGCGGTGGTAAACCGTCTTCGAGGTCGCCGAGGGCTGGCTCCAGACGAAGCCGACGCCGGCGTAGTCGTTCGTCAGGCGGGGGACGAGGCCCAGGTGCTCGAGCGGCGCTTCCATGGCGAAGCCCGTGCCCACCTGCGTCGACGCCCCGGCCGAGACCTGCGAACCGCCGATGCCGAAGCGCCCGAACCAGGCGAACGGCGAGTGGTGGCCGAGCTGCTGCTCGAAGTTGAACCCGATGCCGCCCTGGGTCGGCCCCCCCGCCTGCGCCAGGAAGGGCTGGACCCGGTAGACGCCCGGGCCGAGGCCGAGGAAGTCGGCGGGCGCGAAGCCGAACTCGGTCGTCACGGACCAGTCCTGCCAGCTGAAGTTCGTCCAGGGCGTCTGGCCGGCGGTTGCGTTGCCGGCGCTGGCGCCGACCATCGCGTAGAACGAGGCGGCCGGCTGCCACTGGAGGTTGACGGCGAAGTTGAAGTTCGGCAGCGGCAGGACCATGCTGTTGATCAGGGCCGAGTTGAGGAACTGGCCGCGGCCGGAGTTCGCGTAGGTGTTCACGTCCAGGTAGTTGCCCTGGTCCACGACCCCGGCGAGCGCGACGAACGAGCCTCGCGCGAAGGACTGCTGCCAGGCGAGCTCCGGCACGCGGAAGCCGTTGCGGCTCGAGAACGTGCCCTGCGGCTGCGTGAGCATCCCGATGTTCGCCTTGGCGTTCTGGTTGGCGCCGGCGCCGCCGAGCCCCTCCTTGGCGTTGATCCCCGCGCTCAGCCAGCCGGCCGTGCCCGAGGCGGGGTCGTCGTACGCGGCCCACTTCGCGAAGAGCTTCAGCGTGTAGTAGCCCAGGTTGGGGGATCCGGAGGGCGTGTCCGGCACGCCCGTGTAGGTGAAGGTCTGGTCGGCGGTGTAGCGCAGGCCGCGCGCGCCCAGCCAGTACTTGGCGGCCTGGACCCAGGGCTCGACCGGCATGACTTCGGCGAGGGGGCCGGGGCGGATCGCCGTGTTGCCGAGCTCGTCCTGGGCGGCGAGGTACGGCGCGAGGACGGGCGAGACCGCCGGAAAGAGCGTGAACCCGCGCTGGCGCCCCGAGTCCATGCGCGCGAGCAGGGCCGGAGGCAGGCTCTTGCCCGCCGCGCCCTTCGGGACCTGGCGCTCGATGCCGACGTCGGGGGGCGGCAGCAGGTTCGCGGGGAGGCTGTCCGGAGAAACCCCGACGGCGTGGCCGAAGCTGTCCACGAGGATCACGTCCGTGGGCTTGGGCGGGACGTGCTCCTCCTGGGCCGCGGCCGGCGCGGCGAGGGCGAGCGCGAACAGGCCCGCGAGGGCCGCGAGTCGGACTCGGTGGATGGCGATGCCTTTCGTCGGACGAGTGTCCGGCGAATTCTAAGGGAGGAGGGCGCCGGGGCCTACGACGGCAGCAGGCAGCGGTCGGTCGGCTCGGTCCGCATCCCGTCGCAGAGGACCTCGGAGGCCTCCGCATGGATGCAGCAGGGAGCCTCGCACTCGGTGCGCTTGAGGACGCCGTTGCGTCCGCAGACGGGGCAGCGGGCGACCGTCCCCTCGAGTAGGGCGACCGCGCCCTCGGGCATCCGCGTGAAGTCTTCGATCGTGATCATGGCCGTCTCTCCCATGGTGCCGCTAGCTCTCGTCCGGCCGCCAGCTCTGGAGAATCCGCATGTAGTTGGACCGCTCGATGGCCGCCGGATTGCCGCCGCGCCCGTAGCTCATGCTGCCCTGCATCTGACGCAGGTTGTCGTAGCCGTGCTCCTCGAGCCAGCGCTCGAGCTCGGCGCGCAGGCGCGCGAGGGTCTCGGGCCCGCGGCGCAGCAGGACGGAGACGAGCTGCACGGCGTGGGCCCCGGCCATGACGGCCTTGACGGCGTCGATCGCGTTGTGGACGCCGCCCGTGACGGCGAGCGAGCCCGGGAACTGGCCGGAGAGGACCGACAGCCACCGCAGCCGCAGGAGCAGCTCGTTGGGGCTCGAGAGATAGAGCCGCGGCTCGACCTCGAGGTTCTCGGCGTCGATGTCGGGCTGATAGAAACGGTTGAAGATCACGAGCCCGTTGGCGCCGGCGCGGTCGAGCCGCGCGGCCAGGTGCGAGAGCGACGAGTAGAACGGCGAGAGCTTCACGCCGAGCGGGATCTTCACCGCCTCGCGGACGGCGGCCACGACGGCGACCGTCCGGTCCTCGACGTCCTCGCCGGACTCGAGGGGGTCGGTCGCGAGCTCGTACACGTTGACCTCGAGGGCGTCGGCGCCGGCCTGCTCGATCAGGCGCGCGTACTCGATCCAGCTTTCCGGCGTCGTGCCGTTCAGGGACGCGATGACCGGGACCTTGACCGCCGCCTTGATCTTCTGGACCTGCTCCAGGTAGTCGTGCGTTCCGAGCGCGAAGACCTCGGGGTCCGGCAGGTAGGACTGCGCCTCGGCGTGCGATTCCCGGCCTCCGGAATGCGCCCGGTCGGCGGCGAGCTCGTCGCCGACGATCTGCTCCTCGAAGAGGGAGCGCAGGACGATCGCGGCGGCCCCCGCGTCCTCGAGGCGGCGCACCGAGTCGAGGTCGTCGGCCAGCGGGGAGGACCCCGGCATGAGCGGGTGCGGCAGCTCGAAGCCGAGGTACGTGGTCGAGAGGTTCATGGCTACTTCGCTCCGCCGCCGGGGGCGCCGGCCGGGATCGGCGCGGCCGCCGGGGCCTCCGGCGCCTGTCCGGCCCCGAGCTTCCAGTCCGAGAGGTGCTTGTAGAGGAGCAGGCGGCGGTCCGCCTCGTGCCCCGCGCGGGCGGCCAGCTCCTTGTAGCGGGCCGGGTCGGCCGCCTCGAGCATGCGGAAGCGGCTCTCGTTGTTCCGGTAGGCCTCGACGGTCTTCTTCGGGGCCCCCGAGTCGAGGACGAGCGGCGCCTCCCCGGCCGCGATGCGGCGCGGGTCGAAGCGGTAGAGCGGCCAGACGCCCGAGTCCACCGCGAGCTTCTGCTGCTCGCAGCCGAAGGCCATGTCGTAGCCGTGGGCGATGCAGTGGCTGTACGCGATCACGAGCGACGGGCCAGGGTAGGCCTCGGCCTCCTGGAGGGCCTTGACCGTCTGGTGGTCCTTCGCGCCGAACGCGATCCGGGCGACGTACACGTGCCCGTAGCTCATCGCCATCAGGCCGAGGTCCTTCTTGCCGGTTTCCTTGCCGCCGACGGCGAACTTCGCGGCGGCGCCGAGCGGCGTCGCCTTGGACTGCTGGCCGCCGGTGTTCGAGTAGACCTCCGTGTCGAGGACGAGCACGTTGACGTCGTAGGGCAGGGACAGGACGTGGTCGAGCCCGCCGAAGCCGATGTCGTAGGCCCATCCGTCGCCGCCCAGGATCCACACGGTCTTCTTCACGAGGTCGTCGCACAGTTCGGCGAGGACGCGCGCGGCCGGCGTCTTCAGGCCCGCGATCTGCTCGCGCAGCCGGGCCACGCGCTCGCGCTGGGCCGCGACGCCGGCGTCGGTCGCCTGGTCGGCGTCGAGGATCTCCTGCGCGAGGCTGCCCGGCAGCGACGCCTGGAGCCCAGCCAGCAGCAGCCGCGCGTGGGCGTTCCGGCTGTCGAGGCCGAGGCGCATGCCGAGGCCGAACTCCGCGTTGTCCTCGAAGAGGGAGTTGGACCAGGCGGGCCCGCGCCCGTTGCGGTCGACGGTGTACGGCGTCGTCGGGAGGTTGCCGCCGTAGATCGAGCTGCAGCCCGTGGCGTTGGCGATGAGCGTCCGGTCGCCGAAGAGCTGGGTCAGGAGCTTGACGTAGGGCGTCTCGCCGCAGCCGGCGCACGCGCCCGAGTACTCGAAGAGCGGGGTCGCGAACTGGGAGCCCTTGACGTCCATGACCCGGATGCGCGAGCGGTCGGGCTCGGGCAGGTCGAGGAAGAAGGCGTAGTTGTCCCGCTCCTGGTCGCGCAGCGGGCGCTGCGGCGCCATGTCGATCGCCTTGTGCCTGGGGTTCGCCTTGTCCTTGGCGGGACAGAACATCACGCACAGAGAGCAGCCCGTGCAGTCCTCGGGCGCGACCTGGATCGTGTAGCGCCAGCCCTCGAAATCGGGGCTCCGGAAGCGGTCGGACTTGAAGGTCGCGGGCGCGCCGTCGAGCTTGGCGGGCTCGAAGACCTTGGCGCGGATCGCGGCGTGGGGGCAGACGAGCGCGCACTTGTTGCACTGGATGCAGACGGCGGGGTCCCACACCGGGATCTCGGTGGCGATGTTGCGCTTCTCCCACTGCGCGGTCGCGGTCGGCCACGTCCCGTCGACCGGGAAGGCGGAGACCGGGAGCCGGTCGCCGTGGCCCGCGAGCATCAGCGCCGTGACCTTCTGGACGAAGGAGGGGGCGTCCGGCGACACGATGGGCGGGCGGCGGCGCGTGGTCGTTGCGGCGGCGGGCACCTTCACTTCCGCGAGGCCGCCGAGCGCGGCGTCCACGGCGGCGAAGTTGCGCTTCAGGATCTCGGGCCCCTTCTTGGCGTAGGTGTCCGAGATCGCCTGCTTGATGCTCGCGATGGCGAGCTCGGGGGCGAGGGTCTTCGTGATCGCGAAGAAGCAGGTCTGCATGATCGTGTTGATGCGGCCCTTCATCCCGGTCTCGCGGGCGACGCGGAAGGCGTCCACGACGAAGACGCGGAGCTTGCGCGCGACGATCACTTCCTGCATCTCGAGGGGCAGCTCGTCCCAGACGGCGTCGGCGGGGTAGGGGGAGTTCAGCAGGAAGGACGCGCCCTCGGCCGCCGTCTCGAGGACGTCGTACCGGTGGACGAACTCGAACTGGTGGCAGGCGACGAAGCTCGCGCGCCGGATGAGGTACGCCGAGCGGATCGGCCTCGGTCCGTACCGCAGGTGCGAGATCGTCACCGCGCCCGCCTTCTTCGAGTCGTACACGAAGTACCCCTGCGCGTACCCGGCGGTCTCCTCGCCCAGGATCTTGATCGAGTTCTTGTTCGCGCCGACCGTGCCGTCGGAGCCGAGGCCGTAGAAGACCGAGCGCGAGACGTCGGGCGGCTCGATGTCGAGGTCGGCGTCGTACGGCAGCGAGGTGTGCGTGACGTCGTCCACGATGCCGACCGTGAAGTGGTTGCGGGGCTTCTCCTTCGCGAGCTCGGCGAAGATGCCGGCGATCATGGCGGGCGTGAATTCCTTCGAGGAGAGCCCGTACCGTCCGCCCACGATGCGCGGGGCGGCCGCGCCGTCGCGCGCCTCGGCGAAGGCTGTGACGACGTCCTGGTAGAGCGGCTCGCCGACCGCCCCGGGCTCCTTCGTGCGGTCGAGAACCGCGATGGCGCGGACGGTCTTCGGCAGCGCGGCGACGAACCGGGAGACGTCGAAGGGCCGGAAGAGGCGGACCTTGAGGACGCCGACCTTTTCCCCGCGCGCGAGCATCCAGTCCACCGTTTCGTGCGCCGTCTCGGCGCCCGAGCCCATGAGGACGACGACCCGCTCGGCCTGGGGATGGCCGACGTAGTCGAAGAGGCCGTAGCGCCGGCCCGTGATCCCCGCGAAGCGCGCCATGGCCTTCTCGACGACGCCGGGGCAGACCAGGTAGAACGGGTTGGCGGCCTCGCGCGCCTGGAAGAAGGCGTCGGGGTTCTGCGCGGTGCCGCGCAGGACGGGGTGGTCGGGGGTCAGCCCGCGCCGGCGGTGCGCCGCGAGGGACTCTTCGTCGAAGAGCGCGGACAGCTGCGCGTCCGAGATCTCCTCGATCTTCGCGACCTCGTGCGAGGTGCGGAAGCCGTCGAAGAAGTGCAGGAACGGGATGCGCGAGGCGAGAGTGGCCATCTGCGCGATCGCGGCGAAATCCTGCGCTTCCTCGACGGATCCCGCGGCGAGCATCGCGAAGCCGGTGCCGCGGCAGGCCATGACGTCCGAGTGATCTCCGAAGATCGAGAGGGCGTGCGTCGCGAGCGTGCGCGCGGCCACGTGCATCGTGAACGGAGTCAGCTCGCCCGCGATCTTGTACATGTTCGGGATCATGAGGAGCAGTCCCTGCGACGCGGTGAAGGTCGTGGCCAGCGCGCCGGCCTGGAGCGCCCCGTGGACGGCCCCCGCGGCCCCGCCCTCCGACTGCATCTCGACGACGCCGGGGACCTTGCCCCAGATGTTCGGGCGGCCCTTGGCCGACCAGGCGTCGGCGAACTCGCCCATCGGGGAGGAGGGCGTGATCGGGTAGATCGCGATGACTTCGCTCGTCCGATGGGCGACCGAAGCGACCGCCTCGTTGGCGTCGAGCGTGACCCGTTCGTTGGCGACCATGATGGTTCCACCGTAAGGGCTGCTGAAGCCCCCGGGGGTGATGCAAATGAATCAATCCCCGGGTTCCGCTGCGGGCGATTCGGAGTGGGATCGCCGAAATCGTCGGTGCGGGAACACCAACAAGCCCCCCTCACCCCGACCCTCTCCCCACTCCGGGGGCGAGGAGACAGCGCTGGGTGGCAAAGTCAGCGCCCCTCACCCCGGCCCGAAAGCGCCGTGCGCCGCACGGCGCACCCTACTGCTGAGGGTCTGCCTCTGGTGGTCGGGGTCCCGGAGGGAGAGGGGGTAGAACGTTGCTCGTCACGCCCGTCTCTTTCATCTGCTCGCGGCGTGAGAAGTCACCCGAGCGAAGCGAGGGTGGAGGCTCGCGCCGCGGGAGCCGAAGCGGAGTGGAGGGATCAGCCGGCCGGTCGAGCCCGCATCCGGGCGAGCCGGCCGGCGGTGCGCCCGCAGGGCGCAGATCCCGCAACGCAGCGGAGGCGACGTTTACGGTATCCGGTACCGCGCCAGAGCCACGGTGACGTTGTCCTTGCCGCCGCCTTCGAGGGCGAGGTCGACGAGCTTGCGGCAGGCCTCGGTGGAGGAGCGGGCGCCGGTGAGGGTGTGCGCGATCGCCTCGTCCGGGACCATCTCGGTCAGGCCGTCGGAGCAGAGCAGGAGCTGGTCGCCGTCGTCCAGGCGCCAGCGCTTGAGCTCGACCTGGACGAAGGCGCCGCGGGTCGCCAGGGCGCTCGTCAGGACGTGGCGCAGGGGGCTGTGGGCGACCTCGTCCTGGCGGATCGCGCCCGAGTCGGCGAGCGACTGGGCCATGGTCTGGTCGCGGGTCAGCCGCTCGAGGCGGCCGCCGCGCCGCAGCAGGTACGCGCGCGAGTCTCCGACGTGCATGGTCATGAGCTCGGGCCCGAGGCTGCAGGCGACCGTCATCGTCGTCGCCATCCCGCGCAGGCTCGGGTCGGCTTCGGCGCGCGCGACGAGTCTCTCGCGGATGCGCTGGAACCGGCCCTCCATGCGGCGCAGGACCTCCTCGGCGAGCTGGTCGTCGAGGCGCATGATCCAGTCCGGCGTCTCGAGCACGAGATCCACGAGCTCCTGCACCGCCGTCCGGCTGGCGATCTCTCCCGCCGCGGCGCCCCCGACGCCGTCCGCGACGAGGAGCGCGTAGACGGTCTCGGCGTACCGCATCGGGACCTCGCCCTCGGGCAGGTTCGTCGCGAGCGTGCGCATCGTGCGGTCGAAGCGCGCGGCCATGTAGTGGTCCTCGTTGTTCCGGCGCACCTTGCCCGGATCCGAGAGCGCCGCGAGGTCCACCTCGACGAGCGACGAGGCGCCGGCGGGCTCCCGCGCCGGCTCCTCCAGGCTCGCGGGCAGTTCCGCCGTGTCGTCCGGGTCGTTGACCATGGCTGCCTCCGGGGTTACTTCGTCACGACCGCCAGAGCCTTGTCCGTCGCCGCCAGCAGGGCCTGCGGGCCCACGGGAGCGCCGGTGGCCTGCTTCATCCAGATGTCCGGCGCGACGTTGCCGATCTTCGCCATGCGCTCGAACTCGGCGCCGAGGTTGCGCGTCTTCTCGACCTGCTGCTCGATCTGGAACGCGATGAGGTGCCCGATCGGATAGTCGGGCAGGTAGAGGAGCGAGTCGATCATGTGGGAGTAGATGCCGAGCGTGAGGACGACGTCCTTTTTCTTGAAGACGGGCGCGTAGTACTTGTTCCAGAGATCCCGGCAGATCTGGAGCGTCGCGTCCTTCAGCTGCGCGGGCGTGGCGTCCGGGTGCTCGTACATCCAGTGCCAGACACCCATGTCCACGAGGGCGACGCCGGCGATCTCGTACGTCATCCAGAAGTCGTTCAGGGTCTTGAGCGCCTCGGCCTTCGGGTCGGGCTTGGCGAGCCCGAGCAGCTCCAGGTCGTGGGCCTGGAAGACGAAGGCGAGGGCCTCGGTGAAGGCCGTGTTCGGGACGCCCTGCAGGAGGGTCGAGTCCACGTCGTTCAGCGAGAAGGTCTGCTCGACGTTGTGGCCCATCTCGTGGACGGCGATGTTGAAGCCCTTGTAGTTCATGCCGTCCTTCTCGACGCGCGTGCGCAGGTGCGCCTTGTCGGCGCGGCGCTGGGCGCCGAGGGCGTGCCCGGACCCGCGCGCCGGGTCCACGACGATGTGGGCGGCGAGGTACTGGGCCTTTTCCTTCGAGAAGCCGAGCTGCATCAGGAGGTTCGGAATGTCCTCCTCGTACGCCCGCGCGGTGGGGTAGCGCTTGCGGACGATCGCGTCGAGCTCCTCCTCGGTGTGGGCGCCGCGGGGACGGAATCCGTTGTACCAGACGTCGAAGGGCTCGAGGGGCCGGCCGAGGCGGCTCTCGACGAGCGCCGCCACGCGCGGCACGAGGGGGGAGGTGAGGACGGCCTCGAGCATCGCGCGGACCTGGGCCTCCGGGATCTGGCGGTTCTCGTCGAAGCGCCGCGCCATCAGCGTCGGCGCCAGCGGCGAGTACGGATCGGCCTTGCGGGCGGCCCGGTAGGTCGCGAGCAGCGTCGCGTACCGCGTGTCGGGCTCGGGGGCGTTGGAGACCTTCATGTCCGGTGAGGCCGCCATGTCCGAGTCCTGCTCCTTCGTCCTGGAGACCGCGTTCGTGACGGGGTCCCAGTCCACGTGGGGGTTGTCCACGACGAGGGCAGGGATCGTCTGCGTGACGATGCGGTCGCACACCTGCGCGATCACGCGCTGTCTGGCGAGCCCGGCCTTGCCGTCGGCGTAGTCGGCCTTGATCTGGTCGCGCAGGTTCCAGTGCGAGAGCAGGCGCTGCCTGGGCGGGAAGAGGCGCTGGCCCTTCGCGTCCACGAGGTGGTGCGTCCAGATGTTGTAGCGCGCGATGTAGCGCGCCGCGTCGGACTGCGCCTCGGCGATCGCGAGGTTGACGTCGGCCGGCACCCGCTTGGAGAAGCGCTCGGCGAGGCGGGCCTCGGCCCACTGGCGGCGCGACCAGCGCTCGCCCTCGGTCAGGCGCTGCTCGAGCGTCGTGAGCGGGAAGTTCAGGAGCACGGCGAAGGCGAGCCGGTTGTTGAAGAAGTCGTCGTTGACGTGGGCCGACGGGTCATACCCCGCCAGGACCTCGTCGAACGGGTAGATCTCGCCGATGTCGAGGTCCGACTGGCGCCGGAAGTCGCGGGAGATCTCGTTCATGTGGCCGTCCAGCGACTCGAAGGCGAACTCCATGCGCGTGTAGAGCGCGTTCCTCGCCGTCGAGTCGGCGGCGACCTGCGCGCGGACGACGTCGGAGAAGGCGGCCTCGTCGCCGTCCTCCTTGCGCCAGAACTGCGCGGCCTGCTTGACGCCGCGCTCGATGCGGCCCCGCTCGGACTCGCCGTACTTGCCGGCGAGCTCCGCCGTCAGCTTGTCGATCGTCGTCTGCGTCACGAGCTGTTGACCCCCCTGGGGCGCGGCGGCCGCGAGGCCGAGGAACGCGCCGACCGAAACGAGCGCGGACAGGGCCGCGCGGCCGATGACCTTGGGCATGAAGCCTCCCGGCGGGCGCCCCGTGCGCCGCACCCGCGCAGTCTATCGGGGAACGGGCCGGATGGCCCCGGGGCCTACTTCGGGACGAGGACCACGCGGGCGCCGGCGCCACGGGACGTGGCGCTCTCGATCGCCTTCCAGGCCGCCAGGTCCGAGACCGGAACGGAGGGCTTGCGGACCTCGTAGGTCTCCGTCAGCACGAGCTCGCCGTCCTTCAGGGCCGCGGCGAGGCGGTACGCGGCGTACGGGTTTTCCGCCTCCAGCGGGTCGGGCGCCGCCTCGACGCGCAGCCCCGGGGCGAGCTTCCAGCGGATCGTGAGCTCCCGCTTGCGGGGACAGCCGAGGTCGATGGGCGAACGGCGCGCGTCTAGCAGCGGGATCCGCTCCGGCCCGATCGCGAAGGGAAGGACGGACAGCAGCAGCAGGCTTCCGGCCTTGCGCACGTAGGAGTCCGCGGACACCCGGAAGCGCAATCCGAACGGCTGCGCCGGGTCGTCGAGGTGCTCGAGCTCGACGTCGGAGGCCCGAGAGCCGGGGATGGACTCCTCCGCGAGACGAAAGACCGCCTCCCGGCGCGCCTCGGGCGCGCGCGCCTGGTAGAACGCCCGCTGCGAGAGGCTGCCCGCGCTCGTGCTCGCGACGCGCGCCGTCACGCGCCCGTCGGCCGCGAGCTCGGCGTCGACCGCGCGGACGAGCCGGTTCACGCCCGCCGGGGCCCAGGGGAAGGCGACCAGCTCCGAGCCGTCGGCGCGCACGACGAGGCCCCGCGCGCCCTGGAGCTCGCCGGGCAGCTCGCCCCACGGCGTCCACGAATCCGTGGGATCGAACAGGACGGCCGGGCCGTCGGGCAGCGGGATCTCGGCGGGCAGCCCGGTGCGCTCGGGAACGCGCACCGCGAGGACGACGTGGTTGAAGGCGACCGGGGACGGGAAGTCGGGATCGATCGCGCCGCTTTCGCGCGGGCGGGTCAGGACGGGAAAGCTCTCGACGTGCTGCCGGGCGAGCAGGGCCATCAGCAGGAACGCCTTGTCCTTGCAGTCGCCGTACAGGCGCCGGGCGACGAGCGGCGGCTCGCGCGGAACGTAGCCTCCCTCGCCCACCTCGATCGCGACGTAGCGCACCTTGTCCTGGACCCACCGCGCCGCCGCCGGCGCCGCCGCGGCCGGGACGAGGTCGCCGGGATCGCCGCGCGCGGGAAGGCTCTTGCGGTAGAACCACGCGCCGACGTCTTTCCAGCTGCGGAACACGAGGTCGGAGGACTTTCCGGCGGGCGGGAGAATGGCGACCTCGAGGCGCGCGAACCGGTCGTTGGCCGGGGGCGCCATGACCTCGCGGGGCAGGCCCCGCTGGGGCCCGTAGAGATAGGACGCCTTCGCTCCGCCCTCGCCCGTCATCGGGCCCGTGTAGCCCTCGGGCGCCGCCGTCAGGCGCCACGTGTGGCTCCAGCCGTCGGGCAGGTCGAAGGCGACTTCCTGCGCCGCGATCGGGTCCGAGCCCTGCAGGTCGAGCACCCACTGGTACACGTCGCGGTGCGACTTGCGCCAGAGCGCGAACGCGGCGATGTCCCCCGGGACCAGGTGCGGCGGCCGGAACGCGAGGAGGAAGTGGTCGCTGTAGAACTCGGCGTCGGCGTGCTGCACCGAGACGACGTTCTTCAGGTCGAGCTCCTCGGCGGCCCCGTCGGCGTGGACGGTCCAGGCCCCCTCGACGTTGACCTTCGAGTCGTCGTCGTAGCCCGACTCGAAGGTCCCGGATCGCGAGCCGTCGCGGTTCAGGATCTTGACCGCCTCGCGGCGGTAGAGGCGCGTCGAGCCCGTGACGTTGCCGGAGGTCACGATCTGCTGCCTCCAGAGAACGACCGCGTTGGGGGCGGGCCGCGTCGCGAGCAGGGCCGGCGGCACGGCCGTCGCGCCCGCCCGCTGGACCCAGTCCGGCGCCTTCGACGCGAGCAGCGGCGCCGCCGCGTGAAGCAGGGCCCCCGCGGCGGGCGCGAGGAGGATCCGGAGCGGGCGGCCGGGCATCGGTCTAGCGGCCGGCCTTCGGGGCGGCCGGCTTCCTGAAGACGATCGAGAACCCCGAGTCCCCTCGCGCGGCGCCCTCGAAGAGCGAGCGGTACTGCGCGTAGAGCTCGGGCCCGGCCGCGAAGCGGGTGATCTCGAAGACGCGCGAGACCGTGACGGCCCCGCCGTCGGCGCGCGAGGCCTGCGCCCGGTAGTAGCCCACCGACGTCTGCACGTTGACCGGGGCCGGGAGCGCGTCCACGGTGCACCCCGCGGGCGGCGCGATCGTCATGGTCTCCTCGTCCCGGTAGGGGTACGGAAAGAGGATGGGCTCCTCGCGCTTGTCCTGCGTGAAGGGGTTCGCGGCCTGGAGCATCTCGAGGGGCGCGATCTCGATCCGCCCTCCCGGCAGCGGCGAGGCGAACGCCTTGCGGTGGTATTTCGTCGTCTGGACGTAGTCGCGATCGGGATCCTCCCCGTTCTGGATCTCGAGCGCGTCGAGCTCGGCCGGCGGGTCGAACTTTTCGTAGTTCTCGCGGGTTTCCTTCTCGTAGAGCTCGGAGCCCTCGTAGTAGAGGCGCACGCGCGCCTCGAACGCCTGCTGGCCGTAGCTGTGCTGGACGCGCTCGACGCGCACGTCGCCCTCATCGTCCAGGGCGATCGTCCAGGTCCGGCGGCGCGCGTTCTTCTCGGCCGGCTCGTGAGGGAGGTCGATCTTTTCGCCCGTCGCGGCGTCCACGTCCACCGCCCACGCGGAGCCGCCGAGGTTGCGGGCCGGCAGCATGCCGTACCCCAGCATGGGATGCTCGAACGAAAAGTAGGCCGGGCCGGGCAGGCCCTGGTCCTTCACCTCCACCGCCCAGCCCCCGAACTGGAACATGGACGGCATCTCCGGGTGGAAGAAGCGCTCCTCGCGGTCCGGCACGAAGACCACGCGCGCGTGCCACCCGTCGGCCCGCAGCAGCGAGAGAAAGACGGCCACGAGGTCGGAAGGCGTGCCTTCGCCGTGGGAGAGCGCGTCGCCCGCGTCGTCGTTCTTTTTCCAGCCGCCCTTCGGCTCGGATTCTCCGGGCCGCAGGACCGAGCGGTTCTTGACGGTCTTCTGCACGTAGGCGTAGATCGCCCGCAGCCGCGCCTCGGGGTCCGCCGCGCGGGAGCCCGGAATCGTCTTCAGGGCCGCCTCGACCTTGCCCGGGCGGACGAGGCGTTTGGAGACCATCGGGGCGAGCCCCTGCTTCGTGATCTCGCGCCAGAAGTAGTCGACTCCCTGGCCCTGCACGCCGAGGAACACCCAGGCGAAGATCACGGCGGCGGACCGCTCGTTGCGGGGCAGGCCGTACGGCTCGTCGTGGAGGGCCGGGGCGTTGGAAACGCGATAGACGTATTCGTCCCCGTCGGCGGCGAACTCGATCTGCGCGCCGCGCTGCTTGCGCGACGTGCTCGAGAAGGGAAACTGCTTCGGCGTCCGGAGCTCCTGGTACACGATCGGGTACTTGTCCTGGAAGAGGATCTCGGTGTGGTACGACTCGGCGGCGCCGAGCCACCCCGACTCGCGAAACGAGTATTCGACGAAGCAGCCGGGCTCCAGGGCCGGCATCGTGAACGAGAGGCGCTCGACCGAGCGCCCCCCGGACTTGATCACGGTCGTCCTGTGGATGTCCTTCGGGGAGAGCTCCGTGACCTTTCCGGTCGGGCCGACCGTCCGGCCCTCGATGTTGACGGTGTTGGCAGGCAGGTTTTCGACCGAGCCGACTTCGAAGCCCGATTTGGACAGGATCTTGGCCCGGACGGAGACGTGGAACGTCTTCGTCCAGTCGGAGCGCTGGATTTTCTCGAGGTAAACGGCCCCGACGAGGCCCCTGGCGGGGTCCTCGACGAGGGCTTTTTCGGCCTCGGTGGGGTCCTTCCACTTCGCCGCCGCCAGCAGGGCGGGCAGGAGAAGCCCGGCCAGGGCGCAGAGCGAGGCCCGGTGCGAGCCCCGGCGCCGGCCCGGATCGAGCCCGAATGACCGAAATGGGTTCAAGACGGTTCCGTTGAGAACATTCTACACACTGGAGTTGTCGGGAGGCCGTCCCCGTCCCTCCCGGTGGTGCAACCTTTCGCCCGAAAAGTCGAACTACCGGGGGAGTTCTTCACGAGGAGTTTTCATGCCGTTCCTGCGCGTCGTTCCGAGAAGCCTGCGCCTTGTCGCCGCCCTGGCCGTCGCGGCCCCGGCTTTCGCCGCCCCGGCCGCCCCGGCCTCCGCCCCCGAACCCCCGAAACTGCGCCTGCCGGCCGTCGCCGAGCCGGTCGGCTACGCCGCGGAGCTGACGATCGACCCCGGCAAGGACTCCTTCCGCGGGACCGTCTCGATCGACGTCCGCTTCAAGCAGAAGACCTCGTTCCTGTGGCTGAACGCGACCGGCCTCGAGGTCTCGAAGGCCTCAGCCACGGTCGGCGACCGGACGGTCGGCGTCAAGGCCGTCCCGGGCGGCGACGACTTCCTGGGCTTCTCGTTCGACCGGCCCGTCGGCCCCGGCGCCGTGAAGCTCCGGATCGAGTACACGGGCAAGATCGACGAGACCTCGACCCAGGGCCTCTTCCGGCAGAAGGATGGCGAGGACTGGTACGCGTTCACGCAGTTCGAGACCTCCGACGCGCGCCGCGCGTTTCCGAGCTTCGACGAGCCGTCCTACAAGGTGCCCTGGCAGCTGACGCTTCGCATCCCGAAGAGCGCGACGGCCGTGTCGAACACGCCGATCGAGGCCGAGTCGGCCGCGGCCGACGGCGGACGGGTCGTGCGCTTCAAGCGGACCGAGCCGATCGCGAGCTACCTCGTGGCATTCGGCGTCGGCCCCTTCGACTACCTCGACGCCGGCACGGCCGGGTCGAAGAAGACGCCGATCCGCATCATCACGCCGCGCGGCAAGGCCTCGCAGGGGCGCTACGCCGCGCAGACCACGGGGCCGCTGCTCGAGCGGCTGGAGGCGTACTTCGGGATCCCGTACCCGTACGAGAAGCTCGACCAGCTCGCGATCCCGCAGACGGTGACCTTCGCCGCGATGGAGAACCCCGGCCTGATCACCTGGTCCGAGCGGGTCATCGCCGCGCCGCCGGCCGAGGAGACCATCCGCTTCCAGCGCACGCAGGCCTCGATCAACGCGCACGAGATGGCCCACCAGTGGTTCGGCGACCTCGTGACGCTCGCGTGGTGGGACGACACGTGGTTGAACGAGTCCTTCGCGACGTGGATGTCGGACCGCACGCTCGCCGAGTGGAAGCCCGAGTGGGGGACCGACGTCGAGCGCGTCAAGGACCGCTCCAACGTGATGTACGAGGACACGCTCGTCAACGCGCGCAAGATCCGGCAGGAGATCGCGACGGCCGACGACATCGCCAACGCCTTCGACGGGATCTCGTACCAGAAGGGCGCGGCGGTCCTGACGATGTTCGAGTCGTGGATCGGCCCGGCGCGATTCCAGGCGGGCATCCACGCCTACCTCGAGGCGCACCGGTTCGGCAACGCGACGGTCGGCGACTTCCTGCAGGCGATCGAGGCGGCGAGCCGGCCCGGCGTGGCGGCGGCCTTCTCGACGTTCCTCGACCAGCCGGGGGTTCCCCTGGTGGACGTGACGCTCGACTGCTCCGGCGGGCAGCCCCGCCTCGCGCTGGCGCAGAAGCGCCTCCTGCCGCCCGGCTCGACGGGCGCGGGCAAGGAGCTCTGGCAGATCCCCGTCTGTTCGCGCGGCGCGGCGGGCGGCCCGGCGGACCGCGGCTGCACGCTCTTCACCGCTCCCGACGGCGCGGCGCCGGCGCCCACGGCGGCCTGTCCGTCGTGGCTGCTCGCCAACGACGGCGAGCGCGGCTACTACCGCGCGCTCTACCGCGGAGACCTGCTCCAGAAGCTGCTCGCCGTCGCGGACACGGAACTGACGCTGCCCGAGCGCGTGGGCGTCCTGCGCGACGTCAACGCGATGGCGGCGGCGGGCGCAATGCCGATGTCCGACGCGCTCGCCCTGGTCCCGCGCTTTGCGCCGGCGGCCGAGCGCGAGACCGTCGACGCGACCCTGCGCATCGCGGGGGACATCCGCGAACACCTCGTGCCGCCCGATCTCGCGCCCAACTACGCGCGCTTCGTGACGAAAGTGTACGGGGCGCGCGCCCGCGCGCTCGGCTTCACGGGCAAGGCCGGCGAGAGCGAGGAGACGGTGCTGCTGCGCGCCGACCTCGTGCCCTTCGTCGCCCAGGAGGGCAACGAGCCGGAGCTGCAGGCCGAGGCGAAGCGCCTGGCCCTGCGCTGGATCGACGACCGCGGGGCCGTCGGCGCGGACATGGCGGGCCACGTCCTCGAGGTGGCCGCCCGCCACGGCGACCGCGCGCTCTTCGACCGCTACCTCGAGGCGGCGCGGGCCGCGAAGGTCCGGCGCGACCGGACGCGGCTGTTCAACGCCCTCGCGTACTTTCCCGACCCGGCGCTCGTGCGCGAGGCGCTCGGCCTCTTCCTCGCGAAGGACTCCGACCCCCGGGAAGCCGACGGGATCCTGTTCGCCGCCGCGCAGCAGGAGGCAAGCCGCCAGCTCCTCTGGGACTTCGTGAAGACGAACTACGACGCCATCGTCGCCCGGATGCCCCACGAGATGACCGGCGTCATGCCGTACTTCGGCGCCTCGTTCTGCGATCCGGAGCACCGCCGGGACGTGGAGGCGTTCTTCAAGGACCGCGCCGCGAAGCTACCGGGAGGCCCGCGCAACCTCGCGCAGGCGCTGGAGGCCATCGACCTCTGCGCCGCCTCGCGCGCGGCGCAGGAGCCGAGCGTGAGGGAGTTCTTGAAGGGATACTGAACGTCGCCTGCGCTGCGTTACGGGATCTGCGCTGAGCGGCGCCCGGGGCGCCGCACAGCGCACCGCCGGGCGGCTCGCCC
>JAYRMU010000037.1:0-37157 GCA_041912555.1 Thermoanaerobaculia bacterium
CGGGGTTCCAGCGACGCGACGGCGAGTTGACGTGCGACGGGGTGTCGCTCGAAGAGCTCGCGCGCCGGTTCGGGACGCCCCTCTACGTCTACAGCTGGGCCTCGATCGAGGAGAGCTTCCGCCGCTTCGACGCGGCCTTCGCGCCCGTGCCGCACCTCGTCTGCTACGCGGCCAAGGCGAACTCGAGCCTCGCCCTCCTGACGCGGCTCGGGCGGCTCGGGTCGGGGGCCGACGTCGTCTCGGGCGGCGAGCTGCGGGCGGCGCTCGAGTGCGGGATCCCGGCCGAGCGGATCGTCTTCTCGGGCGTCGGCAAGACGGAGGCGGAGATCGCCGCGGGCGTGGAGGCGGGGCTCTACGCGTTCAACGCGGAGTCGGAGCGGGAGATCGAGAAGATCGACGCGATCGCCCGCGGGCGCGCCGCGGTCGCGCGGGTCGCCCTGCGCGTCAATCCCGACATCGACGCGAAGTCCCATCCGTACATCTCGACGGGGCTCCGGCAGAACAAGTTCGGCGTCGACATCGGCCGCGCGCGCGCGATCTTCGAAAAGGCGCGGGGCTTCCCGGGCGTCCGGATGGCCGGCGTCCAGGCCCACATCGGAAGCCAGATCCTCGAGGCCGCCCCGCTGGCGGAAACCGCCCGCGAGCTCGCGGCCCTGGCCGATGCGCTCTCGGCGGCGGGCTTTCCCATCGAGAGCGTCGACATCGGCGGGGGCATCGGCATCGGCGACGGGGCGATTTCGCCCGAGGCCTACGCCGCGGCGGTCCTGCCCGCCCTGGCGGGCAAGCCCTTCCGGGTCCTGATCGAGCCCGGCCGCGCGATCGCCGGGAGGGCCGGCGTCCTCCTCGCGCGCGTCCTCGACATCAAGCGGGAGCGGGGCCGGACGTTCGTGGTCGTCGACGCGGGAATGAACGACCTGCTCCGCCCGGCGCTCTACCAGGCGAGGCACGCGATCCAAAACGTGAAGCCGGCTCCGGAAAACCGGATCACCGCCGACGTGGTCGGACCGGTCTGCGAGACCGCCGACTGTTTCCTCCACGACGCCGTGATGCCGCCGGCGGCCGAGGGCGACCTGCTCGCGATCCGGGACGCGGGAGCCTACGGCTTCGCGATGGCCTCCAACTACAACTTCCGGCTCCGCCCGGCCGAGGTCCTCGTCGAGAACGGCGCGCCGCGCGTCATTCGGCGCCGGGAAAACTTCGAGGACTTGATTCGCACCGAGGTTGTGTAGACTCTTTCTCAACAAAGCTCACCGGGACTGATTCGAGTAATTTTGTTCTTCGGGAGGACCGCATGCGTGGACGCTTCGCCGGACTTCTCTGTCTGTTCGCCCTCGTTGCTCCCCTCGCCCTGGCCCAGACCACCGGTTCCATGAGCGGCGTCGTCCGCGACGAGAGCGGGGCGAGGCTGCCCGGCGTGCTCATCTCGATCGTCGGCCCGCAGCTTCCGCTCGGCCGGACGACGACCACCCGATCGGACGGCGTCTTCCAGTTCTTCAACCTTTTGCCCGGCCGGTACACCCTCAAGGCGGAGCTCGCGGGCCTCGCGACCTTCCAGCAGGAGGTCCTGGTCGAGCTGACCAAGGACACGGAGGTGCGGCCGGTCCTCAAGGCCACGAAGACCGAGACGATCGAGGTCACCGCCGCCACGCCGCTCGTCGACACCAAGACGAGCGACGTCTCCAACGTCACGACGCGCAAGACGATGGAGAAGCTGCCGCTCGCCCGCACCTTCAGCGGCACCTTCCAGCTCGCGCCGGGCGTCGCGGACAGCGGCGTCGCGATCTCCAACACGAACATCGGCGTCAACGCGGGAGGAGGCCGGCAGGACAACACGTTCCTCTACGACGGCGTCAACGTCACGAACCCGTTCTTCGGCGACCTGTACCAGGACTTCGCCGAGCTCGACATCCAGGAAGTGAACATCACGCGCAGCGGGGTGACGGCGGAGAGCGGCCGCACGGGCGGCTTCATCATCAACGGCGTCACCAAGTCCGGGACGAACAACTGGCACGGCGAGGCCCGCCTCGAGTACGAGCCGGCCGGCCTCCAGGGCTCGAGCAAGGACCCGAACCTGTCGTCCTCGATCGAACGCTTCCGCCCCGGCGTCGGGGTGGGCGGGCCGCTAGTCCACGATCACCTCTTCGCGTACGGCTCGCTCAACTTCTTTCGCCTCAACGAGACGGACCGGGTCAACAACCTCGGGCCGCTCCCGGACTCGGCCTTCGACATCAACGAATACTTCCTGAAGCTCTCGTACACGCCGACCCAGAACCTGCTCTTCGACGGCTCCTATCGCTACCGCGGCAACACCCAGACCAACACCGACATCGGGGCCTTCGACGCCGCCTCGACGGGCGACAACACGAAGGAGCTCAACCGCGTCGGCCTCTTCTCGGCGTACTGGACGGCGACCCCGGCGTTCAACCTCGAGGCCAAGTTCAGCGTCAACGACAACCCGACCGGATCGACCCCCGTCCTCCCCCTCGGCTACCTGGGCCCCTTCAACGGGGCCGACCCATCGCAGTCCGGCTTCTACTGCAACGGGATCAACTGCTTCGGCGCTTCGAACGTCGCGACCAACACCGACAGCTTCACCCGCTACAACTACAACCTGACGGCGAGCTATCTCGCCAACTTCCTCGGCGGGAGCCACCTGCTCAAGCTCGGCGGCACGTTCAGCAACAACAAGGAGAACAAGGCGGTCATCGCCAACGGCTGGGGATCCATCACCAACTCGACGAGCTCCAACTGCGGCGACGCCGATCCCTGCTACCGCGCCCGCTACTCGCCGTTCCAGAACCCCCAGATCTCCCGCGGGCAGACGATCGGCATCTTCATCCAGGACCAGGCGACCTGGAGCCGCCTGACGCTCAACGTGGGATTCCTGTTCAACCAGGACACCTACATCCCCAACGACGACAAGCAATTCACCTACGTCCAGGGGGATTTCACGGTCCCGAACAGCGAGCTGCTGCCGTGCACCGACCCGAACCACCTCGCCGCGGCCTGCACCTACCAGGCGCGGCAGGTGTTTTCCTTCGGCAGCGAGTTCCAGCCCCGCATCGGCGTCGCGTACGAGCTGACGCCCAGCGTCCACGACAAGATCTACGCGAACTTCGGACGCTATTCGAACCTGGACAACCAGTCTTTCGCTCGGGCCGCCGCGCCGCTGCGCCTGTACCGCGTCGACGCCTACTTCGACGCCAACGGCAACCTGCTCACGCAGTTCGTCCGCGGCAACAACACCGGCAAGATCGTCCTGCCCGACATCAAGCCGACGTACACGGACGAATGGTCGGTCGGCTACGCCCGCCCGTTCCCGGATGGCTGGGTCGCCGAGGCGTACGGGATGTACCGCACGATCCACAACGTGATCGAGGACTTCCCCGGCACCGGCCGCGCCGACGACCCGGGCAATTTCCGCTACGGCAACATTCCGGCCAACCGCACTTACAAGGGGATCACGCTCGAGGTGAAGAAGGCGTACGGCAGCAATTGGACGCTCGACGCCTCGTACACGCTCTCCGCGCTGACGGGCAACTGGGACCTCGACTACGCGACCCAGCTCTTCTACGCGTCCTCCTACATCGAGGACGGTCCGGGACTCTACGTCGAGGACCCGAACCGCACCGGCACCCTCATCGGCAACCGGACCAACGTCGCCAAACTCTTCGGCAGCTACACGTTCCCGTTCCACACGACGGTCGGCGGCTACCTGCGCTACCAGAGCGGCCGGCCCTGGGAGGCGCGCCTGTTCGACCCGATCTACGGCACCGACTACCAGTACGCCGAGCCCGCGGGCACGCGGACCACGCCGTCCTGGACGAACTTCGACTTTCTCGTCTCCCAGACCATCCCGATCGGGCCGACGAACCTCGTCCTCGAGGCCCGGATCTTCAACCTGTTCAACACGCAGCCGGCCCTCACGGTCGACCAGGATCTCTTCGTCAACGACGACAACACCGGTCCGAATCCCAACTTCGGCCGCGCGACGTCGTACGCGCTCCCGCGGCGGTTCGTCTTCTCCGCCACCTTCAACTTCTAGGGCCGAAGCCGCGGACAGGGGCCGGGCGCCTTCGGGCTCCCGGCCCTTTTCCTGTCCGGCTCTACGGGGCCGGCTTCGCCGCGGCGCGCACGACCTGCAGCAGGCGCGCAATCTGGGGCTGATCGGGCTTGAGGGCGAGCGAGCGCGTCAGCAGGCGCTCGACGGCGTCCCGGTCCTCGAGACAGCTCTCGAAGAGCGCGAGGTCGTTGAGCGTCTGCGGGTCCGTCGTCGCGGCCTCGAAACGGGACAAAGCCGCCACGGCGCCCCGGCAGTCCTTCGTGCGATGCAGCAGCAGGGCCCGCTCGCGCGCGATCCCCTCGCTGTCCGGATACGTTCGCGCCGCGCGGTCGAGTAGCGACCGGGCCGCCGCGGTCCTGCCGTCGTGCTGGTACTCGCGCGCCCATCCCGAGACCGCGCTGGCCGGATCGCCCTTCGCCGCCGCCACGGAGCGAAAGAACCAGTCCTCCGCGCGCCGCGTGTCGCCCTGCTTGCGCAGGAGGACGGCGATGTTGAACATCGGAGAGTAGTAGTCGGGCCGGAGCGCGAGCGATTTCTCGAACGCCACGCGCGCGGCGGGCAGGTCCCGCTTCGTCTCCCAGAGGTGGACGCCGAGGTTGTTCCAGGCCCCCTCGGTCATGCCGGGCTTCTCTCCCCCGGTCGGCGCGAGTGCCTTCGTGTCGCCGGGCGTCAGGTACCCGAGCGCGAGGAGCTTCTTCGCGTACTCGTTCGATTCCGCGGCCGAGAGCGGCGCCGCCGCGACCCGCCGCACGACGACCGGCGGCGCCGGTTTCCTCCGCGCGGGCGCGGGCAATTCCCGGAAGGCCGCGCGAACGGGCGTGCCCGTCATCCCGGGGCCGGGCGGGAGGCCGAGCAGCGCGAGAATCGTCGGCGCCACGTCCACGAGCGTCGGCGCGGCCTCCGAGGCGCCCCGTCCCGCCGCGACGCCCGATCCCCAGGCTGCGAACACGCCCTGCTTGCGGTGCCAGAAGGCGGCCGTGCTCCAGTTGCCCGCCGAGAAGCCGCACGGCCGGTCTTCGCCCCACTTGAATCCGTGGTCCGACGTCACGAGGAGCGTGCCCCCGTCTTCCTCGGCCCGGCGCATCCACTGTCCGAGGATCCGGTCGACGACCGCGTAGTAGGCGTCCACGACCCCCGCGTACCGGGCGACGTCCTCGTCGCGAAGGCTCGGGCAGGACAGGCGCGGCGGCGTGAACGGAGCGAAGACGTGGCCCGCCTCGTCCGTGCCCTCGAAGTAGACGGCCGTCAGGTCGGGAAGCTGGCGGTCGTAGAGGTCGCGCGCGATGCGCTGCGTGACCCGCGTCGCGCCGAGGATGCGCGAGAGCGCGACGACCGGGTTCTCCATGCCGCCGCCCTTCTCGAGCGCCGCCGCGATCTCCGCCGCCGGCATCGCGAGAAAGGCGGCGAGCTCCTCCGGAGTCACCCGCCCGTCCCGCGCGGCCACCTGCTCCACGCCCGGCACGAGCGCCGCCGGAAACGCGGCGCCGTCGAGCGGGAGGCGGTCGAAGAGGATCGGGCTCGCGCGGTCGCTGACGAAGAAGCCCTCGACCTCTTCGGCCGGGTGCGTCGCCCAGAAGCCGACGACGCCGACGCGGCGCCCGTCCGCCGAGGCGACGTTCCAGACGGCGGGCGCCGCCCGCGAGCTCCCGGAGATGGGGACCTTGCGCCCGGTCGCGGGATCGACTTCCTGGAAGTCGAGCACCCGGTGGACCTCGGGCGCGACGCCCGTGGCCTCCGTCGTCCAGAGGATCGGCGAGAGGAGCGGAAACTCGCTCTCGAGCTTCGCGACGTAGCCCTCGCGCGACAGCCGGCTCCAGTTGGGCATCCGGCCTGCGCCCGCGAGCCGGTCGACGATCTCGAGGTCGAGACCGTCGAGGCCGATCCAGATCACCGGCCGGCCGCGGTCGGGCGGACGGCGCTCGCGCGTCGCGGCGTCCTGCGCCTCGACCGGCGGCGCGGAGACGGCCGCCGCAGGTTGCGGCGTCGGCGCCGGTCCGCCGCGCTCCTTCGAGCCCCCGCAGTGCAGGCCGGCGAGAGCGGCGAAGACGAGGAGGAAGACCGGGCCGGGACGGCGCATCGGCCCGCACCATAGCAAACGCAGGGCGGGTAGAATCGGACGACATGCTCCGCAGATTCCTGCCGATGGCCGCCCTGCTCTGCGCAGCCTCGCTCTTCGCGGCCGACGCGCCACCCCTCCTTCGTGTGCCGGGGGCGGCGGACAAGCCGATCGCGCCCGAGTCGCTGACCGGCCGCGACTCCCGCGACGCGCGCCTCGAGAGCACCGACGGCACCGTCACGATCTACCACGGCATGCCGCTGCTCGAGGTGCTCGAGAAGAACGGCCTCGATCTGCGCACGATGGCCGGCGAGCGCAAGAGCGCGAGCGAGGTCGTCCTCGCGACCGCGCGCGACGGTTACACGGTCGTCTTCTCGGTCGGCGAGCTGCGCATGAACCGCGCCAACCCGAAAGTCTTCCTCGTCGCCGAGACCGCCGCCGGACCCCTGCCCGGCAACGAGGGGCCGGTCCGTCTCATCGTGTACGGAGACGTCGCGCGTTCCGCCTACGCCCTGGCGCGCATCGAGCTCAGGCAGCTGGCCGAGAACTCGCGGGCCGAGAAGAAATAGTCCGGGCCGGCCTCCGCCCGCGCGCCGGCGCCTCCGTAGACAGGAGGTGGGGCCGCCGCCGTCCTCCCCGATTCCTCACCGGTCGTGGTCGACGCGAGGGCGAGCGGCCCTGCTCTTTCTTCTCGTCCTCGGCCTGCGGGTCTGGATCGCGGCGCGGTTTTCCGGCAACTTCGACTCCCAGGCCTTCCGCGTCGTCGCCGAGCTCGTTCTCGCGGGCCGCAACGTCTACGCGGGAACGGACCTCTACAACTACAGCCCGCTGTGGTCCCGGGTCGTCGCGGTTCTCTGGAAGCTCTCGCGCCGCGACTTTCCGTCGTTCGTCTTCGTCCTCGGACTGCTGCAGACGGCGAGCGACGCGGGCTCCGCCGTGCTCGTCGGGCGCATCGCGCGGCGCCTCGGCAGGACGGACGACGAGGCGCGCGCGGCGGCGCTCCTCTTCTTCTCGAATCCGATCTCCGTCGCCGCGTCGAGCGCCCACGGACAGTTCGACGGCCTGGCGATCCTCCCGCTGCTCGGCGCGATCCTGCTCGCCCTCGGCGACGCCGCCGGCCGGCGCCCTCGCGGGGTCGCGGCGCTGCTCGGCCTCTCGCTCCTCGTCAAGCACGTCACGCTCTTCCAGCCGTTTCTCTTCTGGCGCCGCGTGCGGCCCGGCGGAATCGGGACCGCGGCGCTGGCGGCGCCGTTTCTGGCGCTCGGCGCGTCGTTTCTTCCCTTCGCGTCGGCCTGGAGGCGGATCTGGCAGAACGTCGTCCTCTACGGCACGCGCGGCGCGCAGCCCGGGGCTCTGCGCACGCTGCTCGACGTGCCGGCCGGCTGGTCCTGGCTCTTCACCTTCGGCCTCGCGGGGGCCGCCGCCTGGGCGATCGTCGAGGGCCGCAACCTCGAGCTTCCGCGGGCCTCCCTGCTGCTCGCGCTGGCGACGCTCGTTTTCCTGCCCGGATGGGGATTGCAGTACCTCGTCTGGCCGCTCGCCGTCGGATGCCTCTATCCCTCCGTCGGCCTCGGTCTCTACGCGCTCGCCGGCGGCCTCCACTACTCGGCGTCGGGCCTGAGCCTCGGCCTTCGCTGGCCCGTGCACGCCCCCGACCGGGCCGCCTGGGCGGCGGCCGCCGTCTGGCTGGCGATGGAGGCCTCGCGGGCGCGAACACAGCGGCGGGCCGACCCCGCCTCCGCCGGCCCCCGCCGCCCGGGACCGCCCCGGTTTGACCCCCTGCCCCACATCCTCTAGACTGCCCCGCCCACGGTGGGTGTAGCTCAGCTGGTTAGAGCGCCAGACTGTGGATCTGGATGTCGAGGGTTCGAATCCCTCCACTCACCCCAAACGGTTCTCGCGTCGTTCTTTGCGCCCGTAGCTCAGTCCGGATAGAGCGTTAGCCTCCGGAGCTAAAGGTCGCGCGTTCGAATCGCGCCGGGCGCACCACTTTCTGAAAGACCGGACGCGACGCCTGCCATCGCGTCTCTGAGCCGTGCACAGCGCCGCGGCCGGACTATGTTGGGTTGGAAACAAGCCGTAGACGTTCTACGTACAAGGTAGTAGAACATCTACTGCCATGACGAAACCTCCCGACGATCCGCGCCTCGATCTCCTCCAGGGGACCCTCGACATGCTGATCCTGCGCACCCTCCAGTGGGGGCCCCGGCACGGCCACGGGATCGGCCAGGCCATCCGCCGGCAGTCGGAGGAGCTGCTCCGGGTCGAGACCGGCTCGCTCTACCCCGCCCTGCACCGGCTCGTGAAGCGTGGGTGGCTCAAGTCCGAGTGGGGAGTGAGCGAGGCCAACCAGAAAGCGAAGTTCTACCGCCTGACGCCCTCCGGCAGGGCGCAGCTGGTTCGCGAGCAGGACCGCTGGTCGCAGCTCGTCCGCGCGATCGGCCGGATCATGAACCCCGCGCCGGCCAGCGAGGAGTGACGATGAAACCCGACGACCGTGAGCTCGAGGAAGAAATCCGCAGCCATCTGGAGCTGAGCATCCGGGAACGGATCGAGCGCGGCGAGGATCCGCGATCCGCCCGACAGGCCGCGCTCGAGGAATTCGGATCCATAGCGGCCGCCCGAGACTCGATGCATCGGGTCTGGTACGGCCGCTGGTTCGACGCCGCCCTGTTGATCTTCCAGGAAATGCGAATCGGGCTGCGCTCCCTCCTGCGCACCCGGGGGCTGGCGATCACCGTGATCGTGACGCTCGCGCTCGGCATCGGCGCCAACGCGGCGATCTTCAGCGTCGTGCGGAGCGTGCTGCTGCGTCCGCTCGTCAACCGGGATGCGGATCGGCTGATCTACATCCGCCAGACCGCCCCGGGCATCGGGACTGAGAACCACCTTTTTTCCATGCCGGAGATCCGCGACATCGAGTCGCGCGTGAAGTCGATTTCCACGTTCGGCGATTTTTCCACGCTCGACTTCACGCTGTCCGGGTTCGGCGGGGAGCCCCGCGTCGTGACGGCCGGAGTCGTCAACGGATCGTTCTTCGACGTCATGGGACTTCGCCCGGTGCTCGGCCGCCTGATCAACGCCGGAGACGACGGCCCGAAGGCGGCGCCGGTCGCGGTCCTGACGCACCGCTTCTGGACGACGGCCCTCCACTCCGATCCGGCGGTCGTCGGAAAGGTCATCCGTCTGGGTCCCGGCAACGCGACCGTCGTCGGCGTCCTCGAACCCTCGGTTCCCTATCCGGCTGAGACCCAGATCATCGCGAACGTCGTGGCCAGCCCGCACCACCTCTCTGCGACGATGCAGGAAGAACGCTGGCACCGCATGACCGAGCTCTTCGGGCGTCTCGCGCCGGGCGCCACGGTGGAGGGGGCCCGCGCCGAGCTGGAAGCCGTTCACGCGTCGATGGTGCACGCGCATCCGGAATCGTACTCGGCGCGCGAGCGGGTCGGGATCGAGGTCAAGACGCTCCGCGACCAGATTGCGTCGCCCGCGCGGACGATCCTCCTGCTTCTGCTGGGGGCGGCGGCGATCGTTTTCGTGATCGCGTGTTCGAACGTCGCCAACCTGATTCTGGGCCGGTCGGTCCGCCGCGAATCGGAGCTCGCCGTGCGTGCCGCCCTCGGCGCCAGCCGGGGCGCCCTCCGGCGCACCCTGCTCGCGGAGAGCCTCGTCCTCTGCGTCGCGGGCGCCGCGCTCGGGCTGCTGCTCGCGAAGCCGCTCGTGGCCGTGGCGGCCCGCTATGCCGCGCGCTTCTCCGTCCGCGCGCTGGAGGCGAGGGTGGACGGCAGCGTGCTCTGGCTCGGCGCGGGGCTGGCCGTCGCGGCGGCGATCCTGCTCGCGTACGTCCCGCGCCTGCCCTCCTTCGACCGGTCGAACGCTCTCAACCCCGCCGCCGGCGGGATTCGGATCACGCCGGGCACGAATCGCCGTCTCAAGATCTTTGCCGCGACGCAGATCGCGTGTTCCTTCCTGCTGCTCGTGGGCGCCGGCATGCTGGTCGCGACGTTGAATGCGATGTCGACGGCGAATTCCGCCTATGACCTGCGACAGGTCCTGGCGGTCGACGTCCCGCCTCCAGCCCCCGGCGCCGGAGGCGAAGCGACGGACCACTTCTTCCAGGAGGCCATGCGGAGAATCGGCGAGCTGCCCGGGGTGGAGGGCGTCGCGTCCGGGATGGTCGTGCCGTGGCGCGACGAGTTCAGACATACCAAGGTCCAGTTCGGGTTCGAGGGATACCAGCCCGCCAGCGGCGAGGAGAATCCGACCTGCATGTTCCGTCCCGTCTCGCCTCGATTCTTCGCCGTGCTCGGCGTCCCGATCGTCGCCGGCCGCGACTTCACGGACGGGGACCGTCCCGACACCGAGCTCGTCGCCATCGTCAGCCAGAGCGTGGCACAGCGGCTGTTCCCCGGGGGCGACGCGGTCAACCGACACCTTTGGCTCGACGGCGGCTTCGAGCCCAGCCGGCGCCGCATCGTCGGGGTGGTCGGCGACGTGGACGACGAGAACGTCGTGCAGGTGCCGACGATGACGGTGTACCTCCCGTGGCGGCAGCTCGGAGAGCCGAGCCGCCTGTTCGTCCGCGCGGTGGCCGATCCCTACGCCCTCGTCCCGGCCGTGACGCGCACGCTTCACGACCTCTCCGCCGACCAGGCGGTCGAGAGGCCGGCGACGCTCGCGGACGTTCGCACCCAGGTGCTGACGCCGGAGCGGTTGAATGCGTTCGTGTTCTCGGCGTTCGGCGGCATCGCGCTGCTCATCGCGGTCGTCGGCGTCGCGGGCGTGCTGGCGTTTTCGGTGGGCGCCCGGACGCGTGAGTTCGGCATCCGGCTGGCGGTCGGATGCGAGCCGCGCCAGCTCAGGGCCCGCGTCCTCCGCGAGGGCGCCGCGATCGCCGCCGCGGGAATCCTCGTCGGCGGCCTCGGCGGAATCGCGCTGGCCTGGGTCGCGAGCCGGCTCCTCGGCGCGGTTCAGATGCCGGGCGTGCTCCCGATCGCCGTCGCGGCTGCGCTCCTGGTGGCCGCGGCCATCCTCGCATCGCTCCTGCCCGCCGTCCGCGCGTCGCGCGTGGACGTCAACCAGGCGCTGCGATCGGAGTGAGGGGCTTCACTGGCCATTCCGTAGGAGGCCGACATGCAGGACACGAGGGAACGGCTGTCCCTGTTGTGGCTCTTCGCGTTGTTGAACTACCTGTACGCGGACGTGCTCGCCCTGTTCTCCTTCCTCGGCTCACCGAGCACGGCCCCGCACCTCCCACAATGGGCTCTGCTGGGTTCCGCGGTCCTGATGGAAATTCCGATCGCCATGATCCTGGCGTGTCGGCTGCTTCCCTTTCGAGTGAACCGGCTGGCGAACGTCGTCGCGGGCGCCATTCTGACCCTCGTCAACGGTTTCCTGACCTTCGTTCTGCCTCTGACCAACGGCGACTTCCGGGATCCCACTTTCCCGGCATACGTGTTCTTCGCGACGATCGAAACCGTGTGCACCGTGGCCATCATTCGGCGGGCGTGGAATTGGTCAGCGGCTGAAGCCGCAGATCGGTCGGCGCGGCTCGCGGACCCCTGAACGGCCGGCGAACGACCCCGCCGCCTGACATGGGTGACCCGTGAGGTGCCTCACGCGAGGAGCCGGCGGGCGGCCCTCGTCGTCCCACGTGCAGAGCGTTCCGTTCCCCTAGCGCAGCTGGAGGTCGCGCGTTCGAATCGCGCCGGGCGCACAACTCTGCCGGCGTCCGCGCTATTGGTACGCCGGCCAGTGCAGGCCGAGTGCCTTCGCGAGAAACACGGCCATCTGGCCGCGCGTGACCGGGTTGTCCGGACAGTACAGCGGCGGCGCGGCACTGCAGCCTCCGGTGATGCCCGAGGCCTTCAGGGCCTCGATGTACTGGAAGAAGGGATGCGTCGTCGGAACGTCGTTGAAGGACGCAGCCGGCGGCGCAGGACTGACGGCCCGGCGCCACCAGACCTCCACCCAGCCGAAGAACAGGTAATTCGGGTTCGGGGCCATTTCCAGGTCGAGCAGCAGGATGTGGGGAACGTCGAAAGCAGGGTGACTGCCTTCCCACGGGATCCCGAGCGGACTCCCGTTGATGTCCGTGGACCAATACGTGTGAGGAGTGTTGTCGAGATCGTAGAGGTCCTGGGTGGTCCCGTCCCCGTTACGCCTCCAGAGGTGGATGGCCATGACGTTCGCCTCTCCGTCGTTGAGGTTGTTGAACCCGATGTAGTCGATGACGACGCCGGCGGGAAGGTCCAGCGTGGCGTAGAAGTGCTGTTCGGCGTTCGGGTCGCCGAATCTCGCGAGGCCGCCCGAGACGTGGTAGCCCTGGCTGCTGTCGCCCGGCAGGAAGGACAACCCCGAAACCGCGGTGACCGTGTGGTCCTGCGTGCCAAACGACCTGGGGTCCGCTGTAGCCGGGACCGGCAGTCCGGCGGGAGTCTGAGCCGCGACGGGTCTCGCGGCGAACAGGATCAGCAGACCGAAATGCACCCAGGCGCCAGCCGTCCATCGTGCGCGGCCCGCGCGCGTCGCTGCCTTCTTCATGAGCATTCGACCTCCATTCGTTCGAAGTGGAACGTTCTCACCCTCCATCAGCGAAGACGAGATTCTGCGCGTTTTTCCGTCGTCGTGGCGAAGGGGAGCCCTAACCCGTTGCGAAACCTGCTCCAGAAGGCTCTCGAGCCCCGCCGGCCCTTCCCCGTTCCCGCCTCCGGGGCCTGGGGGTCGCGTCGTCGAGTCGGAAATTTTGCAAAACGATGTCGATTTCCGACAAGCTCGTTCGTCGTCCCTATGAGACGGCAAAGAGGCCGGCTCGAACCAGGAGGCAGACGATGCGGGTCATGGTGCTCGGCAAAGCCACTGAGGACAGCGGAAAGGGCGAGCCCCCGACGCCCGAGGCGTTCGCGGCGATGGACCGATTCATCGAGGAGCTGGTCAAGGCCGGCGTGTTCGTAGCCGGCGCGGGCCTCCAGAACGGCGCCCAGGCCAAGCGAGTCGTCATCGACGGCCCCGGCCGCACGGTCATCGACGGGCCGTTCGCCGAGACCCGCGAGCTGGTCGCCGGCTTCCAGATCTGGGAAGTCAAGGACATGGAGGAGGCGCTCGCGTGGGCGAAGCGCTCCCCCAGCGTCATGCCGGGCAGGAGCGAGATCGAGATCCGGCCGTTCTACGAGGCGGCGGATCTGGCCGAGTTCGTGAAGCCCGAGGAGCTCGCGACGCCCCGAAAGGGCGAGCGCGGGAAGCTCGGCGTGGCCTGATCCCGCCGACGGGAGCGGGCTTGTCTCGCCTGCGGCCCTGGCCGAAAATGCGGCGTGCCCGCAGGCGAGACGCACCAGGCGATCGAGGCGACCTTTCGCATCGAACGGGCCAGGCTCGTCGGGGGCCTGGTCCGCCTGGTGCGGAGCGTCGACGTCGCCGAGGAGCTGGCGCAGGACGCGCTGGTCGTCGCGCTGACCGAATGGCCGAGAACCGGCGTTCCGGCCAATCCGGGGGCCTGGCTGATGGCCACCGCCAAACGGCGCGCCATCGATGCGCTCCGGCGCGACAAGATGCGCGAGCGCAAGCACGAGGAGATCGCCCGAGCGCTCGACGAGAAGCCCGACGGCGCGGCGGAGGCGGTCGATGCGGCCATGGACGACGATCTCGGCGACGGGCTGCTGGGCCTCATCTTCACCGCGTGCCACCCCATCCTTTCGCCCGACGCCCGCGCGGCGCTCACCCTCCGAGTGGTCGGCGGACTCACGACCGACGAGATTGCGCGGGCCTTCCTGACGAGCGAAGCCGCGATCGCGCAGCGCATCGTCCGCGCGAAGAGAGCGATCGCCCGGGCCGGACTGACCTACGAGACGCCGCGGGGCGCCGAGCGGGCGGCACGGCTGCCCTCGGTGCTCGAGGTCGTCTACCTCATTTTCAACGAAGGCTACGCGGCCACGGCGGGCGAGGACCTCGTCCGGCCGGACCTGTGCCTGGAGGCGCTACGGCTGGGCCGGATCCTGGCCGGGCTGATGCCCGACGACGCCGAGGCGCTCGGGCTTCTGGCCCTGATGGAGATCCAGGCGTCGCGCCTCGGCGCTCGCACCGGGCCGGACGGCGCCTTCCTCCCGATCACCGAGCAGGATCGCGCGCGCTGGGATCGCCTGCTGATCCGCCGGGGTCTCGATGCGCTGGCCCGCGCCGAGGCGCTCCGCGGCGACGGCCCCTACGTGCTGCAGGCCGCGCTCGCCGCCTGTCACGCCCGCGCGCTCCGGGCCGACGAGACGGACTGGCCCCGCATCGCCGCGCTCTACGATCGGCTGCGCGTCGCGGCGCCCTCGCCCGTGGTCGATCTCAATCGCGCGATCGCCCACAGCATGGCCTTCGGGCCCGACGCGGGCCTGCGGCTGGTGGACGAGATCGGCGACTGCGCCGCGCTGCGCGCCTACGCACCCCTGCCGGCGGCGAGGGGCGACTTCCTCTTCCGGGCCGGCCGGCTGGCCGAGGCGCGGTCCGAATTCGTGGCTGCGGCCGCGCTGACCCGCAACGGGCGGGAAAAGGCCTTTCTTCTCGCGCGGGCGGAGGCCTGCGACGGCAAGCACTGACCCGACGCCGGCCCGAACACCGATCGCCTCCTGCCGGAATTCAGGTTCGAGGAGCCAGCTCCCGCGCTTCGCGCCCATCCGCCCGCGTCGCCAGCGCCTGGGCGATCCAGCCCGCATCGGCGATCAGGAGCAGGTCGCAGAGCGCGTGGTACGCAAAGAGGGCGCGCGAGAGCTCCGTCGGGGCCTGGGCGAGGGTGCAGACGGAAAACGCGAGACCCGCCATCGCGACGAGGAGGACGACGCCCTCGCGGAACCTCCGGCCCCGCTCCGCGGATCTGCGATACGTCGCGAGCGCGGCGGCGAGGCTGCCTCCGAAGAGCACGGCCATCCACACGAGGGCGTGGGCACCGAGCGCGCCGCGCAGGCTGCTCCAGAGGGAAAAGCGGGTCGCCATCGTGGACGTCGGGCGCTCGGAGGACTTCTCGTAGTTGCCGAAGGTCGGCCGCAGGGTCCACGCGAACGCCGACGCCCGCTCGATGCGGCCGGCGAGCCGGGATGGGTGGCGGAGATAGAACCGCACGATCTGGCGATAGCCCACCCTGGCGAGGAGGGCCCGCCGGAACTCCGGCTCGAGCAGCCGCGAATCCGGAGCGTACGGGTTCGTGCCCGTCAGGGCCATCCAGTCGAGGTCCAGGCGCAGCTCGGCGGCGTCGGCGGACGGATCCGGCGAGTGCGCGAGCACGTCGTCGAAAACCACCTGGTAGATGGACGCCTCGCGCAGCGTGTACGGCGTGTGGCGGCCGTACCAGACCGAGAACGCGAGCAGCCCCGCGGCGAGCCAGACGGCGGCGCGGCGCCACGCCCCGGCGAATCGGACGCCGGCCAGGCGCAGGCCGAAGAGGGCGAGCAGCGGCGCGGCGAGCTTCTCCTGCGGCTTCGAGCCGACGAAGAGCAGGGCGAAGCCGAAGTAGGCGAGGAGAGACGCTCCGGACAGCGAGCCCCGCCGGACGGCCTCCGCCGCCACCGCGGCGGTGAGCAGGAGGAAGAGCAGCGAGGCCGTCTGGCTGTAGAACGAGTTGAACGGGGCCACGTAGCCGACGTCGGTGAAGACGAACACGAGCAGGGCGGCGACGAGCAGCTGCGCCGGAAGCGCCAGGTCCCGGCAGGCGCGGAGGATCCCCGCCAGCGCGAGAAGAAAGAGGGCGGCGTGCAGCGCCGCGAGCAGGCGCAGGTCGAAGACCCGTCCGTTCGAAACCGCGAGGTGGGCGAACCGCGCGGCGAAGGCGAGCAGCGTCTCCGAGGTGTGGTACCCCGGGCGGAACCAGAAGGGCGCCACGATCGCATACTGCGTGCGCAGGAACGAGAAGTAGCGCTCGGCGGAGACGTCCGTCGTGTGCTGGAAGCCCGCGTAACCCATGACGCGCTGGTAGTCGCCGTTGTCGGCGAGGCCCACCACCGGCTGGACGAAGAGCTGGGAAGCGAGGATCGCCGCGGCGACGGCCACGGCGGCGGCGGCGAGGACGGCGTTCGCGCGGCTCAAGCCACGTCGCATTCGATCAGCGCCGCGACGACCGGGGCGGGGATCTCGAGCCCCTCGAGCCCCTGGTATCCCTGGTGGACCTCCGTCCACAGCGCGATCTCCTCGCGCCCTCCCCGCGCCCGGATCATGCCTGCGCCGATCTCTCCGTGGATGAGATAGAGACCGATCCGGCGCCTCGCGCCCCCGGGCAGGGAGGCCCACCGCCGCGCGGTTGCGACCTCGATGACCTTGCTCGTCAGCGTCGCGAGGACGCGCTCGGGCAGCGACAGGTCAGGCTCGGCCTTTCCCACGTCGTGCATCAGGGCCGCGGCCGGCCAGAGGGGATCGCGTCCGTAGGGGGTCGCGGCCAGCCGGGCCTCGACCCGTCTCGCGACCTCGATCGCGTGCCTCCGGTCGTAGGCCGACTGGAGTTTCCAGAGCGCGAGCTCGGGCGCCGTGAGCAGCGACTCCACCCACGCCGCGTCGGCCGGCTCGCCGCGAGCGGGGCCGAGCGCGTGAAGAAGGCGCCCGGCGAGCTCGCGAAACGTCGCCCGCGGCAGCGGACCGCGGGCCTCGCCGTCCCGACGCGAAGGGGCGCCGGCGCGGCGGCTCGGACGGGTCGAGGAGCTCATGCCGAGTTGGCCCTCAGGGACTCCGTCACGGTCCGTACGTAGTCCTTGCCGAATCGGAGCTGGTCGTGGAGGTGGCTGTACACGAAGCGCCCCGCGCGGCCCAGGATCTCCAGGTTGCCGATGCCCTCGAGGGCCTGGCAGACGACGCGAACGTCGTCCGCGTAGGCGCTGGTGTAGACGGGATACGCGTTGGCGACGAAGTGCGGGCGCGTCTCGACGACGTCTCGCGGATCGAGGAGTCCGAGCGAGGAGAGCTCGCCCACGACGCGCCGCGCGAAGGCGTCGTCGGGCAGGCTTTCGACGGCGTCGCCCCGGAAGCAGGGAGCCTCGACGACGATCGACGTCTCGCCCTCCGGGGCCATCTCCGCGGACCGGTTCTTCGGCTCGTAGATCCGGCTGACGCAGAGCGCCGGATCGGGAATGTAGATGGACGCGTTCTCGGAGAACCGCGGGACCCGCAGCCTCACGAAGAGCAGGCGCACGTGGCGGAAACGGAGCCGTGCCGCGGCGTCGCGCGCGGCCTCCGGCACCGCGCACCCGAGCAGGCGAACGAGAAGCGGCAGGGGAAGCGTCGAGACGACCCGGTCCTCGACGTCGTAGATCCGGCCCCCGGAGGACCGGATCCGGCGCAGCCGGCCGCGCTCGATTTCGACGCCGGAGACCTCCCACCGCGTGCGGATCGACTCGGGAGGCAGGGTCCGGACGAGCGCTTCGGCGATCCGCCCGTAGCCGCCGCGCGGATACAGGAACGCGCCGTCAACGTGCTCGACCTTTCGCCCTGGAAAGAGGAGCTCGTTCAGCAGAGAGCGCAGCGTCATCCCCTGGAGGCGGCGGGTCGCGACGTCGGGCGAGAGCTGGTCGGTCGGCAGTCCCCACAGCTTCGCCGAGTAGTTGAGAAGGATCCGGCGCGCGAGCGTCCGGCCGAACCGCCGGACCGCGAAGTCTTCGAACGTCACGGCGGGGCGGCGCCGACCGAGGCCCGAGCGCAGGAGGTCGAGACAGATGCGCGCGGCCTCGCGGGGGCCGTACGCGAACAGGACGTTCAGGGGCGTCGGCGGAAAGTCGATCGAGCGGCCGCCGTCGCGGATGGCGCTCGGCGCCTTGACGCGCACGAGATCGCCGCCCATCAGGGCGAGGAGGTCCTGCGTGATCTCCGGGTCCCGGTCGTGGAACCGGTGGGCCCCGCAGTCGTAGAGGTGCTCGCCGCAGCGCAACGTGCGGCACATTCCGCCGAGCTCGGGGGACCCCTCGAAGAGCAGGAAGGGAAGTCCGGCCCGGCGGGCGTAGAACGCGACTCCCAGGCCCGCAGGCCCTCCTCCCAGGATCGCGAGGTGGGTCATGCCGGGCGTCGGTTCGGCGCAGTCAGGACGAGCGCCGGGGTGGTCGCCATTGGCGTCATGGAATCACACTTTTCGGCTCCCGCGGCCCCACGGGACCGGCCCGGGGAGGCGGCGGGGCGGGGATGCGATAGGCTTCCCCGACCGGCTCCGCGAGCCGGCCCGCATCCCCCGAAATGAGGCCCATGGATCTTTTCTCCGGGGGGCGGACTGCGGTACAAGGTAGGGAAAGGCGATCTGACATGACCGAATCGACGATTCCCCTGCCCGGGGGGGACTTCTTCCGCCCGGGCTCGCCGATCCCGCACGGCGGGCGGGCCAAGCGCATCCTCCAGGACCACCCCGACGTCCGGGGTCTCATCGGCCGCAACACCCGGACCTTCTGGATCACGGTGGCCATCGTGGTGTTCCAGGTCGCGGTGGCCTGGCTCCTGCGGTCGAGCCCCTGGTGGGCCGTCATCCTGGCCGGGGCGCTGGTCGGCGCCTTCGCGGACCACGCGCTCTGGGTGATCGTCCACGAGTGCACGCACAACCTGATCTTCCGCTCGCCGGTGGCCAACACGCTGACCGGCATGCTCGCGAACTTCCCGATCGTCGTGCCGAGCTCCGTCTTCTTCCAGCGGTACCACATGAAGCACCACGCCTACCTCGGCGTGTACGACCACGACGCGGACGTTCCCAACAAGTGGGAAGCGAAGCTCGTCGGCAACTCGTCGTGGCGCAAGGCCGTCTGGCTGCTGCTCTTCCCGCTCGTCCAGCTGACCCGGCCGCCCCGCCTGAAGGAGCTGCGGCCCATCGACCACTGGGTCGTCATCAACTTCGTGATCCAGATGGCCTTCAACGTCGCGATCTTCGTCCTGATCAGCCCGGCGGCCCTCGGCTATCTCTTCGCGTCCTTCTTCTTCAGCGTCGGCGCGCACCCGCTCGGGGCCCGGTGGATCCAGGAGCACTACGCGCTCTTCCCCGGACAGGAGACCAACGACTACTACGGCTGGCTCAACCGCTTCCAGATGAACATCGGGTACCACAACGAGCACCACGACTTCCCGTCCGTGCCCTGGAACCGGCTGCCGGACATCAAGAAGATGGCGCCCGAGGCGTACGAGACGCTGCGGTACCACCCGTCCTGGGCGAAGCTGACGTGGCGGTTCATCACGGACCCCAACATCTCGCTCTACACCCGCAACGTCCGCGCCGACCGGGGCGACTTCCGCCTGGCGGAAGAGGTCGCCCCCGGCGACGCGCCGGCCGGCGGCGCCACCCCGGAATTCCGGCCCGGGCCCTGACGGACCGCTAGGGCGCGGCGGCCGGGCTGCACGGGGGGTCCGACCCGAGGACCGTCCGGGAAAGCTCTCCGCGCAGGGCCAGCAGGCGGACGCGCTCCTCGAGCGCCGCCATCGCGGTCCTCGTCGCGTCCTCGTCCGCGTCGGCCAGCAGCATCCGCTTGGCGTCCACGACTCCGGCCTCGGCGCGGCCCTCGCGCGAGAGCAGCTCCGCCGCGGCGAGGTCCTGCTCGGCGATTCCCTGGGCGCGCCGGGAGAGGCTGTGCTCGGCGTCCGCGCGCGCCACCGAGGCCTCCGCGCGCCGGACGGCCACCTCGAGGTCCGACTCGCGCGCCTGGCGCTCGGCCTCGGCGCGCAGGACGCCGGCCTTCGCGCGGGCCTCGGTGTCGTCGATCCGCCCGCCGGCCCACACCGGGATCGCGAACGAGACGCCGAAGCTGAAGTCGTTCTCGTTGAAGCTGTTGTAGTACTTCGCATAGTACGACGGGAGGCGCTGGTACTGCACCGACGCCTCGATGATCGGCCACCGCTTGGACGAGAGCCTGGCCGACCGGCCGAGCAGCTCGACCTGGCGCCCGAGGGACTTGAGCTGCGGGTCGAACGCCCGGGCGGCGGCGAGGTTGTCGGCGTCGGCCACTTCGGCCAGCGCGGTCTCGGTGTCGCTCGACAGCCGCATCGGCGCGCTGGCCGGCCACCCGATCAGCCGCTTCAGCTCGAGGCCGTCGAGGTCGCGGTCGGACTCGGCGTTGAGGACCTTCTGCTTCGCGCGCGCGGTCTGCAGGCGGGCCCGCTCGACCTCGATCTCGGTCTGGCGGCCGGCGTCGAAGAGCGCGATCGTCCGCTGCAGGACGGCTTCCGCGGCCGAGAGGCCCTTGCGGGCGGCCTCGGCCCGGCGTTCGTCGGTCCAGCACTTCGCGTACGCCGTGACCGCGGACCGGACCGTCTCGGCGCACCCGGTCTCCAGGGCGCCCTCGAGGTCGGCGGCCTTCGCCTCCGCCTGCAGCGCGTCGTTCTTCTTCCAGGGGTCCCAGATCGTCTGGCGCACTTCGACGGCGCCGTAGGCGGGAACGCTCCCCGCGACGACGGTGGGCAGGCCCGTCGAGTAGCCGGGCGTCGTCGAGATCCAGACGGACGGGTGGAGCGCGTCGGCGGCCACCCGCGCCGAGGCGCTTCCCTCGTCCCGGGCCGCCCGCGTCGCGGCCAGCTGGGGGGCCCTCTCGAGCGCGAGCTCGGCTGCGCGCTTGAGGGTGAGCGTCTCGGGCGCGGCGGGCGCGCCCGGCGCGGTCTGGGCCGGGGCCGCCGCCGGGGCGGCGAGGCCGGCGGCCGCCGCGAGCAGGGCGGCCGCGAATCGGGCATGGACGAAACGGCGAGCGTCATTCATGGTGGAGGGCCTCCGAAGGGTTCAGACTCGAAGCGCGATAGGCCGGCACGGCTCCGAAGACGACCGCCACCGCGCAGGAAAACAGGAACGCGACCGCGGCCGACCAGAGCGAGACCTGGACGTCCACGCCGCGCACGAAGAGCCGCGTCAGGTAAGGAAGGCCGAGGCCGATGACGACGCCGATCGTCGCGCCCGCCACGCCGAGCGAGAGGGCCTCGAAGAGAAACTGCCCCAGGATGTCTCTGCGCCGCGCGCCCACGGACATGCGGACGCCGATCTCGCGCGTGCGCTGCTCGACCGAGGCGAGCAGGATGTTCATGATCCCGACCCCGCCGACGACGACGGACACGGCCGCCGCCAGGATGAACACCACGATGAGCGCCACCGAGATCGCCTTGGCGAGCTTCACGACGGAGGTCATGCTCTCGACCTCGTAGACGGAGCCGGTCCGGTGCCGCTCCCGGAGGATCTCCTCGACCGTCCGGACGGAGGCGGGCAGCTCGGAGAACTCGCGCGCCTCGGCGAAGAGGGTCTTCACCTGGTGGGTCGGCGTGAAGTACCACGCCACGCTGATCGGCACGAGGATCGTCTCCGGGACGACGTCGCCGCGGCCGAGCGTGTCCACCGGCTCCTCGAACTCGCCGACCACCTGGAAGGTCGTGCCGAGCGTGCGGATCGTCTTGTCGGGCGAGTCGTCGTTGGCGAAGAGCTGCTGGTAGAGGTCGCGGTTGACGACGCAGACGCGCGCCCGCTCCTGGAGGTCGTCGTCGTCGAGGAACCGCCCCCGCAGGATGCGCATGTTCTTGCGGACCTGCCCGTAGTTGGCCATGACGCCGAGCACGGTCAGCGTCTTGACCTGCGACTGCACGGTGACGCTGCCGCGCAGCGTCACGATCGCCGTCACGCCGGAGAAGAGGTCGCCGCGCGCCGCGACCGCCCGGACGTCGGCTTCCGTCATGAAGTCGTCGGCGACGCGCGAAACGCCCGAGGTGACGGTGCCGCGGTAGTTGGCCCACACGAGGTGCGAGCCCACGCCCTCGATCTGCCGCAGCACGTAGCCGCGGCCCGTCAGGCCGAGGGTGACGACGAGGATGATCGACGCCGTCCCGACGACCAGCCCCGCCAGCGTGAGGGACGTCTGGACCGGGTGCTTGCGGAACCGGTCCAGGGCCATGCCGAAGACTTCGCGGTTGAACATGGACTACCGGCTCCGGCCCGAGGCCGCGAGGACCCGCTCGGAAAGCATCACCCTTTCGCGTTCGAGGCGCGGACCCGCGCGCCGTCCGACAGCGCGGAGGCGCCGGGGAGGATGACGGTGTCCTTTTCGCCCAGGCCGTTGACGACCTCGACCTCGGTCAACCCGAGCAGGCCGACGGTGACGTCCCGCCGCCTCGCGCGGCCGGCGTCGTAGAGGTACACGTAGCGCTTGTCGCCGTCCCGGAAGACGCTCGCCCGCGGCACGACCAGCGCGCCCGACTTCTCCCCCGTCACGATCTGGACGTCCACCGCGGCGTTGGACGGCAGCTTCGCGCCCGGATCGCCGACTTCGCCGAGCACCTCGCCGACCTCGCGGCCGCCCACCTCGCGCAGCCCCGGGTCCACGAAGGTCACGACGCCGTCCCAGCGTTCGCGCGGAAGGCCGTCGAAGGTGACGATGAGCCTCTGCCCCGCGGCCGTCTGCGGCAGGTCCGGCTGATCCACGCGGGCCCGCAGGCGCCGGTGCGCCGGGTCGATGACGTTGGCGACGACCTGGCCGGCGGCGACGGTCTCGCCCGAGCGTCGCGGCAGGCCGTACACGAGGCCGTCGGCGGGAGCGCGCACGGTCAGCGCGGCCACCCGCCGCTCGAGGTCGTCGGCCGAGCGCCGGGCGAGCTCGACCCGGGAAGCTCCTCCGGACCCGCCGTCGAGCGCCAGGAGGCGCGCCCGCGCCGCGCGCACGCGATCGCGGGCCTGGGCCAGAGCGAGCTCGTCCTGTTCGTAGGTGAAGCGGGTGATGGCGCCGCTGGCGAGCAGGCGCGCGTCCGACTCGAACACCTTCGCGGCGTGCTTCTCCTGGCCCTCGAGGTCGCTCGCGTCCGCCGCCGCGGCGGCGCGCTCGCCCTCGAGCCGGAGCGCCTCGGACCTCGCGTCGAGCGTCTTGCGCGCGAGCTCCGTGTTCTCCAGGCGCACCAGGATCGCGCCCGAACGAACCCGGTCGCCGTTCTTCGCGACGACCTCGACCACGGTCGCGGAGTCGGCCGCCCGCAGCTCGCCCCCGGGCGGGGGCTCGAGCGTTCCGTCGCACTGCACGGGAACGAGCAGGCTTCCGCGCCGGACCTCCGCCGTCTGGACCGGGACGCCCTTGGGGCGCGAAACGGCCGCGACGACCCCGACCAGCACCAGCACGGCGAGGATCCCGAGGCCCCAGCGCCAGGCCGGGCGGGCCCCCGGATCGGTCGCGTCGGTCGAAGTGCTCATCCGCCCATTTTATCCGTCGCTTCGGAGCGGCGCCCGGACCCCGACCCCGACGCCTCGTCCCGGGACCGCGGCAAGGCGGATCCGCGGCGGGCGGACCGAATTCAGGGAGGCGGAATGCGCCGCGGAGCCGGCGGCGGCGCCGGGCAGCATCGGGGGGAGCGGACCGCCGAAGCGCCCGCAACGACCGCGGCCGCCTTCTGGCGGGCCACCGGGCCCCCGGACCCCGTGACCGTGAGGCGGACGTCGTAGCTGCCCGGGAAGGCGTAGCGGTGGACCGGATCGGGGTCGTCGCTCGAGGCGCCGTCGCCGAAATCCCAGTGCCAGGAGAAAGCCCCGGGCACCCGGGAGGCGTCATGAAACCCGACCTGGAGAGGGGCCTTCCCCTCCGCCCCATCGACCGTGAAATCGGCGACGCCCACGTAACGGATCCGGAACACGCTCGCGCCGGCGTCGATCGGGGTGGCCGCGCCGAAGTTGTCGTAGAGATCGCTGAAGTAGAGGCCGTCCGGCCCGGCGGCGAGGGCCGCCGCGGTCCCTCGACCGGCGCCCGCGTATTCGATCAGGGGGATCGGGCCGCTGACGAGGCTCCCCTGCGGATCGAAGACGAACTCGCTGATGCGCTTCCCGATGCCCTGGGGCCCGGGGGCGTAGGTCGGTCCCGATTCCGCGACGTAGGCGTGATCCTGGCGATCCGCGGGAAATCCGCTTCCCCCGAAGGTGGACGGCTGGACGAAGGCGATGTTGACCGGAGCAACCGCAATCGGCCAGTTGTAGGCCGCGAACGTCTTCATGCTCGCGTCCGAGCCGTCCCACAGGTAGTTGCGTCCCGCAACGACCTTTGCGAGCCGGTCCACGCTCGGCCCGTTTTCGACCTCCCAGTGCGCGCCGTCGGCGGCACGCCACGCTCCCCCGAACGGGTTGCGGAACCCCAGCGCGTAAATGACGTCGGCCGCCCCGATCCCGTCGGCCGCGTTGTAGAACGGGTTGTCCGGCGGCGCGGAGCCGTCCAGGTTCACGCGCAGGATCTTGCCGCGCACCGAGGTCATGTCCTCGGCCGGCGACGTCAGCTGCCCGTCGCCGATGTGCACGTAGAGCTTCCCGTCCGGGCCGATGGAGAGGTTGGAGATCTGGTGCGAAGCGCCGAGGGGCTCGTTGGGAAAGTCGAGGACCGTCGTGCGCGTGGAGGCGGTCCGGCCGCCGTCGGTGCCGTGCAGCCGGATGACCCGCGGGAAGTGAAAGTCGGTGATGCCCGGAACCGCCTCGAGCGCCCCCGCGAAGAGGTCTCCCGTCGCGGGATCCACGACGATGCCCGCGAGGCCCTTCTCTCCGCTTCCGGGAAAGCTGCCCGTGGGGTCGAAGTTGAGGAGGCCCGTCGCATAGTCGGAGATCGCGCCGGACCGCGTCACGACCTTGATCGTGCCGTAGAGCTCGGAGACGTAGAAGAACGGATCGTCGGGGCCCGGACCGGGATCGGGCACGAACGCGATCTCGACCGGGAGCTGAAAGCCCGTGGCGACTCGCTCGACCCGGAACCCCGGCTGCTTGACGGACCAGGGGACTGGCGCGCCGCTGTTCTGGGTGTCCGAGAGGAGGACGGGGGGCGCGCCGCCCGGCCCGGCCGGGGAGGCCTGCGCAAAGGCTTCGCCCGCGCCCGAGAGCCAGTAGGAGACCGACTGGGACGGGCCGAGGGTGATGGGAGGCAGGGCCACGAGGCGGTCGGTGCCGCTTCCGTCGGTGAACGCGAGGAGAGAGGCCGGCAGCGTGACCGGCGCGCGGGCGGCGGCGATCACCGCCCGGACGGCGCCGTGCGCCGGGAGCGGGGGCGGATTGGACACCAGGTTGGACAGGCCGTCGAAGCCGGAGATCTCGAGGAGGGTTCCCGCCCCCGGAACCTCCAGCCGCAGCGTCGCCGGCGGGGCCCCGGACGGCAGGACGACCTCGCGGCCCGACTCCTGGCGCCAGAGGGGCGGAGGCACGACGGAGACGTCCGACAGCACGAGCGGCTCGATGGCGGTGGCCGCGGCCGTGTGAAAACCGCGCTGGGACCAGTCGCTCCAGTCGGGGGCGGGCGACGCGTCGCCCTGGAACCGCACCCGGACCACGTAGTCCTTGTCGACGTCGAGCTGGTGCATCCCGGCGAGGGACCCGGCGAAGACCCCGTCGCCGAGGTGGATGTGGACCGCGAGCGTTCCCGTCACGCAGGAGGCGCTCCACACCGTTTCCTGCGAGGCGACGGCGCGGATCTCCCAGTCGCTGCAGACGTGGGTCTCGCCCGGCGAGCCGGCGAAGGGCCCGGCGACCATGTGGACGTCATAGGGGCTGATGACCTGGCCTTCGACTTCGGGCTCGGTGATCGCGGGCGGCGCGACGGCGGCGAACGCGGGTCGACCGGCCAGGAGGAGGAGGGCGAACAGGACCGTGCGGCCCCGGCTGAGAGTTGCTTTCATTTCCGCACCAATCTCAATGTATTCGCGATCCGGATTACGGCTTGCCCGAGCCGCGCAGGACGCGGCCGGGCCGCGCTCCCGTGGCCTTGCCGCCGGACCAGACCGGTTCGCCGTTGACGACGACGAGCTCGATCCCCTCCGACAACTTCCCCGGATCCTCGAAGGTCGAGCGGTCGATCACGGTCTGCGGGTTGAAGAGGACGAGATCGGCTTTCATCCCGGGCGCGACGCGGCCCCGGTCCGCCAGTCGCATGCGCCGGGCCGGCAGCGAAGTCATCTTTCGCACCGCCTCCTCGAGCGTGAAGAGATGGCGGTCGCGCACGAAACGGCCGAGGACGCGCGGGAACGTGCCCGCGCCGCGCGGGTGGGCGGCGTCGATGCCGCCGTCGCTCGCCACCATGACCCAGGGCTGGCGGTAGAAGACCTCGACGTCCTCGGTCTTCATGGAGTGCCCGATCACGTCGGCTCCGCCGTCCCTGACGATCCGGGCGTAGAGCTCGACGGGCGTCACTCCCTCGGCCTTCGCGATCTGCTCGAGGTTGCGGCCGGCGTAGGCCGGGTGGGCCTTGCAGGCGGTGATCGTGACGCGGGAAGGGCCGCCCACGTCGGCCAGGGCCCGCTCGACGCTCGGAGGGTCGAAGTACTGCTTGTTCGGAACCAGCACCTCGATGTTCGAGTGCCAGGCCTCGTAGGGATAGCAGTCGGCCGTGACGTCCTGTCCTTTGGCGCGCGCCCGGTCGACGAGCGCGACGGCCTCCCGGGCCTTGCCCCAGACCCCGACCGTGGCCAGCTTGATGTGCGAGAGGTCGAGCGGGACGCCCCCGCGGTCCGAGATCTCGATCGCCTCGGCCATGGCCTCGAAGCTCTTGTCGGCCTCGTCGCGGGAATGGGTCATGTAGAAGCCGCCGAAGGGCGCCGTGGCTTTCGAGAGAGCGACGAGCTCGTCGGTCGCGGCGTAGCTGCCGACGTCGTACTCGAGGCCGGAGGACAGTCCCATGGCGCCCTCCCGCATCCCCTGCTCGACGAGGGCGGCCATCTTCGCGACCTCCCCGGGCGTCGCCTTGCGCCGGAAGTCCTGCCCCATCACGAGGCTTCGCACCGTTTCGTGGCCGACCATCGTCATCACGTTGACGGCGGCGGGCGCCTTCTCGATCTCCGCCAGATAGGCCGCGATCGGCCACGGCGAGTCGCCGTCGGGCCCGAGGACGAGCGTCGTGATGCCCTGGGAGACCTGGGTCTCGGCGAGGGGGTCCGTCTTCAGGCCGTCGGTCGAATGGTTGTGGACGTCGATGAAGCCGGGCGCGAGGACGAGGCCCTCCCCGCGAACGACGCGCTCTCCGTTCTTCGGCGCGAGCTTGCCCACGGCGGCAATCCGGTCGCCCTCGACGCGGACGTCGGCCGCCTGGAGCGGGGCGCCCGTCCCGTCGGCCACCCGGGCGCCGGTGATCAGGAACGACTTCGATTCCGGCTGGGGAGAGGCTGCGACGAGAACGAGCGCGGCAATGCCGAGGAGGCTTCGCAGAAACTTCATGGCCGGCATTCTGTCACCGGACCCGCAGTCACGAAACCGGAAACCTGAAACCTGAAGCTTGAAGCCTGCCCCCGCCTACAACCCCTGGCGCTTCATGTCGGCCAGGACGGCCCGGACCTCGGCGAGATCCTTGCCGTACTGCTTCGGCGGCGCGGTCGCGACGAACCGCTCGAGCGCGGCCCGGGCTTTCTTCCAGTCCTGCATCTGGCCCGCGACGCGCCCGATGTTGTAGAGCGCGTCGTACTGCTCGGGATTGATCTCGAGGCAGCGTTGCCACGCCTCGATCGCCTTCTGCGGATCCCCCAGGCGCATCCAGGCGACGCCGAGGGCGTTCCACGCGCGGGCGTGCCGCTTTCCGAGGCGCAGCGACGCCTCCAGATTCTGCCGCGCCTCGTCGGCCCGGCCGAGCTTGAGCAGCGCGACCCCCGTGTTCTGATACGCGACCGCGTTGGAGGGGTCGATCTCGAGCACTCTTGCGAAGACCGGAAGCGCCTCGGCGGGCCGCCCGGAGTCGGCGAAGGCGATCCCGAGCGCGTTCAAGGTCTCCGGCTCCTCACTTTCCCGGTATGGCAGGAGCACCGTGATGGCGTCCTTCGGGCGATTGGTCTCGGACAGGACCATCGCTCGCTGGCGAGCGATGCTCTCTCCGCCGGCGCCCATCTCCGCGGCCTTCTCGAACGCATGGAGGACGCCCTGAAGGTCCCCCTTGCATCGCAGGACCATCGCGAGGTGCATGTAGCCGAGTTTCATCTTCGGGTTCTCGGAAACGACCCGGCGCGCGATCGGAAGCGCGGCGTCGCACTTGCCCTGCTCGTACAGGTCCATAATCTGGTGCAGCGCCTGATCCACGACGATCAGAGTCTTCGGATCGTCGGCCGGGCCATAGCTCGCCTTGAGCTCCCCCGATCCGGTGAGATAGCCGAGGCTCTTGAGCTTGGCCGCCTCCTCGGACCCAATCGTGCCCCGCTCCGTGGGCGCCGAGGGGAGCTCGAGCAGCCTCTTGCGCAACCGCCGCAACGCGTCGGGCCCCGTTGCGACCAGGTTCTTCATCTCCCCCGGATCCGTCGGCAGGTCATAGAGCTCCGGGATGGGCAGGTCGATGTATTTCTCGCCGCCCGACGCCAGGCCGCGCAGCGGAGCCCACCCCCGGTTGAACGCCGCGGACAGGGCCTCGAAGTAGCTTCCCTCCGGAGCCTCCCGGCGTCCCTCGGGCAGCAGGGACTGTCCCGTGAGCTCCTTCGGCTGCGTCTGCCCGAGCGCGGCGAGGATCGTCGGGAGGATGTCGATGTGGCGCGCCGGCACCCGGTCCCGGCCCGGCGCGACCACGCCGGGGCACCACGCGAAGAGCGGGATGTGCAGCGTCGCCTCGTAGCAGAACAATCCGTGAGTCAATTCGCCGTGGTCGCCCCGCGCCTCGCCGTGGTCCCCTGTCATGACGATGAGCGGCGCCGGCTGGACCGCCGTCACGGCATCGAGCAACGGAGCGAGCGACGCGTCGGCGTAGGACACCTCGCCGAGGTAGAAGTCGTCGGCGTACCGGTCCTTGTAGGCCTGCGGCGGCTCGTAGGGAGCGTGCGGGTCGTAGAGGTGGACCCACAGGAAGCGGGGTTTGCCCTGCTGGCTGCGGTACCACTCGAGCGCCGCCTTGACGACGTCTTCGGCCCGCGCCTGCTGGATCTCGAAGTCGTACTGCTCGTCGAGGTGCCGGTAGAGCTCGTCGTACACGTCGAAATCGTGGTTGAGCCCGTACCGCGAGTCGAGCACGTACGCGCCCACGAAGGCGCCGGTCGTGTATCCGAGCGCCTTCAGGCGGGTCGCGGCCGTCGGGATCTTCGACGAGAGACGAAACCCGGCGTTCTCCCGAACGCCATGCTGGTACGGGAGCATGCCGGTGAGGATGTTCGTGTGGGACGGCAGCGTGATCACGTTCTGCGAATGCGCGGCCTCGAAGACCCGCCCCTGCGCGGCCAGCCGGTCGAGGTTCGGGGTCGTGCCGCGCGGATTCCCGTCGAAGCCGACGGCGTCGGCCCGGAGGGTGTCGATCGTGACGAGAATGACGTCTCGAAGGACCTTCGGGGCGGCGCTCGACTCAGCCGCCGGCGCCCCGGGCTCCTGCCTCCGGCAGGCCGCGATTCCGAGCGCCAGGACGGCTCCCGCCAGGACCCTTTGCCAAACGCGCATCACGTCCGCGACAAAACGAAAGGGCCCGTCCGGAATTCCCGGACGGGCCCCGGAACGCGCCCTTTTCGGCCCCTAGAAGTTGACCTGGATGCCGAGCCGCAGGATCCGCGGGCTCTGCACCTCGATGATCTGGTTGAAAAAGTCGTTCTGCCTGAACGTTCCCCGAGAGGCTCGATAGTCTCCGGTTCGCTCGTAGCGCTGCAGGACCGTATTGGCGTTGGCTACGTTGAAGAGCTCGGCCGTCGGGATGATCGTCACACCGCCGACCTGAAAGGTCTTCGCAAGCCGGAAGTCGAGCTCGTAGACGTTGTCGTAGCGGTACGTATCGAGCTGGTTGATCTGGATGAAATAGGTGTGGCTGATGCCTGCCGAGTCTTCGACTCCCCGGACCCGGACGTAGTACGGGTTCGGGTAGCCCTGCCGGCCGAAGAAATTGACGCCGAAATCCAGGCCCCAGGGTCCCTGGTACAGGCCGCTGACGTTGAATTGCCAGCTTCCGTTCAGGAAGACCGAGCTCTTCGACGAATACCCGGCCGCGAGGCACGACGTCTGCGGGACCGAGCCGCAGTTCTGGCCTCCGAGGTCCCAGAGGTTGTTGGGGTTCTGAATCGAGGCCGCGGTCAGGTGCTGGGTGAAGCTGTTCCAGCCGAAGTTGGCGCGCATCGACCAGTGGTCCGAGAGTCTTTTCACCAGCGCGAGATCGACGCCGTAGTACCTCTGGGTGGCCCCGGGCCGGTCCGAGATCGTGACCCCCGCCGGCTCCTCGGGCAGGGTCATGCTGTAGTACGGCTCGTCGATGTTGATAGTGAATCCGTTGGCGGCGGTCGCCACGCAGGGCCCGAGGTTGCCGTTGGCGTCCTCGCACACCGTCCGCCCGGCGGGGTTCCAGGTCCCGACGCCCGCGCCGGTCGGAAGCTGCTGGAGCAGGTTATTGGTCGTGCGGTAGCTGAAGGTCGCGTTCGCGGCGAAGCTGTCCGTGAACTGCTGGTCGACGCCGAAGGTGACCTCCTGCGTCTTCGGGACCTTCAGGTTCGGCTGGATGACGTTCGGCACGTTCGGCAGGGTCGCCGGATCGATCCCGTTGTAGAACGCGTAGACGCCCTGGTCGAAGAGGACCTCGTTGGGCTGGACGATGTGATCGTGGTTCGCGTCGTTCCAGTAGTAGTAGTAGCCGTTCGAGATCGGAACGCCGCTCGCGTAGTAGCCGATGAACCCGAGCTGATCGGCGAACTGCGCATAGGACGCCCGGAGAAGCGTGGTCTTCTTCTCGCCCAGCGCATACGTCGCCGACACGCGGGGCTGCCAGTTCGTGAGGTCGAACTGCCAGTCGCTGGCGCCGTGGTACTGGACGGTCGGGAGCAGGTCCGGGAACATCGTGTTGCCGAAGGCCGTGCCGGGGAGGTTCTTGGCCTGCTGCCGGTCGTAGCGCACGCCCGCCTGCACGGTGAGGTTGCCGGTCGTGATCGTGTCGCCGAGCGTTCCGCTCCAGAACACGTTCTTGTAAACCGGCCGCACGCCGCGGCTCAGCAGCGCCGTGTTCGAGGACGAATAGGTGTACTCGCTGCCGACGTTCTGGTCGCCGGGCCAGCCCGTGGCCGAGTCGGCGATCTGCTGGCGGTAGTTGAAGCTGAACTTCAGCTCGTGGTTGAGCGAGCCCGTGTTGAAGAACTTCGAGACCTGGAGGTTGGCCTGCTTCTGAGGGTCCTTGGCGAAGTAGTAGTTGTAGTTGTTGTAGTACGTCCCGTTGTTGTAGTACGCGTCCCGCGACGAGCCCTCCTGCGAGCACACGACGTTGAAGCTGACCGGCGTGCAGTTGAGCGAGCCGTTGGCGATATTCGTGTAGTCGGGGTTCTGGTAGTTCGCGAAGATCGAGCCGAAGAGGTCGGAGGAGAACACGTTGGAGTCCTCGACCTTGTAGAAGTTCGTCGGGATGAGGAGCTGCGACTGGGCCAGTGGCGCGCGCGTCGGGCCCGCGCCCGTGTTGTCCTGGACGCGGTCGCTGCGCTGGTAATAGAGCTGCAGGGAGTTGGCGTTGGAGATCTGCCAGTTGAGCTTGGCGCTCCAGGGCTCGAGGTTGATCGTCGTCGGGGAGGCGAACGTGCCGAAGTTCGTGCTGAACCCGGTCTGGTTCGTCGCGATGGTTTGGTACGAGCCGGCGAACCACAGCCAGAGCTTGTCCTTGGCGATCGGGCCGCCGAAGTCCGCCCCGTACTCGCGGATGAACCGCGTGTTGTTGGTCGGGATGCCCTGGTCGACGGCCTCCTGGGGCGTGTTGTTCGACTGCCAGTTGCCCGAGGCATACAGGTAGCGGGCGGCTCCCTTGATCTCGTTGGTGCCGCGCTTTGTGACGACGTTGATCGTCACGCCCGAGTTCTGCTGGTCGAGCAGCGAGCCGCCCGTCGAGACCTCGACGTCCTGGAAGGTCGAGAAGTCGAAGAAGGTGTTCGTCCCGCCGTTCTGGCGGGCGAACGGGTTGCCGTAGGTGCTGTCGGTCGTCGTCGCCCCGTCCACCTGGTAGACGACGTTGCCCGAGCCCTTCGTGATGAAGTCGGGGCCACCGGCGATGCCGCTCTGGTTGCCCGCGACGTTGACCGTGTCGATCTGGACTCCGGGGACCTGCTGGATGAGCGACCAGACGTCGCGTGCCGTCGGGATCTCGGCGAGCTCGTCGTGCGAGAAGTTCTGGCCCGTCTCGACCTTGCGCGTGTCGATGAGCGGCGTCGCGCTCGTGACGGTCACGGCCTCCTGGACGTTCGAGAGCTTCAGCTGAACGTCCACCTGCGTGTTCTTGCCGACGGAGACGATCACGTTTTCCCGCGTCACGGTGGAAAAGCCCGGCATCGTCACCGTGACCGAGTATTTCCCGGGCGGGATCTTCAGGAACCGGAAGAATCCCTGCGAGTCCACGCTCGTCGTCGTCGGCTGGGCCGGGCCGATCAGGGTGGCGGTGCCTCCTGGAATCGCGGCGCCCTGCTCGTCGATCACGTTTCCGTAGACGTTGCCCGTGTTGCTCTGCGCCGCCAGAGGCAGCGCCAGGCACAGCGCCGCCGCCACGGCTGTAAGGACTCCGCGAAACGCCCTCGGCATTGCGACCTCCTGCATCAATTAGAGAAGAACCGGCTCGGAAAGTAGTGGCGCTATGCTACCGCCTTTTCGAGCGAGTCAAGAAAAAGAAGTCGCCGCCGACACGAAACATCGAGCGATTCGCCGACGCGGACGACGCGTCCGATTTTCTGGAAGTGGTGACCGAAAGTCACAGGGAAGGGACACGCGACATGAAAAGCCCGACGACCGATTCGCGACTCGTCTCCGCCATGCTCGCGGCCCTGGCGCTGGCCGTCGTGTCCGGCGCGCTCGCGCGCGCACGACCGGCGCCGGCCGCCGCGGCGGCGCGCGGCTCGCTCTTCATCGTGGGCGGCGGGCCGATCTCCGACGCGCTGCTCGAACGCTTCGTGGCCCTGGCGGGCGGACGCGGGCGCGCGCGCATCGTCGTGTACCCCATGGCCTCCGAGGATCCCGACGCCGGCCTCGAAATCACCGAGGACTTTCGCAAGTTGGGCGCGGAGGCCGAGAGGATCGTCCTCACGCGGGAGCAGGCCGGCGCGGAAACGGCGGCGCGACGCCTCGACGGCGTCACGGGGATCTGGTTCGGCGGCGGCGACCAGGCGAGGCTCACCGCGGCCATCGGCCACACTCCGGTCGAGGCCGCGATCCACGAACGGTATCTCGCGGGAGCGGTGGTCGGGGGAACCTCGGCCGGCGCGGCGGTCATGTCGACGCCGATGCTGACCGGCGACGAGCGCCGTCCCGGCGGCGACCGTCCCCCTCCGAAGGATTCGAGCGACGCCTTCATGACGATCGCCCGCGACGACGTGGTCACGACCGACGGCTTTGCGCTCCTGCCCGGAGTGGTCGTGGACCAGCATCACGTGCGCCGCCGCCGGAACAACCGGCTCCTGTCCGTCGTCCTCGAGCACCCGGACCTCGTCGGCATCGGGATCGACGAGTCGACCGCGCTCGAGGTCGGGCCGTCGGGACCGTTCCGCGTCCTCGGCGCGAGCGTCGCGGTCGTCTACGACGCCCGGCAGGCCAGGATCACGCCGGCCTCGGCGACGACGCTCGGCGCGACGGGGGTCCGGCTTTCCGTGCTGCCGGCGGGAAGCACCTACGATCTCGCGACGGGAGCGGCGACTCTGCCGTAGGGGGGCGGGGTCGACGGGCCCCGCGGCTCAAGAGCAATGGCTGGGCGCTAAAGGAATCCCTCGCTCTCGCTCGGGATGACTCGAACGATCACGCTCGGCGTGAACGTTCGAGTCACTCTCCCATCGAGACGATGCGCGGAACCGCCGCGACACCGCGGCGGCGCTCGGTGCGGCGTCGGTCCGACCGGCGCCGCTCGCCGAGCCGGCGGTCGTGGATGAAGAACTCCGCCGGGTCCACCGGGTTGCGCGGGAGGGGGTGAACGCGGATGGACACCTCGCTCGATCCGTCCGCCCGCGGCACGAGGATCTCGCGGATGAAACCCGCCTCGAGCGCCGCCGTGGGGATCCCGAGCACGTCGTTGACGGCCGCCACGATGCGGCGCGCGTCGGCCTCGAAGATCGTCTTCGCCAGGGTCCAGCCCGCCGCGTTCAGGATCGCGCGGCCCTCGGATTTCCAGGGCTCCGGCTGGTGCTGTTCCTTGCTCCGTCCCGCCATCGGATTCCTCCTCGAACCGCGACCCTGCCGTAGCGGAGCACCGGGTCAGGTTCGACGAATGTTAGCAAGAAACGACGCCGGAAGTTAGAGCTTCGCGCGCGGACGCAGCAGCCAGAAGAGAAAGCCGAGCCCCGACCACGCGGCGAACGCGGTCCACTCGGAGCTCGAGAAGCTGCCGGGGACGAAGGGAAGCGCCTTCATCGCGACGATGGCGGCGGCGACCGCGGCTCCCGCCGCCGCGGCGGCGCGGCCCGTCCGCGCGGGGCCGCGGTGGCGCGCGAGGAAGGCGGCGCAGGTCGCGAGCCACCCTACGCCGACGGCCAGCGAGCCCACTTCCGTGACCGGAACGAGCAGCGCGTCGCCGAGAAAGGCCGCCGCGGCGGTCAGGACCGCCATCAACCCGATCGCGAAGGTCGGCGCTCCCGTGGCCGCGCCGACGCGCGCCAGGGCCGGGTGGACGAGGCCGCGCCGGCCGATCCCGTAGAGCAGCCGCGTCGACGCCACGAAGTTGCCGTTGAAGATCTTCACGAGCGACAGGACGGCGGCGAAGAGAATGACGTTGGCGATCGCCCGCGACGAGAACGCCCGCTCGAACGCAGCCTCGGTTCCGAGACGCCCGGCCACGAGCTCGCGCCAGGGAAAGACGAGGGAGACCGCCGCCACGATCAGGCAGTAGAACAGGGTCCCCGCGCCGGCTGCCGCGAGAATGGCCCTGCCGAAGTTGCGCCGGTCGAACCCGGGGCGCGCCTCTTCCGACTCCTTGCCGACCGACTCGAACCCCGTCATGAAGTACGGCACGATCTGCAGGACCAGGAGGATCGAGAGCAGCGCCCCGCCCGCGCCCGGACGGGCGAAAAGCGGATGCAGGTGCGCCGTGCTGCCCCGGGAAAAGCCCATCGCCGTGAAGGCCGCGAAGAGGGCGAGCAAGCCGAAGGTCAGGACGTTCTGGAAGGCGCCCGAGAGCCGGATCCCGACGAGGTTCACCCCGGCCACGAGGGCCGTGAGCAGGAGCCCCGCGGCCAGACGGGGCGCCGTGATCGCCTTGCCCGCGACCTCGTAGAGGGGCGCCGCGTTCATCGCCGGAAAGACGCGCGCCAGGAGGTTCCCGATCGCGACGGCCTCCCAGGGGCAGACGATCGCGTACGCGAGCACCATGGTCCAGGCGGCGCCGAAGCTCACGGGCGCGGGAAACACGCCTTCCGTGTACGCGATCTCCGCGCCCGCGTCGGGGACCTCGGACACCATGCGGCCGTAGGTGAGGGCGATCGGAAGGAGCAGAAGGCCGCCGGCGAGGAATCCCAGGAAGGCGCCGCCCGGGCCGCCCCGGCCGAGCCAGTCGTCCATCAGGACGACCCAGCCCACGCCGACCATCGTGCCGAACCCGAAGGTGAAGTACTCGACGGCGGTCAGTCCGCGCCCGAGGTGGGGAGACCCCGCACCCGCTGATGGAACCGAAGAGGTCAACCGTGCGCTCCTGTAGTTGTAGTCTTGAGAAACTCTACAGGAGCGCACGACTGACCCCCTCACGACCGTCCCCGAAGAGGCTGCGCCCGCTCTCGCGGCGCACCCGCCCCTTCCAGGAGTCGGTCATCCGGGAGATGACGCGGCTCGGCGCCGAGGTCGGCGGCGTCAACCTCGCCCAGGGGCTTCCCGACTTCGAGCCGCCGCCGGAGCTCGCCGCCGCGCTCGCGCGCGCCCTCGAAACGCCGGAGAACCACCAGTACAGCTACACGTGGGGGCTCCCGGCGTTTCGCGAGGCCGTCGCCCGGAAATCGGAGCGGTTCAACGCGATCCGCGCCGACCCCGACACCGAGGTCACGATCACCTGCGGCGTCTCGGAGGGCGTGGCCGCGGCCGTGCTCGCGCTGACCGAGCCGGGGGACGAGGTGCTGGTGCTCGAGCCCTGGTACGAGAACTACGTTCCGGCCTGCGTGCTGGCCGGCGTCGTCCCCCGCTTCGTCCCTCTGTCCGAGCCGGACTTCCGGCTCGACCTCGCACGGGTGGCCCGGGCGATCACGCGCCGCACCCGCCTCGTCCTCGTCAACACGCCCGGAAATCCGTCCGGCCGCGTGTTCACGCGCGACGAGCTCGAGGGTCTCGCGCGCCTGTGCGCGCGCCACGGCCTCGTGGCCGTCACCGACGAGATCTACGAGCACATGTGGTACGAGGGCCACAGGCACGTCAGCCTCGGATCGCTTCCCGGGATGGAGGACCGCACCGTCACGCTCTCGGGGCTCGGCAAGACGTACGCCGTCACCGGGTGGCGCGTCGGCTGGGCGACGGCCGCGCCCAGGCTCACGGCCCTCGTGCGCAAGGTGCACGACTACCTCACGATCTGCGCGCCGACCCCGTTCCAGCAGGCCGGCGTCGCCGCGCTCGCGCTGCCCGACGCGTACTACGAGGGGCTGCGCCGCACCTATGCCGCGCGGCGCACGCTGCTGCTCGACGCGCTCTCGCGCGCCGGACTCGCGTTCACGCCTCCCGAAGGTGCCTACTACGTGATGGTCGACGCCGCCGGGCTCGGGTGGAAGGACGACTGGAAGTTCGTCGACTTCCTCGCCCGCAAGGTCGGCGTCATCGCCGTTCCCGGCTCGAGCTTCTACGCGCGCGGCGGCAGAACCCGCGCGCGGCTGAACTTCGCGAAGAAGGAATCCACCCTGCGCGACGCGGCGCGGCGCCTGGCGAAGACGAGCCTCCGCGCACCGCGGGCGACTCGGGGCTGAGTCGCTAGAAATCGTCGTCGCGGCGAGCTCGACGAACCCCCCTCACACCGACCCTCTCCCGGAGGGGGGAAGACGGCGGCGAAGTCAGCGCCCCTCACCCCGGCCCGAAAGCGCCGTGCTCCGCACGGCGCACCCTACTGCCGAGGGTCTGCCTCTGGTGGTCGGGGTCCCGGAGGGAGAGGGGGTAGAGCGTGGCTCGTCACGCCCATCTCTTCCAATCGCTCGCGGCGCGGGAAGTCTCCCGACCGAAGGGAGGGAGGAGGCCCGCGCCGCGGGAGCCGGAGCGTAGCGAGGGGTCAGGCGTCCGGTCGAGCCCGCATCCGGGCGAGC
>JAYRMU010000038.1:0-60969 GCA_041912555.1 Thermoanaerobaculia bacterium
CTACTCAACCTCAGTCCAGCGAACCGAACGCCTCCCTCGATTCCTCAACCACTACAATCTCAGGAGACCCCATGCAGCCCTCAACAAACGCTCCCCAGCTCAACGCCTCCGGGAACAACCTCTTGAGAACTGACACCTAGGGATTCGGCGAGGCCGCGGGCGGCTGGGTTCGCTTGGCCCCGCCGTGCGGGGCCGCCGGGTAATCCGCCCCCCAGTCTCCGTCGCGCGCCTGGCGGCGCCGCTCCTGGATGCGCTCGCGCAGCTGCGCGCGCAGCTGCTGCGCCTTCTCGCGCTGCTCGGGCGTGAGGACCTGACGCATGTCGAGCTCCATCAGCGAGAGCTCCTTCTGGAGATTCGCGCGGGCCTGCTCGCGGGCCTCGATCTTCGCCTCGACGGCCTTCCGGTCGGCCTTCTCGGCGGTCATCGCCTGCTCGTAGTCGAACTGCTTCTTCTCGAGGTCGGCCTTCAGGTCGATGAGCTTCGGCCGGCTCTTCGCGAAGATCTTCTCGAGGTCCGCCGACTGCGCCGGCGTCAGACCCAGGGCCTGCGCGATGCGCGGCCGCTTCCACCACTTTCCGTCCGCCAGCGCCTGCTGGCCGAGTGCCGGGCCGGCCAGGACGGCGATCGTCATGACCGCGGCCGCGAGCGAGCGAATCCTCTTCACAGTCTTCCCTCCAGGTCGGCGTCGTTCGCGTCGTCTCCTCCGGCGGCCAGGAACGAGGCTTCGCGCAGCAGCTCGTCGTCGGCGCGGTCGGCGGCGGAAAGCTCCGGAGCTTCGGCGGCCGGCGTCGGGACGAGCGACGCCACGGGCATCGGCTTGCGTCCCGGCACCGCCAGGAACACGAGAACGAGCGACGCCGCGACGCCGACGGCCCATCTCCAGGGACGCGGCCGGCGTCCCGGGCGCCCGGCCCGGCGGATGGCGGCCATCGTCGCGGCCTCGGCGGCGCGCCAGTCCTCCGGCGTGCGCCCGTCGAGCTCTCGCGTCTCGTCGTCGGCGAGGGCCCGCACGGCGGCCTTCCAGTCCTGGAGCGCCCGGCTGCAGGCGCGGCAGCGGGAGAGGTGGCGCGGGAGCGCCTCGGGGTCGCCCGTCGCCGGGGCGGCCAGGGCGAAGAGCTCGGCATCCGTGAGGTGGCCTTCGACGTCGGGTGTCTGCGCGTCCATGGTGGCCTCTACGACTGAAAGTCCGCGAGCCGCTCGCGGATCTTCTGAGCGGCGCGGAAGAGGTGCGACTTGATCGTGCCCTGATCGAGCCCGGTCGCGTCGGCGATGTCGGGAATCGACATCTCCTCGAAGTGCTTCATGCCGAAAATCGCCCGCTGGCGCGGGGACAGCGACTCCAGGGCCGCGCCGAGCCGCTCCCGGATCTCCCGGCCCGCGGCCCGCCGCTCGGGCGAGGGGTCGGCCGCCGGCGCGACGTCCGCGGGGTCGCCGTCGCTCTCGTCGGCGCGCGAAGGCGCCTGGTGGAAGAACAGGACCAGCCGGCGGCGCTTCAACCGGTCCTTGCAGAAGTTGATGCAGATCCGCGTCAGCCACGTCTCGAACGTCGAGCCCTCCCGGAAGTCTTCGAGGTTCTGGTAGGCGCGCAGGAAGCTCTCCTGGGCGGCGCAGTCGGCCTCGCCCGCGTCTCGGAGGAAGCGGTAGGCCACCCGCGTGATCTTCTTCTGGTACCGCCGGACGAAGTGCTCGAAGAGCTCCGTCCTGCCCGCCCGGATTTCGCGGATCAGGAGGGCCTCGTCGACGGGCGTCGGCGTTTCGCGGGGAATCATCGCCAATGCGGGCACAGGGAGTTAGACGACCCGCCGGGCGGCGGGTTTACGGCGGCAAGCGGCTGAATCCGAACGGCTTGGCCGTCTCCGGCGACGCTCTTCGTGGCTTCGCGCCTCCCCCGAGAGGGTAACATCCCGCCGTGCCCACCGAGCGCGTGATCCTCGTCACGGGATGCTCCTCGGGCATCGGCCGCGCCACCGCTCTCGAGGCGGCGCTGCGCGGACACCGCGTCTTCGCCACGGCGCGCAATCGCAGCGACCTGACCGAGCTCGAGCGGCGCGAGAACCTCCAGGCCCTCGCGCTCGACGTGACCGACGCGGGCTCGATCCGGACGGCCGTCGAGGCGGTTCTCTCCCGTGCCGGACGGATCGACGCGCTCGTGAACAACGCGGGCTACGGCCAGTATGGCGCGGTCGAAGACGTTTCGATCGACGAGTGGCGCGCGCAGTTCGAAGTGAACCTCTTCGGCGCGATCGCGGTGCTCCAGGCCGTTCTCCCGGCGATGCGGCGGGCCCGCTCCGGCACCCTCGTCAACGTCTCGTCGGTGGCGGGCCGCTTCGCCGTCCCGTTCGCCGCGCCGTACAGCGCGACCAAGCACGCCCTCGAGGCGGTGTCCGACGCGCTGCGCGTGGAGCTTTCGCCGTTCGGCATCCGCGTCGTCCTCGTCGAGCCGGGCCCCGTGACCACCCGCTTCGGCGACCGGGCGCGCTCGGTCGTCGCGCCCCTGCTCTCGCGTCCGGGGCCCTACCGCGAGATCTATGCCCTGGCCGAGCGCGCGATGGACTCCGAGTTCCAGGTCGGAAAGCAGCCTGCCGAGGCGATCGCGCGGACCATCGTGGGCGCGATCGAGTCGCGGCGGCCGCGCGCGCGCTACCCGTCCGGGATCATGGCGCACGTGCTCATCCCCCTGCGCTCCGCCCTGCCCGACCGCTGGCTCGACGCGCTCCTGCGCCGATCCCTGAAGCTGCCGCCGGGACCCTGAAGACGCCCGCGGCCTAGCGCGTCACCAGGGCCGCCAGCCACGCGCCCGCGATCACGAGCAGGAGCCCCGGAATCACCTGCAGCGCGAAGCGGCGTCCGCCGCCGGCCGCGGCGAGCACGGCCTTGGTGATCGTGTTGGCCGTCAGAGCCAGCAGGATCGGAAGGACCGAAGCCGCCGGGCCGATCCGTCCCGACGCGACGAGCGCCGCCACCGAGGCCGCCGGGGAATGCGTGTCGGCGAAACCCGCGGCCGAGGCGGCGACGGCGAGGCCCCGCTCGCCGAAGCGCGCCTGGACGAAGGCGGCCGCGATCATGACGGCCGTGACGACCGCCGCGAAGAGGGCGGCCGCCCTCAGGTCGAAGGCCCGGCCCGTGCCGACGGTCCCCGCCGCCGTCGAGCGCGCCGCCCGGACGGCGAAGATCGCCCCGTACGCCACGGCCGCGATCCCGGCGGCCCCGAGCGGCGCCGCGAGCGCCCGAAGGCAGGCCGGGCTCGTCACCGCGAGCAGCGCGACCATCTGAGCGACGGTTGCCACGGTCGACAGGACCGCCCCGGCCACCGCGCCCCCGGACATGTTCGGATGGGACCGCGCGCGCTTTCCCATCATCGCGATCGTCGCGGCGCTCGACACGAATCCCGACGCGAAGCCCGCCAGCGGCAGCCCGTAGCGCGGACCGAGCGCGCGCAAGGCCACGTATCCCCCGGCGCTCGCCAGCATGGCCACGATCACGAGCCGCCACACCGTTCTCGGGTTGACGACGCCGAGGGGGCCGAGACCGCGATCCGGGGTCAGCGGAAGGACGACGAGGATCGCGGCCGCGAGCAGGAGCGCGTCGTGCAGCTCCTGCTCGGTCAGGACCTTGCCCACGAACCGGTGCATCCGCGCCCGGGAAGCGAGCAGGATCGTCGTGACGGCACCGAGTCCCGCCGCCAGAGCCGGGTCCCGGACGGCGAGGGCGCCGAGCAGCAGGGTCGCCACCAGCGCCACCTCGGAGGTCAGTCCCGGATCGCGGTCGCGGCTCTTGCCGTAGGCCACGGTCGCCAGGGCCCCGACGACCAGCGCCGCCGCAGCGAGAACCGTTTCCCCGCCGAACGCGAGGCTGACGCCGCCCACCAGGCCGGTGACCCCGAACGTCCGCAGTCCCGCGGCGCTGCGGGCCGGTCCCGATCCCTTGCGGCGCTCCCGCTCGGCCCCGATCAGGAGGCCGATTCCGAGGGAAACGGCCAGGCGGACCGCCAGAGACTCGTCCATCCTGCTGGGACCCCGCGCGCCGGCGTGGCGCTCCTTTCGAGCGTCCCGCAGCTTACTTCAGCGGCCTCCCCCCGGGGCTCCGCGCCCCCAGGGACGGCAGGAACGAGCGCCCGATGGGCAAAGAAGGTAAGATTTCGCTCGATGGGACGCCCGGTCGAGGTCCTCGAGCGCATCGCGCAGAGCGGCGAAGCCGTCTTCGCGTTCGACGGGAACGATCTCATCATCCTGTGGAACAAGGCCTGCGAGCGCCTGCTCGGGCGCCCCGCGTACCAGGTCCTCGGCCGCCGCTGTTACGACGTGCTCTGCGGGCGCGACGTTCACGGCAACCGGTACTGCGGCGCCTCCTGCCCCATCACCACGCAGGCCCGCTCGCACCCGGAGGAAGAGCTCCACACGTTCCTGATCGACGTCCCCGTCGCGGGCGGCGGGATCAAGCGCGTCTCGGCGACCCCGTTCGCGATCTCCGGCGGTCACCCGTCCCTCGCGACGATCGTCCACGTCCTGCGGGACCCGGACGCCCAGGCCTCCCCGCTCGAGCAGGAGCTGGCCGAAGCCGTGGACGAGAGCCCGAGCCCGCGGTCGTCGCTGCGCACGGCGGCCGGAGAGGTGGCTTCTCTCACCGATCGAGAGCAGGAGATCCTCCGGAAGATGGCGCAGGGCCTGACGACCGACGGCATCGCCACCGACCTCTTCATCTCGCCCGTGACGGTTCGCAACCACATCGCGAAGATCCTCTCGAAGCTCGACGTCCACACAAAGCTCGCGGCGGTGGCGTTCGCATACCAGCACGGGCTGGTCGGCCCCGACTCCCGGACCCTGCCCTCCTTCCAGCCCGCCCGCGAAGCGGCCGCGCCCGCGAAGAAGACGGCCGCGCCGGGGAAGGGCGCAGCCCGCGCGAAGACGCCCGCCAAGGGCGCCCGGTCTCGCTAGGCCCCTTCACTCGGCGCGCAGAGCCTCCAGCGGATCGAGCTCCGCCGCGCGGCGCGCCGGCATCACGCCCGAAACGAGCCCCACGAGCAGGCTCACGGCCAGAGCCGATACCGCGAAGACGGGCGCCGTGTGCAGCGGCAGCCCGGGGAGGGCGAGCCGCAGGAGACCGCCGATGCCGAGGCCGGCCACGAGCCCGATCGCGCCGCCTGCCGCCGAGAGCAGCGCCGCCTCCACCAGGAAGAGCTGGAGCACCTGCCGCCGCGTGGCCCCCAGGGCTCGCACCAGGCCGATCTCCCCCGTCCGCTCGCCGACGGAGATCCACATCATCGTCAGGATCCCGATGGCGCCCACCACGAGCGAGATCCCGGCGATCCCCGCCACCGCCAGGCTCACGACCGACAGGACTCGTCCGAGGACGTCGAGCATCTCGTCCTCGGTCGTGATGGTGAAGTCCTCCTCGCCGCCGTGCCGTTCCATCAGGACCCTTCGGATCCGTTCGCGGATCCGCGCGGGCGGCGTCTCGGAGGAGAAGAGGGCGTGGATCTCGGTCAGCTCCTCGGTGTTGTAGAGGCCCTGCGCGCTGGCGACCGGGATGTACGCGCGGTCGTCCATGTCGAAGCCGAGGATCTGTCCCTTCGGCTCCATGATCCCGACGACGACGAACCGCGACCCCCCGATCCGCACGCGCTGGCCGAGGGGATTCGCGTCGCCGAAGAGCTCGCGGGCGAGCGTCGGCCCGAACACGGCCTGCGGCGAACCGCGGCGCGGGTCTCCGGGCGGAAGAAACCGGCCCTGCCGGACGCGGAACTGGAAGACCTCCGGCAGGTCGGAGGTCACGCCGGACACGATGACCCGGCGCGAGCGGTCCCCGAACTCGACGCGGGCGGTGCCATAGGCCCCCGGCAGGACGCGGCGGACCCCCGGGACGCGGCGCAGCGCCTCGGCGTCGTCGATCGTCAGCTTGCGCACCGTCGCCGACAGGCCGGGTACCCCGCTCGTCGTGGTCTTCCCCTTCGTCACCGACAGGATGTGGGTCCCGAACTGCGTGAACTCGGCCACGATGTAGTGCCGCGTCCCCTCGCCGAGCGACGTCAGCAGGATCACCGACGCGATCCCGATGACGATCCCGAGGACGGTCAACGCCGAACGCATCCGCCGGGCGGCCACGGCGCCCCAGGCGAGCCGAAGGGTCTCTGCCGCGGTCACGCGTCACCGCCTCGCCAGCGCGACGATCGGGTCGAGGCCCGCGGCGCGGCGCGCCGGAACGGCCCCGAAGACCAGACCGACCGAGACCGAGACGATCACCGCCGCGCCGACGGCCCACGACGGAGGCTGCACCGGGAAGCTCGGGTACATCCCCCGGAGGATGCCCGCCCCGGCGAACGCCGCGGCCAGGCCCGCCGCTCCCCCGGCCGTCGAGAGCACGGCGGCCTCGACGAGGAAGACCGACACGATCTGCCGGCGCGTGACGCCGAGCGCCTTGAGCAGCCCGATCTCCCGCGTCCTCTCCGACACGGAGACGAGCATCACGTTCATGATGCCGAGGCCGGCCACGGTCAGCGAGATCGCCGCGATGCCCGCCAGCGCGGCGGTCAGGATCGCGAGGATCCGTCCGAAGCTGGCGAGGACCGAGTCCTGCGTCAGGATCGTCACGTCGTCCTCGCCGTCGTGCCGTTCCGCGATCACCCGCTTCACGGCCGCCTCCGCGGAGACGAGCTCGTCGTGCGAGCGCACCTCGAGGAGGAGCCGGAAGAGTCCCGTCTGGTTGAACATCCGCATCGCGCGCCCGACCGGCACGTAGGCCATGTCGTCCATGTCCATCCCGAGGGAGATGCCGCGGGGCTCGAGGACGCCGATGACCCGGAACCGCTCGTCCCCGAGGCGCACGAGCTCGCCCAGAGGGTTCTCCGCCCCGAAGAGCTCCTCGCGCACCTTCGCCCCGAGGACGCAGACGTGGGGCTCCCCCGCGGCCCCGAACGGCGGAAGGAACCGCCCCGTCTGGAGCCGGATGTGCCGCACGCCGAGGAACTCGGCGGTCGTGCCGATGACGGCGACGTCGCGCTTGCGCTCGCCGCGGCGCGCGGGCGCGATGCCGCGGGACAGCGGCGCGAGGCTCCGGACGGACCGGATCCGCCGCGCGATCGCCTCGCCGTCGGAGAGCGTCAGGTCGTGGGGCGCCCCGGTCAGGAACGGCGTCACCCCGGACGTCTCGGTCTTGCCCGGCAGCACGATCAGCAGGTTCGTCCCGAGCGAGGCGAACTCGCCCGTGACGTAGAGGCGCGCGCCCTCGCCGAGGCTCGTGAGGAGGACGACCGACGCCACGCCGATCGCGACACCCGTCAGGGAGAGCCCGGTCCGCAGGCGATGGCCGCGCAGGGCCCCGGCCGAGAAGCCGAGAAGGTCCCGCGGGGTCATGACGCCGCCCCCGCGGGCGCCGCCGCGTCGCGCTCCTCCGAGGCAATGGCCCCGTCGACGAGGCGGATCCGGTGGCGCGCGCGGCGCCCGAGATCCGCGTCGTGCGTGACGACCACGAGGGTCAGCCCCCGCGCGTTCATCCCCTCGAGCAGCCGCACGATCTCGGCGCCGGCGGCCGAATCGAGATTTCCCGTGGGCTCGTCGGCCAGGAGCACCGTGGGACCCATGACGACCGCCCGGGCGATCGCCACGCGCTGGCGCTCCCCGCCCGAGAGCTGCTCGGCCGTGTGGGCCGAGCGCTCCGTCAGCCCCACTGCGGCCAGCCCCCGCGCCACGCGCGCGGCCCGCTCCGCGCGTTCGACGCCCGCGAAGATCATCGGCAGCTCGACGTTGCCGGCCGCCGTGAGCCTCGGCACGAGGTGGTAGAACTGGAACACGAAGCCGATCCGGTGCCGGCGGACCTCGGAGAGCGATTCGTCGTCGAGCGTTCCCACCTCGCGCCCGTCCAGGACGTACGAGCCCGAGCTCGGGCGGTCGAGGCAGCCGAGGATGGTGAGCAGCGTCGACTTGCCGGACCCCGACGGCCCCATGATCGAGCAGTAGTCGCCGTCCGGGATCGCGAGGTCGATCCCCCTGAGCGCGTGCACCGGCCGGCCGCCGACCTCGAAATCCCGCCGCACCCCCGAGAGGGCGATCACGGCGGCGATTCCGGGGCGGCCTTCGCCCGCGCGCCCTCCCGGACATCCGGCCGGTCGAGGGAGACGACGACCGCGTCGCCCGCGGACAGTCCGCTCCGCACCTCGGCGAACTGCCAGTTCTTCAGTCCTGCGCCGATCTTGCGGCTCTCGAGCCGTCCGTTCCGCAGCACGAGCACGCGGTCGCCCTCGAGAATTGCCGAGCTCGGGATGCGCAGCACGCCGTCGCGGGCCGACAGGACGACCTCGACGTCCGCCGAGGTGCCGGGGGGCAGCGTCCGCGCGAAGGCCGCGTCGTCGAATTCGGCCTCGATTTCGAAGGTCCGGTTCTGCTCCTGCACGTCCTGGACGTACGGCGCCACGCGCGTGACCTTTCCGGTGAACGAGCGCCCGGGGTAAGCGTCGAGGGTCAGGCGCGACGCCTGGCCGACCTGAACCCGTCCCACGTCGACCTCGTCCATCGGCGCGCTGACGTAGATGCCCCCGTCGTCGAGCAAAACGATCACCGGCGGCAGAGGGAGCCCCGGCGGCGAGGGCATGATCCACTCGCCCACCTCGGTCGTCACGTCGGCGACGATGCCGTCGAACGGGGCGCGCACGACGGTCTTCTCGAGCGCCACCCGCGCGGCCTCCACCGCGGCCTGGGCCTGGCGGATGCGCGATCCGGCGCCCGCGCAGGCGGCCGCGGCCGCCTCCTTCCGGCTTCGAAGCTGGTCCACGAGCTCGATCGAAACGAGCTTCTCCCTGGAGAGCGCGAGGGTGCGGGCGAGGTCCTGCTCGAGCTGCTCCGCGGTGCGGCAGGCCTCGGTCCGGCTCGACCGGGCGGCGTCGAGGGCGCTTTCTGCCACGTCCAGCTGAGCGCGCATGTCGCCGTCGGCGATCCGCATGAGCACCTCGCCCTTGTGCACCCGCTTGCCCTTCCGGGCCGGCAACTCGAGCACCCGGCCGCCGACCTCGGAGGAGAGGGTGGCGCGGCGCCTGGCCTTGACGGTGCCGGCCTTGCTGTTCGAAACGCTTTCCTCGACGCGCCCGGACGCGGCGCGAAAGACGGTCACCGGAATCGCGGCGGGCCGCAGCAGGGTGAGCCGCAGCGCGACGGCCAGGACGGCGAGCGCCGCCAGCCAGAGAATCCAGCGTCGCCGCGGCGCGCGTCGGTCGGGCGTCGCCGGAGCGGCGTCCATGCCGGTTACCGCGCCGGCTTGGAGGCGGGCGCGCCGGCGGGCGCCTTGCGGGCGCCGGGAGCCTTCTTCGTCTTGCCTTCCGAGCGCTCCTTCTCGAGGAGCGCCGCCGGGTAGAGCTCTTCCCGCCGGTTCACGTAGAGGGCCTTGCGCTTGCGTTGCTCTCTCATGGCGTTTCTCCCTATCGTCCCCGCACGGTCAGCACCGGGCAGGATGCGGCCGCGACGACACGGGCGGCGACGCTGCCCACGAAGAACCGGGCGACGCCCGTTCTCCCGTGGGTCCCGAGGACGATCATGTCGGCGTGGTGGGCCTTCGCCGCCCGCACGATCGCCTCGTGGGCGACGCCCTTCAGGAGCAGCGCGCGCCCGCGGACCCCGACCTTGCGCGCGCGCCCCAGCATCACCCGGAGGCGCTTCTGCGCGTCCGTGCGGATGGCGAGGTCCATCTCCTCGTACATGCGCGGCAGCACGTAGCCGTCCGGCGACATCGGCCCGGGAGGCGCCGCGACGTGCACGATCCAGAGCGAGGCCTCGCTGGCCAGCGCCATCTCCATGGCGCGGCGGAACGCCGGCCGCGACGCCGCCGAAAAATCGGTGGCGACCAGGATGTTGCGAAGGGGTTTCATGGCGGCCTCCTAGGAGCTCTTGACGTAGTGGCGGACGAAATCCGACTCGGTGAGGATCCCGACGAGGTGCGTCCCCTCCACCACCGGCAGACAACCGATCTTGTTTTCGATGAGCATCTCCGCGGCCACGCGGAGGTCTTCGTCGGGCTCGATCGTGTCGACCTCGGTGGCCATGATCTCGCGGACCTTGCGCCGGCCCAGCATCTCCCGCTGCAGCGACAGCGGGGCGTCGTCCTGGGGCCCGAGCGCGCTGCGCGACAGGTCCCGGTGCGTGACGAGCCCGACGAGCTCGCGCTCGCGGTCCACGACCGGCACGTGCCGGATGTGCTTGGCGTCCATCAGGTCGTACAAAGAGGCCAGGTCGTCCTGAGGCCTCAGGGTGAAGACCTTGTCGGTCATCAGATCGCGAACCTGCATCGGTCGCATGTCAGTCTCCTTCCCCGGCCGGCCTGGCTGGCGGAGCCGGCGGCCGGTGAGATTTGACTTCGCCCCGGCGCCGCCGCGCGTAGTCCTCGAGCTGCCGCTTCGCGGCGTCGAAGGCGTTGCGGATCGCGACGTGGACGTCGTCGTCGGCGGGCTGGTTCTCGACGACCAGCTCCTCGTTGGGCACCGTGATCCGGATGCGCACGGCGCACAGGCGCCCCTTGCGGTGGTGCCCGTGGGGCGCGTCGACCCAGACCTGGCAGCGCTGGATGTCGTCGGAGTACCGTTCGAGGTGAAGCACCCGTTCCCGGACCTTGACCTCGACCTGCGCGGCGTCGTCGACGTCGCGAACGTTGATTTGCGGCTGGATGTTCATGGATCGAGTCTCGTCCCGCCGGCTGCCGGAGGCTTAATGCAAACGCATCAATTGTCGGGTGCGCCGCGCTCCGCGCGGGAGGGTCGCGCGATCTCGACGAGACGTCGGCGCGCGTCGCGCGGAGAGCGCCGCGGTCGCCCGTTCCGGCCGAGGCGGCGGCCTCAGCGCATCGCGCCGTAGAGCCGCTCGACGTCCTCGCGGCGGCAGAGCGCCGTGCCCGGGTTCATGACGGACGCGGCGGCCGCCGCCACGCCGTAGCGAACGGCCTCGCCGACGTCGCGGCCCCGCAGGAGGCGGTGGACCATGCCGGCCACCATGCTGTCCCCGGCGCCCACCCCGCTGGCGACCGGCACGGCCGGAGCCGCGACGCGGCCCTCCGCGCTCCCGGTGATCCAGAGCGCACCGCCCGACCCGAGCGACAACACCAGCAGCTCGCAGCCGCCGCGCGCGACGAGCGTTCGGCCGAGCTCCGCCAGCCGGGCCTCGTCCGCGCCGGGGGCGCCCATGAGCTCCTGAAACTCCCTCAGGCTGGGCTTCAGGAGGAACACCCCCACCTCGACCGCCCGCCGCAGCGCCTCCCCGGACGCGTCGAGGACGAGGCGCCCTCCTCGCTCCCGGACCAGGTGCGCGAGGCGCGCGTACAGGTCGCCCGGCACGCCCGGCGGGAGGCTTCCCGAGACGACGACGAAGGCGGGAGCGGGCCTGGCGTCGCGCCAGCGGCCCACGCACCTCTCGACGTCCTCGTGCGTGAGCACGGGTCCCGCCTGGCAGAAACGGTACTGCCGCCCGCTCGACTCCTCGAGGACGTTGAGATTCTCGCGGGTCCACGCGTCGATCGCGACCGGCCAGCGCGTCACGCCCTCCGCCTCGAGCAGGCGGAAGAGCAGCTCTCCGGCGGGGCCGCCGGCCGGGTAGATCGCCGGAGCGTCGTCGCCAAGGCGGCGCAGCACGCGCGAGACGTTGATGCCCCCTCCGCCCGGCTCGTAGCGCGTCGGTCCGCACCGCATCTTGCGCTCGGAGAGGACCTGCGCGACGCTGGTGGACTCGTCGATCGCGGGGTTGAAGGTGAGCGTCACGACCGGATGCATCGACCCGATCCTACGCCCCGGGCGGCCGCCCGCGCTGACTCGTCTGCGTCATTCCGGCCGTCCCGTTCGATGTTAGAAAGGACCCGTGCGGAGGACCTGATGCCCGACTCCACGATCCTCGATTCGCGCGAGACGCCCGAGTACCCGGCCGACGAGGCTTCCGACGTCGTCCTCCGATCCGGCTCGACGCTGCGGCTGCGGCCCGTGCGCGGCGGCGACGCCCCGGCCCTGCTCGACTTCCAGAAGGGCCTGCCGGCCGACAGCGTGTACTTCCGCTTCTTCGGGGTTCCGGGCCCCGACCCGAGGGCCGCCGCCGCGGCGGCCGCCGTGGACTACCGCGACCGGTTCGGCTACGTCGGCGAGGCCGCGGGCCGGCTCGTCGCGGTCGCCCACTACGTCCGCGACGCCTCGGACCCCTCCCTCGCCGAGGTGACCTTCGCCGTCGAGGAGGCCCTCCGCGGACAGGGCGTCGGAACGCGGCTTCTCGAGCGCCTGGCGGAAATCGCACGCTCCCGGGGCATCGCGACCTTCGAGGCGCGCGCCCAGGGCCCCAACCCCCGCATGCTCGACGTCTTCGCCAACTGCGGCTTTCCCATGGGGCGCCGCGACGCGGCCGACGGAGACCGGATCGTCGTGTCCCTGACGCCGACGCCGGACTTCGAGGAGAAATCCGCGGATCGGTCGGAGAAGGCGGCCGCCGCCTCGATGGCGCGTCTCTTCGAGCCCCGCTCGGTCGCGATCATCGGCGCCAGCCGAGAGCGCGGCAAGATCGGCGCCGAGATCCTCCACAACGTCGTGTCCGCCGGCTTCCGCGGCCCCGTCTACCCGATCAACCCCTCGGCCGCCGAGATCGAGGGCGTCCGCTGCTTCAAGCGCCTCGCGGACGTGCCCGAGGCCGTGGACCTCGCCATCATCTCCGTTCCGGCCGCCGCCGTTCCCGCGGCCCTCGACGACTGCGCCGCCAAGGGCGTGAAAGGCGTCGTCGTCATCACCGCCGGGTTCAGCGAGACCGGCGAGGAAGGCCGCCGGAGAGAGGCCGTCCTGCTCGAAAAGGTCCGCGACGCCGGGATGCGGATGGTCGGACCCAACTGCATGGGCCTCGTGAACACGAATCCCGCCGTGAGCCTGAACGGCACGTTCGCCCCGACCTACCCGCCCGAGGGCCGCGTGGCCCTGTCGTCGCAGAGCGGCGCCCTGGGCCTCGCCCTGCTCGACTACGCCGCGCGCCTGAACCTCGGGATCTCGACCTTCGTGTCGGTCGGCAACAAGGCGGACGTGTCCTCCAACGACCTCGTGCAGTACTGGGCCGAGGATCCGCGGACCGACGTGATCCTCCTTTACCTCGAGAGCTTCGGAAGCCCGGGCGTGTTTTCGCGGATCGCGCGGAGGGTCGCCCGCCGCAAGCCCATCGTCGCCGTCAAGGCCGGGCGTTCGCGCGCCGGAGCGAGGGCGGCCTCCTCCCACACGGGCGCCTTGGCCGAGAGCGACGCCGTCGTGGACGCGCTCTTCCGCCAGGCGGGCGTGATCCGGACGGGAACGCTCGAGGAGCTCTTCGACGTCGCGGCCCTGCTCGCTCACCAGCCCGTGCCGAAGGGGCGCCGCGTCGCCATCGTGACCAACGCGGGCGGCCCGGGCATCCTCGCCGCCGACGCCTGCGAGGCCCAGGGACTGGAGCTGCCCGCGCTGTCGCCCGAGACCACCGCCGCCCTGCGGTCCTTCCTTCCGTCCGCCGCGAGCGTCGCCAACCCGGTGGACATGCTCGCCGCCGCGCCGCCCGACCATTACGTCCGGACGCTGCGCCAGGTGCTCTCGGATCCCAACGTGGACAGCCTGCTCGCGATCTTCATCCCGCCCATCGCGACCGACGCCGAAGCGGTTGCGCGCGCCATCGTCGAGGGCACCCGCGACGCGGGAGGCAAGCCCGTCCTGGCGATCTTCATGAGCGCGCGGGGCGCGCCCGCGATTCTCCAGTCGATCCCGAGCTACGCCTTCCCGGAGCCCGCCGCCATGGCGCTGGCGCGCGCCGTCGAGTACGGCCGCTGGCGGGACCGCCCGCCCGGCTCCGTTCCGGAGTTCGACGACCTTCGCCTTTCCGAGGCGCGCGGCGTGGTCGACGCGGCCCTCGGCCGCGGGGGCGGATGGCTCGACCCGGTCGAGTGCAACCGCGTCCTCTCGGCCTTCGGCGTGCCCGCGGCGCCGCTGCGCCTGGCCGCCAACCCCGAGGCGGCCGCGGCGGCCGCCGCCGACGTCGGGTTTCCCGTCGTCCTGAAAGCCGTCGGACCGGCCATCCTCCACAAGACCGAGATCGGCGGCGTTCGCCTCGGCCTCGAGAACGCCGACGCCGTGCGCGCCGCCGCCGGGCAGATGGCCTCCCGCCTCGAGGGGCTCACGGGCTTCCTGGTGCAGCCGATGGTCACGGGAGGGGTCGAGGTCATCGTCGGCGTCGTGCGGGACCCGACCTTCGGCCCTCTCGTGGTTTACGGCAGCGGCGGGACCCTGGTCGAGCTGCTCTCGGATGCGGCGTTCCGGCTGCATCCCCTGACCGACGCGGACGCGGCCGACATGCTCGAAGAAGTCCGCGGCACCGCCCTGCTGCGCGGCTACCGGGGGGCTCCCCGGGCCGACGAGGCGGCTCTTCGGGACCTGCTCCTGCGCGTCTCGGCGCTCGTGGAGGCGTGCCCCGAGGTGCGAGAGATGGACCTGAATCCGGTCAAGGTCCTCGGCCGCGGCGTCCGCGTGCTCGACGCCCGGATCCGCGTCGAACGCCGGGCCGCCCCCCGCAGGTCGCGCCGCATCGTGTACTGACCCTCCGCCGGGGTCGGGCACATTTAATGCAAATGCATCATGTCTCCTCTCCCCGGCGGCCTCTTAATGGTTTCCCGTGGATCGCAGATCGTCTCCCGCCCGGCGAAGAAAGATCCTGGTCGCGACGGACGGATCGCGCGGCGGTCACGCGGCCCTTCGGTTCGCCGCGGACCTCGCGGTGATTCCCGGCACGACCCTGATCGTCATCACGGTGGCCGCCGAGAAGCGCAGCCCCGAAGCCGAGGAGTCGCTCAAGCGGGCCGAGGCCGCTCTGGCCGCCGCCGCCCGCTCGCTGCGGCGCTCCGAGGTCCTGGCCGAGCTCCACGTGGTCGCGGCGCGCCCCCAGGAGTCGATCCCCGAGGCCATCCGGCGGGAATCGGACCGGATCAAGGCCGACCTCGTCGTGATCGGCAGCGAAGGCCGGGACACCCTCCGAGAGTGGGTCGTCGGCGGCGTCGCCCTGCGGCTGATCTACCTCGCGACCCGGCCCGTCACCGTCGTCCGGCCCCCCCGGCTGCGCAAGCGGGCCTGATGGCGCCCCGCGACGCCGCGACGCCTCTCGTCTGGACCCGCGAACAAGCCATCGCCTCCCTGCGCCGGAGCCTCGACCGCTTCGCCGACGGGGAACGCTCGACCTGCCGGATCGCCGCCGAGCGCGGAATCTTCTGCCGGGGCTTCCGGCAGTGGGATGACCACGAGTTCCACCGGCGCTGGAAGACCGTGATCGGCCAGAGCACGCACCTCTCGAGGTCCCAGGTCGAGCGGCTCGCCGACCTCTGGGAACTGTCGGAGCAGGTCCTGCAGCACGTCCGGCTGACCTGCGACGCCCGGGCCGCCGTCCCGGGGCCCTGCCGCGGCTGGTTCGAATTCTCGAACGAAACCCTGGCGCGCTTCTGCGGCGAGCTGCTCGGACAGGCCGTGGTCGTGACCGGTCGCGAGATTGATACAAATGCATCAGGCTCTGGCGGGGCGTTTCGAGAGACAAAGGCAGACGACGATAAAGCTTGAAACAAATGAACCCGAGGCCATATCGTTTCCCCACTCTCCGGATCCCCATCCGGCTCACTCCGGACCAGGAGGTAAGGTCATGAAGTCGCTGCGCGGCGCTCTGGTGATGGCGATGACAGCGGGCGCGCTCGTCATCCTCCCGATGTCCAACACGCGCGTCACCCACGTCGTGTCGAGGGCCGGAGCGGCACAATCGTCCGATCCCAAGACGATTTACGCTCCGCAACAGAAGGAGTTCTGGCTCTCGGCCGACGAGTTCGGCTACATCCGGCCGGGGCTCAAGATCACGGTCAACAGCATCACGATCCCCGACAACCGCAAGCCCGTCGTCGACGTGACGTACACGGACGACCTGGGGCAGCCGCTCGACCGGGCGGGCCTCATCACCGCCGGGCCGATCAGCATGAGCTTCATCCTCGCCTGGTGGGACCCGGTCTCCCAGAACTACACGTCCTACACGACGCGGGTCCAGACGAGCCCGATCACCCACGTGTCCGCCACGCAGGCTTCAGCCGACTCGGGCGGGCACTTCACGGACCTCGACATCGGCCACTCGATCTACACGTTCGGCACGACGCTCCCGGCCGACTACAGCACGACGGCGACGACGACCCTCGGGATCTACGCGACGCGAAACATGGCCGGGATCCAGGACAAGAACTACTACTCGAACGTCGAAGACGATTTCGTTCCCAGCGGGGCCCCCGTCACACAGGTCTGGGACATGATCGCGAACAGCGCCTGCAACTCCTGCCACAATCCCCTCGCCGCGCACGGCGGATCGAGGCAGGACGTCAAGCTCTGCGCCCTGTGCCACTCCCCGCAGACCACCGACCCCGACACCGGCAACACGGTGGACCTGAAGGTCATGATTCACAAGATCCATGACGCGGTGAACCTGCCGAGCGTCAACGCCGGCATCCCCTACCAGATCATCGGCTTCGGGCAGTCGGTGAACGACTTCTCCACCGTGACGTTCCCGCAGGACATCCGGAACTGCGCGACCTGCCACGCGGCGCCGGCCACGCAGGCCTCCTACTGGTACACGTACCCGACGCAGGCCGCGTGCGGCTCCTGCCACGACGACATCAACTGGCAGACCGGCGAAAACCACCCGGGCGGCCCGCAGCCGGACAACTCCGCCTGCGCGACCTGCCACATCCCGCAGGGCAGCCGCGAGTGGGACGCGTCGGTCCAGGGCGCCCACACGGTCCCCTACAACTCCACGCAGCTGCAGGGCATCAACTCCACGATCGTGGCGGTCTCGAACACGGCGCCGGGCCAGAACCCGACCATCCAGTTCCAGCTCACGAAGAACGACGGAACTCCGATCGCCCCGTCCTACTTCGGGACGGGAAAGGTCCTCGCGGTCCTGATGGGCGGACCGACGACGGACTACGCGGTCAATCCCAACAACTACCGCGAGAACGCCAACGGCGCGACCTTCGACGGAACGACAGCGACGTACACGTTCACGCACCCGATTCCCCAGGACGCGACGGGAACCTGGGCCTTCTCCCTCGAGGCGCGGCAGGTGGTCAACCTCGATCCTCACCCCTCCAACGAGTTGACCTACGAGGAAGCCACCTACAACCCGGTCTACTACGCGCCCGTGACCGACGCGACGGCGCAGCCCCGGCGCATCGTCGTGGACCTCGCCAACTGCGACAAGTGCCACAACAAGCTCATGCTCCACGGGAACCTGCGCCAGAACACGCAGATGTGCGTGATCTGCCACAACCCCAACGAGAACGACGCCGCGCGGCGCCCTGCCGACCAGGCCCCGCCCGAGTCGGTCGACATGAAGCGGATGATCCACCGGATCCACACCGGCGAGCTCCTGACGCAGCAGTACACGATCTACGGCTTCGGCGGCACAGCCAACAACTTCAACGACGTGCTCTACCCCGGCGATCGCCGCGACTGCCTCCAGTGCCACGCCCCCGACACGCAGCAGGTCCTCGAGGATCCGCCTCCGGGCCTCCTGCCGACGGTGACGCTGCGCGACTGGTACACGCCGATGCAGCACTACGCGGCGGCGTGCCTGGGGTGCCACGACACGAAGCCGGCCGCGGCCCATGCGTTCTCGATGACGGCTCCGTTCGGCGAAGCGTGCGCGGCATGCCACGGGGCCGACGCGGAATTCGCCGTCGACAAGGTTCACGCTCGGTAGGAGCGGTCGCAAGACCGCTCCTCCTTTAATCAGGAAGGAGTGAAGGTGTGATGCTGCACCGGCCCACTCTTCCGCTCGCTCCGGCGGCGCTGGCCGCGGCAATCCTCCTGGTCGGAGGGGTTGCCGCAGCCCAGTCGCCCACGCCGACGCCCGCGGCCGCCCCGGTCAGGGTCTCCTCGACCCAGGAGGCGCCCAAGTGCGCCGACTGCCATACCGAGCTCGTCCAGGCCTTCGCGAGCAACCCGCACGCCCGGGTTCCCCACGGCGACAAGAAGCCCGATCCCAACGACGCGTGCACGACCTGCCACGGCGACGGGACGAAGCACATGGAAGCCGGGGGCGACGCGAGCCTCATCCATACGCTCAAGGGCGTGTCGGGCGCGCAGGACTGCCTGACCTGCCACGCGAACACCCCCGGGCCCCACGACTCCTTCACGACCGGGTTCCACTCGAACACCGCGGCCGTGAACTGCCTGACCTGCCACTCGGTCCACAAGTCCGTCCCCAAGAGCGAGCACCTTCTGGCCAAGGCCCCCGGGGCGCTCTGCGCGACGTGCCACGCCAACGAGACGGCCTCCTTCCAGAACAAGCCCTACGCGCACCGGCTCGACCGGGGCGGGATGACCTGCCTCGACTGCCACGGCCCCCACGCCCGCCGGGGCGAGCCCGTCAAGATGACGGTCCAGGGCGACCTCCCCTGTCTCAACTGCCACGCCGACCTGCGCGGGCCCTTCGTCTTCCAGCACGTCTCGGGCTCGGGAGGCACCTGCCTTTCCTGCCACCAGCCGCACGGGTCCAACAACCCGAACATGCTCCAGTGGGCGCGCGTCGACCAGCTGTGCCTCTCCTGCCACTCCCAGACGGGAGGGCCGAAGACCTACGGCTCGCAGCCGCCGTCCTTCCACGATCTCACGCTCCCGCGTTACCGCAACTGCACGACATGCCACGTCGCCGTCCACGGCTCGAACGTGTCGCCGCAGTTGCTGAAATAAGAGGCCGCCATGAGAACGACTCAACGGCTGCTTCCGTTCCTCCTGGCCCTCGCCGCGGTCCTCATGTGCACCGCCCTCCTGAGCGCCCAGGCCATCCCGGTGGACGTCGAGCTCGGCTACCGCTGGGTGGACGTCTCCGGCAACGACCAGATGTACCGCACGCAGATCAACGACCGGCCCGGCCTGCTGCTGCGCTCGCTGAACTACACCTCGCAGGGCTCGCTCGGATTCCTCGACACCTTCCACGTCGACGCCTCGGACGTCGGGGCCGGACCGGCCGGGCAGCTGCGGCTGCTCGCCGCGCAGACCAACGTGTTCCGGCTGACGTTCAGCTGGCGGGAGACCGACCTCTACAGCGCGCTTCCGGCCTTCGCCAACCCGTTTCTCGACGAGGGCATCATCCCGGGCCAGCAGACGTGGAACCGGACCCGCAACATATACGACGCTCAGCTCGAGCTGCTCCCGGGCAAGATCATCACCCCCCTGCTCGGCTACACGCGCAACGTCTACCAGGGCCCCGGCACGACGACCTACCACGTCGGGGGCAACGAGTTCCTCCTGAACGAGCGCGTCCAGTCCGTGGACCAGCTCTACCGGGTCGGGCTCGGCTTCAACTACGGCCCCGTGCAGGCGGGCTTCACGCAGGGCTGGCGGATGTACACGTGGAAGGACGTCACGTCCCTCTCCCCCGGTGCCGGCGACGGCAACGTCACGACCCCGATCCTCGGCCAGGACATCACCGCCGACACGATCGTCGGCACGCAGAACAACAAGATCAACACCCCGGTGACCAACGCCTGGATCACGGGCAACCTCTTCGGGCGGATCAAGCTGACCGGCACCTACATCAAGGCGGACGGCAGCAACGAGACCAACTACGTCGAGGCCGACGCCGGCAAGTTCGTCTCCTTCGAGATCGCCCGCTTCTTCTCGGGCCTCGGCGAGACGGTCGATTCCCGCTCCCGGACCGACTACTGGCGCGCGTCCGCGCGGGCCGACGTCACGATCACCGAAAACGTCAACCTCGCCGGCGGATGGGGCGAGAACAAGCGCGCCCTCGACGGCCAGGCGCTCATCTCGACCCTCTTCCTCGACACGGTCACGTACGCGGGACAGAGCACGGGCGACCTGCTGCGGCAGATCAACGCGCGCACCCGGATCGACGACACGACCCGCGTGTACGACGCGAGCGTGACGGCCCGCATGCTCGGGCCCTTCGCCGTCAACGCGGGCTGGTCCCAGACCCAGCAGGACGTCACCGCCACGCCCGACGCGTCCGAGATCGTGGTCCCCGGCGGGCAGGGCGGCCGGTTCGAGCGGCGCGTCAACACCTACGGCGGCGGCGCCTCCTTCTCGCAGTGGGGCCTCACCCTCACCGCGGACTACCACCACGATTCCGCCGACGCCCCCATCTTCCGGACGGACTACCTCGACCGCGACCGTTACAACTTCCGGGGCGTGTACAACTTCAAGGACTTCCTCAAGGTCGGCGCGTTCTTCCGCGAAACCCGGGCCGCCGACGACGTCGTCGAGATCGGCTACGACACGAAGGTCCGCGAGTTCGAGGGCGACATCGAGGTCACCCTCCTCAAGAACATGCTGACCCTGCGCGGATCGGGCGGCGAGTTCCTCACGAACCGCAAGATCCTGATCCGGGTCCCGCAGGACTTCACGATCGTCCCGACCGAGCAGCAGGAGTTCGGTCACAACTGGGAAGGCGGCGCCCACTTCCAGATGGACCGCTTCTCGCTCGACGCGGCCTACCTCTGGATGAACAACAACGGGTCCATCCCCTTCACGGTCGACCGCATCCGCGTCCTCGCCGAGTTCTTCTTCCTGCAGAACCTCGGGCTCGACTTCGAGTGGCTGCAGGACAAGTACAACGAGCGCGTCGCGTTCGACCAGGCGGGACCGCTCGCCAACTACAACGGAAACCGGTATTACGTCGGCCTGCACTGGAGACCGTAGGCTGCTAGGATTTTCGAGCTCGCGGAATCACCCGCGGCAAGGAGGAGGTTGGATGAAAACCAGAGGTTCCCGTCTCGGCGCCATGGTGGCTCTGCTCGTCTGGTGCGGATGGATCGCGTTCAGCGCCACGTCGACCGCCACGATGGACATCCAGAAGCAGGCGAAGGCCGCCGGGGTCGACGCCAAGAACTGCCAGTTCTGCCACACGGTCGCCCTGCCGAAGAAGGGCGAGGGCAAGAACGAGCTCAACGACCGCGGCAAGTGGCTCGAGGCCGAAAAGGACAAGCGCAAGGCCAAGGACGTCGACGGCGCCTGGGCGAAGGACTACCCGGGCAAGTAGTTTCGGTTCGATTCGAAGGAGGTCGATCGTGAGAACGAGAGGGTCGCGCATCGGTCTGGGGGCGGTTCTGCTCGCGTGGAGCGGCTGGATGCTCGTCGTCGCGCCGTCCACGGCCACGATGAACATGCAGAAGAAGGCCAAGGAGCTCGGCTTCCCCGCCGACAACTGCCTCTACTGCCACAACGACAAGATGCCCAAGAAGGACGCGGTGACGTACAACGACCGTGGCAAGTGGCTGGTCGACCAGAAGGAGACCCGCAAGGCCAAGGACGTCGACGTCGCCTGGCTCAAGGACTACCCGGCCGACAAGAAGTAGACATGCCGAGGAGGTCTCCGTCCGCCCCGCGGCGGAGACCTCCCTCCCGGCTCTCGTTCCGGTAGGAGCCGGCAAAGGACACCGATGCGAACGATTCTCCTGGCCGCGCTCTGCCTGTTTGCCGGGGACCTCTCGGCCGCCCCGGCCGTCAAACCCCCGTCCAACGGCGACTGCCTGGCCTGTCACGGAGACGCCTCGGCCGCGCGGGCGAACGGGCGCTCCGTCGCCGTGCCCGAGAAAAGGTATGGGGCCTCCGTCCATGGCGCGGCAGGAGTCGCCTGCGTCGACTGCCATGCGGACCTCGCGAAGACCTCCGACTTCCCCCACAAGGACCACCTGAAGCCGGTCGACTGCTCGACGTGCCACGACGCCGTCGGCGCGGCGCATCCCTTCCACCCCGGGATCGCGCGCGCCGCGACCGGCGCCGGCAAGGCCGAGGCCTCCTGCGCCTCGTGCCACGGGTCCCACGAGATCGTTCCCGTGAAGGACCCCTCGTTCCGCTTCGCCCCGCCCCGCCAGGTCGATGCCTGCGGCGGCTGCCATGGCGACGTCGCCGAGCGGCTGCGCTCGTCCGAGCACGGTAAGGCGCTCGCCGCCGGCGCTCCGCGCGCTCCGTCGTGCCTCTCCTGCCACCTCACCGCGGTGACCTCCGGGGCGGTCGCCGATCCCGCCGCGCTCAAGACGGCCCAGGAGAAGCTGTGCCTCTCCTGCCACCTGCGCGACAAGGCCGTCCGCGACGCGTCGTCCGCGGCCGCCGGATTCGTCGCCTCGTTCGAGCACAGCGTCCACGGCGCCGCGCTCGCCCGCGGAGACGCCCGCGCCCCGACGTGCATCGACTGCCACGGGGCCCACGACGCGCGGCACGGCTTCGACTCGACGTCCCCGGTCAACAAGATGCGCGTCGAGCAGGTCTGCGGCAGCTGCCACGAGCCCGAGAGCCGCCAGTACGACGGCAGCGTCCACGGCATGGCCCTCCACAAGGGCAACAAGGACGCCCCCGCGTGCACCGACTGCCACGGCGAGCACGGCATCCTCTCTCCGAAGGACCCGGCCTCCCCGGTCGCCGCCGCCAACGTCTCCGCGCGGGTCTGCTCGCCGTGCCACGCGTCGCTCAAGGTCACGGAGAAGTGGAACCTGCCCCGCGACCGGGCCCAGACCTTCGCCGACAGCTACCACGGGCTGGCGGCCCGCGGCGGCGTCGTGGAGGTGGCCAACTGCGCCAGCTGCCACGGCACGCACGACATCCTCCCCTCCTCGAACCCCCGCTCGCGCGTCAACCGGGCCAACCTCGCGAAGACCTGCGGCGCCGCCGGGTGCCACCCGGGGGCCAACGAGCGCTTCGCGACCGGGAAGGTCCACGTCGTGTCGAGCACCGCCGCCCAGCAGCCCCTCCTCTACTGGATCGCGACGCTCTACCTGATCCTGATCGTCGCGGTCGTCGGGGGCATGCTCGCCCACAACCTCCTCGACTTCCTGCGCAAGTCGAAGCGCCAGCTCGCCGTGCGGCGCGGCGAGATCGTCGAGCCCCCGGCCGGGCGCGCCCTGTACCTGAGGATGACCCTCGGCGAACGGCTCCAGCACGGCGCCCTCATGGTCAGCTTCCTGCTGCTCGTGGTGACGGGGTTCATGCTCCGCTACCCCGACGCCTGGTGGGTGGTCCTCCTGCGGCGCCTGAGCAGCCGGACCTTCGAGCTTCGCAGCCTCGTCCACCGGATCGCGGCGGTCGTGATGGTCGCGGCCAGCCTGTACCACATCGGGTACGTGACGCTGACGGCCCGCGGGCGCCGGTTCCTGCGCGACATCTGGTGGCGGCCCCAGGACCTCCGGGACGCGATCGCGGTCCTGAAGTACAACACCGGCCTTTCCCCCGTGAAGCCGCGGTTCGACCGCTTCTCCTACATCGAGAAGAGCGAGTACTGGGCCCTGGTCTGGGGAACGATCGTGATGGCCGTGACGGGCACGATCATGTGGTTCGACAACACGTTCATAGGCTTGCTGACGAAGCTCGGCTACGATGTGAGCCGGATGATCCACTTCTACGAGGCCTGGCTCGCGTCGCTCGCCATCCTGGTCTGGCACCTGTACTACGTCATCTTCAACCCCGACACGTACCCCATGAACATGTCCTGGCTCACGGGCATGCTCACCGAGCGCGAGATGGAGGAAGAACATCCCCTGGAGCTCGAGCGCCTCCACGGGGCCGGGAAGTCCTCCCCGCACGATCCGAAGGCCCCGAAAGGAGACAGCGAACGATGAGTCGTTTCACGGAGAGCCACCGCGCCCGACTGGTGATGTTCCTCGGGCAGAACCCGATGACGATCACGGGCGCCGTCCTGACGACGAGCTCCTCGATCACGCTGCTGGCCTTCTGGGCGTACCTGATCGTGCGCGGCGGGGCCGTCCACCCGTACTACAGCATCCTCTTCTTCTTCATCCTGCCGGCGGTCTTCGTCCTCGGCCTGATCCTGATGCCCCTCGGCGCCGTCCTGCGGCACCGCAAGCTGAAGGAGCACCACGACCTGCCGGCCGAATACCCGCCGATCGACTTCCGCAGCCCGCTCCTGCGGCGGGCCATCATCCTCGTGGTCTTCCTGTCCCTGGTGAACTTCTCGATCATGGGCACGGCGTCCTACCAGGCCGTCGAGTACATGGACTCCACCCAGTTCTGCGGGCAGACCTGCCACACCCCGATGCAGCCCGAGTTCACGGCGTACACGAACTCGCCCCACTCGCGGGTCGCCTGCGTGGACTGCCACATCGGCGGCGGCGCGCCCTGGTTCGTGAAGGCCAAGATTTCGGGCCTGCGCCAGCTCTACGCCGTGGCCTTCAAGACCTACCATCGCCCGATCCCCTCTCCCGTCGAGGATCTGCGCCCCGCCCGCGACACCTGCGAGCACTGCCACTGGCCCCAGAAGTTCACCGGCGACAAGTTCGTCGTGCGGACCAAGTACTCCGACGACGAGAAGAACACGCCGGCGACGAGCGTCCTCCTCATGAAGATCGGCGGCCGCACCTTCGAAGGGCTCGTCGGCATCCACGGGCGCCACCTTTCGACGACCGAACGCATCGAGTACGTGGCCACGGACGCGCAGCGCCAGGTCATCCCTCTGGTGGACTACATCGACGACGCCGGCAAGCGCGTCGAGTTCGTCTCGACCGACACGAAGGCGACGACGGCCGAGCTCGCCAACGCGCCCCGGCGCAAGATGGACTGCATGGACTGCCACAACCGCCCGACGCACGCCTTCCAGATGCCCGAACGCGCCGTCGACGAAGCCATGATGGCCGGCCGCATCAGCCCGAAGCTCCCCTTCATCAAGCGGGAGGCCGTCGCCGCGCTCAAGGCGAACTACCCGGACCAGGCGGCCGCCGCCGCCCAGATCCCGAAGGCCATCGGCGAGTTCTACCTGACCAAGTACCCGGCGCTCTTCCAGTCCGACCGGCCGGCAATCGAGACGGCCGCCGAACAGGTCAAGCAGATCTACCTGCGCAACGTGTTTCCCGACATGAAGCTGACCTGGGGAACGCACCCGAACAACATCGGCCACGACGACTTCCCCGGCTGCTTCCGCTGCCACGACGGCAAGCACAAGAGCGCGGACGGCCGGATGATCACGGATGACTGCTCGGCCTGCCACCAGGTGCTCGCGATGGAAGAGGAGAACCCGAAGGTCCTCGCCGACCTCGGGATGAAGTAACCCGGCCCGGACGCAATCCCCGACGACACGAAAAGAAGCGGCCGGCCTTTTCGGGGCCGGCCGCGCGGCGCCGCCCCTCGCGGGCGGCTTCAGCGTGTCCGCGGATCAGGAGGCGACTTTGACCTCGATGGCCTTCGGGCGCGGCGTCTGCGTCTTGGGCAGGTGCACCCGAAGCATGCCGTCCTTGAAGTCGGCCGCCACCTTCGCTTCGTCCGCGTCCACGGGGACGGTGAAGGTCCGGAGGAACGAGCCATAGGAGCGTTCGACGCGATGGAACTTCCTTCCTTTCTCCTCTTTCTCCTGCTTGCGTTCGCCCTGCAGGGTCAGGATCCCGTTCTCCAACGTGACCTTCACGTCCTCTTTCTTCACTTCGGGAAGCTCGGCCTTGACGAGGTACTCGCCGTCGGTCTCCTGGATGTCCACCGAGGGCGCCCAGTCCACCACCGTCAGCGATTCCTTCGAACCGCCGTTCGGACGCGTCCAGCTCCCGAACAGCCGGTTCAGGCGCTCGGACATCTCTTCCAGCTCACGGAACATCGGGGAATCGAGGGTCGAAGGTTGATAGCGCATGAGATTCATACGACCTCCTCTCTGTCACCGCGACGAGCATCCCCCTTCCCGCGCCCGACGTCATGATCCAGAAACATCAATCCGGCTCGGCGAAAACCGCTCCGCGAGCCTTTCCCGGATCGCTCGCGCGCCGTGGTCCGGCGGGGCCGTTCCGGACACCACGAGATCGGGTTTCTCCGGCGCCTCGTAGGCTTCCGTAGCCCCGGGAAGATGAGGCGCGTGTCCGACACGGGCCCGCTCGTAGAGCCCCTTGGGATCGCGCGCAACGCAAACCTCGGGCGGCGTGGCGACGAGCACCTCGAGAAAGTCGCGCACGCGCTCGCGAAGACGCGCGCGATGTGCCCTGCGCGGGGCGGTGGCGTCCACGATCACCGGGACCCCCTGGGACACGAGCATCGCGGCCAGGCCGGCGACCGCCGCGTAGAAACGGTCTCGCTCGTCCGGCTCGTAGGTGGCCTCGGGCGTGAGCACCCTGCGCAGCGCGTCCGATTCGAGCACCACCGCGGACGTTCCTTCGGCCGCGAGCTGCTCCCGCAGGGCCCTCGCGATCGTCGACTTGCCCGACGCCGGGGGCCCGGTCAGCCAGACGGCCCAGGTCACGGCCGCGACCGGGCGAGGTAGTCCGGGATCTCTTCGAGGTCGAACCGGTCCGCCTCGAGGACCGAGAGCAGGAATCGAAAGAGCAGGCGCCGCAGCTCCTCCGACTCTCCCGGGTACCAGAGCGGGCTGGCCACGACGAGCGCCCGGAAGGCGAAGTGCGGAGCCACCACGTCGCGGATCTCACGGTCGCCCGAAGCCTCGGCATACCCCAGCCAGAACTCCCGGAAGAGGTCGGCGAACGGTCCCCGGAACGCCCCCTCTCCGCGCAGGGCGAAGAAGAGGAAGTTCACGGCGAGGGACGCGACGTCGTCCGCCGGGTCTCCCAGGGCCCCGCGGCTGCGGTCCAGCACCGTGAAGTCGGTGCCCGACCGGAAGAGGATGTTCCAGGGATGGAAGTCGCCGTGGATCGTCCGCAGGCGGTCCGAGCGGTCGCGCAGCCGGTACCGCCACGCGAGCGCCCGCGTCTCGACCTCCTCGAGAAGGGCCGCGTCGAGGAACCCCCGGGGAACCGGATAGGAGTCGGCGACGCCCGCGATGCACTCGCCGGACCCGAGCAGGTCCCGCAGCCGCCGCCGGTACCAGGACGGGTGCGAGGCGGGCGCCCGGTGGATTTCGGCGAGATATTCGGCCAGCGCGCGGGCCCGCGCCACGTCGCCCGGTGCGAGGGCTCCGGCGGCCGCGATGCGGTCGAAGTCCGCCGCGTACGGATCGCCCTCGGAGTACTCGGTGAGGATGAAAAACTCGCCGGCCTCGCCGAGGCTGAGGGCCGGCCCCGCCGCCCGGAAGGCGCCGACGTCCACGGGGGCGACGTGGCGAGGCAGGCTCCCGGATTCGTCGAAGGTGCGCAGGACGAGGCCCGCCCGGTCGGAGCGGTCCTCGTGGCCGAACTGCCCCGGCCGGACCGTTTCGAGCACCAGCGTCCGGGGACCCCGGGCCGACGGCCACTCGACCCGGTACGGCATGCCATAACCGCCCTGCTTGATGCCGGCCGCCTTGCCGCGAAGGGGTTCGAGCCCCGCGGCCGCGGCTTCCGAGCCGAATCTCGCGACGAGGTACGCGCGAAGTCCCGGGAAAACGTCGTCGGGATGGTTCATGGGCCTGCCTCCATCCTAGGCGCCGCCCCCCGGGCGGCCTGATGCAAACTCATCACTCGCCGATGGGCGCCGCGCCGTAAGCTCACCGGCAGCCGATGGACGTCGCCGACAACCAACAGTCCCGCCGCCGCTGGATTTCCTACCTGCTGGGGACCAGTCTCGGCGCCGCGGCCGTCTCGTTCCTCTACCCCATCCTTCGGTACCTCGTCCCGCCCGTGACGTCGGAGCCGTCGCTCTCCGAGATCGAGCTCGACGTGAAGGCCTCGTCCATTCCCAACAACTCCGGCCGCATCGTCCCCTTCGCGGGAAAGCCCGTCATCCTCTTCCGGACGGCGGCGGGCGAGCTCAAGGCCCTGACGGCCACCTGCACGCACCTGGCCTGCACGGTCCAGTACCGGGCCGAGCGCAGCGACATCTGGTGCGCCTGCCACAACGGCGTGTACGACGCGAACGGCACGAACATCTCGGGACCGCCGCCGCGGCCGCTCACGAAGCTCGACGTCGCGGTACGAGGAGATAAGGTTGTCATCCGCCGGACCTGACGGCCCCCCGCGGGCCGCCCGGCTGTCCCCGGTCGAGTGGCTGCGGGACCGGCTCGGCCTGGAGGGGCTCGAGCACCTCGCCGAAAAGAAGCAGGTCCCGATTCACCGGTACACGATCTTCTACTACCTCGGCGGGATGGCGCTCTTCCTCTTCCTCGTCCAGGTGGCGACCGGGATCCTCCTCCTCCTCTACTATCGCCCGAGCGCGACCGAGGCCTTCGAGAGCGTCCAGTACATCATGGCCGAGGTTCCCTTCGGCTGGCTGATCCGGTCGATCCACTCGTGGGGCGCCAACATCTTCGTCGGCGTCGTCATGGCCCACATGGCCTCGGTCTTTTTCCTGAAGGCGTACCGCGCCCCGCGCGAGATGACCTGGATCACGGGCGCGCTCCTGCTCTTCCTCGCCCTCGGCTTCGGGTTCTCGGGCTATCTCCTCCCCTGGAACACGCTCGCGTTCTTCGCGACGAAGGTCGGGACCGACGTGCCCGCGCAGGTGCCCGGCATCGGCCCGCTCCTGTCGCGGATCCTGCGCGGCGGCTCCGACGTGACCGGAGCGACGCTCTCGCGTTTCTACGGGATCCACGTCGCGATCCTCCCGGCCGTCACGACCCTGCTGCTCGGGGTGCACCTGATCCTGGTGCAGCAGAAGGGCATGAGCGTTCCGCCGTCGATCGAGCGCGAGAAACCCCGGACGATGAAGTTCGTGCCCGACTTCGCCCTGCGCGACATGGTCGGCTGGATGCTGGCCGTCGGCCTGCTCGCGGCGCTGGCCGCCTTCCTCCCCTGGGAGCTCGGCCAGAAGGCCGAGCCGTTCGCTCCGGCTCCGGCGGGGATCCGCCCCGAGTGGTACTTCCTCTCGATGTTCCAGTTCCTCAAGTACCTCCCGTCGGAGATCGCGGGCCTGCCGGGCGAAATGCTCGGCGTCTTCTTCTTCGGGGCCCTGGCCGCGGTCCTCGTCTTCCTTCCGCTCCTCGACCGCAAGGCGTCCCTCGGGCGCCCCTCCCCGTGGTGGAACCGCATGGCGCTGGTCCTGCTCGCGGGAGCCCTGGTCCTGACGGTCCTGGCGCTGCTTCCCCCGCCCGGCCAGGTCAAGCCATGAGCCGCCGGCTGCTCGCGCTCGCCGCCGCCCTCCTCGCCGCAGCGGTTTCCGCCGGGGCGGCGTCCCCGGCCCCCACGCCGGCCCCCACGCCCGCCCCCACGCCCGCGGCAGCGACCGCGGCCGTCGCGGCGATCGGGTGCGTCGACTGTCACCTCGCGCTCGACGACGCGCGCGTGAGCCCGCCCGCCAGGCTGTTCGCCGACGACGTCCACCGCAAGGCCGGCTTCACCTGCGCCTCCTGTCACGGCGGCGACCCCCGCACGCAGGACATGGACCTGGCGCACGACGCGAAGAAGGGGTTCCGCGGCAAGCCGTCGCCGAAGGACATCCCCGCGATCTGCGGCACGTGCCATGCCGACGCGGCCGCGATGAAGCACTTCAACCCCTCCGAGCGCGTCGACCAGCTGGCCGAGTACCGCACCAGCGGGCACGGCAAGGCGCTCCTGCGCGGCGACGAGACGGTGGCGACGTGCGTCAGCTGTCACGGGGCCCACGGGGTCCTTCCCGTCAAGGACACGCGCTCGCCGGTCTATCCCACCCGCATCGCGGACACCTGCAACCGCTGCCACGGCGACGCCAAGCTCATGGCCTCGCACAAGCTCCCCTCCGACGTGTACGCGAAGTACTCGAAGAGCGTGCACTTCGAGGCCCTGATGAAGAAGGGCGACCTCTCCTCCCCGACCTGCAATTCCTGCCACGGCAACCATGGCGCCGCGCCTCCCCAGGTCGGATCCGTCGCCAACGTCTGCGGGACCTGCCACTCCGTCTTCGCCGAACAGTTCAAGGCGAGCCCGCACTGGGAAGCGTTCGCGCAGATGGGCCTGCCCGGCTGCGTCACCTGCCACGAAAATCACGACATCGTCCATCCGACGGACGCCTACCTGTCCCCGGGCAAAGAGGGCAAGTGCGTGACGTGCCACGAAGCGGGGACCGAGGGGGCGCGCTCCGCCGCCGCGATGTACGAGGACATCCTCGCCCTCAAGAAGGAGACCGACGCGGCCAAGGCGGCCCTCCAGCGCGAGGCCGAGGCCGGGATGCTCGTCGCGACCGCCCAGTTCGATCTCTCCCGCGCGGACGAGGCCCTGACGAAGGCCCGTGCCGACGTCCACCTCTTCCAGCCCTACGCCGTCCAGCAGACCGTGGCCGGCGGCCTCACGATCGCCCGCACGGCGAGAGCCGAGGCCGTCCGCATCCGCCGGGAGCGCGACTTCCGGCGCAAGGGCCTCGTGATCTCCCTCGCCCTCATCGGAATCGCGATCGCGGCGCTCATCCTCAAGATCCGCGACCTGGACCGCAACAAGCCCTCCGCCAAGTAGCCGCGCCGGCCGCATCGGAGAGCTGGTGGGACCGGCCGGAGTCGAACCGGCGACCTAGAGTTTAGGAAACTCTTGCTCTATCCAACTGAGCTACGGCCCCTTCGTGTTTTCAATGATTTCACGATTCCGCATTTTCCGTCCTGTCCCGATTTTCCGTGTGGGCTGTTGCACCTGAGTCGCACGGACTTCCAGCGGTTTCAGCAGCTCATCGTGGAGATGGGTGTAGATCCGGTGAACCATCTCAGGAGTCCGATGCCCCGCGAGTGCCTGCCCAGCCAGCACGCCCCCCTTGCGCACGCGTTCCGTTATGGCGGTGTGTCGAAGATCGTGAATCCGAAGTTCCGGGAAGCCGGCCTCCTTCGTCAGGGTGGCCCAGAAACGCCGAAGGTCGCGTCTTGGGCCGTTCCCATTCATCGTCGGGAACACCCAGTCCCCTGGCCCTTCGTGGCGCGAGAGGATGGTTCTTAGCTCGGCGGTGAGGGCGAACCGGCGCGCGCGACCGCGCTTTCGAGGCGGGAAGGTCAGGCACTCGCTGGAGATCTGACTTCGCCGCATGGCCAGTATCTCCTCCCGGCGCGAACCGGTGAGAAGGTAAAGCGCAACGATGTCCGCATCTTCCTGACGCCGGTCCCGCAGGTGCGGCGGTGCTTCGTAGACGAGGCGGGTCGCGGTTCTCATCAGCTTCCGTATCGCTCTGCGCGGGAGGGCGACGGCCGCTCTCCGGGTCTTTGACTCGTCGATAGCAGTCCAACCAGCGAAGGGATTTCTGGCGTATCGACTCTCATTTCCCCAGGAGCGTGCCATGCCGAGCGCGTGGCGAAGGACTGCCATCGCCCGGTTGATCGACGCCGGGCCCGCCTTGCCGGGTGGATTGGAGCAGTATTCATCGATCCGGGATCGGGTAACCTGCTCGACCAGCGCTTCCGGACCGAAGTACTCCAGGAGTCGCCTGAAGTGACCGAGCCGGAAGTCAAGACTCGCCGGCCTATTTGCTCTTGCCCAACTCTCAACTCGCTTGAAGAGATGATCGAGGCTCCAAGAGCACCGGCCAGGATCCTCAATCCCGAAAGTGGCCAGGCGGGCCTTATCCTCGAGCTTAGAGGCGATCCGCTTCGCTACGTCACGGCTACGCCCTGCGGCATGTGTCTTCCCGAGGTGCCTGACGTACCAAAAGGTACCGGTCTTGAGCTTCCTTGAGTAGGCAAACGCCATCAGGGACGGCGCGCGCCAGGGCCCAAGCGGACCTCACGACTACGTAGGCGGCCTGGAGCAAGGAGAGAACTGCCGGCCCGGCCCGAGAGCTCGTCTAGCCTCGGCGCCCTCGTGGCGGCGGTAATCCCGGTGCCCCGCTGGCGCGAGGCCCTTCCAGAGCCTCTTCGAGCAGCATCCTTGCCAGCTCCCCTTTGCGCCGCTTCGAAGCCCTCGCGGCCTTCAGGAGTTTTTCGTACGTCCCGGGCGTCAACCGCACCAAGATGGACTTCGTTTTCTTCTCTTCCTCTTCCACTTCTGGGTTGGAGGATAACAATAGTTGCCATTTGAGACTGAGAGTATCATAAGATATCTTTCGTATCTATGCCCAACACGATTAATCCGCCTGCCAGCGCCCGGTCGGTGAAGCTCAGGCACACAGCTCAATTCCTGGCAGTCTGGTCCTCTCGTCCTGGCGTCGACACCGTTGCGCGTCGACTCTCACTCAGCCGATCCAAGACATACGTTCTTATGGGTCGGGCAGGCATCTTGCGCGACTTTGACGGCGCGCTCCGAGTCGCGGAGGACGACCTGGCTAGATGGCTGGCGACGACTCGTCGGTCCTGGGCGACCCGGTAAGACTTTCCGGCTTTTCGCACCAGGGTTCGATGGCGAATGGGTCGGGGGCCTGATCAGCGCAACGACGTTGACGCGTTTCGTCCTGCCGCGCGTCTACGAATGGTCGACATCGGCTTTCCGAGGATGGAGGAGAGCTGGCTCGGGAAAAGATTAGGACGAGATCAGCGTCCCCGCCACACTGCGGGGCGCTTCTGAAGGAAAGCGTCCACTCCTTCGTCAGCGTCCTCGAGCCGCATGCCCTGGGTCATAGCCGCCCCAGCAACGTCGTAGGCTGTCGCCAGCGGCCGATCGAGTTGTTCGTAGAAGGCGCGCTTGCCGAGACCAATAACCGCTGGGCTCCGCGCGACGATGGCATCCGCGAACTCCTGCACCGCGGCATCGAGCCCCTCGGCGGGCGCGAGCCGATTGATCAGACCCCAGTCCAGCGCCGTCGGCGCATCGATCGGACGGCCTGTCAGAAGCATTTCCATAGCTCGCTTGCGTGAGACGTTTCGGGCGACGCCGACCGCAGGCGTCGTGCAGAAGACTCCGATGTTGACGCCGGGCATCGCGAAGGTTGCCGTATCGGCAGCGACGGCGAGATCGCACATCGAGACGAGCTGGCAGCCCGCGGCCGTCGCGATGCCGTGAACGCGGGCGATGACGGGTTGCTGCAGCCTCGTGAGCGAAACCATCATTCGGCTGCAGTCGTCGACGAGCTGCTTTTGCCAGGGGGCGTCGGCGGTGTGAGCTCGCATTTCGTTCAGGTCATGTCCTGCGCAGAACCCCCGCCCGCCGGCCGCCAGCACCACGACCCGCGCGTCGGGATCGCCGGCGATCTCGTCGAGACACTGCTGAAGGGCAGCGATCATCGCCGAGGAGAGGGGATTGAATCGCTCGGGACGGTTCAAGGTGAGGCGGGCCACGCCACCGGACTGCTCCCGGAGAACGAAGGGTTGTTCCTGTCCGGGCATTTGGTCGACTTGCACGAACGCAAGCCTATCCGCCGAGCACGAATCTGGCTACAGTTTGAAGAGGCGATGGCCTCAGAAGCGCCGTTCCGGCTCAGGAAGAGGACTGAATCATGGATGACAAAGCCCACTGGGACACGGTCTACGCAACGAAACACCCCGAAAGCGTAAGTTGGTTCCGCCCGCATCTCGAACGGTCCCTCGCCTTTCTGGACGCTGCGCGACTCGATCGAACCGCTGCTGTGATCGACGTCGGTGGAGGCGCCTCCACTCTGGTCGACGACCTGCTGGAACGTGGGTATTCGAACCTGACGGTGCTGGACCTCTCGGAGGCGGCGTTGGAGGCGGCTCGGATCCGCCTGGGCGGGCGCGCAGCCGGGGTTCGTTGGATCTGTGCCGATGTGACAGACGCCGCTCTGCCGAGGGCAGCGTACGACTTCTGGCACGACCGCGCGGTTTTTCACTTCCTACGCGCTCCCGAGGCGCGCTCTCGATACGTGGAGACGGTTCGAAGATCACTCAAGCCTGGTGGTCACATCGTCGTTGCCACGTTTGGGCCGCACGGCCCAGAGAAGTGCAGCGGCCTCGAAGTTCTCAGGTTCTCCCCCGAGGAGCTTCACGCCGAGTTCGGCCCTGATTTCGCGAAGATCTCGGATACCACCGAGATGCACAGAACTCCTTGGGGAACGGAGCAGGAGTTCGTCTACTGCTACTGCCGCATCCCGCTCACTTCGTAGCTTCCCAGGCGTCGAGCCACGCGGATCGCCAGAGAGCGGCCCGCCCGCCGCGCCTCCTCCTCGCTCCTCCTTCGCGTCGACACTGCCGGTGCGATAATCCGCGACGTGCCCCCGCGCCCTCCGATCCCATTCAATACGATCCCGATCCTGGCCCCACTCAACGCGGAGGATCGCGCGGCCCTTTCCCCGCTCTGCGAGCTGCGGGCTTACGAGAAGGGCGCAACCCTGTTCGAAGAGGGGCATCCCGCCAAGTTCATCCATTTCCTGTTCGTCGGACGCGTCAAGATCGTCAAGGCCGCGCCGGACAGGGGCCTGATCCTCGAGATCCTGGGCCCCGGCGAGCCGGTTGGTGCCGTGGCGGTGTTCGAGAAGCGCCCGTTCCCGGCAACGGCCGTCGCGCTCGAACCGTCCGGCACCGTCTCCATTGCCGAGCGCGACTTCTTCGATCTCATCGAGAAGCGGCCCGAGATCACGCGCCGACTGCTCGCCGGCCTGACGCTTCGGTTGATGGCACTCAACCGGCGCCTCGCCGACACGACGGGCTCGGTCGAGTATCGGATCTCTAGCCTGTTCTCGACCCTCGCCGAGCGAATCGGCAAGGAAGGGCCGGATGGGACCTATCTAAACCTTCACCTCTCCCGACAGGACATCGCCGACCTCGTCGGCACTACGATCGAAACCGCGATTCGCGTCATGAGCCGCTGGCAGAAGGATGGGGTCATCGAGACCGACAAGGACGGGTTCCTCATCCGGAGGATGGAGCGCCTGCGCGCGATCGCTCCGTCCGAGTAGCACCGCTCGATCTGCGGGGCGAGGGCCTCCTCTTCCAGGCGACGTAGGGGCGGGCGATGAGACGAAGCGCCGCGAGCTTGCTCTCGTAGATGCGCGAGGACAGACTCGGCTCGATCAACCCCGCCGCCTCCTCGGGCTGCACGACCAGCGACACATCGATCGGCAGGATTCCGACCGGAAGGCCGGCGTCGCGGCACGCTTCGTAGAGGTGCGCGAACACGGCCCTCATCGCGGCCGGGTCTGGCGGATTGACATGCTCCAGCTCGCTGCCGACCGTGGGCCGGAAGATGCAGACGGTCGGGAAGGCGCCCGCGGCGACGATCCGGTCGATCCCGCGCATTGTCGCTTCGATCGGCTCGAGACCGGCGATGATCTCGCCGGAAACCCTCCCCCGGCCGAGGCGCCGCGCCGCGTACTCCATCGCCTCGAAGAAGCCCTCCTGGCCGAGGGTCGCGGCCTTGCCCGGGCAGAGCCGCGCGAACCACTCGGGGTCCTCGAACTCGTAGCAGAACGAGAAATGGTCGACCCCGGCGTCGATCAGCGCGTCGTACTCATGGAACTTCCTCCTGGGAACCGGCATCGCCTGGACCCCGATGAATCCGCCCACCCGCGCCCTCAAGGCACGAACGAACGGCTCCGACTGCCGGAGTCCGTGGATCGCTTCGAGCCGATCCACTTCCTCGAAGTGGTAGCCCGTGTTGAGGTGCGTGAAGATGGCTCCCGATTCTTCTTTGGCAGCGATCGCCACCTCGATGACATCGTCGACCTTCTTGCGGGACTCCTCGCCTACGCCCACGTTCTTGCCCGTAGTGCAGAACTTGCAGGCCCGCGAGGGCGTCGACGCCCAGTACATGCAGGCGTTGGACACATAAACGCCGAGGTAGTTGCCCTGGAGCACGCCGATCCGACTCATCGGAGTTCCGGAGGTGGTCGCGCGCGAGTACCACAGCGGCTCTCCCGGCATCGTCACCGCGTATTCATCGCCGTTGCGATCGTCGACGACGCGATACCCGCGCCGCTCGCGCACCAGACGCAGCGGCGACCTTTCGGCAAACGCCTCGACCACGGGGACGTTGACCCAGATCGGTCTGCGGGGAGCCGGCAGCACGAGCTCGAGCCCGGAGCCCAGGCCCGCGCGGGTCCGCGCGATCCGGCGCCCCTCCTGGTCGAGACTGCAGGTCGCGTCAACCCGCATGCCCCGGCAGAACAGCTCGATCTCGAGTTCGACATACGACATCATCACCTTGACGATAGGTCTGTCGGACCGTCATTCGTATGACGCAGATCACTCAAGAGCGCAACTGCCCCTCGTCGTCCGTGCCGGGATCGAGCACGACATGAGACGGGTCACCCGCTCACCCCAGTGATCCTTGTCATACGCCTCGTGCGCCTTCAGACGAATCTTGCCGACCCTGAATCGCGCCCGAGACCAGAAATTAACGCCGGCTTCGCTGGCCGTGTATCCGAGGTCGTCGGTGGCCATAGGAGCGACCCCGTGGCCGATGCGAACGACCACGACTGCGGAGCTGAAGCTTGCCGAGGAAGGCCCCCTCGGGGATCGCCCGGGCATCCGAGGGTATAAGCTCAAGGCGCCACCGCACGAGACGAGGCGCGGCCGCATGAGAAGAGAAGTTGGCAGAGCATTAGTCTGGGCCTTCATCACCACCGGCGCCCTCACGGCGCTCGTCGTGGTCGGCTCCCGCAACCTCGAGCGTTTCGACGCGGCCCTCGTTGCCTACACGTTCGCGACGCTCTTCGCGGTCTTCGGTCTCACGCTGCGCTACACCATCTGGCTCCAGCGCCCCGCGACGGCCGTCTACTGGAAGCGAGGATGGCAACTCTTCTTCCGCCCGAACCACCTGCTCCGCAACTTGCGAATGTGGCTCAGGCGAGTGACCGGTGAGTTCGCCGCCAACGACTTCATCTGGCGCCGCAACCGCTTGCGCGGGCTGACGCACATGCTGCTCATGTGGGGATGCATCATCGCGGGGGCGATCACCTTCCCTCTCGTCTTCGGCTGGCTCTCCTTCGAATCGATTCCCGGGCGCATGGCGTGGTATCGCGTCTACGTGTTCGGGTTTCCAACCCTGGCGTTCCCCCACGAGTCCATCGTCGCGTTTCTAGTCTTTCACGGACTCGTCTGGGCGTCGCTGCTCGTCGTGCCCGGCGTCATGCTGGCCATGTTCCGCCGGATGCGGGATGAGGGCGCCGCGGCTCTCCAGCTCTTTGCCGAAGACTTTCTCCCGCTCATCCTGCTCTTCTCCGTCGCCGTGACCGGTCTGTTGTTGACGGTCAGCTACACGTGGCTGCGAGGATCGGGCTACGAGTTCCTCGCCCTGACCCACGCCGTCACGGTGATCCTCACGCTGCTCTGGCTGCCGTTCGGAAAGTTTTTTCACATCTTCCAACGGCCCGCGCAGCTCGGCGTGGAGTTTTACAAGGACGCGGCACGGCGGGGCGAGGCCGAGCCCTGCGCGCGATGCGGACACCCGTTCACTTCGAAGATGCACCTCGAGGACCTGATCGACGTCGAGCGCAAGCTCGGCTATCGGTACCAGATGGAGCGCGAGATCGGTCCGGGCGGCCACTACCAGCAGGTTTGCCCTCCGTGCCGGCGCGCAATGCTCGCCCTGGCCCAGGGTCTGGTCGCCGGGGTCGTGCGGCCGTCGAGTCCCGCGGCTGCGCTCCCCCGGCCGACTCCAATCTACGCAAACAGCGGGATGGGCATGGGGCCACTCGGGACCGAAGACGACCGGAACTTCCATCCATGAGGACCGACCGGGAATGACGGGACCGATCGCATCCGACGCCTTTACCGAGATCTTCGGACCACACCCCTCCCGTTCGACGGGGCTTCGGCTCGATCCCGGGGCCGTTCCCGATCGCGCCGTCAACACGCACTGCTGTTTCTGCGGTCAGCAGTGCGGGATCACGCTGCTCGTGAAGAACGAGGAGGTCATCGGGTTCGAGCCCTGGATGGAGTTTCCCTTCAACCAGGGCAAGCTCTGTCCCAAGGGCGTGAAGCGCTACCTCCAGGGCGCGCACCCGGACCGTCTGACGACGGCGTTCGCCTACGATTCGCAAGCTCCGAGCGGATTCCGGCCCGTCGCCTACGACGCCGCCGTGGCGCAGGTCGCCGCGGCGATCGATCGGATCCAGAAGGACCATGGCGCCGACGCCTTTGCCTGCCTCTCGGGAGCGAGCCTCACGACCGAGAAGGCGTACCTGATGGGCAAGTTCGCCCGCGTGTGCCTGAAGACGGCGAACATCGACTACAACGGCCGGCTGTGCATGGTATCGGCCGGGGCCGCGAACAAGAAGGCCTTCGGCATCGATCGCGCCGCCAATCCGTGGAGCGACATCCTCGAGGCCGGGCTCGTCTGGGTCAGCGGGGCCAACATCGCCGAGTGCGCCCCGATCACGACGGACTACATCTGGCAGGCTCGCGAGCGGGGGGCGAAAGTCATCGTCGTCGATCCGAGGCTGACGCCGATCGCGCGCACCTGCGATCTCTTTCTTCCGGTGCGGCCCGGCGCGGACGCCGCGCTCTTTGCCGCGGTGCTCCACCTCATGATCGAGAACGACTGGCTCGATCACGACTTCATCCGCGACCACACGGAAGGCTTCGACGACGTCGCCGCGAGCGTCGCGCCCTGGACGCCGCGTCGCGCGGCCGAGGTCACCGGGATCGCCGAGCGGGCAATCCGCCAGGCCGCCGAGTGGTGGGGTCAGGCCAAAACGAGCTTTCTCATGCACGCGCGCGGCATCGAGCACTCGAGCCATGGCGTCGCGAATTGCCTCGGTGCGATCAACATGGTCCTCGCATCGGGCCGGATCGGGCGGCGCGGCTGCGGCTACGCGACGATCACGGGTCAGGGCAACGGGCAGGGCGGACGCGAGCACGGCCAGAAGTGCGACCAGTTGCCGGGGGCCCGCGACCTCGGCAATCCGGACCACCGGGCCTACGTCGCCGGAGTCTGGGGCATCGCGCCCGAGGAGCTCCCCCAGCCCGGCGTCGACGCGTACGAGATCATCCGCAAGATCGACCGCGGAGAGATCCGCGGGCTGCTTTCGATCTGCTTCAACCCGGTCGTCTCGCTTCCCGACAACGCGTTCGTCCGCCAGGCGCTCGAAAAGCTCGACTTCTACGTGGCGATCGACTTCTTTCTCAACGAGAGCGCGCGCTACGCCGACGTCGTGCTTCCGGGGTCCCTGCACGAGGAGGACGAAGGGATCGTCGCGACCGCCGAGGGGCGCGTCATCAAGATCAACCGGGCGATCGCGTGCCCCGGGGAAGCGCGCGAGGACTGGCGCATCGTGCAGGACATCGCGAGAGCCCTCGGCCGTTCCCGCGGATTCACGTTCGAGTCGCCGCGCGCGATCCTCGAGGAGTTGCGCGTCGCGTCGAAGGGCGGCATCGCGGACTACTCCGGGATCACCTACGAGCGGCTCGAGCAGGAGAATGGCGTATTCTGGCCCTGCCCTTCCGAAGATCACCCCGGCACGCCGAGGCTCTTCGAGGATGGTTCCTGGAACCCGATTGCCCGCGGCAAAGGTGCGTTCTACTTTCCCGACGGGCGGGCGCGCTTCGTCGTCGCGCCATATTCGCCGCCGACCGAAGTCCCCGACGCGGACTATCCCCTGATCCTCACGACCGGCCGAGTGGTGAGCCACTTTCTTTCGGGAGAACAGACCCGCCGCATCGGCCCCCTCGTCGACCAGTGCCCCGAGCCGTACATCGAGATCCATCCGCAGACCGCCGCTGGACTCGGCCTGGCCGACGGCGATTCCGCCACGGCAGAGACGAGGCGCGGATCCTGCACGCTCCCGGTCCGGGTGGTTCGCACCATCCGGCCCGACACCATCTTCATTCCGTACCACTGGACGGGAGCCCGCAGCGCCAATCAGCTCACGATTTCCGCGCAGGATCCCGTGTCGAAAATCCCGGAATACAAGGCTTGCGCCGTCCGCCTCCGGAAGGCCCCCTTGGCGGCGCCGCCGCAGAGGCAAGGCTAGGCGTGGCCGTCCCCGAGTCGAACGAATTCTTCGTGGACCCCGGCCGCTGCATCGGCTGCAACGCCTGCGTCCAGGCCTGCAGCGAGTGCGACACGCACAAGGGATACTCGATGATCCAGCTCGACATCCTGGACCGCGCGAGCTCGCCCCAGACCATTCCGGTCGTCTGCATGCACTGCGACTCGCCGACGTGCGCCGAGGTCTGCCCGGCCGACGCGATCAAGCGCACCGCCGACGGCGTCGTCCAGAGCGCGAGAAAACCGCGCTGCATCGCCTGCAACAACTGCGTTCTGGCGTGCCCGTTCGGCGTGCCCAAGATGAACACCGGCATGCACCTGATGATGAAGTGCGACATGTGCTACGACCGGACTTCCGTCGGCAAGAAACCGATGTGCGCCTCCGTCTGTCCGAGCCAGGCGCTCTTCTACGGGACGCGCGACGACATCGAGAGACTGCGCCCCAAGTCGCAGCCGATCCACACCTTCCAGTTCGGCGAACAGGAGATCACGACGAAGGTGCACCTCATGGTCCCTCGGCGCCCTTCGCTCTTCGCCCTCGACGTCGGCGCCGCGTTCCGGCTGGCCCCGTCGGGCCAGGACATCGGCGACGATCCGCTTCTCGCCGGTATGGGTGGAGGAACCCCCGCGTGAGGATCGAGAACCCGGATTCCATCTCGAAGAGCCCGGACGGAAAGCCCGAGCCGGACCAACCGGCCTGGCGGGAACAGTTTCCGATCGACTGGCCGACCGACGACTTTCGCTCGCGGCGCGATTTCACGAAGCTCCTGGGGCTGACCAGCCTCGCTTTCGTCGTCGGGCAGCTCTGGATCGTCCTGCTCGCCTACCGGCGCCGGGCGCCCAACGGGCTTCCGTCCAAGGAGGTGGCCTCCCGCGACGAGCTGGCAATCGGCGCCTCGAAGATCTTCGACTATCCGCGCGCCGGCGCCACCTGCGTTCTCACCCGCGTCGCCGCCGACCGCTTCGTCGCGTACGGGCAGAAATGCACGCACCTGTCCTGTCCGGTAATCCCGAACCCCGCGAAAAATTGCCTCCAGTGTCCATGCCACGATGGCGTCTTCGATCTGGAGACCGGCCGACCCCTCGCCGGGCCCCCGCGCCGGCCGTTGCCCCGCCTGCAGCTCGAGGTCCGCGGCGGACGCGTGTTTGCGGTCGGCGTTGAGGACGGCATCCTGTGAACCTGCCCTCCTTTGCCCGCAGCCAGCGCATGACGATCGTCGCCGCGATCCTCTGCTTCGTGCTCGTGCTCGTCGTGCTGCAGCTCTGGCTCCTGACGGCGACCATGGAGTCGTTTCTTGCGGGCAGCGGGGCGATCGTCGTTCCCGCGGCGCTCGCCAGCATCGGGTGCTTCGCGCTGAACTTCGGCCTGCTGCACTTCTTTCTCAGAAAGCTCGAACGCTGACCCCCGCACCTCGGAGCGCCGCCGGCGTCGGGACCGCGGCGGGTCAGCCGGCCGTCGCCACGCTCTTTCCGGGCTACTTCGCCCTCGTGATGGCGACGGGCATCGTGTCCATCGCCGCACACTTCGAGGGGCTCGAGCCGATCGCGGAGGTGCTGCTCTGGGTCAACGTTCTCTTCGCCTCGATCCTCTGGTTGCTCACCGGAGTTCGCCTCGTGCGGTACCGCGATCTCCTCGCCGCCGACCTCACGAGCCACGCGCGCAGTGTCCTCTTCTTGACGATGGTTGCCGGAACCTGTGTCCTCGGCAGTCAATTCGCAATTCTGACGCCGTGGATCGGCATCGCGCGCCTCCTCTGGTTCGCCGGGATCGGACTGTGGATCCTCCTGACATCGGTCTTCTTCACGGTCACCACCCTGCGCGAGCCCAAGCCGCGGCTGGAAGAGGGAATCAATGGCGCATGGCTGCTGGTCGTCGTCTCGACCGAATCGGTCTCCGTGCTCGGCAGCCTCGTCGCGCCGACGCTCGATGCGACCGCCCCGGCGCTCTTCCTCGCACTCTGCGCCTACTTCGTCGGAGCCATGCTGTACGTCCTGTTCATCGCACTCATCCTGTATCGCTGGATGTTCTTCCCCTTGACGCCGGAAACCCTCACACCGAGCTACTGGATCAACATGGGCGCCCTCGCGATCACGACCCTCGCCGGATCGCGCCTGATCCTCGCGGCGCCGCACTGGCTGTTCCTGACGGAGATCGCCGGCTTCCTGAAAGGCGTCACGCTCTTTTTCTGGGCGGCCGGCGCATGGTGGATTCCTCTGCTCGTGATCGCGGGTCTCTGGCGGCATGGCGTCGAGAGAGTTCCGCTGACGTATCACCCGCAGTACTGGTCGCTCGTCTTTCCCCTGGGAATGTTCACCGCGGCCACGTTTCAACTCTCGCGGGCGACCGGGATCGGCTTTCTTGCCGTCGTGCCGCGAGTCTTCGTCTGGATCGCCCTCGGAGCATGGCTACTCACGTTCATGGGAATGATGCGGGAACTGGCGGCGACGCTGCGCCGTCTCCGTTGACCCTTGCCTGAGCCGTTCCGGCAAGGGCCCTCATTTGGTTGCAACAACGCAGCACCCCTGGCCCGATCATCGCGGTCGGCACGTAGGGGCGGAGCGATCCCTGACCTCTTCGACGCGGTGGATGTCGTTCGGGTCGACGGCGTAGGCCACCTGGATCGCTTCGACGGGGTGCCGAAAACCGCCGCGACCACGTAGTGGGTCTGGCGCCTTGCAAAAGGAGCGGGTCCGGCGAACGCGCAGGCGGTGGAGCGTAATGGCGAGGTGACGATCGCCCTGCGAGAATGCAAGCGATGAGTCCCCGCAGGCGCTGGCGTCCAGTCCCCAGGCCCCGTGCGGGCCGAAAGCTCCCTCCGGAGCTCAGGGCGGCGCATGTCGGAGCGATCGCCGCGGGGCTCCCGCGGGGCGTCCGCGATCCGGACTTCGAGATCCTGCTTCGGCGAATCGATCAAGCTCCTCTCATTGGCTGCAACGAGATAGAGATCTTCTTTCGCGGGGAGAAGGCCTTTGCGTCGATGTGCCGCGCCATGGAGGCCGCCGAGCGAGAAATCCTCGTAGAGGCTTACATCTGGAAAGACGATTCTACTGGACAGGCCTTTTTCGAGGTGCTTGCGCGCGCTGCCCGGCGTGGCGTCGCCGTGCGCGTGCTCGCCGACGCTTACGGTTCCCTCTCCACCCGGTCCGTCTTCTGGCAATTGATGGAGGCCCACCAAATCGAGGTCCGCCTGTTCCACCCTCTCTTTCCACATCTCTGGTTCTACCCCCTGCGCAACCACCGGAAGATTCTGGTCATCGACCGTCGGGTCGCCTACACGGGCGGAATGAACATCGCCGATGAACACGGATCCTCTCGGTCCGCGCGCCCGGACCTCTGGCGCGACACGCATGCGCGCGTGGAGGGCCCTACAGCTTGGGAGCTGGCGGTCGTCTTCTCGGAGGGCTGGGTCCGCGCCGGCGGAGCCCCGGTCGAGCTGCCCGCCCTGCGGCCCGCTGCCGGAGATGGGGCGCACATCCTGGTGCTCGACTCCCGCCCGGGCCGAGGCCATCGCGAAACGGCATCCGTGCTTTCCGCCATCGTCCATGCTGCCCGGCAATACCTCTGGATCACCAACGCCTACTTCGCTCCTAAACGACTCGCCATCGACATCCTGGGACGGGCGGTCCAGCGCGGCGTGGATGTCCGTCTACTGCTGCCCGGCAGGAGCGATGTTGAGCTGGTGCGGCATGCGGGCCACGGCCATTTTTCCGCTCTGCTCGCCCGTGGTGTGCGGATCTTCGAATACAGCGCCGCGATCCTCCATGCGAAGAGCCTGGTCGCGGACAGCTTCGTTTCCGTGGTGGGATCAACCAACATGGACTTTCGGTCCTTCCATTTCAATGCCGAATGCAACCTGGTCATCCTGGAGGAGAAGACAGCCCGGACTCTTTCCGCGGCTTTTGAAGGGGACCTCGAGGAGTCTGTCGAGATCCTGGAAGGGCCGTGGAATCGTCGATCGCGAGTCCACCGCATCGCCGACTGGTTCGCGCGGAAGCTCAGTCCGATTCTATGAGGCCGTGAAGCTATCGTGGCCGAGGACGAGAACCGGCACGCGCATCGGGCCAGAATCTCCTGAACCGTGCTGCAAGCAGAGTCCGGGTGCGAAGTGCCTCTTGCGACTCCGGTGAAAAGTCAATCGCGACGAGCAGGTGAAGACTCGCCCTTTCCTGCCCGGCATCCTACCGAATTGGCGACGCGGGCTAGCCGGAGACGGCCGCAGCGACGCTGCGCCTCAACACTTCTCGCGGGGAAACGCGGCTCGTGACCGGCAGAACCAGAACGGGGCAGCGGCAGTCGCTGGCGATACGCCGCGTGACGCTCCCCAGGAACGACGCGATCCCGGTCCGGCCTGAGGCTCCGAGCGCCACGAGGTCGATGCCGTCTCTCTGGGCCTCACGAATGCCCGCGACCGGATCGCGCGATTGCGCCACCACCGCCTCGACCGCGACCGCTGGGCTCCCAAATTCACGCAGCTCCCTCTCCGCGTGCCTGCGTTCGTCGGCCAGCATCTCGATTGCCGCCCGCCTCAGGCGCGGGGCCCACTTCGAGCTCGCCTCCGGCACGACATGCAGCAGACGGACGCGCGCCCCTACGAGTGCCGCGAGCAGCAGGGCCCACTCTCCGGCCCTGAGCGAGAAGGGCGAAAAATCGGTCGGTGCGAGAATCGTGCGGACCTGGAAGCCGGCAGGGACACTCTCGTAGACGAGCACAGGCGCCGGAGCGGTCTGCATCAGGCCCGCCGCCACGCCTCCAAGGCCTCTTCGCGCGGCCACACCCCGCCTCGGCCGCGCCAGGATCAGATCCGCGTGCCACAGCCTCGCTCGCTTGCGAATCTCCGCGAGCGGCGAGCCGGACGTTACTTCGAGCTCGATACGGAACCCTGCCTCTCCAATCGGGGTGGTCTGCCGCTCCACAGCGAGAAGCGTCTCCTGCTCCCAGTCAAGTTGTTCGCGCCGCAACGAGTCGAGCCCCTCGGACCCCGCGGGGACGTAGAAGAGAGGTATCAGAACCCGCCCGACGTGGAGCGCTCGCACTCGCGTGGCAGCCGGAGAGAACAGCGCACCCAGCAGCCGCGCCGTTTCGCGCGTTGACTCGCCTCGCTCTAATGCGACCAGGATCCGCACTTCCCGCTGTTTCACGAGGCGTTCCTTTCCCGGGCTCGCAGGCATCATAGCGTTTCGCGATTTTCGATACACGCGGAACCTTCACGAGGGGAGCACGAGAGCATCGCCTCGAGCACCCCCGTGTCGCATCGCACCCCGAAGCCTACAGCCGGGAGAACGGTCCGACGACGAAGGGCGATGATGCTCCTTCTCATAGACGAGAGCCTCGGCTTTGCTCTCGTGGGTCGTGCCGTGTGGATGCTCCGGGGGTGCGTTAAATCGTGTAGAGCTTCAAGCCTCCGGCCGTTCGATGCCGGTGAGGGCTTGAGCGAGCGCACGGCGCCGTTCGACGCCCTGGCCTTGAACCTCAAAGGCGAAGCCGACATCTCCACTGCGCGGATCGCGGAGTCGCTCCGGGCAGGGCGCTCCGTCGCGGGAGTGGCAACCCGCGTCAGGCTTACGAAGTGACCGCCCCCGAGCCGCGCTCGCGGAGGTTCTCGTCCTCGAGAAGGCGTTGGCGCGCCGCGACCACGCCCGATCGTCCGAGGTAACCGACGAGACGGCCGGGATCCTCCCGGGCGACGACCGGCAACCGCCCGATGCCGTTGGAGAGCATGCGCCCGACGGCGTCGCGAATGAGCTCGTCCTCGTAGGCCACGATCGGGTCTCGGGTGCCTGCGTCGAGCACGTCGGCGGAGCCTCCGGGCTCCCTTTCCAGGGACTGCATGAGGTCGCTGCGCGTCACGATTCCGACGAGCCGGCCCCTGCCGTCGACGATCGGGGTCCCCTGACGCCGGGCGAGGGCGGGGTCGGCGCCCGCAACGAGGCGGGCCAACTCGGCGACGCTCATCGCCGCCGACACCGTCGGAACCGAGCGATCCATGACCTCCCCGACGCGGTGGATATCGAACGGGTCGACGGCGTACTCGCGGAAGATGTGGTGGCCGCGACGGGCAATCTTCTCCGTCAGGATCGACCGCCGCAGCAGCAAGACAGTCAAGGCGTAGGCGCCAACGCAGGCGACGAGCAGCCCGGGCAGAAGATTCCAGTCATGGGTCAGCTCGACAGCGAAGAACATCGCCGTCAGCGGCGACCGCATCGTCCCTCCCATCATGGCCGCCATCCCGATGGTGGCCCAGAGGCCGGCGTCGCCGTGAGGCAGGACGGCGGACGCGAGGGACCCGATGGCGCCTCCCATCATCAGGAGGGGGGCCAGGACGCCCCCCGACGTCCCGGATCCGAGCGCGATCGACCAGACCAGCGACTTCGTCACGGCCAGCGTCGCGGCCGAGCCCGTCGGCACCTGCCCCAGAAGCAGGGCGTGGATCGTTCCGTAGCCCACTCCGAGGACCCTCGGGTCGAGCAGGCCCCCGATGCCGACGCACAGCCCGCCGAGCGCCGGCCACCACATCCAGTGCATCGGCAGTTTCGCGAACAGGTCCTCGAAGGCGTAGACGAGCCCCGTGAGAAGCCCCGAACAGAGACCGGCGACGATGCCGAGGGCGAGCGCGATAATCAGGGCCGTCGCGGGAAGGCCCGCATGGGGATGCACCGGAAAGATGGGACCGGCGCCGAGCAGCGGTGTGCGAGCGGCCGACGCGACGGCCGCGGCCAGAGCCACCGGAATGAAGCTGCGCGGCTTCCACTCGAACAGCAGCAGCTCCACGGCCAGGAGCGTGGCTGCGATCGGCGAGGCAAAGACTGCCGACATCCCGGCGGCGGCGCCGCACACGAGAAGCGTCTTGCGCTCAGCAGACGACAGACGGAAGGCCTGCGCGAAGAGCGAGCCCACGGCGCCCCCGGTCATGATGATGGGCCCTTCGGCACCGAAGGGGCCGCCCGTTCCGATGGAGATCGCCGACGAAACCGGCTTCAGGACCGCGACCTTCGCGTCCAGCCGGCTGCCGCCGATCAGGATGGCCTCGAGCGCCTCCGGGATTCCGTGGCCGCGAATCTTGGGGGAGCCCCATCGCGCCATCGCCCCGATAACGAGACCCCCGACCACGGGGACCCCGACACTCCAGACCCCGAGAACGTCCAGGCCCGGCGCGACGAGCTCGGAGGACCAGCGGCCGAAATACGCGAGATTCGTGATGACGGCGATGAGCCAGAGAAGACCCCAGGCGACCACCGCGCCGACGGCGCCAATGAGAAGGGCCGCGAACGATAGGAACAGGACGCGCCGATCCGTCGAGTAGTCCCCGAGGCGAGCCGGGCTGGTATTCCCTGCGTCCGTGGCTGACTTCATGCGTCCAAGAATATCGCGGGCCGATAAGAATGTGGATCACGAGGGAGATCCACGCGGGAACGCGACAAATGGAGCAACGCTCAATCGTGGTGAAGGGGTCCAGAAAGCATAGACTCTCGTCATGCCTCGGACCCAGGCGGACCTGGAGCTTGCCCTCTTCGAGCGCGTCAAGGAATTGACCTGCCTCTACTCAATCGCCGCCCTGGCGAGCGAGACCGAACTGTCTCTCGGGGAAAGAATGCAGAGAATCGCCGGGCTCCTGCCTCCGGGCTGGCAGTACCCGGAGATTGCGTCCGCGAGAATCACCGTCGAGGGCCAGTCGTTCGCAACGCCCGAGTTTCGCCTGACGCCATTCTCCCAGCGCGCGGACATCTTCGTCGCCCACGAGACGTGCGGTGAGGTTCTCATTGTTTACGGCGAGCCTCGACCGGAAGCCTACGAAGGTCCGTTCCTGCGTGAGGAACGCAACCTCCTCAATGCGGTCGCGAGCAGGCTGGGGCTCATCGTCGAGCGGTATCGGGCCGAGCGGGAACGCTCGAAACTCACCGAGCAGCTCCACCATGCCGACCGCCTCGCCACCATCGGCCAGTTGGCTGCCGGCGTCGCGCATGAATTGAACGAGCCGCTCGCGGCCATCCTCGGGCTGGCCCAACTCGCGCTCAAGGCCGACTCTCTGCCTGGCCCGGTGGCAAGAGACCTGGAAGAGATCGCCAAGGCCAGCCTGCACGCGCGGAAAGTCATCCGGAATCTTCTGCTCTTTGCCCGGCGCATGCCTCCGATGAGATCGACGGTGCGATTGAACGACCTGGTCGAGGAGGCGCTGGCCCTGCTGGAACCGCGGCGCGCCGGCTCCGGGATCGAGGTGGTCCGGTCTCTCGAGGACGATCTGCCGGAATTCGCGGCCGACCCTTCTCAAATCCGCCAGGTGCTCGTGAACCTGCTGGTCAACGCCCTGCAAGCGATGCCTCGGGGCGGCCGGATCGAGGTTCAAACCAGGAGTGAGGCCGGCCACGCGATCGCAGTGATCACGGACGAGGGAGTGGGCATGAGCGAGGACGTGCGCAAGATGCTCTTTTCACCCTTCTTCACGACCAAGGACGTCGGCGAGGGGACAGGACTCGGGCTCGCGGTTTCTTTTGGAATCGTGAAGTCCCACGGCGGGACGATCCATGCGGAGAGCGAGAGCGGCCAGGGCAGCCGTTTCGAGATTCGCCTGCCGCTGACCCCGGCATCGTGACGCAGCCGTCGGTGGGCAAGGCAAGGATCCTGGTGGTGGATGACACGGCTCGGACCGTGGAGGTGATCGAGAGAAATCTGTCCTCCCGCGGATACGAAGTCTTCCCGGTTACCGACGTCACCCGGGCGATCGAATTCCTCAGCCAGACCGAGGTCGACCTCGTCATCACGGATCTGAAGATGCCGGGGGTCAGCGGCATGACGCTCGTCCGGCACGTCCGCGAAAACTTCAAAGACACCGAGATCGTCATGATGACCGGCTTCGCCTCGGTGGAAAGCGCCGTGGAGGCCGTGAAGGCGGGAGCGGAGGACTACCTCGCCAAGCCGTTCACGGACGAGGAACTGTTTGACGCAGTCGAGCGCGCGCTCGACAAGCGTCGCCGGCGCAAATCCGGACGAGCAGACTTGCCCGAACCCGTGGGGCCCGTGGGTCTGCTGGGCGAGTCCGAGGCGATGCAGGTGGTTTTCCGGACCATCTCGAAAGCGGCATCCACCCGGGCCACGGCCCTGATCACCGGGGAGAGCGGCACCGGGAAGGAGTTGGTGGCTCGGGCCATTCACTACGGAAGCCCCAGGCGCTCGGCCCCGTTCGTGCCTGTCAACTGCGGAGGGATCCCCGAAGGCCTGATCGAAAGCGAACTCTTCGGCCATTCCAGGGGGGCGTTCACGGGAGCGACCGAGACCCGGCCCGGGCTCTTTCAGACGGCCGAGGGGGGGACGATCTTCCTGGACGAGATTGGCGAGATCGGCCCGTCCATGCAGGTCAAGCTGCTCAGGGTCCTCCAGGAAAAGGAGGTCTTCATGCTGGGCTCGCGGCGACCGCACAAGGTGGACGTGCGGATTCTTGCCGCGAGCAACAAGGATCTTCAGATGCTCGTCAAGAAGGGAACTCTCCGGGAGGACCTCTTCTTCCGCATCAACGTTCTGCAGCTCGACATTCCGCCGTTGAGGAAAAGAGGCGACGACGTCCTGCTCCTCGCGCGCCATTTTGCGGTCCGGCTCGCTCGGGAGCTCGAGAAACCCCCTTTGCGCTTCACAGACGACGCTCTGCGCGTCATTCGAGACCATGACTGGCCGGGCAACGTGCGGGAGCTGGAGAACGTCATCCAGCGTCTGGTCGTCATGGTCGAATCGGACGATGTGATCGACGTCCCGGACTTGCCTTCGCTGATGCGCTTCTCGGCGCCCAAAGGCTCCGGGCTCTATCGCACGCTCGCCGAGGTCGAGGCCGAGCACATTCGAAGCGTGCTGGCCGCGGTCCACGACAACAAGACACGGGCGGCAGAGATCATGGGGATCGACAGAAAGACCCTCCGCGACAAGATCGCCAGGGCGAATGAGCGTCTCGACTCCTAGCCGTCCCCTCTTTGACCGTTACCTTCCGGTGATCAGATGTTGGCCAGCTCCCCGAAATACTCGTGGTCCTCGGCGTAGCCGCCTTCGCCCTCACCGATCGAACGGACATCCTCGACAAACTCGATCGCCTTGATCCACTTGACCATCTTGAAGCCGAGCTGATTCTCGACGCGCAGCCGAAGCGGCGCCCCGTGCAGATGACCGAGCGGTTCGGAATTCATTTCGTAGGCGAGCAGGGTGTGCGGATCGAGCGAGTTCTTGATCGAGAGGCTGTCGTAGTACGGACCGTTCGCAACGCCCGTCGTGAACTCGACGCCCTCACCGAACGAGTGAAACACCACCGCCTTCGCCCCGCGTGTTGGACGGACCAGCCTTGCCAGGTCCGCCATTCGCAGCCCGCCCCACTCGGCGATCCCTGACCACCCCTGGATGCAGTGATGCAACGTGATCTGGGTTTCCTTACCGAGAGCCCTGAGCTCTTCCAGAGACAGCGCGACCGGATTCTCCAGCAGGCCGTACACCTTGAGCCGGAAGTCCTTGAAATCGTCGGCCGCGAGCATCTTCCATTCCCTGGAGGTCGGCATCTTGCCGTTGATCCAGAAGAAGGGCGATATGTCCTCGCGGCCGAACTGTGCCACGGGAACGGGGCGATCGAGCACGAACCGCATCACCGGCGTGACGATCTTTCCGGCGGCGCGCTGGACGGCCCGAGGGCGCCTCCACGCCGCCCAGTTGGCGAGCCCATTCGATACCACGACGACGGCGACGCCGAGGAGGCCGAGGTACAGGCCGGCCGGACTTGCGTCGTCGGTCCCACGCACGATGTGGTTCATGTTCCGAACCAACCCCGTCATCGCGACCAGCGTGACGTGACCGACGAGAAACACGACAAAAGCGCACATGACAAGAAAATGGGCCGACCGTCCGATCTGCCGGTTGCCCGGCAGAAACGGATACCACTTGAACCGGTTCGTCAGGGCGGGCGACATCGAGGGTCCGGTCAGGATCGCAAGCGGGGCCAGGATGAACACCACCCCGAAGTATGAGAGCTGTTGGAGGGCGTTGTAGCGGAAGAACGCATCTGGCTCGGGCGGCAGATGGAAAGTGGCGTAGTGCACGAAGACAGCCCAGGCCTCGGGCACGATCTGCCAGGACGTCGGCACCAGGCGCCTCCACTGTCCCGTGCCGAACAGCAACACGACGAACACGAGGCCGTTGCCCACCCAGAACAGGACACTCAGGAAATGCCAGTGCCGGGCCATCCCGACCGTATGCCGATAGCCCGGCAGGCCGATCCATGGCGAAAGGTGGCGGGAGTCATCCTTGGCCGTCCACAGGCGATCGCGGGGCACCTCGACCGGCGTCAACCGGAGCCACTCGGTCCCGGGAGTGCAGTGGACGTTTCCGTACAAGCGGGGATGGTCCATGAGGATCTGCAGACCGCTGCGGATGAGCAGGATCAGGAATAGGAAGTTGACGTAGTGGGTGACGCGAAGCCAGGCCGGAAACCCCGCGGGCCCGGTGGCCGTTTCGGCCGTCAGCGCGGGGCTGGATGTCAGCCGTGGCAGGCCGGCCACGCCCCACTGTACGTATGCGACGGCAACCGCCAACAAGACGGGTGACAGGAGCAACAAGAGCGTTCTCGGCCGAATGCGTATCACTTCGAGTGGCCGGCCGTCAGGAGGATGGAGTCCCGAGCGTACGACGTCGGGCCCCCCGTCAACGTCCTCACGGGCGCCACGCTCGGCGCGAATTCCTGCGCCCAGGTCGGCACGATCCCCTCGTTTCGGAGTGTCGCGATCACGCGCTCGGGCGTGCCCCAGTCGCTCCAGGCGACTTGGGAGAGCGTCGAGACCGCGAGCATGGACGGTGAGGAGGCCAGGATCGCCTGAGAAAAGTTCGAGGGGAGGACAAGCCCATAGGCCCGTTCGATCGCAGGTGCTTCGAAGTCGGTCCCGAACGAGGCGGCCACCTGGGTCAGCCGATCGTGGAGCTCCGGCAGCGCCTGCCGGCCGGCTTCAATCAGCGCGGAAGCCCTGGCGACCATGACGAACGTGTTCCAGAGCCCCCCGGCCTCCATGCAGGCGCGCGCTGCCTCGAGACAGGGTTTTTCCCGGAACTGTTCGACCCCCCGGACGCCGTCACCCTGCGGCCCCTCGATCGCGGGCCCCGGCTCGATCCATCCGTAGCCGGTCTCGGGTCCATCCGGCCGCACTCCCACCAGGACGATTCGCTTCGGATGTCGCGCGGCGACGGCGGAAAGCTGACCGACATGGCGCATGAAGGCCGCGTCGTCTCCGATGAAGTGATCGGACGGAAGAATCGCGATCGTGGCATGCGGGTCACGTGCGGCAATCCAGTGGACCGGAAGCAGAACGCCGGCGCCGGTGCCCCGGTCGGTCGGCTGGACGAGCACCCTGGGCCCCTTCCGCAGCGACGGCTCCGCCGAGAAGAACGGCGCATGCGCGCGTGTGACGATCACCACGGTACGTTCGGCTGGTATGGCGAGAGCCGCCCGATCGAGGGTATGGCGCAACAGAGAACGCGTTCCGGTCAGAGCGGCGTATTGCTTTGGGCGCCCGTCCGGATAAATGCGCCGGATGAGCGGACTCAACCTCGTCCCTTCGCCTCCGGCCAGGACCACGGCCCAGAGCGCTCCGGCTCCGCCGTCCGGTCTGACGGCACGCTTCCGACTCCCAGGGTCGTCGTTCCACCGGGCCGAAAGATCACCGGCGCCGAGAACGTCGGCTTTCGACCCTGGAACCGCCTGCATCATCCAGTCCTCCTCATCCCGGCTTCCCTGGTCTCCCGAACTCCTTCGGGTGATCCATCCGCGCCCTGTTTCCAGCATCGCCGTCAGCGTGCCCCGGTCACGGACAGGGCCTCGCGAAGCATCTGATTCGCGAAACCCCACTCGTTGTCGTACCAGCTCATGACCTTGACCAGATCCCCGTCGACGACTCTGGTGAGCTCGAGATCGACGACGGATGCGCGAGGATCGCCGACGATATCCGAGGAAACGATCGGGTCGCGTGTTACGCCGAGCACTGCGGCATAGCGCTTCGTCTCGGCCTCTTCCGTGAAGATCCGATTCACCTCGTCGACGCTCGTCTTGCGAGCGGTGACGAACGTGATGTCCGCGATCGACCCGGCGGCGACCGGCACCCGCATCGCGAGCCCGTCGAAGAGGCCTGCGTACTCGGGTAACGCGCGAGTCGTCGCGAGCGCGGCGCCGCTCGTCGATGGCACGATGTTCGCGGCCGCAGCGCGCCCGCGACGGAAGCGCGTGCGCGCTCCATCGACGATGGACTGGGACGAGGTATAGCCATGCACGGTCGTCATGACTGCCTTCTTGATCCCGATCCGGCGGCCGATGACCTCGACGATCGGCGTAATGCAGTTCGTCGTGCAGCTCGCACAGGAGATGAGCCGGACGACCTCCCCGGGGGAGTTGACGCCATGAACGACCGTCTCAACTTCCCCACCCTGCGATGGCGCCGACAGGAGGACGACCCGTGCTCCCGCCCGAAGGTGTTTCTCCAGGTCCTCGCGCCGGGTGAGCGCTCCCGTGCACTCGAACACGATCTCGACGCCCAGGTCCTTCCAGGGCAAGTCCAATGGGTCCCGGCTCCTCAACGTCCGAATGCTGCGCCCGGCGACGACTAGGCCGTCGGCGTCGACGGACACCGGCTTCGAGTACCGCCCATAGACCGTATCGAAACGCAGCAGGTAGGCAAGGTTTTCGACCTCGGCCAGGTCGTTAACGGCGACCAGCTCGAGCGACGGTTCGTCGTTGACCAACTTGAGTATCGCGCGCCCGATTCGTCCCAGGCCGTTGATGGCCACGTGCGTGCTCATGCCGCAGTCCTCATGCGGAGTGGCCGCCATGTCCGCCGTTGCCAGTCGACGCCGCTGATCACGATGCCAGCCGGCCTGCAAGGTCCGCCGCGCGAAAGGGGCCGGGCTCGGCAATGAGCTTGCGCGCGGCCTCGACCTGATTCCAGGTGTTCCAGAGCAGGACACCGCGCACCCTGCCGGCAGACAGGTAGTAGACCACTCCCTCACGGAAAGGTTGCTTCCAATCGGCGAACACGTCGCCGCGCGGGTCCAGTTCGCCGACCGCCTCGTAGCCGAGATCAAAGAGGTCCGAGTAGAAGAACGGCAGGTGATCGTACGGCGACCGATCGCCAGCCATCGCCCGGCCCGCGGCGCGACCCATCGTGAGAGCGTTGTCTTCGTGCTCGACGCGGATTCTCTTGCCGAGCGCGGGAGCAAAGAATCGCGCGACGTCGCCCGCGGAAAAGACGTCGGGGTGACTCGTTCGGAGATGCTCGTCCACGATGATGCCGTCGTCGACCGCGAGGCCCGCCGCCGCGGCAAGATCGGTGTTGGGGACCGAGCCGATGCCCGCCACGACGGCGTCGACGGTCGCGCGAAGCCCGCTTTTCGTCTCGACAGAAAGCCCGGCTCCACTCGGGGTCACCGCAGTCGCCTGCTCGCCGGGCCCGACATTCACACCCTTCTCGCCGTAATAGCCGTTCAAAAATCTCGCGAGGTCTTTCGGAAAGAGCCGGGCGCCGATCCCTTCCTCCGGAAAGAACATCTCAACCTTGCAGTCCCGGTTCGCCAGAGCAGCGGCGATCTCCGAGCCGATAAAGCCTCCGCCGATCACGGCGAAGCTCTTCCCCGCCTCCGCCAGGGAGCGCAGCCGGCGATAGTCTTCGAGCGTGCGGAAATAGATCACGTCGTCGCCCCCGAACGGCAGCCGTCGCGGCGTGACTCCCGTCGCCAGAAGCAGCCTCTCGAAGGCGTGGGCCTCACCCCGATCGTCCAGGATCTTCTTTCCGGACAGATCGAGCGTCGCGACCCGGCGCCCGAGGTGGAGATCCAGGCCGAGCTCTCTCGTCTTGCGCCAGACATTCTCGAATGGCTCCCCTTTCCAAAGCGACTTCGAGAGGGGCGGCCGCGCGTAGGGCTCGGCCGTTTCGGCGCCGACGAGTCCGATCGAGCCGTTCGGATCCAGCTCGCGGATGCCGCGGACGGCTGCGTCCGCGGTCATGCCGCCCCCGATGATGAGGTACGAGTAGCGAACCATGGTCGATCACTCTCCTGACTGCAGTTTCCTTGCCGCGGCCCATCGAGCCGCTGCGCGGGGCCTGCTAGGCCGGCGTCAGCGCCCTCTCGAGTCTCTCCTGGATGCTGCGCAGAACGGCATCGTAGGAATCGTTGAACTTTCGGACTCCTTCCTCTTCGAGCTCTCGGAAGACGCCCGCCTCGTCGATACCGAGCTCCTCGAGCGAACGGAACGCGGAGTGCGAGCCCGCGAGGTCCTCATCGATTCGAACCCGCGGGTCGCCGTGGTCCCGGTAAGCCTCGAGCGTCGCAGGGGGCATCGTGTCCACGCTGTCGGGCGCGACCAGCGCCTCGACGTAGTAGAGGGTCGGGTAGGCCGGGTCCTTGGTCGATGTCGAGGCCCAGAGCGGCCGCTGGAGCCGCACACCCCTGGCGGCGAGCGCCCGGAACCGCGCCCCCGCGAACACTTCGCGGAACGCACGGTACGCGATGCGCGCATTGGCGATCGCGAGCTTGCCCCGGATCTGCCGCGCCAGCTCGCTCTTCGGCCCGTCCCTGCCCTCCCCGATGATCCGATCGAGCTTCTTGTCCACGTTCGTGTCCACGCGGCTGACGAAGAAGCTGGCGACGGACCGGAGGCGATCCACGGGCCTGCCTGCCGCGAGGCGCCCCTCGAGGCCCGAGAGAAACGCCTTCATGACCTCGCGGTAGCGAGGAACCGAGAAGAGCAGCGTAATGTTGATGTTGATCCCATCCAGAAGGCAGCGGCGGATGGCCGGAAGCCCCTCCTTCGTGCCGGGAATCTTCACCATCACGTTGGGGCGGTCGCACTTCCCCCAGAGCCTCCGTGCCTCGGCGATCGAGCCATCAGTGTCGTACGCGAGCTGAGGTCGGACCTCGATCGATACGAAGCCGTCGTTCCCACCGGTCGCGTCGTAAACGGGTCTGAGCTCATCCGCCACGCGCCGGACGTCTTCCACGGCGAGGTCCTCGAAGATGGCGGCCGGATCCTTCCCTTCCCGGGCGGCGCGCAGGATCTGCTCGGTGTAGAGGACCGTCGCCGTGATCGCCTTCTGGAAGATCGTGGGGTTCGAGGTCACCCCGGTCAGCGCATCCTCGCGGATCAGCCGCGCGAGCTCGCCGCTCGTGTAGAGGTCCCGACGCATGTAGTCGAGCCACACGCTCTGACCGAGTCCGCTGAGCCTGTGAAGTGGATTGTTGCTCACGATTGCACCTTTCTAGAGAAGCCGTCTCGATGACCTGCCCACGCAACCCGGGCGCGGCACCCGGGCGACACCGCGTTTCCTCGAATCGGGGACCACCGGCGAACGCCCGTCGGTGCCATCTTCGAACGTCAGTCCAGAGACAGCGACTTCACCAGGATCTCGTCTCCCTTCTTCTCGCCCTGGACTTCGACGCGCAGGTGATCGGTCTTCTTCGTCGCCTTCAATGCCGCTGCGGCCTGGGCGTTTCCCGCAGCGTCGAACTTCAGGAAGCTCCCGTCGGACGTCAGAATTCCGTAGCCGCTGGCCTGACACTGGATCGCGCACTTCGTCGGATGGGAGTCCGGGTCGGCCTTGAACTCCGCCTTGGCCGAGCACATCTTGTCGATCAGGGAAACGTTCTTCCAGGTCTCCGCCTGGAGGACCGGAGCGATCGCCGCCGCGACGAACATCAGCAAGAGCATCCTTTTCATCATCTTCGTGTCTCCTCTTTCGTTTGGAAATGTGTTTACAGAACGTGGCTATCGAGTATTGGTTTCGAGAAGGCGATGCCCTTCTCAGTGGGAGCAGCGCAGCAAGACGGAGCCGCTTCGCGGACCTCCGTCAGACGGGCCAGCGCGAAGGCCGCAATTCCGATTTCGAGATCCCGGACCGCCAGATCGAAGAACATCCCCGTCGTTACGAGATTCACCGCGATCGCGGCGAACCATGCCATCGCGACATACGCGCCGATGCGTGTCCAACGGGTGAGGATGGCCAGGCCGACGATCATCTCGATCACGCCGACGATGCGCATGAATGCGGGTGCGCCGACCGGCAGCACTTTGGCCGCCAGCGGGCTCAGATACATGCTCCAATCCGTCAGGACATTGAAGAACTTGTCCAGTCCCGCCAGAAAGGGGCCCACCCCAAGCCCGATTCGAAGGGCCCACCAGGCCGAGCCGAGCCGTTTGTCCATGTTCACCTCTACTTTCCTTGTCGACAGCCCGAAAAAGCCGGGATCGGGTTTCGTCGCCGCACGACCACGCCTCAGAGGTCGTACCGCCCAACGGCCTCCGGTTGAAAGGAGACGGCCTCGACCTTCAATCTCCGCGTCCCGGCGGGCGCCTCCCACTCGATGATGTCCCCGACGCGACAACCCAAAACGGCTGTCCCGATCGGCGCCTGGACCGGGATCGTCGTCGTCGCGAGGTGGTTCGACCCCGCCGCAAAGGGAAACGTCGGGAAGACGAGCGAAAAGTCGACGGCGTCTCCCGAATCGAGATCACGAAGCCTTACCCGGGAATTCATCGTCACGACATCCTTCGGCACTTCCGTTGACTTCACGATGTCTGCGCGCTCGATCTCGTGCTCCAGACGTTTCAGGTCGCCCGCGTCCTCCCGGCGGTCAACCCAGTCGCCTCGAAGAAGAGTCTTGATGCGCTGAAAGTCCGAATCCGTGATCTGGATCTGCTTTTCGATCATGTTTGCTCCTGTGCCTGGCATCCTTCCGCCGCAATCGTCAGATCCCGAGGGTCCAGCTGGGCGGGTCGCTGGCGGGAAAGGAATGGTCGAGTGTGAGATCGATCATTCGCTCGGTCGGGATCGTGGGTTCACTCCTGCGCGATTCCCTCGATCCTGACGGGTCGGGAATGACCGTGCGGACCGGCTCGGGCACGTTCTCGAGAACTCCGGGCCGCGACGCGCGCAGAGGAACATTTGAGACTCTCACCATTCAAACCTCCGCTTCGTTTCCGATCGTGCCCGGCGCGATGCGGTGGACCTTCTCGGCTCACTCACGCTCATGCGCTCATGCTCATGCGATGGGGGTCCGGCTCGGTCATGCTCATACGAGGAGGCTTCCACGGGTTCTCATCGAGCGGCTTCGTTCGCCAGGGCGAATCCGCCCGGACACTGCTCCTCGTTCGGCACGAGTCCACGTTCGCCTCCCGGGAGCGCTGCTCGACGAGCCCGTCGAATCGACCGTGAGGTTCAGGCAACGCGAGATCCGGTTCATCGAGCGCTCGACCGCTCCAGTGAACTGACGGCAGGCACGAGGCCGACAGCAGTGGGGCGCCTGCGAGCACGGCTTCTGAAAAGCTCGCCCCCCGGGCGACCGCGTAGCACGCTTCCAGGCTACGCTGCTCGTACCGGGTCCCGACGAGAGCAAGGGCGGTCTCCAGGCCGACGGCCAACTCCGGGCAGCGTCTTTGACCCGCACGGATGAGAGTCTCCGCTCGAGCGACCGTCACCGAAGTGCTCCAGAGCCATCCGGACTCGTAGCACGCACGGGCGAGGGAGTAGGAAAGGCGTCCACGAAGACTGCTGACCCGCCAGACGGGGTCGTGCCCGGAATCTGGAATCGGTTGTCCGGTCTCGATCCATTCGTACTGCGTGTCCGGGTGCTGCGGACGCGCTCCCACGAGGACGATTTCTCGATCGTGGCGCTCCACGAATCGGGTCAACATGATCACGTGCTGCATGAACGCAAGCGGCTCCAGCACGATCTGCTCGGACGGAAACACCGCGAGGGTTGCCCCGGGGTCCCGCCGCCGGATCCAGTGGGCCGCAAAAAGGACGTCGGCCGCTGTCCCCCGGTGCCCGGGCCGGATCACCAGCCGAGGCGCTCGAGGCGTCGGCGACTCGGGTGCCAGATGAATCTCGTGGCAGCGGCTTGCGACGATGACGGTCCGCTCCAGCGGCACCGCCAGCCCCACTCGGCTCATCGTCTGACGCAGGAGCGGGCTCGCGCCGATCGAAGCCTCGCCCTCCGTCTTGCGATTTTCGCCTCGAGATCCGGGGGCTCGCGGCTGCCGACCGGCCCCGCCCTCTCCCGCGAGGATCACCGCCCACACGTTCGCTGGCGGACTCCCCGAAGCCGGCTGTGTCATGACGACTCCTTCCCATTTCCAACCAGATCAGCGAATGCCCCGGCCGCTCCACTAAACATATTCGCCGCAGCTCCACACCCCACCAGCAGGCTTTGGGTAGCTGCAGTAATCGCGGTGATCGCAGTTGACGCAGAGACCCTGCAACGCGCCGGCAGACGAACTTGGCCCTTGCGCGGCATCGCCGGCGAGCTGCCAGGGCGCCGGCCTGACTCTCGCCAGCAAAACGATGAGGGCTTCGGTTTGCGACATCGGTATCAGGTTCATTCGCGTGCTCCCCGATCCGTAGACAGTTCACGATCGATGCCAATCGGCGCGGCCGCGTTCCATGCCGGAAGACCAGGAGGCGACGTTCGTCCGTCGTGTCGCCGAGCCCTTCAGATGCAAGGTCTTCGACCGGATGACCGGGAGGCCTTGCGGCGCTCCTGAGCGAAAGAACCCCGAAGCCGGACTTCAGTGCCGAGCGGGGAGTTTCACCCCGGTGGTTCCATTCGTCCCGCTCCGCGCCGCTCCTCCCGGATTACCCACGTCCGCTGTTGTTCGCACGCGAGGGGCTCGTTACTATCGCTCGCATGATCCAGATCAAGCGGACCTATGACGCTGCCTCGCGCAAGGACGGCCGCCGGATCCTCGTGGAGCGTCTCTGGCCCCGCGGGATGAAAAAGGAGGCCCTCGCACTCGACTCGTGGCGCAAGGAGGTCGCGCCCAGCACAGAGCTCCGGAAGTGGTTCCACCATCGCGTTGACCGGTGGGACGCATTCCGGCGGCGATACCGCAAAGAGCTCAGCGCGAACCCCGGTGGCTGGGCGCCCATCGTCGAGGCCTGCAGACGAGGCCCGGTCACGCTGCTCTACAGCGCGCACGACACGCTTCACAATGGAGCCGTCGTCTTGCGAGACTACCTCGCGAAGCGAAACCTCACAGGGCCTCGCCGGACGCCGAGGCGAGCGGCTGGATCGGCGGGGCCGCCTCGACGCAAGGGACGCGCGCAATGACGCGGAAGTTCGGAATCGGCGATCACGTGACCTGGAATTCGGAAGCAGGGCACGTCAGCGGAACGATCATCAAGGTGCACACGAGGAACGTCGACTTCAAAGGTTACACGCATCACGCCAGCAAGACCGAGCCCCACTATGAGATCAAGAGCGACAAGACCGACCACATCGCGATCCACAAGGGGACCGCGCTGAGAAAGTCGGCCCGCTGACCGTCACGAGACGCCGAACAAGCCCGGGCACGTGGGCGGTCGCCGTCGGCCGGCGTCTGTTCGAATGAAGCGAACGACCGTCACCCCTCTGCCCGCCGGCACGCAGTACGAGATCGATGTCGCGGAACCATACCGGCTCGACCTCACCGTGAGCGTGCTGCGGCGGCTGTCGACGAATATCGTGGACATACTTACGGCCGACGGTGCCTACGTCCGCGCACTCGGCGGGCCTCACGGACCCGTCATCGTTCGGGTCACACAGCCGCGGTCCGGCGCCCTTGCCGTCACGTTCGCGCGCCGCGAGGCTGTGCCCGGTGAGCGAGCCTGGGCACTTGGAACTATCCGACGCATGCTCGGCGTCGAGCGCAATCTCTCTCGCTTCGACCGCGCGGCCAGGGGTATCCCGTGGTTGAGGCTTCTGGCGGCCCGGATGCGCGGCGTGAAGCCGCCCCGATATCCGACCCTGTGGGAAGCGTGCGTCAACGCCATCGTGTTTCAACAAGTCAGCCTGGTCGCGGCGAGCTCGATCGCCCGACGCTTGATCACGGCGCTCGGTGCTCCGAACAAGTGGGGCCGCATCGTACTCCGCCGGTTTCCGACCGTGGACCGCTTCCAGAAAGCGAGCAATGATGTGTTGCGAGCCGCAGGATTGAGCGCGAACAAGCTCGCGGCGCTACGGCGGGTGGCCCACGCACTACGCAGCGGGATGCTCGATGAAGCGATGCTGGAATCCCTGCCAAGCCCCGACGCCGCAGCGCTGCTCCGCCGGATCAAGGGGATCGGCCCCTGGACGGCAACGGTCATCCTGCTGCGGGGGCTCGGCCGGCTCGACGTCTTTCCGATGAACGACTCGAGCGTTGTTCGCAACCTGGCTTTCGTCGCCGGATCCAGACCGCCGGATATCGATCGGGCCCTCATCAGGCTGGGCCCCCAGCGGGGGATGCTCTACTACCACCTGCTGCTCAGTCGTCTCGATGCGCGCGGCGACCTGGGCCGTGCGTCTTCGATCCGACACGGCATCGCATCCGAAGAGCCTCGCCCCGCAGGCCGCTCTCGATC
>JAYRMU010000039.1:0-31361 GCA_041912555.1 Thermoanaerobaculia bacterium
GCCCGCGCTCGTGATGATCGAACCGGCGACCATGGGGGGCTCGGGGGGCACAGCCCCCCGCCCGAAGTCAGCCGCCGCGGACGTGTCCGAGCGAAGCGAGGCGCGGCCGGTTCGATCCCGGCCGCCCCGACCAAGAACGACTGGAAATTCCAAGCCGGAACCGGGCGGATGCCCGCGCTCGTGATGATCGAACCGGCGACCATGGGGGGCTCGGGGGGCACAGCCCCCCGCCTGAAGTCAGCCGCCGCGGACGTGTCCGAGCGAAGCGAGGCGCGGCCGGTTCGATCCCGGCCGCCCCGACCAAAAGAGACTGGACCTTCCGAGCCGGAGCCGGCCGACGCCCGCGCTCGTGACGATCGAACCGGCGACTATGGGGCTCGTGTGGAAATGATCGCTGTCTCTCGTAGGGAGCGGAACGCTCGGGAGGTCACCGCCGAACGTCGATGCGCGCGGCTAGATCGACTTGCATCGCGACTAGCGGGTGACGTTCTGACCTGTGCCGAGGTCAGGGGGTGCTGGAGTCGGGAGAGGACGCCCTGTCCAAGCTCGCTGATCTACAGGACTTACGGCAGCGGCGAGCATTCGCCGGGTGGCCCCCTTCTTGCGTAATTGAAGGAGGAAAGATGCTTCCATGAACACCTCTTTCAGGGCCGGCTCGAGGATTCAACCGCTTCTCCTGGCGGGCGTGCTGGCCTTTGTCTCAGTTCCCGCGGCGCTCGCCCAGCATTCGGGCGGAGGCTCTCACGGGGGCGGGGGCGGGTCCCACGGTGGAGGCGGCGGCTCTCGCGGTGGTGGCGGCGGCTTCCACGGCGGTGGAGGCGCGCCTCGCGGTGTTGGCGGCCTTCATGGCGGTAGTGGCTACCGTGGCGGCGGCGGTTACAACGGTGGCGGCGGCTATCACGGTGGCGGCGGGTACAACGGCGGAGGCGGCTACCACGGGGGCGGCGGGTACAACGGCGGAGGCGGCTACCACGGGGGCGGCGGCAATCACGGCGGCGGCAATCACGGCGGCGGCAATCACGGCGGCGGCAATTACAACGGTGGCGGCGGCTACCACGGTAGCGGCGGGTACCACGGCGGCGGCGGCTACCACGGTGGCGGCTACCACGGCGGCGGTGGCCACGGTTACTACGGACACGGTTACCACGGCTACTACGGCGGCTCGTACTACTACCCGGGCTGGGGCTGGGGCGGCCTTTGGGCAGGCTGGGGATGGGGCTGGGCCTGGCCTGGCTGGTGGGGCGGCTACTACGGCTACGACCCGGGCTACGTGTCCGCGTATCCGTACTACGCCGACGACCAGGCGAGCTGGGACCAGGGCAGCTGGATCCAGACCCAGTCCTGGCGGGATCGCAGCCAGCCCGCGCCCGAGGCCGAATACGCGGAGGGCTACGGAGCCGATGCCCAGGCCCCGCCCCCCGCGGCGCCGGGGGCAGGCACGGTGCCCGCAGCCAGGGCCCGCATCCTCTTCCAGATCCAGCCCGGCGACGCGTCGGTCTACCTGAACGACGGCTTCGCCGGCACCGGCGAGGAGCTTTCGACACTGGCGAGGGGCATGCAGGTCCCTCCGGGACAACACACGATCACCGTCTCGCGGCCCGGCATGAAGACCGAGGAGCAGACGGTGGTGGTCGGACCCGGAAAGAGCGAGACGGTCGTCATCTCCCTGAGACCTTAGCCGTCGCGCGGCTCCGGGAGAGCGCTTGTGGAGCGCCTCGCGGGGCCGCTAAGCTCGCCCTACCGCCGATGCTCGACCTCGACTCCCTCTTCGGCCAGATCGACATCTATCTCTTCGACCAGATCCTGCGCGGCCGCATCGCGCCCGGGATGCGGATCCTCGACGCGGGTTGCGGCGGCGGTCGCAACCTCGTCTTCCTCCTGCAGCAGGGGTACGACGTGCTCGCGCTGGATCCCGATCCCGCGGCGATCCGGAGCGTGCGCGCGCTCGCGAGCCGCCTCGCGCCGCGGCTGCCGGCGTCGAACTTCCGCGCGGAGGCGGTCCAGGCGAGCACCTTTCCCGACCATGCCGCGGACGTCGTCGTCAGCAGCGCGGTGCTTCACTTTGCGAGGGACGAAGCCGACTTTTCCGCGATGCTCGCGGGCTCGTGGCGGCTCCTCAGGCCCGGCGGCCTCTTCTTCTGCCGCCTCGCGTCGTCGATCGGCATGGAGGGGCGGTTCGTCCCGCTCGGAAACGGGCGCTACGCGTTGCCCGACGGCAGCGAACGCTTTCTCGTGGACGAAGCGCGCCTGCTCGCCCTGACCGACGAACTCGGCGGAGCTCTGGTCGATCCGCTCAAGACCACGGTGGTGCAGGGTCAGCGGTGCATGACCACGTGGGTCGTGAGGCGATCCGCCTGACCTCCGGGGCCCCGCGCGCGGAGAACGGCTTCAGTCTCCGCCGACCAGCTGCACCATGCCGATGCAGGGGCCGTCCTCACCGCAGGGGACCGTCCACACGACGACCTTCCTCCCGATGAGCTCGCAGGGGCTCTCCGCCCGCACGCCTTCGTACTCCACGCGATCTCGACGCCGGTGGAGAAACTGGAACGTGCCGTCGCCCTTCAGGGTCACGACGGTCGCCGTCTCCGTCTCGCGGCAGCCGGCGATGACGCCGCCGTGCGGCGCGGGAGTCCCCGACGCGGGTTCGACCCTCGACGCCCGGGGCGCCGCCGCCGCGCCCTCGACGGCCTCGACCTTCCGGATGCAGGGGCCGTCGTCGCCGCACGGAAGCGTCCAGACGACCGCCTTCTGTCCGAGGAGATCGCAGGGGCTCGAAGCCGACACGCCCTCGTAGGTCACCCGATCGCGATCGCGGTAGAGAAACTGGAACGTCTCGTCGCCCCTCACCGTGACGAACGTCGCCTCGTCGGCTTCGCGGCAGTCGGAGATGACGCCGGTGTGCGGCGCGAGATCCGCGGCCCTCACCTTGTCGGCCCAGTCGTCCTGGTCCGCCCACCACTTCTGGACGGCCGCGAGCTGCGAGCTCGACGGCCGCGGCTGCCCGGCGTACCCCTCTTCGATCCCGGGCGGGTGCGTCTCGTAGAGCGAGGCCGACACGGTGCGGCCCCCGGGGACCTCGACGTCCGGCACGGTCTCCATGAACCAGGCGAAGCCGCGGTACGTTCCGTCGGCGTCGGTGCCCACGGCCACGGTCTCCCCCGTGACCGGGTCCGTCGCCGTGGACGAACCGCGCACGGGGTGAGAGATCACGACCCACGGACTCCCGGACTCGCTTCGCGCCGCGGCCGGCGGCCACTGGAGCAGGTACCCGACCGTGCCGTCGGCGAGCAGGATGGCGTCGGCGGGACGGCCCTGCAGGTACACCCGCTCGCCGTGGGTTCTTTCGAACGCCCGGATCTTCGCGTCGGGGGCTTCGCGAGCCGCGCGGTCGTCCGCCTGCGCCATCAACGCCGCCGCGGCGAGAAGGTGCCCGACACCGGCCAGGAGGCGACGGTGGAGGCCGAACGAGCCCGAGGTGCGTTTCATTCTTCCACCGGTCCGTCTGCCGGAGTGTACGCCCCGTCGGGCAGGCGGATGAGAGGCCGGCGCGCCGTGAGCCGACGGACCGGTCACGTGGCGCTGGCAATCGAGGGCTCTCCCGGGAGATCGTTACCGGAAGTGGTCGAGATCGCGTGGGCTCCCTGAGCGCCGAGCGAGCCGCGGCTCCCCGCCGTGCGCTCCTGACCTGCGTGCTCGCCGCCCTGATCGGCGTCACGACCGGCGCCTGTGTCGCGGGCCTGGTCTGGCTGACCGAAGATCGCGCGCTCGGAGCGCTCACGAGTCTTCCGGGCTGGCTCCCGGCTCTCTTCGGTCCCGTCGCCCTGCTGTCGACCCTGGCCGTCACCCTCTTCGTCACCCGCGCGACGCGGCCCGCCACCGCCGAGCTGTACATCGAGACCTACCACCGGCACGGAGCGAGCCTTCCGCTGCGCCAGCTTCCGGGCCGGCTGCTCGCCGGCTGCACGACGGTCGCGTTCGGAGGCTCCCAGGGGCTCGAGTCGCCGTCGGCGCTTCTCGGGGCGGCGCTCGGCGACGTCCTCGGCCGCGCCCGCGGCGTCCTCGGGGCGCAGGATCGCCGCGCCCTCTTCGTGGCCGGCGCGAGCGCCGGGATCGCCGCGGTGTTCTCGTCCCCCGGCGTCGGAATGCTCTACGGCATGGAGGTTCCCTTCCGGCGCGACGTCGATGGCCGATGCCTCGTTCCCGCCGCCGTCGCCGCGGCCGGCGCGTTCGCCGTCCGTTCGGCGCTCGTGGGCACGGCCGACGTCGTCGCCCTCCACGAGAAACCGCACGTCGATCTTCGGCTGGCTGCCGGCGTGCTCGCCGTCGCGCTCGCCTCCGGGCTCGCCGCCAGGATCTTCGCCGCGCTCGACGAGACCTCGCGACGCCTCGCGCGCCGGATCCGCCTGCCGCTTCGCGCCGCCGTCGCGGGCGTGGCGCTCGCGGGGCTCGCCGTCGCCGCCTGGCGGCTGACGGGCCGGTGGATCACGTTCGGACCCGGCTACGTCGCCTCCGGCTGGCTCTTCTCGGCGCCCCACCCCGCGGGACTCCTCGCCGTGGTCCTGGCCGTGCGCACGCTCGGCACCCTCACCTGCCTCTACGGCGGAGGCGGAGGCGGCGTCTTCACCTCGCTCGCGCTCACCGGGGCCTTCGTGGGCGAGCTGGTGTCGCGAGCGTTCGGCCGCGGCGACACCGCCCTCGCCGTCATCGGCGCCGCCTGCGTCCTCGGAGCGGGCTATCGGATCCCGCTCGCCTGCATGCTCCTCGTCGCCGAGGCCGGCGGCGGCGTTCCGTTCGCGCTGCTGGGATTCGGGGCCGTGGCCCTGTCGCAGGCCTTCATGGGCGAGGCGTCCGTCTCCGATGCCCAGCACGACTCCCGAGCCGCGTGACCGGCGAGCCGATCTGGACCAGACTTCACCCGAAGGAGGCAGATCATGCCCGGACTGAGCGAGAGAATCGTTCGCGAGTTCTACGAGGCGACCGCCCCCGGACACCGCGAGAGGCTGTTCAGCCTCCAGGACCCGCACGTCGTCTACAGGATGCCCGAAGGCCTGCCGGCGGGCGGCGGGCGCTTCGAGGGGCTCGAGGCCGTGCGCGACGGGTTTCTCCCGGCCTTCTACGGCGCCTTCGACGTTCGCTTCGTGCCCGACCAGTTCATCGCCGAGGGCGAGCACGTGGTCGCGCTCGGCCACATCCGCGGCAAGACCCGGGAGAGCGGCGTCGCCGTCGACGTGCCGTTCGCGCACTGCTGGACCGTCCGCGACGACGTCCTGGTGGAGCTGCGCGCCTTCACGGACACCGCCGTGCTGGCGCGCGCGCTCGCCTCGTAGCGCAGGCGCCCGTCGGGAGGCGGCGAGCCCGCTTTCCCTGATAGCCTGAGCCGTGCCTCGCCGCCGGACTTCCCCGCCGTTCGTGAAACGGCGCTCGGCGATCCACGGGCTCGGCGTCTTCGCGACCCGGCGCATCCGCGACGGGCGGCGGCTGATCGCGTACGAGGGCCAGGTCCTCACGACCGCGGAAGTCCGCGCGCGCTACGACGAGGCGGACGCGGACGACCCGCACACGCTCCTCTTTCACGCCGGGCCCGACCGCTACGTCGACGCCAGCGTGGGCGGCAACGACGCGCGGTTCATCAACCATTCCTGCGAGCCGAACTGCGAGGCCGGCCTCATGGACGACCGGGTCCTGATCCGCGCGATCCGGAACATCCAGCCCGGCGTCGAGCTGACGTACGACTACGCGCTCGAGATCGAGAAGACCGCCTCGAAGAAGCGGCGAAGCCTTTTCGCCTGCCGCTGCGGCGCGGCCCGATGCCGGGGATCCATGCTCGGCTAGTTCGCGGAGTGCGTCTCGGGCCTCGGGCGATCGACGGGGAGGTCCGGGAAGTGCTCGCGGAACGACATCGCGTCGTAGCAGTTGGCGCAGACGGCCTGCGCATTCGGAAGGACCTCCGCGAGGCGAACGGGCTCGATCTCCCGCACGGCCAGGGTGTGCCCGGCGGCGCTGCGCAGGCCCGGCTTGCGGTCCCCGGCGTGCGCCGCCGGAAGGCCGTGGCCGCAGTACGCGCAGGCGCGGCCCTCGTACCAGTCCGCGACGATCGAACGAACCAGGCAGCCCCCCGGCGTCGCCTCGATCTCCGCGACGCACGCCTGGTCGCAGCCCTCCTTCTCGGGCCACCGGGAGCAGCCCGCGAGGCGGTGGCGGCTTTCGCCGACGGCGGCGGCAAGACCGCTGCTCCACGCGGCCACCTCGACTTGCGCCCGGCAGCCGTTCTCGGGACACGTGATCACCCGCGGGCCGCGCTCCCGCACGGCGGCGCGGATCGTGATCCAGAGGAGCGGAAGGACGGACGTCACCAGGACGACGCCGAAGATCACCAGGAGCGCCTGGAACATGGGACACCCCCCGTAAAGAGGATCCCGCCGGGAGCCGCCGGTGTCTTGATGCCTTCGCATCACTCCAGGGCCTTCGCGATCAGGGGAGCCGCCGCGAAGGCCGACGCTCTCATCGAGACAGCTCTCGATGCAGAAACGCCTTTGCCAGAAGCCACTTGCGATGCACGGTCGCCGTCGACACGCCGAGCGCCTCCGCGGTTTCCTCCTCGGTCAGGCCCCCGAAAAACCGCAGCTCGACGAGCCGGCCCTGCTCGGCGTCGAGCTCGGCGAGCCTGACGAGCGCGTCGTCCACGGCGATCAGGTCCACGGCCTTGGGTTCGGTCATCACGACCGTGTCCAGGATGTATCGCGCCCCTCCTCCGCCCCGCTTCCTCGCATCCCGCCGTCGAGCGTGCTCGACGAGAACCCGACGCATCGACTGCGCGGCCACCGCGAAGAAGTGCGCCCGGTTCTGCCAGTTTGAGCCCTGGCGGCCGAGCAGCTTCAGGTATGCCTCGTTCACGATCGCGCTTGGCTGGAGGGTGTGTCCGGGGCGCTCGCCCCGCAGATAGCGCTCCGCCATCCGATGGAGCTCCGAGTAGACGATCGGGATGAGGCGATCCAGGGCATCCCGATCTCCCTGCCTCCAGGCGAGCAGCAGACGGGTGACCTCGCCCGGAGGGGCGGGCGCGCCGGTGTCTGGATCCTCTGTTTTCGGCATTCTGGGTCGGACTGAACAAAAGTCTACCAAAGGGACCCCGGGGCCCGCCTCCCGTCGTGAGGGGGTTTTCCTCCCCTTCGCGCCTTCTTTGTCCGAGAAGAAAAGGAGGCCCCATGCTCAAGCGCCCTGGAACTCCTGCACGCATCGCCGGCCGCGCCGGCGTCCTGTTGCTCGGATCGCTCACATTCGCCATCCCGGCGGCGCAGGCCCAGGAGAGGAACGGCGGACACCGACCCGTCCGCTTCGCCGAGAGCGCTCGCGCCGTGGCGAACGGGCAGTACGTTCCCAACTTCCAGGTTTCGACCGTGCGCCCCAACGAGGAAGACGTCTACCTCACGAACTATCCCAACGGCGCCGCCGACCCCGAATGGAACCGGGACGGCTCCCGAATCTACTTCGAAGCGCTGGCCTACAACGACACCTACGACGCGCTGTTCTGGGTCTCCCCCGACGGCGGCTCGCCCGTTCAGGTCCTGACCGGATGCGGCGACGATCCCAACTGCCTCGGCGACGACAACCCCGCGGTCTCGCCGAACGGCCGCCGCCTCCTGACCAACCGGGCATTCCTCCCGATCAATCCCGACGGAAACGCGAGCAACTGCTCGATCTTCACGATGACCATCGACGGCGCGGGCGCGACGCAGATCACGTTTCCTCCCGCCGGCGTCGCGGAAGACCACTTCCCCCGCTGGTCGCCGGATGGCCGTCACATTCTCTTCGCGCGGCTCTTCTACGACACCGGCCTCTGGGTCATCACCATCGCCGACAGCGACGGATCGAATCCGCACGCCATCACCGACCTCGACGCGAGCGACCCGGACTGGTCGCCAGACGGACGGAGAATCGTCTTCCAATCCCCCGCCGAGCCCGACCCCTCGACGCCGCAGCAGATTTACACGATTCATCCGGACGGAACCCACCTGGTTCAGCTCACCCATTACGCCTTCGACCCCGCCCTGACGATCAAGACCTTTCGGCCCCGCTGGTCTCCCGACGGCAGGAGGATCGCCTTGACCCACGTCGACGAGACGACCACCCTCGGTCCGGACGGCATCCACCACGGCGACATCTTCACGATGAATCCGAACGGAGGCGACGTGGTCCAGGTGACGCACACCCCCGAGGCGCAGAACGGAGCTGCCTGGGATCCGCGGCCGTTCTGTGCCCGCTCCGGCGGCGGCCAGGAGTGAAGGGACCACCTCGAGACAAGGAGACGCCATGAACACACGCATCAGGATCCTGACCAACGCGGCCGCCGCAGCGCTCTGCGCGCTCTCGATCGGAGCGCCGCTCGCCGCAGGGGACCTTCCGGTTCATCACTCCCGCTACAACCTCGTGCTCCTCGACACCCTCGGCGGCCCGGGCAGCCAGATCAACTCGGGCAGCGGCGCCCTCAACCGCGAGGGCACCGTCGTCGGCGGCGCGGATACGCCGCGCTGGGACGACGGATGCGGCTGCTTCGTGAATCACGCGGTCCGGTGGCGCGATGGTCTCGCGACCGACCTCGGGACGCTGCCCGACGGCGACAACTTCAGCACCGCAGACTCGATCAATTCGCACGGGGTGATCGCGGGGATCTCGAACAACGGATTGATCGAGCCGGCGAGCGGCCTGCCGATCTTCGTTGCCGTTCTCTGGAAGAACGGCCGCATCATCGATCTCGGGACCCTCGGGGGCGGCTTCAGCCTGCCGAACTCAATCAACGACCGGGGCGACGTCGTGGGCGCAGCGCAGAACACCATCGAGGATCCCTTCCGCTTCGGCGACCTGCTGGGGGGCCTCTCGTCCGAAACACAGTGGCACGCGACACTCTGGAAGAACGGTGCGGCACGGGACCTGGGGACGCTGGGTGACGGGACCGGATCGTTCGCCACGGTCGTCAACGAGCGGGGCCAGGCGACGGGAATTGCGTTCTCGGACGCCGTGATCCATCCGGAAACCGGGTTTCCGGCGGTCTCGCCGTTCTTCTGGGAAAACGGCCGGATGACAAACCTGGGGAGCCTCGGAGGCCTCTCGGGTTACCCCACGTGGATGAACAACCAGGGCCAGGTCACCGGCATCTCCGACGTCACGCGGGACCACGCCGTTCAGCACGCGTTTCTCTGGGACAGGGGCGTCCTTCGCGACCTCGGGACCTTCGGAGGGTCGTTCTCGTCGGGGAACTTCATCGACGATGCGGGAGTGGTCGTCGGCGGCTCGACGACGAAGGACGAACTTCGGGCCTTCCGTTGGAAGAACGGCCGCATGACGAACCTCGGAAGCCTGCACGATGGCGCCGACCCGTGCAGCTTTGCGAACAGCAGCAACGCGCGGGGACAGATCGTCGGCCAATCGATCTCCGACTGCGACGTGGACTCCCGCGCCTTTCTCTGGGAGAACGGCGAGATGGTGGACCTGAACTCGCTGATTCCTCCCGGCTCCGGCCTCGTGCTGGAGGAGCCCCAGTACATCAACGAGAGAGGCGAGATCGCGGGCCTGGCCCGCCTGCCCGACGGAAGCTCGCGCGAGTTCCTCCTGGTCCCTGCGGGCGACCGTGACGGCGTCGTCGCCGAAGCCCTCGCGATGGAATCCGGCCAGGCCGACGCGCGGGCCTACGAAAATGCGACTCACGGCACATTGACCCCCCGGAAGCTGGCGGCGTTGCAGGCCCGACTGGCGAAACGGCATCGCTTCGCGGGCTTCACGCCGTCGAAGTAGGGCGGCCGGAAACACCGTCCGACAACCGGGGCGGGTTCGCGCGGCGCGCGGGCCCGTCACGGTTCGTACCTCCGCGCGGGGATAGGATGACGACAACGAACGCCCGGACGCTCCAGCCTCGCCAGGACTCCGCCACGTTGAGGACTCTGCGCACAGTCCTCCTGGCGGCGGCCCTCCTCTGCTCTTCGGTACCCTGGACCGCCGCGCAGTCCAACACGGGAAACGTCCATGGAACCGTCGTCGATGAACAGGGTGTGCCGATCGCGGGGGGGACCGCGACGCTGACGGGGCCCTCGGCGCCCCGAAGAGCGAAGGTGGACGGGGGCGGGGTCTTCCGGTTTCCGCTGGCGGCGCCGGGAACGTATTCCATCACCGTGACAGTGCCAGGCTTCGCCACATTCACGCGCGCCAACGTCGTCGTCTCCGTCGGCCAGAACACACAGGTCGAGATGACGATGAAGCTGGCGAAGATCGAGGAAAGCGTTACCGTCTCCGACGCGGCGCCACTCCTCGATCCTCGAAGGGTCGAAACGGGCCAGACGTTTTCCGGCGAGCAGCTGACGCAGATTCCGACGTCGCGCGACGTCTGGTCTCTGATCCAGCAGATTCCCGGCGTCCAGCTCGACGCGGTCGACGTCGCGGGAAACGCGAGCGCCCGGTTCGCCGGACCGGGCCTGACCAGCAAGGGCTCCGGCAACGTGGCCTACGAGATCGATGGAGCCACCATCACCGACAACACGTATGGCAACCCGCTCGCTCGCCAGAATGGCGGCGCGAGCGTCTATTTCGACTTCTCGACGATCGAAGGTGTCCAGGCGGCGACGGGAGGCGCCATCCTCGAGCAGCCGACCTCGGGCGTCACGATCAACGTCGTCACCAAGCGCGGGACCAACCAGCTCCGGGGCTCGGCGCGGTACCTGTACGCTTCCGCCAACTGGCAGTCCGACAACACTCCGGCCTCCGTTGCCGCCGAGGGGCTGAAGACGGACAGCACGCGCTACATCCGGGAGTACGGCGGGGAGCTGGGCGGGCCGATTCTCAAAGACCGGGTGTGGCTCTGGGCGGCGTCGTCCCGGCAGGACATCTCCCTCAGTCCGCCCACGTTCCAGCCGGGAGAAGTCGCCTATCCGGAGACGGTGATCCTCGAGCCCTGGAGCGCAAAGCTGAACGCTCAGATCTCCAACGCGAACTCGGCTTCCCTCTACTTCCTGAGGAGCGATCGCATCGAGGATGGAACACCGATCGCGCCTGAACGGCCCCCCGCGACCCGGGTGGACTTCCTCGCTCCGACCGATTTCTACAAGGTGGAGGACACCCAGGTCTTCTCGGCGGACCTCTTCGGCTCGATTTTCCTGAGTTATCAGAGCGCCGACCTGAGCTCGCTTCCGATCGGCGGCCTCGCGAAAGACGTGCAGTACTACGACGGGTCGTATCACGACACGTACGCCTTCGGAGAGGGGCACGAACCGCAGCGACAGGCCAACCTTCAGGTCTCGAGATTCTTCGATACGGGCCGGGTCAACCACGAGCTGAAGGTCAGCTTCAACTACCGTCAGGTGTCCGCCACGTCGGGCACGGGCCTGCCCGGCAGCCAGAACCAGGGCGGGACCTGGTGGGACCCGGGTGTTGCCTTGCTCTCCAGGGGCGGCCGTCCGAATTTCGTGATCCAGTATTGGACGGGCACGATCGGCGACACGCTGACCGCGGGGAACCTCACGGTCTCCGCCGGCCTGCGATACGACCTCCAGGAGTTGAGGAACCGTCCGACGTCGTCGCCGGCAAACCTGGTGTTCGCGGCACCCTGCACGAACTGCGGCGCCGACGGCGGGGACTTTCCCGGTCTCCCGGAAGTCTCGTACCACGGATCCGACGTCTGGCAGATCCGCTTCACGGACTGGCAGCCCCGGGTCTCGGCCACCTACGCGCTCGGCGGAAGGAAGAGAACCCTGCTGCGCGCCTCCTATGCGCGCTTTGCGGATCAGCTGAACGCCGGCCTCTTCGCGTTCGCGCCGGGAGAGATGTTGATGAACGGCTACTACTACGTCTGGCGGGATCGGAATGGCGACAACGACGTCCAACCCAACGAGATCTCCTTCGGCAAGCCCCGGGGTTTCTACCAGGGGGTCGATCCGGCAGCCGTCGGCGCGAATCCCAACCGAGCCCAGCCGGGGCTGCGGACGCCCCTGACCAGCGAGATCACGGCGGGCGTCGATCAACAGGTCGGCGACGAGCTGGCGGTGTCCGGCACGTTCTCGTATCGCACCACGAGCCGCCTGCTGGAGCAGGTCCCGGCGGGGACGAGCCTCTCTTCGTATTCGCTCGGCGGCCGGGCAGCAGGGTGGTTCACCGAAAACGGCTCCCGGGTCGATTTCGAGGAACCTTTCTACATTCTCGATCTCCAGGTGGCGCCGACCGGCAACGAGCTGCTCAACCGCCCCGAGGCGACCCAGCGGTACCTCGGCCTCGATCTCTCGGTCGTCAAGCGCCTCTCCAGCCACTGGGCGCTGCGCGCCAACGCAGGATGGAACAGCTTCCGGCAATCCCTGACGCCAGGATCGATCCAGGACCCGAACAATCTCTGGATGTCCGGGCCGAACGACAACGGGGGCCTCGCCGGCGGCCAGAACCTCGGACCGTTCCTCAACGGGAGCTGGCAATTCAACGTCAGCGGCCTCTATCAGGGACCCTGGGGCCTGGCCTTCGGAGTCAACGTCTTCGGGCGACAGGGGTACCCGAAGCCCTATCGGGTCGCCGTGAACACGAACGACGCCCTCACGGGCCCCCTGGACATCCTGATCGATCGCGTGGATACCTATCGCTACGACAACGTCTACGAGCTCGACTTTCGGCTCCAGAAGAGCGTGGCGATCGGACCCGTAGCCGTCACTCTGGCTGCCGAGCTCTTCAACGTCGCCAACGCGAACACGGTGCTGCAGAGCGAACAGACGGTGGGAACCTACGACGCCCCTGGCGGATATCCGGGGGGCCGGCCCCCGCCTCCCGCGTTCACTCCGCTGACGTCCTTCGGCCAGATCGTCCAGATCCAGAGCCCGCGCATTCTGCGATTGAGCCTGCAGGCCGACTTTTGAGCGTGGCGAGCTAGCGCGCTGCAGCCTCCGCCGGCCAGTTCAGAACGACGTTGAGGGGATGCTCCTCGGTGTCGGCCGCGGCCTCGGGAACCACGGCGAGAAATCGCTTCCCGTCCGGCGACACGTCGAAGTACTCCCAGTCCTCGCCCTCCTTGAACGTCAGGAGGACCGTCGGTTCGCCGGCCGAGAGCGCCGGTTCCGTGCGAATCGGAATGGACATGAGCCGCCGGTCGAAGGTCAGGTACAAGATCTCCTTCCCGTTGCGGCTCCACAGACAGGTGCCGTGCTTCACGCCCGTGAAGGAGACGCGCGTCCTTTGCGTCGGGTTCGTAATCGGCGCGACGTAGATCTCGTCGCGGCCGCCGGCGTCATCCCGGGCGAACGCGATGAATCGCCCGTCCGGAGAAATCTGGACGCCGCCTTCGTTGAACCCCGCCTGGATGAAGGGCACCGACTTCTGGTCCCCGGACAGGGAGACCAGCCTCATTTCGGCGACCCCCGAGCCGTTGAGGGTCGTATAAGCCAGCTGAGTGCCGCCCGGCATGAGAGGGCCGGCTTCCTGAAAGTTGGCCGGGGGCAACAGGGCGGTCACCATTCCGGTGTCGAGATCCCGCCGCCGCAGCTGAGACAGGCCCCCCACCTCCGCGCTGTAAACGATGGACTTGCCGTCCGGAAGCCAGCGGCCGCTCTCTTCGTTCGTGTCGTCGGGGGTGACACGCGCCTCGACGTTGTGCTCGAGGTCCAGGATCCACAAGTTGCGGTTCATGGTGTCCGCCCGTCGCCGGGAGAAGAGCGCTCTTCGCCCCGCCGGGTCGATGGCCACCATGCCCGAGTCCTGCTTCCGGCCGACCTCCTCGACCTTTCCGGACCGGTCGAACCACGCCAGACGCGCCTGCCCGATGGCGCCTTGAGTCTGGTACGCGATGGCGCCGCTGCGGGACGCGGCGAACCTGGCCCAGGCGGTTCTCATCTCGTAGGCAACGCCCTCCGCGAGCGACGAGGGCTCCCCGACGACGGCGCCGACCCGGGAGTCGAAACGCTGGGCGAGGAGCGTCTGCCCGCGAGTAAAGACGAGATAGCCGGGCTCCATGTAGTCGGCCCGGGAGAGCACCGGGAAGAGCGATCGAGAAGCGCCGTCGGGCGCAGCGAGCATGAGCATTCCGCCGCGGGCGTCCCGGCGCAAGTAGAGGAATCGCTTTCCGTCGGGCAGGAACTCGGGCCAGAGAACCTGGGTTTCTCCCCTGGCGCGATCGGTCCGGACCAGGGCGGTTGGCGTTCCGCCGGCGCTCGAGACGCGGTAGATCGCTTCTCCCGTGTCGGCGGAGAAGAGAATCTGTCCGTCCGCTCCCCAGGTCCCCGCGTGGAAGGGGTCCCTGGCGACGTCGCACACCGGAGCGGGAACTCCGCCCTCGGTACTCACCCGCCAGAGCTTGCCGTTCGCGAAGAAGCCGAGGGTCTTGCCGTCGGGGGACCAGAAGACGGAATCCGCCTTTTCCGTTCCCTGCACGGGCCGCGCGTCCATCGCCGACATCGGCCGCAACCAGACCTTCGGCGAGTCCTTGCCGGCGGCGACGAAGGCCAGCGCCGATCCATCCGGCGAAAAGGCCCACGAGCCCCAGAACCCGGTTTCGCGCGGCGCCCGGATGACAAATCGAATCGGGCGCGGCTGCGCGATCGGAGCGCGCTGGCGCATCAGGCCGAGGACGGCGATCGCGAGGGCGGCTGCTGCGAGAAGGAGCCCGACGACCCACCTCCGTCGCGGGCGGGATGCCGCAACCCCCGCCCCGGACGTGGCTTCGGACAGGTGGTCGCGCAGCGTCGCGAGGTCGCGAGCGAGGTCGTCCGTCGAGGAGTAGCGCTGCCGCGGCTCCTTGGAAAGACAGCGCTCGATGATCCAGCGCAGCGGCGTCGGTGTCTGAAAACTGACCTCCGCGATCGGCGGAGGCTCGTCGTTCAGGATCGCCCCGAGAACGTCGATCGGCGTCCTGCCCTGGAAGGCCCGCTTGCCCGTGGCCATCTCGTACAGGATTGAGCCGAAGGAGAACTGGTCCGAGCGGAAGTCGACGCGCTCGCCGCTCGCCTGCTCGGGCGACATGTACCCGACCGTCCCGAGGATCACGCCCGGGTTCGTCGCCGACATGTTCGGCAGCTTCGAGCCCTCGTCGCTGCCCGAGCCCGAGGACACGAGCTTGGCGAGGCCGAAGTCGAGGATCTTGACGAGCCCGTCCCTCGTCACCATCACGTTCTCGGGCTTCAGGTCCCTGTGCACGATCCCGGCCTCGTGCGCCCGCGCCAGGCCATCGGCGATCTGGGGCGCGAACGCGAGAAGCTTCTTGATCGGGACCGGGCCGCTCGAGATGAGCTTCCTCAAGGTCTCGCCGTCCACCTTCTCCATCGCGATGTAGGACAGCCCGTCCGAAGACCCGAATTCGTAGACCGTCACGATGTTCGGGTGGTTCAGCGCCGAGGCGGACCGGGCCTCCTTCTCGAACCGCCTGACGCGCGACGCGTCCTCCGACAGCTCCGCCGAGAGGACCTTGATCGCCACCTCGCGCCCGAGTCGCTCGTCCTTTGCCCGGTAGACCTCTCCCATCCCGCCCGCGCCGAGCGGAGCCAGAATCTCGTAAGGGCCGAGGCGCGTCCCCTTGCCGACGGCCCGGGGCCCGCCCTGGCCAGCCGGCGACAACGCGGGCACACCTTCGATCGCCGGGGACTCCAGAAAATCCGTGGCAGCCGCCCTGAGGGAGGACAGGAGCGACTCGACCTCGGTCCGCAGGTCCGGATCGTCCCGGCAGGCCTCGTCGAGGTAGGCTGCCCTCGCTTCCGGCCCTCGCTCCGTCGCCGCCGCGAAGACCTCCTGGACCCGCCGCCAGCGATCGGGGGTCACCGCACCCCCGTCAATCCGGCGTGGAGCGGCAGCCGGCCGGCGAGCGACGCGAGGACTGCCTCGCCCGGAGGGGCGGCGACTCCAGCAACGTCGTCCTCAGTTGTCGGCATCGAGGCTCGGATTGACGAAAAGTCTATCAAACGGCCGTTCGGTGAGTGCCTTTCCCGCCCGTTGTCGCCTTTGAATGGTGGAAAGAGGAGATTCATCATGAAGACGACACTCCAAACTCGGGCGCACGCTACGCTCCAGGCCCTGGTGCTCCTCTCGGTGGCCATCCTCAACTCGGCGGCGGCGGAGGCCTCCCATCGCTCCGGGAACGCCGCGCTATCGGCCAACCCCGCCGACTGTTCGACCGACTCCGCGCTGTGTCTCCAGGAGGGCCGATTCCTCGTTTCGGCAACCTGGAAAAAGCCCGACGGCTCCTCGGGTCCCGCCCACGCGGTCCGCCTGACGCCGGACTCGGGCTACTTCTGGTTCCTCGATCCCGACAACGTCGAAGTCGTGGTCAAGACTCTCGACGGTTGTTCGATGAACGCGCGCTACTGGTTCTTCGCCGGAGGCCTGACCGATCTCGAGGTTGCGATCACGGTCGCCGACACGGTGAGCGGGCGAAGCACGACCTACTCCAACCCGCAGGGCGTCGCGTTCAGGCCCATCGTGGACGTGAGCTCGCTCTCGAGCTGTCCCGCCGTCGCCACGACCCTCTCGGAACGCAGTCCCGAGGAGCCAGGGGACGACGACCGCGCACCGGTCTCGGCCGCTCCGCAGCCTGCCAGGCGCTCCCAGCTCGACCTCGGCTGCACCGGGAGCGAAACGGCCTTGTGCATCGGCGGGAGGTTCCTGGTCGAGGCGATCTGGCAGAGTGCCGCGGGCAGGACTGGAGCCGCTCACGCCGTTTCGCTGACTTCCGAATCCGGATACTTCTGGTTCTTCGACCGCTCCAACGTCGAGCTGGTCGTCAAGGCGCTCGACGCCTGCGCCCTCGGGCGAGGCCAGTGGTTCTTCGCGACGGGGATGACGGCCGTGAGGGTTCAACTCGAGGTCACGGACACGTTCACCGGCGAGATCCGCACCTACACCAACCCGCTCGGCGCGCCCTTCCTTCCGATCCAGGACACGTCCGCCTTCTCCTTCTGTCCGACCCCGACGGCCACGCCGACGCCGACCGTCACTCCGACCGGAACACCGACCCCGACTCCGACCGCAACCCGCACGCCGCGCCCGGTCCGCTCGCCCCCCCCGACACCGACGCCCCCCGTGCCCACGCCGGGACCGGGTCTCGTGCGGGCGGGCTGTCGCTCCACCTGCTCGTTCAGCCCGTCCACCGTCTACGTCGCGGCGGGAGGAGCGGTTCATTGGTTCATGTTCGCGCAGGGACCTCACTCGACGACTTCCGGTTCGTGGGGCGCTCCCGATGGCAACTGGGACTCGGGCCTGGTGAGCTCCCAGTTCTCGCACGTGTTCCCTCGAGCGGGGACTTTTCACTACTACTGCAGGGCCCACGGCGAACGGGGCACCATCGTCGTCGTCCCCTAGGCGGCATGGACTCCTGATCGCCTCCGGGGTGTTCCCCGCGCGGATCACACGCCCAAAGCGCGCAGGAAGGCGACACGCGGCAGCGGCAACCTCCGTCCGAATGCGCCGCGCGCTCCGGCAGAAGCGGCCTTCCCCGCCGCGTCGCTCGGCTCGGGCCGGCCGGCTAGTCCGAACCGAGTCCCGTCTGCGCCGCCGCCACGTCCCACAGGCGCGCGGCGTCGGCGTCGTTCGACGCGGCCGCGGTCGGCGCGGCCTCGCGGAAGCGGCTGAAGAAGCGTCCGGTCACGCCGTCGAGCCCCGGATCCGAGGCGAGGCGCGTCACCGGGCCCGCGCCCCGCTCCGGTGAGGCCGTCACGGCGAGAATCAGCGCGCGCAGGGGCTGCGGCACGTCCCGCCAGACGCGTGTCGCGATCGCGCCCGGGTGGACCGCGTTGACGGCGATCCCCGGCTCGCGCCGCGAGAGCTCGCGCGTGAAGAGGATCTGGGCGAGCTTCGAATTGGAATAGGCGCGGTAGCCGCCGTACGCCCGCTCGAGCTCGAGGTCGTCCCAGGGAATCCGGCCGGTGCGGTGCGCGTCCGAGCTGACGTTGACGACGCGCGGCTTCGCTCCTCTCCTCAACACGGGCAGAAGCAGGCGCGTCAGCAGATAGCCGGACAGGAAGTTCGTCTGCCAGGTCAGCTCGTGGCCGTCGGCCGAGAGCCGGCGCTTCCGGACGGCGACGCCGGCGTTGTTGACGAGGACGTCGAGCGCCGGATGCGCGGCCGCCAGCTTCGCCGCGGCGCCGCGCACCGACTGGAAGGAAGCCAGGTCGATGAGCAGGACCTCCGCCGCGCCCCCGTCCCTCGCGATGACGGAGGCCGCCTCGGCGCCGCGCGCCTCGTCGCGAACCCCGAGGACGACGCGGGCGCCCAGCCGCGCGAGCTGGCGGGCGGTCTCGCGGCCGATCCCGCTCGTCGCGCCCGTCACGAGAACCGTGCGTCCCGTCATTCCGCCCATCGGTCGTCCGTTCATCTTAAGGCGCGCACGGAGGGGCCCATGCGCCGGCCGCCCGCTCGTCCATGGCAAGTCTCCTGCGAGTTCCCCGGCGAGGGCCGCCCGCTGACGGGAGATCGGCTCGCGCGGGCCGCTGACGACCGGGAACGGAGCGCGGCGAGCCCGAAAGCCACGCCCCGCGGGGGTTCCCTCGGACTGTGATACTCTCTCCCCGTTCTCGGCTCGCTCGCCTTTTGCCAGATCCGATCTGACAACCTCCGAACGACAAACCACGAGAATGCGATTCGCCGCGCCGGCGGTGTTTTCGGTCATTGAACTTTCGTCCGGCGAAAAGGATGGACCCCGATGAAGCTTTACGTAGGCAACCTCCCGTACAACATCTCCGACGACCAGCTCCAGGACATGTTCGCCAAGTTCGGCACCCCGGATTCGGCCCGTGTCATCACGGACCGCGATACGGGCCAGTCCAAGGGCTTCGGATTCGTCGAGTTCAGCAACGCGGACCAGGCCAAGCAGGCGATGTCGCTCAACGGCACCGAGTTCGGCGGACGGTCCCTGACCGTCAACGAGGCTCGGCCGAAGAACGAGAGCGGCGGCGGCGGCGGACGTTCCCGCTACTGAGTCGGTCTTCGATTCGGATTTTTCGAGGCGGGGCAAGTCCCCGCCTCTTTTCTTTTCCTCTGGTCGTCGCCCGGCGCCGCGTCCGTGGCGGGCCATGGTAGCGTCCCCGCAGGGCATGCCGGCATGAACCGACGCACCTTCCTCAAGCGCCTCGGCGCGCTTCCCGCCCTGTCTTCCCTACCCGCGCGGATCGACGCCACCGCCTCCGCCGCGGCGCCCCCCGCCCCGCGCCGCGTTCGTCCGGGAGATCCGGACTGGCCGTCGGCCGCGAAGTGGGACGCCTTGAAGAAGCAGGTCGGAGGGCGCCTCATCCCCGTGCCCTCGCCGCTCGAGCCCTGCCGGCAAGCGCCCTCGAGCGCGGCCTGCTCGGAGCGCATCGTCGAGATGGCCAACCCGTACTTCATCGGCGAGCAGCCGGGCGGGACGCAGACGTCGGGCTGGCTCGACGCCTGGACGTCCGCGCCGAGCGCCTGGGCGATCCCCGCGAAGAGCGCCGCCGACGTCATGGCGGCCGTGGATTTCGCGCGGGAAAACGGTCTCCGGCTCGTCGTCAAGGGAGGCGGCCACAGCTACCAGGGCACGTCGAACGCGGCGGATTCGCTGCTGGTCTGGACCCGCGAGATGAACGCGATCGTCGTGCACGACGCCTTCGTGCCGGAGGGCTGCGCGGGCGTCCCGCCCCGCCGCGCCGTGACGGTCGAGGCCGGCGCCCGGTGGATGCCGACCTACGACGCGGTCGTGACCCGCGCGGGCCGGTACGTGCAGGGCGGCGGCTGCGCCACGGTCGGCGTGGCGGGCCTCATCCAGAGCGGGGGCTTCGGCAGCTTCTCGAAGAACTACGGCATGGCGGCGGCGAGCCTGCTCCAGGCCGAGATCGTGACCGCCGACGGCGCGCTGCGCACCGTCAACGCCTGCACCCATCCCGACCTCTTCTGGGGGCTCAAGGGCGGGGGCGGCGGCAGCCTCGGCGTCGTGACCCGCGTGACGCTCGCGACGCACGACCTGCCCGATTTCTTCGGCACCGTCCACGGCGCGATCCGCGCGAGCTCCGACGGCGCGTTCCGGAAGTTGATCGGCGCCTTCCTGTCCTTCTACGAGACGTCGCTCTTCAACCCGCACTGGGGCGAGTCGGTGACCTTCGGGGCCGACAACACGCTGCAGATCCACATGGTGTTCCAGGGACTCGACGGGGCGAAGGCCGAGGCCGTCTGGAAGCCGTTTCTCGACGCGATCGCGGCCGCGCCGTCGGACTTCACGGTGACGCAGAGGCCGACGATCACGGCCATCCCGGCGCGGCACTACTGGGACCCGGAGTACCGCCGGCGCGTCCTTCCCGACACGGTCGTCGCCGACCCGCGCCCGGGGGCGCCCGCGGCCAACGTCTCGTGGGCGGGAAACCAGGTCGAGGTCAACGTCTTCGTGTACGGCTACGAGTCCCTCTGGCTGCCTGCCAGCCTGCTCTCCCGGGGAGACCTTCTCGCCGCGACCCTGTTCGAGAGCACCCGCCACTTCGAGGTCCAGCTGCACTTCAACAAGGGGCTCGCCGGCGCCCCGGAGGACCGGGTCGCGGCGGCGCGGGACACCGCGATGAACCCGGCCGTCCTCGACGCCTTCGCGCTCGCGCTCATCGCCGGAGGCGCTCCCCACAGCGCCCCGGGCCTGCCCGGCCACGAACCCGATCCCGCCGCCGGCCGGAAGATGGCCGCCTCGATCGCGGCCGGCGCCTCCGCCCTGCGCGCGATCGTCCCCGACGCCGGAGCCTACGTGTCGGAAGCCAACTTTTTTGACAAGTCCTGGCAGCGGTCCTACTGGGGCTCCAACTACCCGAGGCTCGCCGGCGTGAAGAAGCGGTACGACCCGGACGGCCTCTTCTTCGTACACAACGGCGTCGGCAGCGAAGAGTGGAGCGCGGACGGCTTCACGCGTCGTGCGAACACCTGAATCGAGCGGCACGACCGCGTTCTTCGGCTAGACTCCTCAAAGGTCAACATCTCCTTCGAAAATGCGGGCTCGCGGGGCCGCAGGCGGATGTTGGGCGCGCGAGAGACGGACTGTCGAGATTGGAGACAACGTCATGAGCCCGGAGCGCACCGAGAGGCCGCCGTTCTCCGGGGACGCCGCCCGGCCGCCCCGAAAGCGCCACGGGCTTCGCAACGAGATCGAGCTGCTCCAGGCCATCTTCGACCACAGTCCCGTCCTGATCTCGTGCTACGACCCGGACGGCCGGCTCCTCTTCGCCAACCGCGAGTGGCAGCGCGTCCTGGGCTGGTCGATGGAGGAAGCGCGCGGCGTGGACATTCTCCGCGAGATCTATCCCGACCCCGCCGATCACCGGCGCGTCCTCGACATGATCCGGGAAGGACGGCACGGCTGGAGAGACGTCGTCACGCGGACGCGCGACGGAAGGCGGCTTCATACGTCCTGGACCCGATCCATCCTCTCGGACGGCACGCGGCTGAGCCTCGGAAGGGACATCAGCGAACGCGTCGAGGCTGAGGAAGCCTTGCGACGGAGCGAAACGCGTTTCCGTGCGATCTTCGATTCCGCGCTCGACGCGATTTTCCTCATCGGGGACGACGGACGATACGTGGACGCCAACCCCGCCGCCTGCGCGATGCTCGGCCGATCGCGGGAGGACCTCATCGGGCTGTCCATCGCGGCCGTCACGGCGCCGGGGTTCGATTTCCCGAAGACCTTCGCCGAATTTCTCCGGTCGGGAAGCCTCCACGGCGAATGGGGCGTGTCGCGACCCGACGGCTCGACCCTCGCCGTCGAGTTCACGGCGCGGACGCACATCCTTCCCGGATCCCACCTCGCCATCGTCCGCGACATCAGCGAGCGCAAGAGGCTCGAGATGGCGCTCCGCGCGAGCGACGCCTACCTGCGCGAAGGGCAGCGGCTGAGCCAGACGGGCAGCTGGGCCTGGAAGATCGGCTCGGGCGCCTTGTTCTGGTCGGAGGAGACCTTCCGCATCTTCGGCGTCGATGCCGGCGAAAGCCCCTCGATCGACGTGTTCCTCGGCCGGATCGTTCCGGACGACGCGCCGCGCGTGAAGGCCGAAATCGAACGTGCCATCGCCGGCGGGACCGACATCGACACCACGTTCTGCATTCGCGGCCCGGGCGGGTCCGTCCGCTACGTCCACAGCCAGGCCCACCCGTCGCTCGACCCCTCCGGCGCCGTCGTCGAGTACGTCGGCGTCGTCACCGACGTCACGCGCGCCCACCTGGCGGAGGAGAGGCTCAAGGAATCTACGGACGAGCTCCGCGCCCTCTCCGAGCGTCTCCGGGTGATCCGCGAAGAGGAGCGCACCCGCATCGCGCGGGACGTGCACGACGAGGTCGGCCAGGCCCTGACGGTCCTCCAGATGAACGTCGCCTGGATGCAGCGCGCGCTCCTGCGGCCGGCGGGTCCGGGGACCAATGAGCTCTCCGAAATGCTCGCGTCGATGTCTTCGCTCCTGGAAGCGACGCACGGAACGGTCCAGCGCATCGCCGCGGAGCTGCGCCCGGGGATCCTCGACGAGCTCGGACTGGAGGCGGCCGTCGAGTGGTATCTCCGCGAATTCGAGAAGCGCGCCGGCATCGCTGGGCATCTCGTCTCCGATCTCGGGGAGCCGGGCCTCGACCGCGCGCGGTCGACCGCCGCGTTCCGGATCCTGCAGGAAGCCCTCACGAACGTCGCGCGGCACTCCGGCGCCTCGCGGGTCGAGGTCAGCGTCCGCCGCGACCCCGGCGGGTTCCTCCTCGAGATCCGGGACGACGGCCGCGGAATCCCCGCCGAGCGCGCGGCGGACGCCCGATCGCTCGGCCTGGTCGGAATGCGGGAGCGGGCGCGCGCGCTCGGCGGCATGGTGTCGGTGCGCGGCTCTCCCGGCCAGGGAACACGTGTGTCCTTGAAATTCCCGTCATGAGCCGGATCCTGCTGGTCGACGACTACCCGGTGGTCCGGCAGGGGCTCAAGCAGATTCTCGCGGATGCCCTGCCGGCGACCATCTTCGGAGAGGCCGCGGACGCGCAGGCGGCGGAGCGGCTAGTGCGCGAGGAGACGTGGGACGTCATCATCCTGGACGTCTCGCTCCCGGACAAGAGCGGGCTCGACGTGCTGAAGGCGCTGCGCCAGTCGCGCCCGGCGACCCCCATCCTGGTGCTGAGCATGTACTCGGAGGAGCAGTTCGCCGTGCGGATGATCCGGGCCGGGGCCGCCGGCTACCTGAACAAGCAGGCGGCCTCGCGCGACCTCGTCGGAGCCGTCCAGAAGGTCCTCGCGGGAGGCCGCTACGTCAGCCCATCGCTCGCCGAGCGCCTCGCATCCGCGATCGAGCTGACGCCCCGCCACGAGGGCTCCCCCCACGAGCGCCTCTCCGACCGCGAGTACCAGGTGTTCCTGCTCCTGGCCTCGGGCAAGACGGTCAAGGAAATTGCCGAGATGCTGGCGCTCAGCCCGCAGACCGTCAGCACCCACCGGACGCGGATCCTCGACAAGCTCGGCTTCAACACGAACGCGGACCTGACCGGGTACGCCGTCCAGAACCGCCTGCTCTAGGGAGGGCTCGCGGGGTCGTACTCCGTACGACACGCAAATCGTCAAGCGACCGATTCCCGACTGGCAGGCCGACGTTTCATCCTGTTCGCGTGGATTCGCCGTTCGGATCTCGGGACCCGGCGGGCAGGCGACGAATTCCTGAACGGCGCCTGTTCCAGGACCTGACCGTCAGTCATACTGTCCGCGCCATGCACAACTTCGGATGCGACCGAAATTGAAACGCCGTACCCGGGAAGCGCCGGACGCACGGGGTCTCTCCCGGGACCGGACTCGCGGCGCCGGAGAAGCACCGTGAGCGCCGACGCGGACCTGCTCGCCCGCATCGTCGATGACTCGGAGGACGCGATCAACAGCGTGGACCTCGAGGGACGGATCACGAGCTGGAACCGCGGGGCCGAACGCCTCTACGGGTTCACGCGGTTCGAGGCCATCGGGCAGATGCTCTCGCTCCACGTCCCCCCCGAGGCCACCGAGGATACCGCCGAGGCGTTTTCACGGGTCATGAGAGGACAGACGCTGCGGCACTTCGAGACCGTTCGCTGCCGCAAGGACGGGACGCGGCTCCCGGTCTCTCTGACGCTGTCCCCGATTCGGGACGCCGGCGGCGCCGTCATCGGCGCTTCCGCAATTGCCCGAGACCTCACCGAGCAGAAGCGCGCGAGCGAGTTCGCCTTCAAGCTGCTTCGGGCGGTCGAGCAGGCAGAAAACGTCGTGCTGATCACCGACGTGACCGGGAAGATGATCTTCGTGAACCCCGCGTTCGAGAAGGTTTACGGCCACCCGTGCCACGCCGTGCTCGGGCAGACGCCCCGGATCCTGAAGAGCGGAAGGCACGACCGGCCCTTCTACGAGGGGTTCTGGAAGGCGATGCTCTCGGGCGCCGGGTACCGCGGTGAGATGACGAACAGGGCGCGTGACGGAAGGCTGATCACGGCCGAGATCTCGGCCAACGCGATCTTCGACCCCGGAGGCAGGGTGCTCGGGTTCATCGCCGTGCAGCACGACGTCACGGAAAAGAAGCTGCTGGAGAGCCAGTTCATCCAGGCCCAGAAGATGGAGGCCGTCGGGCGCCTCGCCGGCGGCATCGCCCACGACTTCAACAACCTGCTGACCGCGATCCTCGGCTACGGCGACCTTCTCTGCGCGAAGCTGCCGGCCGATTCGACCGAGCGCGAGCACGCGTCCGAGATCCGGCGCGCGGCCGAGCGCGCGGCCGACCTGACGCGCCAGCTCCTCGTCTTCAGCCGCAAGCAGATCCTCGTCGCCGAGGTCGTGAATCCCAACGACCTCGTGCGCGAGTCGCAGAAGATCCTGGAGCGCATCATCGGAGAAGACGTCCGCGTCCGGACCGCCCTCGACGAGGCCGCCGGCTCGGTGCGGGTCGATCGGGGACAGATGGGCCAGGTCTTCATGAACCTGGCCGTCAACGCGCGCGACGCCATGCCGGACGGAGGCACGCTGACCATCGAGACCCGCAACGCCGACGTCGACGGGGGGTACGCCCCGGCGGCCACCCTGAAGGCGAAGCCGGGACGCTACGTCTGCATCAGCTTCACCGACACCGGCGTCGGAATGGACGAGGCGACGCGCCTGCGCATGTTCGAGCCCTTCTTCACGACGAAGGAAGCCGGTAAAGGAACGGGGTTGGGGCTCTCCACGGCCTTCGGCATCGTCAAGCAAAGCGGGGGATTCTTCTGGGTCTACAGCGAGCCCGGCCGTGGCGCCACGTTCAACGTCTACCTGCCCCGGGCCGAGCCGGCGGGGATGCCGCGGGAAGCGCTCGAACAATCGCCCCCGATCCAGAAAGGCACCGGCACGATCCTGCTCGTCGAGGACGAGGGCGCGGTCCGCGCCTTCCTCCGCACGACCCTCGAGGATGCCGGCTACACCGTGCTCGAAGCGCCGGGAGGCGAAGCCGCTCTCGCCCTGGCGAGGAGCCATCCCGGGCCCATCCGGCTTCTCCTGACCGACATGGTCATGCCCGGAATCGGAGGCCCGGAGCTCGCGGCGCTCTTTGCGGGCGTTCACCCCGAGACCCGAACCCTTTTCATCTCGGGGTATGCCGGGGGAGCGATCCTTCAGAAGGGTATGCTCGAGTCGGACGCTCACTTTCTCCAGAAGCCCTTCTCGGCGAGCGCGCTCACGCGGAAGGTCGGTGAAATTCTCGGAGCGCAGGGCCGGAGCTGACGTGACGCGCATCCTCATCGTCGACGACGAGCCTTCCGTTCGGCGCCTGCTTTTGTCCATCCTCGAGGACCCCCGGCGCGAGGTGCTGGAGGCCGGCGGCGTGGCCCAGGCGCGCAAGTTCCTCGCCGCCCGGGAAGTGGACGTCGTCGTGACGGACCAGCAGATGCCCGACGGCACCGGTCTCGAGGTCCTCGAAGCCGCGCGCGAGAGCGACCCGGCCATCCCCGTGATCTTCCTGACGGGGGTCGCCACCATCCAGCTCGCCGTCGAAGCCATGAAGGCCGGCGCCTTCGACTTCCTGTCGAAACCGTTCCTTCCCGAACAGGTCGTCGCCATGGTGGACCGCGCCGCCGAACGCTCCAGCCTGGTTCGCGAAAACGAGACGCTCAAGGGACAGGTGCGGCGCCTGTCCCCGGCCGGGCCGCTCGTGGGGCCGAGCAAGCTGATGGAGGACCTGCGGCGGCTGATCCTGAGGATCGCCCGCACGGAAGCGACCGTCCTCGTCGTGGGCGAGACCGGCAGCGGCAAGGAACTCGTCGCCAAGGCGCTGCACGACGCCAGCCCGCGCGCCGACAAGCTGTTCCTGCCCGTCAACTGCGCGGGGTTCTCGGAGACCCTCCTCGAGAGCGAGCTCTTCGGCCACGAGCGGGGCTCTTTCACGGGAGCCGACCGGGCGCGCGCCGGCGTCTTCGAGGCCGCCCACGGCGGAACCCTGTTCCTCGACGAAGCGGGCGAGATGTCGCTCCCCCTCCAGGCGAAGCTCCTGCGGGTGCTCGTGACCGGCGAGGTCGTGCGGGTCGGCTCGGCGCGGCCGCGCCACGTGGACGTGCGCATCGTCGTCGCCACGCACCGCGACCTGCTCCAGCGGGTCAAGGAGGGACAGTTCCGCGAAGACCTCTACTACCGCCTCGCGGTGGTCCCCATCCGCGTGCCGCCCCTGCGCGACCGCCGGGAGGACATTCCCGCGCTGGCGGAGGACCTGCTCGCGCGGATTGCGCGGGACCTGAAGATGCGCGCGCCCGCGCTGACCCCCGCCGCGATCGAGCGCCTGTCGGCCTACGACTTTCCCGGCAACGTCCGGGAGCTGCGCAACATCCTCGAGCACGCCGCGATCCTCTCGAGCGGAGCGACCATCGACGCGCCCGAGCTTCCCGCGCTGCAAGCCGGCGTTCCCGGCAACGGCGGCTCGCCGTTCGAGAGCTGGATCCAGTCGCTCCCCCAGAGCCTGGAGCTGCGCGCGGTCGAGGACGACGTCGAGAAGGCGCTTATCGTCAAGGCGCTGGCGGCGTCCGACGGAGTGGCCGCCCAGGCGGCCCGGAAACTCGGCCTGTCCCGCAGCGATCTCGCTTACAAGTTGAAGCGGCTCGGTCTCGCGCGGCACGACTGACGCCCCGGTCGTCGGATTCTTCGCCCCGCCCTCGTTCGAAGATTTTGACCGAACGGTCCCCGCGGCGAGGGGCAGCGCGACAACTCATTGATCCTGTGACACTTCGCATCGCCGCGGGCGTGGCACCGCTGTTGCTCTCTCGTATCGCAGGGGGATACGGAAATGACGCAGGTCGGAGCGCTCGCGAGGGAGGAATCGGGATGGCCGAGCCTTCCAGCCGGCATCCGAACCGAGACGCCCGGCCTCCGCCGCAAGCCGACCGTCCTCGTGATCGACGACGACGGCGCGATCTGCAAGCTCATCGCGTTCCTGCTGGGCCCTGAGGGATACGCCGTGGACACGGCCGCGTCGGCCGAAGAGGGCCTCGAGAAGGTGGAGGCGGCGGCGCCGGACCTGGTGCTCGTGGACATGCATCTTCCCAAGAGGAGCGGTTTCGACGTCATCGAGGAAATGCGCTCGCGAGCCCGGACCCGCCTGATCCCCATCGTGATGATCACGGGCTACGCCTCGCCGGCCGGCAAGCTGCGCGCGATCGAAACCGGCGTCACGGACTTTCTCCCCAAGCCGTTCTCGCCCGAGGAGCTGACCGCGCGCGTGCGCGCCCTCCTGGAGCTCAAGGCGGCCACCGACGCGCTCGAGAGCGCGGAGGAAGTGATCGTCTCGCTCGCCCGCATCATCGACGCCCGGGATCCCTCGACGTACGGCCACAGCTCGCGGGTGTCGCTCTACGCGGGCCTGCTCGGCGAGCGGATCGGCCTCGACAACGAGAGCCTCTGGGCGCTTCGGCGCGGCGGGCTCGTCCACGACATCGGGAAGATCGCGGTCCGCGACAGCGTCCTGCGCAAGCCCGGGCCGCTGACGAGCGAGGAGCTGGCGGAGATCCAGAGCCACCCCGTCCGCGGGCGCGACCTGCTCGTCAACATGAAGACGCTTTCGGCGACCATCCCGATCGTCTACCACCACCACGAGCGCATGGACGGCTCGGGCTATCCCGACGGCCTCGCGGGAGAGGCGATTCCCCTGCTGGCGCGGATCACGACCATCGGCGACGTCTTCGACGCGCTCTCGATGCCGCGCGTGTACCGCCGCGCGCTCCAGCGCGACGAGGCCCTCCGCATCATGGACGACGAGGTTCGCAAGGGCTGGTGGGACGGGCGGCTCCTCGAGGAGTTTCGCGCCGTGCTCGAGCGGCTGCCCGAGGACGACGAGCGCCTGCGCGCGGTCCCCGACGCGGCGCCGTCGTTCGTCGGAGCGCCCATGGCCATCGGACAGGCCCGGCCGGCGCCCCAGCGCGTCCTCCGCGACGAGCTCGGATGGGTTCTGTGAAGAGCCTGCCCGTCAGCCGCGCCCGCATCGGCGAGGTCTTCGAGACCGTCGTCGGCTCCGGCCAGCCCCTGCGCCTGACCAGCTACGACGCGAGCGCCGTCGTCGTCTCCGAGGAGCAGTGGCTCGCGATCCAGGAGACGTTGTACCGCCTTTCGGCCCCCGGCCAGAGACTCACCGCCCCGGCTCGCAGGCAAGGAGGAGCCCATGTCCGCGATTGAGAAGACCCCGATCCGCATCCTCGTCGTCGACGACAGCGAGCAGGTGCGCCGCCTCCTGCGGCAGCTCCTCGCGCCCTTCGGCTACGCCGTGTCGGAGTGCGAGAACGGCGCCAGCGCGCTCGTGCGCGTCGCGGCCGAGGCGCCGGACCTCGTCCTGCTCGACCTCGACCTGCCGGACATGAACGGCCACCAGATCCTCCAGAGCATCCGCTCGAACCCCGCGACGAGGCTGCTTCCCGTGATCATCCTGACGGGCATGGCGACGAGCGACGAGAAGCTCCGCGCGTACGCCGAGGGAGTGACGGACTTCCTCGCCAAGCCCTTTTCGACCGACGAGCTGCTCGCGCGGATGCGGGCCCTCGTCACGCTCAAGCAGTTCGCCGACGAGCACGAGCATGCCGAGCGCGTCATCCTGGCGTTCGCCAAGATGATCGACGCGCGCGACCCGCACACGGCCGGCCACAGCGGCCGGGTGGCCGAGTTCGCCGACCGCATCGCCGAGAAGATCGGCTTCGACGCCGCGGAACGGGACGAGATGCGCCGCGGCGCGCTCTTTCACGACGTCGGGAAGATCGTCACGCCGGACGTGGTCCTCTACAAGACGGCGCCCCTCACCGCGGGCGAGCGGGCGATCATCGAGCAGCATCCCCGCGTCGGCGAGGACCTGCTGTCCGACATGAAGACGATGAAGAAGACCCTTCCGATCGTCCGGCACCATCACGAGAAGCTGGACGGCTCCGGATATCCCGACGGCCTCTCGGGCGAGTCCATCCCGATGATGGTGCGCATCGTGACGGTCGCCGACGTGTTCGACGCCATGACGAGCTCGCGCGCCTACCGCGACGCCCTGCCGATCTCGGCGGCCTTCGAGCTGCTGACCCGGGGCGTCCGCAGGAACTGGTGGGACGGGAGGGCGGTCGAAGCGCTGCGGTCGAGCTTCCGCGAGGCGGGCCCGACGCTGGCGCTGGCCGCGGCCGGATGAAGAAGGCCCTGGCCGGGATCGCCCTGGCCCTCCTGCTGCGGGCGCCGTTCGCCGGAGCCAACTCCCTCGCGAGCATCGTCGTCGAGAAGAACGGCGACATCTACTTCTCCGACTACGTGCGCGACAAGATCTGGCGGGTGGACCCGGCCGGCGCCCTCACGGTGGCCCTCGCCAACCGGCACAGCTACCACCTCGTGCTCGACGGCGCCGGGGCGATCTACGGAGAGCATCGCGGGACCGGCGGAGGCGATCCGACGATCTGGCGTCTCGAGCCGGGCGGCCGGGCCGAGGAGGTCTTCCGGTCGGTGCGCCACGGCCGGACCGCGAGCTACCCCGGCACCGTGTTCACGATCGACGCGCGCGGGAACCTCATCTACGTCAAGGACTGCCAGCTCGTCCGCCTCGGCGACGACGGCGGGCTGACGCCGCTGGCCGGAAGCGCCTGCCACGAGACGGCCTGGACGGACCCGTTCATCGCCTATGGGCACCTGCACGGCTCGCTGGCGTGGGGGCCGGACCGGACGCTCTACTTCTCCGACGGCCGGACGATCCGCCGCATCCTTCCGGACGGCCAGGTCACCGCCCTCGACGGAAGACCCGCCTCCCTCTTCGGCGGCCGGCTCTCGGGAGAGGCGCACTACGAATCGCTCGCAGGGCTCGTCGTGGACGGCCGCGGCTATCTCTACGTCGCGGATCGCGACAGCCGGACCATCCTGCGATTCAGCCCGGGCGGAAAGCCGGCGGTGGTCGCCCACCTCGGCATGTTCTGGTCGCCGACGGCGCTGACCCTGGCGGGAGGCGATCTCTACGTGCTGACGAACCTGCGCTTTCCGACTCCCGGGTTTCTCTCCGGGGTGTTCGGCAATCCCACCCTCCAGAAGGTCTCGCCCGACGGGCGGATGACCACGGTCTCGACGGTCAAGTCCCGCGTTCGGTAGGCGGCGGGCCCGGGCCTCCGACGGGGCCGCGCCATGCGGGCGTCAGTCGCCGGGACGCTCTCCTCCCGGGACTGAACAATAATGTCGGTGGGCCTGGCGGCGGCGCAGCGCGGCGACGACTTTCCCGGACGCTCGAGGCCGGCCTCGAGCGTCACAGGAGGCAGACCATGAGCGACTGGAAGCCCTACGATCCGGCCTGGCTGGTCGACCTCGCGAAAGAGCAGCACCCCGACGAGGCGTGGTTGCCGGCGGCGCTGGCGGCCTGCACGATGGCGAAACAGGAGAGCCCGGCCTACATCCACTTCGTCAATCGCACGGATCCGGACGAGCCCGGCTCGGAGTGGACGGAGCAGACGGACATCACCCTGAAGCATCCGACCGAGGGGGAGCTGGTCCTGGATGTCCTGGAAGGAAACCGGATCGGCGGCGTGGAGTTCCTGGCGAAGCTTTAGGGTGACCGTGGCGTAGTCGCGCCCCTCCCCCCGACCCGAAAGCGCTGTGCTCCGCACGGCGCGCCCTACTGCTGACGGTCTGCCTCTGGTGTTCGGGGTCCCGGAGGGAGAGGGGGTAAGACGGCGGCGAAGCTGCCGGAATGGCGGGTCAGCGCCCCTCACCCCGGCCCGAAAGCGCCGTGCTCCGCACGGCGCACCCTACTGCTGAGGGTCTACCTCTGGTGGGCGGGGTCCCGGAGGGAGAGGGGGTAGAGCGTGGCTCCTCACGCCCATCTCTTCCAATCGCTCGCGGCGTGAGAAGTCACCCGAGCGAAGCGAGGGTGGAGGCTCACGCCGCGGGAGCCGGAGCGCAGTGGAGGGATCAGCCGGCCGGTCGAGCCCGCATCCGGGCGAGCCGGCCGGCGGTGCGC
>JAYRMU010000040.1:0-2710 GCA_041912555.1 Thermoanaerobaculia bacterium
CCACCGCCTCCGGCAGCACCTTGATCGCCACCTCGCGGTTCAGCTTCGCGTCCCGCGCCCGGTACACCTCGCCCATACCCCCCGCACCGAGCGGCGACAGGATTTCGTAAGGCCCGAGGCGTGTACCGGAGGCGAGCGTCATTTCGTCCCTCCCGGCGCAAGCCGCTGCAGCAGCGCCGGCCAGTTCAAGACCACGTCGATGCGACCGGCGGCCTCCGCCCGCGCGCTGGCCTTCATCAGCACGAAGCGTTGACGGTCGCTCGACACGTCGAACGGAGGATACAGGCCCCGCACCTCATATCGTCCCTTGCCCGGATAGACCATTCGCGGCGCTCCGGCTCGAAACGCAGGGCGGGTTTCGACCTCGACCGAGAGGACGTCGCCCCCTTCGCGAAGGAAGAAGATTTCGTTCCCGACCCAGACTGGCCAGGAGCCTCCGTCCGTCGTGATCTGCCACTTCCCGGGCGACCCGTCGGTCGGCCGGACGAAGATGTCGCCGGGCGTGCTTGCCTGGAAAGCGATCCACCGTCCGTCGGGTGAAAGACTTGCCGTAAGCGCCCCCGGCTCGATCTCCCGGGCCCTGGACTCTCCGCCGAGCGGCTGCAGCCAGACGCCGACCGTCGGAGAGAGCCGCAGGAACGCGAGGCTCCCCCCGTCGGCAGACCACGCGCTCGGGACCTCGGCGCTGCTCTTGAGAATCTGCAACGCCTCTTCCCGCCCGCCGCCGTCGGCCGCCTTCACGTAGATGCCCTCGGCCCCGCCGCGAATCGAGCCGTACGCGATCCGCTTGCCGTCGGGAGACCACACCGCCGCCAGGCCCGAGTTGCCGAACGTCAGGCGGGTCAGGATGTCTCCCGCGATGTCGTACGTCCAGACGTCGTCGTCCCTTCCGGTGCCCGCTCCGACCGAGAACGCCAGGCGCCTGGCGTCCGGCGAGAAGCGCGGCGCCAGGAAGTGGCGCGGGGACAGCGGCACGTCGACGGCCTCGCCCTTGCGATTCACCAGGACCAGCGTGCGGTCCTGGGGCGCGACACCCCGGGCATAAGCGAGCGTTCCATTGAGCGCCGTCGCGTAGTACGCGCTGCCGCCCGCCAGATCTCCGCTGACCTTCTCGACCGCCGGAACGGCCGCGCCTGTGACGGCGACACGGCCCGGATCGAAGGGGGCCACCAGGACCGAATCGCCGCGAAGGAAGGCGAGACGACCCGGGGGAACGTATCGAGGCATGCTCCCGCCCTCGAAGACTCGGCGCACCTTGCGACTGCCCACGTTCAGGACCGCGATCTCCGCGCCGTCGTAGTCCGACGGGCTGCTGACCAGACCGACCGTGAAGAGAACGTCCGCGCCTCCAGGCAGGGCCTCGGGCCAGCGGTGCGTCCGTTCCCCGCGGGCCACGTCCGGCCGGGTCAGGACCTCGGGTTTTCCTCCGCCGGCCGGCAAACGTACGAGCCCCGACGTGTATTCGGGGCTGAAGATGATCGAGCCGTCCTCGAGCCAGGCGCCCCCCCTGGGAGTCGAGACGTCGGCGAGCGCGATCGGGAGACCGCCTCCGACGGCGACCTTCTTCAACTTGCCATCGGCGAAGAATCCGACCCAGCCGCCGTCGGGTGAAAAGAAAGGACTCGTCGCGTTGGACGTGCCCTCGATGCGCTTTGCCTCGGCGGCGTCGAGAGAGCGCAGATACAGGGCGGGCGTCCCCGCGCGTTCCGCGACATAGGCGATCTGGCGGCCGTCCCGCGAAAGCGTGAACATCGGTTCCTGGTCGTACGGAAGCTGATCTCCGGCCGGAAGAACGAGGGAGAGCTGCGTCGCCACCGACGGCGCGCGGGGGGTCGAGAGCACTCTCCACCACCCGAGCGCGGCGAGCACGAGGAGCACCCCGACCGCCACCGGCCAGAGCCTCGAGCGTGACGGCTCCGGGGCGGCCGGAGCAACCGGCGCCGGCTCCGGGACCGCGTCCATCTCGATGCGCGCGTCGGCGACGTCGCGAAAGCGCGTCTTCGGGTCGCGGTCGAGGCACCGGCGCAGAACCCGCCGCACCGAGGACGGCGTGTCGCGCGGCAGCGCGGCCCAGTCGATGTCCGCGCGCAGCACGGCGGCGAGCGTGTCCGAGACCGTCTCGCCCTCGAAGGCCTTGCGGCCCGAGAGCATCTCGTACAGCACCGCGCCGAACGCCCAGATGTCGGCGCGCCTGTCCACGGATCGCCCGCGCGCCTGCTCGGGCGACATGTACGCCGCCGTCCCCAGGACGACCCCCGCCTGCGTCGCAGCCGCCGTCAGCGTCGGCGAGCGCGTCTGATCCGGCGACGACGGGTCCCCGGTGAGAGCCTTCGCGAGCCCGAAGTCCAGCACCTTGACCTTGCCGTCCGGCGTGACCTTCACGTTGGCGGGCTTCAGGTCCCTGTGGACGATCCCCTTCTCGTGCGCGGCCTCGAGCGCGTCGGCGATCTGCCGCGCGACCGCGAGCGCCTCGTCGATCGGCAGCGGGCCGGCCGCGATCTTCTCCGCGAGCGTCTCGCCCTCGACCAGCTCCAGCACCAGCGCCTCGACGCTGCCGGCCTTCTCCAGCCCGTAGATCGCCGCAATGTGCGGGTGGTTGAGCGACGCCAGCACCTGCGCCTCGCGCTGGAACCGCGCCAGCCGCTCCGCGTCCTCCGCCACCGCCTCCGGCAGCACCTTGATCGCCACCTCGCGGTTCAGCTTCGCGTCC
>JAYRMU010000041.1:0-41862 GCA_041912555.1 Thermoanaerobaculia bacterium
CTGGGCAACTTCGGGCATTGTTGTGAAGCTCCATCTGGGCTCCTTCGGTTGGCCGTTGGCGTTAGACACCTCCAGCCTCACCGATCTGGGCCCAGATGGGCAACAGACCCTACCCGTGAACAACGTGTTGAGAAACGAGAGTTAGGGCGCCGGCCCCGGGCCGGGATCCCTACGAGTTCTTGACGGCGTGCCGGAGGCGTTCGGCGAGGTCGTGCAGCGACTCGGCGAGCGATTCGCGCAGGCGGTCCATCTCGGAGAACAGCATCGCGTCGGCCTCGTGCCGCCGGACGCGCTCCTCGAGAAGGGGGGCGATCTGCGAGCGGATGTCCTCGGCCTCGCGCCGGCCCTGCTGGGTCTTTTCCTCGAAGGCCGCCTCGAGCTCGCGGTGCTGGCGATGGGCGCCCTCGACGCGGCCCTCGAGCTCCGCGACCTTCTCGGCGAGCGCGGGGAGCGCCGCGGCCCGGCCCTCGACGTCCGAGATCTTCTCCGACAGGGCGGGCAGCGCCGCGATCCGCGCCTCGAGCTGCGGGATGGTCTCGGCGAGGTAGCGCACGGAGGTCATCTGGTCCTCGTGCGATCCGGTCTGGGACAGGAGGACCGCGACCTGCTGCTCGACGAGCTGGGACTTTTCGTTGAGGGACCGCAGGGCCATGCCGACGTCATCGGCGTCCTTGCGCTGGCGGCCCGCCTCGGAGCCCAGCCGCTCCTCGAGGTTGCGAACGCCTCCCTCGAGGGCCCGCAGGGCGCCCTCGAGCTCCGCGTGGCGGCCGGAGGCGCCCTCGACGGGCTCGACCCTCTGGTGGAGCGCGCCGAGGGCCTCGTGGAGACCGCCGACCCCCTTCTCGAGGGCGCCGAGCCGGTCGCCGAGGGCGGCGAGGTGCTCGAGGGTGGCCGCGACGCGCTCCTGCATGGCCGACACCGCCTGGTCGAGGCGTTCCGCGGCCTCGCGCTCGCGGGCGGCCCGTCCCTCGGCTTCCTGGAGGCGCTGTTCGAGCAGCTCCATGCGTTCGTCGCCGGCGGCCGCCTCGGCCGGCAGGAAGGCCGGATCCGTGCGGGGCTCCGAGCGGGGCGCGGCGATCTCCTCGGCCTCGATCTCCTCGAGGGCGTCGTCCTCGGTCAGCTCCTCGGGGGGCTCGAGCGAGCTGCCGACCTCCTCCATCCCGATCACGTCCATCTCGATCGTGGCCGAGTTGGGGGGCGCGAGCTCCATCGGGGCGCCCGGCTCGAGGCCCGGCGGTTCCGGGACCGCGTAGGGAGAGGCGCTGTCGTCCTCGTCCGCCTCGCGCCCGAGCTCCGTCGTGTCGAACGGGGCCTCGTCGGCCACCGGCGGCACCAGCGAGAGGGGGCGGGACGGAGCGCCGACGCGCGGGATGGCGATCGTCGTCTGCGACTCGCGCTTGAGCAGCGAGTCCTTCCAGGTCTGCAGGTCGTCCGGGCGACCCTCCTCGGGGAGGGCGGCGGCGGCTTCGGCCTCTTCGGCGCGCCGGCCCTGCAGGCGGCGCAGCAGGTCCACGAAGGTCAGCTTCGAGATGAGCTTGAACGTCTCGGTGACGCCGCGGCCGGCGCTCGCCACTGCCTCGACGAACGGGTACGACGAGAGGCCGAGGGCCTCCTGCATCGCGTCGACGGCGAGGATGTCGGCGAGGTCGCGCTTGTTGTACTGGATGACGACCGGGATCTTCTCGAAGGCGATCTCGTTGGACTTCAGGTTGTCCTTGAGGTTCTGCCAGCTCTCCAGGTTCTTCGGGAGCATCGTCCATTGCGAGTCCGCGACGAAGACGATGCCGTCCACGCCCTTGAGGACCACCCGGCGCGTCTCGTTGAAGGCCGTCTGGCCGGGCACGGTGGCGAGCTGGAACCGGATCTTGTAGCCCTTGATGTCGCCGAGCTCGACCGGCAGAAGGTCGAAATAGATCGTCCGGTCGGTCTGGGTCTGGAGGTTCAGGAGCTTGCCGGCGGTCCCGGGCTCGAGGCGGTCGTGCAGGACCTTGAGGTTCGTGGTCTTGCCGCACAGCCCCGGGCCGTAATAGACGATCTTGGCCGTCAGCTCCCGCGTGGCTGCGTTGTAGATGACCATGGGCGTCGCTTTGTAGACGACATTCTAGCGGACTTTGGCGCCGCCGGGGCCGCTTTTCGGGCGGTTCCTTGACCGGGGGGAAGCCGACCCCATAGACTCGCGCGGACTTGAGCGAAGAGCTGACCCGCAAGGCGCGCATCCTCGACGCCGACCGCATCAAGCGGATGGTGGACCGCATGGCGCACGAAATCGCCGAGCGCCAGAAGGACCTGCCCGGGCTCGCCCTCATCGGGATCCGGACCCGGGGGGTGCCGCTGGCCAACCGGCTCGCCGCCCGGCTGACCGACCTGGTGAAGCAGAATTTCCCGGTGGGCACGCTGGACATCACGCTCTACCGCGACGACCTCTCGACGGTCGCGCCCCAGCCCCTGCTGAAGAAGACCGAGATCGACTTCGACCTCAACGGGCGGACGGTCCTGCTCTGCGACGACGTGCTCTACACGGGGCGCACGATCCGCGCGGCCCTGGACGGGGTCATCGACCTCGGCCGGCCGCGGGCCATCCGCCTCGCCGTCCTGATCGACCGCGGGCACCGCGAGTTCCCGATCGAGGCCAACTACGTGGGCAAGAGCGTGCCGACGGCCAACCGCGAGGTCATCCAGGTGATGTTCCAGGAGACCGACGCCGCCGACGAAGTCTGGATCCTCGAGAGACCCCAGTAGCCGCGTGACGGTCGCGAACCTTCGCAGCAAGGACCTCGTCGGGATCGAGCCTCTGACTCCCGACGAGATCACGCTTCTGCTCGACACGGCCGAGTCCATGCGCGCGATCGGGCAGCGCGCCATCAAGAAGGTCCCGGCCTTGCGCGGCCGCATGGTCGTCAACCTCTTCTTCGAGGCCTCGACCCGGACCCGCTTCTCCTTCGAGACGGCGGAGAAGTGGCTCTCGGCCGACTCCCTCAACTTCTCCGCCAAGGGCAGCTCGGTCGAGAAGGGCGAGTCGCTGCTCGACACGGCCCGGAACCTCCAGGCCATGTCGCCCGACCTGATCGTCATCCGGCACGGCTCCCCCGGGGTGCCGCACTTCCTGGCCCGGCACCTGAAGGCCGGGGTCGTGAACGCCGGCGACGGGGCCCACGAGCACCCGACGCAGGCGCTGCTCGACGCGCTCACGATCCGCCAGCGCCTCGGCCGGCTCGAGGGCCTCCGGGTCTCGATCGTCGGGGACATCGCGCACTCCCGGGTCGTCCGCTCCAACATCTGGCTCCTGACGAAGATGGGGGCGAAGCTCACGCTGTGCGCGCCGCCGACGCTGATGCCGCCGCGGATCGAGGAGATGGGCGTGGCCGCCACGACCGACTTCGACGCGGCGCTCGACGGGGCCGACGTCGTCATGATGCTCCGCATGCAGCTCGAGCGTCAGGGCAAGTCCCTGTTCCCGTCGGTGCGGGAGTACTTCCGCCATTACGGCCTCGACCGCAAGCGCCTCTCCCGGGCGAAGCCCGGAGCGATCGTCATGCACCCGGGCCCGATGAACCGGGGCGTCGAGATCTCCTCGGACATCGCGGATTCGGAGCGCTCCGTCATCCTCGATCAGGTCGCCAACGGGGTCGCCGTGCGGATGGCGGTGCTCTACCTGCTGCTCGGCGGCCACCCCTGGGAGAGCGAGTCGTGAGCCGCCCGCTTCTCGTGCGGGGCGGCCGCGTCGTGGACCCCGCCGCCGGGCGCGGCGGACGCGCGGACGTCCTGCTCCGCGACGGGCGCGTCGTCGAGGTGGCCGACCGGATCGAGGCCGGGGACGCCGAGGTGTTCGACGCTTCGCGCCTGACCGTCTTTCCGGGGTTCATCGACCTGCACGCGCACCTGCGCGAGCCCGGGCGCGAGTACGCCGAGACAATCCAGACGGGGCTCGCCGCGGCGGCCGCCGGAGGCTTCACGGCCGTCTGCGCGATGCCGAACACCAGCCCCGTCAACGACAGCCGCGAGGTCTGCGAGTTCATCCGCCTGCGCGGCGAGAAGGCCGGAGCCGCGCGGCTCCACCCGATCGGCGCGATCACGAAGGGCCAGAAGGGCCAGGAGATGACGGCCTTCGGCGAGCTCGCCGAGGCGGGCGCCGTGGCCCTGTCCGACGACGGCACGTGGCTCGCGGACGGATCGCTCCTGCGGTACGCCTTCGAGCACGCGTCCCTCTTCGGCCTGCCGATCGTCCAGCACGCGGAGGACCGCACGCTGTCGGAGGGGGCCCCGATGCACGAGGGGGCCGTGTCGACCCGGCTCGGGCTGTCCGGCCAGCCGGCGATCGCCGAGGCCGCCGCGGTGGCCCGGGACCTCCTCGTCGCGGAGCGGACGGGGGGCCGGCTCCACGTCGCGCACCTCTCGACGGCCCGGGCCCTCGACCTCGTCCGGCGCGCCAAGGCCGCCGGGCTGAGGGTGACCTGCGAGGTCACGCCCCACCACCTCGTCCTGACCGACGAGGAGGTCGCCACGTCCGGGTACTCGACGCGGACCAAGATGAACCCCCCGCTGCGCGAGGCCTCGGACCTCGCGGCCCTCGTCGCGGCCCTCGCCGACGGCACGATCGACGCGATCGCCACGGACCACGCTCCCCACCACGCCGACGAGAAGGCCGTCGACTTCGACGCGGCGCCGTTCGGCGTCGTCGGGCTGGAGACGGCGGCCTCGGTCGTCTACGACCGGCTGGTCGCCCGCGGCCGCCTCTCGATCGAGCGGTTCGCCGAGCTCTTCTCGGCGGGGCCGGCCAGGGCGTTCGGCCTGCCCGGCGGAACGCTCGCCGCCGGGTCGCCCGCCGACCTGACGCTCTTCGACCCGGAGCGGCGGTGGAAGGTCGACCCCGCGCGCTTCGTCTCGAAGTCGCGCAGCACGCCCTTCGCCGGGTGGGACCTCGCCGGCGTGCCCGTCGCGACGATCGTGGCCGGGACCGTCGTGTGGCAGCGCGTCGAGCTCTAGCCCCGTCGCGCCGCCGCGCCGCCCTGGGCGCCGCCGTCCTCGCCCTCCTGGCTCTCGGAGCCAGGACCCCGGAGCCGCGGAGGATCGCCCTGCGGCTGTCGGGAAACGTCCTCGCCGGCCCGGCGCTCGAGCGGCTCACGGACCGCGCCCGCAGCCGCGGCATCGAGCTCCAGGTGGCCGCCGAGGGGACGGCGGCGCCGAAGGGATGGGAGACCGCGCACCTCGCGACGCTGCCTTTGTCGGACAAGCTCGGCCCGCCGCTCGCGCGCTTCCCGGCGACGTTCGAAGCCGCCGGCTTCACGTTCGACGGGCGGACGTTTTCGGGAAAGGACGACGCGATCTTCCTGACCGACCCCTCGCGTCCGGCCGAGAGCTTCGTCCTCGGGGTTTCGGACCGCGCCGTCCTCGAGCTCGCCGCCGAACGGCTCCTCGAACGGGGGGAAAAGCCGCCGGACTACCTGGTCGTCGCGGGCGCGCTGACCAAGCAGGGCCGCTTCGCGGTCCAGAACGGGGCGCTCGCGATCGACCGGTCCTCCGACCGCGACCAGGTCGCCGCGCGGGAGGACTTCTACAAGGCGCTGAAGAAGGAGAAGCGCGGCGCCGTCGACTGGGAGTACCGCGAGGCGGAGGCGTCCGCGGTCGCCCGCTTCGAAAAGGCGGCCGCGCGGCAGGCGGGAAAGAAGCCCATCCTCGTGCGCCTCTTTCCCGACGCCGCCGTCAAGGCGCTCTTCACCGGGTCCTCGCGCCCCGCGGACATCCTGAGCGAAGGGGGGCGGATCGTCGTCGAGGTGGACGTCTCGACGCCCGAGGAGCCGAACCTCGTCGAGCCCGTGCTCGCCGCCGCGGCGCTGGCCGCGGGCAACCCGGCGCTCCTCGAGCGGCGCACGCTGCTGCTCGCGGCGGGGGCCCGCCGGTACGGAACCTGGTGGGGCCGCGACGTCCGGAGCTTCGCGGCCTTCACGCACGCCGCGGGCGTGGACCCGACCCTCGAGGAGACGGTGCGATCCTCGGAGGACGCGTCGCCGGTGATCACGGTCGGAACGGCCGCCGCGTGGCTCGACGCCGGCGCGCGCCTCGAGAGCGAGGCCGTCGTCGAGAAGGCCCTGACCGAGCCCGAGGGAACGCTCGGGCCGAAGCTCGTGCGCTGGCGCGAGGCGGCCTGGAGGCAGACGGTCAAGCCCCCCGCCCGCCGGCCGCTGCCGGAGGGGTTCCTGCGGGGGGTCTCGTACGCCATGACGAACACGATCGAGGGCGGGTACGCGGCGCCGGCCTCGCTCGCCACGCTCAGGCGCCTCGGCGACCTGTCGGTCAACTCGATCGCCGTGATGCCCTACGGGTTTGCGCGCGAGACCGCGAGCGACCGGATCCTCTTCATCCATCGCAGCCCGCGCGGCGAGACGGACGAGGCCATCGTCCGGGCCGTCAAGGACGCGCGCGCGCTCGGGATGACCGCGATGGTCAAGCCGCAGCTCTGGGTCGGCGGAGGCGCGTTCGTCGGCGACATCGCGATGCCGGACGACCGCGCGTGGAAGGCCTGGTTCGAGTCGTACCGCCGGTTCCTGGTGCACCACGCGGTCGTGGCCGAGGCCTCGGGCGCCTCGCTCTTCTGCATCGGCACGGAGCTCTCGCGCGCCGAGCCGCGCGAGAAGGAGTGGCGCGAGCTCGCCGCGGCCGTGCGCCTGGCGACCGGGGCTCCGCTCGTGTACGCGGCGAACTGGGCCGCCAACGCCCCGAGGGTCACCTTCTGGGACGTCCTCGACGCGATCGGCGTGGACTTCTACGATCCCCTGGCCAGGGAGGAGAAGGTCAAGGACGCGGCGCTCGACGAGGGCGTGCGCCGGGCGGCGAAACCCGTCGCCGACCTGGCCGCGCGGGTGGGCAAGCCCGTCATCTTCACGGAGGCCGGGTATCCCGCGGTGAAGGGAGCCTGGATGGCGCCGCACGACGAGGACGCGCGGCGCCCGGCGGGCGGCGAGGACGCGGCCCGCGCGATCGCGGCGGTTTACCGGGTCCTCGGCAGGGAGAGCTGGTGGAAGGGCGTCTACTGGTGGAAGGCCTACTCGGACGGCAAGCCGCTGGCCGCCGGGGACCGTGGGTTCAACGTCCTCGGCGCCCCGGCCGAGAAGGCGATCGCCGAGGGCAACCGCCGGGCGAGCGCGCCGTGAGGGCGCGGTGAGCGCCGGCGGAGCCCTCGTCGAGGCCGCGGTCGCGGCGGCCCGGGCCGGCGGCGAGGTGCTCGTCTCCAACTGGCGCAATCTTCCCCACGGCTCGGTCGAGGAGAAGACGAAGAACGACTTCGTCACGCACGCCGACCGCGAGAGCGAGGAGCGGATCATCGCCTCGATCCGGCAGCGCTTCCCGCAGGACGCCTTCCTCGCCGAAGAGGGCGGAGCCCGCGCGGGGGGCAAGGACGCGCGGGTGTGGATCATCGACCCCCTCGACGGGACCTCGAACTTCGTCTCGGGGTTCCCGTTCTGGTGCGTGTCCATCGCGGCGCGCCAGGGCGACGAGCTCGTGGCGGCGGTCGTCTGGGACCCGCTGCGCGACGAGATGTACACGGCCGAGCGGGGCTCGGGCGCGTGGCGCAACGGCACGCGCCTCTCGGTCACGGGACGGGCGGGCCTGGACGGCGCCTTCATCGCGACCGGGTTCCCGTTCCGCAACCGCCACAAGATCGACTCGTACCTGGCGCTCTTCAAGGCCGTGTTCGTCCACGCGCGCGCGATCCGCCGCGCCGGGTCCGCCGCCCTCGACCTCGCCTACGTGGCGGCCGGCGTCTTCGACGGCTTCTTCGAGTTCCGCCTCGCGCCCTGGGACATCGCGGCCGGCGCGCTGCTGATCGAGGAGGCCGGCGGGCGCCTGACCGACTTCGACGGAGGACGGGGCTACCTCGACCGGGGCAACGTCGTCGCCGGCTCGCCCGGCGTCGCGCAGGGGCTGCTCGACGTCGCGAAGGGGATCGTCGAGGAAACGACGATCTAGCCGCCGAGGTGGCGTGAGAGGCGCCCCTGACCCCATCCTCTCTCCCGCCGGGAGAGGGAGTCCTCGAAGACCGCCGCTCCCGACGATTTCCCTCGTCGCCCGGAGGGGGAGGAGGTCAGGGTGAGGAGGGCAGGTCCCCGAGGCTCTTCCGGTACTCGCGGTCGAACGCCGCCAGCAGGCTCTCCTCCGTCGAGTAGAGGCCCGGCCGGTAGGCGCGCGAAGAGACGCCCTGCTGGGCGAGCTCGCACATGTGCCAGTCCTGACGGTTCGTGACGTCCCAGATCTCGATGCCGTCGGCCGGGTGGAACCCCGGCCGCTCCAGGGTCTCGGGAGCGAACAGCCAGTCGCAGACGACGCGCGTGCGATCGACGGCGAGGGGCTCGAGGCGGGTGGCCATCACGAAATCCGGCTGCAGCGTCAGGAAGGTCCCCGGGAAGATCGAGTAGTAGTAGACCCGCTGGCGCTCGTCCTCCGGCAGGTCCCCGAGAGGCGCCCCGCAGGGCCGCCCGCTCATCGTGAGGCTTCCGCCCTTCTCGTTGATGAGCATGTAGCCGCCGAGCACCGGGCCCTCGCGCAGGTCGTTGGCGCCGCTGCGGTAGTGGGAGAGCCGGGCGAGTGCCGGGTGGACGGGAGGGCAGTGGTAGCACTCCGAGAAGTTCTGGAAGAGGAGCTTCCAGTTCGCGCGGACGTCGTAGGCGATCGAGCGCGCCGTCTTCAGGGTCGGCAGCCGCCACGGGGCGAAGCGGCCGGCGAGGGGGCCGAGCGCCGTCTCGAACGGCTCGGGCTGCGCCGCGAGGTTCAGGAAGAGGAAGCCCTCCCATTCGGCGAGGGCCGCCGGGATCAGGGGGTGCTCGGCCTTGTCGAACCACGCCACGTCGGCCATGTGGGGCGCTCCGAGGAGCGCGCCGTCGAGCCCGTAGGTCCACGCGTGGTACGGGCACTGGATGCCCCCCGCGAAGCGGCCCCGCTCCGCCTCGCACACCCGGGTCCCGCGGTGGCGGCAGACGTTGTAGAACGCCCGCGCCGTCCCGTCGCGGCCCCGGACGAGGAGGAGGCTCTCGCCGTCGGGCGCGACGAGTTCGAAGTCGCCCGGCTCGGCGATCCCGTCGCCGCGCCCGACGCAGCGCCAGCGCCGCGAGAAGATCCGCTCCCGTTCGCGGGCGTAGATCTCGGGCGACGTGAAGAACTCGCCCGGCAGCGTCGTCGCGCGCTCGGCCAGCGTGTGCCCGCGGAATTCCATGGCCGTCGAGGGTAATCCTGCCGCGCGGGGCGGGGCAAGCGGTAGACTTCCGCGCAACGAAAGAAGGAGGCCTCATGCGTCGTCGTTTCACCCGCAGGGACTTCGTCCGCACGTCCGCCGCCGCCGGGCTGGCCGCCGCGGCTCCCCGGGCCCTCGCGCAGAAGGCGCCCGCGGTGCAGGCGGGCGGCGTCAAGCCGGTGGTCATCGCCTCGGCCAACGGCAACTGGTTCAAGAACGGCGGCACCTTCACGTGCGTGGAGAAGGCCTGGATGCTGATGACGCAGGGCTCCGACGTTCTCGACGCCCTCATCGAGGGCGTGAACATCGTCGAGCTCGATCCCGAGGACTACAGCGTCGGATACGGCGGGGTCCCCAACGCGGAGGGCGTCGTGCAGCTCGACTCGTCGTGCATGCACGGTCCCCTGAAGCGGGCGGGCGGCGTGGCGGCCCTCGAGGGCGTGCGGACGCCGTCGAAGGTGGCCCGCGAGGTCATGAACAAGACGGACCATCACCTGCTCGTCGGCAAGGGCGCCCAGACCTTCGCGCGCAACATGGGCTTCGCGATCGAGGACGACCTCAACACCCCGCTCTCGCGCAAGCTCTGGCTCGAGTGGAAGCAGCGCACCGACCCCTCCCACTACCTGACTCCGAAGGAGCGCGAGATCGTCCAGAACGACGTCCGCCGCCAGATGGCGCGCGAGGGCCTCTTCCCGGCCTCGAAGATGTACGGGACCATCAACTGCGACGGCATCAACGCGAAGGCCGAGATCTGCGGCGTGACGACGACCTCGGGCCTCTTCTTCAAGATCCCCGGGCGCGTCGGCGACTCCCCGATCCTGGGCGCCGGCCTCTACGTGGACGGCGCCGTCGGCGCCGCGGGATCGACCGGCCGGGGCGAGGCGAACCTCTACAACCTCTCGTCGTACCTGATCGTCGAGAACATGCGCCGCGGCATGCACCCGAAGGACGCGGGCCTCGAGGCGCTCAAGCGGATCAAGTCGAACACCGTCGAGAAGCGGCTGCGCAAGAAGAACGGCGACCCGAACTTCAACATCAACTTCTACGTCCTCAACGCGAAGGGCGAGTTCGCCGGCGTCGCCATGTACGCCGAGGACCCGGACGACATCGGCTGGGCCGGCGGAAAGACGAGCGCCGTGCGCTACGCGGTGTGCGACCAGAACGGGCCGCGCTCGGTCCAGGTCGAGGGGCTCCTGCCGGGATCCGCGTCGGAACAGGTCTGACGGCGCGGCCCCGCTTCCGGCGGGCGCCGGCGGCGGGCCGCGGAGAGGCCGGAGCGCGATGAGCTACTGGTCGGACCTCGAGAAGTACGGGTGGGACGAGCTCTGGATGAGCCATCCGCTCGTCCGCGAGCGGATCAACCGGCGCGTCACGGGCGACCCGGCCCGGTGGCCCATCCAGTGGCTGCGCTCCGTCGTGCCCGGCCGCACGCCCTTCGCGAACGCCCTGAACGTCGGGTGCGGCACGGGCCATCTCGAGAGGAGCCTGCTCGCGCACGGGGTCGCCGGCCGCGTCACGGGAATCGACTCGAGCGGCCCCGCGATCGAGGCCGCCCGCCGGGCGGCGGACGCGGAGGGGTTCGGAGACCGCGCCGCCTTCGTCCACGCCGACGCGCGGGACTTCCTCCGCGCGGCGCGGGGCCTCGACGCCGTGTTCTTCCACGCCGCCCTGCACCACTTCGACCGGCTGTCGGAGCTGCTCGGTCTCGTCCGGGACGCGCTCGCCCCCGGCGGGGTGCTGTACCTCGACGAATACGCGGGCCCCGCCCGCGGCGAGTGGACCTGGCGGCACCTCGCGAGGTGGAACGCCGTGTATCGGACGCTCCCGGCCGCCGTGCGCCGCACGCACGTCGTTCGCGCGCCCGTCAACCGCGACGACCCGACCGAGGCGATCGCCTCCTCCGGAATTCTCCCGGCGGTCGCCGAGCGCTTTCGGATCCTCGCGCGCCGCGACTACGGCGGGAATCTCCTGGCGGTGATCTATCCGAACCTGCTGCGCCCGGGCCAGCCGGGAGGGCCGTCCCCCGAGCTCTTCGCGCGGGTCGTCGCGTCGCTTCTCGACCGGGAGGAGCGCCTGCTCGCCCGGGGCGAGAGCGGGTACCACACCGTCGTGGTCGCCGAGCGCGCCTAAGCCGGGATCCCGGGCTCCGATCGGGGCGAGCGCCCCCGGGGCCGCCGGACCAGCGCGAGGCAGAGGACCGCCGTCGCGAGGCTGATCGCGGCGCCGTAGCGAAACCCGTCGGGCGCGTAGCGGACGTCGAGCCGGTGCGATCCGGCGGGCACGCGGAAGGCCAGGAAGGCGTTGTTGTACGGGACGGTCGGCAGGGGCCGGCCGTCGAGCTCGGCCTTCCAGCCGGGCCAGTTGGTGATCGACGAGCCGACGAGCGCGGGCGCCTCGGCCTCCACGCCGAGGACGATGCGTTGCCGCCCGTACGACTCGATCGTGACGCGGGCGCGGCCGTTCTCGACCCAGTTGGCGTCGGCGCCGCTCGTCGTGACCCCGAGCTCGCCGAAGTCGCGGATCTGCCCGAGCAGCGCCAGACGCCGGCCCGCGTCCGGCTCGCCCCGGGTGCGCCGGGGGACGAAGACGCGGGGGAGCGCCCGCGGGTTTTCGAGGAGCCGCAGGCCGTCGGACTCGGCGAGCACCGGCCATCCCTCCGGCACCGGCGCCTCGGGCGCCGTGAGCACCCAGCGGACGTTGAGGAAGGCCAGGAAGGGGGTCGTCGGGTCCTCGACCCGGTTGGCCAGGACGCCCTGGGGGACGCACCAGAACGGGAACGTCTGCCAGAGGTCGCCCAGGATCATGGCCTCGTAGCCCCGCACGTCCTCCAGACCGTAGACGGCGGCGACGTTGGGCATCAGGGCCGGCCCGACCCCGGCGATCCGGTACGGAGTCCCCCGCGGAACGGCGGCGAGGATGGGAACCGGCGGGTAAACGGCGTCGGCGCGGACGACCGGCTGGACGCGTCCTTCCTCGAGCACGCGGGACGCGACGAAGACCACGAGGGCAGCGGCCAGGCCGTGCCGCGCGAGGCGACGCGGGGCCAGGGCGGCGCCGACGCCGAGAAGGAGGGGCAGGAGCTGGAGCAGGAGGCGCTCGCGCCGGTATCCGGCGCTCATGCCCAGCGATTTCATGAGCGGCGCGTAGAGGCGGTAGAGAACGGACACGGCGAGGAGGGTCGCGACGCCGCCCGCCGCCAGCGCGAGGCGGCCCGATCCCTGCCGGAGGCGCTCGGCGCCGAGCGCGGCGAGGATGCAGACGGACAGGGCGGGCAGGAGGATCAGGTACTCGTTGATCGCTATGTCGAAGAAGGGGAGCTTCGCGATCAGGTCCGCCGCGAACGTCTTCGTGCAGACGGAAAGAGCGAGCAGGGCGAGCCCCAGGAAGAACCACGCCTCCCGGCGGCGCCCCGCCAGGCCCGCGACCGCGAACGGAACCAGGAGGATGCCCGCGTACGACGAGGGCACGAGGAACCCGTCCTTCACGCGGCTCGGCCCGTCGACGCCGACGGCGTACGGGACGAGCTGCGGCACCAGGCGAAAGAGGCTGTCGGACCAGGGGACCGACCGCTTCTCGAAGGCATACGAGTGGACGCGCAGGTAGTGCTGCACGGTCCCGGGGAGCGTTTCGGCGAGCGGAAGGAGAAGCACCGCGCAGAGGCCGAGCGAGAGGGCCGCGCAACCCAGCGCCACCAGGAAGGATCGCGCGCGCCGTCCCGGTCCCGCGGCGGCGAGCTCGAACAGGAAATAGAGGCCGGTCGCCGAGCCCGTGTGGAGCACGGTTTCGGGATGTCCCCCCGCGAGACCCGCCGCCAGCGCCACGACGAGCAGCGCGGCGCCGCGGCGGCCGGGCTCGCGCGCGAGCCGGCGCGCCCCGAGCAGCGCGAGGGGGAAGGGGGCCATGGACGACGCGTTCGGAAAGCCGAGAAAGAAGAGGAAGTCGTCGCAGAAGGCCCATCCCGCCGCCCCGAGCAGCGACGGCACGACGCCGCACCCGAGCTCCCGCAGGAAGAGGAAGGCGCAGACGAGCGCGGCCAGCAGCCGCAGCGTGACGTCGAAGGTCCAGGCCTCGGGCAGCGGCAGGGCGAGCCCGAGCCAGGTGGCGGGCTGAAGAACCGCCGGCTGCTGCACCGCCAGGAGCGGCTCTCCGGCCAGGACGTCCGGGTTCCAGAGGGGGAGCTCGCCGTGAGCGAGAGCCCGCCGCACGGCTGCCCGCCAGGGGACGTGCTGCGTGACGACGTCGCCCTGGTTCGGCGACCGGTCCGGGGGGACGCGGAGCTCGTCGCGATGAGCCCGGAAGGGCGGGGCGTCGTACAGGATGTCGAGGCCGCCGTAGGCGCCGCCCGTGACGAGGGCCCTGCCCGTGAAGAGAAGCGGCGCGCACGCCAGGACGATGGCGACGCGCGGTCCGAGCGGGCGGACGAAGCGGTGGGCCAGCCAGAGCAGCGCGGCCGCGGAGACCGCGTAAACGCCGATCGAACGAAGGACCAGCAACGTGCTTCCTGCCGGCTCGCGCGGCCGCGAAGGCCGGGCGGACCGCCCCGGCTAGGGGAGGTACTCCTTCGGGATGGGGTTGTCCTTCGTCTCGTCGGTCCAGATGGCGTTGGCGATCCACCAGCGCTGGCCGTCCCAGAAGAGCTCGATCGAGTTGATGCCGCGCATGATGACGGGGCCCGTCTCGGTCCGGCGCGACTCGTAGGTGCTCCAGACGTGCGCGATCGGCCCGAAGCGCTCGGTCACTCGGTGGATCTCCTTCTCGAAGAACCCGGTCTTCGTGAGCCCGTCCGCCTGATCCACGTACTCCTGGTGGCTCGTGATGCGCGGGGCGAGCTTGCCGCTCTTGTCCACGTCCACCTGCACGAAGCGCAGGTCCTTGATGTAGAGCGTGCGGTCGCGCGCCCAGTCGCGCGGCTGACCGGCCGGCCCCGACACGACCTCGTAGTAGGCCTTGACCATCCCGTCGATCGTCGCGACGTCCTCCGCCCGCGGCGCCACGGTGGCCACGGCGACGTGCTGCGCGAGCCCCGTTGCCGCGAACGTGGTCAGAAACAGCGCCCAAACCCATCTCGTCTTCATGTTTCTCCCTGCTTGCTGCTTACTGCTTACTGCTTACTGCTCACAGCCCGGTACTCACCGCTCACTGCGCCGCCGCTTCCCCCTCCTCGTCCACGATCACGCCGGCATATCCCACCACGCTCTCCACGTCCCCGGTCTCGTCGCCGCTGTCCGCTCGAGCCACGACCCGGGCCCGCCGCGCGCCGGCGGCGCGGGCGGCGAAGAGAAGCGCGGTCGCCGGGAGGAACCCGCACATCGAGATCGACTCGGCCAGGACCGTCCGGAAGAGGCCCTCCGCATCGAGGGCCTCGATCTCGGCCAGGGCGAGGTCGTCCTTGCGGCGGCCGATCCGGCGGCTCTCGTAGTGGTTCATGTCCGACGAGGCGAGCAGAAGGGGCGGCTCCGCCTCCTCGGCCCGGAGCCGCGCGAGCGCCTCACCCACCTCCCGGCACAGGGCGAGGCTCGGTTCGCCGAGGCACACGGGGACGAGCTCGACGTCGGGGCGCAGCACCTGGAGGAACGGGAGCTGCACTTCGAGGGAGTGCTCGCGCCGGTGAGCTTCGGCGTCGAGCGCGAGGGACGGGGCGAGGGCCAGGAGCCGGTCGGCCAGGCGCCGGTCGACCCGGACGTCGCCGAGGGGGGTGCGCCAGGCCTCCGAAGGCTCGAGAGAGGCCGGAGCGCCGCGCCCGGTGTGGTTGGGGCAGAGCACGACACACGCGCGCGGGATCCGAATCCGGGCGTACACGGCCCCCGCGACGCCCCCGGAGTACACGTACCCGGCGTGCGGGACGATGGCTCCGAACGCGTCCGCCGGGATCTCGCCGGCCGGCAGGAGCCTTCGCACGTCCTGTGCGAGGCGATCGCGTGCCGCTTCGTAGAAGAGGCCCGCGACGGCCGGCGAGCGGACGCTCATCCTTCGGGCCGGGCCGTCAGTTCACGAGCAGCGTCGCCTCGGCGACGTGGCCTGCGAGCTCGACGCGGATCTTGGTCGCGCCGGGTTTCTTCCCCGTCGCGACGCCGGCGGCGTCGACCGACGCGACCGACGGATCGGAGGACTTGAACACCGCGGCGACGTCCGGGATCGGCGCGCCGTCGGGGGCGAAGGCCGTGACCTCGAAGTGCTGCATCTCGCCGACGCGGCCGAGCGCCGTCGCCGGGCGCAGCTCGAGACGCCCGATCGGGCGCAGGGTCACGATCACGTCGCAGCCGCCCTGGACGTCTCCGATCTTGCCGGTCATCGTCGTCGTCCCGACCCCGACCGAGGTGACCATCCCGTCCTCGGAGATCGTCGCGATCTTGGGGTCCGCCGACGTCCAGACCGGCTTCAGGTCGACGGGCTTCTGCTTCGAGTCCTTGACGGCGTAGGAGATCGGAACGGCGGTGCCGGCGGGCCCCGTGAGCGTCAGGGACGGAGGCGTGATCTCGATCGAGGAGACGTCGACGACCTCGACGGGAATCTGCGCCGAGACCTCTCCGAACTTCGCCGTGATCATCGCCTTGCCGGCCTTCTTCGCGACGAGGCGCCCGCCCGGCTCAGCCTCGACGTTGTCGTTCGACGAGCTCCAGGTGGGGGTGGCGGGCTCGACCGGCCGGCCCTTCTTGTCGAGGACGCGCGCCGAGAGCCGCTGCGAATGCTCGATGCCGTAGATCTTGACCTTCTTGGGCGAGATGTCGATGGAAGCGGGTTTCGGCGAGCAGGCGGCGGCCGCGGCCAGCGCCGCGCCGAGCACCCAGATCGCGCTGCGACGAGAACGCATCCCTTTTCCCTCCTGAGGGTTACCGTGCCGAGGATAGCACCGAATTCACATCCAGCCGAGGATCCGCTGGGCGCGCCGCGCGACGCGGTCGGGATGGCGCACGGGATCGTAGAGGCGCGGCGAGGGGATGATCGCCGCGAGCGTCGCCGCCTGCTCGCGGCTCACGTCGCGAGCCGAGACGCCCATGTAGCGCTTCGCCGCCGCCTCGACGCCGAACGTCCGCGGGCCGAACTCGATGACGTTCAGGTAGAGCTCGAGGATGCGCTTCTTGGTCAGGCGCGATTCGAGCCGGCGGGCGATCGCGAGCTCGCGGAGCTTGCGCCATGGCGTGCGGGCGGGGGAGAGGTACAGGTTCTTGGCGAGCTGCTGCGTGATGGTGGAGCCGCCGACCTTGATCTTGCCCTTCTCCCAGTTCTTCTCGAGGGCGCCCCGCATCGCCTCCCAGTCCACGCCCTCGTGCTCCCAGAAGCGGGCGTCCTCGGCGACGACCACCGCGCGCTGCAGGTCGGGCGCGATGCGCGACAGCGGCACCGGGGTCCAGTCGAGGCGCGCGCTCTCGCCGCGCCGGGCGAGCTCGGCCTTGCGCCGTTCCATGAAGGACGTCGTCGCCGGCCAGGACCTCGCGAGCGGGCGCACGTCGGGGAGAGTGGCCCAAAACAGAACCGCGGCCCCGAGGGCCGCGGCCAGCGAAACGAGGAGGACGCGCCGGATCACGAAGGCCCGGCGCGGGCTACTTCTTGGCGGCCGAGATCGCGCGCCGCAGCTTCCGGACGCCCTCGTCGGCTTCGTCCTTCGAGAGGACCAGGTGCGGCCGGAAGCGGACGGCGTTGGCGCCCGAGGCGAGGCCCATCATGCCGTTCTCGAGGCAGGCGGCCAGCGTGCGGTCGCGGGTCTCCTTGTCGGGGAGGTCGAACGCGATGAAGAGGCCGCGGCCGCGGACATTCGTCATGACGCCCGGGAATTCGTCGGCGAGCTCGCGGAGGCGGTTCTGGAGATGCTCGCCCACGACGCGGGCGTTCTCGATGAGGTTCTCCTCCGCGATGATCTCGAGGTACTTCGCGCAGCGGATCATGTCCACGAGGTTCCCGCCCCAGGTCGAGTTGATGCGGGAGGACACCTTGAAGACGTTGTCCGGGATGTCGTCGATGCGGTGGTTGGCCGCGAAGCCGCAGACCTGCGTCTTCTTGCCGAACGCGAACATGTCGGGCTCGACGCCCATCTGCTGCCAGCACCACATCGAGCCGGTGAGCCCGACGCCGGTCTGGACCTCGTCGAAGATGAGCAGGAACTCGAGCTCGTCCGCCAGGGCGCGCAGGCGCCGGAAGAGCTCCGGGCGGAAGTGGTTGTCCCCGCCCTCGCCCTGGATCGGCTCGAGGATGAGGGCCGCGATGTCGTCGGGCGTCGCGGCGCAGGCGGCGCGGATCTCGCGCTCGACCTGCTCCTCGGCGGCGGCGACCTCCTTGAGGACGGCGTCGGTGGCCGGGAAGCGCAGGCGCGGGCAGGACAGGCGCGGCCAGTCGAAGGTCGGGAAGTACTGGGTCTTGCGCGGGTCGGCCGTGTTCGTCATGGAGATGGAGTATCCGGACCGGCCGTGGAAGGCGTTCCTGAAGTGGAGGATCCGCTTGCCCTTCTCGCCCTTGCCCGCCGCCAGGTTCTTGCGCACCTTCCAGTCGAAGGCGGTCTTCAGGGTGTTCTCGATCGCGAGCGTTCCGCCCTCGACGAAGAACATGTGGTCGCTGTGGCTCTTCGGGACGGCGAGCTCCGAGAACGTCTCGACGAAGCGCGCGAAGTGCTCGGTGTAGATGTCGCTCGTGGAGGGCTTGGTGAGCGCCGCCTCCATGAGGGCCTCGCGGAACTCGGGGTCGGCCATCTTCGGGTGGTTGTAGCCGACCGGCAGGGTCGCGAAGCAGGAGAAGAAATCGAGGATCGGCCGGTCGCTGCGCGCGTCGTACAGGTAGGAGCCCTTGCTGCGCTCCATGTCCATGACGACGTGGTAGCCGTCCACGAGGATGTGGCGGGAGAGGACGTCGAGGACGTTCTTCGGCGAAAGCTGCTCACGCGTGACGGTCGACATGGCTCCCCCTTAAGGCGAAAATCGGGCGAAAGATCCGGACGCGAAGCCGAAAGCTAGCATTTTCGCGGGGGGGAAGGGAACCCCCTGGGGGTGAGGGACGGACGCGCAGGAGGCAGGGGGCGGGGGGCGGGGGGCGGGAGCGCTACGTCAGCATCGCGGGGACGCGGGCGTCCTCGAGGCTGGCCGCCGTGCACCGGTCCTTCCCGTGCTCCTTGGCGCGGTAGAGGGCCGTGTCGGCCGCCCGCAGGAGCTCGTTCTTCTGCTGCTCGACGGAGGCGCCCGGCGTCGCGTGGGAGCGGATCGACGACAGGCCGAGCGAGGCGGTGATCACGCCCTGAAGATTGAGGGCCGGCTCGTTGAATCCGTACGGGCGGAAGAGAAACGTCGCGCTGCGGATCGCCGTGCGGATCGCCTCCGAGACCTCGAGCCCCTCCTGGAGGTTGTGGCCCGGCAGGATCAGCACGAACTCGTCGCCGCCGTAGCGCGTCAGCGTGGCCCGCTCGTCGGTCACGGTGCGCCGCAGCAGGTAGCCGACCTCGCGCAGGACCTGGCTGCCGGCGAGGTGCCCGTGGCGGTCGTTGACGGCCTTCAGGTTGTCGAGGTCGAGGAAGACGACGCAGCAGTCGCCGCCGTCGCGCGAGATCCGCGAGAGCTCCTGCGTCAGCCGCAGGTGAAGGTACCGTTCGTTGTAGAGCCCGGTCAGCCCGTCGCGCTTGGCGACCTCGTAGGCGCGCCGCGCGTCGAGCAGGTTCTGGATCGAGATCGAGGCGTAGTCGGCGAAGATCTCGAGCAGGCGCCGGTCCTTCTCGCGGAAGCCGCCGGGGCCCGAGCGGTTGACGAGCTCGAGCACGCCGCACACCGACGACTCGATGCGGACGGGGACGCAGAGGGCCGACTTCGTCTGGAAGCCGTCGGTCAGGTCGAGCGTCGGGTAGAAGAACGGGTCGTCCACGACGTCGTCGGTCATGTAGGCGACGCCCGTGGCGTAGACGTGGCCCACGATGCCGACGCGGGCGTTCATGCGCTTGCCCAGCCGCGCCTCGCCGTGCGCCCCGTAGGTCGCGATGAAGACGAGCTCGTTCTCGAGCCGGTCGTCCGAGTTCTTCGTCATGGGATCGTCGAGCAGGATCGATCCGGCCTCGGACGGGACGAACTCGTTGGCCTTCTGGAGGATCTCGCGCAGGAAGCGGTCGATCTCGATCTCGCCGGTGTAGGCGTAGTAAGCCTTGTGCCGCTCGAGGAAGTTCTCGAGGCGGCGATTTTCCAGTGTGTGGACTTGCAACACGCGAGCTCTGTCCGGAAAAAATTCTACCATCTGATAGCCTCGCCAGCCGTGGGCCCTGTCACGCGACGCCATGCCGCCACAGCATGATCGGCGGGCCGGGCCGCGCCGGCCCGGCCTTCCCGCCCGCAAGCGCTGGGGACAGAACTTTCTCGCGAGCCCCGAGACCGCCGAGCGGATCGTCCAGGCGGCGCGCCTCGGGCCGGGCGACACGGTCCTCGAAATCGGCCCCGGCGACGCCGCGCTGACACGGCCGCTGGCGGCACGCGCCGGCGCCGTCGTCGCGGTCGAGATCGATCCGCTGCGGGCGGAGAAGCTGGCGGAGGAGTTCGCCGGGGAGCCGCGGGTCCGCGTCTTCCAGGGAGACGTCCTGTCGCGCCCGTACCGCGCGTGGCTCGAGGCCGCCGGACACCCGGGACCCGCCGTGCTGGTCGCCAACCTGCCCTACAACGTGGCCACGCCGATCCTCGTGGCCGCCCTCGAAGCGCCGGACGTCATCCGCCGCTCGGTCGCGACCGTGCAGCGGGAGGTGGCCCGCCGGTTCGTCGCGCGGCCGGGGGACGAGGCCTACGGTTACCTCTCGGTGCGCGCCGCCGCGCACGCGACCGGGCGCGTCCTGTTCGACCTGCCGCCGGGAGCGTTCCGCCCCCGCCCCAAGGTCTTCTCGAGCGTGCTGGAGCTCGTGCCGCGCGCGGTGGCGCTCGACCCGGAGCTCGTCCGCCGCGCCCTGTGCCTCGCCTCCCTCGGTTTCAACGCGCGGCGCAAGACGCTCGGGAACGCGCTCTCGTCGGCCGGGCCGCGCGCCGAGTGGGAGCGCGCCCTCGAGGCGATCGGGAAGACCCCCCGGGCCCGCGCCGAGGAGCTCGGCCTCGAGGACTTCCTCGCGCTCGCGAGGGACTGGCGTCCGCCCGCGTGAGCGCACCCCTCGAGGTCGTGCCGCTCGGCGGCGTCGGCGAGTTCGGGAAGAACGTCCTCTGGCTGCGCTCGGGCGGATCGAGCATCCTTCTCGACGTCGGCGTGTCGTTTCCCGACGAGACGTTCCCGGGAATCGACCGCATCGCCCCGGACCTGTCGGCGCTGCGCGGCGAGCGGATCGACGGGGTCTTCCTGACCCACGGGCACGAGGACCACATCGGCGCGCTCCCCTTCCTGCGGGAGTGGTGCGCCGCGCCGGTCTACGGGTTTCCGTTCACCCTCGCGATGGCGCGCCGGCGGCTCGAGGAGGCCCAGCTGCCGCTCGAGAAGCTGGTCGAGGCGCGGGGGCGGGAGCCGATCCGCTCGGGCGCGTTCACCGTCACGTTCTTCCGCGTCTCGCACTCGGTGCCCGACTCGGCGGCGCTCCTCGTCGAGGCCGGAGGGCGGCGCCTCGTCCACTCCGGCGACTTCAAGCTCGACGACGATCCGCCCGACGGGGAGACGACCGACCGCGAGGGACTCGCGGCGGCCGTCGGGGACGGCGTGGACCTCGCGCTCGTCGACTCGACCAACGCCGAACGGCCCGGCCGCTCTCAGTCCGAGCGCGTCGCGGGGCAGGGGCTGCGGGCGGCCTTCGCGGGGGCGACGGGACGCATCATCCTGACCACCTTCTCGAGCCACGTCGCGCGGCTCTCGCAGGCGGCCGAGGCGGCGCTCGGGATGGGGCGCCGCGTCGCGATCCTCGGCCGCAGCATGCGCGCGGTCGCCGAGATCGCCGAGCGGTTCGGGCGCCTGCGCCTGCCGGCCGGCTCGCGGCCCGCCGCAATGGACCTGCGGCAGACGGCGCCCTCGCGGCTGATGTGCCTGACCTCGGGCAGCCAGGGCGAGCCTTTCTCGGCGCTCTACCGCCTGGCGCTCGGCGAGCACCCGGACCTCGAGCTCTCCGAGGGGGACCTGGTCCTGCTTTCGTCGCGCACCATTCCCGGGCACGAACGGTCCGTCAACCGCATGAGCGATCACCTCGTCCGCCGGGGGGCGCGCGTCGTGCGCGAGAGCGACCCGCCGATCCACGTCTCGGGGCACGCGCACCGCGAGGAGATCGCGGAGTGGCTGCGCCTGGTCCGGCCCCGCGCGGTGATGCCGGTCCACGGCGACCGGCGCATGCTCGCCGCGGCCGCGGAGATCGCGGCGGCGGCCGGCGTCGCGCCCCTGCGCGTCCACCTCCTCGACAACGGGGATCGCCTGACGCTGTCGGCCGAGGGCGCCGGGGTCGCGCCGAAGGCGGTGGCGTGCGGCACGGTCTTCCTCGACGAGCGCACCGAGGCGGTGGACCCGGGGATCGTGAAGGAGCGGCGCCACCTCGCCGAGGAGGGCGTCGTCGTCATCCTCGTGCGCGGGGACGCGGTGGACGTCGTGTCGCGAGGCGTGGCGGCGAACGAGGCGGAGCTGTCGGACGAGGTTGCGCGGGCGACGCACGCCGTCCTCGCCCGGGCGAGCGCCGAGGAGCGCGGGGACCCCGAGTGGCTGCGGGCCGAGATCGCGATCGCGGCCAAGCGGGCGTGCCGCCGCGCGCTCGGCCTCCGGCCGGTCATCGTGCCGGTGGTCGTTTGACGCCGCGCCGGGGGCCGTCCCTCCCGTCGATCTTCCTGGTCGCCCTGGTCCTGCGCGCGTTCGCGTGCGTCGTTCTTCTGCCGCCCTGGGCCGGGTCCGACGAACGGTTCCACCACTCGCTCGTGCTCGACCAGGAGGAGCGCCTGCGCTGGCCGGCGTTCGGGGGCGCCGTCCTGCGCGCGGACGTCGCCGCCGGGGCCCGGACGTGGGCCCTTCGCGACGCCGATCGCGAGCTCGCCGGGGGGGAGCCCAACTACGAAACCCAGCAGTCGCCGCTCTCCTACTGGGTCTCGGGCCTCGTGCTGCGCGTCTTTCCCGCGCGGACGCCGATCGTCTCGCTCTACCTGCTGCGCGGCCTCAACGCCGTTCTCTTCGTGCTGGCCGCGGCGCTGACGGCGCGAACGGCGCGCGCGCTCCTCGGCAGCGCGGGGTGGATTCCCGTCGCCTACCTCGCCCTGCTGCCGGGCCTCGGCCTCGCGTTGTGCCGCGTGTCCAACGACGCGCTGGCGGCGCTCCTGATCTCCGTGGCGGTCGCGGCCACGCTTCCCGGGTGCTCGGCACGCTTTCGCGACGCCGGAGCCCTGGCCGCCGGGCTTTCCCCGTGGGCGAAGCTGTACGGCGGGGCCTGCGTGCCCGGAACGCTTCTCGCCGCGGCGCGTGGCCCCCGCCGGCTCCTGCGCCGGGCTCTGGCGGCGGTCCCGGCGGCGCTCCTGCTGGGGCTGTCCTGGTTCCTGCACGGCCAGGTCTTTCCGCTCCAGGAGAACATCCGCGAGCACCGCAACGCCGGCCTGCTCGAGGTGCCGTGGGCGAAGGACGTCTGGACCCTGGCCAAGACCCACGTCTTCGTGTCGGGCGTTCCCTCGCTGGTGTTTCCGAAGATCGTTTACGCCGGGGCCCTGCTGCTGCTCGCCGCGGCGGCCCTGCGAACCCTCTCCTGCTGGCGGGAGGACGGCCGGACTCTCCTCCTGCTCGCGCTGCCGCTCGTGGTGTTCGCCGCGAGCCTGCTCTACCACGCGTGGCGGAGCTACTCGGCCGTCCGGGAAGCGGGGGGCACCGGCGGCTGGTACCTCTGGGCGATGCTCCTGCCCGAGAGCCTGTGGATGAGCTGGGGCCTGGCGCGCAAGCCCTGGCATCCGCGCTGGCGGACGGCGGGCCTCTGCGCCTTCGCGCTGCTGACCGTCTTCGGAGACGCCATTCTGCTCGGCCTCCCGGGCGACGCGCTCGTCGTGAGAGGCCGCGAGGTGTTCGGTTTCCGCATCGGCGACTGGCAGACCGCGTGGACCCGGTTCGCCGATTCGCGTCCCGCGCCGCTGGCGGGATGGACGGCCGCCGTCCTGCTCGCCTCCTGGATCGCGATGCTCTGGGGAATCCTGCGGTCCCGCGGGGCCGACCCGGGGGCCGCGCCGCCCCGGGCCGCTTAGCCCGGCCGCCCCGTCAGCGGGTGTCGCGCCCTGAGGCGAAGCGGCGGGCGTGCCGGCTGCCCAGCCGGATCGCGCCGTAGACGAGGACGCAGCAGGCGAAGTCGATGAGCAGCCCCGCGTCGATCCCGAAGGGCTGGTGCTGCAGCGAGGGGGGAAGCGAGGGATGCAGAACGGCGAAGTAGATGCCGTTGCCCGCGAGAATCGCCACCAGGTATTCGATCCAGCGCCGCGGCGTCATCGCCCCGGAATCTATCGCGGTTTGCCCGCGAGGCGCTCGAGGGAAACGGCGAGGTGCCGCTCCGAGAGGGCCCGGCCCTCGTGGAGGTCGTGCCGCTCGCGGATCTCGATCGCCTCGCGCAGGGCGGCGGCGCTCGCGGCGAGATGCTCCGTCCCGCGCTCCGGCTCGAGCTCGGCGAGGCGGCGCAACGCGAGCCCCAGGTTGTGCAGGGTGACGCCGCGGGCGATCTCGCGCTCGGCGTTGCGCCACACGAGGGCCCGCGTGAAGAGGTCGACCGCTTCGGCGAGGTCGGCGGGCTCGCGGCCCAGGTTCGAGAGCGCCGTCGCGAGGTTGTGGAGGGCCCGGGCGTGCCAGCCGCCGTCCGCGTCCTGCGCGAAGTGGCCGAGCGCGACGGCGAAGGCGCGGCGCGCCCGGTCGAGGTCCGCCGCCGGGCCGGGGCTCCCGTAGAAGACGCCGGCATTGTGGAAGAAGCGGGCCCGCTCCTCCCGGGCCCCGAAGGGCAGGGACGGCAGCAGCTCCCACAGGTCGTCGGCGAGCGCGCGCGCCGTGTCCTCGTCTCCCCGCTCGCGCAGCTCCACCTGGGCGCGGAACCAGTCGCGGTAGGCGCCGACCGGGTCGGCGGCGAGGGTGCCGCGGAAGTGAATCCGGAGCTCGTCGAGGGGCGCGTTCACGGCCCCCCAAGATACGCCCGGCGCGGTCACGACGCGGCGGACCGCGCCGGGGGCAGCGCGAAATAGATCTTCCCGTGGAGGGGGCTGTTCTCGTGGCCGATCAGCAGGTTCTCGATCCCGCCCGAGGGGTCGCCCACGAAGAGCCTCAGGCCGCCGGCGCCGGGCGGCACCTCGAAGACGAAGTTCGTCGTGTAGGACTCGCCCGGGACGAGCTCCTTGCCGAACGGCGTCCCGGCGCCGTGCCGGTCCTCCCAGGATCGGGTCGCCTCCGGGGAGGGCTCGTACCGGCGGCCGGCCTCGTCCTGGAGGTAGACGACCCGCGAGCCGGGCAGGAGGGGGGCGTTGCCCCGGAACGAGGCGATCGTGCTCGGATCGAACCAGGTCCGCAGCGTCACGGCCCGCGTCCGGCCGTCCGGGGCGTCGGCGGCGACCACGTCGTAGGCGATGTGGCAGTCCATCTCGCAGAAGTACTTGCGCTCGCCCGACGCGAGGACGCGCTCGCGCGACAGCAGGGACGCGGCGCCGAGCAGCGTCGTGTAGACGACGGCGACGGCGAGCCCCGCGCCGCCGAGGAGCTTCGCGAGGCTCGCGCGGCGTGCCGCCCAGGCGATTCCCGCCCCGACGGCGCAGCACACGAGCAGAAACCCGGAGCCCAGGAACGCCAGCGCGACGAGGGGAGAGAGCGCCGGCACGAACGCGTCCCGGATGACGCCCGGTTGCAGAGTACTCTGTATCATAAAGTTCAGCTCCAAAAAAATCAGCGGCCGCGGGCGTGCTCGATCACGGCTTCCAGGTGCGACAGGTAGCGTTCGAAGGCGCGGCGGCCGTCCGCGGTCAGGCGGTACTCGGTCTTCGGCACGCGGCGCTCGAAGCTCTTCGTGCAGGCGACGTACCCCGCTTCCTCGAGGCGCCTCGCATGGACCGAGAGGTTCCCGTCGCTCGCGCCGAGAAGCCGCCGCAGCTCGAGGAAGGTCAGGCTCTCGCTGGCGGCGAGCGCGCTCACGATCCCGAGGCGGATCCGCTCGTGGATCACCCGGTCGAGGTCGGGCAGGCCTGCCCGGTTGTTCTTCGCCGCGGCTTTCGGCCTCGCCGCGGGAGCCGCCGCCCTCGCTCCCGGCCTAACCACCGTGTCTCCGGGCGATCGCGAGGCCGAAGCCGATGTGGAGGCCGCCGAATCCGGCGGCCATGTACGCCGTTCCCCACGAGGCGGGAGAGGACAGCGCCGCGCATCCGAGGAGCATGAGAAAAGCCCCCATCACGAGGACGGTCCGCACCGACAGCGCCCCGCCGGTGACGACCGCGGTGCCGTAGAGGAGAAGCCAGACGCCGGGCAGGATCGGGACGAGCCCCTCGCGCTCGAGGGCGAGCGTCAGGATCGCGCCCGCGCCGAGCGGGGGAGTCAGCGTCAGGAGGAAGCGGCGCGCGGGGCCCGAGAAGAGCTCGGAGCCCCCGCGGCGGGCCTTGCGGGCCATGGCCCAGACGCCGATGGCCACCGCGACGCAGGCCTCGGCGACCCACACGCCGAGCCACTGCGCCTGCGTCCTGGCGAAGAGCGAGAGCCCTGCCGCGACGAGCGCGGTCGTTCCCATCGCCACCCCGCCGAGGCCGGGCACCGCGGTGAAGGACGACGCCCGCTCCATGGTCGCGCGGATGAACCGGATGTTGTCCGCGGCGTGCGCGTCGAGGGGCTGCATGCGGGGATTGTCCGTCCGCAATCTGGCCACTGTCAAGTACTTTGTAATATAAAGTTCAGGCCTCGTCGAAGAGGCTCTTCTGGGCGGGTGCGGGCCGGCGGAACGTGCTCGTGTGCGGCGGCGCCTCGTCGTCGCGGTTCAATCCCAGCCGGCGGCACTCGACCGAGAACAGGCTCTCGATGGCCTCCCAGCGGGGCCCCGTTCCCTCCATACGGGAGCCGAAACGGGAGTCGTTGCGCCGGCCGCCGCGCGTCTGCTCGAGGTTCGAGAAGATGCGGGCGGCCCGGTCCGGGTAGGCCTCGGCGAGGCGCTCCTCGAAGACCGGACGGGTCTCGGCCGGCAGCCGGAGCAGCGTCAGGAACGCTTTCGACGCCCCGGCCTCCCGCGCCCGGGACAGGAGCTTCGGGATGTCGCTGTCGTTCAGGCCCGGGATCACCGGCGCGACCGCGATCCCGGTCCGGATTCCGGCCGCGGACAGGGCGGCGATCGTCTCGAGGCGCTGCGACGGCGGGCTCACGTTGGGCTCGAGCAGCCGCGCCGCGCGGTCGTCGGCAAACGGCACGCTGAGGTAGACGGTGGCCTGCGCCTCGCGCGCGAGCGCCGCGAGCACGTCGGCGTCGCGCCGCACGAGGGCGCCCTTGGTCACGATGCCGACCGGGTTGCGGAAGTCGCGGCAGACCTCGAGGCAGCGGCGCGTCAGGCCGTAGACCGCCTCGGTCGGCTGGTAGCAGTCGGTGACCCCGGAGAACACGATCGTGTCGCCGTTCCACGCGGGGCGCGAGAGCTCCCGGCGCAGCAGCTCCGGCGCGTTGATCTTGGCGACGATCTTCCGGTCGAAGTCCGTGCCCGCGCCCCATCCGAGGTACTGGTGCGTGGGGCGGGCGTAGCAGTAGGCGCAGGCATGGAAGCAGCCCCGGTACGGGTTGACGCCGTAGCGAAACCCGACGTCCGGGCTGTCGTTCTCCGCGACGATCGAGCGCGCCTCCTCCTCGAAGACCTCGAGCTCGGCGGCGGGAGGCTCGCCCAGCCACTCGGCGTGCAGCGACTGCCAGGGGTTCGGGGGGTTGGAGACCGGGCGGGGCATCCCCCGAGAGTATAGAGTCCCGCGTCGAACAGGAGGTCCCATGGCCAAGGTCATCGGCGCCGCGCTCTTGCTCGTGCTCGCGTCGGCCGGCGCGCCCGCCGCGCCCGTCCCCGGCCCGACCCCGACCCCCGACCACCACGACCGCAAGGCGGACGACGTCTTCCGCCTCGAGCCCCTCCCGGGCAACGTCTTCGCGCTCTACGGACGCGGAGGCAACATCGGCTTCTTCGTGGGCCCCGACGCCGTCGTCGTCGTGGACTCGGAGTACAGGGACGTCGCGCCCGGCATCGTCGCCCAGATCCGCTCGGTGACCGACCGGCCGATCAAGTACCTCGTGAACACCCACCACCACGCCGATCACACCGGCGGCAACGAGCTCTTCAAGACCTTCGCCGTGATCATCGCCCAGGACAACGTCCGGGACCGCATGCTCGCCGCGCCGGCGGCGATCCTCCGCGACTATCCGAAGGAGCTCGAGGACGCGAAGAAGGCGGGCAACGCGGAGGACGTCAAGTACATCGAGGACGCGCTCGCCTGGGCGAAGAAGGTCAGGGTCGAGGAGATTGCGGCGCCCGTCGTGACGTTCGATTCGGAGCTGCGAATCCACGTGGGCGGCGAGACGATCGAGGTCTGGCACACCCCGCCCGCGCACACCGACGGCGACAGCGTCGTCTACTTCCGGAAGGCGAACGTGCTCCACACGGGCGACGTGCTCTTTCACGACATGGTTCCCTTCATCGACGTGAAGTCGGGCGGCTCGGTGAAGGGATACCTCGCGGCGCTCGACAAGGTGATCGCCCGCGTGCCGCCCGACGTGACGGTCATCCCGGGCCATGGCCACGTCACCGACCTGGCCGGGCTGAAGGCCGAGCGTCAGTTCATCGCCGACGTCCTCGCCGCCGCGCAGGCGGCGAAGGCCTCGGGCCAGTCGAAGGCGGACTTCCTGAAGTCGGTGGACCTTCCGGCGTACAGGGCGTACGACGGCTACAAGGACCGTTTCAAGGACGGCTGCGCTTCGGCCTGGGACGAGGTTTCGGCGAAGTAAGGCCGGCGCCTCCGCGCCTCACGCGCTGCGGGCCGGGTCCTTCCGGCCCTTGCGGGCGTCGAAGAAGCGCTCGAATTCCTTGATGCCTTTCCCCGTCAGGAAGGGGCCGGAGAATCGGACGAGGTCCGAGCGCAGGCGGCGGAAGGCGTCGAGGGGGTCCTTGGAAAGGCCGGGGTAGCGCATCGCGGCCGAAGCCCCGAGGCATTCCATGTAGTCGGGGTGGAGCATGCGGCGGTCCCGCGCCGCGTAGAGCGCGATGCTGACCGACGAGCGGACCTGGAGCTCGAGCGCGCGGCCGCGGCGGGAGAAGCGCCCGACCGCGACCTCGCGGTGGCCGCTCTTCTCCGGATGGACGCCGCCGAACTTGAAGCCGTGGGGCTTGAGCGCGTCCTCCAGGATCCGGGCGCCCAGCTCGAGCAGCTCCGCGTCCGACCGCCGGGGCAGGGGCCGCCGCAGGACTTCCATGAGGCCGTCGATCCGGCGGCGCAGGTCGTCGCGGGTCGCGCGGAAGGCGGCCAGGCGGACGGATTCCTCGCCCGGCACGAAGCTCGGGTCCTCCACGGACCAGTTCACGAGGTGACGCGCTCCCGGCCAGGTGGGGCAGTCGGCGGCCGCGGAGTCGCAGACCGTGACGACGAGGTCGAGCGGCGTGTCGCGGTAGTCCTCGGCGTGCTTCGAGTAGGCGGTTTCCATGCCGAAGCCGAGCTCCTCGATCGCGCGGATCGCGAGGGGGTGCACGAAGCCCGCCGGCCGCGATCCCGCCGAGAAGGGCTCGACGAGGTCGCCGTAGTCGATCCGCGCGAGGGCTTCCGACATCTGGCTGCGCGCGGCGTTTCCGGTGCAGAGGAAGAGGATTTTTTTCTTCGGGTCGCTCATGGGTTGCGGACCGTCCGCCCCGATTCTGCCACGGAGAGGCTCCGGCCCGGCCTCGCTGGCCCTTTGCGCGTTTCCGTCCGATAATGGCCGGGATTGAGCCAGGCACCGTTTTGGAAGAGCCGCCTCGCGAGCGAGGCGATCGGCATCCTGCTGCTGCTCGCCGGTCTCCTGGCGGCCCTTGCCCTGCTTTCCTACGATCCGCACGATCCGAACATCTTTTCCTGGACCGCCGGGGGCGAGGCCGCGACGCCCAACAACTGGATCGGCGGGTTCGGGGCCTCCCTGGCAGCGGCGCTCTACGCCCTGTTCGGCCTGGCGGCGTGGGCGGTCACGGGCCTCGTGTTCGTCCTCGGGTGGCGGCGCTTCTGGGCGCGCCCGCTGCCCAACGCCGCGACCAAGGCGGTCGGCCTGGGGCTGCTCGTCTTCTCGGTGCCGATGCTCCTGGCCCTCATCCTCGGCCGGCGCCGGCTCTACGGGGAGGACATGGAGACGGGAGGCCTCATCGGCCGCGCCTGCGCGGACGCGTTCCGCGGGCGCATCGGCACGACCGGCGCGATCCTGCTCGCGGTCACCCTGGTGCTGCTGGCCGTTCCGCTGGCGACCCAGGTCTCCCTCGGCGACGTCTTTCTCAAGCTGCGGGTGCACTTCGCCAGCCTCGCCGGACGCCTGACCGTCGGCTGGGCGCGGCAGCGCGACCGTCGGACCAAGGAGCGTCTGCGGCGGACGGTGGTGACCAAGCACCTCGAGAAGGCCAAGAAGGAGGACGTTTCCTTCGAGGACATCCCGTTCGCCCCGGAGGACGCGCCGCCCATCGTGCGCGCCGTGCCCGGCCCGGGCAAGTTCTCGATCAAGAAGACCACGGCGCCGGCCAAGCCCAAACCCGCGGCGCCCGCCGTACCGAAGAAGAAGCCCGAGCCCCAGCAGAGCCTGCCGCTCTCGCTCGACGGCTACACCATGCCCCAGATCTCGTGGCTCGAGAAGCGCCCCGGAACGGGCTCGATCGACCGCAAGGTTCTGGCCGAGACGGGACGGATGATCGCCGCCAAGTGCGCCGAGTTCGGCGTCGAGGGCGAGATCACGGAGTACCACCCGGGTCCCGTCGTCACGACGTACGAGTTCCGTCCGGCCGCCGGCATCAAGGTCAACCAGGTCATGGGCCTCTCGGAGGACCTCGCCCTCGCCCTCTCGGCCGAGTCCATCCGCGTCGAGCGGCTGCCGGGGCGGGCGAGCGTCGGCATCGAGGTGCCCAACCCCGGCGGCGGCGAGATCATCGCGATCCGGGACGTCGTCGAGTCCGAGCGGTTCCAGAGCTCGCGCTCGCCCCTGACGCTGGCCCTCGGCAAGGACATCCACGGCGAGCCGGTCGTGGACGACCTGCGCGCGATGCCCCACCTGCTGATCGCCGGGACGACCGGGTCGGGCAAGAGCGTCGGGATCAACTCGCTCATCACCTCGATCCTGTACAAGGCCTCCCCGGACAAGGTGAAGCTGATCCTCGTCGACCCGAAGATGGTCGAGCTCGAGATGTACGAGAACCTGCCGCACCTGGCCACGCCCATCATCACGGACCCGAAGAAGGCGGCCAACGCCCTGCGCTGGGCGGTCGCCCAGATGGAGGAGCGGTACCAGACCCTCTCGGACTTCGGCCAGGTCCGCAACGCCGAGCAGTACAACGCGGCGATCAAGGACCCGGAGGCGGTGGCCCGCGTCCGCGCCCAGCACCCGGAGGATCCGGCCCTGAAGCTCGAGCCGATGCCCCTCATCGTGATCATCATCGACGAGCTGGCCGACCTGATGATGACGGCGCCCAAGGACGTCGAGGAGTCCATCGTGCGCATCGCGCAGAAGGCGCGGGCCGTCGGCATCCACCTCGTCGTGGCGACGCAGCGCCCGTCGGTGGACGTGCTGACCGGCGTGATCAAGGCCAACCTGCCCTCGCGCATCGCCTTCAAGGTCTCGTCGAAGATCGACTCGCGGGTCATCCTCGACGGCAACGGCGCGGAGCGGCTGCTCGGGCGCGGCGACATGCTGTTCCTGCCGCCGGGGACGTCGCGGCTGAAGCGGGTACACGGGGCCTACATCTCGGTGCAGGAGACCGCCCACATCGTCAAGAACCTGCGCAAGCAGGCCAAGCCGCAGTACGACGAGGAGATCACCAAGGACCGCAGCGAGCAGGTCGCGCGGGACGACGCCGGCGACGAGACGGATCCCCTGTACGACGAGGCCGCGCGCCTCGTCGTGCGGGAGAAGATGGCGTCCATCTCCTTCCTGCAGCGGCGCATGGGCGTCGGGTTCTCGCGCGCCGGCAAGCTCATCGACATGATGTCGCGCGACGGCCTCCTCGGCCCGCCCCGGGGCTCGAAGCCGCGCGAGATCCTGGTGTCCGAGGACTACTTCGCGGAAGTGGACCGGCAGCCGCGATGAGCCGGGCCTGGCGGTTCTTCGTCCTGGCGCTCGTCGCGGCCCCGATGCTGGCCTGGGTCGTCTACCGGCTCGCGAAGGGGCTCGGCTTCCTCGACCCGCCGTGGAACCCGGAGCACGAGCAGCGCCGCACGATCATCGCGGCCCTCTACGCCTTCCTCCTGTTTCTCTGCGTGTTCCTCTTCGGCTACGCCAATGCGTGGCCGCGTGTGTGGGCGGTCTTCGGGATCGTGAACGCGCTCGCCCTCGTCTTCTTCGCGGCGCTCGGCCTCGTCGCCGCTCGGCGGCTCTGGAGACTGCGCCACCCGGCCCCGGCGGAGGGCCCCCCGGCGGAGCCGGAGCCCGGCGCCCCGCCCGACGGCCCGCCGGTCTGAGCGGCGCCGGTCCGGAGCCATGACGCCGCGCACCGTGTTCTTCGGGACGCCCGAGTTCGCCGTCCCCTCTCTCGACGCTCTCCTGGAGGCGGGGATCCCCGTGCCGCTCGTCGTCTCGCAGCCGGACCGGCCCGTCGGCCGCCATTCCGAGCCGAGGCCTTCCGCCGTAGCGGCCTTCGCGGCCGCGCGCGGCCTCGCGGTCGAGAAGCCCGAGCGGGTGCGCGCCAACGCGGAGCTCGCGGCGCGCCTCGCGCAGGCGCGCCCCGACGCGATCGCCGTCGTGGCCTACGGGCGCCTCCTGCCGCTCGAGATCCTCGAAATGCCGCCCCTCGGCTGCGTGAACGTGCACGCCTCCCTGCTGCCCCGGCACCGCGGCGCCTCGCCGGTCCAGGCCGCCCTTCTCGCGGGAGACCGCGAGACGGGGGTGGCGACGATGCGCATGGAGGAGGGACTCGACACCGGGCCCGTGTACCTCGAGCGGCGCGTCGCCATCGGGGAACGAGAGACGGCGGGCGAGCTCTCGGCGCGGCTGGCCGCGCTCGGGGGGCAGCTGCTCGTCGAAACGCTCCGCGGCCTCGCGGCGGGGACGCTCGCGTCCCGGCCCCAGACGGGCGATGCCTCCTTCTGCCGGCCGATCCGCCGCGAGGACGGGGCGGTGGACTGGACCCTCCGCGCGGACGAGATCGCGCGCCGCCTGCGCGCCTTCACCCCGTGGCCCGGGCTCTTCACGTTCCTCGGCGCCGAGCGCGTCAAGATCCTGGAGGCGGGCCCGGGGGAGCGGGGGGCGGGCGCGCCCGGCGACTTCCGTATGGAAGACGGACGGCTCGTGGTCGCGGCGGGCTCCGGCACGGCCCTCGTGGTGGAGCGTCTCCAGCGCGCGGGCCGCCGGCCCGTCACCGGAGCGGAGTTCGCGCGCGGGGTCCCGCTTCCCGGCCGTTTCGAGGCTCCCCGGTGACGCGGCGCCCCGCGGCGACCGCGCGCACCCGGGCGGTCGAGGCGCTGCGGGGCGTGCTCGAGAAGGGGCGCAACGCCGCCCCTCTCGTCGGCGAGCTCGCGCGCGGCCTGTCGGCCGCCGACCAGGACCTTCTGCGCGAGCTCGCGCTCGGCACGCTCCGGTGGAAGACCGCGCTCGACGCGGAGATCGCCGGCTCCTCGCGGGTGCCGCTCGCCAAGCTCGCGCCGAACCTCCTCGAGATCATGGAAGTCGCGCTGTACCAGCTGCGCCATCTCGACCGGATCCCTCCCTACGCGGCCGTCAGCCAGGCCGTTGACCAAGCGCGGGCGAGCGGGGGCGAGGGCGCCTCGCGGCTGGTCAACGGCGTCCTGCGCGCGATCCTGCTGCTGCCGGCGCCGGCCGAGCCGAAGGAGACGGCAGGCGGGAAGCAGGAGGCGGGGGAGCTCGCGCGGTTCTACTCGCATCCACCGTTTCTCGTCGAGCGATGGATCGAGCGCTTCGGCGTCGAGCGCGCGCGGAGGGTGCTCGAGGCCGACAACGCGGCGCCGCTGCTCGATCTCCTGGTCAACCCGCGCCGCACGAGCCGCGAGGCGCTCGCGGCCGCGCTCGGCGCCGAGGGCGTCGCGACCGAGCCTTCCCCGATCGCCCCGCTCGCGCTCACGGTGCTGTCGGGCAGCCCGCTGCGCTCGGCCGCCTTCGCGGCGGGGCACTTCTCGGTCCAGGACGTCGGTTCGCAGCTCCTGCCGCTGCTCCTGCCGCCCGGAGAGCTCCTCGTGGATCTCGCCGCGGCTCCCGGCGGCAAGTCGCTCTCGGCCTTGGCGCACGGCCGCGCACGGCGCACGGCGGCGGTGGACCGCTCGCGCCGCCGCCTCGGGCGAGTCCTCGAAAACGTCGCCCGGCTCGGCCTTCCCGAGGTGGCGGCCGTGGCCGCCGATCTCGGCGCCCTGCCGCTGAGGGCGCGCGGCTTCGAGCGGGTCCTGCTCGACGCGCCGTGCAGCGGGACGGGGACCCTGCGCAAGAACCCGGAGATCCGCTACCGCGTGACGCCCGCGGCCATCGAGCGGCTGGCCCGCGCGCAGGAAGAGGCCGTGGCCGCCGCCGCGGAGCTGCTGGCGCCGGGGGGACTGCTGCTCTACTCGACGTGCAGCCTCGAGGCGGAGGAGAACGAGCGCGTGGTCGCCCGCGTCCTCGAGCGGGATCCGGGCCTCGAGCCGGCCCCGATCCTTCCTCCGCCGGGCCTCGAGGCCTTCGTGGACGGGGCGCGGTTTCGCCTGCTGCCCGACGCGCGCGCCGACGGCTTCACGGCGCACCTGCTCCGGCGGCGGAGTTCGCCCGCGCCCTGAGCCCTCTCAGCGTCCGTCGGACACGGACTGGTCGTCGTCGTTTCCGCCCGCGGGAGCCGGGGGCGGACTCGAAGGAGGAGGCGCGGCGGGCGCGGCCGGTTTCGGCGCTCCGGGCTTCACCGAGCCGTAGACCCTCCGGATCGTGACCGCGGCTCGGCGCCCGCCCTCGATCTTCGTGGTCACGGTCAGCTGCGAGCCGTCGGCGGTGATCGCGTAGGTCTCGGTCATCTTCGGGCCGCTCTCGGGCGTCGCCACGATCTGCACGTGGCCGTCTTTCCAGGACGCGACGAGAACGGTCGTGCCGCCGTGCGAGCGCTCGATTTCGGTCTTGCGTCCGTCGGTGTAGACGACGCGCTGGCGTCCGGCGGCGTCGGTGATCGTCAGCATCGGCTCCTTGTGCTCGATCTGGAGCGACTGGAGCGAAGCAAACCAGTCACCCGCGTCCTGGCGCGCCTGATCGCCCTGCTGGCCGTGGTCGCCTCCGCCGCGGCTGCCGCCCCCTCCTGCGCCGTGGCCGCCGTGGCCGCCGTGACCCATGCCGCCGCCCAGCCCTCCCGGCCCGCCCCCGCCGGGCCCGCCCTCGGATGAGCGTGCCTCCTTGAGGACCTTCTCCGCGTCGTCGCTGGCTTCCTTGTCGAGCTGCCAGGTGCCCGTCAGGTCCGGCATCTTCACGGTCTGCGCGGCCACTCCCGCCGCCAGCCCGAACCGCAGGGCCACCAGGGCCGTGCGCGTCCACCACGTCGCCTTCGGGATCATCCGAACCCCCTCGAGGATCTGAACGGTCGGAGCGCGGCGTTCGTTACGCAGGGCCGCGGATACAATCGGCCGCCGTGGCGACCGCCGGCCCCGTGCCCCTGCTCGACCTGACGCGCTACGGCGCCGAGCTCGACGACGAGATCGCGCGCGCGGTCGCCGAGGTGTTCCGCACGGGCCGTTTCGTCCTCGGGCCCGCGAACGAGGACTTCGAGGCGGCGCTGGCGAAGTTTCTCGGCGCGCGCCACGTCGTCGGGGTGTCCTCGGGCACGGATGCGCTGCTCGCGGCCCTCATGGCGCTCGAGATCGGCCCCGGCGACGAGGTCGTCACGTCGCCGTTCAGTTTCTTCGCCTCGGCCGGCGTCGTCGCCCGCCTCGGGGCCAGGCCCGTCTTCGTGGACATCGAGCCGGCCACGTTCAACCTCGATCCTTCCCGGCTGGAGGCGGCGCTCACCCCGCGGACGAAGGCGATCCAGCCCGTCCACCTGTACGGGCAGTGCGCGGACATGGACCCGATCCTCGAGGTCGCGAGCCGGCGCGGGATTCCGGTCCTCGAGGACGCCTGTCAGGCGATCGGGGCTTCGTACCGGGGCAGGGCCGCGGGCACGCTCGGCGCCATGGGCGCGTTCTCGTTCTACCCGACCAAGAACCTCGGGGCCGCCGGGGACGCCGGCGCCGTCGCGACCGGCGACGACCGCCTGGCCGCCGCGCTCCGGAGCCTGCGCGTCCACGGGTCGTCGGCGACGTACCTTCACGATCGCGTCGGCGGCAACTTCCGCCTCGACGCTCTCCAGGCGGCGGTCCTCGGCGTGAAGCTGACCCGACTGCCGGCGTGGAACGAGCGGCGGCGGGCGATCGCGAAACGCTACGACGCGTGCTTCGCCGGGGCGGCCGCGGCCGGGCGCCTGACGGTGCCCGTCGAAGCCCCGGGACGGCGCCACGCCTACCACCAGTACGTCGTCCGCGTCCCCGACCGCGACGGCGTCCGCCGCCGGCTTTCCGAGCGCGGCGTCGCGAGCTCGGTGTTCTATCCGGTGCCGCTCCACCTCCAGACGTGCTTCCGCGATCTCGGCGGCCGGCCCGGCGACTTCCCGGAGGCGGAGCGGGCGGCCGGCGAGGTCCTCGCGATCCCGGTCTTCCCGGAGCTGACGGACGCCGAGGTCGAGCGGGTGGCGGACGCGGTGCTGGCGAGCCTCGCCTAGGAGGGTCCGGTCCGCTCCCGCACGAGATACCCCTTGCGCGCCCTCGCGGCGTCGAGGGTTCTCCAGAGGTACTCGCCGAGAACCCCCAGCGAGAGCAGCTGGACGCCCGAGAAGAACGCGACGGCGACCATGAGCGACGTCCAGCCCTGGATGGTCTGGCCGTGGAGCAGCTTGTACACGACGAGAAACACGGCGTAGCCGAAGGCGAGGATCGCGAGAGCCGCCCCGGCGACGGACATCCAGCGCAGCGGAGCGTACGAGAACGAGATGACGGCGTCGAGGAAGTACTTGAGCTTCTTTCCGAAGGTCCAGCGCGACTCGCCGTCCTCGCGCGCCACGCGGTCGTAGGGAACGAGCGCCGTCGGAAATCCGCCCCAGAGGAGAAGGCCCGGCAGGGAGGTGTGGATCTCGCGCGCCTCCACGAGGAAGTCGATCGCGGGCCGGCCGATCAGGAAGCAGTCGAACCCGCCCGTGGGCATCTCCGAGAAGGCGAGGCGGCGCAGCGTCCGGTAGTAGAGGCCCGCGGCCGCGCGCGTGGCCAGCCCCTCCGGACGGCTCCGGCGCACGGCGAGCACGGCGGTCGCGCCGCGGCGCCAGGCCGCGACCATTTCCGGCAGCAGCTCGGGCGGCTCCTGCAGGTCCGCCGAGAGGACCGCCGCGGCCGAGCCCCTCGCCTCCCCGAGCCCGGCCACGATCGCCATCTGCGAGCCGAAGTTGCGGGTCAGGCGGACGCCGCGCGCGGCCGGCCAGGCCCGGGCGATTTCCTCGATCTTCGCCCAGGAGGCGTCGCCCGATCCGTCGTCCACGAAGAGGACCTCGACGTCCCAGTCCGCGCCCGCGGCGACCTGGCGCAGCCGGTCGGCCAGGCGGGGCAGGCTCTCCGCGTTGAAGTAGACCGGGACGACGACCGAGACGAGCTCGCGCGTCATCGCCGGCCCTCGAAGAAGGACCGGACGCCGGCGACGACGGTCTCGACCTCGGCGTCGGAAAGGGCGGCGTGCAGCGGGAGCGAGACCACCGTGTCGCACGCGGCCTCGGCGACCGGAAAGTCGCCGCGCCGGTGACCGAGGAAGGAGTACGCGGGGTGCAGGTGGAGCGGCACCGGGTAGTGAATGCCGGTCTCAATGCCGCGGCCCGCCAGGTGCTCGCGCAGGGCGTCGCGCCCGGCGAGGCGGACGGGGTAGAGGTGGCGGGCGGGCACCGAGCCCGGGCGCGCGGCGAGGCGAACGACGGGCAGCTCCGCGAGCGCGGCGTCGTAGCGGTCCGCGATCTCGCGGCGTCGGGCGTTCTCGCGCTCGAGGTACGGAAGCTTGGCGCGCAGGATCGCGGCCTGGATCTCGTCGAGCCGGGAGTTCCAGCCCTCGGTGTCCGCGTGATCGCGCTTCTTCCAGCCGTACTGCCGCAGCTCCCTCAGGAGCGCGGCGACGTCCGCGTCGTTCGTGGCGATGGCGCCGCCGTCCCCGTAGGCGCCGAGGTTCTTGGAGGGATAGAAGGAGAACGCCGCCGCGCGGCCGAAGCCGCCCGTGGACTTCCCCTTCCACGTCGCGCCGTGGCTCTGGGCGCAGTCCTCGACGACGCGGGCCCCGCTGCGGGCCGCGAGCGCTCCGAGGCCCTCGAGGTCCGCGACGCCGCCGTAGAGATGGACGGGAAGGAAGAACCGGGTCGCGGGCGTGGCGGCCCGCGCGGCGAGGGCCGTGTCGAGCGTCAGGGTTTCGGGGTCGGCGTCGGCGAGGATCGGCTTCGCCCCGGCCATGCGCGCGCCGGCAAGGGTCGCGGTGCAGGTGTTGGCGGGGATGACGACTTCGTCCCCCGGACGCGCGCCCGCGGCGGCGAGCGCGAGCGCGACGGCTTCCGTGCCGTTGGCGCAGCCGACCACGTGGCCGACGCCGAGGAAGGCGGCGAATTCCTCCTCGAACCGCCGGACCTCCTCGCCGAGGATGAACCAGCCGCTGGCCAGGACCCGCGCGACGGCCGCGTCGATCGCGGCGCGCTTGCCCCGATAGTCTTCGGCCAGGGCTCCGAACGCCACGCGGGGCGCCAGGCCCGTCGCGCCCGGCGTCATGCGGTCTCGGACACCGCGCCCGCGGCGTCCCGCGCGTAGCGGAGGCCGCAGGAGCACGCCGCCGTCGAGGACCCGGTCTCGAATCGCAGGGTCGCGGCGCAGCGGCACACGTGGCCGTGCACCTGGGCCGGGCTGCCGTAGACGAGGGCGAAGTCGGGCACGTCGCGCGTCAGGAGCGACCCCGCGCCCACCATCGCGAAGCGGCCGACCGTGACGCCCGGCAGCAGGATCGCGCCGGCGCCGAGGCTCGCGCCCTCGCGCACGCGCGTGCGGGGGTGGCTCTCGAGGTGCCGCCCGCTGCGGGGGCGCGGGTCGTTCGAGAACGTCACGTCGGGTCCGACGAAGACGCCGTCTTCCAGAGCGAGGCCGTCGTAGAGCGACACGCCGCACTTGACCGTCACGCGGTCGCCGAGGACCACGTCGTTCTCGATGAAGCACCGGTCGCAGATGTTGCAGTCGCGCCCGATGCGGGCCCCGGCGAGGATGTTGACGAACGCCCAGATCCGCGTGCCGTCGCCGACCTCCTTCGAGGCCACGAGGGCGGTGGGGTGGATCGAGACCATTCCTGGGCCCGGAGCTTAACCCAGGAACGGCCGGGGAACGCGGCCCGCTCCGGCAGGGGCGGCCCCGGCCGGCGCGGATCCGGGTTTCGCGCCGGCCGGGCGGCCTCACTCCTTGTTCGACGGATCGTTGAAGAGGACGGTCAGCTTGATGCTTCCATGGCCGAACTGCGGGAACCATGCGGCGCTCGGGTCGCCGGGGTCGAGGTTGGAGGCCGTGTCGTCCGGCGGGAACAGAACGAGCGATTCGAGGAACTCGAGGACCGCCCGGCGCTTTTCCGCGTCCAGGCCGTCGAAGGCGTTCCGGGCCCGCTCAGCCTCTCCGCCATGCCGCAGGATGACCTCGGTGAGGTTGATGCTCCGTCCGTCGTGGCCGAACGCGAGCCTGCTGCCTGCGCCCCAGAGAGGCCGCGTCAGGAACTCCTTCTGGAGAGTTCCGTCCCAGTTGCGCTCGTAGAAGTTGGGGCCGAGGTCGTGGCGCTTGAAGTCCGTCAGGATGTTCCTGACGAGGAAGGGCTGGTACCTGGGCCTCTTGAGCGCGGGATAGCCGCTGCCGTCGTCCGTGGAATCGGCGAGCGCCGTGGCGGTCGCGAAGAGGTTGTTCAGGATCCCGCGCTCGCGGTCGTAAGCCGTCTCGACGTCGGCCACGCGGCGGTCCCGGTTGAGCTGCAGGTCGGGGACGTGACACGACGCGCAGCCGATGTCGCGGAACGTGCGGGATCCTCGCCGGGTCAGCTCGGTCTGCTTGTAGGTGGCGGGTTTGAAGTAGTTCAGCAGGTAGAACTCGAGGTAGTCCACCAGGGCGGTGGGGACCTCGTTGCCGGACACGTTTCCGTCGGGCTCGAACGCCGGGTTGGGGACCGGGGCCGCCTCGATCCGGTCCAGGGAGCCGTCGAGGACCATTCCCGAGGGGGTGGTCACCGCACCCCCGGCGCTGGCCCGGGCCAGGTCGGGGTCGGCGGCGTCGAGGCCCATCTCGCCGTGGAGCGCTCCGACGACGAACTCGCGGATCGAAATGGTGCCTCCGTGGGCGAGGAAGGGACGGACGCGGAGGTCCGCGTCGACGCCCTCGACGCGGCTCGTGTCCAGGGACCCGTTCGGGTTGGCCGTGATGGAGCCGAAGTCGATGCCTTTGGCGGAGAGCGGGCGGGTGACCGGGCGGCCGTCGCGCTGGGCGGCCTGGACCGCGCTGGCCCGAATCTGCCGGAGCTTCCCCGTGATCTCGTCGGCCAGCATCTCCTTGAGTCCGAGGCCGAACAGGTGCGGCGCGTCGCGGCTGTCGGGCCGCGTCACGACGTCCCCGCCACCGCCCGCGGAGCCGCGCGGACGCCCGTGGCATCCCGCGCAGCTGTCCGAGAGACCGGCTCCGATCGTGATCGTCGTGTTGATGTCACCGCCCCCGTCCCCAACGGCCGGACCCTGCTCCTGCAGGCGCGTGAACTTGCGCTGGAAGATCTGGCGGCCCCGCCGGATGGCCCGGTAGGGATCGCGGTTGATCAGAAACGACGCGGAATCCGGGGTCGTCGGCGTGCCCCGTCCCGCACCGACCTGCTCGGCGACCGACTTGTGGATGCCGTCCAGGGCGAGGTTCGGCGCCTGCGTCTGGTCGATCATCTGGCCGCCCGCCGTCCGGGGGGGCGCCACGCCCGCCAGAACGACCACGAAAAGGACCGCGGCAATGCGACCCGGGAATGTCCTCATGGGATTCACCTCTGTTCCTTAGATCGGAATCGGGCGGCCGGAAACGACAGCGCGGTCGAGCAGCCGCAGGAGGCGGGTGGGCGAGGCGAGCGCGGAGGGGGGCGCGGAGCTCCCGTCGCCCGGGTCAGGGCGCCGTCAGAAGTAGTCGGCTCGACGTTCCCGGTAGAACGCGACCGTGCGGGCGAGGCCGTCCCGCAGGCCCGTCTTCGGGTCCCACCCGAGGAGTCGGCGGATCTTGGAGATGTCCGAAACGAAGTCGCCGGGCTCCTGGGCCTTGCGCTCGGGGGTGAACTCGGTGAACTCGAGGCGCGTGCCCGGAACGATCTCCCGGAGCAGCTCGGCGACCTCGAGAAACGTCGAGGGCCGGTCGTGGCCGACGTTCAGGACCTCGCCGACGACCGCGGGCTCGGAGGCGGCGAGCACGAGAGCCTCCACGCAGTCGTCCACGTAGAGGAAGTCGCGCAGGATCTTGCCGGAGCCGAAGACCGGGATCGGGCGGCCCTCGAGGGCCAGGCGCACGAACCAGTTCACGACGCCGAACTGGGAGTGCTTCATCTGGCCCCGCGGGCCGTACACGTTGGTCAGGCGCAGGGGCACGGTCCGGATGCCGTGAATGCGCGTGTAGGTGCGGCAGATCATCTCGGCCGAGAGCTGGGAGATCTCGTAGATCCCGCGCGGGTCCGAGGGCGTCTCTTCCGAGACGGGAAGAGTCACGGCGGGCCCGTACTGGCCGCGCGTTCCGGAGCGGACGACGAGGGCCCCCGGGTTCTTCCTGCGGCAGGCCTCGAGGAGGACGGCCGTGCCTTTGATGTTGATGTCGATGTCGGGATACGGGTTCGAGAGCGACATCACGTGCGAGACCTGTGCGGCCAGGTGGAAGACGACCTCCCGGCCCTCGACCAGGCGCTCCATGGCGGCGGCGTCGCGGACATCCGAGGCGTCCACCTCGACGTCCGAGCGGATCTCCCGGATGTTCGCGGGGTTGCCGCCGTAGCCGTCGATGAGGGCGTCGCACAGGGTCACCCGCGCCCCCTCGGCGAGGAGCCGGCGAGCGAGGTTCGAGCCGATGAACCCGAGCCCCCCGGTGATGAGGACGCGCTTTCCCGAAAGGGCACCCATCGGGTGAAACCATAGCACGCCACGGCCGGGTCACGGATACAAACCTATTGATTACAGATATTTATGGGTAGGAGAGGATCCCCTGCCCCTGCACTGCTAGCACTCGTCTGTGATGAGTGCTAATATCCCGCTCCCCCCGGAAACGGGGACAAACGTCGCAACACAACTTCAAGGAGGAAGTTCATGAAAGTTCGGCCCCTGTACGACCGCATCCTGGTCAAGCGCCTCGAGACGGGCGAGATGAAGAAGGGCGGGATCATCATCCCGGATACCGCCAAGGAGAAGCCGATGGAGGCGGAAGTCGTCGCCGTCGGCAAGGGCAAGGTGAACGAGGAAGGCAAGCAGTTCCCCCTCGACGTCAAGAAGGGCGACCGCATCCTCATCGGCAAGTACGCCGGCACCGAAATCAAGATCGACGACGAAGAGC
>JAYRMU010000042.1:0-105499 GCA_041912555.1 Thermoanaerobaculia bacterium
CAGGTGGTTCTGCACGGCTGGCCCGACGGGAGCGAGCGCGCGCACGGAGACCTCACCCACGACGCGAAGGGCGAGGCGAGGCTCGAGGTCCCGCCCCTGCCGGCCGGAGCCTGGCGCCTGCGCTACGAGACGCGGGACGAATTCGGAGGCGTCGCCCGCGTGGACCAGGACTTCCTGGTGGCGGGGAAGAAGATGCCGGTCCGGCTCGCGGGCGTCCTGCTCGCGGAGCGGGCCTCCGTCCCGGTCGGCGGAACCGCGCGGATTCTCGCATTCTCCGGCCTGCCGGACCAGGTGGTCTATCTCGAGACGCTGCGCGCGGGGCAGGTGGTCTCCCGGCGGACGCTCGCCGGCGACGAGGATGGGCTGATCGAGATCCCGGTTCGCGACGAGGACCGGGGCGGATTCGCCCTGCGGTTGTCTCTCGTGAGCGATCACCAGTTCGTGTCGAGCGCGACGAGGGTCCTCGTCCCCTGGGACGACAAGGAGCTCCAGGTCTCGTTCGCCACGTTTCGCGACCGCATCCGTCCCGGGACCCGGGAAACCTGGCGCGTCACGGTCAGGACGGCGCCGGGAGCTCCCGCGGAAGACCGGGTCGCCGAGCTGCTCGCCGACATGTACGACCGAAGCCTCGACGCCTTCGCGCCTCACGAGTTTCCGAGCCCGCTCGCGCAGTACCCGGACCGGACCGAGGCGGGGTACCTCCGCGCGAGCCTCGGACAGTCGGGCGGCCTCTGGATCCGCGGTAAGGACTTCGCCGCGGCTCCGCCCCTGGAGCCCCTGCACGGGGACCGCCTGACGTTCCTCGAGGGCGGCGGGATCGGGGGGCCCGGGATGCGCGTGAGGGGAGTCGGGATGATGGCCAAGGCGCAGGCCGTCGCGGCGCCCGCGCCGGCGGCGGACGCCGTCCAGGGCGGGATCGCGGCGCGATCCGCCGACGAGGCCGCCACGGCGCAGTACGTCAACACGAGCCCGGGGGCCTTCGTGACGGTCGCGGACTCGGCGCCCGCGGCGCAGCTGCGAAGCGACTTCTCCGAGACCGCCTTCTGGAAGCCGCAGCTGCTGACGGACGCCGACGGCTCCGCGGTCATCGAGTTTCAGGTGCCCGACTCCGTGACGTCCTGGAACGTCTGGGTCCACGCAATCACGCGGGACTTCAAGGCGGGCTCGGTCCACCGCGAGACGCAAAGCGTCAAGGACCTCATGGTCCGCCCGTACGTCCCGCGGTTTCTCCGCGAGGGCGACGCGGCGCAGCTGAAGGTCGTCGTCAACAACGCGTCGGACCACGCGATGTCGGGCACCGTTCAGCTCGACATCCTCGACACGGCGACGAACCGCAGCGCCCTCGCCGAGTTCGGCCTGACGAAGGACGCCTCGTCGCAGGCCTTCTCGGCGGCGGCCGGGGCGGGGGCGAACGCGACGTTTTCCCTCTCGGCGCCGCGCCGTGTCGGTTCGTATGCCGTCCGCGCGACGGCCGTCTCGGGCGACTTCTCCGACGGGGAGCTCCGCCCGGTGCCGGTGCTGCCGGGCCGGATGCAGCTGGCGCAGTCGCGCTTCGCCGCGCTGCGCGGCGGCGAGCAGCGCACGCTGACGTTCGCCGACATGGCGAAGACGGACGACCCGAGCCGCATCGACGAGCAGCTCGTCGTCACCGTGGACGCGCAGCTCTTCGATTCGGTCCTGAACGCCCTCCCGTACCTCGTGAACTACCCGTACGAGTGCACGGAACAGACGCTGAACCGCTTCGTGTCCACCGGCATCGTGTCGTCCCTCTTCCGCGACTACCCCGCCGTCGGGAAGATGGCCGCCGAGCTCTCGAAGCGGGACACGCCGCTGGCGGCGTGGGCGGCCCCCGATCCCGCTCGGCAGATGGCCCTCGAGGAGACGCCCTGGCTCGAGGCCGCGAAGGGAGGCAGGGACGCGGGCCTCGGGCTCGAGAAGGTCCTGGATCCGAAGGTCGCGGCCGCCGAGCGCGAGGCCTCGCTCGCGAAGCTCCGCGACGCCCAGCTGTCCTCCGGCGCCCTTCCCTGGTGGCCGGGCGGCCCCGCCTCGCCCTACATGACGCTCTACGCGATGTACGGCTTCGCGAAGGCCGCCGAGTTCGGCGTCGACGTGCCGAAGGACGTCGTGCAGCGCGGGTGGGGGTACCTCGCGCATCACTTTCGCGACGAGTACGCCAGGCGCATGGCGGACGACAAGTGCTCGCCCGAGTGGCTGACGTTCCTCGTCTACGTCGCCTCGTCCTATCCGGACCCTTCGTGGATGGGCGACGCGCTCTCGGCCTCCGAGCGTTCGGCCATCCTCGCGTTCTCCTTCCGCCACTGGCGGCAGCAGTCCCCGTACCTGAAGGGCCTGCTCGCGCTCGCCCTGACGCGGTCCGGGCGTCCGAAGGACGCGGCGCTCGTCTGGGCCAGCGTCATGGACTCGGCGAAGACGGACGCCGATCTGGGCACCTACTGGGCGCCCGAGGACCGCGCGTGGCTCTGGTACGAGGACACGATCGAGACGCAGGCCTTCGCGCTGCGCACGATGATGGAGCTCGATCCACAGGACGCGCGCCGCCACGGCCTGGTGCAGTGGCTCTTCCTCAACAAGAAGCTCAACCAGTGGAAATCCACGCGCGCGACGGCCGAGGTCCTCTACGCGCTCGTCTGGTACCTGAAGAAGGAGGGAGCGCTGGCGGTGCGCGAGAGTGTCGAGGTCCGCGCCGGCGCGACGACCACGTCCTTCGCCTTCGAGCCGGACCGCTACACGGGCGCGCGCAACCAGGTGGTCGTTCCGGGGGAGAGGATCGACCCGAAGCGCGATTCGGAGATCGCGGTGTCGAAGACGGGCAAGGGGCTCGCGTTCGCGTCCGCGACCTGGAACTTCTCGACGGAGACGCTTCCGGCGGAGGACCGCGGCGACTTCTTCCAGGTCTCGAGGAAGTACTTCCGGCGGGAAGCGGCCGCGTCGGGGTTTGCCCTGAAGCCGCTGTCCGAGGGGGCCGCGCTCTCGCCCGGCGACGAGGTCGAGGTGCAGCTGTCGATCCGCGCGAAGCACGCGGCCGAGTACGTCCACCTGCGCGACCCGCGCGCGGCGGGGCTCGAACCGGGCGTCGCCGTCTCGGGGTACAAGTGGGACCTCGGCATCGGCTGGTACGAGGAGGTCCGCGACTCGGGGACGAACTTCTTCTTCGAGAGGCTTCCGGCGGGGGAGTACACGCTCAGGTACCGCGTCCGCGCGAACATGGCGGGCACCTTCCGGGTCGGCCCGGCGACGATCCAGTCGCTCTACGCGCCGGAGTTCGCGGCGTACACGGCGGGCGCGGTCCTGACCGTGCGGTAGGAGCGCCTCCCTAGGCCTCGACGCCCGCCGTCTTCGTCGAGAGGTCCGCGCTCCCGGAGCGGTAGACGAGCGTGACGAGCCCGAGCCGGACGGCGTCGCCGTCGGCGAGCAGGGTCGGTTGCTCCACGCGCCGCTCCGCGACGAACGTGCCGTTCTTGCTTTCGAGGTCCTCGAGCGTGGCGGCGCCCCCGGCGATCGTGATGCGCGCGTGGCGCCTCGAGACGGAGGCGTCGGGGATCGTCCCGTCGGCGTCCTTGTCCCGGCCGAGGACGTTCGCCCCGTCGCGCAGCGGGATCTCGAGGAGCCCCCAGACCAGGCGGCAGGGCGTGGCCGCGGCGGCGGTCACGGCGGCCTCGAAGGCATACCCGTACCCGTGCACGGTCCGGATGAGACGCGGCTCGCGGGCGCTCTCGCCGAGCTCGTGGCGCAGCTCGTTGACGAGCGTCGTCAGGCTCGTGTCGGACACGAAGGTGTCGGGCCAGAGCCTTCGCTGCAGCTCGTCCTTCGAGAGGGCGCGCGGCCGGTCGTCCACGAGCGCCTGCAGCAGCTGGAACGCCTTCGGCGACACGCGCAGCGGTTTGCCGCCGCGGAAGAGCTGCCGGCGATCGGTGTCGAGCGTGACCGGGCCGAGATCGAGGCGCATTTGAGGAATTCCTGAGAATTCTACAAGGACAGGAGCCGCCGGACGAGGCCAGCATCGCCCAGCGAGGAGGAGCTCCTCGACGGCCCGGGCGGTTGTTCTCTAGAATCGGCCCAAGTTCCCCGGGGCGAAGCGGAGGCCAAATGACGCGAGACGCTCACCTTCGACGGCCGCTGTTCGCGCTCCTGTTCTCGATCTGCGCCGCGGGTGTCGGCGCCCAGACGCTTCCCGCCACGGGAGGCATCTTCGGGAGCGCCGTCGACGAGCAGGGGGCGCCGCTGCCGGGCGTCACGGTGAAACTCCTCGGCGCGGGCGAGCGGGGGCCCGTCCAGACCGACGAGCGCGGGAAGTTCCGCTTCCTCTACATCTCGCCCGGCACGTACTCCGTGACGCTGTCCCTCGACGGGTTCGCCACGGTCGAGAACGGGGGGGTGGTCGTCGCGGTGGACCGGAGCACGCAGCTGCGCGTCACGATGAAGCTCGCCGGCGTGAGCGAGACCGTGACGGTTTCCGGCGCGCCCACGATCGACCCGCGCAAGACCGTGACCGGAGCGACGTTCGGGGAGAAGGAGCTCCAGCAGATCCCGAGCGCGCGCAACATCTGGGCGACGCTGTGGGCGACGCCCGGGGTCGTCACCAACCAGGTCAACGTGGGCGGGAACACGGCGGTCCAGGCGACGCCGTCGTCGAAGGGAATCACCGGGTCCACGTACAACCTCGACGGCGCCGACATCACGGTCAGCGGCCTTTCCCCGACTTTCTACAACTTCGACTCCTTTCAGGAGGTCCAGGTGGTCACGGGCGGCTCCGACGTGACGCTCCTGACCGGCGGCGCGACCTTCAACATGGTCACGAAGCGAGGCACGAACGGCATCCATGGATCGGCGCGCTACTTCTACGCGCCGAACCGGTGGCAGACGGAGAACACGCCTCCGGAGGTCAACGTCGCAGACCTGTCCACCAACCGCACCAACGTTCTCCGCGACTACGGAGTCGAGGCGGGGGGGAGCCTCGTTTCCGACCGCCTCTGGCTGTGGGGCGCGTGGGGCACGAACCAGATCGATCTCCAGAAGCTCGGGCAACTCGACACGGAGGGCCGGCAGGTCAACGAAAACTCGACGCTCGAAAACTTCGACGCGCGCCTCGACGCGCAACTTGCCGCGTCGAACTCCCTCGAGCTCTACTACCACCACGGCGACCGGACCCAGTACGGGCGGGGCGTGGACATCAACACGGCGCCGGAATCGGGCTTCAATCTGACCCAGCCGGTTCCGATCTACAAGATCGCCGACACCCAGGTGTTTTCTCCGAGCCTGACGGCGACGGCGTTCTTCTCTTACATGGATTTTGTGCAGACCGCCACGCCGGTCGGCGGCCCCGACACGCCGGCCTACATCGATCCGAACAACGTACTCCGCGGCAGCAGCCTCGTGTCCCGGAGTCATTCGATCGTCCGCCAGGGCGGGGCTTCGGCGTCGAAGTTCTTTTCGACGGGGAGCCTCTCGCACGAGCTCCGGTTCGGGTTCGGCTACCGGTATGCGGTGAACGAAGCGTCTTCCTCGCTTCCCGGCGGCCAGGTCTATGGCGACGAGGCGGACGGGTGGGCCTTCATCACCCGCGCCGCGGTCAACGCCTCGAAGGACCAGCGGCTCGGCGTCTTTCTGAGCGACACGCTGACGTCTGACCGGTTGACGGTCAGCGCCGGCGTCCGCTACGACTACGGGCGGGCGCGGAACACGGCCGCGTTCGTCCCCGCCAATCCCGAATACCCCGGCATCCTGCCGGCGATCCAGTACGCCGGCGACCAGGGTTACCCGATCTCGGCGGGCCGCTGGGAGCCGCGCGTGGGAGCGACCTATGCGCTCGGCGAGAAGAGGCACACGCTCCTTCGGGCCTCGTACTCGCGCTTCGCGGACCTCTTTCTCGACGGGATCAGTTCTTCCAGTCCCTTTCCCGGAACGCAGGGCGTCTATTACTACTGGACGGACACGAATCGGAACCACCTCGTCGATCCCGGCGAGGTGGACTTCAGCCAGATCGTCGGGTTCTACAACGTGGACCCGAACAACCCCGGCACGGCGAGCGCCCCGAACCGGATCAGTCCGAACCTCGAGCCCACCACGGTCGACGAATTCGTCGTCGGTGCCGACCAGGAGCTGGTCGGGGGCGTCACGGCTTCGGTCCACTACACCTACCGATCCATCCGGGCCGTCGTCTTCAGCCCTTACATCGGCGTGACGCCGGGAGGAGGCGGCTACGAGTACGCGGGCAACGCGAGCGGCACCGCGACCGACCCGTACGGGTTCGGAGTGACCTTCGACGTTCCCTACTTCGGGCTCACCCTGGACCCGCCCCCGACGGGGGTCGTGCTGCGAAACCGGCCGGGCTACAGCCAGACGTACCAGGGGATCGGCCTTCAGCTCATCAAGGCGCTGTCGGACCGGTGGCTCTTCCGCGGAACGTTCTCCTGGAACTCGTGGACGCAATCGGTCAGCCCCCGGGCGATCTTCGACCCCAACGACACGATCGGCGGGCCGAACCAGAACGGCGGCGAAGTCACGGGACCGTCGTCGGCCTGGGTCTTCAGCGCGAGCGGCCTGTACCAGCTTCCCCTCGGTTTCGCGGTCTCGGGCGCCTTTTCCGGGCGGCAGGGATTCCCCATGCAGTACTACGTGAAGATCATCCCGCACGACACGCTGGGCAATCCGATCCTCGTGTTGACCTCGCCCGTGGGCAGTTACCGCCTCCCCAATGTCTACGAGCTCGACCTGCGGCTGGCGAACACGTTCGCGATCGGGCCGGTCAGCGTCACGCCGTCGTTCAACGTGTTCAACGCCACGAACGCGAACACGGTCCTCGCCCGGCGCGGCCAGACGGGAACGTACAATTCGGCCAGGCCCGTGCCCTTCACCGCGGATTCGCGTTTCAACGAGATCGCCGACTTCGAGAGCCCGCGCATCTTCCAGGCGGCGATCCAGATCGCGTTCTAGACGGCCGCGCGCGCGGCCCGGCGCCTCACCGCAGGCCCTGGACGACGTAGAGCCGGGACAGCGCGCGCCAGTACGTGTAGGCGTAGGACTTGCCGTCGGGAGTCATGACGATCCGATTGAACTGCATGAGCCCGGCCGGATCGGCGATCGTGATGTCCCGTACGGGCTCGTTGCGGCCCGAGGCGATGTCGTATCGGGTGATCCTGGCGGTCGGGACGTCCATCGAGGCCAGATACACGCCGGCTCCCGCCGCGTCGAAATGGATGGTCGACCCCGAGGAGGGCATCCCCGGCAGCGGGCGCGGGTCGCCCCCGTCGATCGGGAAGAGAAAGGCGCCGCCCTTGCCTCGCGCGAGGGCGAACTTTCCGTCGGGCGATACGGTCCGGCCGACGAACCCCTCGGGCGTGACGGCTCGCGGCCTGGCCCCGTCGAGGTCCTGAACGTAAATGCGCGGCGGCCGGCCTCGCTCCGAGCCGAGGAAGAAGACCCTCTTTCCGTCCGGCATCCAGCCGGCCATCTGAATGCCCAGGCCCGGCGTCGAAAGGGTCTTCGTTTCGCCCGCTCCCGTCGGGAGGAGCACCAGGCCGTCCAGTCCTTTCCGGCCCGCGATGACCCACTTTCCGTCGGGGGAAAGCGAGAAGGCCTCTCCGTCTCCCAGCCGGACGGCGGGGGATCCGTCGGTCTTGCGCAGGTAGACGGCCTCGTTGGCTCCCTCGCCGACGCCCCCCTCCGTGAACAGGAGGGTCTGGCCGTCGCTGGAGAGGTCGGCGACCAGGGTGTCGTCGAGCCAGGTGAGGTCGGTTTCCCGGGCCGCTCCGGGCGTGTGGGCGATGGTGGTCTCGGTCCAGTCGTCCACGCGCAGAAGCACTCTTCCGTCGCTCCGGATGTCCTGGACGAGGAGCAGCCGCGGCCCCCGGGCCACGACGCGGTGCTTGCCGGAAAGCGTCACGGCCTGGAGGTCCACCACGCCGAAGCTGGCGAAGGCGCGCGCCGAGAACCAGATTTCCCCGGTGCGCGGATTCCATGAGAGGGACGGGGCCGTCTCCCAGCCCTCGGAGAGGGTCTTCTTCTTTCCGTCGAGGCTCACGACCGCGACCGAAGCCTTGGGCCCCGAGGATTCGAAGAAGGCGATCCAGCGCCCGTCCGGAGAGAACCGGGGCGACCGGACGGACCCGTCCGCGCCGGGGTCGTAGAGGACCTTGCCCGGCGGGCACTCGAGTTTCCCTTGCCGGGTGATGACCATGCGGTCCCCGGACGGCGAATAGTCGGCCTCGTCGCCCTCGGAGAGCTCTCGCGGGGCGCCCCCGGCGAGGGAGACCTCGGCGATCACGGGCCCGTTCTCGCGGCTGAAGGAGATCGCCATCTTGCCCGCCGCCGAGACGGCGAGCAGGTCGGCGGTCGGAAGCGGGAGGGCGGTGGACTCGGTGCTGTCGACGCGCGTCGAGTAGAGCTGCCTGGGATTGCCCTGCCATGCGGCGGCGTAGAGCACCGTCTGGCCGTCCGGGCCGAAGCGCGCTCCGCCCATCGAGCCGCGGCGAAAGGTCAGGGCGCGGTAGACCGGCGGCTCCTCGACCCGCCGCCACGTCGCGGCGAAGGCGACCGCGACCGCCGCGGCCAGGCCCGCGACCGCCCACGGAATCCACGAGCGTCGCCGCCTCTCCGGCTGCGCGACGGCCGCGGCGCCTCCCGAGAGCGAGCCCTCCGACAGCCCGTCCCGCATCCGCGCCAGGTCCCGGGCGAGGTCGCGGGTCGAGGCGTAGCGCTCCTCCGGGTCCTTGGCGAGGCAGCGCTCCACGCACCAGACCAGCGGCACCGGCGTCGCGGGCGAGGCGCTCCGGAGCGGCTCGGGCTCCTCCCGGATGATCGCCGCGAGCGTCTCGGGCGCGCTCGCCCGCAGAAAGGCCCGCCTTCCCGTGGCCATCTCGTAGAGGATCGAGCCGAACGCGAACTGGTCGGAGCGGAAGTCCAGCGGGTGGGCGAGCGCCTGCTCGGGCGACATGTAGCCCACCGTTCCCATGACCACCCCGGCCTCGGTCCCCACCGACAGCGTCGGCGAGTGCGTCTGGTCCTGGGAGTTCGGGTCGGACTGCGTCAGCTTCGCCAGGCCGAAGTCCAGGATCTTCACGAACCCGTCCTTGCGGACCATGACGTTCTCGGGTTTCAGGTCTCGATGCACGATGCCGGCGCCGTGCGCCCGGGCGAGGCCGTCGGCGATCTGGGCCGCGATCGCCAGCAGGCGTTTCGTCGGCAGGGCCCCTTCGGCCAGCAGGTCGCGCAGCGTCCGGCCGTCCACGAGCTCCATCGCGATGTAGGAGGTCCCGTCCGCATCGCCGATGTCGTAGACCGTCACGACGTTGGGGTGGTTGAGCGAGGAGGCCGACCGGGCCTCCTTCTCGAAACGCCGCAACCGTTCCGGGTCGGCCGCGGTGCGCGAGGGGAGGACCTTCACGGCGACCTCGCGCTCGAGGCGCGTGTCCCGCGCCCGGTAGACCTCGCCCATGCCGCCCGCGCCGAGCGGCGAGAGGATCTCGTAGGGGCCGAGCCTCGTTCCGGCGCCGATCGGCATCAGGGCTTCTTCGCCGCCCCCGCCCTCTTCGCGAGGAGGGCGATGTCGACGGTGACGGTGTTCCCGACGACCTTCGCCTCGGGGTTGTTCTCCCAGGCCATCCCGTACCGGCGGCGGTCGAACGCGAACGTCGCATGGACTCCGATGGAGTCGTCCGGATGAGGACCGTCGAACCGGCCCCGGATCTCGAAGGGAACCGTGACCTCCTTCGTCACGCCGTGCAGCGTGAGGGTGCCCGTGGCCTCCCACTTCCCGTCCGCCTTGCGGACCCGGCGGCTCTTGAAGCGGATCTGCGGGTATTTCGCGGCGTCGAAGAACGCGGGCGTGCGGAGCTTCGCGTCCCAGTTGTCGCTCCCGGTCGCGACGCTCGCCATCTCGATCACCGCCTCGGCGCTGGCCTGGGAAAGGTCACGCTTGCCGCCCGCGGCGAGCTTCACGTCGTATCGCATGAACTTGCCCGTGACCCTGGAGACCGCCATGACCGGGACGGAAAACTGGACGTTCGAGTGCTCGACGTCGAGGACGTATTCCGCCGCCGGCAGCGCAGCGGGAACGAGCATCCAGCTCGCGGCGAGCCAGCGTCGGACGGTCGTGAGAGACATGCGCCTCACCTCGGAGCGTGAGCGGATCTTACCCGACGGACCGGGGCCGCGCCCGGGAGTTAGAATGGCGCCACTTTTCGGAGGACACATGAAGCGGTGGCTGGGCGCCCTGGCGCTCGTCTCGTGCGGGATCCCGGCGCCGGCGCAGGTCCTGCCGGGACATCGTCTCCCCGAGGGGGTCGAGCACCCGGTCCGGGACCGGGCGTACCACATCGAGAAGTACGTCGCCGAGCTGCGGTTCGACATGGCGAAGGAGGAAGTCGCGGGCACGGCGACCGTGACGTTCACCGCCCTGCGGAATCCGCTCACGGATCTCTCGCTCGACGCGGCCCGCCTCGATATCGCCAAGGTCGAACGGGACTGCAAGCCGCTCGCCTTCCAGGTGGACCCGAAGACCTTCCGGCTCGACGTCGCCCTCGGCGCGCCGCTGGCGCTCGGACAGTCGGCGACCGTGCGCATCGCGTACTCCTGCCGCCCGAAGGTCGGCATGTACTTCTTCCCGCCGGCCGGCAAGGTCCCCGCGCAGGCCTGGAACTACGGCGAGGGGGGGCTCCACGATGCGTGGCTTCCGATCTACAACGACACCAACGACCGCTTCGCCGTCGAATTCATCGTGACCGTGCCGCGGGGCTTCACGGCCGTCTCGAACGGCGTCCTCGACGGGCCCCGCGAGAACTCCGACGGGACCCGGACGTTCCACTGGGTCCAGGAGAAGCCCATTCCGAACTACCTCATGACGGTGGACGTGGGCGACTTCGCGCGGGTCCCGCTCGCGGACGCGAAGGTGGGCGCCGCGTCGGTTCCGCTGGCGGTCTGGACTCCTCCGGGAACGGAGAAGGCCGCCGCGTACACGTTCGGCGACACTCCGAAGATGGTCGAGTTCTTCTCGGAACGCATGGGCTACCCGTACCCGTGGGTCAAGTACGACCAGGTCGTCCTGCGCGACTTCGCCGTGGGCGCCATGGAGACCACGACGATGACGGGCTTCGGCGACTCGCATCTCCACGTGGCCGGCGACCCGCCCGACTCCAGCCCCAACTACGAGGAAGCGTGGCCCGTCTTCACGGTCGAGGACACGATCTCGCACGAGCTCGCCCACCACTGGTTCGGAGACCTCGTGACGTGCCGGTCGATCGGCTCGATCTGGCTGAACGAGTCGTTCGCCACGTTCTGGCACACGGTCTGGAACGGCCACGCCCACGGCGAGGACGACCTCACGTACCAGCGCTGGTGGTACCTGAACAAGTACGTGGACTACGTGCGCGGGAGCGGGACGGTCCGTCCGATGGAGTACCTCCGGTACAACGAGCCGACCCAGATGTACCAGACCGAACTGACCTACGTGAAGGGCTCGCTCGTGCTCCACATGGTGCGCCACTTCCTGGGCGACGCCGACTTCTCCCGCATGATCGCGGACTACCTGCGCCGCAACCAGCTCTCGAGCGTCGAGTCGGCGGACCTGGCGGAGGCGATCGAGCTCGCGGCCGGGCGCAACTTCTCGTGGTTCTTCAAGGACTGGGTGGTCGGCGGGGGCGGGCACCCGCGCTTCGACGTCTCCTACCGGTGGGTGCCCGAGCGCAAGCAGGTGGACCTGACGGTCCGGCAGATCCAGTCGGACCTGCCCTTCGAGAACGACTTCCGGCTGCCGGTCGAGGTCGAGATCGCGGACGCCTCGGGCGCGTCCGCGACGCACCGCGTCGAGCTCTCGGGCTGGTCCACGACGGTGGCGCTCCCGGCGGCGACGCGGCCGCGCCGCGTCACGTTCGACAAGGGCGGTTGGCTCGTCTGCGAGGTCAAGTACGACCGGCCCATCGCGGAGGTGCTCGACGAGCTCGATCACGCCGATCTGGCCGGCCGCTTGCGGGCGGCGCGGCAGCTCGCCGACGATTTCAGTCGCGACCCCCGGGCGATCGCCGCGCTCTCGCGCGTTGTGGCCGATCCGGCGTCGCACTGGGGCCTCAAGCAGGAGGCCGCGCTCGACCTCGGGCGCGCGGGCGGTGCGGACGCGGCGCGGGCCCTCGAAAAGGCCCTCTCGGCCGAGGCGAACCCGCGGGTGCGGCGCGCGGTCGCGCTGGGGCTCGGGGCGTGCGGCGAGGCGTCGTCGGCCGCGGCCTTGAGGCGCGCGATCGAGAGCGACCGGGCCGAAGACGTCGTCGGGGCCTCGGAGATTTCTCTCGGCCGGCTCGGCGCTCCGGGAGCGAAGGACACCCTCGTGAAGCAGCTCGCACGCCCGTCGCGCTGGTTCGAAGGGATCCGCGTCGCCGCGCTCGTGGGCCTCGGCAAGCTCCAGGACCCGGCACTGGCCGCGGTCTTCGCCGGCTACACGGACGCGCAATACGTCCAGGACGTGCGCGCCGCGGCGGTGGCCGGCTGGGCTTCGGCGGCGCCCGACGACCCGAAGCTCGCCGACCGGCTGCGCCAGATGACCTCGGACCGCAACCGCTCGATCCGGGAGGACGGCGTCAAGCGCCTCGGCGCGCTGCACCACGAGTCGGACCTCGCCCTCCTGCGCGAGCTCGAGGGCGATCCTGACCCCACGATCGCGCAGTTCGCCCGCGAGGGCGTCGAGGGGACCGAGGCGTTCACGAAGAAGTAGAAGCCGTCGCAGGCGGCTACGCCGCGGCTTCGCCGTCCCGCACGATCCGCCCGTCCCGGATCTCGACGATGCGTCCGGCGCGGCGGGCGAGGGTCATGTCGTGAGTGATGACGACGAGGGTCGAGCCCTGCTGCCAGAGGTCCGTGAAGAGGCTCATGATGTCGCCGCCCGCGGAGGTGTCGAGGTTTCCGGTGGGCTCGTCGGCGAGAACGACGTCCGGCTGCATCGCGAGGGCCCGGGCGATCGCGACCCGCTGCATCTGTCCGCCCGAGAGCTCCGTCGGCTTGTGGTCCATGCGCTCGGCGAGGCCGACCTTCGCGAGGAGGTCCTCGACGCGTTCGCGGCGCTTCTTCGGCGGCACGCCCCCGAAGAGCAGGGGCAGCTCGACGTTCTCGAACGCCGAGATCTGCGGCAGGAGGTTGAAGCCCTGGAAGACGAACCCGACCCGGCGGTTGCGCACGTCGGCGAGCTCGTCGCGGGTGAACTTCGAGACGTCCTCGCCGCCGAGCCGGTAGCGCCCCTCCGAGGGCGTGTCGAGGCAGCCGATGAGGTTCATCAGCGTGGACTTGCCCGAGCCGGACGGGCCGACGATCGCGACGAACTCGCCCGGCGCGACGGCGAGGTCGATGCCCTTGAGCGCTTCGACCTTGACCTTGCCGGTGTCGTAGATCTTCCGGATCGCCTCCATGTGGATGATCTCGGCGGGCTTCGTCGGTGTCGTCGTCACGTCGTCCTCTCTATTCGTAGCGCAGCGTGGAAGCCGGGTCGATGGCGGCGGCGCGGCGGGCCGGGAAGTAGCCGGCCGCGAGCCCGCAGAGGCCGAGGATCGCGATCGTCGCGAGGCCGATGGGCCAGGAGAGGGTCGGGTGGCCGAGGAACTCGAGCACGTCGTTGCCCTCGAGCTTGACGAATCCGAGGCCGGTCACGATCACGATCGCGATGAGCGCCCCGAAGAGGCCGCCGAGAAACGTGTAGACCATTCCCTCGAGCACGAAGGGCCCCGTGATCCACGCGCTGCGCGCGCCGAGCGCCATCTTGACGCCGATCTCCTTGGTGCGCTCCTTGACGACGGCGTACATGATGTTCGCCACGCCGACGCCGCCGATGATCAGGGTCAGCGCGCCGATGATCCCGAAGAAGATCTCGAGGCCCGTGAGGATCTTCTCGCTCATCTTCTGGCCCTCGACCGTGTTCCAGACGCCGAACGCGTGCGTGTCCTCGGGGTCAAAGCCGAGGCGCGGCCCGAGCACCTGGCTGAAGTGCACGAGGGCGGCGTCCATGTCGGCGGCCTTCTTGACGCGGAAGACCACGACGTTGACGCGGTCGGTGCCGAGGACCGCCTTGAACGTCGACTGGGGGATGACCGCGTGCGTCGCGTCGGGCCCGCCGTAGGTCGAGGACTGGCGCTTGCGCTGCATGACGCCCACGACGGTGAAGGGGGAGTTGTTGATGAGGAGCGTCTTGCCGACCGGCTCCTCCGGCCCGAAGATGTCCTTGGCCATCTCGTTGCCGAGGAAGACCACGCGCCGCTTCTCGTTCTCGTCGTCCGGGTTGAGGAACCGTCCTCCCGGCTTCGGAAAGTGCTTGCGGGCGTCGCCGTAGTCGGCGATCGTCCCGATGACGCGCCCGTTGACGGTCTTCTTGCCGTAGGCGAGCGCCGTCCTCCACGAGGTCAGCTCGGCCCAGATGGCGTCGAGCTCGGGCATGCGGTCGCGGGCGAAGTCCACGTCCTCGATGCGCGGCTGGACGTGGTGCCCCGGCGGCAGCCCCTTGTACGGCTTGGTCGTCTCGCCGGGCCAGAGGATCGCGAGGTTGTTGCCCATGGCCTGTTCGTTCGCGGTCATCTGGCGCTTCAGGCCTTCCCCGAAGGCCAGCAGCAGGAGAATCGTGACGGTGCCCCAGGCGAGCGCCGCGATCGTGAGCGTGGCGCGCTTCTTCTGCAGCCGCGCGGACAGCAGGAAGAGCTGCAGGACCAGCGTCAGGGTCTTCTTCACAGCTTCATCGCCACGACGGGATCCAGGCGAGAGGCGTCGCGGGCCGGAAAGTAGCCGGCGACCAGGCCCGTCAGGCCGAGGACCGCGGCCGTCAGCAGCGCCACGCCGATCGACACGTCGGGGTCGCCGACGTACTGCGTGACGCCGAACTTCGGGAAGATCGCGCAGACCGTCATCGAGATCCCGAAGCCGATCAGGCCGCCCATCGCCGTGATCAGGAGCGTCTCCATCAGGAACTGACGGAGGATCCAGGGCGTCTTCGCGCCGAGCGCCATCTTGATGCCGATCTCCTTGGTGCGCTCCTCGACCACGACGTTCATGATGTTCGAGACGCCGATGCCGCCGACGATGAGCGTGAACGAGCCGATGATGCCGAGAAAGAGCCGGAACGACAGGAAGAACGTCCCGAGGAACGCGAACTCCTCGGTCGTGTCCCAGACGGAGAACGCTTCCTTGTCCTCCGGGTCGAACCGCTGGCGGCCCGCCAGCACCCGGCGCACGCCGTCCGTGACGGCCTTGCTGTCCTTCATGACGAGGGGCTGGTAGATCAGGTTGTCGACCCACTTCTGGCCGGTCAGGGCGCGGAACGTCGTGCCCGGGATGAAGCCCTTCCCGTTGTCGCGGCCGCTGTAGCTCGACTGCTGGATCTTCTCCTCGAGGACGCCGATGACCAGGAACGGCGACCCCTTCAGCATCACGGTCTTGCCGACCGGGTCGGTCTTGCCGAAGACCTGCTCGGCGAGCTTCCAGCCGATGAAGAGCACCCGGCGCTGCTCGGCCATGTCGGTCGGATTGATGAAGCGGCTGCCGGCGCGCGGGTTGATGTTCCGCATCCCGCCGAACTCCGGCGCGACGCCCGAGATGTCCACGGCGACCGTCTTCGCGCCGTAGTTCATCTTCATCGTGTCGGAGTACTCGCTCGAGACGGCGGCGAGGCCCGGGGCCTGGCGGCGGATCGCGTCCACGTCGTCCTCGTTGACCCGGATCTTGCGCCCCTTGCCGAGGCCCTCGAAGGGGACGGAGGTCAGGCCCGGCCAGGCGATGCAGATGCCGTCGCCGATGCCCGCGGCGTTGACGACCATCTGCCGCTGCATCCCCTTGCCGAAGGCGAGCAGCAGCGTGACGGAGACGGTTCCCCAGATGATGCCGAAGACCGTCAGGAACGTGCGCAGCTTCTGGCTGCGCACGTCGCGCCACATCTGGCGGATGGCGTCGCGGAGGGAGAGCATGGAGGCGGCGGCTCCGGCGTCAGTCGACGGCCGACGTGAGCTTCTTGGGCGGCCGCTCGACGACCTTCGCCCCGACGGCCACGCCCTCCACGACCTGCGTGCTCAGCCCGTCCGAGACGCCGAGCTTGACGGCGACCTTCTTCGGCGGCTCCTTGGGGTTCGCGGCGGGCAGCTCGACGAAGGTCTTCTTGCCCCCGTCCTCGAAGATCACGACGCGCTCGGGGATCGTCGGCACGTCCTTTACCTCGCGGATGATGAGGTCGGCGTTGGCCGAGTACCCGGCGCGCAGGGTGATGTTGGTCGTCGGCTCGAGCTCGATCTCGACGTCGAAGAGCGTGGCGCCTTCCTTCTGCTGGGCCTGCGGGGCGATGCGGGACACCTTCCCGGTCACGACGTCCGTGGGCAGGGCGCCGACCTTGATGCGCGCGGTCATGCCCGCGTGCAGCTTGCCGACGTCGATCTCGTCCACCGTGCCCTTGAAGATGAGGTCGCTCATGTCCGCGATCGCGGCGAGCTCCGTGCCCGGCTGGTACGAGGTCAGCGGCACGACGGGCTCGCCGGGGTTGACGGCGCGGGTCAGGACGGTGCCGGCGGCCGGCGACCGGATGATCGATTCCATGTTGACGCTGGCCGTCTGGATGCGGCCGTTGCGCGTCAGGTCCCGCTGCTGCTCGGCCTTGGCGAGGGCGACCTTGGCGAGCTCGAACGCCTCGCGCTTGACGTCGAGGTCCGACTTCGGGAGAACGCCGTCCTGGGAGAGCTGCTGGGAGCGCTCGAACTCGGCCTTCGCGCGCTCGAAGGACGCCTTGGTCGAGTCGAGCTGGCGGTCCACGTCGGTCAGCTCCTGCGGCGTCGGGTCCGGAGCGATCTCGAAGAGGGGATCGCCGGTCTTGACCTTGTCGCCGACGTTGACGAGGCAGCGCTTGACGATCCCGGAGATCTTCGACTTGATCGAGAACTTCTGCCTCGGCTGGATCTGCCCGACCGCCAGGGCCTTCTCGGTGATCGAGCCCTTCTCGACGGTGACGATCTTCAGGTCGCCGTCGTTCTTGCCTCCGCGCGTCAGGGCGTAGACCCCGGCGGCGGCCGCCACGAGGACGAAAAGAAGCAGCAGCGTCTTGAACAGCCTGGACATCCCATCCTCCCTGGCGAAGAAACGACGGAGTGCTCCGCCCATGACCGATTTCCTTGCCTTCGGTGGGAGTTACGCACCGGCGGGGACGAAGTTCCTCGGCAATCGGCCGGCCGCCCCGGGCCCGGGGACGGAGCGTGATGCTCGAAAACCCCGGCGGCATCGGATATCTTTGCGGCACAAGGAGTTGCGCGTGATCCGAGCCGAACGCCTCTATCTTCGAGCGATCGAACGCGACGACCTGCAGCGCTGCTGCGACTGGATGAACGACGAGGAGCTCACGGCGACGCTCGCGCAGCGGTACCCGATCTCGCTCGCCCGGGAAGCCGACTGGGTCGAGCGCGCGACCCGCGGCCAGGACCCGTCGGAGCTCGACCTCGCGATCTGCCTGGCCGAGGGCGACCGGCACGTCGGCAACTGCGGCCTCATGGCGATCGACCGGGACAACCGCACGGCGACGCTCGGCATCTTCATCGGCGAGCGCGACTGCCGCGGCCAGGGATTCGGAGAGGAGGCCGTGCGGGCCCTCTGCCGGTTCGCGTTCGAGGAGATGGACCTGCGCAAGGTGCGGCTCGACGTCCAGGCCTCCAACGCCGCGGCCGTGAAGACCTACGAGCGCGCGGGCTTCCGGAAGGAAGGCGTGCTGCGCGAGGAGGTCTTCCGCAAGGGCGCGCCCATCGACATCGTCCGGATGGGGCTGCTGCGGGGGGAGCTTCGTTCCCGGAGCCGCGGCCGGGCGGCCCCGAAGCGGCGCCGGTAGCCATGGCCGCGCCGGAGTATCGCTTCCTCAGCCGCTGGAGCGTGCTCGGCACCGTGCGCGAGGTGGCCGACGTCCTCGGCGACGCGCGCGAGCTTTCGCGATGGTGGCCCTCCGTGTACCTCGCCGTCCGGGAGCTCGAGCCCGGCGGCGAGAACGGCGTCGGCCGCAGGGTTCGCCTGCGCACGAAGGGCTTTCTTCCGTACACCCTCGACTGGGAGCTGCGGGTGGCCGAATCCCGGTATCCGCACGGGTTCACCGTGGACGCCGAGGGAGATCTCGCCGGCCGGGGCGTGTGGTCCTTCACCGAAGCCGGGGCGAGGACGCTCGTGGCCTACGACTGGCGCGTCCGCGCGGAGAAGCCGCTCCTGAGAGCCCTGTCGCCGTTGCTGAGGCCGCTCTTGTCCGCCAACCACCGATGGGCCATGCGCCGCGGCGAGGAGAGCCTCGAGCTCGAGCTCGCGCGGCGTCGGGCGGCGACCCCGGCCGAGCGAAGCCGCATCCCCGCTCCTCCGGGACCGGCGAGCGTCCCGCCCGCGCTCGTTCTCGGCGCCGGCGCGGCCGCGGGCCTCGCCGCGTTCGGGATCCTTCGCCTCCTCCCGGGCCCGCGCCGTCGCCGCCGGTGGAGATAGCGCCGACGATTCGCGGCGTGCGCGACGGCGTCGTGCTCGTCGAGTATCCGGGGGCCTCGGACGAAGAGGCCAACCGGGAGGCGGTCGCCCTCGCGGGGACGCTGCGCGGACGCGGGGCGCCGGGGATCCTGGACGCCATCCCCGCCGCGAGGACGCTGCTCGTCCTGTTCGACCCGGATCGCGTCGCGCCAGACCGGATGGTCGCCGCGATCCGCGAAGCCGGGACGGCCGCTCTCGAGGCCGCGCCCGAAGCGCGCCTCTTCCGCATCCCGGTCGCGTACGGCGGCGCGTTCGGTCCGGACCTCGGGGAGCTCGCCCGCGAGCGCGGCCTGTCGGAAGAGGAGTTCGCGCGGCGCCACGCGGCGGCGGAGCACCGGGTCGCGTTTCTCGGCTTCGCGCCGGGGTTTCCGTATCTCACCGGGCTTCCGGCCGCGCTGCGGGCTCCGCGCCTCCCGAGCCCTCGTCCGCGCGTGGCCGAAGGGACCGTGGCGATCGCCGCGGGCTACACCGGCATCTATCCGGGATCGACGCCGGGCGGGTGGCGGCTCATCGGGCGCACGTCCGTGCCGCTCTTCGACCCGGACTCCGAGCCTCCGGCGCTGCTTTCGGCCGGCGACGCGGTCCGTTTCGAGCCGGTGCGGGCGGAGGACCTGCCCGCCGCGCCGGCGCGCGCCGCCGCCGGACCGCGCGGACGGCCCGTCCTGCGCGCGCTCACGCCGGGCGTGTTCGCGTCGGTGCAGGGCGGACCGCGGTTCGGCCTCGGCTCCTCCGGCGTGCCGGCGGGCGGCGCCATGGACACCGCGACCCTGGCGCGCGCCAACGACCTGGTCGGAAACGCGGCGGGGGAGGCGGGACTCGAGATCGCGCTCGTGGGGCCCGAGCTCGAGGCGCTCGACGCGGTGGCCGTCGCGATCGCGGGGGCAGACCTCGGCGCGGAGTGGAACGGGAGGCCCGCGCCCGTCGGCGAGGCCTTCCGGATGTCGCGAGGCGACCGACTCCGGCTCGGGCGCGCGCGGCTCGGCGCCCGCGCCTACCTCGCGGTCGCCGGCGGGCTCGAGGCTCCTCACGCGACGCGCCGCGTCGAGGCCGGCGGCGTCCTGACGCTCGCCCCCCGGGCGCGCGGACCGGCGGATCACGAACGGGCGAGCGCCCCGACCGATGTCTCCGGGGAGCTGCGCCTGCGGGTTGCGCCGGGGCTCCAGCTCGAGCGGTTCGCATCGGGCGCCTTCGAGCGGTTCCTCGCGTCGGCGTGGCGGGTCTCGGCGGCGAGCGACCGGCGCGGCCTCCGGCTCGAGGGCCCCGTCCTCGGCCAGGCCGAGCCTCCCGAGATCCCGCCCGAGGGCGTCGTCTTCGGATCAATTCAGGTGCCGGGAGAGGGGCTTCCGATCGTCCTCGGTCCGGACGGGCCCGTGACGGGAGGCTACCCGAAGATCGCCACGGTCTTGGGGCCGGATCTGCCCCTCCTCGGCCAGGCCGCGCCGGGGGCGATTCTCCGCTTCGCGGCGTTCCCTTCGGCGGAGCCTCCGGCGCCGCGCGGGAGTACCATGGGCCTCCCGTGAGCATCGACCTGAACGCGGACGTCGGCGAGGGGATGGACGATGCGGCGCTCCTGCCCTTCGTGACCTCGGCCAACGTGGCGTGCGGCATGCACGCCGGCGACCCCTCGGTGATGGACGACACGGTGTCGCTCGCTCTCTCGCGCGGCGTCCGCGTCGGCGCGCACCCGGGGTATCCCGACCGCGAGCACTTCGGCCGGATGGCCGTCCGGCTCTCCGCCGACGCCGTCGCCAACCTCGTGCTCTACCAGATCGCCGCGCTCGACGGCTTCGTGCGTTCGCGCGGCGGCACGCTGAGCCACGTCAAGCCGCACGGCGCGCTCTACCATTCCGGCGCCGAGTTCCCGGACGTCGCGCGCGCGATCGCGGAGGGTGTGCGGCGCTTCCGGCCGAGCCTCGTGCTCGTCGGCGCCGCGGGCTCGATGCTCATCGAGGCCGGCCGCGAGGCCGAGCTCGCCGTGGCGGAGGAGGCGTTCGCCGACCGCCGCTACCGCCGCGACGGGACGCTCGTGCCCCGGGGCGAGGCGCGAGCCCTCATCACCGATCCCGACGAGGCCGCGGAGCAGGCCGTGCGGCTGGCGCGGGACCGGATGGCGGTGGCCGCCGACGGGGAGCCGGTCGCGGTCCGCGCCGACACGCTCTGCCTTCACGGGGACACCCCGGGGGTCGAGGCGATCGCGCGGCGCATCCACGAGCGGTTCCGGGCCGAGGGGATCCGGATCGCCCCTCTCGAGCCGGGACGCGGCAGCCGGCGCGACGCGATCGTGATTCCCCCGGGATAGCCCGGCCGAAGCCTGTAAACTGTTCGCACCCATGAGCACCGACAGGGCGGAGCTGCCCGGAGAGGACGCCGAGCGGGGCTGGCGCGAGCGGATCGGCGAGGTGGCCGCCGCGGCGCAGTCGCTCCTGGCGACGCGGGTTGCCATCTTCCAGGAAGAGGCGGCCGCCAAGGCAGAGCTGGCGGCGCGGGGGATCGCCGCGGTCCTCGCGGCGGCGGCGCTCGCGATCGGCGCGCTCCTGCTCTTCGCGGCGCTGCTCGCCGCGGTCTTCGCGAGACTCTTCGGCAGCGTGGTCTTCGGGATCCTCGCGGCGGTCGTCCTCTATGCCGGCGGCGCGGCGGCCGCGGCGTGGTTCGCGTGGAAGTCGCTCTCGCGCGTCCGGCCGCTCGAGTTCCCGGCTCTCGCGGCCGAGCTCTCCCGCGACTGGGACGCCGTCGCCGCGTCCCTGTCGGACGAGGTCGAGGCCGGGGGGGGCGGCGGCGAGCCGGATTCCGCCGGCGAAGCGGAAGTGGTCGAGGACCTCGAAGAGCGATTCCGCGCGGGGTCGGAATGAACGGGCGCGTCGAGAGGCTCGAGGAACTGCGCCGCCGGGCCGCGCACGAGCGCGAGGACCTGGCCGAGGCCCTCGGCACGGCGCGCGACGACGTCGCCGCCTTCCGGCAGCGCTGGCGCTTCGCGGGATGGGCGGCCTCGGGGCTCGCGGCGGCGGCGACCGCGGGCTGGAAGCTCTTCGGCAGGAACTCCCTCGCGGCGAAGGCCGGGCGGATCGCTTCGTTCGCGTCGCTGGCCCTGGGCATCGGCCGGGGCGTCCAGCGCGCGCGGAAGTTCTGGTAGGCGCCGAAGGCGAGGAGGACTTCGCGTGCGCGACACGGCGCCGTCTCCCTGGACCTCCGAGGAGGGTCGGGAGTTCCTGCAGGGCAGGATCGGCGACTTCGCGCGCACCCTCTTCTGGATTGCGGCGGGCTTCTGGCTGATCGGATGGGGGCTGGCCGTGGCCTTTCCGTCCCCCAGCGTGCCGTTCAGCGCCCTCGGCGGGGTCCAGTTGATCAACCTCGGGATCGCCGCCCTCTACCTGATCGAGTGGCGCCTCATGCGCCGCGCGCCTCTCCCCCTGGTCGTCGTTCTGTCCGTGGACGCCTGCGGCACGCTCCTCGGCGGCGTCTTCGAGAGCCTGATCGCCGCGAGCCTGCCGTCCCCGCTGCGTCCGGAGCTCATTGCGCTGCTCGGCCTCCTCGGCATCCTGCTCTATCGCTCGGCCATCGTTCCGGGTGACGCGCGGCGGGCCTTCTGGCTCGGCGCGGGAGCGGCCGCTCCTCTGCCCTTCGTGACCTACGGCATCTACGCGAGGGCGGACCCGGCCACGCTCGCGGGCGCTCCGCTCGCCTACGCCGCCTGGACCTTCGTCTTCTGCGTCTTCGCCGTGCTGCTGTCCACGATGATCGCGCGCGTCATCTACGGCCTGCGCCAGAAGGTCAGCGAGGCCCGGCGTCTCGGCCAGTACACCCTCGAGGAGAAGATCGGAGAGGGCGGAATGGGGGCCGTGTACCGCGCGAGCCACGCGCTCCTGCGCCGGCCGACCGCCATCAAGCTGCTCCCGCCCGAGCGCGCCGGGCAGATGGACCTGGTGCGGTTCGAGCGCGAGGTGCAGATGACGTCGCTGCTGGCGAGCCCGAACACCGTGTCGGTCTACGACTACGGGAGGACGCCGGACGGCATCTTCTACTACGCCATGGAGTACCTCGACGGCATCGACCTCGACGAGCTCGTCCGGCGCGACGGCCCCATGCCGCCCGCGCGCGCGGCGCACGTGCTGGCGCAGGTCTGCCGCGCGCTCGAGGAGGCGCACGGCGTCGGGCTCATTCACCGGGACATCAAGCCGGCGAACATCCTGCTGTGCCACCGGGGCGGCACGCCGGACATGGCCAAGGTCGTCGACTTCGGCCTCGTCAAGGACCTGCAGGCCCGGCGAGACGGCGTGACTCTCGAGAACATGGTCCTGGGAACGCCCCACTACATGGCGCCGGAAGCGATCTCGTCGCCCGAGCGGCTCGACGCGCGCAGCGACCTCTACGCGCTCGGCGCCGTCGGGTACTTTCTCCTCACCGGCAAGGTCGTGTTCGAGGGCGAGACCGCGATGGACGTCTTCGCGCAGCACCTGCGCGAGGCCCCGGTGTCGCCGTCGGCGCGGCTCGGCCGTCCGCTTCCGGCGGGTTTCGAGAGCCTCCTTCTCGCGGCCCTCTCCAAGCAGCCGGAGGCGCGGCCCCCGAGCGCGAGGGCCTTTCGCGAGGCACTCTCGGCGTGCGCGGACGTGCCGCCGTGGACGGAGACCGCCGCGGCAGCCTGGTGGCGCGAGCGCGGCGAGCGGCTCAAGCGCGCGCGGGCGGGCGAGCCGACGGTCCCGTCGGAGGAGCGGACGCTGGTGGTGGACGTCGGCCCGGACCGCGCGACGGGACACGTCGGGCGCCTGCGGCCCTAGATCACCTGGATCATCCGCCGCGCGATCTCCTCGTAGGCCTGCGCGTTCGGGTGGTAATGGTCGGCGGAGAGGCGGTCGGGCCGGCCCTGGAAGAGGTCGAAGGTCGGGACCACGGTCACGTTCGGAAACGAGAGCGCGGTCTCGGCGATCAGCTCGTTCCACTGGAGGATGACGGAGGCCTCGAGGCGGCCCCGGGCCTCGTCGCCGCCGAAGGGGTCGTACAGCCCGAGGACGCAGATGCGGGCCGTCGGGTTGGCCTCGCGCAGGCTCGCGAGGAGGTCTCTCAGGTTCTTCGCGTAGCGGGCGCGGGTGTCCGCCACCGCGTCGGCGACGCCGGTCGGCGCCGCGCCCCGGGTCACGCTGTGGGAGAGGTCGTTGCCCCCGACCGATACGAGGATGAGGCTCGCGCCGGCGGCGAGCGCGCGCACGTTCGGGCTCTGGACGACGGCGAGGACTTCGGGCGACTCCATGCCGTTGACCGCGAGGTTGGTGATCTCGGCCTTCCCCTTCTTCCGGAAGGCCTCGAGGACGTTGACGGCGAACCCCTTTCCGGTCTCGTCGCCCGTCCCCTTCGCCAGCGAGTCGCCGACGACGAGGATGCGGAAGACGCCGTCGCGGGCCGGCGCGGAGGAGCGCGCGGGCGTCGGGGCCGGCGGCGCGGCGCCCCCGAGGGGCTTGCCCGAGGCGCCGCGCAGGGCGAGCACGAAGCCGGTGCCGAGCACCAGCGCCGCCCCGATCCCGAGGGTCAGGGGGGCGATCCAGAGCCAGAAGCGCGACGTTTCGCGGGCCATGCGAGCGGGGATGATACGTTGATTCGGTGAGCGCGGAGCCCGTTCCGTCCGGACCCGTCGAGGCGGAAATCGTCCTGTCCGCGGAGCACCTCACCAAGCGCTTCGGGAGCCGGGAGGCCGTGTCCGACGTGTCGTTCGAGGTCCGCGCGGGGGAGGTCTTCGGCTTCCTCGGGCCCAACGGCGCGGGCAAGACGACGACGATCCGGATGCTCGTCGGCCTCGCGCGCCCGGACCGCGGCCGCGTGCGGATCCGCGGGCTCGATCTCTCCCGCGACTTCCGCAGGGCGATGGGGCACGTGGGCTGCATCGTCGAGGCGCCCGACCTCTACAAGTACCTGACCGGCCGCGAGAACCTGGTGCACTTTTCCCGGATGCTACCGGAGGGCGCGGAAGGGCGGATCCCGGAGCTCGCGCGGCTGGTCGCCCTGGCCGAGCGGCTCGACGACAAGGTGTCCACGTATTCGCTCGGGATGCGCCAGCGCCTGGGGATCGCCCAGGCCCTGCTCGGGAACCCCGACATCCTCATCCTCGACGAGCCCGCCAACGGCCTCGATCCGGCGGGGATCCGCGAGATCCGGCAGCTGATGCGGCACCTCGCGGACGACCGGGGCATCGCCGTCTTCGTGTCGAGCCACCTGCTGTCCGAGGTCGAGCAGACCTGCGACCGCGTGGCCATCATCCACCGCGGGCGGACGCTCGCCACGGGGCCCGTGCGCGAGCTCGTGGACCGCGTCGCCTCCGACCGGCTGCGCGTGATCGCGCGGCCGGCACGGCGCGCGGCGGAGCTGCTCGCGCCCTTCGGCGCCGCGGAGACCGGCGCCGCGGACGGGGAGGGAACGGTCGAGGCGCGGATCCCGCGCGAGAGGGTGCCCGACGCCCTGCGCGCGCTCGCGGCCGGCGGCGTCGACGTCTACGCGGTCGAGCGCTCGCTCGCGTCCCTCGAGGAGGTGTTCCTCGAGGTCACCGGAGGGGAGACCGTATGAGGTTTTCCGGGCTCGTCGAGAACGAGATCCTGAAGTTCGGCCGGCAGCGCCGGTTCCGCGTCGTCGTGCTCATCCTCGTGGCGCTGATCGGGCTGATCGTGTTCGCGCAGTCGCGCAGCCGCGACCGGTTCCTCGCGGGCAAGGACTGGCACGTCGAGACGCAGGAGCGGATGGCGCGGATCCAGAACTGGCTGCGCGACGGGCGCATGCCGGCGTCCTCGCAGCGCTGGGCGCGGTTCGAGCTCGACCGCCTGCGCTACCACCTCGACCGCGACATCAATCCCGACGCCGTGTCGGGCCCGCTCTTCGCCCGCGGGTTCGCCAACGCGGCGAGCTATTTGCTCCTGCCTCTGCTCGCGATCGTGTTCGCCTCCGACGTCGTTTCCGCGGAGTTCGCCCAGGGCACGATCAAGCTGCTTCTGACGCGGCCCGTGGGCCGTGCGCGCGTGCTCGCCTCGAAGGCGGCCGCCCTCGTCCTCGCGATCACGCTGACGGTCGTCTTCGGCGGAGCCGTCGCGTACGTCTTCGGGGGGATCGCGTATGGATACGGCGGGTGGGCGGCGCCGGTGCTGACGGGATTCCGCGTCGCGGGCGAGCGCCTCGACCCGGCGGCGGTGCGGTCGATCGCCCTCTGGCAGGACACGATTCTCGCCTACGGCCTGGCGTGGTTCGCCGCCCTGTGCGTCGGCGCGATCGCCCTGCTGACGAGCGTCCTGCTCCGGTCGACGGCGGCCGCGATGGGGACGATGCTGGCGGCGCTGATCGCGGGGACGATCCTGCCGCGGCTGGCCTCCGCCTGGGAGGCGCAGCGGTTCCTCTTCGTGACGAACCTTCCGCTGCCCGACTACTACTCGGGGTCGCCGCCCCCGATCACCGGGCTGACCGTGGGATTCGGGGCGGCGGTGCTCGCGGCGTGGGCGGCGGCGGCGCTCGTCGCGGCCTTCGTCGTCTTCGTCCGCCGCGACGTGCTGGCCTGAGAATTGCTGTGGGGGCTGGTGTAGACTCCCGGCCCGCCTGGAGGTCACGATGAAGCTCGATCCGAAAGAGGCCCATTACGTCCTGGAGGCGCTGCTGGCGCGGCGGAAGGTCGCGATGCGCCACGTGCGGGAGATCCTTCGGGACCGCGACCGCGAAATCGCCGCCCTGCGCCGCCGCCTCGGGGAACTCGAGAAGCTCGGGACCCGCGCGGTGACGAAGGCCGCCGGCGAGGTCTCCCGGACGGCCGTCCGCGCGCGCCGGCGCCTGTCGCCGAAGGTCCGTGCCCTCCGGCGCCAGCAGGGCAAGTACATGGGGTTCGTCCGCCGCCTGAAGGCCGCGGAGAAGGCGCGCGTGCGCGCCGTCCGCGAGAAGAAGGGCCTGGCGGCGGCCATCCGGCTCGCCTCTTCGATCGGCCGGTCGTGATCGGCCGCCCCGTCGTTGGAACCCGGCCCGAAACGGGGTAGGCTGTCCCACCCGAGCTCCCATGGCAGAGAGGAAGACTGATCCGCCCGCCTCCGGCAAAGCTTCCCGCAAGCTCAAGCCGGAGCAGTACGAGCTGAAGATCCGGTGGGAAAAGGCCCGCCAGGTCCTCGACGTCTCGCCGACCGGGGTGCGCTTCGACTTCGACACGCCGCTCAAGGTGGGGACGAAGTACCCGATCAGCCTGACGGCGCCGGGCGTCTCGTTCTCGACGACCCTCGAAGTCTCTCGATGTCAGCTCACGGTCGAGCCGCCGAGCGGGCGGTTCTTCCGCGTGACCGGCCGCTTCTTCCCCTACGTCGAGTAGCGCGCTCTAGGCGGGCCGGTCCGGCCGCTCGACGAAGCGGTAGGCGACGTGCCAGGCGGACAGGCGCGCCTCGCGGTCGTTGACGAGGCCGCTCTTCTCGAACGCCTTCTTCAGGTCTGACAGCTCGATGCGGTGGACCGCCGGCGTGCGGGGCCCGGACACCTTGCGCAGCGCCGTGGCGACCCAGAGGCGGCCGCCGGGGGCGAGGCGCTTCAACGCGGTCTCGAACACGGAGCGCGAGCCGATCCGGCTCTCCTGCCACAGCAGGACGAGGTCGTAGCTCTCCTTCACGGAGCGCAGCGTCCGGCCCTCCGCCGAGCGCAGGGACTGCCCGGGGGCCGCCGCCGCGGCGAGCATCGTCTCGAGCTCGGGGGGCGCGTCGACGAGGAGCACCTGCGCGGCGGCGGCGAGCTCGAGCCGTCCCGCGATCTCCGCCGCTCCGCGCAAGGGGATCATCGGGCGCGATTGTACGTGGGAGATACTTCCGGCGTGGCCGAGATCCTGTTCGGCACGGCGAGCTTCGCCTACGAGGGCTGGAAGGGCATCGTCTACCACGAGCGCTATCGGGAGGCGACGTTCCGGGTCGACTGCCTGCGCGAGTACGCCCGCCACCCGCCATTTCGCACGGTCGAGTTCGACTTCCCGTTCTACCGCCCGCCCGACGAGCGCCAGCTCGCCCGCTACGCGGCGCGGCTTCCCGCCGGTTTCCCGGTCGTGTCGAAGGTGTGGGAGGAGATCACGATGCCGCGCTTCCCGGAGCTGCCGCGCCACGGCGCCCGGGCCGGCCAGGAGAATCCCCGCTACCTCGACGCGCGGGCGTTTCGCGAGGAGGTCCTGCCGGCGTACGAGAAGGCGTTCGCGGGACACACGGGGCCCTTCGTGTTCGAGTTCCCGACCGAGTGGCAGCCCACGGCCGGGCGCCGCGCCGAGTTCTGCGGCCGGCTCGACGCGTTTCTGGGCGCGCTTCCGGCGGCGCACGCCTACTCCGTCGAGATCCGGACGCCGGCGTACTTCGTTCCGGAGTACTTCGACGTGCTGCGCCGGAGGGGAGCCGCCCACGTCTTCAACTGGTGGACGCGGACGCCGAGCCTTCCCGAGCAATGGGAGGCCGCTCAGCCGCTGCCGGGGCGGTTCGCCCTCGCGCGGATCCTCGTGCCGCCGGGGGTGCCCTACGAGCAGGCGGTCGAGCGGTTCCGGCCGTACGACCGCCTGCAGGCGCCCCGGGAGGACATGCGCCGGGACGTCGTCCGGCTGATCCGCCAGGTGACCGAGGCGGGCGCGGACGCCTTCGTCCTCGTCAACAACCGCGCCGAGGGGTGCGCGCCGCTGACCATCCGCGCGCTGGCCGGGGAGCTCGGCATCGAGATCCCCGAGGAGCCGAAGCGGTCGCTGTTCGACTGACGGAACGCGGGAAGGGTCACTTGCGGGCGGCGCGGACGAAGATCCAGACGAGGTAGGCGACGAACCCGGCGCCGGCGGCGAGGACGAGAAGGCTGGTGCCCGGCGAGAGCCGGCGGATCATCGTGTAGAGCAGGTAGAAGATCGCCCCGAAGATGGGAACCGAGAGCACACCGATGATCGCGACGACCGGTCGCCCCTTGCGGCGCGACTCGATCGGGACGACCTTCATGAGCTCGAGCTTCTTCGAGAGATCGGTCGGGAGGGCGGGGCGCTCGACGAACTGCAGTCCGGCGGGGGCCTCGAAGCCCTGCTTCAGGTCGGCGGGGAACGTCTCCCCGCAGTAGACGCAGTGATCGAGCTTCCACGCCGCGAGCTTGCGTCGGCAGCGGGGGCAGAGGGGTCCTGCGGTCGGTGCGCTCATGCGTTTTCCTGGTCGATCCGGTGCCGTTCGATTATACGGTTGCGCCTGCGGAGAGCCGTCGAGGAGGTCGCGTGAAGGGAAACGGAAAGGGAGTCCCCTGGACGGGTTGCGGCACGGCGCTCGTGACGCCGTTCGACGACAAGGGGCGGATCGACTTCGGGGCCCTCGAGGCGCTCGTGGACTGGCAGATCAACGAGGGGGTGGACTTCGTTGTGACCTGCAGCACAACGGGCGAGTCGGCCACGCTTTCGCGCGACGAGCGCAAGGCGGTGACCGCGGCGGCGGTCCGCGCCTCCAACGGCCGCGTGCCGGTCGTCGCCGGGGCGGGCGGCAACCACACCGCGCGGGCCGTCTTCTGGGCGCGCGACGCGGCGGCCGCCAAGGCCGACGGCATCCTCTCCGTGACGCCGATGTACAACCGCCCGAGCCCCGAGGGCCTGGTGCGCCACTTCTCGGCGATCGCCGACGCGACCGATCTCCCGATCCTCGTGGGCAACGAGCCTGCCCGCACGGCCCTCGACCTCGACGTGGACACGATCCTCCGTCTTTCCGAGATCCCGCGCATCGCGGGGCTCAAGGAAGCCTCGTCCAACTTCGGCAAGATCGCCCGCCTGATGGCGTCCCTGCCCGAGCACTTCGCCGTGTTCTCGGGCGAGGACGCGACGGCGCTCGCGCTCGTGGCCCTCGGCGCGCGGGGCGTGATCTCGGTCGCCGCGAACGAGATCCCGAAGGAGATGGCGGGGCTCGTGCGCGCGGCCCTCGAGGACCGCCGCGACGCGGCTCTCGACCTGCAGCGCCGGTTCCTGCCGCTGATGGAGATGAACTTCCTGGAGTCCAACCCCGGTCCCGTGAAGTGCGCGCTCGCTCTGATGGGCCGCTGCGGGGAGACGCTGCGGCTTCCCCTCGTGCCGGTCCAGGACGACGTCCGCCGCCGGATCGAGAAGACGCTGTCGGGCTACCGCCTGCTCCCCAGGAAGGGGTCGCGGGGGCGCTGAAGCGCCCCGGCTACGGGTTTGCCGCCGGCTTGCGCGGCCCGGCGGGCAGGTTCTCCATCAGGAACCGCGCGAGCAGCTCGTGCAGGTGGAGCGAGGTGCCCTCGCCCTCGTCGATCGCGTGCGTCCGGTTCGGGTAGTCCATGAACTGGAAGGGCTTTCCGAGCGCGATCATCCGGTTGACGAGCTTCTCCGAGCCCTGGAAGTGGACGTTGTCGTCGCCTGAGCCGTGGACGAGGAGGAGCTTTCCCTTCAGCCCCTCGGCGAAATAGATCGGCGAGCCGTTCTTGTAGCCCTCGGCGTTGTCGCGGGGCAGGCCCATGTACCGCTCCTGGTAGATCGTGTCGTAGAGCGTCTGGTCGGGGACGGGCGCGACGGACATCCCCACCTTGTAGAGCTCGGGCGAGCGGAAGAGCAGGTTCAACGTCATCGAGCCGCCGCCGCTCCAGCCCCACGAGGCCACGCGCTCGGCGTCGAGGTAGGGCCGGTCGGCGAGCAGCTTCCGGACCGCGGCCGCCTGCTCCTTCGAGGCGAGCGGCCCGATCGAGCCGTAGATGATCTTGCGCCACTCGCGGCCCTTGGGCGCGGGCGTGCCGCGGTTGTCGACGCAGGCGACGACGTAGCCGGCTTCGGCGAGCGCGCGGTGGAACATCGCGCGGTCTCCGTGCCACTGGTCGGTGACCTCGACGCCGGCGGGTTCGCCGTAGACGTACATGAGGAGGGGGTACTTCTTCGAAGGATCGAGGTTGCGGGGCTTGAACATCCAGCCGTCGAGCTTCACCCCTTCGCCGATGTCCACCTGGAAGAACTCGGCGGCGGGCGTCGTGAACGGCGCGACGGCGGCCGCCAGCGCCTTGTTGTCCTCGAGGACGCGGACGACCTCGTGGGAGGGCAGGCGGACGAGGTCCACGACCGGAGGACGGTCGATCGCCGAGGAGGTGTGGACCGCGAACCGCGCGTCCGGCGAGATGTCGTAGGAGTGCGTCCCGGCCGCGCCCTGCGGCGTGACGCGGGCGGGCGAGCCCTGGCCGTCGAGGCGCGAGCGGTAGAGGTAGCGCCGCGTCGCGTCCTCCGGCGACGCGATGAAGTAGACGAACCCGTTCTTCTCGTCCACGCCCGCGACCGACAGGATGTCGAAGTTGCCGGGCGTGAGCAGGCGCATCGGCGTCGCGTCGCGCGGCGCGGCGTACGCGTGGCGCCAGCCGCGCTGCTCGCTCACCCAGAGCAGCTCCTTGCCCGGCAGCCACTGCCAGGAGTCCACGACGTCGAGCCACGCCTTGTCCTCGTCGTGAAGCATGCGTCGGACCTGGCCCGTCTTCGGGTCGGCCAGGTAGACGTCGTTGACGTTCTGCAGCCGGGTCATCTGCTGGAGGACGATCTCGCCGGTGTCCTCGACCCACTCCATCCGGGGAACGTAGCGGTCGCGGGGATGGCCGGGCAGCGCGATGCCCCGCGGCTCGCCCCCCTGGGCGGACACCACCTGGATCCGGACGGCCGAGTTCGTGGTGCCCACCGTCGGGTACTGGATCGTCGTGACCACGGGGTACGTCGCCTCGGTGTCGTTGATCAGGGAGAAGCCGCCGACGCCGCTCGTGTCGAAGCGCCAGTAGGCGATGTCCTTGCCGTCCGGACTCCAGCGGAAGCCGTCGCGGACGTCGAACTCCTCCTCGTAGACCCAGTCGGACGTGCCGTTGATGATCGTGGCCGACCCGTCGGTCGTCAGGCGCGTGATCTTGCCGCTCGCGAGGTCCTCCACCCAGAGGTCGTTGGCGCGGACCCAGGCCACGCGCCCGCCGTCCGGGGAGAACTTGGCGAACATCAGGGCGGATTCCGGTCCCGCGCCGCCGAGCTTCGTCAGCTTGCCGCCCGCCAGCTCCAGCACCCAGTAGTCGCCGCGCGTGTTGCGGCGCCAGACCTTCTTCGTGTTCGTGAAGACGAGCAGCCGCTTGCCGTCGCGGGACCACGCGTAGTCGTCGATCTCGAGCGGCTTCTGCCCGGGGGCGGGCACGAGGGCCGCGGCGGAGACGAGGACGCGGCGCGCCCCGGTGGCCGTGTCGTAGCGGACGATGTCCTTCGCCTCGGGGACGGCGGCCGAGGCCTCGAGCGTCGTGTACGCCTTCCCGCCCTCCATCCAGCGGGAGGGGCCGAACTTCTTCGCCTTGAATTCTTCCTTCGCGAAGATCCGCTCGAGCTGGGCGTTGAGCGCGTCGGCCGCGGCCGGCTTCGTGTCGGCGGCCGCCAGCGGGACGGACGCGGCCAGAGCCAGCGAAAGGACGCTGAGGACGAGGCGCCGCACGGCGCGGGTCACCGAGCCCATCGGGGGACCTCCTTCATTTCGGGAACCGGGAACCGGAATCCCGATCCCGGATCCTGGAACCGGGTTACTTCTTCAGCTCGCCGAGCCGCCGGAAGTAGTCGGCGAAGGCCGCCATGCCGCCCTCGGCCTGCGGCCAGTCGAAGTTCTCGTTGGGCGCGTGGTAGCCGTGCTCGGGCAGCGAGAGCCCGAGGAAGTAGACGGGGCTCTTCAGGACCCGCTCCATCGAGAGGACGGCGCCGATCGAGCCGCCCTCGCGGACGAACACGGGCTCCTTGCCGAACGCGAACTTCATGGCCCCGCGGATCGCGTCCGCGTGGGGGCCCGTGGTCTTTCCCTGGTAGGCCGGCAGCTCGTGCTCGGCCGAGACCTTCACGTCGGGGTTGCGCTTCTTCACGAAGTCCCGGACGAGCTTGACGATCTTCTTCGGATCCATGTCGGGCACGAGGCGGCAGGAGACGATGGCCGTCGCCTTCGGCGGAATGACCGTCTTCACGCCCGGGCCCTGGTAGCCGCCCGCGATGCCGTGGACCTCGAAGGTCGGCATGGTCCAGATGCGCTTCATGACCTCCATCGCGTCGTCGACGCGCAGCGAGCGGAAGAGGTGGTCGCGCTTGAAGTCCTTGACCGTGAAGCCGCACTTCTTGAGGTCCGCGAGCTCCTTCTTGGTCGGCGGGACGACGTCCGAGTAGAAGCCCGGGATCTTGATGCGGCCGGTCTTTCCGTCCACGCACTCGGCGATGAGGGCGCACAGCTCCGTGACCGGGTTGCGCGCGGCGCCGCCGGCGGTGCCCGAGTGCTGGTCGGTTTCGCCCGTCTGCAGATCGAACCGGAAGCCCTGGAGGCCCCGCAGCCCCGCCGGGCAGGCCGGCCGCGCGCGGGAGACCCAGACCGTGTCGGAGACGACGACGGTGTCGGTCGCGAAGTCCTTCGCGTTGGCCCGGATCGCGGTCTCGAAGCTCGGGCTCCCGATCTCCTCCTCGAGCTCCCAGAGGAACCGGATGTTGACCGGAACCCCGTGCTCGAAGGCGTACCGGGCGCCGAAGAGCGCGGTCATCGCCGGGCCCTTGTCGTCGGTCGTCCCGCGCCCGAGATAGCGGTCGCCCTGGCGCGCGAAGGTGAAGGGCTCGGTCTTCCAGTCCGGGCCCTCGGCCGGCTGGACGTCGAGGTGGTTGTAGACCGTGACGGTCGGATACTTCGGGTCGCGGTCGAAGCGGCCGTGGACGATGGGGTGGCCCTTCGTCTCGTAGAGCTTCGCGGCCGCTCCGAACGACTGGAGCAGGGAGACCGCGTATTCCGCGGCGCGGCGCACGTCGCCCTTGCGCTCGGGTTCGACCGAGACCGACGGGATCTCGACGATCTTCTTGAGGACGCCCTCGTACTCGGCGCGCTGGCCGCGGGCGTACGCCTTGAGCTCTTCCCGCGTGAATCCGCTCGACATCCTGATCTCCTTGTCCTACTTCTTCTTCTTCGGCTGCGGCTTGCGCGCCGGAGGGGCGGGCTTCTTCGCGGGCTTCTTCTTTGCGGCCGGAGCGGCCTTGGCCGGCCTAGCGGCCGGCTTCGCTTTCGCGGCGGGGGCGGGCTTGCCCTTCACCGGGACGCCGCCCTTGGCCGCGGCGCGCGCCGCCTTCTTCGCCGCCGCGGCGGCCTCCTTCTTCTGCCGGGCGCGGGCCTCGGCTTCCTGCTCCATCTGGGCCAGGCGGGCCGACAGCTCGTTCTCGGTCACGACGGTGGCCTGGGGCAGCCGCTTCTGGACCGCCTCGAGGCGGTCGTGGGGGATCCGCAGGAGGAAGAGGGCCGCGTCCTTGGTTTCGCGGGCCTTGGACATGTAGTCCGCGGTTTCGAGGGCGTGGGAGGGGGCTCCCGAGAAGTCGATGGCGATCGCGTAGGGTTTCTCCCGCTTGGCGAGCTCGAAAAACCCGGGCCAGCGCGGCTCGGCCACGACGATGTGGGCTCCGCTCTTCTGCAGCTTCACGAGGCGGTTTTGACGCTCGTCGGTCTCGAAGGCGAGGTAAAGAACGCTCATAGCAACGGCGGACTATAGCCCAAGAAGCGGCGGGCCCTACCCGTCCACCCGGTAGTGGCACCCCTTGGACACGCGGTTGTCCGACGCCGCCCGGTGGATGGCGAGCGCCGTCTGGACGCCGTTGCGCAGGCCCACCAGCGCGTCCGACATGGTGCCGCGCCGGTAGAAGTTCTCGATCTCGTCGCGCAGCTCGCCGAGGATGCGGCGCGCGCGGTCGAGCCGCCGCTCCGACCGCAGCAGCCCCACGTAGTTCCACATCGTGTGGCGGATGACCATCCAGTCCTGGGCGATCAGGGCCGGGTCGACGGGCTCGTGTTCCGGCTCCCACGGCCGCACCGTCGGGACGCGGCGTCCGCGCAGGCGCTCGGCCTCGCGGGCCGCCGCCTTCCCGGCGCGCCAGCCCCAGAGCAACCCCTCCAGCAGCGACGTCGACGCCAGGCGGTTCGCGCCGTGGACGCCGGTGCACGAGACCTCGCCGACGGCGCGCAGGTGCCCGAGGCCCGTCCGGCCGTTGCCGTCCACCGCGACGCCGCCGCAGGCGTAGTGCGCGGCGGGGACCACGGGCACGGGGCCCGCCGTCAGGTCGAAGCCGTGCTCGCGGCAGCGCTCGACGAGCTCGGGGAAGCGGCCGCGGATCCATTCCGCCTTCTTGTGCGAGATGTCGAGCAGGACGTGCGGCTCGTCCTTCTCGAGCATGCGCTGGTGGATCGCGCGGGCCACGACGTCGCGCGGAGCGAGCTCGGCGTCGGGGTGGAAGTCCTGCAGGAAGGGCTTGCCGGTGATGTCCGTGATGCGCGCCCCTTCGCCTCGCAGCGCCTCGGTCAGGAGCAGCCGCCCCTTGGCGTGAACGAGCGCGGTCGGATGGAACTGGACGTACTCGAGGTTCAGGAGCCGGGCGCCGGCGCGGCGCGCCATCGCGAAGCCGTCGCCGCGCGCGCCCGGGGGGTTCGTGGTGTGCAGGTACACCTGGCCGAGGCCGCCCGTCGAGAGGATCGTCTCGCGCGCGAGCTGCGGCGTGACGCCGTCGCTGCCGCGGGACAGCAGGTACGCGCCGATGACGGCCGGCGGGTGGTAGCGGTCGGCCGGGTTGGTCGAGTCGTGCGAGAGCGTCAGCAGGTCCACCGCCGTCGTGCCGAGGAGCCAGCGGATGTTGGGCTCCTTGCGGCAGGCCTCGAGCAGGGCGCGCTCGATCGGCGCGCCCGTGGCGTCCTTGACGTGGAGCACGCGCGGGACCGAGTGCGCGCCCTCGAGCGTCCAGTGAAACCCGGCGCCGTCGCGGTCGAAGGGCACGTCGAGCTCCTCGACGAGCAGCGACTGGACGAGGTCCGGGCCCTCGTGCGCGATGAGGGACACGGCCTCGGGGGAGCAGAGCCCGTCGCCGGCGCGGGCGATGTCGGCCGCGAGCTTCTCGGGCGTGTCGCCGGGGGGCCGGCCGACGATGCCTCCCTGGGCGTAGAAGGTGTTCGACTCGCGCGCTTCGTCGGCGCGCGTCACGAGGGTGACCGAGGCGCCGCCGCGCGCGGCCGAAAGCGCGGCCGCGCAGCCGGCAACCCCCGTGCCGAGGACGAGGACGTCGGTCGTGTCGCCGCTCATGCGGTGAAGAGCTCGAGCGAGATGTCGGCCGCGGGGAACGAGTGCGTCAGCGCGCCGACCGAGATGGCATCCACGCCGGCCAGCGCGTAGGCGCGGACCGTGTCGAGACGCATGGTGCCCGAGGCCTCGACGAGCGGGGGACGGGCGGCGGCGCGCGCGATCGCGCACCAGCGGGCGGCGGTCTCGGCCGTCTGGTTGTCGATGAGGATCCAGTCGGCTCCGGCCGCGAGGGCCTCGGCCAGCTCCGCCTCGGACTCGACCTCGACCTCGACCGGCGTTCCGGGCGCGCCGGAGCGCGCCGCCGCCACCGCCTTCGCGACGCCGCCGGCCAGGCGGCGGTGGTTGTCCTTGACGAGGACCATCGCGGCGAGATCGTACCGGTGATTCACGCCGCCCCCGTCGCGCACGGCCTGGCGGTCGAATGGCCGCAGACCCGGGGCGGTCTTGCGCGTGTCGAGGATCCGGCAGGGCGTGCCGGCCACGGCGTCCACGAACCGCCGCGTCACCGTGGCGATGCCGCACATCCGCTGCAGCAGGTTCAGGGCCACGCGCTCGGCCGTCAGGATCGCGCGGGCGCGCCCCGAGAGAAAGGCGAGGGGCGCCGGCGCCCCGACCCGGGACCCCGCGGCCGCGGCCTCTTCCCAGGCGAGGTCGGGGTCGAGGAGCTCGAAGACCCGCCGCGCGACGGGAAGGCCCGAGACGACGCACTCGGACTTGGCGACGATCTCGCCCCGCGTGCGCGCGCCGGCGGGAACGGTCGACTCGGTCGTGACGTCGCGCAGGCCGACGTCCTCGGAGAGGAAGGCGCGCAACAGGACGTCGAGCGCCTCGCCGCGCGGCTCGGTCACGTGGTCACGACAGCTCGAGCATCCGCAGCAGCGGCTTCTCGGCGGCCTTGCGCATCTCTTCGGGAAGCACGATCTCGGGCCGCTCGTCGCGCAGGCAGAGGTAGAGCTTCTCCAGGGTATTGAGCTTCATGAAGGGGCACTCGTTGCAGCGGCAGCCGTTGTCCGGCGGAACGGGGATGTACTCGCGGTCGGGCGCGAGCTTCTTCATCTGGTGGATGATCCCCTCCTCGGTCGCGATGAGGAAGGTCCGGCCCGGCGCCGTCGTGACGTAGTTCAGGATCGAGCGCGTGGAGCCGACGTGGTCCGCGTACCGCAGGATCGCCTCCGGACACTCGGGGTGCGCGGCGAGCAGGGCGTCCGGGTGCTTCGCCTTGAGCCGCACGATCTCGCGCTCCGAGAACTGCTCGTGGACGATGCAGGCGCCAGGCCAGAGCGTCATCGGCCGGCCGAGCTTCTTCGCGAGGAACGCCCCGAGGTGGCGGTCCGGGGCGAAGAGGATTTCCTGGTCCGGGGGAATCGACCGGACGATCTTCTCGGCGTTCGAGGACGTCACGATGATGTCCGAGAGCGCCTTCACCGCCGCCGAGCAGTTGATGTAGGTCAGGGAGACCGCGCCGGGGTGCGCCTCCCGCCAGGCCCGAAAGGCGTCGGGGGGACAGGAGTCCTCGAGCGAGCAGCCGGCCTCGTAGTCGGGCAAGACGACTTTCCGGGTCGGATTCAGGATCTTGGCGGTCTCCGCCATGAACCGGACGCCGGCGAAGGCGATGATGGCCGCGTCGCTCGCCTGGGCCTTGCGGGAGAGATCGAGGGAGTCTCCGACGAAGTCCGCGAGGTCCTGGATTGCCTCTTCCTGGTAGTAGTGCGCCAGGAGCACGGCGTTTTTTTGTCGCTTGAGCGCGAGGATCTCGGATTCGAGGTCCAGCCGCGGATCGATCGAGGACAGGTCGGGAGGAGCCGGGCGGTCCCGGAGCGACGGAAAAGCGGCGGTTCCCGACGATTCGGCCATGGGTCGTGGAGCATAACAAGGGGCGGCGGTAAACGTTTTGCCTGTCCGACACGTAACTCCCACCGGTGGCATGAGTTCTGCACCCCGAAAAACCGTGAGCCTGGGAGAATTGCATTCAAACCCGAGGCCGGACCTCAAAGCGGTCCTGTTCCTCGTCATCACCCTGGGGCTCGCCGCCCTGGAGCTCTGGGGCCTCATCCGCCTCTTCTAGCGGGGTCAGGTCTCTAAAGGAGCCTTCGAATCGCCGCCCCGGCGTTCTCTAGCCTGATGGGGTCAGGCTTCTCACAGAGCTTTCGGATCGGGCCTGTCGCTCTTTTGCCGGACGCTCCTTTAGAGACCTGACCCCAACCCCCTGACCCCGACCCCGACCCGCTGCCCGCCGGGGACCCGTTTGGTATATTCGCGGGACACATGGCGACCGAAGTCCGGACGGACAGCACCCATGGCCTCGACCGTGGGGCCCTCCTTGCGGCGTACCGCAACATCTACCTGTCGCGGCGCTTCGACGACAAGGAAATCCAGCTCAAGCGCCAGAACAAGATCTACTTTCAGATCAACAGCGTAGGCCACGAGGCCGTCACGACGGCGGCCGGGATGGTCCTTCGGCCGGGCTACGACTGGTTCGAGTGCTACTACCGGGACCGGGCCCTGATCCTCCAGCTCGGGGTCACGCCCTACGAGATGTTCCTCCAGTCCGTCGGGGCCCGGGACGATCCCGCCTCGGCGGGGCGCCAGATGCCCGCCCACTGGGGCCACAAGCGCCTGAACATCATCTCGAAGTCCTCCTGCACGGGAACCCAGTTCCTGCACGCCGTCGGCGCCGCCGAGGCCGGCTGGAGGATGAGCCGGATCGCCGAGCTCGCCGAGAAGGGCGCCTTTCACCGGGACGAGATCGTCTACGTCTCGGGCGGGGAAGGGCAGACCTCGGAAGGGGAGTTCTGGGAGGCCCTCTCGTCGGCCTCGAACCTGAAGCTGCCCGTCCTCTTCCTGATCGAGGACAACGGCTACGCGATCTCGGTCCCCGTCGAGGTCAACACGCCCGGAGGCTCGATCTCGAAGCTCGTGCGCTCGTTCCCGAACCTCTTCGTCGCCGAGGCCGACGGGACCGACTTCCTCGAGTCGTACGACGCGCTGCGCTACGCGGCCGAGTACTGCCGGACGCGGATGGGCCCGGCCCTCGTGCACGCGCGCGTGATCCGCCCCTACAGCCACTCCCTCTCGGACGACGAAGCCAACTACCGTCCGAAGGCCGAGCGCGAGCGCGAGATCGAGAGAGACCCGCTCACGCGCTTCTCGCGGCTCCTGCTCGAGCAGGGACTCGTCGGCGAAAAGGACCTCGAGGCGCTGCACGCCGAGGTGGACGCCGAGATCAACGCGGCGGCCGACCGCGCGCTCGCCGCGGCCGTGCCGGAGCCCGAGTCCGCCTACGAGTTCGTCTACTCCCCCGACGTGGACCCGACGAGCGCCGCCTTCTCGACCGCCCCGGTCTACGCCGAGGGCTCGACGCCGACCACGATGGTGGACCTCCTCAACGCCTGCATGCGCGACGAGATGAAGCGCGACCCGCGCATCGTGATGTTCGGCGAGGACGTCGCCGACGCCTCGCGCGACGCCGTGCTGGCCGAGTGCAAGGGCAAGGGCGGGGTCTTCAAGGTGACCGCCGGCCTGCAGCGGCTGTACGGGGGAGACCGCGTCTTCAACTCGCCGCTGGCCGAGGCGAACATCGTCGGCCGCGCGATCGGCATGGCCGTGCGCGGGTTGAAGCCGGTCGTCGAGATCCAGTTCTACGACTACATCTGGCCGGCGTACATGCAGATCCACAACGAGCTCTCGAACCTGCGCTGGCGCTCGGGCAACGCGTTCTCGTGCCCGGTCGTCGTCCGCGTGGCGATCGGCGGCTACATCGGCGGCGGCGCCGTGTACCACTCCCAGTCGGGCGCGGTGCTGATGACGCACATCCCCGGCCTGCGCGTCGTGATGCCCTCCAACGCCCTCGACGCCAACGGCCTGCTGCGCACGGCGATCCGCTGCGACGACCCGGTCCTCTTCCTCGAGCACAAGCACCTCTACCGGCAGACGCACAACAAGGGCGCGTACCCCGGGCCGGACTACATGGTGCCGTTCGGCAAGGCGGCGCGCGTCCAGGAGGGGGCCGACGTCACGATCGTGACCTACGGCGCGACGGTCTACCGGTCGTGGCAGGCGGCCCAGGCCTTCACCGAGGAGACCGGCAAGACCGTCGAGATCCTCGACCTGCGGACGCTCAACCCCTACGACTGGGGGGCGATCGCGGAGTCCGTGAAGAAGACCTCGCGCGCGATCGTCGTGTACGAAGACCCCGTGTCCTGGGGCTACGGCGCCGAGATCGCGGCGCGAATCTCTTCCGAGCTTTTTTCGTATCTGGATGCGCCGGTCGAGCGCGTGGCGGCGACGGACACGTTCGTGGCTTATCAGCCGAAGGTCGAGGACTACATCCTTCCGCAGGCTTCGCACGTGCGGAAGGCCCTCGACCGGATCGCGCGGTTCTAGGGTCCCTGACCTCCCCGGAGGACTGATTCGGTCGCCCAGGCGACACCACCCAGGTGGGGCGTTCGCGTAAGTGGCGTGCTGTGAGTGTTTGCAGATTGGGTACGGGTCGTGCTGTATCGATTCGTCTGGATCGCGAAATAAGGAGAGATGGGAATGATCAAACGGGAAACCCCGGCGGCCGTCGACGCCAACGCCCACCACAGGGCGCTGCGCCGCTGCCACGGGTGCGGAAGCTACGCGCGGCCGTCCGCCGAGGCGATGGCGGGACGCGTCCTCTGCGAGCGGTGCTTCGAGAAGGGCCGCCGCGGGGACGGGAAGGACGCGCTCACCATCGCCGAGGCCTGATCGGCGACTCGCATAGAATGCGCCCTCGGTGAAGGCCGACCACCGAGCGACGCTCTCCCGGCGCCAGATTTTCTCGCCCGGCCTCTTTTCCGTCACCTTCCGCTGCCCCGAGCTCGCCCGCTCCGTCCGCCCCGGCCAGTTCGCCATGGTGGACGTTCCCGACCGCGCCCGTCCCTACCTGCGCCGCGCGTACTCGGTCGCGGACGCGGACCCGGCCGCGGGCACCGTCGAGTTCCTCCTCAAGACGATCGGCCGGGGCACGGCCGCCCTCGAGGAGATGCCGGAGGGCTCGCCCGTGCGGCTGCTCGGCCCGCTCGGCAACTCGTTCACCGTGGCCGACCTGCCGCGCGGGTCGCGGGTCGCGGTCGTCGCGGGCGGGATCGGCTCCGCGCCCTTCCCGGCGCTCTGGAAGGCGCTGGCGGCCGCCGGAGTGACGGGAGACTTCTACTTCGGCGGACGCAACGCGCGCGAGCTCGCGCTGCGGTCGCGCTTCGACGGGCTCGTCAACGGCGAGACGGTGCTCGCCTCGGACGACGGGTCGCTCGGCGAGAAAGGCTTCGTCACCGAGGCGCTCGCGCGGCGCCTCTCGGCGGGGACGCGGTACGCGCGCGTCTACGCGTGCGGGCCCATGCCGATGTTCGCCGCCCTCGCGAAGGTCGTCGGCCCGGCGGGGCTCGACGCCGAGTTCTCCACGGAGGCGGAGATGGGCTGCGGGTTCGGCGCCTGCCTCGGCTGCGTCATCCCGGGCACCGAGAAGCCGTTCGTGGTCTCGTGCAGCGAGGGGCCGATCCTCCGGCCGGGGAAGATCCGGTGGTGAGGAGCGCCCTCCTCGCCCTGCCCTCTCGCCCCGGCGTTGGGAGAGAGGAATTCAGCAGGACGGCGGGAGCTCGAGAGCTCCCTCTCCCGGCAGGAAAGGGAAGGGGGTCCCCCTCGTGACGCAACCCCTCGCCGTCCGCCTCGGGCCGCTCGAGTTGAAGAACCCGATCACGACCGCGTCGGGCACGTTCGGCTACGGCCTCGAGTTCACCGACTTCGTGGACCTCGCCGCGATCGGCGGCCTCTGCACGAAGGGCTTGTCGCTCAAGCCCCACGCCGGCAATCCGCCGCCGCGCATCTGCGAGACGCCGGCGGGGATGTTGAACGCCATCGGCCTGCAGAACGTGGGCGTCGAGGCGTTCCTCTCCGAGAAGCTCCCGAAGCTGCGCGAGCTCGGCGCGACGGTCATCGCCAACGTCTGGGGCGACCTCGAAGAGGACTACGTCACGGTCGTGCGCGCGCTCGAGGACGCGGAGGGCATCGCCGCGGTCGAGCTCAACATCTCGTGCCCCAACGTCCGCCAGGGAGGGATGCTCTTCGGCAACTCGCCCCCGCTGACGCGCGCGCTCGTGGCGAAGGTCCGCGCCGCGACCCGTCGCCCGCTGATCGTCAAGCTCTCGCCCAACGCGCCCGACCTCGTCGAGTCGGCGCGCGCCGCCCACGAGGCGGGCGCGGACATCCTGTCGCTCGTCAACACGTTCGTCGGCATGGCGATCGACCCGGAAACGGGCAAGCCGCGGATCTGGTTCGGGACCGGGGGCCTCTCGGGCCCCGCGATCCGGCCGCTCGCCGTGCGGATGGTGTACCAGGTCGCGAAGGCCCTGCCCGGGGTGCCGCTCATGGGCATCGGCGGCATCGCCGAGCTGTCCGACGTCCTCGAGTTCCTGGCGGCCGGCGCGACCGTGGTCCAGGTCGGCACGGCGAACTTCAAGGACCCGGGAGTGTCGGGAAGGCTCGTCGGGGAGCTGGCCGCCTACTGCGAGGCGAAGAAGACGACCGTCGCGGCTCTCGTCGGCCGGGCCCATCGCGCCGCGAAGGTCGGCGGGGAAGCGGGGGCCGAAGGATGAGCGTGCCGGCCGCCGGCGAAAGGGTCTGCATCGCCCTCGATTTCGGCACGCGCGCCGAGGCCGTGGCCGCGGCCCGCCGGTTCGCCGGCCGCGTCGGCTGGCTCAAGGTCGGGCTCGAGGCCTTCGTCGCGGAAGGCCCGCCCCTCGTCGCCGAGGTGGCCGCGACCGGCGCGAAGGTCTTCCTCGATCTCAAGTTCCACGACATCCCGGCCACGGTCGCCGGCGCCGTGACCTCGGCGGCGCGGTCGGGGGCGGCGATGGTCAACGTGCACGCCGCGGGCGGGCGGGCGATGCTCGACGCCGCGCGCGAGGCGGCGAGCCGGTCCGGCCTCGGGCGCCTGATCGCCGTGACGCTGCTGACCTCGATCGACGCGCGGGCCCTCGCCGACCTTCCGATGGCCGGCCACCCCGAGGGGATCGCGCGCCGGCTCGCGCTCCTCGCGAAGGAGTGCGGGCTCGACGGCGTCGTCTGCTCGGCGACGGACCTTGCCGCCGTCCGGGGCGCGTGCGGCCCGGGCTTCCTCACCGTCGTGCCCGGGATCCGCCCGGCGGGCGCCGACGTCCAGGACCAGAAGCGCGTGGCGACCCCGTCGTCCGCCCTGGCCGCGGGCGCGGACCTGCTGGTGATCGGCCGGCCCGTGACGGCCGCGCCCGACCCGGACGCGGCCCTCGATCGCATCCTGCGGGAGATCGCCGGCCCGGCGTCCTAGGGGCGGGGCCGCCCACTTCGCACATAATGCGCACCGCATGAGCCAGTGGAAGGAACCCCACGCGACGTGGATCGTCGGGCACCGCGGCGCGCCGCGGCGGGCCCGCGAGAACACGATCGAGAGCCTCGACTTCGCCGAGACCTTCGGCGTGGACGCGGTCGAGTTCGACGTGCGCCAGACGCGCGACGGCGAGGCGGTCCTCTTCCACGACGAGGACGTCGTCCTCGGCACGCAGCGCATCCCGGTGCGCAGCTTCACGTGGCGCGAGATCGAGAAGCTCTCGATCCCGTCGGAGTTCGGCGACTTCCGCATCCCGCGGCTCGAGTCGGTGTTTCACCGCTACGGGCGGGGGCTGCGGTACGTCGTCGAGGTCAAGAGCGGGGCGGGGATGCAGCACGGGACGATGGCCCGCCGGGTCGCGAGGCTCGCGAACGCGTTCGGCGTGGCCGACCGCTGCCTCGTCGCGTCGTTCGACGCGGAGTTCCTCAAGCGCATGCGCGAGGCCGCGCCGGCGATGGCGACGAGCTTTCTCTTCGACCATCCGGTCGCGCTCCCGTCCGGCGGACAGCCGACGCCGCTCTTCCCGCCGGTCGACGCGATCGGCCCGAAGAAGGACCTCGTGTCGCCCGCCCTGCTCGCCCAGGCCGCGGCGGCCGGGCTGTCCGTCCACCCGTGGACGGTGGACGACGCCGCGGAGATCCGCGGCCTGCTCGCCTCCGGGGTCGCCTCGATCACGACCAACGCTCCGGACGTGGCGCTCGAGATCCGCTCGGGCTCCGAGACGCACGAGACGGGGCTCGCGATTCCCGCCCAGGGCTAGAGGGCTGCAGGAGGCAGGAGGCAGGAATGCAGGTCGTCGGGTTGCTGCTCATCGGGCTGTGCGCGGGCGTCTTCGCAGGCATGTTCGGGATCGGCGGCGGGCTGATCATCGTCCCGGCGCTCGTGCTGATCTACGGGCTGTCCCAGCACGCGGCCGTCGGCACGTCGCTCGGCGCGCTGCTCCTGCCCGTGGGCGCGCTGTCGGCGTGGGTCTACTGGAAGAACGGGAACCTGAACGTCGCCTACTCCGCCCTCATCGCGGGCGGGCTCTTTCTCGGCGCGTACTTCGGAGCGCGGCTCGTGCAGCCCGTGTCGGACGTGACGCTGCGCCGTCTGTTCGCCGGATTCCTGATCGTCGTCTCGCTGCGGATGTTCTGGCAGAAATGACGGCCCGGGTGAAATCCGCGCCCCTCTTCGTGGCGGCGCTCTTCGCGATCTCGCACGTGGTCTGGGTCCCGCAGCCGAGCGGGTCGACGGCCGAGCTGCGCGGCCTCGCGGTCTTCGCCGCCAAGCGCGCTTGGGCGAGCGGCTCGGGCGGGACGATCCTCCGCATGCGCGACGGCCATCCCTGGGAGAAGCTCGCGGCGCCCCGCGGGGGCGAAGCGCTGGACTTCCGCGACGTCGAGGCCCTCGACGCCGACACGGTCGTCCTGATGAGCGCCGGCCCCGGCGACGCGTCGCGCATCTACCGCTCGGTGGACGGCGGAACGACGTGGAAGCTCGCGCACCGGAACCCGGACAAGGACGGCTTCTACGACGCCGTCGCGTTCTGGGACGCGAAAAGCGGCATGGTCATGGGCGATCCGGTCGGCGGCCGCTTCGCGGTCCGCGTGACCGAGGACGGCGGCGCGAGCTGGGCCTCTCCGAAGGGGCTGGCGATGCCCGAGGCCCTCCCCGACGAGGGCGCCTTCGCCGCGAGCGGGACCTGCCTCTTCGCGCTGAAGGGCGGCAACGACGCGTGGTTCGTCACGGGCGGGGCGAAGGTCGCGCGCGTCTTCCACACGGGCGACCGGGGCCGCACGTGGACGGCGGCCGAGACTCCCGCGCCCGCCGGCAACGCGTCCTCGGGCCTCTTCTCGGTGGCGTTCCTCGACGCGAAGCGCGGCTACGCCGCCGGCGGCGACTACAAGCAGCCCGCGTTCCAGGGCTTGAACGGCATCCGCACCGACGACGGCGGCGCGACCTGGTCGCCGTCGCCGCTGTCCTCGACCGGCTTCTATTCCGCCGTCGTGCCCGTTCCGGGGTCGAAGGACGACCTCGTCGCCGTGGGTCTCGCCGGCGAAGCCGCCAGCCACGACGCCGGCCGGACCTGGACGCCGACCGGCAACCTCCCGATGAACGCCGTGTCCTTCACCGGCTTCCGCGTCGGCTGGGCCGTCGGCCCGAAGGGGACGATCGTGCGGTTCACCCTGGTGTCGCGCTAGCCCTCCGGAAACGGCCCGCCGTCAGTCCCGCTCGAAGAGGCGGTCTCTCTCGAACTCGTTCGCGCCGCCTTCCGCTCCGCCTCCGTCCTCCTCGCCCTGCTTCTCCCATGCGGCGCGGGTCAGGAGCTCGATCGGCTTCGCCCCCTTGGCCGCGAGGTCCCTGTCGATCCCCGGAAGCTCCTTCGCCGTCCAGGCGTCGAAGTCCCGGACGACGTCGGCGAGCTCGCGCCCGAGGGCGTCGGCGCGCTGGACCTGCGTCGCCGACGGGCGGCCCTCGTAATAGACGACGCTGTCGTAGAGAGACGTGAGGTACTCGCGCAGGCGTTCCTCGCCGGTGATGGCGCCGCCCTCGGTCGTGGCGACGATCTTCTTGCGCAGGGCGTCCACCTGTCCCGCGGCCGCGCGCAGGCGCGCCGCGAGCGGGTCTCCGGCGGGGAGCGCGGCGGCGCGCTCCTCGAGCCCGGAGCGGACGCCGTTGAGGCGGTCCACGGCGAACGTCATGTCGCCGAGGGCGGCGTAGAGCTTCATCGCGAGGGCGAACTGCGCCTTGCGGTCCTCGGGCGTGTGCTTCGAGCGCGGATCGGCGACGACATGGAGCTTCGTCTCGTACGTGTTCTTGTCCTTGGTCATCCGGACGGTGTAGGTGCCCGGCAAAACGCGGGGGCCGACGTTCGCCCCGGCGCCGGTGGCCGCCGTCGGGACGCGCGGGGGCTTCAGGCGCATGGACCAGCCCGCGCGGGAGAGCCCGCGGCGCTTGCTCGACGGGACCTTCGCGAGGACCTTGCCGTCGGGGCCGAGGACCTCGATCGTGAGGTCGCCGAAGATGTGGCGCTTCTTCTGGTAGTAGGTGATCGCGGCGTCGCTCGACGGGTTCGGTCCCTCGAACTCGGCGTCGCCGTTGACCCAGCCGCCCTGGGCGGGGATGCGCTGGACGGCCGGGGCGGCCGGAACGAACGCGGCCTCCTTCGAGAGCATGGCGCCCGTGAGCGAGCGCAGGGGCGTGATGTCGTCGACGATCCAGATGCCCCGCCCGTGCGTGGCGATCACGAGCGCCGAGTCGCGCGGGTGAATCGCGAGGTCGCGCACGGCCACGTTCGGCATCTCGCCGCCCTTGTACTGCGCCCATTGCCGGCCGCCGTCGAGCGAGACCCATAGGCCGAGCTCGGTGCCGACGAAGAGCAGCTCCCGGTTCTTCAGGTCCTCCTTGACGACGTGGGCGTAGCCCTTCATCGCGCCGTCGGCCGGGACGAGCGCCGTCCAGGTCTTCCCGAAGTCGGCGGTCCGGTACACGTACGGCCTCATGTCGCCGAAGGTGTGGAGGTCGAAGGTGGCGTAGGCCGTGCCGGCGTCGAAGTGACCGGCCTCGAGGGAGGACACCCACGCGTTCTTCGGGAGATTCGGGACGTTGCCCACGACGTTCGTCCAGGTCTTTCCGCCGTCGCGCGTGAGCTGGAGGTTCCCGTCGTCGGTCCCGACCCAGATGAGGTTCGGGTCCTTCGGCGACTCGGCGATCGCGTAGATCGTCCCGTGCATCTCGGCCGAAGAGTTGTCGATCGTGACGCCGCCCGACTGCTCCTGCTTCTGCTTCTCGGGGTCGTTGGTCGTCAGGTCGGGCGAGACGCGCTGCCAGGTCTGGCCGTGGTCCCGCGTGCGGAACAGGAACTGGGCGCCGATGTAGACCGTGCCCGTCTGCGTCGGGGAGAGGTGGATCGGCGTGTTCCAGTTCCAGCGCAGCTTGCCTTCCTTGTAGGCCGGCAGGGGCTGGATGTCGCGCGACTCGTGCGTCTTGCGGTTGACGCGGCCGATGGACCCGCCCTGCGCCTCCGCGTAGATGTACGTCGGATCGGAGGCGTCGGCGAACATCCAGAAGCCGTCGCCGCCGTACATGTTCTCCCACTGAGCGCCGGCGATGCCGCCGGGGTACGCGGACGCGCCGACCCAGGAGCTGTTGTCCTGCAGGCCGCCGTACACGTTGTACGGCCGGTCCATGTCCACGCTGACGTGGTAGAACTGCGAAATCGGCAGGTTCTCCGCCTTCCACCAGGTGTTCGCGCCGTCGTAGGAGTACCAGACGCCGCCGTCGTCGCCCGAGATCAGGTGGTCGGTGTTGTCGGGATCGATCCAGACCGTGTGGAAGTCGCCGTGCGCGCCGCCGCCGACGGTCGAGAAGCTCCTGCCGCCGTCGGTCGAGGCGATGAGCGTCAGGTCCGGCTTGTAGAGCTTGTTTTCGTCCTTCGGGTCCACGATCAGGCTGGCGAAATAGAACGGCCGCCAGACCATGAACTGGCTGCGGTCCACCGCCTGCCAGGTCGCGCCCCCGTCCTCCGACCGGTAGAGGCCGTTCTTGGGGATGACGGCCTCGACGAAGGCGTAGACGACGTTGGGCTTCGAGGGCGCGACGGTGACGGCGACGCGGCCCCAGGGCTTGGGAGGCAGGCCCTTCGCCGTCTTCTCGTCGAGGTCGCTCCAGGTCGCGCCGCCGTCGGTGGACTTGAGCAGGCCGCTCGCGCTCGGCGCGTCGGCGCTTTCGCCGCCCGAGCGGAACGTCCAGCCCTTGCGCCGGAAATCCCACATCCCGGCGAAGATCGTCCCGGGGTTCTGGCTGTCCATGGAGATCATGGAGCAGCCCGTCGAGAGGTTCGCGCCCTTGAGGATCTTCGTCCAGGTCTTCCCGCCGTCGGTCGTCTTGTAGACGCCGCGGTCGTCGCTGTCCGACCAGAGCTTGCCCGGGGCGCAGGCGTAGACCGTGTCCGTGTGCGTCGGGTCCACGAGGATCTTCGCGATCCGCTCCGTGCCGCCGAGGCCCACGTTCGTCCAGTTGTCGCCGCCGTCCACGGACTTGTAGACGCCGTCGCCGATCGAGACGCTGTTGCGCGTCCAGGACTCGCCGGTGCCGACCCAGACGACCTTCGGATTCTTCGGGTCGATGGTGATGGCGCCGATCGACTGGACGGGCTGCTTGTCGAGGACGGGCTTGAACGTGGTGCCGCCGTTGACGGATTTCCAGACGCCGCCCGAGGCCGCGCCGACGTAGACGGTCAGGCGCGAGCCCTCGCGCACCGCGTCGATGGCGGCGACGCGTCCGCTCATCTTCGCCGAGCCGATGTTGCGCGCGCCGAGGCCGGAGATGGTCTCGGAGTCCACGCGGACCGCGGGGGCCGCCGCCGGTTCCGCGCCGCCGGCCGCGAGGGCGCCGGCGAGCAGGAGGGCCGGGATCGAGACGAGAGTGCGCGTGTTCATCGGCGTCCTCACTTGGCGGCCGGCGCGGCCGGCATCTTGAAGATCGCGTCGTCCATCGGGACGTTCGCCTCGATCTTGTCGTACACGACGGTCGCGCGGTTCGGGCTGCCCTTGCGGCCCTGCTCGATCGAATGGGGGAGGTACCAGCCGTCGACGGACTTGTAGTCGCCGAGGGAGGCCTCGGACTCCTGCTCCGCGCCGCGGATCATGCGCTTGAACTCGATCTTGATGGGGACGAAGTAGTCCTGGTCCATGTAGTAGTACTCGACGTCGCCGTTCTTGAGCGTCACCTTGAGCTTCCAGGCGTCGGTGCCCTCGACGGGCTCGCTGCCGGCGAACTCGACGGTGTTGCCCTTCTCCTTGTAGCGGACGAGCTGGCCGTCGAAGACGGAGTCCTCGATGATTCCCTTCAGCTCGTCCTCGCCGAGGGGCTCGGGGTCCTTCTTGCCCTGCCAGGGCTCGATCTTCCAGCCGGCCTTGCCGTCCCACGCGGTCACGCCCGTCATGGCCTGGAAGGTGAACTCCTGGCGGACCAGGTCGGGCCGCTTGTTCTCCTCGAGGACCTTCGCCTCGAAGCCGCCGCCGCCGCGGAACTTGCCGCTCCTCTTGAGGGTCTTGACGGCGTCGATCTTCTCCATCCCGCCGATCGTCTTGATGTACTTCGCGACGATCTCGTCGGCCGTGGGGGCGGCGGGCGTCTGGGCCAGGAGCGGGGCGGCGAAGAGCGCGAGTGCGGCGAGGGAGCCTTTGCGTCCGATCATCCGGGTCCTCCTCCGTGCGGGCGAATCGAGCGGCGGCGCCGGCAAGGCTCCGCCCGAGGGGTACTACGTCGAAACAGGCGTCCGGTTCTGGAGGATTTCCGGACCTAGGGCTGGATCACGAGGTGTGTGCCCCCGAAGACTTCGAGGGCGGCTCCCGTGATGCCGGCGCCGTCGTCCGAGGCGAGGAAGAGGACCGCCCGGGCGACGTCGCGGGGCCAGAGCTTCTCGGCCAAAGGCTCCGCGTGGACGCCCTCGCCCTCGTCCTTGCGGTTCTCGACGGTGCCGGGGCAGACGGCATTGACGGCGATGTTGTGGGAGCGGAACTCGCGGGCCAGGGCCTGGGTCATCCCGATCAGGCCGAACTTCGCGGCGCTCTGGGCGACCACGTTCGCGTCGCCGCGCATGCCGTGGATGGAGGCGACGTTGACGATCCTGCCGCGGCGCCGCTCGACCATGCCGGGCAGCACGGCGCGGCAGAACGCCGCCGCGCCCGTCAAGTTGGTCGCGATGACGCGGTCCCAGTCCTCCGGGGTCAGCTTGAGGAACGGGCGCCAGACGAAGATGCCGGCGTTGTTCACGAGGACGTCGACGGGCCCGAGCTCCTTCTCCGTGCGCGCGGCGCATTCCTCGGCGGCTCCCGGCGCCGTGATGTCGAGGGGGAACACGACGCTCCGGCCGCCCGCCGCGGCGACCTGGCGGGCCGTCTCCTCGAGCTCGGCCGCCGTGCGCGCGACGAGGGCCACGCGGGCGCCTTCCTCGGCGAAGCGCAGGGCGATGGAGCGGCCGATGCCGCGGCCGGCGCCGGTCACCAGGACGGTGCGGTTCTGGAACTTCACGCGCGGGCCGCCTTTCCGAGCTCGGCGAAGAGCTCGTCGGAGAAGAGCCGGTCCGCGTCGGGCCCGGCGAACGTGGGCCCCGTCAGGAGCGACACGTCCCCTTCGCGGGCGGCCGGCCGGTCGAGGCGGACGCGCTCGACGGCGAGGGGAAAGATGCGCCGCGCGGGGTCGGAGCTCGACACCCGGCCGCGCCCGGCGCGGGTCTGGATCGAGGCGGTCACCCGCCGGTGGAGGTACAGGATCGTCGCCGTTCCGCGGCGCACCAGGTTGAACGCGGTCCGGCTGCCCGCCATGACGGCGACGGAAAGCCGGGACGTCGACGAGGCGCGCAGCTCTCCGAGGGTCAGCAGGGCGACGCGGGGGAAGCCCTCGGGGTCGGTCGTCAGGAACGGCACGACCAGCCGCCGCCGGCGCCGGAACCCCTCGCCGGACAGGGCGGCTTCGAGGTCCCGGGGCATGCGGGTGAGGTCGGGCATGCGGGTAGTTTAACCGGGGGATGGAGCAGGAGGCGGGAGGCGGGGAGCGGGAGGCGGGAGGCAGGAGGCAGGCGGCGGGCGGGACTATGATTCGGGCATGAAGAGGGGAGTGCTCGTCGCGGTCTTCGTCGCGGTGGCGGCCGCGGCGGCGCTTGGAGCGGGACGGGACCCGAAGGCGGACGCGGTCGGGCACGCGCTCGTCACGGCGATGGGCGGCGAGGGCGCGTGGGAGAAGGCGCGCCAGTTCCAGTTCGACTTCGTGGTCGTCAAGGAAGGCAAGGAGGTCGCCCGGTTCTCCCACGCGTGGGACCGCTACACCGGCGACTACCGCCTCCGGGGCGTGGACAAGGCCGGCGCGCCGTACGCGGTGTACTTCAACGTCAACACGAAGGCGGGCAGGGCGTTCGTCAACGGCGTGGCCGTCGAGGGCGCCGAGCGCGACAAGCGGCTCGAGAGCGCCTACGAGCGTTTCATCAACGACACCTACTGGCTGCTCGCCCCCTGGAAGATCTTCGACCCCGGCGTCCACCTCGCCTTCGACGGGGAAAAGCCCTGTCCGGGTGGCGGCATGTGCGACGTCCTCCGGCTGTCGTTCGAGAACGTCGGCCTGACGCCCAGGGACGTCTACTGGATCTGGGTCGCCCGCGACGGAAGCCGGATGATCCAGTGGCAGTACGTCCTCGGCGGGGCGTCGGAGCCTCCCACGACCGCCCGCTGGGAGGACTGGCGCAAGCTCGGAGGAGTCCTCCTGTCGCTCGACAAGCCCATCACCGGCGAGCCCTTCGAGATCCGGTTCGACAACGTGGCCGTCGCGCCGGTGCGCGACGACGCGCTCTTTCGCTCTCCTTCCGGACCCTGAGCGCGACCTCGGGGAACGGGCCGCGGACGACCAGGGCGCGGGGGGTCCTCCTCGCGGCGGCCTTCGCCGCGGCGTCCTGTTCGACGACCGTTCCGGGCGTGCGGATCGAGAAGATCCCGACGCGGAGCCTCCCGGGCCCGAACGAGGTCCTCGTGGTCATGCCTCCCTCGTACGAGTCCGCCCCCGGGCGCCGCTATCCCGTCCTCTATTTCCTGCACGACGGCTACGGGGACGGGCGCACGCTCGACCGGCGCGGCGTCGCGGCGGAGGCCCTCGCGCGGATGCGGGACGGCCGCCTCCCGGAGTTCCTCATCGTCGCTCCCGACGGCCCCGGCAGCTGGTTCTCGGACTCGCACGACGGCGTCCGCCGCTACGAGGAGTACCTGACGGGCGACCTGCCTCGCGCGATCGAGGCGAAGTACCGCGTGCTGCCGGGGCGGGCCTCTCGCGGGATCACCGGGATCTCCATGGGCGGCTACGGCTCGGTCAAGACGGCGCTCAAGCACCCGGACTTCTACGGGTCCGTGTCCGCGCTCTCCGGCGCCATCATCCCGTTCGCCTGGGAGGAGCTTCCGAGGTACAGCCTCGTGGCGCGCTTCACGCTCATGCGGGTCTTCGGCCGCACGAAGGAGGACAACTCCCTCGACGCCAACGACGCGTGGCTCCTTCTCTGGGACCGCTGTTTCGACGCGCCGCCCTTTGCGGTCGAGCTGCGCGCGGGGACGGGGGACTTCTACGGCCTCGACCGCGTCGCCGCGCAGTACGGCATGCTCCTGAACGAGCGGGGTATCCCGACCACGGTGATCCTCGAGCCGGGCGGCCACGACTGGTCCTACTGGAAGGGCGCGATGATGGACATCCTCGCGTGGCACGGCGCCCGGTTTGAATATGATCCCCGGTGATGGCCAACGAAACCGCCAACGGGCATCGCCTCGTGCTGTTCGACATCGACGGGACCCTCCTGTCGGCGGGCCGCGTCGCCCGCGACGCGATCCTGCGCTCCCTCCTGACGTCCTACGGCTGGAGCTCCTCGCCCGATCACCAGGATCGCGGAAAGTTCGATTTCTCGGGTAAGACCGATCCGCAGATCGTGCGCGAGCTCGTCCTGGAAGACGTCGGACGGGACCGCTTCGAGAGCGGCCTCGCGCGCGCCCTCGAGCTCTACCTCGAGGAGCTCGAGCGGCAGCTCGAACCCGGCACCGTCGTGCCGAAACCCGGGATCGCGGAGCTGCTGGAGAGGCTGGACGCCGAGCCGCGCGTCACCCTCGGCCTCCTGACCGGGAACCTCGAGCGGGGCGCGCGCCTGAAGCTCGCGCCGCCCGACTTCAACCGCTACTTCCCCTTCGGGGCCTACGGCAGCGACTCGGCCGACCGGTACCAGCTGCCGCCCATCGCCGTCGAGCGGGCGCTCGCGCACACCGGCCGGCGCTTCGAGGGCAAGTCGGTCGTGATCGTCGGCGACTCGATCCACGACGTGGCCTGCGGCCGCTCGCTCGGCGTGCGCGCGGTGGCGGTGGCGACGGGCATCACGAGTCCGGAGACGCTCGCCGCCGAGAAGCCGGACGCGCTCTTCGAAAACTTCGCGGACACGGAGCGCGCGCTCGCGGCGATCCTCGGATGATCGGCCGGCTGCCGCGGGCCGTGCTCGCCGCCGCCGGCCTCGCCGCCGCGGCCGCGGTGCGGGCCCAGGCACCGGGCGCGGCCGGCGCGCCCTACGACAGTCCGCCGCCCCCCGGAAACATCGTCACCGTCCGGCTCGACCTCGAAGCCGCGCGCGCGATCCTCGCGTTTCTCTCCGCGCCCCGGCTCGACCCCGAGGCGGTCAAGGCGCTCGAGGCCCTTCCGGCGGTGCAGGCGGCCATCCGGGACTCGCGGCGCCCGGCCGAGGTCTTCGAGCACGACCTGGCGGCGGCCTTCGACGAGAAGGCGCGCGTCACCGTCTTCGATTTCCAGCGGATCCGCGAGGAGAAGGACCGGTGGAAGGCCCTCCTCGACGCGATCGCCGCGCGCGAGGCGGAGCTGACGCGGCTCGCCTCCGATCGGGCGCGCGCGATGCTGCCAACCGCGCCCCCGATCGTGGTCACCCAGTCGCTCCTCCTCACGTTCGGACTTCCGGGGCGCGCGGACCACATCGCCGTTCCCGCGGCCGAGGGCGGGGGCTGGTCGGTCGTCATCGACCTCGCCCGCTCGATCTCCGACGCGCAGTCCTCTCCGGCCGCCGAGCAGATCAAGCGCCTCTCGCGGCTGATGGCGGCCGAGGCGTACCAGAGGGCGTGGGCCGAGTACCGCGCCGCCAGCCCGGCGTGGCAGAAGCGGGACGCGTCGCTCGGGCAGTTCGAGCCCCTGCTGCGGCGGGTCGCGGAGGCGGGGCCCGTCGCGATCTACAGCGTCGACGAGAACTTCTTCCCCCTGTCGGTGTGGCTGAAGCAGGCGATGAAGCAGGACCTCGACGAGCTGAACCGCGTCGCCGACCGCCTCGTCTCCCGGGACGCCGATCTCGACGCGCGCATGGCGGTCGCGGCCGAGGTCCAGAAGCCGGAGTTCACCGCGGGCGTCGCCGGGCCGGCGGGCGCGTTTCTCGCGGACGGGATCGCCGAAGGGCTGGGGCTCGAGGCCTACCGCGCGGCCCTGGCGGGCGGCCCGCGCGCGTTCTTCGAGGCCTACGAGCGCGCGTTCGAGCGCAAGGGCAGCGGCCTCGTTCCCCTCGCCCGGGCCATCCGTGATCAGCTCGCCGCGGCCGCCGCGCCGGCGAAGAAGTGAGCGCCTGATGGATTCGTACCTCGCGCTCGAGAAGATGCTGCTGCTCCTGTGCGCGGACCTCGCGATCATCATCGGGTCCGCGCGGATCTTCGGCTGGCTCTTCGGCAAGGTCGGACAGCCGCCCGTCGTCGGCGAGATCCTCGCCGGCGTCATCCTCGGGCCCTCGCTTCTCGGGCGGTTCTACCCGGGGACGATCCAGGCGATGCTGACGCCGAAGACGACCGCCGTCCTCTCCGCGATGGCGCAGGTGGGTCTCGTGCTGCTGATGCTCCTGATCGGCCTCGAGTTCCCGTTCGACCGGCTGCGCCACGCGGCGCGGGCCTCGACCTTCGTGGCGGTCGCGGGCATCGCGGTCCCGTTCGCGGCGAGCTACGCGCTGGCCGGGTACCTGTTCCGCATCTCGCCGGTGGCGGCGCCGGAGCTCGCGTTCCGGCTCTTCTTCGCGACCGCGGTCTCGATCACGGCCATCCCCATCCTGGGGCGCATCCTCATGCACACGCGGCTGACGCGCACGCGCATGGGCCTGACCTCGATCACGGCCGCCGCGATCGACGACGTGCTCGGATGGATCCTCCTCGGGGCCGTCGTCGCGATGGCCACGCACGGCCGGGCGGACCTCCGCGCGCTCGCCGTTTCGCTCGCCGGCGTCGTCGTGCTCGGCGTCGCGTTCTGGGCGCTCGGGCGGTTCGGGCTGGCCCGGCTGCCCGTCCGCCGTGCGCCGGGAGGGGGGCTTCCCGCCGGCGCGCTCGCCGGGGTCCTCGTCGTGGTGTTCGCCGCGGCGACCGCCACTAACGCGCTCGGCGTGTTCTCGATCTTCGGCGGGTTCCTGTGCGGGATCGCGGGCTCCTTCAACCGCGACCTCGTGGAGGGAATCCGCGCCTCCATCGGGGACCTCGTCGCGGTCCTCTTCCTGCCGATCTTCTTCGTCTTCTCCGGGCTTCGCACCGACATCGGGTCGCTCGGGTCGAGCCCGGCGCTCTGGACGGCGCTTCTGCTCGTCGTGGCCGTCTCGTGCGCCTCGAAGTTCGGGGCCACGGCCCTCGCCGCGCGGCTTTCCGGCCTGCCGTGGAAGGAGTCGCTGTCCATCGGCCTCCTGATGAACACGCGCGCCCTCATGGCCCTCGTCGTCATCAACATCGGCGCGGACATGGGCGTGATCTCGCCGGCGGCCTTCTTCTGGCTCGTCACGATGGCGCTCTTCACCACGGTCGTCACGACGCCGATCCTCGCGCGCCTCTACCCGTCTCCGGAGGCCGCCGGCGGATGGGGCGAGCCGGCGGCTCGCCCGGCCCGGGCGCGATAGACTCCGCGGATTCCGCTCTCGACAGGAGGTTTCATGCGATCGTGCCGGCTCCTGGTCTGGATTTTCTGCGGCGCCCTCCCGGGTCTTTCGCCGGCGGCGCGGGCCGCCGAGGCCCCTGCGGCCATCGATCTCGCGGTCGACGCCCGCGAGGCGCCGCGCCGGATCTTCCACGTGAAGGAGTCGATCCCGGTGTCCGCGGGCCCGCTCACGCTCGCGTACCCGAAATGGATCCCGGGCGAGCACAGCCCCGCGGGCCCGATCTCCGACCTCGTGGGGCTCCGGATCTCGGCCGGCGGCCGGCCCGTCGCCTGGAAGCGCGTTCCCACGGAGATGTGGAGCGTCACCTGCACGGTGCCCGCGGGCGTCACGTCGCTCGACGTCGCGTTCGACTACGTCGCGCAACTCCACGCTTGGACCACGGCTTCGGCCGAGCTGCTCGTCGTCAACTGGTGGCCGCTGATGCTCTACCCGCAGGGGCCGAACGACAACGCCCTGGTGTTCTCGCCCTCGCTGACGCTGCCGGCGGGCTGGAAGTACGGGACCGCGCTTGCGGTCGCGCGGGAGTCCGGCGGCTCGGTCGCCTTCGCGCCGACGACCCTCGTGATGCTCATCGACTCGCCCGTCCTCGCCGGCGCCCATTTCCGGACCGTCGAGCTGACGCCCGGACAGACGCCGGCCCACTTCCTTCACCTCGCCGGCGACAGCGCCGCGGCGGTCGCGATCTCTCCCGAGGACCTGGCGCACTACAAGCGCCTCGTCGCGGAGGCGCAGGCGCTCTTCGGCGCGCGGCACTACGGCAGCTACCACTTCCTCCTGACGCTCTCGGACCACATTCCGTCCAACGGGCTCGAGCACCACGAGGCGAGCGACAACCGCGGCCTCGAACGCTCGTTCCTCGACGAGTCCTCGAAGGAGGTGCTCGGAACCCTGCTCTCGCACGAGTACGTGCACTCGTGGAACGGGAAGTACCGGCGGCCGGACGGCCTCGTGTCGGGAGTGTCCGCGGACTACCAGGAGCCCGTGGACAGCAGCATGCTGTGGGTGTACGAGGGCCTGACGGAGTACTACGGCGACGTCCTGGGCGCCCGCAGCGGCCTGCGCAGCCCGGACCTCTACCGGGAGAACCTGGCGCTCTACGCCGCCGGGATGGACGCCCAGACGGGACGCGCGTGGCGCCCGCTCGAGGACACGGCCGTCGAGGCCCAGATCCTGTACGACGGGCGGCCGGACTGGGCCGCCCTGCGGCGGGGCGTCGATTTCTACCCCGAGGGGGAGCTCGTCTGGCTCGAGGCGGACACGATCATCCGGCAGAAGACGGGCGGGAAGAAATCCCTCGACGACTTCGCGCGCGCCTTTCACGGCGCGCCGGGCGGAGGTCCGGCGGTCAGGACGTACACGTACGCCGACCTGGTGGCCGCGCTCAACGCCGTGGCGCCGTACGACTGGGACGCGTTCTTCGAGGCGCGCGTGCGCCGCGTCGCGCCGCGCGCCCCCCTCGGCGGGATCGAGAACGGCGGCTGGAAGCTCGTCTACACCGACGTCAAGCCGGAGCTCGTCCGGGCCGGCGAGGAAGAGTCGAAGCTCTACGATTTCTGGTACTCGCTCGGGATCGTCGTCCAGGGGGAGGGCGGCGGGGCGGGCACGGACGAGGGCGTCATCCGGGACGTGACGGACGGGCCCGCGGCGGCCGCGGGGATCGGCCCGGGGATGCGCCTGGTGGCCGTCAACGGCCGCCGGTACTCGGAGAAGGGCCTGCGGGACGCCCTGCGCGAGGCGAAGACCGGAACGGAGCCGATCGAGCTGCTCGTCGAGAACGTCGAGACGTTCAAGACGTACCGGATCGACTACCACGGCGGCGAGAGGTACCCGCATCTCGAGCGGGACGCGTCGCGGCCCGACCTGCTCTCGGCCATCGGCAAGCCGCTGACGCCGGAGACCCCGAAGTAGGCGGGAGACGATGAACGAGACCGACGAGGGGCGCCTCCGGGAGAAGGACGTCGCGCTGCGCGCGGCCCTTTCCCAGGTGCCCCTCGTGCTCTGGACGACCGACGCGGAGCTGCGCTTCACCGACACGATGGGCGCCGAGCACGACCTCCTCGACCAGGAGCCGGGCGACGTGCGCGGGATGAGCCTCTTCTCGTACTTCAAGACGACGGACCCCGAGTTCGAGCCCATCGCCGCGCACCGCCGGGCGCTCGCCGGCGAATCGGTCACGTACGAGGCGACCTGGAAGCAGCGGACGTTCCAGACGCACGTCGAGCCGCTGAGGGACGCGGCGGGGGCGATCCGGGGAGTCATCGGGGTCGCCTTCGACGTCACCGGGCGAAAGGCGGCCGAGGAAGAGCTGCGGCGGTCCGTCTCCCTTCTCCACGCGACGATCGACGCGACGGCCGACGCGATCCTGGTCGTCGACGCCAACGGGCGCATGGTGAACTTCAACCGCCGCTTCGTGGACCTCTGGGGCATCCCGCCCGCCGTGGTCGAGAGCCGGGACGATGCGCAGGCCCTCGCCTCGGTCCTCGACAAGCTCGACGACCCGGCCTCGTTCGTCCGCAAGGTGATGTCGGTCTACGCCCAGCCGTCCGCGCCGAGCCACGACGTCCTCGAGCTCAAGGACGGGCGGCTGATCGAGCGCGACTCGCTCCCGCAGATCGTCGACGGGCGGCCGGCCGGGAGGGTCTGGAGCTTTCGCGACGTGACGGAGCGGCGGCAGTCGGAGGAGGGCCTCGAGCAGACGCTCTCCCTGTTCAAGGCGACGCTCGAGGCCACGGCCGACGGCATCCTCGTCGTGGACGACCAGGGCGCGATCGTCAGCTACAACCGGAAGTTCGCGCAGATGTGGCGCATCCCCGAACCGGTCCTCGCCGAGCACGACGACCGGAAGGCGCTCGCGTTCGTCCTCGACCAGCTGCGCGATCCGGACCGCTTCCTCAAGAAGGTCCAGGACCTGTACCGCGAACCCGAGGCCAAGAGCTACGACTGGATCGAGTTCAAGGACGGCCGCATGTTCGAGCGGTACTCCTCGCCCCAGAAGGTGGGAGGCAAGGTGGTCGGCCGCGTGTGGAGCTTCCACGACGTGACGCGGGTCCGCCTCATGGAGGACACGATCCGGCGGCACACGCGCGCGTTCGATCACATCAGCGACGCGGTGCTCACGCTCGATCTCGAGGCGCGGATCGTGGACTGGAACCCGGGCGCGGAAAAGATGTTCGGCTACGCGAAGGCGGAGATGGAGGGGCGCACGCCCGACCTGCTGCGGCCCGCCGGGACGACGGTCACGGCGCAGGAGCTGCTCGCCACGATGCGGCGCGACGGCCGGTGGGCGGGCGACGTCCGGTTCGTCCGCAAGGACGGGAGCCGGGGCGTCTGCGGCACGGTCGTCGTGCCGCTCTTCGACGACTTCGGCCGGGTCATCGCGGCCCTGGCCGTGTGCCGCGACGTGACGGACCGCAAGGACCTCGAGGCGTACCGCCGGCGCGAGTCGAATCCCTAGGCCGATGCCCCGGCGCCTGACCTCCCGCGAGCGCACGCATGCCGTGACGGCGGGATTCCTCGGATGGACGATGGACGCCTTCGACTTCTTCGTCGTGGTGTTTCTCGTCGACACGCTGGCCGAACGGTTCGGGGTTTCGAAGAAGGAGATCATCTGGACGATCACCGCGACGCTTGCGATGCGTCCGGTCGGCGCCGTCCTCTTCGGCCTCCTCGCGGACCGCTACGGCCGCCGCGTGCCCCTGATGGCCAACGTCCTCTTCTTCTCGACGGTCGAGATCCTCTGCGGGTTCGCGCCGAGCTACGGCGCGTTCCTCGTCCTGCGGGCGCTCTTCGGCATCGGCATGGGAGGGGAGTGGGGCGTGGGCGCGTCGCTCGCGATGGAGAACGCGCCCCGCCGGTGGCGGGGCCTGCTGTCCGGGATCCTCCAGAGCGGCTACTCGATCGGGTACCTGCTCGCCGCGGTCGCGGCGCGCTTCGTCCTGCCGGCGTGGGGCTGGCGCGCGATGTTCTGGGTCGGCGGCGCCCCGGCGCTGCTCGCGCTCTACATCCGCTGGCACGTGCCGGAGTCCGAAGCCTGGAAGCAGCACCGCGCGCCGACGATGGGCGCGATCCTCCGCGCCGTGCGCGGCTTCGCCCCGCGCCTCGTCTACCTCGTCGCCCTGATGACGATGATGATGTTTCTCTCCCACGGCACCCAGGACCTGTACCCGGATTTCCTGAAGATCGCCCACGCGATCCCCGCGCCCACGGTCGCCGAGATCGCGATGCTCTACAACGTCGGGGCCGTCGCGGGAGCGATGATCTTCGGGCACCTCTCGGAGCGGTTCGGCCGCCGGCACAGCATGGTCGGCGCGCTCGGCCTCTCGCTCCTCGTGATCCCGGCGTGGGCCTTCGGCGGCTCGCTCGCCGTTCTCGCGGCCGCCGCCTTCTTCATGCAGATGGGGGTGCAGGGCGCCTGGGGGATCATCCCCGCGCACCTCAACGAGCTCTCGCCCGACCAGACGCGCGGCCTCGTGCCGGGCATGGCCTACCAGCTCGGCATTCTGTTCGCCGCGCCCGTCAACACGATCGAGTACGCGCTGCGCGACCGGATCGGCTACGGCTGGGCGCTCGCCGCGTTCGAGACGGCGACGATCCTCGTGCTCGCCACGCTGCTCCTGCTCGGAACCGAGCAGAAGGGCCGCCTGTTCGTCGAAGAAGTCGTCTAGGACGTCCCCTGGGCGCCGCGCCCCTCGAGGCCGCGGCGCATCCCGCGGAGGATGTGGCGGTGGAAGGCGTGGCACACCGCCGCCTCGATGGGCCGGCAGAGCCAGCGGGGACGCGCGGGGCTGAGATAACGCGTCTCGAGCTCGAGCCGGGTCGAGCCGTCCGGCAGCGCGACGAGGGTGTATCCGCCCCCGAGAAGGCGAATTCCCGCACGGAGCGCGACCGCCTGCTCCACGACGTCGAAACCGTAGCGGCGCCGGGGGTCGATCTCCGTCACGCGCTTGAGAAGGTGCCCGTGCTCGTACAGGCAGCGGGTCTCGTCGCCGACGGCGGAGCGGGGGCCCTCGGTCCCCCGCGGCGACGGCAGGAGCAGGCGCAGGGGCAGCGGCGCGCGGCCAGGGAGTTGTTCGTAGAACATCAGGCCCTCCCAGACGCGGTCCGGCGTCGCCCGGATCGTCAGCGCGGTCACGACCGACGAGGCGCCGGTCGCGCGGCCGGCCTCGGCCGGCGCCGCCGCGCTCACGATGCGGCCGCCGGGCGGACGTCCACGATTCCCCAGAGCATGGACCGGTCTTCGGCGGCGCGGTTGGCCGGGGAGGCGTCCGCGGGCTCGGCGAAACTGCGCAGGACGACGACCGCCCCGGGGGCCGCGGCGCGCCGGACCGCCGCGAGCAGGCGGCCGCGGTAAGCCTCGGCGGCTCCGTCGAGGACGTTCGAGAGCGTGAAGCCGTCGAAGCTCCCGGGCGCTTCCTTCTCGAGGCAGCGCGCCGCGTCGGCGTGGACGAGGCGGATGCGTCCGGCTTCCGGGGACGCCGGCACGGCCGGGGACACGCCTCCGAGAAGCAGCCGCGCGTGCGCGTTGTCCCGGTTGGGGTGCCGGGCGAAGCCGCGTTCCATGCGGGCGCGCAGGACCCTGCCGAAAGCGCGAGGGAGCACGCGAAGCAGGTCGCTCGCGTAGAAGAGGCGCAGGAAGGACATCGAAAGGGCCGTGTCCATCGCGAAGCGGAATCGGCGCGTGTCGAGGTGGCGGCGCCAGAAAGCGAGCTGCTCCGCGGGCTCCGAAAGGTCGAGAAACGCGCGCACGAGCGGCCGCCGCCAGCCGACGAGGGGAGCGAAGGAGCGGCCGAGGGCCATCAGGCGCTCCGCGGCTCCGAGCGAAGGCGGCTCGCCCGCGAGCCGGCGACGCACGTAGGCGATCTGGGCGGGGTTGAGATCGGCGGCGACGACCTCGTGCCGCGACGAGAGCGCCATCGCCGTGCAGCCGGCCGACGCGATGCAGAACACGCGGCCCCCGGGCCGGAAGGCTCCGAGCTCGATCGCCGCGTCCTCGTGCATGCGGCCGAAGAGCAGCCGGCTCGGTCCGGCCCGCGCGTCGAAGCGGCCGCGCGCCCACGCCGTCTCCTCGACGGCCGCGGTCATCGCCATCCGGGCACGCTCGCCGAAACCCAGACGAGGACGAGGAAGGCGGCGTTCTTGACCACCATGCCGGCGGGATCGTGGATGATCCGGCGCGCCCAGAACAGTCCTCCGGAGTTCAGGGCCACGAGCAGGAGGGTCTGGACGGCCGCGCAGGCGACGGGCGCGACGCTGGACAGGGCCCAGAGCGCCAGGCCGGTCTCGGCGGCGCCGAGGAGCTTGAGGAAGAGGGCGCCGAGACGCGGATCGAACCGGGGAACGGCGCCCACGACCTCCCGCTGGTGCGGCTGTCCGTCGAGGAGCTTGCACCAGAGCCCCTCGTAGAGCCAGACGGCCGCCACCGCGACGCGGATCAGCCAGAACGGCGGCAGGAGCTCGATCATGACGGTGCCGACGAAAGCCACGATATCCCAGCCTCCGGGCCGGGGCCGGCCCGACGGACTAAGCCTTGCGGCGCCGACGGGAAGGCGGAGCCGGCGTGACGTAGGTCAGCGTGTGGTGCGCGAAGAGCTCGCCCCGGGCCGAGACACATTCGGCGGTTCCGTAGATCGTCCGACGGCCGAGGCTGCGGACGACGGCCTTGCAGACAAACCCCTCGCCGCGGGCGCTGCGCAGGAAGTGGGTCTGCATGCTGCTCGTGACCGACGGGTCATCCAGGCCGCGCAGCGTCTTGATGGCCAGCCACATCGCGACGTCGGCGGCGGTCACGAAGACCTGGCCGCTCACGATGCCGCCCGGGCGGTCGAAATGCCGCAGGTGCGGCACGCGAAGCGTGCACGAGCCGGAGGCGAGCTCGGATACGACGAACTCGTAGGCCCTCGCGAACGCGGCTTCGTGCGAGAGGAGGTCCTGGAGCTGCTTCTTCGTGACAGGAAGTCGGGACCGGGTCGTCATCGCGGTCTCCCTCGGGCCGATGCCCCGCCGAACTATCCCACGTCTCGACGCGCGTCGAGACTCCCCGGGGCGGCGGGCGCCGACTTTGGCGGACGCGTTCGCAAAGAATTCGAACCGCCGGGGAGGTGCCTTTTCAGGCCATTCTCTTCGACGGAACGGGCCCCGTCTACCAGCGTATCGCGATTGAGGCGAGTCGCCTCCGGACGCTGGGCCTTAGCCTCGCCAAGATCGCGGCCCACCTGAGCGTCTCCAAAATGACGATCATCCGGGCGCTCGAATCGACGAAGCCTGACGGTCGACTTTGAATTGGCGCTGTCGGCTCAGAAGTCGGCCCGCCGACTTCCGAGCCGCACGCCAGGAAACGCCCGAGTTCGGTGGGTTCGTTTCGCAAAAAAAAGAAGGGATCGGGAGGGCACGGCCCTTCAGACTAACCCCGGCCCTCCTTCTTCCGGCGTTCCGCCTGCAGGTGCTCAAGCATCGCCACCTTCCTCTCCTCAAGACGCGCCAGGTAGGTCGAATAGCGGATGATCTTTTCGAGATTAGCGTCATCTGGCACGAGAGCCTGCTCGACGCCCGCCTCAAACGGAATCGCTTTTGCGCGTAGCTCCCACATCCCCTGAAGCGCCCTTTCCATCGTCGACATGAAGTCTTTTCCAAGACTTTCAAGTTCGGTATCCGTGAGCGCTCCCATAACGGCCCGACACTTTTCTTCCTTTTCCGCGTCCGACAACGTCTCGTCCGGGTCCCCGCCGGTCTTTGATAGCCACACGAAGGTGCGGAACTCCGGTTCATCCACGACGCTAGCGTCGTCCTGACTTAACCTCTTCACGAGATCTATCTGATTGCGGAGCATTTCAGCCGTAACGACTGGCCTCTTCGCGGGGTCAGCCGCGGTGTTGAGTTTGAAGCGGAGGTCCTTCTGGATGAGCCCCCACCGCTCCTCTTCGATCCGGTCACGGCCGGCCGCAATCGCCTCCGATGTGCGTACAGAAATTCCTGCGGCCTCGTAGCGTTCGAGCCGAACCGTCTTCCACTTCGCCGCCGCAATTTCCTGTACCAAGAGATCCTCGTAGGGGCCAACGGGGTCGTAGTGGGCACGGAGCCCCTCGAGCAGGCCGTAGAATTCCCCCCGGTCCTCCCTTAGTGGCGGACCGCTCGCGACGGTATTCCGTGCGAGCACGCCATGCTTGACGGCGTTCATCTTCGAAATGGCCCTGCCCTCATCGGTCTTCGGTCCGGTACTTCTCAGGGCGTTCAGCCGGTTCGCTTCGGCTTTCTTTTCTGAAATCATTTTGGCTTCTCCTTTATTGGCTTTGCTGCGACGATGCGACGACTACCCAATGACCGGCGGCGCGCGGTCACCTGCCACCCCGAGGGGTGCGAAGGTTCGAAAGATGGCGGTCATGGAGTAATAATCCGAGGACAAGGGTTGAGGCGAGCAAGAACTCCGGGATTTCGGCGTTTCTTGGTCCGGGCTGGTCGATTCGGGCGGCCTGCAACTCCTGGTCCGCATACTTGAAAGATCCGAACCGGCCGGTGCGAGCAGTACAAAAAACCCTGAAATGTCAGGCGTTCTTGGTCCGGGCTCGCCGAATTAGAATATTCGGCACCTTAGGCTCAGCAGTATCGGTGTGGCAACTTGTTACCCGATGCAGGCATCAGGAGCCGTCGCCAGATGACTACAACGACTGTTTCAAGACCGGACCCGGCTCGCTCGCGGGCGAAGTCTTCGCGACGACGCCCTCGGGCAAGGTGAAGCTCGGCGCCGGCGTCCCCGTCTACCTCGACGAAATGACCTCCTACTCGTCGGCCTGTTTCAAGGCACTCAAGGCCGCCGGGGACCTCAAGCCAGAGACGGCCGACGAGACCTTCAAGTTCGATCGCGTGATGCTGAATTGCCGAAAGACCGCGATCGCGGCGGCTCGGGCAGTTGGCGAAGCCCGTGAAGCTTCTAGGAACCTCGCCTCGTCCGGCGTACCGATGACCTTAGCGTATTCAAGCAAGTCCGCGATTAGCTTACCTACTAGGTGGTTGGGTTCCTTCTCCCAGAACGCTCTCAGGCGGTTGGCCTTCGAACCAGTTCCCCTGTCGTAGCGGGCGTCGTAGATATTTCGGCCGGTGCTGTCAACCACGAAGTCTGAGAACGAATGGTTGAAGAAGTCGAGAACATAACCCGAGCCCATGCCTAGGAGCTTTTCGAGCTTGTGTTTCTCGATGAAGGTTAGGTCTCCCATCGCATACTTCTCGCGCGCCGCGGCTATTCGCTCGCCCTTTTTTCTAGGACTTTCTCATACGTTCTAAATCCGCCTCTCCAGCGGTTCCAAGGCGGTTCCGGCGCATGAGAGGAGCTACCTCGGCGTCTCGATCGTGAAGGGCCGCCCGTCTCTCGCGTCGTGGACAATCCCGGTCGGGTTTGCGGGACACCTCGAGGATCCTCGCCGCTTCCGGTGACAGGCGCAGCGGCGGCAACGCGGGGCGCTCTACTTTTTCTTCGTCGCCCTCTTGCGTGCTGGCGTTGGGCGGCTCTGGTCCTGAAACAGGTCGTCGGGTTTGTTGCCGTAGAGTTGTTTGGCCGTGAGCGGGTGCGAGAGCTCCAGGAGCATCAACTGAGCGGTGAGATCGCCGGACTTCAGCCGAATTGTCACGTTTCCGACGTTGCACATCTCGAGGACGATGACACCGTGGAAGCCGGGGTCGATTTTCGGCGCGGTGACGTGCATGCTGAGCCCCAACCGGGCGAACCGGCTGCGGCCCTCGATGAGCCCGGCTAATGTGCGTGGAAGTTGAACGCTTTCAAGGGTTTGGCCGAGAACGAATCCTCCGGGCTCGACGTCGATCGAGTCGGCTTCCCACTTTTCCCAAAGATCGTCGGAATTCCAAATGGAGGGGTCGGCCCTTACGGCAGCTAGGTGGGTCAACTCATCTTTCGGCTTGAACTTCGTGAAGTATCTGCCCAGCCGAAGGTCGACAGAGACCTGATCGACCTGGAGACTAGTGTCGATCGGCGGGTCGAAAACGAGCTTTTTCTTTTTTATCTGCTCGAGGATGTCAGGCCGGGACAGAAGCAAAACTCACCTGCGTTTTTCTCGTCTCTATGACGCGAGAAGAGGCGACCGAGTGGCCGGGCAGGCTTACGTCGAAATTCTCACCGTGTGCAGCTACGACCGTTCCCTGGATCTCCGCAGTTCCAAGCGCGGCATCTTCGTTTCGAAGAAATCGCTGGTCGACAAAGCCGACCCAACCTTCTTTGCCGCCGACTCTCACCATACGCTCGTTTGAGAATTGGCCTGGCTTCACTTCGCACTTCACCCAGATGACGTCTCCCGGCTTGGCCATAATCATTCCTCCTTGCCAGCGAAAGACACTTCTCCCGGGAAGATGGATCCCTTGGAACCGGTCAGACCCACTGGCTATCGCGCCCTGGTAGCGCTCTCACAAGAAAAAGAGTAGCATATAAAAAAGCAACGCCCGCTTGACGATTCTGAACTGCCGCCCGCGCCCAGCTCGCGAAGAGATCGTGGATGGATAGACGCTCAGACCAGCCCAATGAACATGAACTCGTCTACATCCAACGGCCCATCCTTTCTGTTCGGTGACACGTAGTTCCAACCGCGCCGCCGCTTCTTCTCGTCGACCCGCTTGGTCAGTTGATCCTCGAGCGCCCGGCGGCTCTCGCCCCAAGACCGTCCCTAGTTCGCGCTCCCCTGGGCTTCCCTGGGTGATGTCGTTGAACCCTTCTGCTCGGAGCCGACGCTCGCGACGCGTTTCGAGCGCGTCGCGTAGCTCCGAGTAGAGGGCTCCGAGGATCGCGCGGAGTTTGTCGTGAGGCTCGGGGGCGTGTTGCGCCGAAAAAAGGTGCGCGCGCTGGCTTGCGGACATGAGTTGCGAAAGTCGTCAGCCTGGCTACCGGCACTGAAGGTCAGCTGTCCTATCGGCCAGCAAGCTCTCCTCACCAAGCGTCAGTCCTATCATCTACGCTGATCCTCTGGTCGTCAGGAGCCGACAAGGTGGATTAGTCTGGTGATGGGTAGCCTGAATGCCCCCGCCACCACCGGAGTTGCCATGCACCGCAATGACATTGGCCGAGTGCTCGACTATGCAACTCGAATCGCCAGGGCTCGGTTTCGAATGTCCGAGCAAGAAGCAGAAGACGTGGCTCAGGAAGTGTTGATCGCTTGGTGGCATAAGTATCAACTCGCGCCGCCTCCGCCTGGGTGGCTCTACGGCACAATCCTCCATCAATGCCAAATGCTTCTTCGAGCCGCGGTGAGACGGCGAGGCCGCGAAGCTGAGTACGGTCGACGGCGCGAACAGTACTCGCAAACCGACCCCGACCTTCTGCTGGATGCAGGAGCAGTACTCGAGAAGGCGCTCGGAGTTAAGGGCCTCGACCGAGCAAGGATTAGTGGCGAACCCTTGGCGGCGCTTGCCGCTCGATGCAACCTTCCCGTAGGAACCCTGTACCGCCGCCTTAACCAGTGGCGCCGTCTTCTCAGGCGCCGCGAGGCCGAGCAGAGAGCTAGATCATCCAGCGCGCGCCATCACTGACGTCCAGTTTTCATGTTGCGCTCGCTGACCGAAGGATTCACCGGCTGGGCGGCAACTATCCTCCAGAGACGAGAGGAGGCCGAGATGAGAGTCCTTGTTCGTGTCGCATATTGTGTCGCTTTGGTGGTCGCGCTGAAGCCGATGGCGCTCCGCGGAGACTCGTGGAACCCCACGACGCTAAACAGCGCACCATCGCCGCGACAGAACTTCGTCGCGGTTTGGACAGGCAATCGTATGATCGTGTGGGGCGGCCTTGGCGGCTCGGATGTTCTTAACCAAACGGGCGCCCAATACGATCCGGCTACGGACACCTGGACCCCCACCTCCCTAGGGGGTGCGCCCAGCGTTCGACAGGGAGCGGCCGGAGTTTGGACCGGCACATTCATGGTGGTCTGGGGAGGATTGGGACCTGGAGGGGTCGCCCTAAACACCGGCGGTCGGTATGACCCCATTTCAGATCTGTGGTTTCCAACGAGCCAAACCGATGCACCCGCACCACGAAGCGCCCATTCATTCACCTACACGGGCTCGCGAATGATCATTTGGGGAGGTCTCCTGGGGTCCGGACAAGTCACAAATACGGGCGCCCGATTCGACCCAATTTCGAACGTGTGGAACCCCACTAGCGTTGTCGGAGCACCTGCGAGCCGGCGACTTGCGAGCGCGGTCTGGACTGGGTCCCGAATGATTGTGTGGGGCGGTCTGAGCACGACTCAACTGAATACCGGTGGTCTCTACGATCCCGTGGCCGACTCATGGACGGCAACCTCACTTGACAATGCTCCTGGGCCCCGCGACTTTCACTCCGCAACGTGGACCGGCGAGCGAATGGTCATTTGGGGAGGGATATTCACGAACAACCTCGTCACAGGGGGAATCTATAACCCGTCGACGAACTCGTGGACGGCGACGTCACTCGGCACAAATCTTCCCGCTGCAAGGCAACGTCACTCGGCCGTCTGGACTGGGTCCCGAATGATCGTGTGGGGCGGTCGAGGCTCGACCACGGTACTCAATACAGGCGCAGTGTTTGATCCCGTCGCAAACGTTTGGACCCACGCAACCACGACCTTGAATGTCCCAGCGCCACGTGAGAACTTTCGCGCCGTGTGGACCGGAGAGCGAATGATTGTGTGGGGCGGGGTCAATACTGCTACTCTCCAAAATGGGAGCCGATACACGCCCTGAGGGGAACATGCTGCTCCTCTGCGACATCCTCCTACCCGCGATGCTTCTTGGCTCTTTCTCAGGTACCCAGCCCAATCGGATTACGCAGGCTCAGCTTGCCGAGGATCTCCGCCTGGTTGAAGCAGCCCGCTGGCGCTTCGACTTGTCTGGCGAAAGCTTCGATCACGTTCATCCGGCGGCTACCTTCACTGACTTGGCGGCCCTTTACACTCGAAAGACTTGCTTGCTGCGCCTGCGATATGGTCAAGAAGTCACAGACCTTGAGGTCGAAACCGAACGTCTACGTATAGAAGCCCATTCAATGGCTCCCGATATATGGGACTCGATGAAAGCCGCCCTCGGGGGAAATGTAGAGCTGATTCGAGAAGTCATCTGCAGGCCGATCGTGGTCGACCGCCGTTTGCGCCAGCTTGTCGCGCAAGACCGGACCATTCAGGCATACAGCGCCTCGATCATTCGTCAGAAGCGCCGTGACCTTCGAGCCGGCAAGCGACCTGTGGGTCTCGGTGCATTCTCAGCAGACTGTACGGCCGACGATGACTGTGCGCCGATACCCCAGCCGATTGCGACACGAACCCGAATGGCATTCTCCTCAGGCGCTAGTACTACTCCAGTACTTGAGGACGATTCCGCATTCTACGTCGCAAAGATCTTAAGATGGCAGCCCAAGTTGACGATAGAAGGGTACGTCGTTAGCAAAGCTGATTACTCGAGCTGGGTTCGGTCAGCCATCTGCGACGGCGCGCTGTGAGTCGCAGACCCAAGACACTACGGCTCCCCTACGGGGACCTCGGAGGCGACGTGGAGGGCGGCGCGGCAGGCGCTTCATCGGGCAGTACTGCCCAGCTGTCATAACCATTCCATCGAGGGGTCGATGAAGAGGCAGTGCTAGCGGCCGGCTTGATGCTTGGTGTCGGTGCGCCTCCCTGCATGGCCAGGTTACCGATCGCTATCGTCTGGTCTTGATGAATGCTTGCTTCCACGACATCAGCAGCCGCCCTAACGACGCGCTTGAGTTTCGAACGCGGGATACTGACCAGCATGCCGCCGGGGTATTCATGGAAGACGACCACTGCGCCCCTCGTCACAGGCAAGTCCTTGGCGAAGACCCTTCCTGAGGGAGTGAATTCCACCTGGTAGAACTGTATCTGCCCGAGAAGCTGGCGGGCGGAGGCGAGTAGCAGCGCAGCGGCGACAAAAGAATGCTTCATAGCCCTCTTCCTCTGAGAATAGGCCAAGGAAGGATAGCACCAATCTGAGGGATAGCAGTACGGTGAGACGGCGGCTCCGGCGGAGTCACGTGATTGCCACGGCAGCTAAAAAAGACCAACATGGCGATTCAACCGTTGAGCGCCATGCGCTCGCCCCTTTCATGGGACAATTGGGCCACTGGAGGCCGTAATGAGGAGGCTGCCGCTTGCTGCCGCGTCTGCGGCTTTACTCATGTCTGCTCTGAGTTCCGGGAGCCCGCATTCCCAAGAGGCTGACGCTGGTGGTGCCGACTGTTCCTTCAGCCACCCACAGTTGCCCGGTCGCTGCAACGTGACGGTTCCCATGCCCAGGAGCTCGAGCCCGCAGCAAAGCTGTGGCGATGTGCTGCGTTGCATCAACGGGACTGTTTGTCGGGACGCAGAGAAGTATTGCTACAACCCGGGCGTCTCAAAGACATGGAAGCTGGAGGAAGCCGTGCCTTCTCGCCCTCGAGTGAATTGTGGATATAGCAACCGGAGCTCTTCGGGTTGGTGCTGGCTCTTGGTGCCCATCCCCCACGGTACGACACCGCAGCAAGCCTGCGAATCTGTGGTGTCATGCCTCAATGGTGGACCGTGTGAGGGCTACATTCATGTCTGCGACCCATCGAATCGAATCGGATGGAAATTTGAGCAAGCTAGGCCACCTCAGCCGCCGCCGACACCCAAGAGGTGAAAGGCGGCCTCGCCGGTAACCAACGTGTCGTCAACAGGCGTCGCCCAATTCTCAAAGGTTAAAAGTCGCGACGAGGCAGGCGAAGCCTGAAAGCGCACGGAGCCAGTGAAATCGAGAGGACAGCTAGTGATCGACTATGCTGCTTGTCGCTCCCTTGCTTTTCTACATCCGCGACCCAGCACGATCACAAGCGCCTGGTTGGGGCCTTCCGCCTGTTGCGACTCGACGAAGGGGATTCCATTGCGTGCCATGTCGACGCCGAGGCCTAGGCCACGGTAACGAAGACCCCGGGAGATGCCCTGAAGCTTCGCGGCTCCTAGATCTGGTTAGCGTTCGCCGGACGTTCGATCTGGGTGACTAGGGTTTCAAGATTTACGGGCTCAACTGCGGGGATGATCACCCTTGCTGGCGTGGACTCACCGACGACGCCCTCCTTCCAGTCGAAGCGGGGCCGCTCTCCTTTCTCAATGACCGGCTCGTTACGGTGGTTCCGGAGCAACGGACCGATGGCAAGAATGGTCTCGCCCAGTCGGTCCCGACGAAGATGCTGTCCCTGGTTGCAATTGAGACATGGCCCCCAGATGGAACCGCAACTGCTAAGAACAGATCCCGAGATACCCACCGCGTAGACCTTGCCCCCGCAGGCGGGGCATACGAAGATCATTTTCAGCGCCTTCCAGAGAAGTAAGAGCACCCCGATCGGGATCGGCCCACCGCCGCCAAATATCCAAAGCGACGACATGTAGGCCGTGCGGGGCTGGCAGAAGAAGTAGCGGGGCGCCTCCAAGACCCGATCGGAATTGGCGAGGATTACCGGGAGATGCTGCTGGAGCAGATCGTGATCCTTGCGGCGAGCCCGGATCGCCTCTAGATCATTGGGCGGGTCCTCTCCGCAAGAAGTCCATTTCGACATGGCTTTCCCTGAAGCGGAGACTGCTGGCCCGCGAATCGCGCCCCGAAACGAAAATCCCCGCGACTCGCGGGGACTCACGCCTTCTATTGCTCGACGTGAGCCTTATCGTCCCCGTTTCCGGGCTGGCCTTGGCACCTTTGCTGGCGGTCGCAGGTTGCCGGGCGGTCGACGGGCCAGAACCCTCGCGCCTCTCTTGATACGCACCAAGTCTACCAGACTTCGATCGGATTCCTTCGCTGGGCGGCTGCAGGCGGCCCATGGCCAAAGGCTGGTGGGACGAAGGGGACCAGCAATTCCGGACGGAAATTGATTTCAGCGTACTCCACAAGGGACCGCCGTGAGGTAGAGCGTCGTGGTCACGACGCCGCTGACTGCCGCCCCGCCTTGGGGCGTGTTCAGCAGGGTCCCATCAAGATAGGAATGGTGGCCGAAGTAGTTCCTCGCGAGACCAAAAAAGAGCAAAGCGCGCGCAAGGCTCACGGACTCGGCTCCCCCGGTCAGAGGAAGCCTAATCAAGTCGCCGAACGGATCCCCGGGCTTCGACCTCAGCTGAGTGTGCTGCTTCCAATTCGTGGCGGCAAGTTGCCAGGTGCCGACAAACCGGTTGTCCTTCGCTTCCAGTGCCTGACAGAACTCGCGTGCGAGCCACATGACATCCGGCCCGGTTTGCATGCTCAAGGCCTCCAGAATCTTTTCCGCGAACAGAGCCAGCAGCGTGAAGTCATGCATGATCGTGTTGGGAGTTACGTCTGCATAGTCCCAAGGAGGCGGACCGCCGAGCGCCTCGTGGAGTCGTTGATAGCTCAGCAGCCAGTCTGTGACAATCGGCGTCCTCGCGCGGAGCGACTTGAGAACCTGCCCTACCTCGGCATCGGCGAGACGCACCGCCGTCGGGAGATGGTCATAACTTCCGCGGACGGCCAGGAAGTGGCCCAGGAAGTACTGCTCCGCGGAGCGAAACTCCTGCGGCAGCGCCTCTTCGAGGGCTAGAACGTTTCGAGGCTGCCGATCTCGATTCGCCCAGACATCGTAGTAGTGCTCGATGGTGTTACCGGTCAGCAGGTGCAGCCACTCGACGGTGAACAAGATGTCCTTCTGCAGCTGGCCCCACGCGTGCTTTCCAGGCCCGGTGCCATCTCGCGAAGTCCACCAGCGCCACTCCCTGGCTAGGGAAAGCAGGACGGGAAGGAACTGATTCTCAAGAAGTGCCTGTGTTACCTGGAACCTTGCCGCGAGAGCTCGTGCAGCGTCTTCAACACTCCAACGTTCGATCGGACCTGGCTTCCGCATGCCTCCCTCCGCCATTGAGAGAGCGGACCGCATGATTCGATAGCGGGCGAGGTGGTCAAAGGTGTGGCGACGCTCTCTCCATTCGCGGTGAATCCGGCCAAGCCATCCGAGGCATTGCTCGCGGAGTCTGTCGTGCTGCACGAGAATTTCTTGGAGTATTGACTTTGTCTTGTTCGTGCACCAGACGCCTCCCACCAACTTGGCGCTGTGCAAGACCTCGATGAGCTCGTAACCTTTCCAATACGGGAAATAATCTATCCACGGGTAGTACATCCCTCCGTTGGGATGATCTTTAGCGATCGCCTCGGGCTGCGGTTCGAGTAGCTCAGCCTCGGTGAATCGGCGAGCTAACGGCTCCGCCTCACGTTCGAGCGGATGGATGAACCACTCGCCGGTGAGGGGAAGGTGGCGGAAGAGAAATCCGTCGCTCATGCCTCCCGAGTGCCACAGGAGATCCGCCCAGACGTCCTCGTCGTCAATCTCATGGGGCTCGCCTCCTTGACTGGGGTAGGAGGTCCATGACGTGAAGTAGCTGTCCGGAATCATGATTCGGCAGGTAGGATGAATCCAACCGTACTCGATCATGTCGCGAACGGTGATATCTCTCGGCACGGCGACTTCGAGCGATTCCAACCATCGGATAAACGAGCCGGTCGAGTTGCCACGAGCAGCGAGGAACCCCGCATCCTGATCTAAGGCGGATAGTCTCATGCACCCTAGAGTAGTAGGCCAACCCCGAGAAGTGACAACCTTAAGCGACAGCGCTGGCATCAAAACTTTTCGAATTTGTTGACGTCCTGTCACCCGCTTCCTAAGATCAATCCATGCCAGCCCCGATTCAGCCGCCATTTCGGTTCGATCCAGCCTTGTCACTCAAGGAGAATATTGATCGCTTTCTCGCGCACCTCCGACGACGGGACCCGGAACTGTCGGAACTCTTCGCAGCACAACTCAGCGGGATGCTGCCTCTGCCTCAGGATGCGCAGGAGCGGGCCGCGCGTCGCCTAGCGTTCAACGCTGCGATCGCCGCAGCTCTCGATGCCGACGGCAAGAAGCCGTGACGCGGTACTTCCTAACCAGGCTCGCCATCGAAGGATTTCGGGGCATCAACAACGAGGGTGACCCCTTAGTCCTGGAGTTCAAACCGAATGCCGTCAATTCGGTGTTCGGGCCGAACGGTCTAGGCAAGAGTTCAATCTTCGAGGCGCTGGCATTCGCAATCGGCGGAAAGATCCAGAAGTTCGAAGGCCTCCCGGCTGCTGACGGAGCCGGGCTCTACTACGTAAATCAATTCCACACCCCGAAATCGGCAACGATCGATCTTACTTTTCTGCCGGACGACGGTGGTGCGCCAATCGAGATTCGGGTAGAGCGGTCGTCCAGTGTGAGTCGAACGGTGAGCAGCCCGTCCGGCTATCCAACCCCTGAGAAGCTCTTGAGCGACTTCGCGGCTCATGGAGTTCTGCTCGACTACAGGACATTCGGTCAGTTCGTGGAGGACACTCCACTGAAGCGCGGCCGCACATTTTCGGGTCTCATCGGTCTGGGTCCGCTGTCCGAACTTAGGCAGGCCTTGGAGGCGCTTTCTCATGCGAAGTCGCTCAAGGGCGATTTTGGGCTGGACATCCTCGAGACGCAGCGCGACACCCACGAACAAGAGGCGGCAAGCGCGATGGTGAGGATCCGGAGCATGCACAAACAGCTGACGGGCCACGATGTCTCAGAGCCGCTCGACAGCGGCCTCGTAGGCGAGAACATTTGCGCCGCGTTGGCCCAGGTCGCGCTCCTCGCGCCTTCCGTGGCCGGCACGTCATTCGACAAAGTTCAGTTTGCGGATATTCGTGCAGCTATCAGGAAGGCTGAAGGAAGCGAGGCGCGCGATCGGTTGGCCGAAGTTCTGCAGGAGAAGAACCAACTCGCAAATCTCGGGCCCGAGGACGGCCAAGAATTGGAGCAGCGAGACTTTCGATCGCTAGTGCAAAGGTATGTCGATGGAATCTCTCTCACACGGGGACCCTTGTTTCTGAGGCTGTTCGAAGCCGCCGAGCTATTACTGGCGGATGGCAGCTGGAACCAGCCAACGACCTGCCCCCTCTGCGACTCGACAAGTCTTGCCGGGCCTATCGCCGATCACGTGTCCGCACACCTGTCTGCATACGTCGCCGTCCAAGACGCCGAGCGGTTGGTTCGTACAAGGTGGCCAACTCAGCGCTGGGTCGCTCGTCTTAAGAAGCTCGCCGCGGTGCTTGGGCCTCCTGAGCGTGAAGCGCAAGCGAGCGGCTTGGATGAGGCGTTCCGCCTGTTGGTGCCCTCGATGGCCGAGGTTGATAGAGCGCTCGGCCTCCAAGAGGCCCTCGAATCTGCTCGGATCGAGAGGATTGCCGTTCTTGAACAGGAGCAGGGTGAGCTCGAGCGCGAGCTGCCACCGTCACTCGTCGGGCTCACCGAACAGGTCGAACTGGCGGAGCAGCTTCAGACGGCCCTTAGCGATCATCGACACGCTCTCGACCGTGTGACGGCGAATAGGGCTCAGCTGGCGGGGCGCCGGAGATGGTGCAGCTTTATTGAGGACGCCTCGCGTGATTTCGCCGACGCGGAAGTGGCTCTCTCGACGGCCAAAACGCTGGACATCGAGAACGCTTACCGGACATTGTATGAGCAGGTCACGCGCAACCCCGAGGTGGTTCCGACGCTGAAGAAAGCGGCGGGCTCGGAAGAGCTTCATCTGCGGCTTGCGAAGTTCTATGGGCTCGTGGACTTGTCCGCATCAACGCTGTTGCCTGAGAGCTACCGCAACGCGCTAGCGATCTGCATTTTTCTTGCGGCCAAGCAGAGAAGTCTAGTCCTGCCACGATTCATCGTCTTCGACGACATCACGTCTAGCTTCGACAACGGTCACCAGTACAACCTCATGGAGTTGTTTCGAACGGTCGTGGCGGTACCGGCGAACCCGCTTGGGCCTCAAGTGATTATTCTGAGCCACGACGGCGCGTTGGAGAAGTACTTCGACACGCTCTCCGTTGATGCTGGATGGCATCACCAGAGGTTGCAGGGAGCGCCTCCGCAGGGCGCCGTCCTTACCCAGTCTCAAGATGCCCAGCGTCTCCGACGGACGGCGGAGAAGTTCTTGAACGCCGGCCAGGTGCAGCAGGGCGCACCACTTCTTCGGCAGTATCTGGAGTACTCCTTGCTTCAGGTGATCCGGAAGGTCGGGATCCCTGTGCCGATCGATTTTTCGATTCGGGACGATCGTAAAATGGTTGAGAATTGCCTTACCGCGATCAACGCGGCGATCGAGCGATCGCCGAGGGTGTCATCGGCCTCAAGACACTCTCGAACCTCCTCGTGCGCCGCCTGGGCGTTGGCCTTATCTTCATCGGTCGGCTCAACATTTTCCCGGGCGGATTTGGAACTGGGAAAGCAATGAAGCCATCTATCTTCCTCCGTCGGTATAGGGACCTACCGAAGGTCCAGCCGCGGTCATAGTCTTCGGGCCTTTCAGAACTACTGGATGCCGAGCGGAGACGCTGCTTTACGAAACGCTTGCAGCCCCGCGTGATGATGACCGGTCTACTGAGGATCTGGCCCACCGGTTACAGGAGGAAACCGCAATCGTCGTGGAGGTCTTCGAGGAGGCGTGTCCAATGACTGAAGTCCAGTCACAGCCCCTCGAAACGTTAGGCGTACGGCCGACCCTGGACGAACTAAAGTCGGACTGGAGCGAACTGGAGGAGCGAGCAGCGTCAAGAGAGCGTGACTTTGCGCAGCCGGCCGGAGTGCGGCCCTCAGAACTAGCCTTGCTCGCCGATTACCTTCTTGGTCTTTCCTGAAATCACGACCGATTTCGGCTGGTTCGCTGGATCCCACGGATCGGTCCCGGCGTTCGGGCTTGCCGTGGCGACGATCTCGTCTTCGTCTTCATACTTGGTGTGGCTGGAGTCACCGTTAGGAATGGACTCTCCAGTCGGAACGGCTTCAATGAAGGAATTCTGGTTAAGGAACTCGCTTCGGAGGCGATCCACGCTGGCCGAACTCGATCTAAAGACTTTATGCCCAACGCTTGGGGTCACAGCGTCAGCGCTCGGTGCTTTGAAAGCAGCGTCGGGCATCACTCCGTCTAAGACGGTCTTCTTCTTCTGAATAAGAACTCTCCCGACGTCTCGCTTTACGATCTCTTCGATCTCCGAGTCTTTTAGTTTTCCCATGGTCGTCTCCCAAGAAATGCGGCTTGCGCTCTCACGCCCAATATTCTACGCCCGCCTACCAGCCTAGTCCCAGACAGGTGAACTGATTCAGAATCTTGTATTCAACCGCCTGGCTGGCAGCAGACGTTTGCCCGTGGGGCATCCCCTTTCGATAGAGCCTCTTAGCCTCCAGCAACGCGGTGGCCGGCGAATTGCTCTTGGCGTACTCGGACCAGAACGCCTCGTGAATCGGGCCGCCGAAATACGCGAACGGAGCCTCCGTCGGCGAGTAGTGTGCGCCGGTGCACCCGACGAATCCCGTCGTGCCCGACAAGAGAAACCTCAGCGCTATCGACTGACCCGGGGTACGAGATCCTAGAGGGGCGCCAGGTTTCGCGTCGGACGCAAGCTTGTCGACAGGCAAGGCACCCCAACAACATCCAGCGAAGACGACATGGGGCGAGGCCAACTCAAGGTTAGTCAGGTGAATCGCTGGTCGATTCTGCACGGTTTCCTCGCCCCAAAATCGAGTGCCGTCCGTAGAGCTGCCGTGGAGCATTAAGTACAGATGCTGCCCGGACAGGTCTGGGTTACTTTCGGAAACTATGGGCTTCGACTGCTGCATCTTCTCAGTGCCCGGCAAATCGGCGTAGATGCCATCAGCGAACGGGCGTTTGACATTTCTAACGCCGGATCGCCTTACCGAGCTCGGTTTGGGTGCAGCGGCTAACGCGGAGTAAACAAGATCTGCCGACTTACCGTCAGGGATCCTCGAGACAGGAAGTTCGGGCCATCCGTCCCCGTCGGTGTCCCCGTAGACGTCATCCGACCACACCACAAAGGAATCGGGATCTTCGTCTCGACGCACTTTCGAGGCGAGGCCTTGCGGTATGCAGTCCCTCCGCTCTGATGGGACTACGTCGTATCCGCCAAGCAGCACGATTCCAGCGACTCCATTCACGACACGCGCCCTAACGAGCGATGCAGCGGCGGAAACGTCCACTCCGCCCGGAATGTCCAGAACCTCGCAGTGTTGCGACCGAAGCAGGGAAAAGACCCCCTCCCCCTCCTCGGATCCGATGTTGGCCTTGAGCCTATCTGAACTCGTGACGAACAACAGACGAGGTAATTGTCGTCCCCCGGCTAACTGAACCCCATCTCGCGATGGAGCGCCCCGGCCGATCGCGCCACGAGCTGCACCGGCTTCGATACCCAACCTCTCCGCTTCGCCACTGCTTATGGAAAGGTTGACTGTGCCGCCGAATGGCAGGCGCGCCACTACTTGGACGACGCCTGGCGCAGGAGCAGCCTCTTTCGGGCCTTCCGCGACCGCCTGCGTAAGTTTCGCGCCCTCGGGCACGGCGGCTGGCCGGATCATGGACTCGGGCAGGACATCGACGGAATTTGGCCGCGCGTCGTTGGCCTTGCCGCGGGTTATCTGAACTGAGTCGTTACCTTTCGGAAACAGGTATGACGACTGTCCGTTGCGATCTGTTCGCAGCCACGTTATCTCGCTCGTGTGCTCTTTGAGCACCGAGAGCGTTTCAGGGTTCGGGTGACTTCTGCTTCCCGACCCGGCACAGATGCCGTACCACTTTGTGCTCGACAACTCTCCGAGCATCTCCTCAGAGAACGCGTTATAGCTTCCGTGATGTCCCAGTTTTACGAAGTCGTACTTCCCTCGGGCCACCTGCTTGCGAAGCGCGAAAAGCGCGGCTGTGACATCAGAATCCCCTATTTCGGGGTCTTGAAACTGCATGTCGCCGCTGAACAGAAGCCGAACTCCCTCGTACTGGAACGAGGTAACGATGCTTTGGCAATTCACTAGGGCTCCGATTGATCCCGCCTTATCTTGTGCGTCAATTCTCGTCAGCATGAGCTGTTTGTAGGCAACTACGAGGTCAGTCTTATCTAGCTGCGACAGCGCATCGAAGTCTCGGCCGCGATCTGAAATCATCTCCGCCAACTTCAAGAGGATGTCTTGTGAGGGCCCATGGATTACCAGGCCAATGCTAGCGAACGCACTGACGAGGTCAGCCGGATTGTCGCGACCGAGACGCACCACAGAGGTCCCCGCCTTACCAAGTTGATCCAACATCGCGTTGTACTTGGTCTCCAGCGAGGCGGCGTCCGTTAGGAACTCCTGGACCGTGCTGTCGTCCGTGAGCGGCGACAGCGGTTCCTCTCTCAAGGCTGCGACAAGAATCTGATCGGTCGTCAGTGTGGAAGCGTCGGGCACGTGCCCGCCCTTCCGACCCCAAGCGAGACCCGGGTCGGCGACTAGTGCCCATCTTGCGCCAAGGATCTCCGCTTCTACAAGTGCCGGAAGGCAGCCGATATGGTCGGAGTGCCCATGGGTGACGATGAGAAGATCAACTTTGCACTTGTCTTCGGGCTGTCCTAGCAGGTCCGCAATTTGAGACTGAAGCGAAGGATGGGCACGCCCGTCGTCCGTGTAATTTCCGGGATGAGCGCCATCGATGAGAACACTGATCTTGCCGCCAAAAATGCAAAGAACCGCGTCGCCATACTGTTGCTGGCCAACGTCCAGCAAATGCACTGCAACGCTTGGCGTTCGTGCATCGACTTCGCCGGGAGTGGTAGCACCCTGTACCTTCGGTTGACGATCGGAAAGAGCAACCTTCGCCATGGTGCCTCCTGATCCTGTCCTGTTAAGGAGCCCGCCAACGAAAGCGCGACAACGAATGGGCGCCCGCGCGGAATGCGGCTATCCTATCCAAAATTCGCGCCCGTGTTCGTAAAAGGTACGTGAAGAGGAGAGCGCTCCATCACCAGGAGGTGCGTTGTGGATCAAGAAGGTTCAGCCAAGGCCTACGCTTCTGCGGAGGCTCTGCTCTCGCCCGTCAACCCAGTCGATGGCGAGGGGCAAACTATTCCAGAAAAGGGAGTTGCGCTTTGCTTATCGGGGGGCGGCTATCGGGCCATGCTGTTCCATCTGGGGGCTCTGTGGCGACTAAACGAACTCGCGACGCTGCCGAAGCTCGACAGAATCTCGAGCGTCTCCGGCGGTTCGATAACGGCAGGGCTCCTAGGCCTTCGCTGGACTAGTCTGCTCTTTCGGGACGGTGTTGCGGCGAACTTCGTTCCAGAGGTCGTATCTCCGCTACGGAACCTCGCGAATCACACGATCGATGTTCCGTCTGTCCTCTTTGGGCTCTTCTCGCGTGGTGCTGCACTTCAGATTGCCAAACGATATCGCCGGTACCTCTTCGGCGACTCGACTCTCCAAGACTTGCCGGCGGTTCGTCCTCGTTTTGTGATCAACGCAACCAATGTTCAATCCAAGGCGCTCTTCAGGTTTAGCCGGCCATACCTGCGAGATTGGCGGGTCGGAGAGATAAAACAACCACGCATCGAGCTCGCGAAAGCGGTCGCGGCGTCCTCAGCCTTTCCGCCAATGCTTTCGCCGCTTCAATTGGACCTGCGATCCGCCGATTTCACAGCAGATACTGGATTTGACTTGCAGCGTGAGCCCTTCACCAGCAGGGCTGTACTGACGGATGGAGGGGTGTACGACAATCTCGGGCTTGAAACCGCTTGGAAGCGTTACGACACGATCCTCGTTAGCGACGGAGGGGGCGTCACCCCCGAAGAAGAAAACCCAGCCCGCAATTGGCTTTGGCACATGATGAGGGTCGGAAATATTGTCGACAATCAAGTTAGAAATCTGCGCAAGCGACAAGTTGTCGGGTCGTACAAGGCCGCTCTACGGAAGGGAGCCTACTGGAGCATCTGGCAAGACAGTAGAGACTTTAAAGTTACAACTCCGCTCGAGTGTCCTGTCGACAAAACCAAGCAACTGGCACGCATGCCAACGCGACTTCGGAGGCTCGGCTCCGCGCAACAGGAGCGGCTAATCAATTGGGGATACGCGATTACCGATGCTGGAATGCGAGCATACGGCGGCGCGGATATAGCCTCCGCTCCGACCGCCTTTCCGTATCCAAGCGTAGGCGTCGGGTAGGCGAATTGGCGGGCAGAAGACTCTCCGGAGGACGTTAACCGGAACCTTGAGGCCCAGAGCCCATCGTCGCCGACCGGCTGGTCCCGCTGAACGGGCGAATCCTAGAACGAGCGGGCACGGATTCGTAGCTTGTCGCCTCCGTCGCTATACTCTTTCGCGGAGGTCAAAGGCTCCTGGACACATGCGCTGCGCGACCGACAGGAGAGGGGCGACGACACTGGGCCCTCTGATCGTGGGCACTGCCACGTTGAAGTCACGCGCTTGGTGGCTTCGGGTGATCGGAATCATAGCGCCGCTATTGCTGACCGCCTGTCGAACAACGACACCTCCAACGCAGGTCCAGCCCGCGTCTGCTACACCTTCGGGAACAGCATCCTATGAAGTCGTGCTCGACGCGAGCCCCGACGTCAGCAAGCAGGTATCCCAACGCCTGTTTCTACCTGCCGCCCCGGTCGACGAGAACGGGCCGCCACTTTATCCAGAGGCGCTTCTGAGCCTTGGGTTGCCGCCCCAACGGCTGGTCGTTCGTTTGGCGCTGGATGAGCACGGCCAAATCACAGATGTGACCACCAACGCCAGCGCATCGGAGGCAGACCCCCGGTATCAAGCAGTCTTCGAGGCCGCGATTCGGACGGCAGTCGAATGCTGGCGTTTCAAAGCCGCAACGCAGCGCGTATTCGTCGACAGCCCGCCGGACGGCAGCGGCAAACCGCCGTACAAGATGCTAAAGGCTGAGATACTGGTGCCAACTTACTTCGACATGAGGTTCATTTTCGAAGTTACAGATGGCGAGGGTGCTGTGAGGCAGGTCCAGTGAAACCTAATACCCACACGCAGGGCCGCTTGGTTGACCGTCTCAACAATTCGGTTCTCCAGGTGCGCCGGCGCCCGGGAGGAGAGCGCGAAGTGTCGACGGCTCGATTCCTGAACAACCGCCGAAGGCCTCTTCTTCGGGCTTCGTCATGTACCACGCCGTAACCTGGGACGAGGGCAGTAGCAGTTCCGCCATCCTCTGGAAGGTCTTCGACGCGCTCTGCGCGTCTTGACGGACGGCAATATGGACGACAAGAGGCGAGAAGTGATAGAGGCCGTGCTCTCTGAACACCCCGCCGTGGCGACCGTTTCGGTTGACGAAGACTTCCAGTTGGGTAGGCCCCGTGTGGTGGCCCACGTCGCTCTGCAGGCTGAAGGGTCTTCAATCCTGTCGGCGGAGGATGCCGCTGTTTGGCGTTGGCGAATGCTCTTCGATTCTTGGTACATGCGCAGCAAGTCTACGGACGCTCGGTTCGACTTTGCTGGTTGGGATAGCAGCTATACCGGTGAGCCAATTCCGCTTCAGGAGATGCACGAGTGGCTAGAGGCGACGGTGAATCGAATTGTGTCTCTAAACCCGAGAAGAGTTCTGGAGCTCGGCGTTGGCACGGGGCTACTTCTGCATCAGATTGCCCCACGATGTGAACGCTATGTAGGCACCGATTTCTCGGCGACAGGCCTAGAGCGACTCAACGAGAGTGTCAAGGATCGAGGGCTCGAACAGGTGACTCTGCTGGAGCGCTCCGCTGACAACCTGAGCGGTTTAGGAGCTGCCTTCGATACCGTGATTCTCAACTCAGTAAGCCAATGCTTCCCGAGTGTGGAGTTTCTCGTGAAGGTTATCGAGGGTGCGCAAGCGGTTCTTGGTTCCGACGGCACTCTCTTTGTGGGAGACGTTAGAGACTACTCACTTCTCGAAGCGTTTGATGTGTCCGTAGAGCTGTTCAACGCGAATGCCGACACCACGGCGGGGGAGCTCACGCGGCGGATTTCTGGGCGTGTGGAGGAAGAGCTTCTCGTGGCCCCCTCCTTGTTCTTCGCTCTAGCTCGCGAACTGAACGGGGTGGCGAACGTTTCGGTGCTGCACAAACGCGGGCGATTCCGTAATGAAATGAACTGTTTCCGCTATGACGCCGTCATGCGTAAGGGCGCGCGGGACCTGAGCACACCCGTCCGTACAGTGGACTGGCCTCGGGTCGGTGGCCAGGAGGGACTCGCCGTTCTTTTGGACTCGTCGGCCACTGCCTTGCGCGTGGCCGGCGTTCCAAATCCCCGGGTATGGAATGCATTCAGGGCACGCGACGACTTGCGCGAGCTCCGAGCAGACGAGTCGGTTGCCCCGATGCAAATCGAGCGGGTCCTTGATTCTCCGGATCCAGAAGCCGCATGTCTTCTGGGCCACTCACGTGGCCGCAGGTGCGAACTGCATTGGTCAGGGGCTGGCGCGGCAGATCGGTACGATGCCTTGTTCCTTCCGGAAGGCTCCGTGAACGTCAAGGAGCGACGACCCGAGCCAACACCCGCTGGTAGCGACGTCCCGGCCCTTCTCAATCTCGCTGACCACGCAAATCGTCCATCGAGCCCATCGTTCAATCAGCGCCTTCTGATCGACCTCTGGCGCCACGCCCGCAATTACCTGTCTCCGCAAGACTGCCCGACTTCTCTCGTCCTGGTCGGAGGGCCAGGAAGACGAGAATCCCCCCCATCGCCAACGCCCAGCGGCATTTCGTAAACCTCTAAGTGTCCAGAGAAAGTGGCCAATATTCCTACTTGACTTCCTTTCCGGCGTGGGTGTAGACAGTTTTTCAGGAGGTTGCTCATGAAACGCAAGTCTGAGAACGCTCTCAAGTCCAAGGGTGCCCAACCCGCTCCCAACCAGCCCGATCCCCCTCAGTTCAGGACACTCGAGCTCAGTGAGCTGAAGCTCACGGTCGGCGGGGGAGGGGGAGGAGGCAAGAAGGGCGGCGCCACGTCCGCCGGGCCCAACAAGGACCAGTGCGTCTGCGTTTGCGGGTAATTCCAGCCGAATCTGGCGGTCTCGGCTGAAACAAACGGTAGCGGCGCGCGCTCTGCGCTTGCTTGTGGGATGGTACGTGTCTCGGTGACTTGAAATGCCTCCCTAGAGCACGATGCGTCTCCGCCTCCGTTGGAAGGAGCAGTCCGTGGCTCTGGGACAATTCAGACTCTCTCGTCACGCCCAGATCGAACCCCTTCGCGATTCGGAATTTGTCGCTTGGAACGCCTATTTCCCGGCGCCCACCCTCATGGGTCAAGACGGCGTTGACTTCTTGCGTACGATCAACACGGTCGATCTTGCTCTTCCGACGTACGCAGAGACTCGCAGCACGTTGCTAAAAAAACGCCTAATTTTCGAGGGTTCGACGGACCCATATGAGGCTCAGTTCTTCGACGGGGCGGCTCATCAGCTTGCGCGTTCCGAAGCGACCGCCCAGCAAATCCACAGTGGCGAGAGCAACTACGGGAACCTGCTCTTCACCAACGTGGCTTGCAACCTCGGTTGTTCCTACTGCATCGCTGCCGAGGGCGACGTCTTGCGTGCAAAACTGGAGTGGGCGCCGGGCATTGCCGAGATAAAGGTTGCGATGGCGCGACGTGTGCTGGACCAATACCTCGCACGTCGCCGCAAGATGGGCCACGATTTTGCTCCACTTGGATTCAACGGTGGCGAAATCACCCTCGAATGGCCACTCATCAAGAGCCTTCTGACCTGGGCTCGCAAAGAGTACCCGGACATCAAGCTGCATTGCGAGATGAACTCCAACATGGCCCGCGTGACGCCCGAATTGGCCGCTGACTTGGCAAACTTCGAGATCGCAATCGACGTCAGCATCGATGGACATCGCGAGCACCACGACGCTACTCGCGTTTACCATAAGGGTGGCGGGTCATTCGACGATGTCCTCAAGGGCATTGAGCTCTACAACGCGGCGTCGACGAAGCAGATCGATGGCTTCCAGGGCACAATCGACCGTTTGGACGTCTTCAGCCCGCCGGAAGTCTTCAAGATGATGAGGGAGCGCGGCTTCCGCATTGCCCGGTTGGCCCCCAACCTTCTGCGGATGTCTGAGGAGGAGGGCGTCAAGCGGGCCAACATCCTCGCGGACGTCTTCGAAATGGGCCAAAAAGAGGAGCTCATCGTGACGGAAACGTACTTCGACATGGCGGAGCACGTCGCAATGAGATCTCACGATGGATTCAAGTTCTATTGCACTGGCCTGAGCGGCCTCCCAAATCTAGTTCTGACCTACAACATAGACTCTGGGGAACTCTCGCAGCTCTGCACGTTCGTTTCGCCTGCAGCCAGGCGCTTTGATGACGTGAAAGGGGACATTTTTAGTCCAGTGCTCTGGGAGTCCACGCGGGCATACATCGTTGCTCGCCTAGCCCAGCTGCGCTCGTTCTGTTCGGGCTGTGATGTCGCCGGAGTCTGCCGCGGGGGCTGCATCATGCAGGGACTCGATTTGCAGAACAAGCCGAATCCAGCGGGTTGTGGCTTTCAGAGGACCATGTGGCGGCGGTATCTCAAGCACGCAGGCCACGGGGGCGAGGCGGAACAGGGCGGTGAGCGCGAGGTCGGACCGGAGCTCCCAGTTTTGAGTAATATCTATACCTAGAACATGGGGCTTATCAGCGGCCTGCGACGACCGAGGAGGCGGGACTAGTACCGTGCCGATCTAGGTCCGAGCGCTCAGTTGCCCACGGCCCTTCTGTTAGTCCGTCAGATCGTCTTCGCTCTGCGCCGACTTCGGCGCTCAGCGACTTCTAGCTTTGTCTGCATTCTGGGCCTGGGCCTGGCAAGCGGTAGCGTGGCGGCCGCCTTCTCGATCTTCGACAAGGTCTTTCTGCGACCCCTCCCTTTTCTCCAGGCAGAGAGGCTTGTGATGCTGCGAGGCGCAGGCCTAAACCTCAACATGGCCGGTGGTCTGCCGCCTGCAGTAGCTCCGTGGCTCAGCGAATGCCCTGTTATGGCCTCGGCGGGGTTCTTCAACTCGGGAACAGTGAATTTTGCCTTCGGGGGGCGGGCCGTGCGCCTCGGCGCAGCACAGGTGTCCGGTGACTTCTTTTCCACTCTCGGAGTCGCGCCTCTGCGCGGCCGTACTCTCCACCCTTCCGACGTGCGATCGAGACGCGAGCCGGTCGTCGTCGTGTCGCGAAGGTTATGGAGTCAACTAGGGCGCTCCGATGACCTGTTCAATGAGACCGCGTCAATCGGCGGGTACCCCTTCTCGATCGTTGGCGTTATGCCGGACAACTTCGAGTTCCCGAGAAACACGGATCTGTGGGTGCCGGTCGGAAGCCTTGGAAGTCCAGACCAGCTGTTCACCGGCGCTCTCATCTTCGAGACTGTTGGAAGGCTCGCACCCGGCCGGGCTCTCGCCTCCGCACAAGCGCAGCTTTCGGCCTGTCGGACGGACGACACCTCTGTGATTACGTTAATGCCGATCCAGCACTACCTCTTTCAGCAGGTGCGGCCCGTCTCTCTTTGGCTTCAGATTGCGGCGCTAATGGTATTGGGGATAGCGGCGTTCAACGTCGTGACCCTTCAGGCCGCCGAGGAGGACCGATACCTGACCCAGACCGCAGTGAGCATCGCCCTTGGCGCACCTCCATACGCGATTCACGCCGAGCGTCTCGGCAGGTACCTATGGGTCGCGATCACTGGAAGTCTTGCGGGCGTAGTGTGCGGGAGCGTGATGCTTCGCGTACTCGCCCACCAGGCTCCCGAGGAGGCCTGGCTCGGCTACGATTCGGGCCTAGGCGTCCGGTCGGCCATCGCCGTAATTCTCGCCTGTTGCGTGTCGACGCTGTTCGCCGCCGTACTCGTTAGAAGCCCGATAAAACGTTCACTCATCGGCGATCTTCGGAACGGGGGTCTTGCTGTCCCTCGAGCCCACGCGACTTTGGTGTCTCGCTGGATGCTGGTTTTCGAAGTGATCTTGGCGACAGGACTCCTCGTCGGAATGGGCTTCCTCGCCTCGGCCTTCCACCGAATGCTGGCCGTGGCGTCCGGGCTGCGCCCTCAAGAAGTCGTCACCGCGCAGATCTCGTTGACTGGTCCGAGGTACAAGGACTTCCCTCGCCGCTTCAAGGCGCTCGAGAGTATCCTGTCTGAGCTACGATCGTTGCCTAACGTTGTCCGTGCCGGCGCCACGAACAGTCTGCCATTCTCGCTGTCCCAGGACATGCGAACTGCGGTACGCGTGGTTGGAAGCCAGTGGCGAGAAGACGACCCCGCGGCACTCCTGGCAGACTCTAGACTCGTTACTAGAGACTATTTCGCCACGCTGGGCCTCGGGTTCATCGCCGGTCGCGACTTCAATGCCGCCGACGTCGAGTCGAATCGAGCCGTGATCCTAAACCGAAAGCTTGCTGAGCGCCTAGGCGGGTCACCAGCAGCTGTCGGCAAGACTCTATTGTTTGATGACGGCTCGGAAGGCCCGTACGAAGTCATCGGGGTCGTGGGTGATGTCCGGCACCGTGGGCTCAATGCTGCTCCTGAGCCCGAAGCCTACTTCCTCGTCTCCTCCGAATACACGCCCGCAGCGATGACACTGGCCGCGTCGTCGGCCGGCACGGCAGAGTCCTTGGCAGCGTCGATGAGGGCCGTAGTGCGGCATGAAGACCCCGAGGTAGCGGTGGAGGTGCGGTCCCTGGCGAAGGTCATAACCGCTGGACAACAATCGCGTGCGCTCGCCGTGTCATTGGTGACTCTCTTTGCCTGCATCGCTGCGATACTCGCAGGCATTGGCGTGTTCGCGATCTTTCGCGAGAATGTGCTTCGCCGCAGACGTGAGTTCGCGGTCCGGCTTGCGCTTGGGTCGTCCCCTGGGCGCATTCGGAACCAGATCTTTGCGGAAGCCTTCCGGCGGGGAGCGCTTGGGATCTGCGTCGGCGTCGCGGTTGGCGTAGCGTTGTACCGGGCCATTCAAGCAGCTCTGCCGACCGGCGCCGGGCCCAGCCTTTTCGTCGCTGTGGCGATGCCGGGCCTGATGTTCCTGGTCATCGGCCTGGCGGTCTTCCTGCCGGCGAGGCACGCCAGCCGGACGGATGCCGCAAAGCTTCTCAGGGAATAGGAGCCAAGCGTTGAGCGGTCTCGGGAGTGCGCCAAAGATGTCAGATACCGGTCGAAGGTTGCCTTCTTGCCTTAGACAGATGCTACCGAGCGACTGTGGACCTGCGGCGCTCTCGAGCCTGGCCTCACACCACGGACTCGATTGCTCCCCAGCTTCGATACGCGCCATGGCCGGCACGACGTCGGAAGGTACGACCCTCGCTGGCATGGCCAAGGCATCCAAGCGGCTCGGCTTCCGCGTGAAGGTTGTCGAGGCGAATCTGTCGGCCATCCAAGAACTCCCGTTGCCAGCAATCGCCCTTTGGAAAGGCGAGCCTCGAGACCACTTCGTCGTCCTCTTTAGCCGTACCGACGACAATCTATTTACGATAGGCGACCCGGAAGTCGGAGCGATGCGGCAACTGCCCCTGTGGCAGTTCCAGTCCGAATGGAAAAATGTCCTGCTACTGCTGAGCCCCACATGGCGGATGCGACTGCCTTCACTGGTTCGTCGCCTGCCGCTTTTAGTGGGACGTGGTCAGCATCTTGTCGCATCCATACTGGTAGCTGGGGTGGCGACTCTTCTCGCGCTTGTACCGGCTCTCTACCTACAGCGCCTGGTTGATGCAAGCGTTCGTGCCGCCGTAGTGCCGCTGCCGCTGCTATTGTGTGTAGCGGCTCTTGCCATGTTGCTCGTCCGGTCGATTGCCCTGTGGACGACCGATCTGCTGCTGGCCGGCCTTGGACGGCAGCTACAGCAGGTGCTCCAGCAGACCTTGTTGGAGAAGCTCCTCCGAAGTGTCAGCGCCGGTTCCAAGCCGCCTGTGGGCGAATGGATCGCCTGGTTTAATGAGGCACAGAGCGCACGCTATGCGTTTATAGACTTCTCGACCGATATGGTCCTCGAGGCAGTCTTGGTCATGGCTGCGGTTGTGGCGATGCTCATCTACAACCCGCTGCTGGGGGCCGCCGGCCTTCTCACGATTCCAATCTACGGCCTCGCTTGGCAGTTCGAACTGCCCGTCATCCGCAGAGTTCGCGCCGAGGCGTTCGAGCTTGCCCGGCGATTCGGGTCGGCGCTCGCGGATGCTTTCAATGGCCTCCCAGTCATTCAAGCATTTGGAACTGATGGCGTGTTTGCTGCGCGGATCGGGACCCTGATCGAGCAGTTACAGGCATCACTGTACCGACTGAGGATCGTGTCTGGTATTCGGCGCGCGGGCCTCGCCTTCCTCTCGGCCGCGAGCATCGTGGTGCTGACTTTGCTTGCAGCGCGCCAGGTAGCCAGTGGCGATCTGACGGTAGGCGGGCTAGCCGCTTATTTCGGCCTCTTGGGTCTGCTCCATGGTCCTCTGGAGCGGCTGAGCGAAACGCTCTCGGCATACCAGGAAGGTCGCATCGCTGCAGATGAGTTGGCGGGAGTAATCCGATCCGTCACGGACGAGCCGTCGGGCCATCTTCGCACCTCGCTGCGCGGGTCGGTCGCATTCGAGGGCGTCACCTTCCGTTATCCTGAAACCGGCCATGCGGCCCTGGACGACGTATCGTTCCGCGTTGACCCTGGCTCTATGGTAGGAATAGCAGGCGAGAGTGGCAGCGGCAAGACGACGTTGCTGCGAGTGCTCCTACAGTTCGCGAGGCCCAGCGCCGGACGCGTTCTCTTGGACGACATCGAAGCCAGTCATTGGAGCCTAAAACACCTCCGAGGGGCGATTGCGATCGTTCCGCAGCTGCCGGAGATGTTCGATGCAACGCTCCGAGAGAACGTCCTCGTCGGCCGGAGTGGTTTTTCCGACGAGGCGGTCTGGCTTGCCCTGGCTCGCGCTGGGTTGGATAGCACAGTTCAGCGGCTCTACCAGCAGCTCGAAACCCCCCTGGGCCCGGGGCGCATGGCACTGTCGGGAGGCGAAGCACAACGACTTGCCCTCGCCCGTGCTGTCCTAGCTAATCCGGCGATATTGCTTCTCGACGAGCCGACGAGTGCTCTCGACGGCCTCAACGAGTCTCATGTTCGCGAGACGCTACGCCGCCTCCGCGGTTCCTGTACCGTGCTCATTGCGAGCCATCGGCCAGCCGTTCTCTGGGACTGCGACCAGATCTTCGTTCTGGCTGGAGGAACTCTCGTCGAGCAAGGATCACGCGATGCGCTACTCGGCCGGAAGAGCCGACTCAGAGCCCTGCTTGAGCAGCAGATGCCGTTCCTGCCTCCCTTGGCGAGCCAACGCGATGATGCTCAGCCCCTGCAGTTGCTAAAAAACGATTCTCTCAGGGAGCACGGCGTTGTCGAACCGGTGACAGCTGCTGCAGCCCCTCGTTGCGACATTTCATCGACGGAGGAAGGAGGCTGCGATGGCGCTTGATGGAATGCCGGTGCTGTACTCGCCCTGGCTCATGACTCTTCTGGGGCAGAGTGTTCCCAAAGAACAATCGATCAAGTGTCACGCCTGCTCAATGTGCGCCAACGAACAGGAGCCAGTGCTTCCTCAGGTGACCTACTATCGGCCCGACGCAAAGTGCTGTACCTACTGGCCCCAACTACCTAACTTCCTTGTCGGCGCGATCCTCTCAGACACGGACCCTGACGCCATGGCCGGCCGCGAGCGAGTCGCGACGCTGATCTCCGACACGGACTGCGCGACGCCGCTCGGCCTGCGCCCATCGCTCTCATTCCAGCTACGCCATGATCACGCGCCTGAGGATTTCTTTGGCCGCACCACGACGCTCCGGTGTCCGTTCTTCGCTGTCGAGAGCGGAGGCTGCAGTATCTGGAAGCACCGAAACAGCGTGTGCGCAACGTATTTCTGCAAGATCGAGAGAGGCGCTGTCGGACTACGGTTCTGGAGGACTCTTCGCGACCTACTAACTGCAGTCGAGCAAGAGCTGAGTTTGTGGTGCCTGTCAGAACTGAAGCTTCAGGCGGACGCCACCGGCCTGTTGATCCAAAGCACACAGGCTGCAGGCCCTCACGGGCTACAAACCCTGGATGGAGGACGGATCGCAGAGACACACCGACGCCTTTGGGGCGACTGGGATGGGCGGGAGCGCGAATTCTTTGAAAGCTGTGCCGGACTCGTCAGCGCGTTGGAGTGGCGTGATGTCCTCTCGATTTGCGGTCCACAGGTGAGAGTGCTCGCTGACTTGGCAGCTAGAAAACTAACTGGCCTGGACGACAGACGGATCTCAGAGCGGCTGCGGCTGGCCAAATATTCCGTGCTTGCGCCGGGCAGGAACGGCGCGCGCCAGGTCGTTACCTACCGGGAATCCGATCCTCGAGAGGTGTCGAGCGACCTACTGAAGATATTGCCTTATTTCGATGGGCGCTCGACTCGAGCGACGCTTGAGGCCGTGCGCACTGAAACCGGTCTGGACCTGAGCGACGATCTTCTGCAGGCCTTGTGCGACGTCGAGTTGCTCGTTGATGCCGGGGAAGAGGGGGAACGATAAGCGGAGTCTGAATCGCGCGTACCTCGACGCGGCCCAGTTTGCGCCCGGTGATCCGATGATCCGGCGACCCGCGGATGATTGGCGATGCGCTGGCTCGCCGCTCCCACTCGCTTCTGACCATCGCGTCCCGCGCCCCGGCTCGGGGTCACCCGGAAACAGAACACCCCGCTCTCTCTACGACGCCTGGGCGGGCGCGGAGTCTTCGAACTCTTGGACCGCAGCGACGAGCCGCTCCCATTCGGAGTCGGGATACCCGACGACCTCGGCCATGGCTTCGCCGGCGACGACGATCCACTTCCGAGCAGTATTGTCGCGAGGGCGTACACTCGTCCTGCCTGGCGAAAGGTTCGCTTGAAGACGAGACCACTCCTATATATATAAGAGTACCAACCGAATAGAAGTTCCTGAATCCCAGATGACGCGCTTTCGGCGGCCCTCCTCGATCAAGAAGGCCTATTGGATCACCCTCGCTACCCGTCGCCTCAAAAGCGTGCTTTCAAAGAGAACCGCGGCAATTCGCTCCCAGCTAGAAGTGAAACTGTCGGAATCTGGCCCGCCGGATCAACGCCCGGCCCCCCATATCCTAACCGCCGCCCTCGGAGGTCCCGACTTCAAGCGGCGACGCTTCCGGAATTCGGCCGACGCCAGCGACCCTTACATCTACTCCCTGGCGAGCAGTCCCGATTCGCTCGTTAGTACACGCGAGGACGAGCTGAAGTTGCCTTACGACCTTTACAGAATGCTGGTCGGGGATAAGACCTATTGCGGCGACGTCCTTGAGGACATAGTCTCCGCCTCTTTCGAAGCGGTCGAGGGCTACGCCCCCGCCGAAATGAGGGACCTCACCGAGCCGCTAGAGGCCATGTACCAGATCGACGGGCGTCGCGTCGGTGTCGAAGCCAAGAACATCCGGGGGTGGCTTTATCCCGCCGACAAGGAGATCTGGGAGGTGCTTCGGAAGTGCGTTAGCGAGGACGCACAGCCGCTTCTCGTTGCGAGAAAACTCCATTGGCTGACGTTCCGGGTCTTTTCGGAAATCGGCGCCATGGGCTTCGAGTTCCATCGCCAGGTCTATTCCGAGCGGACGGCGCCTCTCCTGGTCGACATTCAGCATACCGACCGGCTGGGATTCAAGGACGTGATCGCAAGGCCGATCGAGGCGTATCCGCCGCTCGTCAGGTTCCTCGATACGACGCTTCGGAAGAACATACCGGAGTTCTCGCGACGCTGGAATGAACATCGCCCGCTCGTTGAAGAGTACGCCGTGACCCGCAATCTGGCTGCTATCTCGGATGCCGACCGCAAGAGGGAGAGCGCGGACTTCCGTCGAGAACTGCTAGGCGCCCAGGACGAGATCGACGACTATCTATAACCCCACAGGGTCCGGTGGATGGAGCTTTGAATGAACAACCCGAGTTTCGACCCGTCGCCTGTATTTGATCGACTCCAGCAGGGCAGAAGCCACGGAGGCGGCTTCGAGGGTGTCTCGTTTAACGACACTCTTGCGATCCTCACGTCAAAGCTCAAGCGCCCGAAAGGCGTGGGTGACTTCGACTGGCAGTCGATAGTTCGCAAGTCGCTCTTAGACGCAACAGCGGCCAGCGTTGTCGACAAGGTGTCTTTTCAAAGGGCGCACAAGAACGCAATTTCTGCTCACGCGAGAACGCCGGAGAAGCGTTTCGTGGTAGCGACGACCCTGTCGACAAGGTACGGCTCTCATCTGAAGACTCTTCGCGCAGACGGAGCGACTTTCACGTTCTCGCGACGGCTCCCTCAGAAGTTCGACCGAACGCCGCTGGAGAAGATTCCCGGATACCCGTCGGCTCCCGAGCCGGACGATTACGTTCGCGTTCGGGTCGCGGTTCGCGCTCGCTCACACCACGGGGCGCGAGAAAAAGCGCTGCGAGCCCTCGATCTAGTTCGAGGACTTTGGAATTTCTCCCAGACGCGACTGACAATTGCCAGGCTCTCCCTTGGGCGCCGACCGACACCAGTCGCAGAGATAAGAATCGGCCCGACACAAACCATTCACCTCGCGAATGGCAAGCTGGCTAGCGAGATCTATTTCTACGACCCACTATTCGTCGCCTACGACGTGCGCCACGATGCGGCTAAGTGGGCGGAACTTCTCAAGGAGTTCGACCTGCTTCGTAAGCTGCTTAAGGAAAGGATCCCGTACCGGGCGAAGCTCGAAGACGCGTTCGTTCGATACGCGGCAGCGCTCGACGGTATTCATTTTCAAGCGACTTTCTTGCAGTTGTGGGGGCTTCTCGAATTGCTGACAAATACGACCGGCGGGCCCTATGACAAGACGATCGAGCGCACGGCCAATCTCTACACGGAGGTTCTCTTCAACCGACTCCTCCTCGACCACCTGCGGGACAGCAGAAATAGGTGGGTGCATATGGGAGCCTCCTCGACCTCAGAGGACGTCGAAGACAGCGTTTTCCTACTAAAGCGATACGTCGATGATGCCCTGAGATTTCACTTTCAGTTTGCTGGCCGATTCCGGTCACTAGAAGAGGCCGCCGCCTTTCTCGATCTCCCGTGGCAGCTTGAGGACCTGAAACGGCGACGAACTGTCCTCAATTCGGCGATCAAGTTTCGAACCCCCAGAAACTAGCGCGATGACTTTTGATAGAGACGGCAAGCCGCATCAACCGGAAGCCGGCCCCTGTACCTGGTGCGGCAAGGCTGGCCCTTTTCGAGCGAGAGACCACGTATTCACGCGAGCCCTCGGTGGCACGCTTGAACTGGCCGTTCCGTCGTGCCCGAGTTGCGACGAGAAGATTAGGAACCTCGAAGGTCGGATCGCCCGGTCTTCGATCTTTGGGCTCCGGCGACTGACCGCCGGTCCTCCGGCTCGAAAGTCGAAGGATCCTGCGTCCGGTTCTTTCGATCCGCTCTACACCTTTGCGCCTGATCCGGACGGCGGCTTCAACGACGTAAGGTTCCGAGCTGGCGGTCTGCCGCCCATAACGCTGACGTCCTTCCAGCTCGACCTACAGAACCAGGCGGCGTACCGACGCTATTCGATACCGGAGGAGTATGACCGGCTCTCCGCCGCGCTGCTCCGTGTGGACCAGGCCACGGAAGGCGATCCGCTAGAGGTCAACGTTCGGCTGCTGCGCGACGACGATCCCCTCCGCGACAATCCGAGGTTCCATCCCCGGGTTAGTCTCGGGCTCAACGGCGAGCTGGTCGCGACGGCGCGGACCCCCGAGGAAGTGGAGTTGGTTCTAAAGTGCGCGATTTACGCAGCGCAGAACCCGGAGAAGTTTCCTCCGAAGGGCGAACGAAAGGCATGGGAGGTGCCGGGAGGTACCCCACACGCAGCGATGATCGTCATGAACGAATACGACGCTCTCCGGCTCGTCTCGAAGACTGCTCTCGGCGTAGCGAGTTGCGTCTTCGGGGCGCCGTCTTTGAGGGGGGCAGAGTTCGAACCAATCCGCGATTTCGTCAAGGACGGAAAGACCACTGGCTGGCCTCCCGCCGCTCAGATTCACCAAGGGAAAGAGCTGGAAGGCTTTCCGGATTATCACCTGGCGATCGTCGAACGCGCCGACGGGAAGATACGAGTAGTCGTCGTGCTGTCCGGCTACTGTTACGAGGTCAGCCTCGGACCGATGGCGGGCGAAAACTTCATCGGCGGGGCTGTCTCACGGCGAGACGGAAGCGAGACGTTCCTTATTGCTCCCGCCGAGGCGAGCGGCGTGCTTCAGGCGATCGCCCGGGCAAAGTTGCTGCTGGGTTTTCCGCGTAAGGAGTAGTCTTGTGCTTGGAGGTGTCGAATGGCCGATAAGAAGACGATTTACCGCAGCTCGGAGACTGGTCGCATCGTCAAAGAGGAGTACGCGAAAAAACACCCGAACACGACCGAGAAGGAGCGGGTCAGAGTACCCCCGCCCTCGAGGAAGAAATAGCGAATTGCTCTAAATCCCTCGGGCCTTTCGCAACCTCGCCCGCGCCTCGCCGGTTTTCTCCGCCCGCTCGGTGCGCTTGGCGAGCCGACCTTCCGCCGGGCGGGTCGTAATATGCTCCGCCACTGGAGGGTTAACGATTGAAGTTCACTGGAGAACAGGCGCAGAACATCCTTGGTTGGCTCATTCAGGAAGGCAAACTCACTACTGCTTTCGTCAGGAAGGCCGTTAACCAGCGAGAAGCAGCGATCCGTGAGCTGAGGGCTAAGCTGACGGCTCTTGAGGGTGGCGAAGTAAAGAAGTTCAAGAAGACCGTCGCGAAGGTCGAGAAGAAGGCACGCAAGCGAATGACGGCGGCGCGGAAGGCCAGCCTGAGACTGCATGGACAGTATCTCGGCGCGGTCAGAACGCTTTCCACTGCCTCCAAAGCGGAAGTGAAGAAGATCCGGGCGACTCACGGCGTACAGAAAGCCATCGCTGCCGCGAGGAAGATGGGGAAGAAATCCTAACCACGCTGCCTTGCCAACACTGGCCGCATTCGCTCTTGAAGTGGCAATTGGCGCGTCGAGTCGAGACAACCTGTGGAAAACTTTCTCCGACGTCGCCGCCGAGCTTAGGCTGAAGGTGGTGGTGGCTCCTCGGGGTTTGGGCCGCTAAGACCGCCACGCGAAGGCTGGCGGTCTTTGGTGTCAACGAGCCGTAGATACCACGCACCCTTTGTCCCGCCCCTGCGTTCGCTTCTGATGCCGAGGTTGCGTCGGGCGCGTTCTAGGGTTCTCGGCGCGATCCCCTGAGCCTTCCCGGCGTCGATAACCTCGTTCACGGGCAAGGGACCGAGGCCGAGCGACTCTTGAAGGAACTCCATCGCATCCGTCCTCGCTGCTCTGGCCGTTTCGTTCTCCATGCTGGACGCGAAGAGCGTTTCGGCGGTCCAGTTTGTTGGGCCTTCCCAATCAACTCGGCCCGACCCCTTCTCGCTGACGAAGCGAAAAGCGAGTGCGGGAGGCTCATGCGGGAAGGTGTTGTGCTTGTAGGAGGCGAGGACGCGCCGGGTGTCATCGTTGGGATCTTTGACCACGAAAAGTCCAGACCGCGAGACGGCTGCGATAGCCGTTGAACCTGCTCCCTTGGACATGAGGGTCTTGCCGGTCTTCGTGAAGTGCCGGATGCAGATGATGGCGAAGTCTTTTCTCTTCGCCAGCGCGATCAGGGGTAGAAGGACGCTTCGGACGGCCTGCGGATTGAGAAGAGACTGGGAGCCGAAGAAGTCGGTCAGCGTATCCACGACAACGAGCTTCGCGCCAACGAGGGTCACGGCCTCCTCGATGGCGTCGAGGTCGGATAGAGAAGGCGACACGGCCCGACCCGTCGTAGCTCTCACACCCGCGAGGCAGACAACTCGGGACGAGTCCGCGCCTGCCGCATCAAGTCTCGGGCGAATCGTGTCTTCGAGGTCGTCTTCCGCCGAGAGGATCACGACGCCACCAGCCTCGTTGGTTGCGCCGTCCGGGAAGCCTCGGCCCACCGTCGTCCTAGCGGCGAGATCCAAGCTCAGGATGCTCTTGCCCTTGTCTGGATCGCCGTCGAGGAGTGTGAGCTTCCCTAACGGAAGGTAACCCGGCCAGAGCCACCGACCCTGCTTTGCCTCAACGTCGCTCAGCCGGACCGTCAGCGCCCGACCCTGCGTGCCGGCCGACGACGAAGGCGTCATCGGACCTCCGAGAGGGGCATCGGCTTGAACCACAAATCGCGCTCGATACCGAGGCCGAACCGACCCTGAACGGACTGGAGTTCGCGGAGTGAGAAGTACCCAAACTCTTTCTCCGGTCCATCGACCCGACCGAAGAACAGGAAGTCGCCGTTGCCTTGCCATTCGCCTTCGGTCACGAACCATGTGAACGAACCTGCTGGGTCGAAGAACTTGACGTAGGCGGTCGGGTCTTCTGCACCCTCTTGGCTGTAGAGCTTTGGGATGGCCATCTCGATCTTCTTCGGCAGCAAGTTCATCGGGCACCTCTTTCGCCCCATGTTGACATGGCTGACATTGTCAGTCAATGACCGCCAATACCGGCCCAAAGCCGCGGGAAGAAGTCTGCCCGGAGCGCGGTAAGATTTAGCAATGCCCACGCCGAAGACGGAACGGGTGTCACTTCGCCTAACGAAGGCTCTTCGCCGGAGGCTGGAGAAGCTGGCCAGTGAGGATCGCCGGAAGCTCGCGACCTATATCGAAGTCGTTCTGGAGGAACACGCAGACCGGAAAGGGGCTAAATGAAGCGCCAGATGCCCCTTCTAGCCCTTTTGGCCGCTTTAAGCAGCCCCGCCTATGGTCAGGTGGCCTAGAAGGCTTCCAATGGCGAATTTGCGGTTCACGGTGCCGAGTCCTGCACTTGGACCATCGCCCTGACCGACGCCGAGGACTGGATCAAGAGGGGTCAGCCGAAGGAGCCATTCAGGTGCGACGGCATCGGAATCAAGAAGGTTAACGTCTCGGTCGCAGGCAGGCGGGTCGATGGGACTCTCTGGTTTCACAACCGGACGGATACGAACGACAAGCCCCTGACCGCCATCGTTGACCTCATGGACGGAGATCGTGTCATCAACGACAAGGTTGAAAATCCAAGGAGGTTCGATCTCAAACGTGGAAGCGTGCTCAAGGTCAAGGTTAACGGTGAAAGCACGGAACGTGAGGGCTACGACATCTACGCCAACGAGCAATTCGATCCGTCGAAGATCAACCTTCGCATCACGGTGATCCCCGGAGTAGCCGTCATAGGGGCCACTTTCCCGCCCGCGAGGTCCAGCCACGGCTGAAGCCGGGCCGGTCCGGGTCACCGCCCTTCGCTTTTCGGAGCCTTGGTCGCGCCGGTCGAGGTGCGGGAACGCCGGATGACCTCTTCGACGCGAGCCAGCATGGCGGACGGCGGCGTTCCCAGAGGTGCGGCCAGCTTGAACAGCGTGGAGAGGGAAGGAACTCGAAGGCCACGTTCGAGGAGGCCGATGGCAGTTCGGTGAAGGCTAGCCTCGAACCCTAGCTTCTCCTGCGTCAGGCCGCGTTCGTTTCGAAGTTGACGTAGAACGCGCCGGAAAGCCTCTTCCGGCTTGACCTTGACGTTGCCTTCTCGGAGTCGCCGCATGTGGCGGCGATTCTTCGTGGTGCGCCTGCACAACTCGACAGACAACTGTCTGCTTTTAGCCTATAATCACCCCAGACTTGACCAGAGAGGAACCTAATCCGTGGTCCCCGCTGACCCTGGGACGGTCCGGACGGGCAGATCAGGATCGGCTCCTCCACATTCAAGAAAACCGATGAGCGAGAACGACTCGGAGCACCCGTTGCCCCCGCTTTCCAAGTCGCGCAGGCTGGTACGAGCGATCCTTATCGCCGTTGGCGCTGTCATGTGCTTGATGGCGATAGCGATTGGCCTCGCGTATTTCGGGGTCGTCGGCAACGGTCCCGCACCTTCCGTCGCAGTTCAACCAGAAGCCGTTTCGGTCCCGCCAACTCGCGCCCCATCCGGCATTGCATCGAAGTGGACGTACAGGCAGGAGAAGAATCCGATGAACGACGTGGTGACCTCCATCGCGGGCACCACTGCGATAGCAACGGATCAGACAGCGTGGGTCTTGATGTTGAGTTGCGTTCAACTTCCCGCCTCTGACTCGCCCACCCACCACGACGAGACTCAGGTTGCGCTCGGAGCCGGGTCAGACCACCGAATCTCGCCAATTCTTGGCGCGACATTCATTCGCGTTGACGGTGCTCCTCAAGAGAGCATCTCGGTCGTCGGGAGTAATCCGGAGCAGTTCCGCTTCATCAGAACGGCGCTCTCGGATGACGGGTTGAACCTCCCGCTCCTATCAAGAGTGTTCAGCGCGCAGACTCTGGTCATTCAGGACGAGAGCGATCCCACCGGAAAAGTAGGCACTGGGCCGGTCGTTCAGTTTCATGTTGAGGGGCTCGCCGAGCAGGTCAAGAAATTTCCTGAGCCATGTCAGGTGAAGATCGCGGAGGCTTTAAGGGCCTCCCCAGCCGAAGACGCCAAACCCGCCGATGCAGCTGTCACCGCAGCGCCGGAACAGGCCCCGGCAGTCGATGCCTCGGGCGACGAGCCATGTGGCCCGGTCGCATCAGCCGTGGCGTGTGATTACTCCTTCTTCGGAGTCAAACTTGGCGATTCGCTCGATTCTGTTGCAGGGCGTCACCCCAAGTACACCTGCGACACGATAAGAGAATCGGGCGCATTTCAGGGCGACCTGCTGTGCAAGGGCATCGAGTCCTTGGATAACCCGACAGGAGGAGCTTTTCAATGGGAGCAGACTTTCCTGTTCTCGAATCACGATGAGAAGACGACGCCTGCCTTGATTCTCATCTTGGCTCTCCCGAAGAATCAGGAGTCTGACCTGTTCCTACTTGCGGAGATCGCCCTACATTTCGGGCGGGACGAAACTGGTATCGCTCTCGGCCATCCGCGCAAGAAGGTGGAGACACCTGTCGGCTATATCGCCCATGCCCCTGAGGGGTGGAGCATTGGCGCGGGCAGGCCCTAGGTGAAGTGTCTGGTTGGATGTGGTCGCCGCAGGCTGGGCTGGTCCTGAGAGTCCTGATGGTCTTGGCCCCCTTGGTGGGCGTTGTGACTGCCGTCCTCGGTCAAGATACCCAGATCGTGGGCGAATACCAAGGAAGCTCCGAATGGCCCAACGGCGCTCTGGTTCTCTCCATCTGCCCCATCAAACAGTCCGACTGGGACTCATTGCCTGCGTCAATCCCACGGCGAAGCGGTGGCGGGCGCTGCGTGGACGTTGCTACTACGACGACTGCCGTCGATGCGAGTGGCCTGCGGCTGAGGAATGGACCGGGTAAAGCGTCCGTCATCCGTGCAACTGTGTACCCTTGCACGACCGAGTTAAGGCGCTCCCAAGCTGATCCACTAGTGGGGCTATGTGTAGTCGCGCTTGCCACCGAGAAGGCACCCGGTTCTGACCAGACGTTGGAAAGCTACAACTCGGTCAGGAAGAGAATCGCAGGCTTCGAGAAGACGCACGAACGCATCGCCCTCGCGAACAAAACGATTGACGATGTGGTGACTCTGGCAGACGGTTCAAACGCCGACCTCATCTACGTGACGCCGGGCCAATACGGCAACGTCTACGGAGTAATCGTCGGGCACCCCGACGCTCCGGATCTGATTGATTTCCCCGGAGGAGTCAGCGGAGAGGTTAACGGCATGTACTTCGGTTACGCATGGGTGATGGAAGTGATTCCCGAGGCCATCTTGGTAAGGGGCATGGGCAAGCGCGCTGCAATTCTCGCGGATCACGCGCCGAAGGAACTCGTCGCCCTCTACGCGGAGAGGACGCGGCTGTCGAGAGACCTGGAAGGAGCAGGTGTGAACCCGGCTACGGGTAACTCAGTTGCCTCCGAAAGGGCGACGAGAGAATCCGCGCTGGCGTCCGCGAAGGCGGCGAAGGACGAGGAGAAATCCAAAGCCGAAAAGACGACTCGGTCAGGTACGGTATTTCGTTGCGTTACGGGCGACCGGGTTGCGACCCTCCTCATCAAAAGCGACCCTTCCTTCGAAGTCGTGTACCGCCCCAAGGATTTCCCCGTGATCCTAGGGTGGACCGGACCAGACCTCTGCGATCTCAAGGGGTCCGAGGTCACGATAACGTCATTCGCCTGCGACCTGCCGAGTCCCTGCGTGGGGTCAATAGAGGTCCGAAAGTGACGTTCGACCCGGCGTTCGACCTCTCCCGCTACCAACGCATCAACCCGTTCACCGATGGCCGGTATCACGTAGTCACGGTTAACCAGCGTTACCTCAACTGCGAGCGAGACTTCGCTTGCGACTCCCGCGAAGAGGCACTTGCCGAGGCCGCCCGCGTTCGTGAGGATGTTACCAAGTGCGGGGTATTCGATCCGAACGGCAGGGCTGAGGCGACCGCGTTTGTCCAGACGGACGAGACTTGAGCCGGGGAGTTGGATTCATCTGATTCCGGAGGAGGGTGGCCCCAAGAAGATGGTCACCCGTGTGGCCCAAAACTAAGCGCAGCGGCTTTGCTGTTTGACATCTTCAGTGGCTAAGAGCTTCGGCTTCCGTTTAGTTCCGAGGCGCTGGAGGTGAGAAGCATCTGATCCATCTTCATTCTCATGCGCCCACCACGGAATGCCTGTTTCGGTTTCTTCCTCAGGAGTGGCGAGCTTCATCAAGCTGGAAGAGCCAGATGGCTGTGAGGCCCTGTTGAGTGCCCTCCTCAGTTCGCCGGCAGTCTCGAACCTGACACCGACTGCTATCGGAGTTTGGACGGGGCCGCGTTGACCGTCCCGGCCAATCTTGCCGCTTACGTTGACCTGCCGGACACGCGGGCCGGTCGTGTTCAACGTGAACCTCCCTAGTCGAGGGAGGGTGACGCTTCCTAGAGCCGCCAGCTGCTGAACCTGAAGCCATGCTAAACGATTTTCGATACGCCTCAGATCCTTCACGGAGATCCCTTCGTCATGGGCGATCCTCCGAAGGGCCTGCGTCCTCGCCGCCTTCGGATTACGCATGTACGCGCTCCGCAGGCTAGCGGCTTCCGTAACAAGCTGCTGAGTCGGTTTCTTGGCCGGTGATCCTGCGCGGCGGCGTGCTCTCCTCAGCTCCTGTTTCTCCGCAGCGTTCTTCCTGCGGCGAGTCTTGATTCTCATGATCTCTCGCGCCTCCGCTTTTGCGGCAGACACGAAAAGGCCCCGCCAAGCCTTGAAAAGAGGCAACTTCGCTTTCGCACTCTCGATCAACAACTCCATGCACGGCTCTGCGCTCAAACCCTCGAACGACACGTCCGGTTCTGGTGTATTGGGTGACCAGTCGGGGGGCAGAATGGGATCAGGGAGGGGATAGGCGTCCCCAGTCGCAACGCGGGGGTCGAGCCTCGGTAGAGGCGTGTCCGAGATGGGTAACATGCGTTTACTCATTCGAGTCCTCTTTCCCGTGGTCGCTGCGGCTGCGGGCTGGAGGGTTCGCAGGAGAAATCGACCTGGTACGCGGACTGCTCCACCAAGCTGAATTGCATCGTGGGCAGGTACGGACTTCGCTAACTCGTGGAACCCAGCGATGCTGGCAACGCTGGCATGTCAACTGATTCAATCTGATGCTGTAAGTCATGCAGTTCGCTTTGATTGCGGGGTAACCGGATGTCACACCACATCAAGTTAACAATCTGGTGGGCCAGCGTTCGGTTTTGGAAAGACCTGGAAACGCAGGTCTGGGTGGAGTGCACGTATCAGGGAGGTGGGATGTCCTTCGTGCTCGCAATCCAGTGCCCCGTCAACTCGTAAATTTCGTACCTTCGTTCACTCGTAAGCCTCCGTAGGTACGTTGGAAGTAGAGAGAAGAAATATTCATAAATTGGTCTTCAGCTAGCCATGCTTTACTCCCAACGAACTAAAGAAGTTACGAAACTACGAACTCAGGCCGCAAACCACCGTTCTTTCTGCCGCCCCGCCGACATCGACGTCTTCATCCTGACTTGCGACCCGAGGCTAGCCAATATCGCATCAATCTGTTCACTTGTCTTGTTACGGCCAAAGAAGGCGTTAATCGCTGTCCTGCTCATGCCCTCGGGCTTTCCCCGAAGTTCGGTAAGCAGACGTTCAGCGTCAGATGGGCGGGATGGCGCGTGTTCGTGCGCCCGTGAACCGAAAACGAGTCTGGTTGAGTCTTCGCAGTACTGCCACAGCGCAAGCGCTGCCCTCATGTGCCTCTCACGGATCAGATGCGAGCCGTCCATGATTGCGTAGATGAGGGAAAGGCGCAGCACTTGCGGTGCTGCCCGCGACAGCACTATTCCAGCACGATCCTCGCCATAGGAGGTCAGCCTGTCGTATTCCGAGCGCCACAGCGCCGATGCCTGCCTGGTCTTCCTGACCTCACCCGGCGCGGCTGCGGTAGCCAGCGCCTCGCCGACCCGGTGGCCCAGAGCCTCTAGCTTGTACTCAGGAAGGTTTCCTCCATCGGGCAGGGACTGAGAACGCAGGAACGCTGGTGCTGGCGCAAACGCAGCAAGATGCCTTGACGAAGACTCTCGTGCCAAAGCTTCTGAGCAACGCAGCCATGCACTACGCTACGGGTAGCGCTGCGAGCCTGTCCCCCTACGTCCTGCTTGGTGTTCTCACTGATATCGATGGTTTTGTCGAGTGTTTCAAGTACCAATGCAAGTGTACGGGCCAGCTCCCGCGACGGTTTTGCAAGGGACTAGCTGGCAAACACTGCGCCTGCTAGTGTGGCTGGGTTCGAGCTGCCGTCCCCGCCGAGAATTCTGGTGTCGCTGGAGTTCGGACATCAGCGAGTAGCAATGGTCAAACCCGCGGCAACCATACCCAGGACGCTCTGGGTGGACGGAAGGCCTCCTTCCGCCGTGATCGGCGGCCCGAATCCGGCCGGCGAAAGATAGACATCAGCCGATCGTACCGACCCGGTGACAGATGGCGGGCCGGAGCGTGTAGGCTTTCCCGGAATAGCTGACGCAGCCGGATGCGTCTGTTGCGAGCCATTGGATGCCCTTCAGGGATTGCGACCGCGACCGCTCGCGCCCCGTCAACTCGCCGACGATGCCGTCCGCCTCTATCGGAAGACCCACGAAGCCGATGTCAATCCGGTCCCCGTATAGGGAGGGCCTCGATCTGCGCCTCCGGCGTGAGGTTCTGAAAAGTGGTCCTCGAATGACGCCACACCCGCCGATGTAGCCGTCACCGCAGGGCCGGAACAAACCTCGGCAGTTGATGCCTCGGCGCAGGACGAGCCATGTGGCCCGGTCGCATCAGCCGTAGCGTGTGACTACTCCTTCCTCTGAATCAAACTTGGCGATTCGCTCGAATCGGTTGCAGACCGTCACCCCAAGTACACGTGCGACACGATAGAAGAGCTGGGGGCGTTTCAAGGCGACCTCTATGCAAGGGCATGGAGTACTTGGATAACCCAGCGGGACGGGGTCTTCAATGGGAGCAGAATTTCCTTTTCTCGGGTCACGATGGCAGGACGACGCCAGCATTGATTCTCATCCTCGCTATCCCGAAGACCCGGGAGTCTGGCCTGTTTCTGCTGGCAGAAATGGCTCTTCATTTCGGGCGTGAGGAAACAGGTATCGCTCTTGAACACCCACGGAGGAAGGTAGACATACCTGGCGGCTATATATTTCACGCCGCTGAGGGCTGGAGCATTGGTACGGGCAAGCCCTCATGAACGTCCCGGCTGGACGTCGTTCGCCCCCGGACCACTTCTACGTTGGTAAACGACCGGGCACCAGTGGCTTCCGCGCTCAGGTTCCGTTCCTACGTCTTCGGCAACCCGGCCCCGGCATTTTATTCGGCAACTCTTCTCAACCTCGTATCAGATCCTCTGTCGGAGGAGGTTCCTTCGACACACCGTTTTCGCTTTGATTCGACCCTCCCAGGCGGACGGACGCACTCTCCCAAGAACGCCGTCTGCGGAGCAAGGATATGACCATTGTTCTGTTCTCGGGTAAGCCGTAGGCCTTATGGCCTTACGGAAATAAGTAGTCTAATGGGCTAAGCGCGCGGATGGCGACTCGTGGCCTGCCTCCATAAGGTGGCGAAGCGCTTTCGCCCAATCAACAAGCGACCTACTTGAATCGCTGTACTTGCCTAGGTACGAGAATGGCCCCTCGTTTGGGGTTCCCACGACGTCATAATTGACGGTTGCAGTTCCATGTTTACCCCATACTTCTACCCGTACGCTAGGGGTTGCCAACCCCGACTCTGGAATTGGGTTAATGCGCAGCGCAACGAGTCTTTGCACGATTTGCGTTAGAGCCGGTACCTGTCCAGATGTGGCGGTCCACGACTCCAAGCGAACAGAGCCACACAGTGCGTCATCCTTGGTTTCGGGCTGTTTTCCTTTCAAGTCCATCAGCTGGTACAGGATTCCTTCGCCCTGCGCACGCGCCACACGCGCCGTGACTGAACCGTTGTCGCTAGTCGTGCGCAACGATATCTGGATCTCCGGCTGCCTCTCCTGGGTCATCCTCACGGTCACAACCCAGTGGTTGATGTCCGCCTCTAATTCACTATCCTTCAGTCGCCGGGTCATACACGCTTCGTAGGTGCGTGCGCCCCAGTCCTCCACCGCACGTGAATAGGCCTGACCACTGCCGATTACAGATGGCAGCATCGTCAGGCCTACCAGGACAACTGTCAACGCGGTATGCCGTCGCACGGTTTTTTGCATCGCTTCTTAGCCTGCTTCATCCAATCGGGGCCTGATTCAGTCCCAGTCATACCCGTCTTCGGGTCGTATTTCGTGATCCCGCCGGTAGGATGGACTACGTAGAACGGGATACCAAGGCGCCGGCTTTCCTTCTTGTCGTTGTCGCTAGGTGCCGTGATGTCCGGCCGCGGATGACTGTGAAAGTAAGAGCAGAAATCTGGTGGGATGTCAAACTTCTGATGTGATTGGTCATACTCATTGGTGAACGGCAGAACGCGACAGTTTCGACCCGCGGCAGCGCACGTCACAAGCATGGCGGCCTCGACCTTGCCAGGTAGGTTCCCGAACCCAGCAGTCGAGAACATGCAGTAGGCGCAATCCTGAATCCGAGGATCGTCGGTGATCGCGTCGAGACCAGTGGGATCTGAAAATCTCACGGGGTTATCCCAACCGTAGCCAAAGCTGTTTTTCAACAACATGCTTGCGTCTAGTATGCCCGACGGATCTCCCTGGCTGTATCTTCCCCAGTTGGGTCTGTACCATCTGAAGATGTTGTAGAAGCGTTTAGAGGAGCCGTTGCCGTCGGTAGAGGCGTTGAGTTCTTCGGCTTCCTGGCCTGGGAGGCGCAGGGGTTCGTGCCG
>JAYRMU010000043.1:0-37245 GCA_041912555.1 Thermoanaerobaculia bacterium
AACTGACAATCCCCGCCTGAAGCGAGCGCTCAAAACGGAGGCAGAAAACATCAGAAAACAGCTCCAAAGCGGCGCATCTGAAAATTAGCCACGCTAATCTCAGACCGTAAGCTTTTTCATTTCGTCTACCCATCCCTCCACGCTAGTACTTTGCCGCAACGCGGCATCCAAGGGGGAAAGGGTAATGCAATCAAGGGGAAAGAAATCGGAAGGCGGTGCAGGAGCGGGGCTCTTCGAGCCCGATATTCTTCTGCCTAATCAGTACTTTGCGGCATTTCGCCGAGGCCGAGCAGTAGAGGGCGAACGGCGGTTGATGTTGGCGGTACTCGAGGACGCTGTCGACAGCTATCGGAAGCATGCTGTCGCCTGCGACCCGAGGGAACAAGCATGCTTCCTGGAAGCGAAAGAGTGGTTTTCTTCGAACGACCGCTCGTGGTTGTTCGCTTTCGAAAACATCTGTGACGTGCTCGAGATGAACGCGGACTACCTGCGATCCGGCCTTGATCGTTGGCGCCGTGCGATGACGCTCCGCGCGGCTCAGCGCAGTTCCCGTAACGCCGGGGAGGCGACGGTTAGTGCAGATCCCGCGGGATCGTCTCCTCCCAGGTCTTCTCGCGGACGAGGGCGCCGTCCTTGCGGAGCTCCCGCTTCAGGCGGTAGTGAAAGCTCTTCGCGTCGCTCGTGACGGAGAGCTGCGCGCGCCACGAGATCGTGCGGTCGGGCAGGGTGATCGTCGTCGTCGCGTCTCCCGCCGTGGAAGCCGCCTCCGGGTGCGCGTCGGCGACGTCGTACGTCAGCTGCTCCTCGGACCGGATCTTTCCCCAGGGGTACTCGGTCGCCGAGGTGCCGCGCCAGTCGCCGTGGGCGGACTGGTGCACCTCGTCGCGGCAGATCGTCCACTGGCCGGGCCAGGCTCCTCCGGAAGACTTGATGCCCGACTTCTCCTGCCAGGGCTCGGGCGCGTGGAAGTCCGGCTTCGGCCGCGCCTCGCGCGGAATCACCGGAAGCAGGAGACGCGAACCGTCCCTGCCCCCGAGGGCGAGGCGGGTCGTCATCGGCGAGGGCGTCGGCCAGATCATCGGCCAGAGCGCGTTCGACACGGCCAGGCGCACGCGGTGTCCCTTCGGAAACACCCAGGACGTGAAGTGCATCTCCACGTCGATGGGATAGAGCTTTCCCGGCTCGAGCGGAGTGGGCTGCGTCGCGGACTCGCGCTGGGGGCCGGACTGCCCGGCGCCCGTCACGAGCGTGACCTGGCCGTCGGGGGCGACGTCGGAGAGGCGCGCAAACCAGTTCGCGACCGGGGCGTCGGCGCCGGCGACCAGCTTCGCCGTCGGAAAGCCCAGGATCTCGAGGTCCTCCGGCAGCGGCGCCGAGTCGTACACAAGGCTCCACGCGTCCGAGGAGCGCTGGTCGGGCGTCAGCTCGCCCCACCAGAACCCCGCGGCCTCGCCGGTCGACGGGACGTACGCGAGCGAGTGCGAGCCCTGGGCCGGCGCGGCGGACGCGAGGGCGTGGTCCGGCGTCAGGTGGAGCGGCGTCTCGCGCATCCGCCGGACCGGCCAGCCCTCCTCGTACCTCCATTCGCCCGGGATCGTCTTGCGGTTGGCGCCCGGCGGATAGTAATGGCGCACGTACACCGCCAGCCGCGGCTGCTTCGAGAAGCCCGTGTCCTCGCCCTTCAGGAACTGGTCGAAGAACCGGACGGCCTCGCGGCGCCACTCGATGGGCGGCCCCGGGCGCCCCGAATCGGGCCCCGAGTGGTTCCACGGGCCGACGATGCCCCAGACCGGCGCCTTCACCTTCTCGAGCATGCGCGGGATGCTGTCCCGGTAGCCGTCGTACCAGCCCCCGAGGAGCAGCGTCGGGATCTGGATCGCGTCGTAACGCGACGGGTTGAGCGAGGCGCGGCGCCAGAACGGCCCGTCGCGCTGCTCGCGCTTGTAGAGCAGCGACCAGGGCGGGTTGTCGAACCGCTCGACGAGGCTCTTCTCGTCGAGGGGAAAGTCCGGGAACCGCGTGATCGCCGGCTGGACCTCCATCGAGAGCTCGTACTCGTCGAGGTGGAAGAGGCCGTCGATGTAGTGGATGTCGTCCTGGAACATGTCCTCGGTCGCCTCGGCGGGGATGATCGCCTTCAGGGCCGGGGGCCGCCGCGCGGCGAGCTGGATCGAGTTGAACCCGCCCCACGAGAAGCCCCACATGCCCACGTTGCCGTTGGACCAGGGCTGCGCCGCGAGCCACGCGATGACCTCGACGCCGTCCTCCTGCTCCTGGTCGGAGTATTCGCGGTCGGGTGGATGTCCCTCGCTGCGCCCGGTGCCGCGGACGTCCACGCGCGCCCCCACGTACCCGTGGTCCGCCATGTAGGCGTAGAGCGGAAAGTCGTTGGCGAGGGTCCCGTCGTCCTTGCGGTACGGCAGGTACTCGAAGAGGACCGGCGAGCGCTGGCCGGGCTTCTCGGCGTCGGAGCGGTACAGCGTCGCCGCCAGCCGCACGCCGTCCTTCATCGGGATCCAGACTTCCTCGCTGCGCAGGGCCCCGCGCGCCGCGGCGGGCGCCGCCGCCAGGAGCAGGACCGCCAGCCGCCACCGCGACGTCATCGTTTCTCCTCGCCCGCGAGAACGGGCAGCACCAGCCGCGAGGGATGCGCGGCGTCGTGATGGATGCGGAGGGTCGCGGGACGGGACGCCGCCGAGCGGGCCTCCGACTCCCCGGTCTGGAGGTTGCGCGAGAAGTGCGGCATGAAGCTCCCGCACACCACGATGCGGATCCGGTGCCCCCTGCCGAAGAGGTTGCCGGTGCGCAGGTTCGGCAGCCGCAGGACGGCCACCTCGCCGGGCGCGAGCCTCTTCGGGACGGCGCCGCCGTCCCGGTCGCTCGCCCGCAGCACGTCGGTGCCGGGGCTCGAGAGGTTCCAGGCGGTTCCGTCGGGCAGGACGTCCTCGAGGAGGACCCAGAGGTCGGCGTCCGGAGCGTCGGCCGACAGGTGCATCTCGACCTCCACCGGGCCCGCGACGGCGAGCGGCTCTTCCAGGGGCGCCGTCTCGAAGACCAGAACGTCCTTGCGCCGCGCGAGCTCGCGGTAGTCGTGCGCGCCGGGCTTCGTGCCGTAGGGGTCAACCACCGGCTTCGCGGGGTCCGACACGAAGGCGCTCGAAGCGCCGCCGGCCCCGGCGTCGGGCGGCCGGAGATCGAGCCTTCCGCCCGCGGCGAGGTACAGCGTCAGGGGTTTCGTCCCCGCGAGCGGCATCGTGTCGCCGGTGCGCCAGGCGTTCTCGCCCATCACGAACGCCCGCACGCGGGGCTCGCGCTCGAGACCGTTGTCGAGGCCCCGGACGTAGCGGTCCATGAAGCGCAGGATCATCGTGGCGTAGTCGATCGGCGCCTTCGGGCCGAAGACGCGGTCGCCGGAGCGGTCGGAGTCCTCTCCCCCATGCGTCCAGGGGCCGAGGATGAGCTGCGTGCGGGGGTCTTTCTCCCCCTGGCGGGCGGCGAGCAGGCCCTGGAAGTTGGTGATCGCCCCTTCGGGGCCGTACGTCTCGTCGTGCCAGCCCGAGAAGTTGAGCACGGCCGCGTTGACGCGCCCGTAGCGGCCCCGGATCTCCGCCCAGTCCCAGTACGCGTCGGCCGGGCGGTGGGCCAGCCAGTCGAAGTAATAGGGCGCCACCCCGCCCTGGAGCTCGGGGAGGTCGGTCAGGGGCAGGCGGTACGGAAGAACGGCCTCGAGCTTCTCCCACGCCGCGTCGGCCTCGCGGCCGGTCCGCGGCCCGGGCAGGTTGGCGCGCGTCCGCGCGTCCGGCGCGATGTTCTCCCAGATCCAGGCGATCCAGGACAGGTCCCACGTTCCGCCGGCGTAGAAGAAGTTGCGGGGCGTCGAGAAGGTCATCGCGGGCACCATCGCCTTGAGGTGCGGCGGCGATTCGACGGCGGCCAGCCACTGCACGGCGCCCGGGTAGGAAAGGCCGAAGGTCCCGACGTCGCCCGTGGACCAGGGCTGCGCCGCGGCCCACTCGATCGTGTCGTAGCCGTCGCGGCCCTCGTGGACGTAGGGGACGAAGACGCCCTCCGAGCCGTAGCGCCCCCGCACGTCCTGGAGCACGACCGCGTAGCCGCGCGCGAGCGCGGCCTGGACGACGTCGTTGCCCTCGGCGTGCCTCCGGCCGTACGGGGTGCGGTACACCAGGGTCGGGAACCGGCCCTTCGCCGCGGGCCGCATGACGTCGGCTTTCAGGCGGACGCCGTCGCGCATCGGCACCGCGACGTCCCGGTCCACGACGGGGGCCGGACCGGCCGGCGCCGCGGCGGCCGCGAGCCACAGGGCCGCGAGGACGGGGAGGGCGCGCCTCACGGCGCCGGCGTCCGCGCGGGGGGCGGGGCCGACGACAGCACGACGGGGACGCGGTTCTCGGGCACCGCGACCGGGATCCGGAAGATGGAAACGCGGGCCTTCTGCCGCAGTTCCTTGAGCCACTTCGAAACCTCCTCGTCGAACGCCCGCTCCGAAGAACGGCGCCGCATTTCCTCCGCCACGGCGTCGAACGGCGCGGGAACGGCCCCCGCGGCCTTCTGTTCGGGCACATAGCGCTTCTCGTATTCCTCGCGGGCCTGCTCCTCGTCGGCATAGGCGATCGGGGCGAAGCGCTCGCGCAGGTAGCTCGCGATGACGAGCTGCCGCTCGAGCGACGCGCGCACCTCGTCGGGCGTCATCCCCGCCTGGGCGAACTCGGCGTCGGGATCCTTGCCCGCCGCCTTGAGGCGCTCGCGCAGGCTCGCCATCGCCTTGTCGATCTCGAAGGCGTTGGGGGCGGCCGGGCCGAACCGCGCCGCGTCCTCGAACTCCAGGTGCTCCTCGATGAGGCCGTCGAGCACGCGGGCCCGGAACGCCTCGCGGTCCTCGCCCGGCCGGGGCTCGAGGCCCGAGACCACCATCGCGCGGCGCACCTCGCTCTCCGGGATCGCCGCGTCGTTGACCGTGGCGGCGATGCGATCCACGGTGTCCGCGGCCGCGAAGGCGCCGGAGGCCAGGCCGAGGAGGAGGACCACCCGGAGCGCGCGCATCGCCGAGCATGATACTCAACCGCTCCGTGCTATTTTTCCGTTCCCGGTGACGCACGCGAAAAAATACGGGCGCCTCCTCGTGGTCGGGACGCCCATCGGCAATCTCGAGGACCTGTCCCCCCGCGCCCGCCGCGCCCTCGCCGAAGCCGACGTCGTCTTCTGCGAGGACACCCGCGTCACCGCGAAACTCGCCGCGCGCTTCGGGCTGCCCCCGCGGCGGGTCTCCTGCCCCGGCCCGCGCGAGGAGTCGCGCGTCGCGGAGCTGCTCGAGCGGCTCGGCCGCGGCGAGACGGTCGCGTTCGTGTCCGACGCCGGGATGCCGGGGATCTCCGACCCCGGCGCCCGCCTGGTCGAGGCCGCCGCGGCCGCCGGGCACGCGGTGAGCGTCGTTCCCGGCCCTTCCGCGCCGGCCTCGGCCCTCGCCGTGTCGGGCCTGCCCGCCGTGCCCCACACGTTCCTCGGCTTTCTGCCGGCCCGCGACGGCGAGCGCCGCCGCTTCCTGGACGCCCTCGCCGCCCGCCCCGAGACGCTCGTCTGGTTCGAGGCGCCGCACCGCCTGCGCGAGTCGCTCGCCGCCGCCGCCGCCGCGCGCGGCCCGCGCCGCGCGTGCGTGGCGCGGGAGCTGACCAAGCTCCACGAGGAGGTCGTCCGGGGCACGCTCCCGGAGCTCGCCGCGGCGTTCCGCGAGCGCGGGGAGAGCCGGGGCGAGATCACGGTCGTCGTCGAGGGCCACCGCGGCAGCGCCGCGCCCGAAGCGGAGGAGGACGTGGACGCCCGGATCCGCGAGGCGCTCGCCGCGGGCGGCGCGCTGAAGGCCCTCTCGAAGGAAATCGCGCGGCGCACGAACCGCCCGGCCCGCGAGATCTACGCGCGCGCCCTGGAGCTGAAGAAGCCGTGAGCGAGCCGATCGTCCGCGTCGAGCGCCTGAGCAAGGTCTTCCGGAGCTACCGCCGGCAGGAGGGCCTGCGCGGGGCCCTGAAGTCGCTGGTGCGGCGCACCGCCACCGAGACGGCGGCCGTGACCGACGTGACCTTCTCGATCGCGCCCGGCGAGATGGTCGGCTACATCGGCGCCAACGGCGCCGGAAAGTCCACGACGATCAAGATGCTGACGGGCATCCTGACGCCGACCTCGGGAGAGGCCTGGTGCAACGGTTTCGCGCCCTCCGCCGAGCGGACCCGGTACGTCGCCACGATCGGCGTCGTCTTCGGGCAGCGCACCCAGCTCTGGTGGGACATCGCGGTCGTCGAGTCCTTCCGGCTCCTCAAGGAGATCTACGGGCTCACCGAGGCGCAGTACCGGGAGCGCATGGCCCTCTTCGACCGCGTGCTCGGGTTGAACGCCTACCTCCACCAGCCCGTCCGCAAGCTCTCGCTCGGCGAGCGCATGCGCTGCGACCTGGCGGCCTCCCTGCTCCACCGGCCGCCGCTGCTCTTCCTGGACGAGCCGACGATCGGGCTCGACATCGTCGCGAAGGCCAACGTCCGGGAGTTCCTCCAGGAGATCAACCGGCACGAGGGCACGACGGTCCTGCTCACGACGCACGACCTCGCCGACATCGAGACGCTCTGCCGCCGCGTCATCGTCATCGACCACGGCCGGCTCCTCTTCGACGGGGCCCTCGACGAGCTGCGCGACCGCATCCTCCCGGTCACCTCGATCGTCTTCGACGTCAAGCACGCGCCCGAGGCCTCGCAGCTGACCTGGAACGGGGCCGCGATCCGCGAGGTCGGCCTGCACCGCTACCGCCTCGACGTCGACCGCCGGGAGGCGACCCCGGCCTCCGCGGTCAAGGAGATCGTGAACCGCTTCGACGTGTCGGACCTGAAGATCGAGGAGCCCGAGATCGAGGCCGTCGTCAAGCGGATCTACCAGGAGGGCATCTCGTGAGCGCGGCCGCCTCGGCGACCTGGCGCTCGGCGGTGCCGTTCGCGCGGATCGGCTTCCTCAACATGCTGGCGTTCCGGGCGCGCTACTACGTCGGGGTCCTCACGTACCTCTTCAACGTCGCGGTCTACTACTTCCTCTGGCGCGCGGTCTTCCGCAACGGCGGCTCCGTGGCGGGCCTCACGCTGCCGGACATGATCACGTACGTCGCCGTGGGCTGGGCGATCCGCTCCTTCTACTTCAACGAGATCGACCGCGAGCTCGGCACGCAGGTCCAGGAAGGCAAGCTCGCCATGAACCTGATCCGGCCGGTGGATTTCCAGATGGTCATGATCGCCGACGCCGCCGGGCAGTCGGCGTTCCGGGCGATCCTCTTCACCGTCCCGATCTCGATCGTCCTCGCGTTCCTCTTTCCCCTGAAGGCGCCGGCGTCGCTCCTGGCCGGCGTCCTCTTCGCCGTCTCCGCCACGATGTCGTTCTTCCTGGTCGCGGCCCTGAACTTCCTCGTCGGCCTGATCGCGCTGCGCTCGAAGTCGATCCTCGGGATCCTGCGCGCCAAGTACCTCGTCTTCGAGCTCCTCTCGGGGCTGCTGATTCCGACGACGCTCTTCCCCGAGCCGCTGCGCTCGATCCTCTTCGCGTCCCCCTTCCCCCACATCAACTTCACGCCGGCGGCGCTCTATCTCGGCAAGGCGACCGGCGGCCGGGCGGCCGCGCTGCTGGCCCTCCAGGCCGGCTGGACGCTCGCGCTGCTCGCCCTCGGCCAGTTCGCCTGGCGGCGCTCGCAGGAGCGCATCACGATCCAGGGCGGATGACGGGCTTTCGGATGCCGGATTTCGGATTTCGGATCTCGAGGCGCCCGTGCTGACGGGGCTGCGGCGCCACGCGCGCCTCTTCCGGCTCTACTTCTCGCAGTACGCGAAGGCGCGGCTCGAGTATCGCCTCGACTTCTTCTCGAGCGTCTTCGCCTCCTTCCTCGGCACGGCGGCGGCGTTCGGGTTCCTCCTGATCGTCTTTTCGAGGGTCCCGGCGATCCGCGGCTGGAAGTTCGAGGAGATGGTCTTCCTCTACGGGTTCTCCCTCATCCCGCTCGGCATCTTCAACGTCCTCTCGTGGAACCTGTACCTCTTCTCCGACCGCTACCTGATCGAGGGGCGGTTCGACCGCGTGCTCGTGCGCCCCGTCAACTCCGTGTTCCAGGTCCTCTTCGAGGCCTTCCGCCTGGAGTCGCTCCAGGAGAGCCTGACCGGCCTCGCGGCGGTGGTCTGGGCCTCGAAGCGGCTGGGGCTGACCTTCGGGGCCGCCGACGTCGTGATCTTCGCCGTGTGGGCGGCGTGCGGGGCCGCCATCTACCTCGCGATCTTCATCGGGCTGACGGCGACGTCCTTCTGGATCGAGGACCGCATCGGCGTCGTTCCTCCCGTCTTCAACCTGATGCAGTTCGGGCGCTATCCCCTGACGATCTACGACGGCTGGATCCGGTTCACCCTCTCCTTCGTCATCCCCTTCGCCTTCGCGTCCTTCTACCCGGTGATGCGCTTCCTGCGCCGCGGCGAGTACGCGCGGGAGTTCTGGGCGGTCCCCTTCATCGCCGCCGCCACCCTCGCGATCGCCCTGTCGGCGTGGAAGAGCGGCGAGCGGCGCTACCACTCGACGGGAAGCTGACGACGTGCGGCGCTGGACCGTCGGGGCGACGCTCGCGGCCGCGGGGCTCGGCTGCGCGTTTTTCGCCGCGGGCTATCCGACGGTCATCTACGACTCGTGGGGCTACTACTACCTGACCGGGATCCTCCGCACCGCCGGCCTCGGAGGCTGGCCGACCGACACCAGGACCTACGGTTATCCCCTCTTCCAGGCGCTCGTGACCGGCTGGCGCGCCCTGCCTGCCGAGGAGTTCCGCCTCGTCGTCTTCCTCGCCCAGCTCGCGGCGTGGCTCGGCGTCTCCGCGGCGGCGGCCCGGCGCCTCGCGTCGGTCTTCGCGTCGCCCGGGCTCGGCGCCGCGGCCTACGTGATCTCCGCGCTGAACCCCGTGCTCCTCGTCCAGACGACCGAGCCCCTGTCCGACCTGATCTCGGCGGCCCTCGTCCTCGCGGCGCTCGCCTGCTCCTGGCGGGTTCCCGGCGAGACGGACCGCTCCGCGGCCTGGCACGCGCTCTTCGCCTTTCTCGCGGCGGCGTTCGCGGTGATGATCCGGCCGGCCAACGTCGCCGTCGTCGCCGGCCTCGCCGTCGCGTGGGCGGTCCGCGCCCTCCGCTGGCGGGACGTCGGCGTCCGGCAGGCGGCCGCCGCACTCGCGGGGATCGTGGCTCCGCTGCTTCCGCAGGTGGCGCTGAACCACCAGCTCTACGGCACCTGGAATCCGCTCATCCAGAAGAACCTCTACAGCCTCCAGGCCTCGTGGGGCATGGGCGCGCTGAAGTACGCGACGCTCGTGATGGGAGGCCGCTCGCCCTTCCTCGTCTACGGCAACCCCCTCTACCGCGGCGACCCGACGCCCGGCGCCTTCCTGAGCCATCATCCCTTCTCCTACGCGGGAACCCTGCTGCTGCACGGGTTCGCCCTGCTCGACCGCGACCTGCCCTTCACCTACGTCACGGACCTCGCCCCGTGGTACCGCTGGCCCGTTTCGGCCGTGAACCTCCTCCTGCTCTACCTGGCCGCCGCGGGAGCCGCCGTCGTCCTCGGGAAGATGCTCGTCCGACGGCGGCTCGACGAGCCGGCCTTCGTCGCCCTGAGCACGGTCCTCGTCGGCGCCGCCACGATGGCCCTCTACCTCCCGGTCGAGGTCGAGAGCCGCTTCGGCGCCGGGGTGCAGGCGCTGTCCGCGCCGTTGATCGTCGCCGGCGCGGCGGCCCTGTCGGGGGGCGCTCCGGCCCGCCGCCGGATTCGGCTGCTCGTCCTGGCCCTGGCGCCTCTCGCGGTGGCGGGCGCGCTGAGGCTGTCCTTCTGGATCACGCGCCAGCGCACCAACCCCTTCGTCGAGAGCCCGGCCAACGCCTTCGTGATGGGACCGACGCGCAACCACCGGACGGCCCCGGAGCCCTGACGAATGACGGTGCGCCCGCGCCACGGAGTCCTCGCCGCGACGGTCCTCGCTGCCGGCATCGCCTGCGCCTGGTTCACCGCCGGGCTTCCCATCGTGATCTACGACTCGATGGGCTACTACTTCCTCTCCGCGTTCGTCCGCGCCGGCGACCTCGCCCGGTGGCCGACGGACACCTGGACCTACGCCTATCCCCTGTTCGAGGCGGTGGTCACCGGCTGGAGAGAGCTGCCCCCGGAGGAGTTCCGGTTGATCGTGTTCCTCGCACAGCTCGCCGTGTGGCTCGCGGTCTCGGCCTTCGCCGCGCGGCGGCTCGCGGCGATCTCCGGCTCTCCCGCTCTCGGCGCGGCGGCCTACGCCCTCGGCGCCCTGAACCCGGTGCCGCTCCTGCAGACCGCCGAGCCGCTCTCGGACTCGCTCTCGGCCGCGCTCGTTCTCGCCGCGGTCGTCCTGGCGTGGCGAACGCCGGACGAGGGGCCGCAGGGCCCGCCGCTCGCGCGGCCGTTCCTCTGCTTCCTCGCCGCCGGCTGCGCCGCGGTGGTACGGCCGGCCAACGTCGTGGTCGTCGCGGCGCTCGCGGCCGTCTGGGCCCTGAGGGCGATGGCCTTCCGCGGGCTCGGGGTTCGCCACGCCGCCGCCGCCGTGGCGGGCCTGATTCCCCCGTTCCTGCCGCAACTGACGATCAACGTCCTGACGTTCGGCGCCTTCAACCCGCTCATCCAGAAAAACCTGTACCACCTGCAGGCCGAATGGGGGATGCGGGCGCTCAAGTACGCCACGCTCGTCGTCCCCGGCCGATCGCCCCAGCTCGTTTACGCGAACCCGCTCTACCGCGGCGACCCGACCCCGGGCGCGTTCCTCCTCCACCATCCGTTCCGGTACGTCGGGACGCTGCTCCTGCACGGGTTCGGCCTGCTCGACCGCGACCTCCCGTTCACGTACGTCACCGACCTCGACCCCTGGTACCGGCTTCCGCTCGCGCTCGCCAACTTTGCCGTCCTGTACTTCGCCGCGGCCGGGCTCGCCCTCGGCCTCGCCCGCGCCTGGCACCGCCGGAAGCTCGACGAGAGCGCGTTCGTCGTCGTCTCCGCCGCGCTCGTCGCCGCTGCCTCCCTCGCGCTCTACCTCCCGGTCGAGGTCGAGTCACGCTTCGGGCTCCCGGTGCAGGCGCTGGCGACGCCCCTGATCGTCGCCGGCTGGGCCGCGGCCGCGAGGCCGGACGGCGTGAGCCGGCGGGTCCGCCTCGCCGCGCTCGCGCTCGCCCCGCTCTGCGTCGCCGGGGCGCTCACGATCTCGGCGTGGATCGCGCGCCAGCGCTCCAACGTTCCCGTCGGAGCTGCCGTGCCCCCGTCCGGGATCGAACGCCGGGCTGGGAACCACGCGCTCCTCCCGGCGGGCCGAGAATCGCTCACGGTTCGATCATGATCGCTCGAGCCGGACCGGCGCCTCGGGATGTCGCCTCGGAAGCTCGTGGGAGCTCGCAGCGGGAGTGGGCCGGTCTTGCGCTCCTGCTCGCGCTCGGCCTCGGCCCCCGGCTGGCGCTCGCTGCCTGGTTCCCGACTCTACCTTTCTGGGATTCGCTCCAGCTCATCCACTTCGGGACGCTCCTTCAGAAGACCGGGCTCGCTTCGAGCGGTTGGTATTGGGCCCAGTTCAACGCCGGCCTCCCCATGATTCTCGCAGCCCTCTTTTCGCTCTTCCCGGGCGACCCCACCGTGGTGGCGCGGACGGCAACGGCCGTGGCAACCGGTCTGCTTCCCGCAATCCCGTTCCTGGTGTGGCGCGCGGTTCTGCCATTTCGCTGGCGGCTCGTCACGGGCGCCCTTCTCGCCCTGTGGCCGGGCCAGGTCCTCTTTTCCGGCGTCGTCCTTCAGGACAACTGGATCATGCTCCCCGCGGTCGCTCTGGGCTCGCTCGCGGCGAGGCGCCAGATGGGAGGTAGCCCGGCACACCCGGTCTTCGCGGGGCTGCTCTACGCCGCGGGCGTGGCCATCCGGCAGGAAATGCTCGTCGTCCTCTTGCCGCTCGTCCTCGCCGCTTCCCTCGGCTGCCGCGAGCGCCTGCGGCGCAACCTGGCGCTTCTCGGCCTGACGGTCGGGATGGCGCTCCTCGGCCTCTGTACCCAGCGATCCGCCGCGACCGGGAGGTTCTCGCTGTCCACGGAGCACGGCGCGCTCGGCCTCTTCGGGAGCTTCATGCCCGGCGCGAGCGCGCCAGGCTGGATCGACGCCCGGGGGTATGCGGCTTCGCTCGCTCCGGAGGCGCCCCCGAAGTTGTTCGGCGATCAACCCACGCTGCTCCGCCTCACTCGAGAGGAAGTCCTGCGACGGCCCGCGTTCCACGCCTTGAGGATTGCGACCTGGCTCCCGCGCCTCGCGATCAATGCCGACGCGGACAGCCTGCTCTGGAGCCTGTCGCATCCCAGAGCGCAGTCCCCCGACCGGCAATCGCCCGCCCGGCAGCTCGCCAGCGGCCTGGTGCTGCCCCTGACAATGGAGCTCGCGATCGTCCAGGGGCTCTTCCTTGGGTGCGTGCTCCTCGGCTGGAAAGGCCGCAACCGCGCCATCCTCGTTCTCGCGTCAGCGGTTCTGCTCAAGTTCCTCGTCCACATGATCGTGTCGCCTCTCGGACGCCTCGTCATGCCCGCCGTCGCTCTCGAGCTGCTGGTGATCCCTCTGGGGCTCTACGAGCTCAGCCGCGGCACGGCCCGTGAACGCCTGGCTTTTCTCGCCGTGTCGACGAGCGCAGCGGTCCTTCTCCTCTTTGCCGTTCCCCGGCTGGCACTCGCCGTGACGCGGCAGGATCCGCCGATCGAGCGCGCCGTTACGCCGCGTCCCTCTGCGTGTGCACGTCCGGGCAGTACGCTCCCGAACCGCACCCCTTCGTGATCCTGCCGTCCTTCCTCGTCTGGACCGCAGGGATGCCGTTTCCCGCCTTGGCGCTCAAGGGAGTTGTCCTGAGGTCGTCGGCCCACCGGACGGTTTCCCGATGGTCGCCTCGCCCGTCTCGCGCCGGCCCGCCAGCAGCGCGACGCCCGCGACCGCGAGCAGAGCCAGCGCGAGCCATCCTGCCGCGCGGTCGGCTCCGGCCGGCTGCGCGAGCAGCGCGACGGCTCCGCGTCCGCCGAACGTGAAGAGGCCGAAGAGCGCCCAGGCGGCCGCATGCTCGCGCAGCAGGCCGAAGGCGCACACGGCGCCCCAACCCGCGGCGAGCAGGGCGGTCGCGAGCTCGAACGCGAACTCGGACGGCGAAGTCAGCTCCGACGGCGTGAGCACCAGCACCACCGCCGCGACGCCGAGCACCCGTCCGGCTGTCGTCCGGAAAAACGCGCTGTTCCACGCCAGCGCCGCGGTCGCCGCCATCGCCGCGATGCCGAAGACGCCGCGCGCGGCCCCCCAGACGGCGTCCAGCGCCGGCACCGCGCTGGCGAGGCTCCCCGGCAGTGCCGGGTCCGGGTCGTAGAGCGCCGGCACGCGAGCCGAGATGACGTGAAACCACCGCGCCAGGCCGAGGACGATCGCGGCCGAGACGGCGGCGCGCACGAAGGCGTCGGCGAGCGAGCCCCGGCGCCGCAGCGCCCGGCCCCACCCGGGCCTCGCGGCCCCGAGCAGGACGAAGCCCACGCACGCGACGAGCAGCAGGCCCGCGAGCGAGAGCGTCAGAGAGACGACGAGCCCGAGGCGGAAGAGGCTCATCGGCTTTTCGGTGTCGTAGGCGCGGAACAGGGCGGGCCACGCGTTCGCGAGCCCCAGGGCGGCGATCGCCGCCGTCCAGAGGAGCGGGCGCGCGAGCCGCCTCCAGCGGAACCCCGGCTCCCGGACGCGGCGCAGGAAGAGCAGGACCGCGATGCCGACGAGACCGCCGCCCGCCACGACGCGGATGCCCGTCAGGACCACCTCCATCGACGAGCGCTTGCGCTGCTCGCGCATGAAGCTCTCGGGGACCTGGATCGAGGGGATGAAGGACGCGAGGCGCGGCCCGTGGAAGACCGCCGTCAGCCGCGGACGCGCCTGGCCGACGCCGGCCGGTTTCGACTCGAGCACGACCGTCGTGTCCACCCGCTTCGGCCGCGCCTCGGTGCCGACCTCGAGGACGGAGTACACGGCCGCCGGATAGCCGAGCTTTCCCGCGGCGTCGAGGGCGCGGCGCCGCGCGTCGTCGGCCGCCGGGGCGGGGCCGGCCGCCGCGTCCTCGCCGATCGGGTTGACGAACGCGACCACGCGCGCCCGCCGGGCGTCGGTGAGGACCTTCCACTCCTCCTTCTTCTCGGGCTGGTAGAAGCGCACGACCCAGTACGCCAGCGGAAGCTGGCGGTCCGCGAGCCGCCGGAAGGCGGGCGGGCCTCCCTGCTCGAGGACGTAGCGCGCCGCCGCGTCGGAGAACCCCGGGATCCCGGAGGCGTCCTGGGGCTTGGCCTCGCGCACGCTCTCGTCGTACGGGAAACCCGTCCCGGTGTAGGCGACGCTGCGCCACGGCTCCGGGTCCACGCCGTTGACCGTCAGGAATCGCCGGGCCAGCGCCTCGGCGGCGGCCTTGCCCGTCGCGTCCTCGACGAGGGGACCGTCCGGATGCGTGGACACGAGAAAGGACGACGCGAGCAGCACCGCGGCGCCGGCGGCCAGGGCGCGCGCGCCCTTCGAGAGCGGCCGCACGCCCGGCACGAGCTCGGCCGCGGCCGCGGCTTCCACGGGCTCGGGAACGAACCCGGCGTCGCCGTTCGAGAGGCCCGCGGCCGGCAGAAACCCGCCGCGCCGGGCGTAGAGGACGAGGGACGCCACGAGGGGCAGAAGGAGAATCCCCGACGCGGCCGCGCCCGAGACGACGTAATACGTGTTGCCCGAGCGCAGCAGGACGAGGGCCGTGTACAGGGCGTCCACCGTGAAGTGCCACACGAGCAGGGGCACGACCCCGTACCGCAGCATCACGGCGCCGATCACGACGCCCGCCATCCCGACCTCGAGCCCGCGGATGAAGAAGGGCTGGTTCGGATAGGTCGAGTGCCCGAAGCCCCAGATGAACGCCGGAAGGACGACGGCGACGAAGCGCCCGGCGCCCAGCCGGTCGAGGAACGAGATCGAGAACATCCGGCTGATGCCCTCCTCCGAGACCGCCGGGAGGAACCCGATCAGCAGGACCGTCACCCACGGAAACGCCGTGTTGAGCATGTCGCTGTACGGGACGTCGGCCGGCGCCCACGCGCCGAAGCGCGCCGCCACGACGTAGAAGACGGCCTGGTAGGCGAGGAAGAAGGCCACCAGCGCGTAGCCGAGCACGACGCTGCGCAGGAAGGCCTTCGTCTGGATCCCGCGCGGCGAGAACGCCCCGGCGAGCGAGATCTGTCCGGGAAAGCGCTCCCGGTAGATCGGCTCGGCGGAGGCGACGACGACCGCGATCCCGGCGCCCGTGGCCACCGCGAGCAGGATGCCGAGCACGACCTTGTTGGTGAGATACGCCGAGAGCGGGCTCGCCGTGTCGTAGGCGTAGAGCGTCAGCGGGAGCTCGTTCAGGGTCGAGAGGAGGGACAGGACGAAGGCGATGCCGCCGAACGCCGCGACGAGCTTCCACGGCACGTCCTTGAGCACGATCTTGCGGATGAGGACGGCGAGCATCGCGACGAGCGTGGCGAAGAGCGCGAACGTCGCGACCTCGCCCGCGGCCTCGTTCTTCGCGCGCAGCCGCTGGTAGTCGCGCGTCCAGGCCTCCGGCACGTGGACGTACTCGGAGAACGCGGTGACGCGGTCGCCCGAGACCGTCGTCTCGTACCGCAGGGTCGCGTCCGCGAAGCGCACGCCGGCCCTCTCGTCCACGAACTTCCAGTCGGAGCGGTTCGGGCGGGCGATCGGCGAGGCCTCGACCGCCGTGAGCGACGCCTCGGGCAGGCCCCGCGACGCGAGGAAGGCGAGGGCCGCCGCGCGGGCCTCGGCGCGCGTGAGCCGGGCGCCCGGAGCGTCCTCCTTGAGGACCGACTGGAAGCCGATCAGGTCGCCGAGCGGAGAGACGGCGACGTCCTCCTCCTCCTTGACCCCGGAGCGGAACCACCGCATCCGCCACTGCCAGATCTTCGCGTCCCGGCCGTAGATCGCCCCGGCGCGCTCGAGGCCGAGCTCGCGCTCGAGGTACACCTTCGCGGTCTCGTCCACGTCGAACTCTCCCGCGAAGCGCGCCCCCGCGACGTCGCGCCCGCGCCCGGCCAGGAGCTTCTCCGCGAGCGCCCGGGCCTGCGTGCGGTTGACCCGGAACTCGATCGAGGCCTCGGGGAACGCGCGGTGGAAGAGGACGCTCGTCACGGCGGCACCGGCCGCGATCGCGAGCAGGCAGGCCGCGAGAAACCGAAGGTCCCGGCGGTCGAGCTTTTCCATGGCCGCCGGTGCGGGGGTCAGCCCGCCAGCACGCTCCCGCCGTTGACGTTGACGACCTCGCCCTGCATGTGCCGCGCGAGGTCCGAGACGAGGAAGAGGATGGGGCCGGCGATGTCGGCCGGAGACGCGACGCGGCCGATCGGGATGAGCCTCTCGATCTCGGCGCGCGAGGCGGGGTCGCGCAGCGCCGAGGCCGACATCTCCGTGTCCACCCAGCCGGGCGCGACGCAGTTGACGCGGATCCCGCGGGGCCCGAGCTCCGCCGCGAGCGACTTCGTGTACGAGATCAGGGCGCCCTTTGACGCGGCGTACGCCGAGTGGCGGGCCTCGCCGCGCTGCCCCGCCGTGGACGACACGAACACGATGGAGCCCCCGACCTTCTCGAGGTGCGGCACGGCGGCGTCCGTGACGAGGAAGGAACCGCGCTGGTTGACCGCGTACGTGCGGTCCCAGACGTCCAGGCGCCCTTCGCCCGCCGGGTCCTCGTCCCAGATCCCCGCGTTGTTGACGAGGATGTCGAGGCGCTCCCAGGCCGCGACGACGTCGCGCACGAGCTGCCGCGCCTCCTCGGGGCGCGAGACGTCGCCCGCGAGCGCCATCGCCTCGCCGCCCGCGGCGCGGATCTCGCGCACGGCGGCGTTGGCGGAGGCCTCGTCGCGCAGGTAGTTGACGGCGACGCGGGCCCCGGCCCGGGCCAGCAGATCGGCGGCCGCCCGGCCGATCCCGCGGGAACCCCCTGTGATCAGGGCGGTTCGGGGCGACAGGTCGAGGGTGAAACCGACCGTCATTCTGCTCCGTATATTAAGTTAGACACCGAGACCTTCCATCCAGACAGGGCGGCGACCGCGGAAGCGGCGCCGTCCCCCGCGCTTGTCCCGAGGGGCGCAGCGACGCGGGATCCCTTTAGCCGCCCTGAAAAGACTCGAAAGCCCCCCCTCACGCCCCGGCGATGAGCTCGCCGACGTACGCGGAGACGGTCTCGAGCGGCGGCCAGGACGACTTCAGCCGGGCGTCGACGTCGGCCGACCGGGAAAGCGCCCGCGCGAGCTCGCGGGCCGTGAACCGCGAGGACCGCTGCGAGGCCCGGTAGAGCGCAAACGGGTGGGCGGCCCCCTTGCCGCCCTCGAAAGGCGAGTGGCCGAACGGGGGCGCGGGCGCCATCAGCCGGGGCAGGACCCTCGCCTGGAAGGTCGCGTACGTCATGGAGGCGTCGAAGCCGGCGGGCCCGGCGCCTTCGAGGCGGGCCCTCAGAAGCAGCATCCGCCGGACCTCGCTCGTGATCATCCCGAAGAGCTGGATGGGCCAGATCTCCTCGATCTTCTCGACGGCGCGGTCTCCCTGCCGGACCTCGCGCCCGTCGAACAGCCGCTCGAGGCGGGCGAGGGCGTCGCCCGCGTCGCGCCGACCGATCGCGTCGAAGAGGCCGTAGACGTCCTCGGAGGCCTCGTCCTCGACGTTGGCCTCGACGTCCGAGGCGCGCAGCCGGCCGCCCTTGCCGGCCCAGTCGAGCAGCTTTTCGAGCTCCGAGGCGAACTTGCCGGGCTCCGCGTCCGTCCGCGTCAGCAGCCGCTCGACGGCCGCGGGCTCGAGGGTGACCTCGTGCTCCTTCGCGAGCGCCGCGGCCAGGCGGCGCAGCGCGGGCTCGGGCTCGTCGCCGACGGCCGTCTCGAGGACGAGGCCGCGCGCGGTGATCTCCTGCAGCAGGTCCACGCCGGCCGGCGGCGACACCGCCGTCAGGAGCGCCACGGTGCCGTCGTTCTCGCCCCCGCGCTCGAGGAGGGTCCGGAGGGCCGCCTTGAGCACGGCCGGGCCGCCGCTCTTCTCCTCCGGCAGCTCCTTCAGGATCTCGGCCAGGATCGGCGCGTCGTCCTTCTTGCGGACCCGCTTGCAGGCGGCCTCCGCGTTCTCCTGGGGATCGCCGCCCGGCGGAAGGTCGAGCGCGGCGAGCAGGGCGCGCGCGTGCTTGAACGCCTCGCGCCGCCCGCCCGCGCCGCCCTTGCCCCAGGCCTCGAGCGCCCTGGTCACGAGCCTGCCCGGCGACTCGGTTCCGAGCAGGCGCGAGATGTCCAGCTCGACGACGCGGCGGGCCGCGAAGAGCGACCGGTTGAGCAGCGCGTCGGACACCGACTCGGCCGGCGCGTCGTCCTCGAACCGGAGCAGCTCCGTGTCCTTTCCGGCGAGCGCCTCGCGCACCCGCGCCGCGGCTTCCTCGACGAAGAAATCGACGTCGCCCGAGACCAGCACGGCCGACGGCGCGTCGGCGAACTTCGGGATCTCCTTCTCGGAGAACGCGACTTTCGGCATCCGCGGGCAGTCTACTGAAGGCGGGAGAAAAAAGGGCCTCCGTCGGCGAAGCCGGCGGAGGCCCATGTGAGCAAGGGAACCGTGAGGGCTAGTTCTGGAGCATCCCCTTCTCGGAGAGCTCCTGGCAATCGAGGCAGTAAGGCGCCCAGGGAACCGCGTTCAGGCGCTTCTCCGTCATGAGCGAGCCGCAGTGGATGCAGAGGCCGTAGATCGCCTCGTCGACGCGGGCAATGGCGTCGTCGATCTGGAGCAGCGTCGAGCGCTCTCCGTCGGTCAGCGAATAGAGAAACTCCCGCGTGTAGGACGAGACCGCCTTGTCGGCGATGTCCTGGGTGGACTCCTCCGTCGTCTCTTCCTCCGCGCTGCGGGTCTTTGCGAGCTCGGCCGAAAGCGTGGCCTTCTTGTCTTCGAGAAGCCGCCGGTACTTCTCCATGTCCTTCTTCGTCAATCGGGCTGGCTTGGTGGCGGTCGAAGGCATTCGTGGGTCTCCTTTTCTCGGGCCCCCTCGTCGTTGCCCGGGGGGGTCCTTTTTCGAATGCGCGATGATACCCGAATTCAGGGAGAAGTCCAGGCAGATCCGTGATTTAACGCCCTCTTCCCGGCTCCTTCTTTTCGCGCTCCCACAGGTACTTCCGCGACACGCCGAGCCGCTTGGCCGCGAGCGAGCGGTTTCCGCCCGCGCGGCGCAGTGTTTCGGCGATGAACACGTCGGTCAGCTCCTTCAGCGTCCAGCGGTTGTCGGCCGCGGCCTCGAGGAGCGACTCCGGCGCGCCGAGAGAGCCCGTGGGCAGGTCCCCGGGACCGACCTCGGCGCCCTCCGCGCCGAGCACCGCCTTCTCGACGACGTGCGTGAGCTCGCGCACGTTGCCCGGCCACGGGTGGCGGGCGAGCGTCGCTTCCGCTTCCTTCGTGAACCGGCGGGCCGGCCGCGCATAGGCGCGGGCCGCCCGCGCCAGGAACTCGCGGGCGAGGGGAAGGATGTCCTCGGGCCGGTCGCGCAGGCGCGGCAGCCGGATGGAGACCACGTCGATGCGATAGAAGAAGTCGTCGCGGAAGGCGCCCTTTTCCACGAGGGGCGCGAGGTCGCGCCGGGAGGACACGATCAGCCGGGCGCGGAACGGATGCGTCGCCACGCCCGAGAGGCGGCGGAAGCTCTTCTCCTGCAGGACGCGGAGGAACTTCGCCTGCGCCGCCGGGGAGAGGGAGGACACCTCGTCGAGATACACGGTCCCCTCTTCGGCGACCTCGAGCAGGCCGCGCTTGGACGAGACGGCGCCCGTGAAGGCGCCGCGCTCGTGCCCGAACAGCTCGCTCTCGAAGAGCTCGTCGGAGAGGTTCGCCGCGTCCACGCGCACGAAAGGGCTCGCGGCGCGCACCGAGACGTCGTGGATGGCGCGGGCGAGCCGGTCCTTCCCCGTGCCGCTCTCGCCGAGGATCAGGATCGTCGAAGGAAGGTTCGCCGCCCGGTCGAGGGCGTCGATCTCGCGGGCGAGCGCGCGGTTGCGCGTCCGGAACTGCGACCGAAGTCCACCCGTCGTCTTTGCCGCCATGGGTGCGACTCGCGCGGCCGCTTACTCTCTCCCGGCCCCGTCGGGGAGCCGATTCAAACCGTTCGCCTGCTCTCGTACGGCGCCGCCGGGAGGCCGCCGAACTCCCCGGTCTCGTTGGGCGCGTCGCCCCACAGGCGCTCGAGGGCGTAGAACCGGCGCGCCTCTTCCTGGAAGACGTGGAACACCACGTCGCCGTAATCCATGAGGATCCAGTTCGCGGTCTGCATGCCCTCGACGGAGCTCGCGGGGCCGAGCTTCTCGGCGATGGCCTCCGCGATGGCGCGGGCCTGGCGATCCGAGCTCGCCGTGGACAGGACGAAGTAATCCGCCATCGTGGTCAGGTCGGTGAGATTGAACACGAGGACGGCGGCGGCTTTGCGGTCGAGCGCCGCGGTGAGACCTTCCCGGACCTTGTCCTGGGAGGAGAGGCCGGGCTTCAACGCTGCGGCATCCCGGGTCTGTAGAGACCGTGCTTCGTCATGTACTCCGCGACCGGCCCCGGAACCTTGCCCCCGATGCTCCTGCCTGCTGCCAGCTCGCTCCGGAGTTCCGTCGAGGAGATTCTAACCGATCCGGCGTCGAAAACGGACAGCCGATCGGACAGGCCCTTCACCTCGGGCACGCGGACCGCGCTCCCGGCGAAGGGCTCCCGCTCGAAGGCCGCGATCCGCGCGAGGCCGAGGATCGCCTCCGGCTCGCGCCAGCGCCCGAACCCCGCGAGGATGTCCGTGCCCATCAGCAGCCACAGCTCGTCGCCCGGCTGCCGCGCGGCGATCGCGCGCAGCGTGTCCACCGTGTAGGACGGCGGCTCGCGGTCGAGCTCCTCGAGATCGATCGACCAGTCCGGCCGGCCCGCGAGCGCCAGCGCCAGCATCGCGACGCGGTGCCGCGCGTCGGTCGGCGGGGCGTCCTTGTGGGGCGACAGGCGGGCGGGCACGTAGAGGACGCGCCGCAGCTGGAACTTCATCGCGGCGGCCTCGATCGGCAGGAGGTGGCCGTTGTGGACGGGGTCGAACGTGCCGCCGAAGACGCCGATGCGCATGGAGAGGGATTGTTTCAGGTTTCAGGTTTCAGGTTTCAGGGATCTCAGGGATCGGAGCTTCAGAGCCATCCGCGTCGGGCTGCTCCTTGAAACCTGGAGCCTGAAACTTGAGACTCTCCGCCTCGGCCACTTCGTGGAACAGGAACCCGACGAGCTCCTTCAACCCCGCGCCGGTCGCCGCCGAGACCTCGAGGAACGGCAGGCTCCGGCGTTCGGCCGCCCGGCGGATCGAGGGCACGCGGTCGGGGTCGGAGACGGCGTCGCACTTCGACGCGACGACGACCCGGGGCCTCCGCGCGACCTCGGGCGAGAACTGCGCGAGCTCGGCCTCGATCGTCGCGACGTCGGGCTCGGCGTCGCCGGCGGCCGAGGCGTCGACGAGGTGGCACAGCAGCCGGCACCGCTCGACGTGCTTGAGGAACCGGATCCCGAGGCCCGCGCCGCGATGGGCGCCCTCGATGAGGCCGGGAATGTCCGCCACGACGAGGGTGCGCCGGTCGTGGTGGGACGTGACGACGCCGAGGTGCGGCACGAGGGTCGTGAACGGGTAGTCGGCGATCTTCGGCTTGGCCGCGGAGATGGCCGAGATGAGCGTCGACTTTCCCGCGTTCGGGAACCCGATGATGGCCACGTCGGCCAGGAGCTTGAGCTCGATCGCCAGGCGCCGCTCCTCGCCGGGCAGGCCCGGCTTCGCGAAGCGGGGCGCCTGGCGCGTCGGCGTCGCGAAGTGCTGGTTGCCCCATCCCCCGTTGCCGCCCTTGACGAGGCGCACGCGCTCGCCCGCGTTGACGAGGTCCGCGAGACGCTCGCCCGTGTCCGCGTCCACGACGACCGACCCGAGCGGCAGGCGCACCTCGACGTCCTCGCCGGTCTTGCCGTGCCGGTTCGAGCCCATGCCGTGCTCGCCGCGCTGGGCGCGGAACTGGTTCTGGTGCCGCAGGTGGTACAGCGTGTTGTACGCCGGGTCGGCGACGGCCCAGACGGAGCCGCCGTGGCCGCCGTCACCCCCCGAGGGCCCGCCCCGGGGGACGAACTTCTCGCGCCGGAAGGCGATGCAGCCGTTGCCGCCGTCGCCCGCCTTGACGTGGATTTCGGCGGTGTCGATGAACATGTGGGTTTCAGGTTTCCGATTTCAGGTTTCAGATTTCAGGCAGGAATGCAGGACGCCACGTCCTGAAACTCGAGACCGGAAACCTGAAACTGGAATCCCAAGCGACGCGGCAGCGTCGCGGGCCTACTGGACGGGCTCGACCGAGATCGTGCGGCCGAGGCGGCCCTTGTCGTTGAAGCGGATCGTGCCGGCTACCTTCGCGAAGAGCGTGTCGTCCTTGCCGCGGCCGACGTTGACGCCGGGGACGAACTTCGTGCCGCGCTGGCGGACGATGATCGTCCCGCCCGGAACGACCTGGCCGCCGAAGGCCTTGACGCCGAGGCGCTGGGAGTTGGAGTCGCGGCCGTTGCGGGAGGAACCCTGACCTTTCTTGTGTGCCACGGGGCCCTCCTAGCCTTCGATCGCTTCGATGCGGACCTGGATCATCGTCTGGCGATGGCCCTTGGTGCGCCGGTACTGCTTGGTGCGCTTCTTCTTGAAGACCAGGACCTTGCGCGTGCGGATCTCGCCGAGGACCTTCGCCTGGACCTTCACGCCCTTGAGCGCTTCGGCGCCGGTGCGCACGCCGCCGTCCCCGGACACGAGGATCACGCTCGCTCCGGAAAGCGCGAGCGACTCGCCCTTCTTGATGGTGTCGCCGGCCGGCTTTTCGATCCGGACGACGTCGCCTGCGGCGACCTTGAGCTGTTTCCCGCCGGTGCGGACGATGGCGTACATAAGAGCCGCGAATCATAAGGGTTTTCGGGGCAAAGTCAAGCCCCAGTGAAATCAGGGACTTAGAGCCCTCATTTCACTCCTCGTCGATGGCGTTCGGCAGCTCGTTGCGGTCGCCGGCGCGGCGCGGAAAGTGCCGCGAAAGCACCTCGCCGACCTTCTCGACGCCGCGGACGACGCCCTCGGTCAGCTCGCCCCTCCGAAAGGACTCCTCCATCGCCGTGGCGACCTCTTTCCAGAATCCCTCGCCGCACTTCTCGTGGATCCCGAGATCGCCCAAGATCCGGAACTGCCGCGCCTTCGGCGCGATGTAGATGAGAACGCCGTTGCGCAGCGACGTCTTCGTCATCCCGAGCAGCTCGAACCGGCGCGCCGCGCGCTCCTCCAGGTTCTTCGGGACCCGGCGCGTGACGTGGACGCGGATCTCGCCCGACGTCGTCTTCTCCGCGGCGGCGATCGCCGCGACGATGCGCTCCGAGTCGAATTTCGAGAAGAAGCTCGCCATCGCCTACCAGCTCCCCGAGGCGCCGCCGCCGCCGAACGAGCCGCCTCCGCCCGAGAACCCGCCGCCTCCCCCGCCGCCCGAGAAGCCGCCGAACCCGCCGCCGCCGCCGAAGCCCCCGCCCCCGAAGCCTCCGCCCCCCATCCACCAGCCTCCGCCGCCGTGGGACCGGAAGCGGTTGCGGCGGAAGATCATCGGGAGGACGAAGAAGACGCCGAAGAAGATCGCCATCGTCAGGCAGGTGCCGAACTGGTCGTTCTTGCGGCGCCGCCCCTCGTCGACCGTCCGCCCCGAGCCCTTGTACTCCCCCTTCACGGCGGCCATCATCGCCCCCGCGCCCGCCGCGATGCCCGCGGGATAGTCGCCCGCGCGGAAGGCCGGGACGATCTCGCCGTCGATGATCCGCTTGGCCGTCACGTCGGGCAGCGGGCCCTCGAGGCCGTAGCCGACCTCGATCCGCACCTTCCGGTCCTCGGTGAAGACGAAGAGGACCGCCCCGTTGTCCTCCTTCTTCTGGCCCGCGCCCCACTTCTGCGCGGCGCGCACGGTGAAGTCCTCGAGCGCGAACCCCTCGGGGACCTTCCTGTCCACCCAGACCAGGATCTGGTCGGAGGTCTCGCGCTCGAACTGCTCGAGCCGCGCGTTGAGCGCCTCGGCCTGGCCCGGCCCGAAGACCCCGGCGCGGTCCGTGACGTAGCGCTGCGGCTTCTCCGGGATCAGCGCGTCGTAGCGATCCGCGAGCGCGGACGCCGCCAGGGCGATCCCCAGTGTCACCCAGACGGACGCCCTGCGAAGGCTCACCCGCCGACCTCCGGCCTCCTGCCTCCCGCCTCCCGCCCCCCGCCGGCGCCCGTTCGCGGTCTCCCGCTCAATGCGCCGGCGCCGCCGTCGGCGCCGCGTTGTTGAAGTTGAACTGCACCTTCGGGGCCTGTTCCGCGCCCGGCGTCGTCGCCTTGAAGAAGGGCTTCTCCTTGAAGCCGAGCATCCCGGCGATGAGGTTCGTGGGGAACTTCTTCAGGACGGTGTTGTACTGCTGCGCCGAGTCGTTGAAGCGCCCGCGGGCCACCGCGATCCGATTCTCGGTGCCCTCGAGCTGCGCCTGCAGGTCGCGGAAGTTCTGGTTGGCCTTGAGCTCCGGGTAGCGCTCCGAGACGACGAGGAGGCGCTGCAGCGCGGATCCGAGCTGGTCCTGCGCCTGCTGGTAGCGGGCGAGCGACTCGGCGTCGGCCGGCGCCTTGCCCGGCGTGACCGTGGCGCGCCCGACCGAGGCGCGCGCCTCCGTGACCGCCGTCAGCGTCTCCTTTTCGAAGTTCGCCGCGCCCTGGACCGTCTGGACGAGGTTCGGAACGAGGTCCGCCCGCCGCTGGTACTGGTTCTCGACCTCGGACCACTGCTTGTCCACGTCCACGCCGAGGGTGACGAGGCGGTTGTAGGTTCCGGCGAAGGAGATCCCGGCGATGACGACCACGACGATGAGAATCCCGAGGCATCCGAGTGCGAGCTTGCCCATGGAGTTCCTCCTCAGTAGTGAAACGGCTGACGGTCGGGGGAAGTCTATCGAATCGGCCGCCGGGTCCGTTTCAGGCCTCGTCAGCGCCCAGGCGGGCCAGGACGCGCGGGGGCAGGAGGGCGCGCAGCGCGGCCGGCCCGGAGCCGTGCCAGGAGAGGCGGGCGACCGCCGCCTTCTTCATGGGGATCGCGAATCCGGCGCGGCCGGTCACCAGGCGCCCGAGCAGAGCGCCGAGGTGCGGCTCGTGCCCGACCAGCAGGACCGATTCGATCTTTTCGGCCCGGATCTCCGCGAGCACGTCCTCCGGGTCGCTCTCGGGGACCAGGGAGGCCGTCTCCCGCAGGTTCGCCGCGAGCTTCAGGGCCCGCGCCGCGGGCTCCGCGGTCTGGCGGGCGCGCGCGTAGGGGGACGTCAGGACGAGCTCGATCCCCGGCTCGAGCGCCGCCAGTCCCCGGGCCACCTCGCGGGCGCGCCTGTGGCCGTCCTCGGTCAGCGTCCGGTCCGAGTCCCGCCCGGAGGCCGATTGGTCCTCGGCGACGGCGTGGCGCAACAGCCAGATTTCCATCCCGCCGGAAGTGTAGCGCTTCCCTGTATCCTTACGCCGAATGACCCTCGCCGCCGGAGAGCAGCTCGGCCCCTACGAGATCATCGCGCCCCTCGGAAAGGGCGGGATGGGAGAGGTCTACCGCGCCCGCGACACCCGCCTGCGGCGCGAGGTCGCCCTCAAGCTCCTGCCCGACGCCGCCGCGCACGACGCCGACAGCCTGCACCGGTTCGACCGCGAGACCCGCGCGGTCGCCACGCTGAACCACCCGAACATCCTCGCGATCCACGACACGGGCTCCTTCAAGGCGGTCCCCTACGCGGTCACGGAGCTGCTGCAGGGCGAGTCGCTCGCCGACCGGCTCCGATCCGGGCCCCTCCATCCGCAGAAGGCGGTCGAGGTCGCCAGCCAGATCGCCGAGGGGCTCGCGGCGGCCCACGAGAAGGGGATCATCCACCGCGACATCAAGCCCGACAACATCTTCCTGACCAACGAGGGCCGGGCGAAGATCCTCGACTTCGGGATTGCCCGCATCGAGCAGCCCGCGCGGACCTCGGGGCTTTCCGACACCATCACGGGCGGGCGCGGATCGAGCTCCCAGTTCCTCGTCGGGACCGCCGGCTACATGTCCCCCGAGCAGGTGCGCGGCAAGCCGATCGACGGCCGGACCGACATCTTCTCGCTCGGCGCGACGTTCTTCGAGATGCTCACCGGCCGACGCGCCTTCATGCGCGACAGCCCCGTCGAGACGCTCGGCGCGGTCCTGCGCGACGATCCCCGCAAGCACGCCGAGGTGGACAAGATCCCCGACCAGCTGCGGCCCTTCGTGTTCCGCTGCCTCGAGAAGGACCCGGCCGACCGCTACCAGTCGGCGCGCGACCTGCTCCTCGACCTGCGCGCCCTCCAGGCCGAACAGCTGCGCCAGGCGTCCGAGCGCGTCACGTTCCGCTCCGAGCCGCCCTGGAAGCACCGCCGCACCCGCGTCTGGCTGCGCGCCGTCGGCGGAGTGGTTCTGCTGGCGGTCGGCTTCTACGCGGGCTCGTGCTGGGAGCAGGGGCGCCGCGAGGGGACGCGGCGGGCTCCGACGGCGTCGTCGCCGTAGAGAACCTGAGGCGCCGGGTTCGGCGCTACGCCGATGCCAGCCCGGCGTCGAGATCCGCACCCAGGGCGGGCAATTCCCCGTGGGCGGGTTTGGGCGCCGGGATCGGCCCGGTGCAGCAGGGCTCCTGGCACGCGTCGTACAGCGTCCGCCGCTGGACCGGCGCGTAGCCGGCGTCGGCGATGACGCGACGCATCTCGTCCTGGCTCATCTTGTTGCGCGCGCCGGCGGCGTAGACGACGTTCTCCTCGATCATGATGGAGCCGAGGTCGTCGGCGCCGAAGGAGAGCGACACCTGCCCGATCTTCGGGCCCTGCGTGACCCACGAGCCCTGGACGTGCTTCACGTTGTCGAGAAAGAGGCGCGAGACGGCGAGGGTCTTCAGGTACTCGAAGCCGCCGGCCTCGTCGACCTTGCCGTCGAGCTCGGTGTTTTCCTTCTGGAACGTCCACGGGATCCACGCCGTGAAGCCGCCGGTGCGGTCCTGCAGATCGCGGACCACCTCCATGTGCTCGACGCGCTGGTCGTAGGTCTCCCCCACGCCGAACATCATCGTGGCGGTCGTGCGCATGCCGAGCCCGTGCGCGGACTCGTGGACGTCCACCCACTTCTCGGTCGGGGCCTTCGTCAGCGACCAGATGCGCTTGCGGACCGAATCCTCGAGGATCTCGGCGCCGCCGCCCGGGATGGACTGGAGGCCCGCGTCCTTCAGGCGCGCGATGACGTCGCGCATCGGCCACTTGGTGATCTTCTGGAGGAAATAGACCTCCGGCGCCGAGAGGGCGTGGAGGTGGATGGTCGGAAACGTCGTCCGGATGTAGCGGAACATCTCCTCGTAGAAGGAGAACGGCAGGTCCGCGTGGACGCCGCCCTGGAGGAGCACGCCCGTGCCGCCGAGGTCGATCGTCTCCTGGATCTTCTCGCCGATCTGCTCGTGCGAGAGGACGTAGGCCTCGGGGTGGTCGGCCGACGGACGGTAGAAGGCGCAGAACTGGCAGCGGTAGACGCAGACGTTCGTGTAGTTGATGTTGCGGTCCACGATGTACGTCGCGACGGCCGGGTCGTTGACGCGGTTGCGCACCGCGTTCGCCGCGGCGCCGAGCGCGAGGAGGTTTCCCTCCTCGAGGAGGGTCACGGCCTCGGCCGAAGTGAGGCGCTCGCCCGCGAGCGCGCGGTCGAGGATTTCGGAGGTTCGGGTGGCGGCCATCGGCCCTGATTCTAGTCCGGATGGGACCTGTCATCACGGGACGGGCAAGCGCGACGGACCGCGCTTCGACCGGCACCGCGGCACCTAAAGGGATCCCTCGCTGCGCTCGGGATGACAAAGGGAGAGGGCGGACCAACGAGGGACACACCGGCGATAGGAACACGCCCTCCGCCGTCATCACGGCGTCCGCCCTCCCGCCATCCCCGAGGAACGCCCTGCCGCCATCCCCGAGGAACGCCCTCCCGCCATCCCCGAGGAACGTCCTCCCCCTGTCATCCCGAGGAGCGAAGCGACGAGGGATCCCTTTAGGCGCCGTGCGGCCGCTCGACCCGGGAAACTACGCCGTCTTTCCCTTCCTCTGCGCGAGGTCCCGCAGCGTCAGGTTCTCGAACGCCAGCGCGACCTGGCGCGCCAGCGCGACGAGGGCGCGCGCGTCCGGCGCCCCGGCGACCGCGGTCCGGCAGACGAGGACGAGCGTCACCGAGCCGAGCACGGTCATCGGGATCATCAGGGCCGCGACGACGCCGGCGGTGCCCTTGACGGCCGGGACGAGCGCGCCCTCCGGGGTGCGCCGCACCAGGCCCGCATACGGGCGCTGGGCCGTGCGCACCATCTCGAGGACCGGGCATTCCTCCTTGGAGAAGAACGTCTTGCCGGGGGCGTAGGTCTCGGCGCCCCAGACCATCGGCGAGCCGAACTGGCCGAGGACCTTGAACCCCGTCGGCTGGCAGTGCAGCAGCGCCCCGTCCGAGTAGAGCTCGCTCGCGTACCGCAGCAGCACGAGGCCCATCTCGCCGCGGCCCTGGACCGAGAACAGCTCCTCCGAGAGCGAGAGGAACTTGCGGGCGGCGCGGAAGGCGTCCGGATCGCCGGGCTCGCCTTCGGCGTCCTTGCCCTCGTTGAGCGAGAGGAGGAGGGCCTGCACCTCCTCCTCGGCCTGCTCCTCGGCGGACTTCGGCGCCCGCCGCAGCGGCGCCGTGTCGTCGGCGGCCCGGCGCTCGGCCATGTCCACGATGATCCGCTGCGGCTCGACGCCCTCCTCGAGCAGGAAGTCGTTGGACGACTGCGGGACCTCGGGCCCCGGCCAAAGGAGGCCGACGCGGAACTCGAACTGCCCCTCGTCCCAGGACATGAGGCCGTGCACCGTCTCGGCCATCATGGACTTGACCTCGGCCTCGACGTGGCCGCGCGTCAGGCACGCGAGCTCCACGAGGGCGTCGCCGAGGCGCATGCCGGGAAAGGAGGCCATGTAGGCGGAGGCGTCGTCGAGCTGCTTCTTCGTGATCACGCCGCGCTGCTCGAGCCGCTCGCCGAGCGGCTGGTAGTTCTCGGCGCCGACGACCTGCACGATGCGGCCGTTGCGGAACAGGACGACGGCCGTGCGGCCGTCCGCGTGCGTCAGGAAGAGGCCGCCCGTCTTCCCGCTGACCTGCAGGACCTGCAGGATGTCGCAGAGCGGAAGGTCCTCGAGGCGCCCTTCGAGGGCGCGCGCGTCGGGCTGCTGGGGAGTCTCGGGCATGGCGGCGGCGTCCATCGCGTCAGCTCTTCTTGATGAAGTCCATCACGCGCTGGACCGTCTTCAGCTTCCGGTCGATCGAGGCGTGGGACTGCGACGAGACCAGCGCCACCGCCGCCTGCCCCGAGAGCAGCTCGAGCAGCTCCCGGTCGAGCGGCGTGAACGCGGCCTTGTGCGAGAGGAGCGCGTAAATCGAGAGAAGCCCGACGAGCTTCTCCTCGTGGAGGAGCGGCACGCAGCAGAGCGGCCCCTCCTGCTTCTCGACCGCGAAGAGGGTCCGCTTCTCGACGGCCGCCGCCTGCTCGAGCGGGTACACGGGCTCGGGCAGGTGCGTGATCTCGGGCGGCAGGTCGCCTTCGCGCACACGCAGGACGAAGTCGCCCTTGGCCTCCTCGAGGAGGTAGAGCGAGAACTCGGCCGCGCCGATGAGGTTGACCGAGATCTCGACGATGCAGTTGACGACGGCGTCCGGCTCGAGGGTCGCGTGCAGCTGGTACGTCGCCGCGTAGAGGTTCGCGAGGTTGGCCGAGTGCTCCTCGAGCTGGACGCAGCGCCGGGCGAACTCGCGGTTCTCGCGCTCCAGGTCCGCGGCCGGGCGGGCGCCGTCGCCGTGGCCGTTCCCGTTCCCGTTCCCGCTTCCGTTTCCGGCGGGCTGCTGCGCGAGCAGGGACTGCGCCGCCCCGAGGTCCTCCTCGAGCTCGCGGGCGCGGCGCGCCAGCCTCTCGACCTGCTCGGCGAGGTCGTTGGAGAGGGCGTGGCTCTTGTCGGCGAGCCCCCGCACCAGCGCCTCGAGGTTCGACGTCCGGACCTCGCTCATGCGCGGCCTCCGGCGGCGGCCGCCGGCCGGGCGGCGCGCTTCAGGATCGCGGCGGGCAGCCGGTCGAGGCCGACGACCTCGTCCACGGCGCCCCGGGCGATCGCCTCGCGCGGCATGCCGAACACGACGCAGGAGGACTCGTCCTGGGCGAGCGTCGCCGCCCCGGCCTGCTTCATTTCCAGGAGCCCCCGCGCGCCGTCGTCGCCCATGCCGGTCATCAGCACGCCGATCGCGCCGCCCCCCGCCGCCTGCGCGACCGACCGGAAGAGCACGTCCACGCTCGGACGGTGCCGCGACACGAGCGGGCCGTCGGAGAGCTCGATCTCGTAGGCGTCCGCGCGTCGGCGCACGAGCGCGTGCCGGTTGCCGGGCGCGATGAGAGCGAGGCCCGGCCGCACGCGGTCTCCCGCCGCCGCCTCGCGCACCTCGATCCGGCAGAGGCCGTTCAGGCGCGCCGAGAAGGCGGCCGTGAAGCCTTCCGGCATGTGCTGGACGACGACGATCCCCGGCCCGTCGGGCGGCATGGCCTGCAGGAGGGCGGCCAGGGCCTCGGTGCCGCCCGTCGAGGCGCCGATCGCGACGATGCGGTCGGCCGGGACGCCGGCGCCCGGGCCGGGCCGCGGCGGCAGAACGGCGTCGGCCGTCAGGCGCGGCGAAGCGGCCAGGGGCCGGCGCTTGTCCACCCGCGCCTGCGCCGCGCCGCGGACGGCGTCCACGAACAGGACCGCGGACTCGTGGAGGAACTCGCGGATGTTGAGCTTCGGCTTCGTCACGACGGCGACGGCGCCCTCCTCGAGGGCGCGCATCGCGGCGTCGGTCCCGTCGCCGGTCAGGGCCGAGCACACCACCACGGGGATGGGGTCCTCCGCCATGATCCGCGCCAGGAAGTCGAGGCCGTGCATGCGCGGCAGCTCGAGGTCGAGAACGATCACGTCGGGCCGCTGCCGCGCCATCTTCTCCATCGCGATGTAGGGATCGGCCGCGACCGCCGCCTCGATGCCCTCCAGCGCAAAGAGCGCGGACAGCGTCTGGCGGACGACGGCCGAGTCGTCCACGACGAGCACCTGGAGCGGCCGCTCGGCGCGGGCCGGGCCCGCGGGCGCCGGGGCGCCGGGCGACGTCGCGCGCGGTCCGCTCATGCCGTGCGCGCCTCCTCGGGCGTGACGAGGGGACGCGCGGCCGCGCGGGGCCGGGCGTGGGCGTACACCGTCGGCACCACGGTCGCCACGCGGTCGGTCACCGCGTTCAGGCTCTCCGCGTGCCCGAGAAAGAGGAGGCCGTCGGGCGCGAGCACGTCCAGCAGCCGGTGGATGACCTTGAGCTTCGTCTCCATCTGGAAGTAGATGAGCACGTTGCGGCAGAAGATCAGGTGGAACGGCCCGCGCACCGGGTAGCGGTCCTCGTTCAGGTTCAGGCGCTCGAAGCGCACGAGCGCCCTGATCTCCGGCGCCGCCTTCATCTTGCCCTCCTGCGAAGCCGTGCCCCGCATCATGAAGGCCTTCCGGTAGGCGATCGGAATCTCGGGGGACTTCTCGAGCGGCCACACGGCCGCCTCGGCGCGCGCGAGGACGCGGGTCGAGATGTCGGTGGCGAGGATCTCGATCTGGCGGCCGGATCCCGGCGGAAAGTGGTGGAGCAGCATCATCGCCAGCGAGTACGGCTCCTCGCCCGTCGAACAGCCGGCGCTCCAGATGCGCAGGACGCGGGGCCCGCGCTCCTTCCACACCGGGATGACGTGCCGCTCCAGGAACTCGAACTGGCGCGGCTCGCGAAAGAAGTGCGTTTCGTTCGTGGAGATGCAGTCGAGCATCTGGATCCGCTCGGCGCGGTCGTCCTCCTCCACGATGCGCTGGTAGTAGGCACCGAAGGACGCGAGGCCGAGCGCCCGCAGCCGCCTGGTCAGGCGGCCGACGAGCAGGGCCTTCTTGGCGGGCGCGAGGTAGATCCCGACGTCCTTCAGGATGAGCGCCTGGAACAGCGCGAACTCCCGCTCGCTGATCGGGCGGATGCGCTCGCTCTCGTCGAGGAGGACGGGCGCCGCCGTGCGGGCCGCAAGCGTCACGCGCGGCCTCCCTGCGCGGCGTCCCTGCCGGCCGTCGCGGAGGGGGCCGGGGCGGCTTGCGCCGCGTCCGGCTCGCCGGGGACGCTGCCGACGTCGGCGAGCTCGCCCGCCGACAGCACGCGATCCGTGTCGAGGATCAGCACGAACTCGCTGCCGAGCTTGCCGAGGCCGCGGAGGTAGTCGACGCGGATGGGCGTGCCGAACGACGGCGGCGCCTCGATCTCCTCGGGCCGGAACTCGACGACCTGGTTGACCGCGTCGGCGAGGACGCCGAGCACGATCCGCCCGGCCTCGGCTTCGACCTCCACGATCACGATGCAGGTCCGCTTGGTCACCGGGCTCTCGGGAAGGCGGAACTTGCGGGCGAGGTCCACGACCGGGACCACGCTGCCGCGCAGGTTGATGACGCCGCGGATGAAGGCGGGCGTGGACGGCACGCGGGTCACGGACTCGTGCTCGATGATCTCGCGGACTCTCAGGACCGCGATCGCGTACTCCCCGCCCGCGAGCGAGAAGGTCAGGTACTGGGCCCTGTCGGGCGTCCGTGCGGCGGCGGGCATCGGCATCATGGCGTCGTCTCCGTTCTCAGAAGCGCCGGAATTCGCGCTCGGGCGCTCCCGCGGCGCGCGGGGACGGCCGCCGCGCGGCGGCGAAGGCGACGACCGGCATCGGGGCCGCGAACGCCTCGGGAGAGGGCGCGGCCTCCGGCCGGGCGGCGCCGGCGGCGGGGGCCTCGGCGCGCGGCTCGGCGGCCGGAGCCGGCGAGGCCGTCGCGTCCGTCCGGAAGAACGCCACCACGCGGTGGAGTCCCTCCGCCTGGCGGAGGACCGACTCGGCCTGCTGCCGCATCGCGTCGGCCTGGCTCGCCATTTCCTCCGCCGTCGAGGACAGCTCCTCGGCAGACGAGGCGTTGCGCTGCGTGATCTGGTCCACGTGGGCGAGCGCGCGGTTGATCTGCGCGACGCCGGAGGACTGTTCGAGGGAGGCCGCGGCGACTTCCTGGACGAGGTCCGAGGTCCTCCGGATCGAGGGCACGAGCTCGCCCAGAAGCTGCCGGGACCCTTCCGCGACCCTGACCGACGAGGCCGCCAGGCCGCCGATCTCCCGGGCCGCCGCCTGGCTGCGCTCGGCCAGCTTGCGCACCTCCGTGGCCACCACCGCGAACCCGCGGCCGTGCTCCCCCGCCCGCGCCGCCTCGATCGCGGCGTTCAACGCCAGCAGGTTGGTCTGGTACGCGATCTCCTCGACGATCGAGATCTTCTCGGCGATCGACCGCATTGCCTCGACCGTGTCGTCCACCGAGCGGGCGCTGGCGTCGCCGTCGCGCGCCCCCTGGAGGGCCATCTGCTCCATCTGGCGGCTGTTCTCGGCGTTCTGCGTGATCGAGGCGCTCATCTCCTCGAGCGAGGAGGTCGTCTCCTGCACCGAGGCCGCCTGCTCGCTCGTGCCCTGCGACAGCGTCTGCGCCGAGGCCGAGACCTGGCTCGACGCCGAGGAGACCTGGGCGACCACGCCGACGACGTGGCCCGACGTCTGCGCCAGCGCGTCCGCACCCGAGCGCACCTCGGCCACGACCCCGCGCAGGCGCGAGGCCATCGCGCCCATCGCCGCGAGCAGCTGCCCGACCTCGTCGCGCCCCGACGCGGGGACGGCCACCGCCAGGTCTCCCCCGGCGATCGCCTCCGTGACCCGGACCGCCGCCAGGATCGGCCGCGTCACGCCGCGGGCGAGCGAAACCGACAGGGCCGCGCCGAGCAGCGTCGTCACGAGCATCACGGCCACCATGGCGCGCGCCGTCCACGCCTTCTGCGCGTCGAGGACCTTCTCGCGCTCGCCCATGCGCTTGAAGTTGGCGGCGGCCACGTCTCCGGCGGACTTCTCGAGGCGCTCGACGGCCTCGCGGTAGGACCCCATTTCGCGGCTGACGTCCGCGGTGGTCTTGAGCGACCGCTGGCGCACGAGGCCGACGACGCGGTAGAAGCCGGTCTCGTAGGCCGCGAGGTCCGTGCGCATGGTGCGCGCAAGCTCCCGGTCCTCGACCGCCTCGGAGTCGCGCTCGAGGCTCGCGAGACGCTCGGTCAGGCGATAGCGCTGGTCGTTCCACCGGGCCAGGTCCTCGGCCTCCTGGTCGGCGCCGCCGACGTGCATCGCGAGCTCCTTCTCGAAGCGCCGCATGGCCTGGACGTCCGCCCGCGCGGAGGCCGACACCGAGGCGAGCTTCGCCTCGTGGGAGAGCATGGACGTCGTCATGTTCGAGACGCGGGCGATGCCGCTGTACCCGAGCGCCGCGATCAGGACCGTCGTGGCGACGCCGAGGCCCATGGCGATGCCGAGCCGCGTGCCGATCTTCAGGTTCTGGAGCATGGCCGCCTCAGGACTCCCAGGTCCGCCGGAAGTCGCCGTCGCTCCCGCCGTTGCCGCCGTTGGAGCGGGCCGCGAGGAACGGCGCGAAGGCAGCGGCCTCGCTCGCCTCGGCCACCGTCTCCCACGGATCGGGGGGCTCGGGCGCCGGGACCGCGGCCTCGGCTCCGGCCGCGGGCGCGTCGGCGCCGCCGCCGATCCGGAAGAACGCCATCAGCCGGTGCAGGCTCTCGGCCTGCTTCAGAACCGCCTCGGCCTGGCGCCGCATCGCGTCGGCCTGGCTCGCCATCTCCTCGGCCGTCGAGGACAGCTCCTCGGCCGACGAGGCGTTGCGCTGCGTCACGTGGTCCACCTGGCCGAGGGCGCGGTTGATCTGGGCGACGCCCGAGGACTGCTCGGCGGAGGCCGCCGCGACCTCCTGCACGAGGTCCGTGGTCTTGCGGATGGACGGCACGAGTTTCTCGAGGAGGGCCTCGGAACGCTCGGCCAGGCGCACGCAGGAGCCCGCCAGGCCGCCGATCTCCTTGGCCGCCGCCTGGCTGCGCTCGGCCAGCTTGCGCACCTCGGTGGCCACGACGGCGAAGCCGCGCCCGTGCTCGCCCGCCCGCGCCGCCTCGATGGCGGCGTTCAAGGCCAGCAGGTTGGTCTGGTACGCGATCTCCTCGACGATCGAGACCTTCTCGGCGATCTCCTGCATCGCGAGCATCGTTTCCTTGACCGAGGCCGCGCTCTGCTCGGCGTCCTTCGCCCCCTGGAGCGCCATCTGCTCCATCTGGCGGCTGTTCTCGGCGTTCTGCGTGATCGAGGCGCTCATCTGCTCGAGCGACGACGTCGTCTCCTCGACCGAGGCGGCCTGCTCGCTCGTGCCCTGCGACACGACCTGCGCCGACGCGGACACCTGGCCCGACGCGGACAGGACCTGCCCGGACACGGCGACCACGTGGGACGAGGCGCCCGTCACGGCGCTCGCCCGGCTGCGGACGTCGCCGATGATCTCGGCCAGGCGCTCGACGAACCGGTTGAAGTGGGTCGCCATCTGCCCGATCTCGTCGCGCGAAGCGACCGGGATCCGGCGCGTCAGGTCTCCCCCGCCCTGGACCATCTGCTCGAGGTGGAACGTCATCGCGGAGAGGGGCGCCCCGACCGCGCGCGTCACGAGCAGCGCCACCGCGATCGAAACCACGAGGCACAGGAGGGCGATGCCCGACATCGCGCCCCAGCGCCAGTGCTGGCTCGCCCGCGCGGCCCCGAACGCCGCCTGGACGGCCTCGCGGTCGTGCCGCGTCCGCCCCTTGAGGGTCTCCGTGATCTGGTTGAACTGGGCCGTCATGGCCGTCAGGTTCTGCGTGAGGTCCTCGCCGGCCCTGGCCGAGATCATGCGCCGGCTCACGGTGTTGGCGAGCCCCCAGTACTCCTGGAAGGACCGCACGAGCTTTTCCCGGTCGTCGCGGTCGATCACCGGGTTGTCCTTCTCGTCCTCGAGCCGCTTGAGGAAACGATCCCGGACGGACTCGGCCGCCGTCAGGGCCTCGGCGTCCTGGGCGGCCACGGCGTCCTGGAGCTGGCGCTGCAGGGCGGTCAGCATGTCCTCGAGGTCGCGGGAGAGCTCGAGGGACGGGACGAAGCCCGACTCGATCAGGCCGAGCTGCTTCTCCTCGCGGCGCCCGAGCACGAAGTTCACGGTCAGGAGCAGGAGAAACCCGACCGCGGCAAAGCACGGAAGGAGGATCACCTTCCAACGGAGGGTCAGGTTCTTGAACATGGGCTTCTCCTTCTTGCGGCGCCCGGTCAATCCGTGACCGCGACGACCTTGACGCCCGAGACGTCGGTCCCGGACCAGACGTACCCGACCGCGCCCGGCGTGTCCCGGACGAACGCCACGACATCGGCGTCGTTCGCGCGCTCCGGGGGCGGCACGCCCTTGCCGCTGAAGATCATCTGCTGCCAGTAGGCCGAGATCGCGATGACCTGTTTGCCGTAGATCTCCAGCGTGAAGCGCTGGCGTACGGGCGACTTGCCGGACGGCTCGATCGGCATGACCGGGTGGCCGTCGGGCCAGCGGGTGGTCTTCTTCAGGAAGAGCTCGCCGACCTTGAGCCGCGACAGCTGCGTCGCGGAGTTCGACGGGTTCACGATGACCTTGTAGGAGCTCGCGTCCTCCGCGCCGATGCGGCCGGCGCCGACGCCGAGCGCGGCGAAGAGGAGAAGCCCTGTCCAGCGTTTCATGATCGACTCCTTCGTTCTCAGGCCGCCGTGGCGGCCGCGTTCTGGGTGAGCACGTCGTCGAGCAGCCCCGGGACGTCGAGGATGAACGCGACGCTGCCGTCGCCGAGGATCGTCGAGCCGCAGAGGCCGCGAACTCCCTGGAAGAGCTCGCCGAGCGGCTTGATGACCGCCTGGCTCTGGCCGTGCAGCCGGTCCACGACCAGGCCCGCCCGGGAGAGCTCGTGGCGGACGACGACCACGCTCTCGCGCTCGGGCGCGGCGCCCCCCGCGCCGAAGACGTCGCGCAGCCGCACGTAGGGAAGGGCCTCGCCCCGCAGCTGCAGGATCCCG
>JAYRMU010000044.1:0-48576 GCA_041912555.1 Thermoanaerobaculia bacterium
CCACCGCCTCCGGCAGCACCTTGATCGCCACCTCGCGGTTCAGCTTCGCGTCCCGCGCCCGGTACACCTCGCCCATACCCCCCGCACCGAGCGGCGACAGGATTTCGTAAGGCCCGAGGCGTGTACCGGAGGCGAGCGTCACTTCTTGAGATCCGCCGACCAGTTCGTCACGACGGTGAGTTGCCCGAGCGCGTCTTCGTCGGGAGTCACCCCCACGAGCGCGCGCTTACCGTCCCTGGCAAAGGCCATCGGACCCTGGGGCAGGGCGTGGTCGCCGAAGAGGACCCGCGGGGGGCCGAGCCGGAAGGAGCTTCCGGCCTCTTCGAACGGCACCGCGTACCATTTGTCCTCGGGAGGTTGGCGATAGGCGATCTCGCTCTCGCCGAGCCACCAGCCGACGTTCGCGCCGCTCGTCGAAATCTGGCGCTTCTCTCCCGGGCCCGGATACGGCGCGACGTAGACCTCGTTCCGGCCCGACTCGTCGCTCGTGAAGCAGATCCACCGGCCGTTCGGAGAGAAGCGGGGGCCTTGCTCTTGCGCCGGAGTCGCCAGGAACGGCCGCGGCGGGCCGCTCCCGTCCGCCGGCACGACCCAGATGTCGAGCGAGCCGGTCTTGGGATTCTGAACTCGATAGGCGATGGTCTTGCCATCGCCGGACCAGCTGCTGGCGACCAAGTTGGGCGTCTGCGTCACGATGGCTTTCGGCTCCGAGGATCCGTCGGCCGCCTTCACGTACAGAACGCCCTCCGTCGACCCGTAGGCGACCTGCTTTCCGTCGGGCGACCACAGCGGGCCGAAGCTGGACTCGGTGCCCGACGCGGCCGCCAGGGGATTGACGACGCCGCGGACGAGATCGTAGATCCACACGGAGGACGGCCCGCCGGCCCCGGATTGGATGGTGACCGCCGCCCGCGCCCCATCCGCGGAGAGGGCGAGGGGAAGCAGCGGCGTCAGGATCGCCGGTTCCCCGATCTTGCCGAGATTCTTCCCGTCGAGGTCGAACCAGGTCAGCGTCTTTCGCTGCTGCTGGACGCTCGATTGATACACGAACAGGCCCGACCGGGACATTCCGAAAGACGCCGAGTACCGGAAGGGGCTGAACTGGACCTTCTCCGCGATCGGAACCGCTTCGCCGCTCAACTTCAACGCTTTCGCGTCGAACGGCTGGGCCATCAGATTGCCTTCGCGGTAGAAGAGGAGGTATCCGGGCTCGGCGTACCGGCCCTCGCTGTTCTCGTGCGCGATCGTCGTCACTTTCCGCGTTTCGAGGTCGAGCACGGCGATCGTGTTCTCCTTGTCGATCGTCTTCGAGCCACCCGCGAAAAAGAGGAGATGCCGCCCGTCCGGCAGGAAGAATGGAAGCCGGTGCGTGGATCCGGACTTCTGCGGAAGCTCCGTGACGGCCGCGGACGCGCCACCGGCGGCCGCGACGCGGAAGAGCGGGCTGAAAGGCCCCGGCGAGAACACGATGACGTCGCCGGTGCTCCAGCTCGCGCCCCGGCCGTCCGCCGCGTCACAGATCGTCAGAACGGATCCGCCCGCCGAGGGCACCTTCTTGAGCTTGTGATCGGCGAAGAATCCGATGAAGCGTCCGTCCGGAGACCAGAACGGGCACGTCGCCCCTTCGGTGCCCGCCATCGGCGTCATCTCCATCCCGTCCATCGCGCGCACCCAGAGGCGCGGCTTGCCGTCGGGGCCGGCCGCCGCCAGGACGACCTTCGATCCATCCGGCGAAACGGCGATGGGATTGTTCGCAGAATCCGAGCTCGTCTTCGGCGGCAGCAGGATCGAGGTCCGCATGACGGGCTGCGGCGTCGGCTTGCGCAGGGCAACCCCGCCCGCGAAGGCGAGCGCCGCGAGGACGAGCGCCGCGGCCCACGGCAGCCACGAGCGCCGGCGGCGGCCGGACGCGGCGACGGGTGCGGCAACCCCCGACTGCGAGCCGCCCTCGGCGATCCACTTGAGCTCGCTGCCCAGGTCGCCCGCGTTCTGCCACCGGTCCTCCGGATCCTTCGCGAGGCAGCGCCGAACCACCCGCTCGAGCGCCGGTGGCGCCATCGGCGCGACCGCCGAGATCGGCGCCGGATCCTCCTTCATGATCGACGAGATCAGGGACGCCTGCGACGCTCCCGTAAACGCCTTCTTCCCCGTCGCCATCTCGTAGAGGACGCAGCCGAAGGCGAAAATGTCGGTCCGCCCGTCCGCCTCGCGGCCCTCCAGCTGTTCCGGCGCCATGTACTGGAACGTCCCGAGGATCGTCCCTTCCTGCGTCAGGTTGTTCTGAGACCCCATCATCGTGGGCAGCGACGTCATCCCCGACTGGGGAGCCGGCGCCGTCATCGCCTTGGCGAGGCCGAAGTCGAGCAGCTTCACGCCCGACTTGGTGATCATCACGTTGCCGGGCTTCAGGTCCCGGTGCACGATCCCCTGCCGGTGCGCCTTGTCGAGCGCGTCGGCGATCTGCGTGCCAAACCGCAGCGTCTGCTCGAGCGGCAGCGCCCCTTTCGCCAGGCGATCGCTCAACGTCTCGCCCTCGAGCAGCTCCATCACCAGGTACTCGACGCCATCCTGGTTCCCCACGTCGTAGAGCGCGCAGATGTTCGAGTGCGACAGCTGCGAGATCGTCTTCGCCTCGCGCTCGAACCGCTGGCGCACCTCGGGCGACGAGGACAGGTGCGACGGCAGCACCTTCACCGCCACCGACCGCTCGAGGCGAGTGTCCTTCGCCCGATACACCTCCCCCATGCCGCCCGCGCCGATCGGCGCGACGATCTCGTAGGGTCCGAGGCGGGTTCCGGCAGCCAGCGCCATCTACCTGCCCGCCAGCGCCGCGCGCCAGTCGGAGACGAACCGGATCTGCGCCGACGAGCTGTCGTCCACGGGGACGGCGATGAGGAGACGCTTCCCGTCTCGCGCGACGTCGAAGGGGCCGCGCGGCGGGACCTTGTTGCCGAACAGCGGCCGCGGCGCCGTCATGCGGATCGAGTCGCCCTTCGCGTCGAAGTCGACCGCGAAGAGCTTCCCGTCGGAGGGCTGCACGTAGAGGATGGACCGGTCGCCCAGCCAGCGGCCTCCCGCGCCGCCCGACGTCGACACCTGGCGCTTCTCGCCGAGCCCGGGAAACGGCACGACGTAGATCTCCTGCCGCCCGGTCTCGTTCGAGACGTACAGCAGCCACCTGCCGTCGGGCGAGATCGCGCCGTTGATGAACTCGCTCGGATCCGTCGCGAACAGCTTGCGCGGCTTCGCGTCGGCCTCGAGCGGAAAATCGGTCAGGTCCACGCCGCCCGCCGTCGGATCCTGAATGCGCAGCAGCATGCGCTTCCCGTCCGGGGACCAGCCGAGAGGCCAGACGTTCGTGACGAGCTGGAGAACGAGCCGGCCTTCGGAACCGCCGTCGGCGGGCTTGATGCGGATGCCGGATCCGGGGTCGCCGTAGGCGACCTCGCGGCCGTCGGGCGACCAGACCGGAAAATTCGCGCCCTGCTCTCCGAAGGTGAACCGCGTGCCGACGCCCCGCTCGAGGTCGTAGAGCCGCACCTCGGGCCGGGCGTTGTGATTGCCGACGACCGTCGCCGCGACACGCTGCCCGTCGGGCGAGAGGGCGAGCGTGAAGAAGCTCGCGGCCTCGCCGACCGATCCGAGCTCCTTGCCGTCGAGGTCGAACCACGTCATGCGGCTCTTGCGAACCGCCTCGCTGCTCTGGAACACCAGCCTACCGGTGTTCGAGAATGTGAAGTTTCCGATCCAGCGGAACGCCTCGAAGGCCACGCCCTCGGCGACGGGAATCGGCGCGCCCGAGACCTTGAGCGACGACGGGTCGAAGGGTTGCAGCAGGAGATTGCCCTCGCGCACGAAGGCGAGGTAGCCCGGCGGGACGAACCGCCCCTCGCTGTTTTCGTTCGCGACGAGCGTCGACTTTCCGGAGGCGAGATCGAGCGCCTGGATGGAGGTGCTCTTCTTCGCGTCCGAGGTCTGCGCGCCGGAGAGGTAGAGCAGGCGTTTGCCGCCCGGCAGAAAAAACGGAAGGCGGTGCGTCTCTCCGGGCCGGTCCACCTTCGTCACGGCCTGGGGCGAGCCGCCCGAGGCCGAGACCCTGGAAAGCCCCGAGAACGGCGCCGGCGCGAAGACGATCAGGTCTTCCTCGTTCCACGTTCCCCCGCGCCCGTCCTGCGCGTCGCAGATCGTCAGCACGGGCCCCCCGGCGGAGGGCACGCGCTTCAACTTGCGATCGGCGAAGAACCCGATGGACTTGCTGTCGGGCGACCAGAACGGGCTCTCTCCGCCCTCCGTGCCGGGAAGCGCCTGGACCGCGAAGTTGTCCATCCGGCGAATCCAGATGGCGCGCTTTCCATCGGAGCCTGTCGCCGAGAAGGCGAGCGTCGTCCCATCCGGCGACAGCGCGATCGAGCTCCAGCGGAGCAGCTCCATCTGCCCGGGGATTTCGATCGAGGATCGCGTCACGGCGGCGTCCGAGGGGCGGCCCTGAGAGCGCCCCGCGAGAAACGCCAGCGCCGCCAGAATCGCCGCCGCCGCCCACGGCGCCCACCCGAGGCGGCGGCGCGCGGGGGCCGCGGCCACGGGAGCGGGGATCCCCGACTGGGAGCCGCCCTCAGCGATCCACTTCAGCTCGCTCCTCAGGTCCGCCGCGTTCTGCCAGCGATCCTCGGGGTCCTTGGCCAGACAGCGCTTGACCACCCGCTCGAGCGCCGGCGGAGCCATGGGAGTCACCGCCGAGATCGGCGCCGGCTCCTCCTTCATGATCGACGAGATCAGGGACGCCTGCGAGGCGCCCGAGAACGCCTTCTTCCCCGTCGCCATCTCGTACAGAACGCAGCCGAACGCGAAGATGTCCGTACGGCCGTCCGCCTCGCGGCCCTCCAGCTGCTCGGGCGCCATGTACTGGAACGTCCCCAGGATCGTCCCCTCCTGCGTCAGGTTGTCGTTGCGGCTGCCCATCACCGTCGGCAGCGACGTGGCTCCCGACACCGGCGCGGCCGGCGCCATCGCTTTCGCGAGGCCGAAGTCGAGCAGCTTCACGCCCGACTTCGTGATCATCACGTTGCCGGGCTTGAGGTCCCGGTGCACGATCCCCTGCCGGTGCGCCTTGTCGAGGGCGTCGGCGATCTCCGTCCCGTACCGCAGCGCCTGCTCCAGGGGCAGCGAGCCCCGGACCAGGCGGTCCGCCAGCGTCTCTCCTTCGAGCAGCTCCATGACGAGGTACTCGACCCCGTCCTGGTTGCCCACGTCGTAGAGGGCGCAGATGTGCGAGTGGGAGAGCTGCGAGATCGTCTTCGCCTCGCGCTCGAAACGCTGCCGCACTTCCGGCGACGCCGACAGCTGCTCCGGAAGCACCTTGATCGCGACGATCCGTTCGAGCCGCGTGTCCTTCGCCTTGTAGACCTCGCCCATCCCGCCCGCGCCGATCGCCGCGACGATCTCGTAGGGACCGAGGCGGGTTCCCGCGGCGAGCGTCATCGCGAGCTACTTCCCGAGCCCCGCCGGCCAGTTCAGGACGATCGTGGTGGGCGACATGGAGTCCCGGCCGAGGGGGGCGGCAATGAGGAAGCGCTGGCCATCCGGCGCGGGCGCGTACTTGTTCCGCGGATTCCCGGGCCGGATCCGGATCGCAAAGAGCGCCTGCGGCACGCCCGCCTGGAAGTCGGCGCCGGGGCGGATCTCGACCGCCATGAGCTTCTGATCGGGCGAGCGGTAGAAGAGCTCTTTGCCGTCGCCACGCCAGCTCGGATCGCCCCCGCCGCCGTTGGAGACCTGCCACTTGCCGCCGGGCCCGGGAAACGTCTGGACGTAGATCTCGTCGCGCCCCGACTCGTTCGAGACGTACGCGATGGAGCGCCCGTCGGGAGAGAACACCCCGGCCGCTTCGTTGAAGGGGCTGACGGCGATCGGGATCGGTTTGCGGTCGCCGAACGTCGGGAGCGCCCAGAGATCGAACTGGGTCTTCGGATTTCGGCTCACGTAGGCGATGTACCGGCCGTCGCTCGACCAGCTCGAAGCCGACTTGGCCTCGTCGCTCTTGAAGAGGAGCTTCTCCTCGCCCGAGCCCCTCGCGGACTTCTCGTACAGGTCGAACGGTCCGCCGCGGTCGGAGCCGAAGACGATCGTCGCGCCGTCCGGCGACCAGACGGGCCTCACGTTGTTGCCGGCGCCGAGCGTGAAGCGCGAGTTGACCCCGCGCGCGAGGTCGCGGACCCAGATGTCGCCCTTGGCCGTGCCCGCGTCCGTCAGGTTGAAGGCGAGGCGATCGCCGGCGGCCGACAGCACGGGGTTTGCGTAGTCGCCCGGATCTCCCAGGGTGTCGAGCTCCCGCCCGGCCCGGTCGCGCCACAGCAGGCGGCCGCCCGTCTCGCCCGTCCGGTAGGCGAGCACGCCGTCGTTCGACACGGAGAAGCGGGCGAGGCCCACGTTGTCCGTGCCGATCTTCTCGGCCAGCGGCACGGCCTCGCCGGTGATCTTGAGCGCGGAGGCGTCGAACGGCTGCGCCACGAGCGTCCGGTCGCGCACGAAGAGGAGGTAGCCGGGCGGCGCGTACTGGACGAGGGTCTGGGCCGGAGCCAGCATCTTCTTCTCTTTCGAGTCGATCGACCCGATCCAGTAGGCGCTGTCCTCCTGCTTCTCCCCCGTCACGAGATAGATGAAGTGCTTTCCGTCCGGAAGGAACTGCGGCCACCCGACCGAGGTCTCTTTCTTCGCGGCGTCGAGCGCGACCGCGACGGCGCGCGTCCCGCCGGCCGCGGACACGCGGTAGATGGGGTCCGTGCCGGTGCCGTCCCAGAGGATGACGCCGGCGGAGCTCCACGTCCCGTCCGAGCCGCCCGGCGCGTCGCAGATCTTGGTCGGGGGGCCGCCCGTGACGTCCACTTTCTTCATCACGCCGTCGGCGATGAAGGCGACGTAGCGGCTGTCGGGCGACCAGAAGGGCCGGACGCCGCCGTCCGTTCCCATCAGGGGCTGCGCCGTGAGCGAGTTCAGCGGCCGGATCCAGATCCGCGCCTTGCCTTCCATGTCGGTCGCGTCGAAGGCGAGGTACCGCCCGTCGGGCGAGATCCGCGGAACGTCCATCGTCGCGACCTCGGACGGCGGCACGACGTCGAACCGCACGAGAGGCGCGGGCTTCGGCGCGCGGCGGAAAAAGCCGATCCCGAGCACCGCGGCCCCGGCGAGCGCGGCGGCGAAGAGACCCCACGCGAGCTTCTCGCGGTTCTTGCGGCGCGCGACGACCGGCGCCGGCACGCCCGCCATGGAGCCGCCCTCCGCGATCCACTGCAGCTGCAGCATCACGTCGTGCGCCGTGGACCAGCGGTGCTCGGGCTCCTTGGCGAGGCAGCCCTTGACGATGCGGTCGAGCGAGGCCGGGATCATCGGCTGGATCGACGAGATCGGCGGCGGGTCGGAGCTCATGATCGACCCGATGAGGCTCGCCTGGCTCTTGCCCGTGAACGCCTTCTGGCCGGTCAGCATCTCGTAGAGCACGCAGCCGAACGCGAAGATGTCGCTGCGCGCGTCGGCCTCCCCGCCCTCGAGCTGCTCGGGCGCCATGTACTGGAACGTGCCGAGGATCGTGCCGCGCGTCGTCAGCGGCTGGCTCTCCTGGAGGGCCGTCGGCAGGCTCGTCGCCTGCGACACCGCGCTCTTGTCGGGCACCGCGAGCTTCGCGAGGCCGAAGTCGAGCAGCTTCACGCCCGACTTCGTCAGCATGACGTTGCCCGGCTTCAGGTCCCGGTGAACGATGCCGCTCCTGTGCGCGGCGTCGAGCGCGCCGGCGATCTCGATCGCGATGCGCAGGGCCTGGTCCATCGAGAGCGTGCCCTTGCCGAGCCGATCCGCCAGGGTCTCGCCCTCGAGGAACTCCATGACGAGGTAGTCGACGCCGTCCTGGTGGCCCACGTCGTGGAGGGTGCAGATGTGCGGGTGCGAAAGGGCCGAGATCGTCTTCGCCTCCCGATCCAGCCGCTGGCGCAGCTCCGCCGACGAGGACAGCGAGGCCGGGAGGACCTTGACCGCCACGTCGCGCCCGAGCCGCGTGTCCTTCGCCCTGTAAACCTCCCCCATTCCGCCGGCGCCGACCGGCGCCAGGATCTCGTAGGGGCCGAGCTTCGTTCCCGCGTTCAGCGTCATCTATTTCCCCAGGTCCGCAAACCAGTTGAGCACGACCGTCGTCGGCGCGATGGCGTCGCGCGCGGGCGTCGCCACCAGCAGGAAGCGCTGGCCGTCCTTCGACGGGAGGAAGTGGTTCCGCGCGAGGGTGGTGTCGAGGTGGACGGAAAAGAGCGCCTTCGGCACGCCCGCCTCGAACGTCGCGCCCGTCGTCACGTCGACCGCCATGATCTTCTGATCGAGCGATCGAAAGAAGAGCTCCTTGCCGTCGCCGCGCCAGTGGGGCTGGTTCCCGCCGCCCGACGAGACCTGCCACTTTCCGCCGGGGCCCGGAAAGGACTGCACGTAGATCTCATGGCGCCCGGACTCGTTCGACTGGTAGGCGAGGTAGCGGCCGTCCGGAGAAAGGGCGGCGTTCAGCTCGGAGAACGGCGTCTGCAGCCAGGGGCGCGGCTTGCGGTCTCCGGAGGCGGGCATGATCCAGATGTCGAAGCCCGTTCCCTTCCCCTGCGACGAGAAGACGAGGAATCGCCCGTCCGACGACCAGTCGGTCACGAACGTGACCCCGTCGAACTTTCCGAGCGGCGTCTCCGCTCCCTGCCCGTCGGCCGTCCTCTCGACCAGGCCGTTGTCGACGGAGACGGAGTAGACGATCCGGCTGCCGTCGGGCGAGAACATCGGGGCGGCGGCGTCGGAGGCCGAGAAGCTGAAGCGGGAGCTGACCTTGCGGTTCAAGTCCCGGATCCAGATGTCGCTCTTTCCGGTCCGAGCGTCGGTGAGGTCGAAGGCGAGGCGGCGGCCATCCGCGGAGAGGTGCGGTTCGGCGTACCGCGACGGATCGCCCTCCGTCTCGAGCTCCTTGCCCGTGCGGTCCACCCAGACGAGCCGGTCCGTCATCTCGCCGGTCCGGTACGCGAGGGTGCCTTCGCGCGACACGGAGAAGCGCGCCAGGCCCACCGAATCGGTGCCCACCTGCTCGGCCAGAGGGATCGGCTCGCCCGCCGTCTTCAGGGTCTTCGCGTCGAAGGGCTGCGCGACGAGGGTGCGGTCGCGCAGGAAGAGGAGGTAGCCGGGCTCGACATAGGTGATCTGCGACTGCGCCGGCGCGAACGGCTGGGTCTCCTTCGAGTCGAGCGAGCCGATCCGGTACATGCTCTCGGAGACCTTCGGCGCGATCGCCAGAAACAGGAAGTGCTTGCCGTCCGGCAGGAACGCCGGCCATCCCACCTGGGCGGACTTGACGTCGGCGGCCTTTATCAGATCGACGGGAGTCCCTCCCGAGGCGGGGACGCGCCGGATCGGATCCGCCCCCGTGCCGTCGAAGAGGATCACGCCCTCGGGGCTCCACGTGCCGTCGGACCCGGTCGGCGCGTCGCAGATCTTCTGCGGGGGGCCGCCGGAGACGTCCACCTTCATCAGCTTGCCCTCGGCGAAGTAGGCGATGTACTTGCCGTCGGGAGACCAGAAGCCGCGCTTGGTCCCTTCGGTCCCGGCGAGGGCGTGGGCCTGGAGCGCGTTCAGCGGCCGCACCCAGATGCGGTTGCGCCCGGTCGCATCGGTGGCGTCGAAGGCCAGGATGCGGCCGTCCGGCGAGATCTTCGGCGTGTCGAGCGTCGACACCTCCGGCGGCGCGGGGATCTCGAAACGGATGGTCCGCGGCGGCTTCGGGGTCCGTTTCCAGTATCCGAACCCGAGCGCGGCGGCCGCGATCGCGCCGAGCGCCGCCACGGCCCAGGCGAGCTTCTCGCGGTTCTTGCGGCGCGCGACGACCGGCGCCGGCAGCCCGGCCTGGGAGCCGCCCTCGGCGATCCACTCGAGCTGCAGCTTCGCGTCGTGCGCCGTCTGGAACCGGTCCTCGGGGTCCTTGGCGAGGCAGGTCTTGACGACGCGGTTCAAGGCCGGCGGGACCATCGGCGAGGCCTCGGAGATCGACGGCGGATCGTCGCGCAGGATCGAGCCGATCAGGGAGGCCTGGCTCTTGCCCGTGAATGCCTTGTTGCCCGTCGCCATCTCGTAGAGCACGGCGCCGAACGCGAAGATGTCGGATCGGGAGTCCGCCTCGCCGCCCTCGAGCTGCTCGGGAGCCATGTACTGGAAGGTCCCGAGCACCGTGCCGCGCTCGGTCAGGGGCTTGCTGGCCTGCGCTTCCGTGGCCATGACCGAAGCGCCCGAGATCGGCCGGGCGCCCGCCGCCGTCAGCGGCTTGGCGAGCCCGAAGTCGAGCAGCTTGACCCCGGTCTTCGTGATCATCACGTTGCCGGGCTTCAGGTCCCGGTGCACGATGCCCTGCCGGTGCGCCTTGTCGAGCGCGTCGGCGATCTCGATGCCGTAGCGCAGGATCTGCTCGGTCGGGAGGGGGCCGCGGCCGAGGCGGTCCGCGAGCGACTCGCCCTCCAGGTACTCCATGACGAGGAAGTCCGTGTCGCCCTCGCGGCCCACGTCGTACAGCGAGCAGATGTGCGGGTGCGAGAACTGCGAGATCGTCTTCGCCTCGCGCTCGAAGCGCTGGCGGACTTCTTCGCTCGCCGAGAGGTGGGCGGAGAGGACCTTGACGGCGACGGTCCGTTCGAGGCGCGTGTCCCGCGCCTTGTAGACCTCTCCCATCCCGCCGGCGCCGATCGGCGCGACGATCTCGTAGGGTCCCAGTCGTGTTCCTGCCGCGAGACTCAAAACTCGCGAAAGACTACAACGAATGGGCGCGCGGGCCGCGTGTGATCTAATCGGTTCTTCCCGCGGACAAGAGCCGGAAGGAGACGCCTCATGAGACCTCGGACCCGCCACCGCATCGCCGCCGGCACGGGCGCCGTCGCGGCCTTCGTTCTCGGCCTCCTCCCCACCGCGGGCCGGGCCCAGGCGCCCGCTGCCCGGGCGGTGCCGACTCCCGTCGCCACTCCCGCGCCGCCGCCCCCGCTCGAGCCGGCCGCCCTCGAGCGCATGAAGGCCATGAGCGACCTCCTCAAGGGGACCGCCCGCTTCTCCTTCAAGGCGGCCACGGACCGCGAGACTCCTTCCCTCAGCGGCCAGATGCTCGACTTCGTCAGCGTCTCGAAGATCTCGGTCGAGCGGCCGAACCGGGTCCGCGTCGACGCCCAGGGCGACCGCCTCGTGGCCTCGCTCTGGTACGACGGCAAGACCGTCACGATCTACTCGCCGAAGAGCTCCTACTACGGCCAGGCCCCCGCGCCGGCGACGATCGACGAAACGCTCCAGATGCTGATGGACCGCTTCGACACGCCGCTGCCGGTCGCCGGGTTCCTGCTCAAGGATCCCTACGCGAAGATGCTCGAGGGCGTGAAGACCGCGTTCGACGCCGGCTCGGCTCAGATCGACGGCGTCGCCTGCCGCCATCTCGCCTTCTCCGAGGAGGACGCCGACTGGCAGGTCTGGATCGAGGACGGCGCGAAGCCGCTTCCGCGTCGGCTGGCCGTGACCTACAAGAAGGTCCCCGGGGCGCCGCGGGTGATGGTCGCGCTGTCCGACTGGAACCTCTCCCCCGCGACCCCGGCCGGCGAGTTCACGTTCACGCCGCCCGCGGGAGCCACGAAGGTCGACTGGAAGACCGCGAAGCCATGAGCGCACGCAAGGAGCACCGCATGAACAAGCGCACCGTCGCCGCCGTCCTTTCCGCAGTTCTCCTCGCCGCCGTCGCGACCCCGGCCCGCGCGTGGGTCGCCGCCGGCGGCTGGCACGGCGGCGTCGCCGTCGGATACCACCCGCCCTGCTGCTACGGCGGCGCGGCCGTCGCGGGCGCCGCGATCGGCGGCGCGATGGTCGGAGCTGCCGTCGCCTCCGCGGTTGCCGCGCCGGCCCCGGTCTATTACGCCAACCCCGCTCCCGTGTACTACGCCGCGCCCGTGACCTACGCCCCACCGGTCGGAACCGTCGTGGCTTCGCTGCCGGGCGCCTGCTCGAGCATGTCGATCAGCGGGGTCTCGTACATGAACTGCGCCGGCGTCTTCTACATGCCCTTCTACTCCGGCGGGGCGCTCATGTACCAGGTCACGAACCCGTAGCCGCCCGCCGCCCCGATCCTCGAACGCCGCGGCGCCCCCGCGGCGTTTTTCATGGAGGCGCGTCCCCGGGCTCTCTTCTCGTGCGCCGCCGCGCGCCGCTCGGCTAACATCGCCGCGTGAACCTGCTGCTGCAGCTCGCGGTCCTCGCTCTCGTGTCCGCCGGAGCTCCGGCCGAGGCACGGATCGCGGCGAAGATCGAGGCCTTTCACGGAGAGATGGGTCTCTACGCGAAGGACCTCGACACCGGAAGGGTCATCGCCGTGAACGCGGACCAGCGATTTCCGACGGCGAGCCTGATCAAGGTCGCCGTCATGGCCGAGGTCTTCCGGCAAATCGACGCCGGAAAGATCCGCCACGACACGACGGTCACGCTGAAGGAGGCGGACAAGGCGGGCGACGAGACGGTCCCCCTCAACATGCTGCACGCCGGCGCCGTCCTGACCGTGGACGACCTGCTGCGCTTCATGATCGCGTACAGCGACAACACGGCGACGAACCTGCTCGTGGAGCTCGTCGGCACCGCCAGCGTGGACGCCCTGCTCGATTCCTTCGGCCTGGCGAAAACGCGGCTCTACCGGCCGACGTTCCGGGACGGCCACGCCGACGTGCTCCCGCAGGAAGAGAAAGAATTCGGCCTCGGCTCGACGACGCCGCGCGAGATCGCGCGCCTAGTCGAGCTGATCGCCGAGGGCAGGGTCGTCAACCGCGCGGCCGGCGACGCGATGATCGCGCTGCTGGCGACCCAGCAGGACCGCGCGATGATCCCGCGTTCACTGCCCGTCGGAAGCGGGGAGATCCTGGTCGCGAACAAGACCGGGTGGGACGAGGAGAAGAACCCGGACGCCAACGGCTTCCAGGGCGACGTCCGCAACGACGCGGCCTACGTGAAGACGCCGAAGACGCGCTACGTCCTCGCCATCTGCGCGCGGAGGATCCGCGACAAGAGCCCCGGCGTGGACAACGAGACGCTGCGCCTGGGCGCGGAGCTCTCGCGGATGGTCTACGACGCCTTCGTCCCGCCGCGCGCCGCGAAGCCCTGACTACTTCTTCTCGGCGAGCGCCGTCCAGTTGAGGAGGAGATTCAACGGCGACGAGCCCGCGCCCGCCTGAATGGTGTTGACCAGGAACCGCTGGCCATCCTTCGACGCCTCGTACAGCGAAGCGCTCGACTGCAGCGAGAACAGGGCCGCGGGGGTTCCCGCCTGGAAGGCCGGCGCGAGGACGATCGGAACGGCCATGAGCTTGCCCTCGGGGCTGAGGTAGAACATCTCCTTGCCGTCGCCCCGCCACTGCGGCAGGAATCCTCCCGCGACGGAGACCTTCCAGGTCCCGCCGGGCCCCGGAAACGGGCGAACGTAGACCTCGGCGCTCCCCGATTCGTTCGCGGTGTAGGCAAGCCACTTTCCGTCCGGTGAGAACCGCGCGTCACCCTGGTCCTGGGACTCGTTCGCGAACGGGGTCTCGTGCTTGGGATCGGCCGCGGGCAGAACCCAGATCTCGTTGAATCGCTTTCCCTCGAGCGGGACCTTCAGAAGGGCGAGAAAGCGGCCGTCCGGCGACCAGTCCCACGGGCTCTCGTTGTCGGAGCTCTCGGCGAAGGGCTGTTCCCTCGAGCCGTCGATCGCCTTGACCCAGATCCTCGGGTTGCTGGCGTCGTCCGGCAGCGCGGCGTAGAACACGCGGCTGCTGTCCGCGGACCAGGTCGGCAGGAAGGCCTGGTTGGGACCCGCGACGAGCTTCGAGGCGTTGCCCGACGCCACCTCGAGGGTCCAGACTTCCGTCCTGTTCCGCGAAGGATTCAGGACGGTGGCAGCGACCCGCCGCTGGTCGGGCGACAGGCGGAACTGGGCAAAGGGCTCCGGCGGCCCGACCGAACCGCCCGCCTTGCCGGATCGATCGAACCACACGAGCTGCGAAGGAACGACGGACGGCGCCGTGTCGACGAGCGCCTGGTCGGACACCGAGAAGGCATAGAACCCCGCCCAGTCCGTCGTCCGGAACACCCGCGGCTCGATCACGACCGGCTCGCCCTTCAGCGTTCCCCGGACCGGATCGAGCCCCTGCGCCAGCAGACTCTCGTCGCGCGCATACAGCAACCGCCCCGACGCGTACTGGGCGTTCGAGAAGGCTCCGACGAGCAGCCGATCCTCTCCGCCGTCGAGCGACCCGAAGCGGACGCCGTTGGAATCCTCGCCGCCCCCGACGAGGCTGGTGGCGGTGTAGACGAAGTGCCGGCCGTCGGGAAGAAAGAACGGATAGCGATGCGCCTTCTCGCCCCGCCGGGCGTCGAGCTTGGTCACCGGCGCCGGCTTGCCCCCCGAGGCCAGGACCCGGAAGAGCCCGGCGGTCGGCGACGGAGCGAACACGATCGTCCCCTCTCGATTCCACGATCCGCCGACCCCGTTTTCCGCGTCGCAGATCGCGAGGACGGCGCCGCCTGCGGCATCGACCCTCTTGAGCTTGGCGTCGGCAAAGAACGCGACGAACCGCTCGTCCGGCGACCAGAATGGGAATCGGGCCCCCTCGGACCCGGCAATCGGGCGCGCGGCGGCGGTGTCGAGATCCCGGATCCAGAGCGTCAGCTGTCCGGCCGTGCTCGCGACCGTGAAGGCGATTCTCCGGCCCTGCGGCGAGACGGCCAGGTCGCCGATGAAGGTCTTCTCCGGCAGGACGATCGACGCGCGGATCGGCGCGGGGGGCGGGGTGCTCCGGAAGTGAACCACGGCGAGGGCGGCGGCCGCCGCGGCCGCGACCGCGGCGAGAACCCACGCCGTGCGCTCGCGGCTCCGGCGGCGCGCCGAGACCTTCGTCGGAACGCCCGCCTGCGAGCCCTCGGCGATCCACTTCAGCTCGTTGGCGACGTCGCGCGCGCTCTGCCAGCGGTCCTCGGGGTCCTTGGACAGGCAGGTCCGGACGACGCGATCGAGCGCTGGCGGCGACATCGGCTGGATCCCGGAGATGGGCGCCGGCTCCTCCTTCATGATCGCCGAGATGAGCGAGGCCTGGCTCGTCCCCGAGAACGCCTTCCTTCCCGTGACCATCTCGTAGAGCACGGCGCCGAGCGCGAAGATGTCCGTGCGCGCGTCGGCCTCCTTGCCCTCGAGCTGCTCCGGCGACATGTACTGGAAGGTCCCGAGGATCGTGCCGGCCTGCGTGAGGTTCGCGGCGCCGGCGACCGTCGGCAGCGACGTCAGGCCCGACGGCGGCGCCGCGGGGGCCATCGCCTTCGCCAGGCCGAAGTCGAGCAGCTTCACGCCCGACTTCGTGATCATGACGTTGCCGGGCTTCAGGTCCCGGTGCACGATGCCCTGCCGGTGCGCCTTGTCGAGCGCGTCGGCGATCTCGACGCCATAGCGCAGCGTCTGGTCGAGCGGCATGGCTCCCTTGCCGAGCCGGTCGCCGAGGGTCTCGCCCTCGAGGAACTCCATCACGAGGAACTCGGTCTCGGCCTCGCTGCCCACGTCGTACAGCGCGCAGATGTGGGGATGCGAGAGCTGCGAGATCGTCTTCGCCTCGCGCTCGAAGCGCTGGCGCGATTCGGCCGACGACGACAGGTGCGCCGGCAGGACCTTGACGGCGACCGTCCGCTCGAGGCGCGTGTCCCGCGCCTGGTAGACCTCCCCCATCCCGCCGGCGCCGATCGGCGCGACGATCTCGTAGGGACCGAGGCGGGCGCCGGGGAGCAGTGCCATGGATTCTGGCGGGATTCTATACGCCGCTCCGTTGGTTGTACGATTTGCCTCAAGGAGGACATCCCTTGAAGACGACCGCACGCGTTCGTTTGGTCCTCGCGAGCCTCGCCCTTGCGGCGGCCATGCCCTCCGCGGCGCAGACGCCCGCTCCCGCCGCCCCCCAGAAGCCGAAGAAGCCCGTCTACGTGCAGGATTTCGTCGGCACCTACGAGCCCGCGCAATCCTCGCAGGGCCGCGGAGGGCCGTTGAGCCGCATCCGCGGCGCGCGAGCCGGCCAGAAGGCATCGCAATCCGCCTCGCAGCTGTCCGCGGACATCGTCAGCGAGTTCGCGGCGGCGGGCTTCACGGCCAGGCGGCTGGAGCCGGGCACGACGCTGCCGGCCGAGGGCTGGCTCGTGCGGGGCACGTTCTACGCGACGGATGCCGGAGGCAACGTCCTGCCGACCGAGCTTCTCGGCGGCGAGCAGAAGCCCAACACCCAGCTGACAGTGAGCGTGTCGAACCTCGCCAAGGACCCCAACGCGCCGTTCATCGTGTTCGGCAAGGCGGAGGCGCTCAAGGGCCAGGGCGCCCCCGTCGGCTGGAATCCCTACGTCGTCGCCGCGAAGTTCGTCATCAACACCGTCGAGTCCGCGACCGACCTCGAGAAGCTCGCCAAGGAAGTCGTCCAGACGATCCTGAGCAACAAGGCGGTCGTGGAGGAGAAGGCCCTCGCCCAGTCTCACTGAATCCGGCGACGGCGGTGAACCCGGGGAGCGAGGCGCCCGGACGGAAGCCGTCGCCCTCTCTCTCCTGTGCCTCGTCGGAGCGGGCCTGCGCCTCTGGCAGTACGCCGGGCGCGCCTCCCTGTGGCTCGACGAGCTCGCGCTCGCGGAAAACATCCTCGGCCGCCCGCTCTCGGCCCTGATCGGCCAGCCGCTCGCGCTCGACCAGATCGCGCCGCCCGGCTTCCTCGCCGCGGTCAAGGGCGCGACCGCGGTCCTCGGCGGCGGAGAGCTCGCGCTTCGCCTCGTTCCGCTGCTCTGCGCGCTCGCCGCGCTGCCCCTCTTCGCGGCTGTGGCGCGCCGCATGCTGGCGGTCCGCGCCGCCGTCTTCGCCACGGCCCTCTTCGCCGTGGGCGTGCCGTTCATCGGCCACGGGTCCGAGGTCAAGCAGTACTCGGCGGACGTGGCCGTCGCGCTCGCGCTGACGCTGACCGCGCTCGGCCTTCCGGGCGGCCCCGGCCGGCCGTGGCCGTACTGGCGCGCGGGGCTCATCGGACTGGGGGCCGTGTGGTTCTCCCAGCCCGCGGTGTTCGTGCTCGCCGGCCTCGGCGCCGCGGTCGCCGCCGCCCGGATCCTTCGCCGCGATCGCGCGGCGCTCGCGGCGCTTCTCCCCACGCTCGCCGTCTGGGCCGCCGCCGCGGCCGCGTCGGCCGCATGGAGCCGGCGCCTGCTGACGGCGTCCACCGGCGCGTTCATGCTCCGGTTCTGGGCGGCCGCGTTCCCCGACCTTTCGCCGCTGCACCGCTTCGGTCTCGGCTTCCTCGCGACCCGGCTCCGGGACTTCTGGGGCGAGGCCGGGATGCTCTATCCGCTGCCGGGTCTCTTCGTCGCCCTCATGGCGCTCGGCGTCGCCGCGGCCTGGCTGCGTCGTCGCGAGGACGCGCTCCTGATCCTCGGGCCGCCCGCCGCCGCGTTCGCGGCTGCCGCCGCCCGGCTCTATCCGTTCGAGGGCCGTTTCCTGCTCTTCGCGGGGCCGTCGTTCCTGATCGCCGCGGCCTCGGGAGCCGACGCGGTCGGCCGCGCGCTCGCGCGCCTGCGCGTGCCCCGCCCGTTGACCGCCGCGGCGCTCGCGCTTCCGGCCGCGTTCGCCCTCGCCGGCCATCCGCCCGTCCTCCGGCACGAGGAAGCCCGCCCGATCTTCGCCGAGCTCGCCCGGCGCCGGCGTCCCGGAGACGCGATCTACCTCTATTACGCCGCGGGCCCGGCGCTGCGGTACTACGGCCCGCGGTTCGGGATCCCGCCCTCGGCCGCGACCGTCGGGGGCTGCCACGGCAGCGACCTCGTGGCGTCGCTGCGCGAGCTCGACGAGTTCCGGGGCCGCCCGCGCGTCTGGATCCTCGTCCTGCGCGCTCCTCGATCCCTGGCGCAGCAGCAGACGATGCGCGCGTACGCAGCCGCGATCGGGCACCGCCTCGAGGTCGAGATCGTCCCCGAGGACGAGGGCCGCGAGAGCACCCTCGAGCTCTTCGACTTCACGGATCCCGGCCGGCTCGCCGCCGCCGCGGCGGAGACTTTTCCGCTCCCCCCGGTCAACCCGCGCGTCGCCGAGCGGCTCGGCTGCGGCAACGGTCCGCGCTAGCGCGGCCGCCCGTCTACGACGCCAGGAACACCGTCATGAAGCGGTAGAAGCTCCACACGTCGACCTTCGAGGACATCTCGAAGGGGGCGTGCATCGAGAGCAGCGGGACTCCCATGTCGATGACCTCCATCTCCTGCTGGGAGAGGAAGCCGCCGATCGTGCCGCCCGAGTAGCCGTCCACCCGCGGGGTCTGCGTCTGCCAGGCGATCCCGTTCCGGTCGAGCAGGCCGCGGACCTTCGCGATGAACTCCGAGTTGGCGTCGAATCCGGCGCCGTACTTCTTGATCACGGCGCCGAAGCCGAGGCGAGCCGCCCCCGAGGGCTCGCTCGTCTGCGGGAAGATCGGGTTGATGCCGTCGTTCGTGTCGGCCGAGATCACCTCGGCGGCGCGGAGGGCCTGGCGGAGGTCGAGGTCGGTGTACGCCTTGCCCCGCTCGCCGGCCACGAGGCGGGCGTACGTCGAGTTCAGGAACTCCGACCGCGCCCCGCTGTTGTTGACCGAGCCGACCTCCTCGAAGTTCGAGAGGTATGCCATCGCCGTGTGCTTCGGCGTTCCCTTGACGTCCATGACCGCGCGAGCCGCGCAGTAGGACGAGAGGCGGTCGTCCTGGCCGTACGCGCCGACGAGGCCGCGATCGATCCCGACGTCGGCCGGGTTGGCCGCCGGCACGAGCTGCAGCTCGGCCGACACGAAGTCCTCCTCGCGGATGCCGTACGTCGAGGTCAGCGCGGCGAGCACGGCCGCGGTGACCGACTCGTCCTTGCCCGGCACGGACCCCGCGACCGGGTCGAGCTCCTCGCCGCCGAAGATGTCCTCGGCCTTGCGATTCCGGATGTCGTTGTTGTCCGAGTGGGGCGCGTTGTCGGGGATGGCGAAGACGGGGTCCCCGTCCTTCAACCCGATCGCCACGTCCACCCTTTTCCCGTCCACCGTGTCGATCCGGCCGATCAGCGCGAGCGGGCGGTTCGCCCACTGGTACTTCTTGATGCCGCCGTAGTAGATCGTCTTGAAGAGCGTGTAGCCGTTGGACGCGTAGATCGGCCGCGCCTTCAGGTCGATGTGCGGGCTGTCGTGGTGCGTGCCGATCAGGCGCGAGCCCGAGACGAGGGTCTCGGAGCCCACGACGACGAGGATCACCGCGCGGTCGTGGCCGTTGACGAGGAGGCGCGCCCCCGGCTTGACCTGCGCCGGGTCCGTGAACTCCGAGAATCCGGCGGCCTTCGCCAGGCGCAGGACCTCGCGGGTGGACGTCAGCGCGCTGCGCGAGACCGTGAGGTAGCTCTTGTAGCCGTCGGCGAACTTGAAGACTTCGTCCTTCTGCCCGGGACCGAGCAGCTCCCACGCCGACTTGCGCGAGTCCCAGACGCTGCCGGCCGGCCTGGCGTCCTGCGCCGCGGCCCGCGACGCCAGAAGAACTCCGACCACAACGCCGATCCAGGCCCCACGCCGTGTGCGCATCCCGCCTCCTGCTTCCTGCTTCCGGCTCACTTCTTACTGAGTACTGACGTCGTACTTCGCGCCGTTCCACGCCGTCATGCCGCCGACGACGTTGATCGCGGCGGAAAATCCCTGGCGCTCGAGCACGCTCGCGGCGATCGACGAACGGTAGCCGCTCGCGCACACGACGGCCACGGGACGCTTCGGGTCGAGGTCTCCGGCGCGCGCGGCCAGCTCGCTCAGCGGGATGTGCCGGGCCCCGGCGATGTGGCCCGCCCGCCATTCCGCGGGGCGGCGGACGTCGAGGACCTGCGCGGCGGACGCTTCCGCGATGCGCGCGTGCAGCTCGTCCACGCCCACCTGCTCGGTGCGCGCGAGCGGCCGCCCTTCCCGATCCCACGCGAGGACCCCGCCGTCGAGGTACCCGACCACGTTCTCCAGCCCGACCCGCGCCAGGCGCGTGCGCGCCTCGGCGACCTGGCCCTCGTCGTCGGTGACGAGCACGAGCGGGGTCTCCGGCGCGACGAGGGCGCCCGCCCAGGAGGCGAACTGTCCGCCGAGCCCGATGTGCAGCGACCCCGGAACGTGCCCGGCCGCGAACTCGGCCGGCCCGCGGACGTCGACGACCCAGGCGCCCGACCGCGCCCGTTCCGCGAGCGCCTCCGGCGGGAGCGCCGCGGGGGCGGGGAGCTCCGCGAGCTTCGCGGGCCCCTCCCGGTTGATGCGCGCGTCGCGGGAGAAGTAGGCCGGCGCCTCGGGCAGGTCCGTCGTCATGAGCGCGACGAACTCCTCGCGGGGCATCGGCCGCAGGGCGTAGTTGAACCGCCGCTGCTGCCCGATGGTCGAGCTCGTCTCGCTCGAGATGTTGCGTCCGCAGAGCGACCCGGCCCCGTGGCCGGGATACACCTCGACGGAGTCCGGCAGCGCGAGGAGCTTGCCGTGGAGCGAGTCGTAGAGCTGGCCGGCGAGCTCCTCCGCGCCCACCCGCGCGCCGAGCAGGTCGGGACGCCCGACGTCGCCGATGAACAGCGTGTCGCCGGTGAGCACCGCCTTCGGATCGCCCGACACCGGACCGTCGAACACGAGGACCGAGACCGACTCGGGCGTGTGGCCCGGCGTCTCGAGGAAGCGCAGCGTCACCGCTCCCATGCGGATCTCGTCGCCGTCGCGCACCGCGACGTGGGGAAAGGCGGCGCGGGCGGCCGCGCCGAAGTAGATCTTCGCGCCCGTGCGCTCCGCGAGCTCGCGGTGGCCGGAGACGAAGTCGGCGTGCAGGTGCGTCTCGATGACGTGGCGGATCACGAGACCCCGGGCGCGGGCCTCGTCGAGGTAGACGTCGACGTCCCGGCGCGGATCCACCACCGCGGCTTCGCCGTCCGACCCGATGAGGTAGGAGGCCTGCGCGAGGCAGCCGAGGTAGAACTGTTTGAATTCCATCGCGGGCGTCAGAGGCCGCACATTCTAGACCGGGTCATTCCTCGATCTCCACGGCGAACCCGGGCGTCAGCTCGAGGCGCAGGTGCACGACGCGGCAGGGCCATCGCTCGCGCGCGATGCGGTCGCCGACGCGCTTCCAGATCCAGACCGCGAGGTTCTCGGCGGTCGGGGGCGTGGCGGCGAAGTCGGGCACGTCGCGGTTGAGGTTTCGGTGGTCGAGCGGCCGGTCGACCTCCTCCTTGAGGACCCGGTCGAGATCCGTCAGGTTGACGACCATCCCGGTCGCCGGATCCGTGTGGCCGGCGACGGCGACCTCGAGCGCGTAGTTGTGGCCGTAGCCGTGCGGCCCCTCGTCCCCATACACGGCGCGGTTCTTCTCCTCGGTCCACTCGGGGCGCCAGAGGCTGCGGCCCGCGTTGAAGGCGATCCGGCGCGAGAGTCGCATCATGCGGCGAAGATCTTACCGGGGTTCAACAGGCCGCCGGGATCGAAGACGGCCTTGACCGCCCGCATCGCCGCGACGACTTCGGGCGGGTGGCGCAGGGCGAGGTAGGCGCGCTGCGTCAGGCCGACCCCGTGCTCGCCGGTGATCGTGCCGCCGAGCGCGACGACCGCCCGGAAGATCTCGGCGACCGCGGCGTCGCGCCGGGCGAGCCAGCGCTCCCGCTCGCCGGGGGGCTGCACGACGTTGACGTGGATGTTGCCGTCGGCGGCGTGGCCGTAGCAGACGGCCGTCAGTCCGTGGCGGGCCGCGACCTCCCGCACCCCCCGCAGCAGCTCCGGCAGCCGCGCCCGCGGGACGGCGCAGTCCTCCTCCGCGTACGGCCCGAGCTTCTTGACCGCTTCGCCGACCGCGCGGCGCAGCCGCCAGAAATCGCGCTGCTCGCGCTCCGTCAAGGCCACCCGCACGTCCGCCGCGCCGGCGGCGAGGAGCGCCTCCCCGACGCGCTCGGCGTCGCGTTCCACGCCGGGCGCGTCGAAGCCGTCCGTCTCGACGAACAGGTGCGCGTCGGCGTCGGCGGGCAGCGGCAGGGACAGCCACTCCGCCGCCACTTCCGCGGCCCGCCGTTCGAGGAACTCGCACGCCGAGGGCTCGGCGCCTCCGGAGTAGAGGCGCGTCACGGCGCGAAGGGCGTCCTCCTCGCTCGCGAAGGAGGCCCAGAAGAGACGCCGGTGGCCGGGCCGCGGTACCAGGCGCAGGGTCGCCTGCGTCACGACGCCGAGCGTTCCCTCGGAGCCCACGAAGAGCGAGAGCAGGTCGTATCCCGCGACGTCCTTCCGGTTCTTTCCCCCGAGCGGAAGCACCGCGCCGCCCGGGAGGACGACCCGCAGGCCGGCGACGTAGCGCCCCGTCGTGCCGTACTTCGCGGCGCGCGGGCCGCCCGCGTTCTCCGCGACGTTTCCGCCGATCGTGCACGAGCCCCGCGACGAAGGGTCGGGAGGATAGAAGAGGCCGGCCGCCTCGCAGGCGTCCTGCAGCGTTTCCGTGACCACGCCCGGCTCGGCCACGGCGAAGAGGTTCTCGCGGTCGATCTCGAGGATCCGGTTCATCGCGGTCAGGTCGAGCGCCACGCCGCCCCGGACCGGCAGCGCCCCTCCCGACAGACCCGTCAGGGCCCCCTGCGGGGTGACGAAGAACCCGAGGTCGCGGGAGGCCGCGAGCAGCTCCCGCACCTCCTCCTCCGACCGCGGGCGGACGACGAGCTCGGGCAGGAAGCGCAGGTCCTCGGTCGCGTCGGCGCCCCGCGCCTCCAAAGCCTCGGCGCCGGCGTGGAGGATCTCCGCCGGCAGGCGCCGGGAGAGGGCCTCCGCCAGCCGCTCGGTCGTCACGGCCGAAAACGTAGCACGGACCGGCCCGGCGACCCCGGCGCGGGTGCATTAGAATCCCCGGCGCACCGAATCGAGGACCAGCATGAACCTCTACTCGACCTCCGCCGAGCTGCGTGAAGCCCTCGTCCGATCCGGAACCGTCCGCCACGACGGCGGCGTCGTCGTGACGAGCCCGGCCCGCTTCCGTTCCGAGATGATCGACGCCCTGGTCTGGACGGCGGTCTTCGGCCCCTCCGAGGCCCGGGACGCCGCCCGGCGCGCGATCCGCGAGGCGGCCGAATCGCTCGGGATCCTCCCGGCCTCGATCCTCCCGCTCTACGAGGCGCGGGGCCGGGGCGAGCTCTCCGGGTTCACCGTGCCCGCGATCAACGTGCGGATCCTGTCCTACGACACCGCGCGCGCGGCGTGCCGCGCCGCCGCCGCGATCGAGGCCGGCGCCGTGATCTTCGAGATCGCCCGCAGCGAGATGGGATACACGGAGCAGCGGCCGGCCGAGTACGCGGCCGTGATCCTCGCGGCCGCGATCAAGGAGGGCTGGCAGGGCCCGCTCTTCCTCCAGGGCGACCACTTCCAGACCAACCCGAAGAAGATGAAGGAGAACGCCGAGAAGGAGATCGGCGCCATCGAGGCGCTCATCGAGGAGGCGATCCCCGCGGGCTTCCTCCAGATCGACATCGACACCTCGACCCTCGTCGACCTCTCGAAGCCGACGCTCGACGAGCAGCAGCGCGTCAACGCCGATCTGTGCGCCCGCTTCACGAAGTTCATCCGCGCCCACGAGCCGAAGGCCATGCCCATCTCGGTCGGTGGAGAGATCGGCGAGGTCGGCAAGGAGAACTCCACGCCCGAGGAGTTCCGCGCCTACATGAACCTGTACCGGAAGGCCCTTGGGCCGGGAACGGGCGTCGCGAAGGTCTCCGTTCAGACGGGCTCCTCGCACGGGGGCGTCGTCGGCCCGGACGGGACGGTCGAGCGCGTCGCCATCGACTTCAACGTCCTGAAGACGATCTCGAAGGTCGCGCGCGAGGAGTACGGGATGGCCGGCGCCGTGCAGCACGGGGCCTCGACGCTGCCGCCCGAGTACTTCGGGCACTTCCCCGACCACGACTGCGCCGAGATCCACCTCGCGACGGATTTCATGAACACCGTGTACGACCACCCGGCCTTCCCGTATCCCCTGAAGCGCGAGATCGAGCGGTGGCTCGACGAGAACGCCGCCGACGAGCGCAAGCGCGGGGAGACGCAGGAGCAGTTCCTCTACAAGACGCGCAAGAAGGCGATCGGCCCCTACAAGGAGCAGGTCTGGAACCTGCCCGAGGGGACGCGGGGGGCCATCCGGAACACGCTCGAGAAGAAATTCGCGTTTCTCTTCGACAAGCTCCGCGTGCGCGGCACGCGCGCGATCGTCGCGAAATACGTCCGGCCCGTCTCGGTCCACGCGGAGGCCCTCGCCGCCGGCGTGAAGGGCGGCTTCGTCCGCGACGACCAGGCGGGAGACTGAGCCGCGGGCGGGACACGGGCAGCAGGAGGCAGGCAGAGCGCATGAAATCCAAGACCGGGCAGCGAGCAGGAACGAAACGTCCCCCCGTCTCCCCCTCCCGCCTCCCGAGGACCATGACGGCCGTCGTCAAGACGAAGGCCGCGCCGGGGCCCTCCGCCACCGAGGTCAAGCAGGTCCCCGTGCCCGTCCCCGGCCAGGCCGAGGTCCTCATCCGGGTTCTCGCCACCGCCGTCTGCGGCTCCGACAAGCACATCTACCAGTGGGACGCCTCGATGGCGGGCATGATGAAGCCGCCGCGCGTGTACGGCCACGAGTTCTGCGGCGAGATCGTCGCGTTCGGGCCGGGCGGCAAGCGCCCCCACCTCGAGGAAGGCCAGTACGTCTCGGCCGAGATGCACGTCACGTGCGGAGCCTGCCGCCCGTGCCAGACCGGCCGCCGCCACATCTGCGAGAACACGAAGATCCTGGGCGTCCACGGCGACGGATGCTTCGCGCAGTACGTGGTCGTCCCGGCCTTCAACGTGGTCCCGATCGACCGCGAGATCATCCCGCCGAAGGTCGGCGCGTTCCTCGACGCCCTCGGCAACGCCGTCCACACGACCCAGGTCGCGGACCTGTCCGGCAAGTCCGTCGCCGTCCTCGGCTACGGCCCGATCGGCGCGATGTGCGCGGAGATCGCCCGCATCTCGGGGGCCGCCCGCATCGCGATCACGGAGGTCAACGGCCTGGCGGCCGCGCACGCGCGGCGGTGGGCGAAGGCGCGCGGCTTGAAGCAGGTCACCGTCATCGAGATCCCAAGGACGAAGGACCCCGTCGGCAGCCTCGTCGAGGCCACCGGCGGCGGCGCCGACGTCGTCCTCGAGCTGTCGGGCGCCGAGTCGTCGATCAACCTCGGCCTCGCGGCCGCGCGGCGCGGCGCGGTCCTCTCCATGCTCGGGATCCCCCGCGACAAGGCCGTCACGATCCGCGACTACACCAACGACTTCGTGTTCAAGGGCCTCACGATGCACGCGATCATCGGCCGGCGCGTCTTCGACACCTGGATCAAGATGGCCGACCTCTTCCGCGCGGGCCTCGACGTCGAGGACCTCGTCACGAACGAGTTCGAGGGCCTCGAGAAGATCCACGACGCGATGGAGCTGCTCGACGACCGCCGGGCGATGAAGGTGGTCTTCTACCCGAACGGGCGCGTCTAGCCCCCCTCAGGGCTGGAATCCCGCCATCCTCCAGAGCTTCGCGGGATCGTAGGCGCGGCCGTCCTTGACGACGAGGGCGATCCTGCGCAGGTTGCGGATGTCGGCGAGGGGATCCCCGTCGACGACGAGGAAGTCGGCGATCTTCCCGCTTTCGACGGTGCCCAGGTCCGCGTCCCGCCTCATCGCTCGCGCCGGCACGATCGTGGCCGCCTGAAGGGACTCCATGGGCGTGAGCCCCGCTTCCACGTAGAGCTCCATCTCGCGGTGGAGACTGTGGCCGGGCACGGCCTGGTCGGTGCCCGCGACGATGGGGATCCCGGCCTCGTGGAGGGCGCGGACCGCTCCGAGGCTCGTCTTCCACCGCACCGCGGCGGCCGCGGCGCCGTCCGCGGACGGGCCCATGCCCTCCAGCGCCTCCTTCAACTGGGGAGCGACCTTGCCGAAGCCGGGCTCGAGCGACGCCATGGCGGCCGCATCGTGGGAAAACAGCTCGAACAGCGCGACCGTCGGATCCACGACCACGCCGTGCGCCTCCAGGGCCGCCAGCGCGGCGCGGGCCTTCTCGGACCGGAAATCGAGGTTCGCCAGCGCGCGGTCTCTCTCGGCGTTGGAGAGGTCGCGATCCGGATCCTCGACCGGCAGGGCCGCGCGCACGACGTACGAGACGTGGTTGATCTGGTCCATCCCCGCCTCGACGGCGTGGACGGCGCCGATGCCGTTCGGGACGTGCCCCGTGACGGACATCCCCTCCGCGTGCGCGGCGCGGGCGAGCGGCGCGATGAGGGCCGGGTCGAGGCTCGAGTAGATCTTGACCTGCGAGCAGCGCGCATCCTTCATCCGGGCGATCAGCGCCGGAATCCCGGCCTCGTTCCGAAGCCGCGACGTCCCGATGCTCCCGGTCCCGTCGCCGTCGACGAAGCAGGCCAGCAGAAGCCGCGGGCCGAGGCCTCTGCCGCCGTCGATCGTGTCGCGCACCGAGGTGATGAAGTCCATCTCGTTGCCGCAGTCCCGCGCCGTCGTGACGCCGGCCGCGAGGTACACGGGCCCCCATTCGACCTGCTCGAAATGCGCGTGCATGTCCCAGAGGCCGGGGACGATCGTCTTGCCGGAGACGTCCACCCGCCGCGCGCCCGCCGGGATGGCGACGCGGGCCGCCGGTCCGGCGGAGGCGATGCGGCCGCGCTCGACGACCACCACGGCGTCGGGCACGGGCGCGGCTCCGGTGGCGTCGAGGAGCGTCGCGCCCACGTAGGCGACGGGGCCGCGCTCGTCCGGCGGCTGGGAGGCGCGCGACTGCTCGGAGAGCGCGGCGATGCCGTCGGCGGCGGCGCTCCGGACGAAGGCGCCGAGCGCGTCCTCGTAGCCCCGGCGGATCGCCTCGAAGTGGTCGAACTCGGCGTCCACGCCCTTGTACGCCACGAGCCGGCCCCGCTCGTCGATCCAGAAGGTCTCGCGGCCCCACACGCGGCCGCGCAGGGCGTAGCGGTCCAGCCTGTGCGGCTTGCCGTCGTCGCCGACGATCTCCTCCGTGCCCCGCGGCTCCAGGATCGCCTCGCCGCTCGGGTAGAGCGGAATCGAGGCCGGGCGGCCGTGCTCCGACCAGTGGCGCCAGAGGAGCTCCGTCAGGATGACCGGGGCGTAGACGCTTCCGACGAAGAAGTCGCGCGGCGCGGCTTCGCGACGGGAGACGCCGCTTTGAACGACGGTGATCTTCCCGCCGGCGAGCGTGACCTCGTCGTCCACCGTCGTGCCGCGGGACGTCGAGCCCCAGATCGCGAAACGGCGCGGCGTTCCGTCCGCGCCGAGCGAGAGATTGGACGCGAGCGGCACGGACGTGTTGCGGTCGGTGAAGGAGAAGGTCGTTCGGACGTCGGTCCCCTCGGGGCTCACGACGATCACCGAGCGTTCGATGCCGATCGGCTGCTGGAACTTGTGCAGCCGGAAGACGGCCTCGTCGCGAACCGGCGGCGGCGGCGCGGGGGACGCGAGCAGCGGGAGGGCGAGCGCGAGGAAACCGGCGAGCGGAAGCATGGGGCGATCCTAGCAAGGAGCCGGGCGCCGGAAGCGGGCGCCCCGCCGGCGTCCCCTAGTTCCTCCCCGCCCTCAGCCCGTCGGCCCCGAAGGCCACCGTGAGGAAGACCCTCCACTCGGATTGGGTCCGCCGCGGCTCGACGAAGCCTCCCAGGTAGCTCGTCTGGCGGCTGTACCAGCGGTAACCACCGCCGACTCCCAGCGCGCCGGCGACCGGGACCGTGACGGCGGCGCGGAAGAACTGCAGGGTGTTTTCGTCGGACGATCCGTCCACGGTGTGGACCCAGACCACCCCGTAGCCCGCGCTGAAGAGGTCGCGCCCTCCCGAGATCAGGCGAACTGAGGCCAGCGCGCCGCCTCCGGGCCCGTAGTCGTAGCTGCGCCCGGTCTGCGGGTTGGTGAAGTTGGTCGTCTTGATCCCGGCGAGCGGCACGGCCAGGACGTCGAGGTCCGTGGCGAGGAAGGCGCCGCCGAAGAGCGTGTAGCGCGACAGCCACCCGGCGCTGAACATCTGGGCGCCGACGACCTCGGTCTGGTTGTTGATGTACTCGTATTCCTGCGAAAAGGCGAAGACGTGGCGGGCGGCCGTCCCCCGGTCCGTCAGGTCCCACGAGCGCAGGATGCCCCGCTCCTCGAGCCGCGTCAGGGTGGCGCCTCCGGGGAAGCTCAGGTCGAGCGCCGCCGAGAAGGCGTCGAACGGGCTGCGCACCTCGGCCGCGAAGACGTCCCCGTAGCGGGCGGCCAGGGAGACGATCGCCTGGTCGGGGTGCTCGACGAAGCGGCCCTCGACGTGGCGGTAGCCGGCGTCGCCGGAGGCGGCGAACGCGTCGGGGAAGCGCTCGTCGGGGTTCGGAGCGATGCGGAGCGTGTCGCCGTCGAGCAGGCGGGTGAGGGCCCCGACGGGATTGACGATCGCGGCCGCGATCTCGCGCACGATGCGGTCTTCCCCCGTGGCCGTGTTGTCGAGGATCACCACGGAGAGGCGGTGCTGGACCTCGCCGCGGGTCATCCCCCCGAGGGTCGTGTTGACGAGGTCGTTGATCGACGGGCGGGTGTTCTCCATGCAGCATTCCCAGAGGAAGCTGCCGGCGAGCGCGAAGAGCCCGGATTCCCAGTACGTGTAGCCGTTCGACCGGCCGGCCTGGAAGAAGAGGGCCCCCTGGTAGGGATGCTCGGTCTGGTTCACCGTGAAGTGGTCGCTGTCGAACCCGAACCCGGCCTTGAAGTTCTCGCTGACCGTGTGCCAGGAGATGCGCGCGTACGACTCGTCCTCGATGTACCGGTCGTAGACCCAGGGCAGGAGCTCGAGGCCGGCCAGCTCGGCCGCGGCCAGCCAGAAGCGCTTGCGGGGCGGGGCCGCGGCACCGAGCGTCGGAGGGGACGGAGGCGGCGGGGCGAGGTCGGTCAGCGTCGGGAGCGCCGGAAAGCCCGTCTCCGCGAGGCGAATCGGCGCGTACCAGGCTCGCGTCTCGAGCCGGAAGGCTTCGCCGCCGCCGAAGTCCCGCGGAAGCTCCTGCCCTCCCGCGGGGTTGGCGAGACCGAAGAGCGCGGCGATCAGAAGCCCCGCGCCGGCGGCGGGGAACGTGGAAGAGGGGGCGGGCCGAAGAGCCGTCTGTCGCATCACGCCCCGGCGACCCTGCAACCTCCGGGCCGGAAACGAGCCCGGAGGCGGAGGCGACGGAGCCCCCGCTGCCCTCCGGCGACCGGAGAAACAGCGGGGGCGAACCGAGCGCGGCGAGTCGAAGGCTACTGCTTGTCGTACACCGCGCTGTTGTTCAGCGCGGTCATCTTGGGATCGGTGCCGGTCGTCGCGACCGTGCGGCTCTTGCCGTCGGCCGAAACGGTGATCTTGCCCGTGGCGACGACCTTGCCCGCCTTCTTGACGGTCATCGTCATCGTGTGGTCGTCGACCTTCGTGTACGCGCGCGAGTCGTAGCCGGCCGTACCGGTGACCGGGTAGTCCTTGCCGTCGAACTTGCCCGTCCACTCGTTGTGCTCCGCCTTGCCGTCCTTGTCCACGCCGTCCACGGTGACCTTCACCATGCCGCCCGCCGCCGGGGCGTAGACGACCGTGTTGTTCTTCGTCGCGCCCGGGCTGAACTTCGACTTCGCGTCGTTGAGCTTCCAGGTCCCCATGTTCGCGTCGGCGGCCACGCACACCGCGAGGCCCGCGAAAAACACCGCCAGAGCCGCCAGGTACGTCTTCGTCTTCATGGATCCTCCCCTTCGAGATCGAAGCAAATTCTTCGAATCCGGAGCGGATTCTATCGCGCCCGACGGTCCGGCGAAGCGACTGCGATACATTTCCGGCAGACCAGATCAACCTGAACGGAGCACCCATGCCCACCAGCAAGCCTCCCAAGCCCGATCCCAACCAGGAGCTGACCGGGCGGCGCATCGCGGAGTTCGCGGTCGAAGAGTCGCGCCTCTCCAACGTCGCGTACCGGTTTCAGCTCGTCCCCCGCGACCGCGTCTGGAAGAACTGGGACCGGACCGAGTTCGAGCCGAACCACTTCCGGGTCGTGGGGCTCGCCGGCATCTGCCTCTCGCGCGACGAGGTCGAGAAGGCCGAACGGGCCGCCTCCCGGGCCCTCGAGGAGGTGGACGGGATCCTCTTCACGGTCGAAGACCCCGCCGACTCGATCGTCGTGCGCGGCGCGACCGGCACGATGGAGTTCGTGCGGACGCCGACGCTCTGCGCCGAGATCATGGCCGGAAGCGTCGCGGCGTTCGAGCGGGCGCTGGCCGCCCTGGGCGCGGCGTTCCCGGGAGACCGCGTGGCCGGCAAGATCCTCTCGGAGGAGAAATGACCCTCCTCGACCACCTCGCCGGCCAGATGGCCGAGCTCCGGAAGGCCGGCACCTTCAAGGAGGAGCTCGTCCTCGAGACGCCCCAGGGCCCGCGCGTCCGCGTGAACGGCCGCGAGGTCGTGATGCTGACCTCGAACAACTACCTCGGCTTCGCCAACCACCCCCGGGTGCGGGAGGCCCAGAAGAAGGCGGTCGACCGCTGGGGCGCGGGCCTCGGGTCCGTGCGGTTCATCTGCGGCACGCAGCAGCTCCACAAGGAGCTCGAGGCCGAGATCTCGGCCTTCTTCGGCACGGACGACACCATCCTCTACATGACCTGCTGGGCGGCCAACGAGGGGCTCTTCGCCGCGATCCTCGACGAGCCGGACGGGCTCTACTCCGACGAGCTCAACCACGCCTCGATCATCGATGGCGTGCGCCTGTCGAAGGCCAAGCGGTTCCGCGTGCCGCACAACGACACGAAGGCCTTCGCGAAGATGGTGTCGGAGGACGCGGCCTCCCGCTTCAAGCTCATGATCACCGACGGCGTCTTCTCGATGGAGGGCGAGCTCGCGGACCTGCCCGAGCTCGTCCGGATCTGCGAGGCCGGCGGCGTCGTGCTCGCCGTGGACGACTCGCACGCCACGGGCATCCTCGGGAAGACGGGACGCGGAACCGCCGAGGAGCAGGGCGTCTTCGACCGCATCCCGATCACGACGGGCACTCTCGGCAAGGCCATGGGCTCGGCCGCCGGCGGCTTCGTCACCGGCCCCAGGGCGGTGGTCGAGACCCTGCGCCAGAGAAGCCGCACCTACCTCTTCTCGAACTCGCTGCCGCCGGCCGTCGCCGCGGGCGCGCTCGAGTCGTTCCGGATGCTGCGGGAGGACCCCGCGCCCGTCGCGAAGCTGCGCGACAACGCGGCCTACTACCGCAAGGCGATCTCGGAGGCCGGCTTCCGGATCCCCCACGGAATCCATCCCATCGTTCCCGTCATCGTCGGGGACACGGCGAAGGCCCTCGCGATGGGCAAGGCCCTCTTCGAGGAAGGCGTCTACGTCTCCGGATTCGGCTTCCCGGTGGTCCCGCAGGGGCAGGCGCGGCTGCGCTGCCAGGTCTCGGCCGCGCACGAGCGCGCCGACCTGGACAAGGCGGTGGACGCGTTCACGAAGGTAGGGAAGAAGTTCGGGGTGATCTAGAGCATCCCCCTCGACCCACTCCCGGCGGGAGAGGGTCACGGTCCGGGGCGTCCCTTACGCGTCCAGCTTCTTCCGCGCGTTCGTCACGAGCAGCCAGCAGAGCACCGCGAACACGGCGGCGCAGAAGATGTCCCCGCCGACGCCGTTCTTGAAGTCGGGGAAGAACCGCTGCCCGAGGTCGAGCTTGTCGATGAGCGTGGGGTTCTCCATGTGGAGCACCGAGTCGCCGACGAAGGCGACGAGCGCAATGAGCACGCCTCCGAGGGACCCCCCGGCCACCAGGCCCGTCGAGTAGAGCATCCCGGAGGACAGCTCGCTCTCCTCTCCCGTGCGGTGCGTCATCCTGTCCGCCAGGGCCTTCATCATCCCGCCGATCCAGATCGGGAACGTCGTCGAGAGCGGCAGGTACGCGCCGACCGCCCAGGACAGCGCGTGCGCCCCGGCCATCTGCGCCATGAACGCCAGCGCGACGCCGACGAGCACCGGGGCCCAAGGCAGGTTGTTCGCGAGCAGGCCCTTGATGATCGTGGCCATCAGCGTCGCCTGCGGCGCGGCGAGCTTCGGGCCGCCGATGCCGTGCGGCTCGCCCATCGCGTACGTCTTGTCGAGGAGGAAGAGCGTGCCGCCGATCACGACGGTCGAGGTCAGCACGCCGATGATGAAGCCGATCTGCTGGCGCCGGGGCGTCGCGCCCACGAGGAAGCCGGTCTTCAGGTCCTGGGACGTGGCGCCCGCGTTGGCCGCCGCGACGCAGACGATGGCGCCGACGCACAGGGCCACCGCCTGGTAGACGTCCCCCGTGCGGCCGAGAGCGACGAAGACGACGCAGGTCGCCATGATCGTCGCGATCGTCATGCCGGAAATGGGGTTCGACGAGGTCCCGATGATTCCGACGATGCGCGAGGACACCGTCACGAAGAAGAAGCCGAACACCACGACGAGCAGGCCCATGAGGAGCGAGCCCGGAAACGGCCCGTGGGGGAAGCCCGGGAGGATCGTGATCACGAGCGCCAGCACGAGCGAGCCGAACACGACGATCCCCATGCCGAGGTCGCGCTCGGTCCGCACGGCGCTCGCCGCTTCCCCGCCCTTGCCGAACGACTTGACCGACTCGCGGAAGGCCGACACGATGGTCGGCAGGGTCTTGATCAGCGTCATGACGCCCGCGCAGGCCACGGCGCCCGCGCCGATGTACCGGACGTAGGCCCGGTAGATCCACTCGGCATGCGAGTGGCTCGCCATCCACGCGTCGGTGAAGCCGAGGTTCTTGAGGTCCTGGACGATCCGTCCCTCTGCCACGAAGATCGAGATGAGCGGGATCAGGGCGAGCCAGGAGAGCACGCCGCCCGAGGCGAGCTCGCCGGCGATGCGGGGCCCGATGATGTACCCGAGACCGAGGTACTCGGGCGTCACGTCGCAGGACAGCGTCGCGTCCGGGATCTTGCCGTCCTTGCCGGTGCGGAACCAGGTCGCGGTCTCGCGCCAGAGGCCGAGGATGCCGTACAGGAACTTGTAGAGCATCGCCGCGCCGACGCCCTTGAAGACCATCCGCGCGAGGTCGCCGCCCTTCTCGCCGGCGCTCAGGACGTCGGCGCAGGCCACGCCCTCGGGGTACTTCAGGACGCCGTGCTCCTTGACGATGAGCGCCCGCCGGAGCGGGATCATGAACAGGACCCCGAGCGTGCCGCCCACGGCCGACAGCACGAAGATCGTCACGTACTTGAAGTAGTTCGCGCCGTCGGTCAGGAACAGAAGGGCCGGCATCGTGAAGACGACGCCCGCGGCGACCGACTCGCCGGCGGAGCCGATCGTCTGCACCATGTTGTTCTCGAGGATCGTCGAGTTGCCGATCTTCTTGAAGACGGCGATCGAGAGGACGGCGATGGGGACCGAGGCCGAGACCGTCAGACCGGCGCGCAGAGCCAGGTAGACCGTCGCCGCGCCGAAGATGACGCCGAAGAAGATCCCGAGCAGGACCGCCTTGAGCGTGAACTCGGGAATGTCCTCGCCCGGAGAAACGTAGGGGCGGAACTCCGAGCCGGACGAGCCTTCGTGCGCCATGAAACCTCCGCTCTCTAAGTCGTCGTGATCGGGTACTGGGCGGGGATTATACGCAGGACGCCTGCCGCGCCCCGGGGGCGCGGCACCGGATGCTATTCTTTTTGCAGACACGCCATGCGCCCTTCCCCCTCCGCGACGGTGCTCGGATTCTTCCTGGCGCTCGCGCCGGCGGGCGGAGCGACCCTGACGGGCTCGGTCGCGCTCGTGTCCGGGGGCGCGCCCCGCCCGGACGCCTCGAACGCGGTCGTCTGGATCGAGGGCGCGCCGCGCACCGGCGCCGGCCCCGGGGCCGCGAAGGCCGAGATGAAGCAGGCCTCCAAGCGCTTCCAGCCCCGTGTCCTGGCCGTTCCGAAGAACGCGACGGTGGCGTTTCCGAACGACGACCCGGTCTACCACAACGTCTTCTCGGTCTCGGGCGGCAACCGCTTCGACCTCGGCCTGTACCGCAGCGGGGCCACGAAATCCCGCAAGTTCGAGGAAGCCGGGCTCGTCCGGGTGTACTGCAACATCCACCCCCAGATGGTGGGCTTCGTCATGGTCGTCGACTCCGACTACGTCGCGGTGACGGGGCCCGACGGCGCCTTCCGGTTCGACAACGTGCCGCCCGGCTCCTACGTCGTGAAGGCCTGGCACGAGGAGACCGGCGAAACCTCGCAGCCCGTGACCGTCCGGCCCGACGCCAACGCGCCGCTCGCCCTGCGCCTCGACGCCTCGGGATTCAAGGCCGAGCCGCACAAGAACAAGTACGGCAAGGACTACGCCCCGGGCTCCGGCGCCTCGACCGATGAGCGCTACTGAAGCGCCGCCGGCCGCGGGAGTGACTTCCGGCGAGCTGCCCCTGAGGGGCCTCCGGCTCCCGGCACCCGAGCCGCCTCGGTTTTCGCTCACCGTCAAAATCTTCCTGATGGCTGCGCTGCTCATCCTCATCGCCGTCGGCGGGGCCGTCGCGGTGTCGGCCTACCGCTCGCGCGCCGTCGCGGACGCGAAGATCGCCGAGGACCTCAGGAAGTCGGGGCCGGCGTGGGAGTCCTTCCAGCAGAACCGCTACGCGGAGCTCCAGCGCTCGCTCGCCGTCGTCGTGAACAACGCCGGCACGATTTCGATGATGTCCACGCTCGTTCCCGAGACCGGCAAGCCCGACCCGGCGACCGTCTTCGACACGTTGAAGCGCGAGCAGGCCTCGAGCGCGCGCGCGGATTTTCTCATCGCGACCGACGCCCGGGGCGTGGCGCTCGCCCGCACCGACCGGCCGCTGCCCTACGCCGCCGACCTGTCGGGCGTCCCGACGATCGCCGGGGCCCTGCAGGGCGAACAGACCGAGGGCATCTGGCTCTCCGGCGGAAAGCTCTACGACGTGGTCGCGGCGCCCGTCCTCGAGGGCGGGTCGCGCCTGGCGGGCGTCATCGCCGCGGCGTTCCAGATCAACGACGAGGTCGCCCGCAACCTCGAGCAGCTCCTGAACACCCAGGTCGTCTTCCTCGCGGACGCCGCGAAGCCGGGCGATGCCGCGAAGGCGGCTCTCGCCGCGTCCACGATGGGCCCCCTCGGCGCCGCCGCCCTTTCCGCCATCGAGCGCCGCGACGACCTCGTGCAAGCCGTCCTGCGCCAGGGCCGCACGATCGGCCCGCTCGCCCTCGAGGTGGGCGGCGAGCCGTACCTGGCCTACGTCCTCCCGATCCGCTCCTCCTCGGACCAGCTCGTCGGCGCCGCCGTCGCGCTGCGCAGCCGGGAAAAGGAGCTGGCGCCCTTCCGGCAGATCCAGAAGACGCAGGTTCTCGTGGGCTTCGGCGCGCTCGTCGCGGCCTTCGTCCTGTCCTTCTTCCTGGCGCGGCGGATCACGGGCCCCGTCGGGCGCCTCGTCGCCGCCACCGAGCAGGTCCGCGTCGGCAACCTCGACGCCCCCGAGCTGCCGGTCGAGTCGAAGGACGAGATCGGGATTCTCGCGCGCTCGTTCCGCGCGATGCTCGAGGAGCTGAAGGAGAAAGCGGCGCTCGAGCAGTACGTCGCGTCCCTGAATCTGAGGATGGGGACCGAGGCGGAGACCCTTTCGATGCCCGGCGCGACGCCGGCGCCGGCCGCCGGAGGAGAGCCGCGGGTGGGCGAGGTCTTCGCGGGGCGCTACGAGATCCAGGGCGTTCTCGGCCGGGGCGGCATGGGCGTCGTCTACCGCGCCCACGACCGGGATCTCGACGACGCCGTCGCGATCAAGACCCTGCGCGGCGAGGCCCTCTCGGCCGATCCGTCGCTGCTCGACCGCTTCAAGCAGGAGATCCGCCTGGCCCGCCGCATCACGCATCCCAACATCCTGCGCACCCACGATCTCGGCGAAACCGGCGGCCTGCGCTACCTCTCGATGGAGTTCGTCCGGGGCCTGACGCTCAAGCAGCTCATCGAGGCGAGCGACGTCCTGCCCACGCCCGTCGGGCTGCGGATCGCCAAGCAGCTCTGCGCCGGCCTCGCCGCGGCGCACGAGGTCGGGGTGATCCACCGGGACATCAAGCCCCAGAACATCATCATCGAGGCCGCCGGCGGCCTGAAGATCATGGACTTCGGGATCGCGCGCCTCAAGGAAGAGCGGGGCATGACCGCCGAGGGCACCGTCGTCGGCACGCCCGACTACATGTCGCCGGAGCAGGCGCGCGGGATCGCCCTCGACTTCCGGTCCGACATCTACTCGACCGGCGTGGTGCTCTACGAGGTCTTCACCGGCACCCTCCCCTTCGAGGGCGACACGCCGCTGGCGGTCGTGCTCATGCACATCCAGGATCCCCCGCCGCCGCCCCAGACCCGCAACCCGAAGATCGACCCGAAGATCTCCCAGATCGTCCTGAGGTGCATGCAGAAGGACCCGAAGGACCGCTACCAGAGCGTCAACGACCTGTACGAGGCGCTCACGAAGGTGACGGCGTAGCCGCCGTGCGGAGATCGTGGCGACGCGGCCGGCTCGCCGCCGCGCTCATCGGCCTGGCGATCTGCGGAGGGCCGGCGGCCGCCCGCGGCCAGGAGCCGCCGCCCGAGTACTTCGAGGAGCCCCGCGAGAAGCCCCACCTGACTCTCCAGTGGGACTTCCTCGCGCGCTACGACAACATCAGCCACCTCGAGTACTACCCGAACATCAGCCGGGGACGGTTCGAGCTGCGGCCGGAGGTGGACTTCGTCACCTCGAGCGTCTTCCGGATCGGCGTGCGCGGCTCGTTCAACTACGGCACCGAGCCGAACGTGGACAACGCGCTGTACCAGGACAACTACGTTTCGCGCGGCGCCTACGTCGACCGCTACTACGTCCTCTGGACCCCGGGCCCGTGGACGTTCCAGGCGGGCGCCTTCGCGCTGCCGGTCGCGGCCAGCGAGATGCTCTGGGACAAGTACGACATCCAGACTCCGGGCGCGGCCCTCTCCTACGTGGACCAGCTGGGCCCGTCGTCGAGCCTGACCTTCACCGCCGCCGGCATCTACAGCGCGCAGCACTACGCCGACGAGTCGATCCTGGGCGTCGGGCAGGTGCTCTGGAAGTCGGGCGAGGAAAGCCGCTTCGCCGTCCAGGCCTCGGCGTCGTTCTGGAACATGGACATGCGCAACGTCGCCCCCCAGTACTACCGGGAGAACCGCCTGGTGTTCTTCAACGGCAAGGTCCAGTACCGCTCGAAGTTCGAGCTGCTCGACACGCTCGTCAAGCTGCAGTTCCCCGTCGCCGGGCTGCCCGTGACGGTCAGCCTGGACTTCGTCCACAACTTCGGCATCGTCGGGACGGGGCCGAACGCCTACGAGGCCGCGGTCAGCGTCGGGAGCGTGGGGACACCGCGAACCTGGCGGGGGTTCTTCGTCTACCAGAACGTCGGGCGCGACGCCCTCGTCGGCGCCTACAACACGGACGACTGGTGGTGGCACACCTGGGCGGAGGGGTACCGCTTCGGCTTCTCGTACACGGTCCTTCCCATGCTGTACGTCCAGCCCGCCGTCGTCTTCCAGCGGCGCCTGGACGCCTCTTACTGGATCAACCGGGTCACGGTCGATCTGGTGAAGATGTTCTGACGGTTCCGTGCGCCAACCGTATAGAATCGGTGCGTCCATGAGCAAAAGTGTGATCGCCTGCGTGGAAGACCTCTTCTTTCGCTCGAAGATCGAGGCGACCGCGCGACACCTGAACGTGCCCCTGCGCTTCGTCGGCGCCAACGACCTGGTCAAGGCCTGCGCCGACGCGAAGACGGCGGCCGTCCTGCTCGAGCTCTCGTCCAACGGCGACGCCCTCGGCGCCGTGCGGGAGCTGCGCAAGGCCCGCGGCGCGGACGCCCCCCCGGTCATCGGGTTTCTCTCCCACGTGGACAAGGAGATCGCCCGGGCCGCGGAGGCCGCCGGCGTGTCGCAGGTGATGCCGCGCAGCCAGTTCTCCGAGACCCTGCCCGACCTCCTCATGGACCTCCTCGCGCCCGGCACCAAGCGCGAAATGCAGGAAGAGCCGGAACTGCCCGACGAGTGACCGCGGCGCCCAGTCGCCGCGGTCATCCCGAGGGCGTGAGCCCGAGGGATCCCTTTCCCAAGGCGCGCTCTGGCTTCTTCGCTTCGCTCGAAAGGACCGGACGGGGCGCCCTTCTCCCGCCGCCCGAACAGGCGCACAATGGACCCATGCGCTCCCCGGCCCGCGCGCTCTCCTCCTGGTTCGTCCGGATCCTCACCACGCCTCGCAAGCGATACCAGCACTTCGTCGAGAACGTTCCCGAGAGGCTGAAGGCCACGATCCGGCCCGGCGACGTGCTCCTCGTGGACGGCGACCAGCGCGTGTCGCAGGTCATCAAGTCCCTCACGATGTCGTCCTGGTCGCACAGCGCGATCTACGTCGGCGACGCCCTCCTTCGCCGCGACCCGGGCACCCGCGCCGACGTCCAGCGCCGGTTCGGGCGCGAGGCCCGGCACCTGATCGTCGAGGCGCTCGTGGACCGGGGCGTCGTGATCTCGCCGCTCGTCAAGTACGTCCACCTGAACATCCGCATCTGCCGGCCGGTGGGCCTGACACCGGAGGACCGGGCCACCGTGCTCGACTACGTGCTCGCGCGCATCGGGTTGCGCTACGACCGGCGCAACTTCTGGGACCTGACCCGCTACCTGCTCCCCTTTTCGATGATCCCCTCGGACCTGCGGGAGGACGCCCTGCACTTCGGGAGCGGGAGGGAAACCGAGACCATCTGCTCGTCGCTCCTGGCCGAGGCCTTCGGCGCCGTCCGCTTCCCGATCCTGCCCATGCCCGTGCGGCGAAAGCCCCAGACGCTTGGCGACCGGCTGCGCCAGCAGATCCTGGGGCGGCCCACCCGGCGCGCCTACAGCGGCCTGCTGAGGGCCCGCCACCCGACGCTCTGTGTGCCGCGGGACTTCGACGTCTCGCCCTACTTCGACATCGTGAAATTCAACCCGCGCGACGTGGCGAGCTTCGACTACCGCCGGCTGGAGTGGGAGGGGGAGCGGGGCTGACCCCGGCCCTCCCGGCCCTCCCGGCCCTCCCGCTTCGGCTCTCCGGGCGCCGAAGCGGAATGGATAGAATGCGGGCCGCTCATGAAGAAGGAGAAACAGGCGGCCCGGAGCATGGCCCCGCTCGTCCTCGACCTCATTCGCCCGTATCGAGGCTGGCTCACGATCATCTTTCTCGCGATGATCGTCGAGACCGCGATGAGCCTGGCTGGCCCCTGGCCGCTCAAGGTCGTCATCGACAGCGTGGTGGGGCATCACCCCATGCCGCCCTGGATCGCGCGCCTGCTGGGCCCGGACATCGCCGACCACAAGATGGGCCTCGCCGCGGCGGCGGCCGCGGGCCTCGTGCTCATCGCCGTGCTCGAGTCCGCCGCGAGCTACGTCGACAACTACTACACCGAGAGCGTCGGGCAGTACGTGGCCAACGACCTGCGGATGCGGATGTACCACCACCTCGACCGGCTCTCGCTCGGGTACTACGACAAGCAGCAGACCGGCAACCTGCTCTCGACGATCACGACGGACATCACGACGATCCAGAATTTCGCCTCGGGAGCGACCCTCGGGATCCTCGTCGACCTCCTCACGATCGTCGGCATGCTCGGCCTGATGTTCTGGCTCAACTTCGACTTCGCCCTCATCGCCGTCGGCGTCACCCCGTTCCTGCTCCTCTTCGTGATGCGGTTCAAGAAGGCCGTCAAGAAGGCGACGCACGAGGTGCGCCGCCGGCAGAGCGACATCGTCGCCGTCGTGCAGGAAGGGCTCGAGTCGATGCGGGTCGTCAAGGCCTACGGGCGCGAGCAGCTCGAGGAGGAGCACCTCGAGAAGGCGAGCCAGGCCGCGGTCGACGCGGCGCTCAAGGCCCGCCGCATCAAGTCGGTCCTGTCTCCCGTCGTCACCGTCGTCGTCTCGCTCTGCACGGCTTTCGTTCTCTACCGGGGCGCGTCGCTCATCCTCCGGGGCGCGATGACGATCGGCGCGCTCACCGTCTTCCTTTCGTATCTCAACAAGTTCTTCAAGCCCGTGCAGGACCTGGCCAAGATGACCAACAGCATCGCGCAGGCGGCCGTCGGGGTGGAGCGCGTCCAGACGATCCTCTCCGCGGACGAGATGATCCTCGAACGCCCCGACGCGCGCGATCCGCAGGCCGTGAAGGGCGCCATCACCTTCGACAAGGTCGCCTTCGCCTACAAGCCCGACTCCCCCGTTCTCAAGGAAATCTCCTTCACGATCGAGCCCGGCCAGCTCGTGGGATTCGTCGGGGCGACGGGCGGCGGGAAGTCGACCGTCGCGAGCCTGATCCCGCGGTTCTACGACGCCACGGCCGGCCGCGTCCTCATCGACGGCGTCGACGTCCGCGACTACAGGATCAAGCCCCTCCGGAACCAGATCGGCTGCGTCCTCCAGGACACCGTGCTCTTCGCGGGGACGATCGCGGACAACATCGCCTACGGGCGCCCGGGGGCGACGCGCGAGGAGATCGTGGCGGCGGCGAAGCTCGCCAACGCGGACGAGTTCATCGCGAAGATGCCGCAGGGCTACGACAGCGCGGTCGGCGAGCGCGGCATGACGCTCTCGGGCGGCCAGCGGCAGCGGATCGGCATCGCCCGCGCGATCATCCGCAACTCGCCCATCCTGATCCTCGACGAGCCGACGGCGGCCCTCGACACCGAGTCGGAGAAGGTCGTCATGGAGGCCCTCGAGCGGCTCATGAAGGGCCGCACGGCGATCGCGATCGCGCACCGGCTGAGCACGATCCGCGACGCCGACAAGATCGTCGTCTTCAAGGACGGCGTCGTGGCGGAACAGGGCAGCCACGACGAACTGCTCAAGCTCGGCGGGGTCTACGCCGAGCTCTACCACGTCCAATTCCCGTCGGAGCCCGGGGCGCCTCCCGCCCCGACGGCCTGACAGAAGGAGCCTCGATGGCCTCACGCTCGCTCATCGTGCTGCCCGACGACGCCGCGACGCCCATCCTGCAGGCGATCGCCGGCGCCAAGGAGTCGCTCCGCATCAAGATGTTCGTCTTCTCGGACCCGGCCCTGCTGGGCGCGGTCTGCGATGCCCACCGCCGCGGCGTGAAGGTGCGGGTCATGCTCAACCCCGAGCGGCGCAGCGGCGAGGAAGACAACGAGGCCACGCGCAAGACGCTCGTCGCGGCCGGCGTCGAGGTGAAGGACAGCAATCCCGCCGTCGATCTGACCCACGAAAAGTCGATGGTCGTCGACGACGCCGTGGCCTTCGTGAAGTCCCTCAACTGGGCGACGAAGAACCTGACCGAGACGCGGGACTACGCCGTCGTGACGACGCACAAGCACGAGGTCGAAGAGGTCGTCGCGTGCTTCGAGGCGGACTGGGACCGCAAGACGTTCGAGCCGGGCGACCGGGCCCACCTGATCTGGTGCCCGATCAACGGACGGGAGCGCATCGCGCAGTTCATCGACGAGGCGAAGCACACGCTCTTCGTCCAGAACGAGCGCTACCAGGATGCCGTCATCCTCGAGCGGCTCGTGCGCGCCGCCCGCCGCGGCGTCAAGGTCCACGTCCTCGCCCGCCCCCCGCACACCCTCAAGAAGGAGAAGCTGGTCGAGGGGGTGGGCGGCCTGCGGATCCTCGACGACGTCGGCATCAAGATCCACAAGCTGAAGGGCCTGAAGCTCCACGGCAAGATGCTGCTGGCCGACGGCGTCGCCGCGATCGTCGGCTCGATCAACCTCGCCCCCGGCAGCTTCGACAGCCGGCGCGAGCTCGCCATCGAGGTCCGCGACGCCGACGTCGTCGAGCGCCTCCACAAGATCGCCAAGCACGACTGGGAACACTCGCACCCGCTGGACCTCTCCGACGAGGGGCTCATGGCCGACCTCGAGGACCGGGAGGAGGACGCCACGGAGAAACTGGCGCTCGAGCCGGACGAGGGCAAGAAGAAGAAGCACCAGGAATCCTGATTCGGCACGGGCGACCCGTGGCGAGGAAATCACCTCTCCCCCCGCCCCCCTCACCCCGAACCTCTCCCCCGCCCGAAACACGGGGGTGAAGCCGCCGGGTGGCGCAGTCGCACCCCTCACCCCGGCCCGAAAACGCCGTGCTCTGCACGGCGCACCCTACTACCGGGGGGTCTGCCTTCGGTGGTCGGGGTCCCGGAGGGAGAGGGGGTAGAGCGTGGCTCGTCCCGCCCCTCTCTTCCAATCGCTCGGGGGAGAGCGCGGCTCGTCTCGCCCGGCTCTTCCAATCGCTCGCGGCGCGGGAAGTCTCCCGACCGAAGGCAGGTGCTTCTCAGCCGCGCTGCCTCAATCGCTCGCGGCGTGAGAAGTCACCCGAGCGAAGCGAGGGTGGAGGCTCACGCCGCGGGAGCCGGAGCGGAGTGGAGGGATCAGCCGGGCGGTCGAGCCCCTTTGGGCGAGCCGCCCGGCGGTGCGCCCGCAGGGCGCAGATCCCGTAACGCAGCGGAGGCGACGTTACGGCCCGACGGAACGTCCGCCCGACAGGATCCCGTTGACCGCCTCGACCCGCTTCTCCAGGATCCGGCGCAGCTTTCCGACCTCGGCGTCGTTGGCCGCGAAGCGGACGCTGTCGCCCTGGAACTCGAACCGCAGCACCGCGTCGCGGTCCTCGGGAACCAGCCCGAGCAGGCCCGCGCGGTAGGCGCGCATCCACTCCGGCGAGGGCTCGCCGTCGAGCCGGATGCGGAAGTAGACCTTTCCGTCGGCCGACGGCCCCTCCCGGAACGGCTGGTCGGGCGACAGCCACACGCGGTGCGTGGCGGGGGCCTCGCCGGGGCGGCGGCGCATGGGGCGGCGGTGTTGCGGTCGTCTCATTCGGGGCCGGATTCTGTCACGTTTGGGCCGGGCGATTCCAGGCTATTTGCCTGGCTCGAAGGTCCCCGCGCTCACGACGGTGAACGCTTCGGGCCGGACGCGGCGCGCGAAGGCGGCGTCGGCCCGCTCCTTGGTGACCGCGGCGACCTTCGCCGGGAACTCGTCGAGGTAGACGACGCCGAACCCGTAGTAGATCGCGGCGTCGAGGGCCTGCGCGATCCCGGAGTTCGAGCCGAGGTCGACCTTGAAGCGGCCCGTGCGCGAGCTCTTCTCCTCGGCGAGCTCCTTCTCGGTCAGCCCGCCGCTCACGAACTTGCGGATCTCGTCCAGCGTGGCCGCCAGCGCGGCGTCCCGGCTCTCGGGCTTGACCGTCAGGCTCACGACGAAGGGGCCGGCCACGTGGGCGGCGGAGAAGCTCGAATGGATGCCGTACGTGAGCCCCTCGGTGTCCCGGACGCGGACGCCGAGGCGCGACGTCAGCGACGACTGGCCGAGGGCGGCGTTGGCGAGCGAGCACGCCAGGAAGTCGGGGTCCGTGCGCGTCAGGTCCGAGGGCAGGGCGAGCACGACGTCGGCGTTGGCCTTCTCGGGCAGGTGCACCGTCTCGGCCCCGGGGCGTGGGGCCGGCGCCGGCGGAACCGGAATCGCGGGCGCGGGGCCGGGCGTCCAGGACCCGAAGCCCGCCTCCAGCCGGTCGAGGATCCGGTCCGCCTCGACGTCGCCCACGACGACGACCACGAGCGAGGAGGCGCCGTACCTCTCGCCGTAGAACGCCTCGAGGGCCGCGCGCTCGAGCGACTCGACGCGCGCGATCCGCTCCGCGCCCGTCAGCCGGTGCAGCGGGTGCTCCGCCGGATAGATGCGGCGCATGGCCGCCTCGTAGGCGCGGATCGAGGTCTGCTCCTGCTGCTGGCGGATGGATCCGACCAGGCGCTTCTTCTCCTTGTCGAGCTCCTCGGCCGGAAACGCCGGCGACCGCAGGACCTCGACGAGGGCGTCCAGGACGAGATCGGCGTCGCGGGAAAGCGCGCCGCCCGAGATGTCCACGCCGACCGGATCGCTCGCGTCGGAGGAGAAGGAGATGCTCGCCGCGCGCCGCTCGAGGTCCTCGGCGAGCTGCAGCTTCGTGCGCCGCGCGGTCCCCTTCATCAGCTCGCCGGCCGTCATCGAGGCGACGAGGCGCCTGTCGGCCGGGGCGTAGAGGCGGCCCGCCTGGAGGGATCCGGAGATCGCGAGGGTCGGGTTGAAATGGTTCTCGAGGACGAAGAAGCGCGCTCCGTTGGGCAGCGTGCGCTGCCGCACGGCCTCGACGAACGGCAGGCGCTTCGCCGCGGCCGCGCCCGTCACGACGCGGTCTCCTCGTCGTCGTTGCCCGCTCCCCCGGCGCCGGCCGGGCGGGGCAGGTAGAGGCCGACCGTGAGCGCGTCGTCGTGGAGGTACGCGAGGACCACCCGCTGGACGTCGGCGGGCGTGACGCGGCGGATCGCGGCCGGATAGTCCGCGTACCACTCCCAGTCGGCCACCGCGATGGCCTCCGAGAGCGACGCCGCGATCTGGTCGGTCGAGTCGCGGTCGAAGATGATCTGCGCCTCGAGCTGGGTGCGGGCCTTCTCGCACTCGGCCTCGGTCACCGAATCGGCCGCGATGCGCGCGATCTCGCGGCGGATCACGGCCTCGACCTGCGAGGGCTCGACCCCCGGCCGCACCGGCGTGAAAACCGAAAAAAGGGCGGGGTCGCGCAGCTGCCAGGCCACCGCGCTGACCGACAGCGCGAGGCTCTTCTCGACGAGCGCCTGGTGGAGGCGCGACGTGATGCCGGCGCCGAGGATGCTCTCGAGGACCGCGAGGGCCGGCGTGTCCGGATGGCGCGCCTCCACCGTGCGCCACGACAGGCCGCACCAGGCCACCTCCCCGGCGCGCCGCACGACGAACCGCCGCTCGCCTTCCTGGGGCGGTTCGACCGTGTAGACCTCCGGGATCGGGCGAGGCGACGGGGGAATCGCGCCGAAGTGGCGCTCGATCGCGGCCAGGGCCTCGGTCTCCTCGAAGTCGCCGATGAGCATCGCCGTGGCGTTGTTCGGGTGGTAGAACGTGTCGTAGAACTCCCGCAGGCGCGCGGTGGACACGCCCTCGATGTCGCTGCGCCACCCGATCGTCGGATGGTGATACGGGTGCTCGCGAAACGCCGCCGCGAACGTCTGCTTGTAGAGCACCTGGAACGGCGAGTTCTCGCCGCGCTCGAACTCGTTGCGCACCACCGTCATCTCGGGGACGCGGTCCTCGTCGCGCAGGAGCGCCCGGCGCATCCGCGAGGACTCGATCCGCAGCGCCGTCTCGAGCGCGTCCGAGGGAATCGTCTCGTAATAGTTCGTCCGGTCGAACCAGGTCGTCGCGTTGAAGCGCGCCCCGAGCGCCTCGAGCACGGCGGCCACGGCGGTCCCCTTCGCCCGATCGAACTCCGGCGTGCCCTTGAACATGAGGTGCTCGAGCAGGTGCGTCGCACCGGTGTGGCCGACGGCCTCGTTGCGGCTTCCGACGTGGTACACGACGGCGAACGTCGCGACCGGAGCGACGCGGTTGGGCAGCAGCAGGACGCGCAGCCCGTTCGCCCTGAGCCGGAACTCCCGGAACCCGGCCTTCTCCGCGAGCGGCTCGAAGGCCCCGGCCGACACCCTACCTTCCGCCCGCGACGTCCTCGGCGCCGTCCACGCCGATCACGTTGCCGCTGACCCAGGCGCCGCCCTCGCCGCACAGGGCCACGAGCGCCTTCGCGACGTCCGCCGGCACCGTGAGGCGTCCCGCCGGGTGCATCGCGGAGACGCGCTCGATCATTCCCTCGTTGCCCGGGATCTTGCGCAGGGCCGGCGTGTCGGTGACGCCGGCGCGCAGCGCGTTGACGGCGACGCGGTGCGGCGCGAGCTCGACGGAGAGCTGGCGCACGTACGACTCCAGGGCGGATTTCGCCGCGGACACAGCGCCGTACGCCGGCCAGACGATGTGGTCGCCGGCCGACGTCATCGCGAAGATGCGCGAGTCCGGCGCGAGGAGCTTCAAGAAGAAGAGATCCTGGGTCCAGTAGACGAGCGAGTTCGCCATCACGTCGAGCGTCATCTCGATCTGCGCCTTCGAGATCGCGTTCTCGCGGGGCTCGGCGAAGAAGGGCTTGAGCGTGCCGAAGGCGAGCGAGTGGAGCAGCACCGACACGCGCGATTCGGGCGGCTCGGCGCCGCACGTCCGCTGGATGGCGGCCACGACCTCGGCGCGCTTCTCGTCGTCCGCGGCGTTGACGTTGAAGAACTCGGCGCGGCGGCCGGCCGCCCTGATTTCGCCCGCGATCCGGTCCACGTTCGGCTGGGTGGACTTGCGGTCGTGGTGGACGCCGAAGATGTTCCACCCGGCCCGCGCGAGCGCGAGCGAGCACGCCTCCCCGAATCCGGAGGAGGCGCCCAGCACCAGGGCCCAGCGCGTGCGCGAGTCGGCGTTCAAAGCGGCGGGAATCTTAGCACCGCCGAGGGTACACTCCGAAGCCGACGATGCAAGGCGCGCGGGACTGGTCGGGCGGGGAGCGGATCCTGCTGGCGGCCCTGCTCCTCGCGACCGCCGTCGCCGTGCTCGAGCCGGCCGGCTCGGGCCTGGCCGAGCCCGACGAGGCGCGGTACGCCGAGATCCCCCGGGAAATGCTCGCGGCCGGCGACCTGGTCGTCCCGCGGCTCGACGGCCTGCCGTACTTCGAGAAGCCGCCTCTCCTGTACTGGGCCAACGCCGCGTCCTTCCGCCTCTTCGGCCGGACGCCCTGGGCCGCGCGCCTTCCCACCCGTCTGGCGGGCCTCGGAACGGCGCTCGTCCTCGTCCTCGCGGTGGCCGCTCGGCGCGGGCGGCGCGAGGGCCTGACGGCCGGCGTCCTGCTGCTCGTGAGCCCGATCGGTTTCCTCATGGCGCGCACGAACCTGACCGACGGCCTGCTCACGTTCTTCTTCACCGCGACGCTCGTCGCGGGCCGCGCCGCGATCGAACGCCGCCAGCAGGGACGGCGCTGGCTCGGCGCGGCGGCGCTCACCGGGGCGGCCGCCGCGGCCGCGTTCCTGACCAAGGGACTCGTGGCGCTGGCTCTGCCCGGCGCGATCCTCTTTCTCTGGGCCGTCGCCACGGGCAGGGCCTCGGGCCTTCTCGCCCTGGCCGCGTCGCCCGCCTCGCCCGTGTTCCTCGCGCTGGCGGTGCCCTGGTTCCTGATGGTCGAACGCCGCCATCCCGGGTTCCTGCGGTTCTTCTTCATCCACGAGCACTTCGAGCGCTTCGCCACGGGCGCGGCGAAGAGACCGGGTCCGATCTTCTACTTCGTTCCGGTCTTCGTGCTCGGGTTCCTGCCCGGCCTCGCCTTCTTCGCCGCCGGGATCCGCAAGGCCTGGCGGCGCTCCGAAGAGGGGTTCTTCTTCCTCCTCTGGTTCGCGGTCGTCTTCGTCTTCTTCTCCGTCTCGCGCAGCAAGCTGCCGCCGTACCTCTTTCCCGCGATCCCGGCGGCCGCCGCGCTCGCGGCCTCCGGCGCGGGCTCGGACCGGAAGCCCTGGATCGTCCAGGCGGCGCTCGCGACGGCGTTCGCGCTCGCGCTCGCGCTCCACCCGGTCACGCACGCCTTCGTCGCGGAGTCGCGGCTGGCCGGCGTCATTGCGCCGGTGCTCGCGGTCCTCGTCGTCGCGTCCTGGGCCGCCGTGCTCCTGGCCGGCAACGCGCGGGCCCTCGCGCTGACCAGTCTCGCGGTCGGCTGGTACGCCCTGCTCGGCGGCCTCGTCGTCGGGTGGCCGCGCGTGCCGCAGGCGCGCGTCGGGGCCGAGCTCGCGGCCGCCGCCCGCGCCGAGGGCGCTCCCGACCGCATCCCCCTCGTCGGCTACAAGGACTACGTCAACGGCGTCTCGTGGGAGCTCGAGGCCGCGATCCCCGTCGCGGGCTACCGCGGCGAGCTCGAGCCGGAGTTCGAGACGGACTCCGCCGCGCGGGACGCGCTCTTCTGGCCCGCCGACCGCTTCTGGGCGCTGTGGAAGAGCGACCGCCCCGTCCTCGCGCTGGTGCGCCTCCAGGATCTCGTCGAGATGATGACCGCCGCTCCCCCCGCCCGCGTCGTGCGCTGGTCGGGGAGGCACGCGATCGTGGCGAACTATCCGGACCTCCCGCGGCGCTGAAATTCCTCGCGGCCCGGCGACTCGAGCCGCACGGCCGAAAATCATCGGCGCAGCAACACCGACAAGCCCCCCTCGCCCCGACCCTCTCCCCCCTCGGGGGGCGAGGGGGAGGAAATACGGTGGTCAAGACGCTGGGTGGCGAATCACCGCCCCTCACCCCGGCCCGAAAGCGCCGTGCTCCGCGCGGCGCACCCTACTGCCGAGGGTCTGCCTCTGGTGGTCGGGGTCCCGGAGGGAGAGGGGGGAAAGCGTGGCTCGTCGCGCCGATCTCTTCCAATCGCTCGCGGCGCGGGAAGTCTCCCGACCGAAGGGAGGGAGGAGGCCCGCGCCGCGGGAGCCGGAGCGAAGTGGAGGGATCAGCCGGGCGGTCGAGCGCCTTTGCGCGAGCCGCCCGGCGGTGGGGGGGGGGGGGGGGGGGGGCGGGGGGCCGCCCCGCACGGCCACACCCCCGCCGGGGGGGAGAGGAGGGGGCGCGGGCAGAA
>JAYRMU010000045.1:0-2378 GCA_041912555.1 Thermoanaerobaculia bacterium
CGACGTCGCCGCGGAAGAGCGCACGGCGCTCGTTGCCGCGGGCGGTGACGTGGTACAGCCCGCCGGCGACCTCCAGTCGCGGGAGTCGCGCCAATCCGTATCCCCCTCGTCATCAGATTGTCGCGACGGGACCGGCCGCGAAATCAGAAATCAGGACTGACCCCCTCCCCGGCTGACCCCGGTTCGTCGCGCCCAATCGGATCCGGCGAAGGGGCAAAAGGGACCCCCGGCCGGCAGTCCCTCGTACAATGCGGGAGCTCATTCGACCTTCAGGAGGATGCGATGCGATCGACGAGACCCGGATTCCTCGCCGCCGTGCTGCTGTGCCTTGCCGCCGGGATGTTGGCCCAGCCGTCGCGGGCCGTGCCGAAGCCCGACGACCCGGACTTCGGCCCTGCGAATCTCACGCACGTGCGCGTCACGGCGATGGAGTTCGTTCCCCTCGATTCCGCCACCGCCGGCGAGTGGAAGTCCGGGATCGGATTCACCCGCTATCCCACGCAGAGCGGTTCTAACTGGGGAGCCGCGATGCACCTTCCCGGGGGAGCGTTCCTGAAGCGCCTCGAGCTGGACTTCTGCGACACGAGCTCCCTCGGCCACCTCCGGGTGATTCTCTGGCAGTGCGACAACCAGGGCCAGAATTGCACGCAGATCGTCTTCGCGGATTCGACGAACAGCGGCTGCAGCTTCGTCGCCGCCGACAACGTGAACCTTCGGATCGACAACTACCACCACCTCTATGCGCTCGACGCGAGGTTCGACGCCGTCGATGGTTCCGTCCAGCTCGCGAGCGTGATCCTCAGCTATCAGCTGGACGTCTCGACGGCCCCTTCCTCGCCGACCTTCGGAGACGTGCCGGTGTCGGACCCGGCCTTCCAGTACATCGAGGCGCTCTATGCTTCGGGCATCACCGCCGGCTGCGCGGGCGGCAACTACTGTCCCGACGCTCCGCTGACGCGGCGGCAGATGGCGGTGTTTCTCGCCAAGGCGCTGGGACTCCAGTGGACGAATTTCTGACGAGGAAACGGGGTCAGGCCGGATTTCCGATTTCGGGGTACCGAGCGCCGGGTTGGCTCGTCATCGTCGCGACGGGACCGGCCGCGAAATCAGAAATCAGGACTGACCCCGCCCCCCATCGCCAACGGCCGTACGCGATGAACGCCATCATGAGGCCGAGCGCGGCACTGAAGACGATCGGCGTGACCTCGCGGTACTTGACGTGCACCCAGACGAAGACGAGGGTTTCGATCGCGAGGATCGCGGCGGCCGCCACCGTGAGAGTGGGATGCCAGTGGAGCGCGGTGGGGATGATCAGTCCGACGACGCCGACGAGCTCGAGGACGCCCAGCGCCTTCCAGGCCTTTCGCGGAAGCGCATCGAACGAACGGACGTCCTTGCTGACCTTCTCGAGCATGAAGAGCTTCATGAAGCCCGACGCCCCGTAGAGGAGCGCGGCGAGCGCCTGGAGGGTCCACAGCAGGATGTTCATCGTGACTCCTTCGTGTCCGACCGGCGAGCGGGCGGGCGAACGGCGAGTCGTCGCGGTTCCGATCTCCCCATGGCGCGAAGTCCTTCCGTTCGGCGACGCGAGCGGCGCTACGGCGCGACGGACTCGGGCCAGTTCAGGCCGACCAGCTTCGCGAGAAATACGGCCATCTGCCGGCGCGTGACCGGCGAGTCCGGGCAGTAGTTCCCGCCGCCGCAGCCCGCGGTGACGCCGGAGGCGACGAGCGCTTCGATGAACTGGAACGCCGGATCCGAGACCGGCACGTCGTTGAAGGTCGCCGACGCGGGCGCCGGCGAGACCTGCAGGTCGTAGAAGATGCGCACGGCGCCCAGGGTCGTTTCGCCGTCGAAGCTCGTGTTGCCCGCGTACACGATGTACCGGGAGCCGTCGACCGTCTCGGGCACGGCCAGGTCCTGCGCGAGCCGAAGGCAACCGCCCGTGAAGGCCGCCGACGTCAGCACGGCACCTATTTGCGTCGACGATCCGGTGTCGACCCGCTGGAGAATCGCGAAGAGATTGCCGGTCGGCGAGCGATCGCAACCCTCCAGCTCGATTGTCGTAATCCGGGCGCCGCGCGGAACCTGCACACCGGCGTGCCACTGCCCGCTGTTCGTCATGTAGCGGTACCGTCCGTCTCCCGCCGCGAAGCCCCAGGTCTCTCCGGACTCAGCCGGAGTCATGTCCCAGGCGGATATGACATACACGGACCGATTGCCGACACCGAAGGCCGGAGCCCGCCCCTCTTCCGCCGCCCCGGTCGTCGCGAGGAACACGCCGCAAATCAGGGCCATGCCACCCGTGATCGCCCTCATCGTTTCCTCCCGTGAATCCTGGGCGAATTAGATCACGGGTCGCCTTTCGCGCCGCAGCG
>JAYRMU010000046.1:0-91395 GCA_041912555.1 Thermoanaerobaculia bacterium
CGCGGCGGCTGACTTCAGGCGGGGGGCTGTGCCCCCCGAGCCCCCCATGGTCGCCGGTTCGATCATCACGAGCGCGGGCGTCGGCCCGGTTCCGGCTTGGAATTTCCAGTCGTTCTTGGTCGGGGCGGCCGGGATCGAACCGGCGACCATCTGCTCCCAAAGCAGATACGCTACCGCTGCGCTACGCCCCGGTTGGCGGGATTATCCCATGGCGGTTCCGTCGGCTCGAGCGCGGGTTCGCGCGCCTCGCGGGTGTCTAGCGGCGCAACCTCGGAAAGAGCGCGCCGGTGTGCTGCCGGTACTCGGCGTAGTCCGCGCCGAAGACGCCGGCCATCGTGCGCTCTTCGATCCGGCTCTTGATCTTGAAGCCGACGTACAGGAGCACCGCCGCCAGCGCTCCCCGCGCTTGGCCGAGCGCGAGCGCGGTTCCCGCCGACGCGGCGGTCATTCCCGTATAGATCGGATGGCGGACCCACCGGTAGGGTCCGGTGCGAACGAGCTCGTGTCCGACCTTGACGGTGACGAAGCCGCTCCAGTTGCCGGCGAGGCGGGAACGCGCCCAGATCGCGAACGCCAGGCCGGCCACCGTGACGGCGACGCCGAGACCCTCGACCAGCGGGGTGTCCGGCACCAGCCGGGTGGCGAGCCACCCCGCGGCGGCGCTGCGCGCGAAGAGGAAGTAGAAGGCGGCGACGGCGAAGATCGTGTACGACAGGCGCGACCCGATGCCTTCTCGGGCCTGTGTGGATTTCGCCCGGGACGCCCAGACGATCCAGAGGGCCAGGAATGCCGTCCAGAGGATCTCGCAGATCCGCATCCCGTTCATCGTCGGGTCACCGGAACCGACCGCGGCGGTGGTCCGCGCAGGAGCGGCCCGGCAGCAGGAGCGTGTCGAAGTCGGTCATTTCTGCTGCGAGGTCCCCGGTTCGTGGGATTATCCCACGCGCAAAAACCTGATCGAAAGGAACCGAAGGATGCACCGCGAATACGTCGCCTGGGAATCGCCCACGCTGGGCCGCAGGATGGAGATGCTCTGGTTCGGCCACGGCGGGCGGCCGATGATCTGGTTCCCGACCTCGGTCGGGCGCTACTTCCAGAACGAGGATTTCGGGCTCGTCGGCGCCGTCGGGGACCTGATCGAGAACGGCCTGATCCAGGTCGCCTGCGTGGACAGCGTGGACGCGGAGAGCTTCTACGCCAAGGAGAAGCACCCGGCCGACCGGATCCGCCGGCACGACCAGTACGACCGCTACGTGTACGACGAGGTCGTCCCGTTCGTGCGGAGCAAGGCGCGGACGGGGTCCCGCGTCGCGACGCTCGGCGCGTCCTTCGGCGCGTACCACGCGGCCAACTTCGGCTTCCGCCACCCGGACGTCGTGGACAAGGTCGTCGCCTTCTCCGGCAAGTACGACATCCACAACTTCCTGGACGGGTACTGGGACGAGCTCTGCTACTTCCACTGTCCGACGGCCAACGTTCCGAACATGAACGCGGAGTGGGTCGGCAAGCTCAACACGATGGACCTCTGCATCGTGACCGGGCAGACGGACAACATCCTCTCGGGCACGACCGATATGCTGCGGATCCTGAACGAGAAGGGGATCCGCAACCGCGGCAGCGTCTGGGACGCTCCGTACGGCCACGACTGGCCGTGGTGGAAGGTCCAGATCCGGAGTTACCTGCCCTAGGTCCCGCGGCGAGACCCCCTCTCCCGGCGGGAGAGGGTCGGGGTGAGGGGTGCGCCTTCCGCCCGGAGTGCCTGGCCGATGCCGCCCGGGCGTCGCGTCAGGCCGGCCAGAGGCAGCCGGAGGACCCGACCCACGTGCGATCGTGGTTGTAGTTGACGCCCATCATCTTGCCCTGCGACAGGCGCGCGAGCGAGATGACCGGGTAGGGCTTTCCCGCCCGCGAGACGAACATGATCCGGATCTCGACCTTGGAGAAGTTCCCGTCGGCCGTCGCGATCGCCGGGGCATAGTCGACCTTGCGCATGAGGAGCGTCTGGGAGCGCCGCTCGGGCGGGACGGCGGCCAGGTCCTCGGCCGTCACGTCCACCTTGACGCCGGAGCCGGCGAACGAGAAGAGCGGCTTCAGGACCCACTGCGACAGGTCCATCGGCGGCACCGGGAGGTCGGACAGGAGGACCGCTTCCGGCACGCAGGGGTGCTTGAGCAGCGGGAGCGAGTGCTTGCTCCAGCGGAAGTACCAGTTCGGGTGCCCCGCCCACGAAACGTCGAGCGGCTCGCGCAGGTCGAAGGGGAGCTTTCCGCCGGACGCCTCGAGCTCGTCGAAGATCAGCCGGTTGTAGATGCGCCGGATCCGCGTGCGCCGGCCGTCGCGCGAGTACCAGAGCTCGCGGCCCGATTTCTCGATCTCGCCCGGATCCACCGCGCGCACGCCCCAGAACTGCTCGGTGAACGCGAAGTCGATCGCCGTCTTCTGCCGGGGCGGGTCGAGGTCGAGCAGGACGACGTTTTCGGGAGGAAGGCCGGCGAGGATGGCGTCGCCGACGACCTTCTTGTAGGACGCGTCGCCGAGCCCCGAGAAGAACCACTGAAGCCGGCCGGGTCCCGGATGGAGCCGCGAGAGCTCCTCGCTCTGCGCGGCCTGGAACGCATAGAGCGTCGGAAACGCCTGCAACTCGATGAGCATCGGCGCCAGGCGCCCGCCCTCGCCCCGGGCGACGGCGAAATCCACGACGACGAACGTCGGCGAGGCGTCGCAGCCGGGAACGTCGAACTCGGGAGGCACGGCCGAGAGCGAGCGCGCGAGCGCCCCGGGGGTCGAGAGCTGGCGGAAGATCTCGCGGCAGGCGGCGAGCATCTCCTCGCGCAGCTCGCGCGGCACGAAGACCGGCGTCTCCGCCAGGCGGAAGGGGATTTCCATGCCGCCGCGCTCGGAAAGCCTCCTCTCGTACTCGCGGTACTTCTCGTCCGAGTAGGCGGCGTTGTAGGCGGCGCGGAGCTCCGGAATCATGCTCGGCCGCGATGCTACGCCAGCGCGGCCGTCCGGCGCGAGCGGAGTTTGGTCCCCGGCGGCGACGCCCTCGAACCGGAGGAGGTGGCGCCGGGCGCGGGCCGGCGGAGACTGGCGGCGTCATGCGGGTCCGGATCGGGTCTGCGGTCGCGGTCGCAGCCCTTGCGACGGCGGCGAGCGCCCGCGCGCGCCAGGCCGCGCCGTCGGGAGTCGTGCAGGAGCGCGCCAGCGCCGTCGTGATCGAGATCCCGGTCAACGTCTTCGGCAAGGACGGCCGGGCCCTGGCCGGCCTCGAGGCGAAGGACTTCGAGCTGTACGACGACGGCCGGAAGCAGGCGTTGAATGCCGTCGAGGTCGTGGACCTCTCGAAGCCTCCCGAGCCGGCTGCGCCGGGCGCTGCCGGCGCTCTGCCCCAGGACGTCCCCGCGTCGGCGCGGCGCCTCTGGCTCCTGGTGTTCGACACGTCCTACACAAGCATGTCGAGCCTGCTGCGGGCGCGCGACGGCGCCCGGAACTTCGTGACGGCGTCGATGCCGCCCTCCGACCTCGCCGCCGTCGGGACGCTGTCGGTCGACACCGGATGGAGGCTCCTCGTCAATTTCACGCGCGACCGGGCGCAGCTCGCGGCGGCGATCGACAGCCTGGGCCTGCCGGGGCTGGCGGTGCGCACGGCCGATCCGCTGGCCTTCGCGTTCAACGCGCCCGGGGGATATGGCGCGTCGAACGGGACCCAGTCGCGCGTGGCGCCGCTCAGGGGCTCGGACATGGAAGAGGGGATGCACGACGTCCAGAGCCTGCAGCGCCAGTCGAGCGACGAGCAGGAGCGCGGGCGCGTGACGAAGCTCATGAACGGCCTCGCCGGGATGGGCCGCGTGCTGGACTCCGTGCGCGGACGCAAGCACGTCCTCTTCTTCTCGGAGGGCTTCGACACGCGGCTGCTCGCGGGGCGCGCCGCCTCGACGACCAGGGTCTTGGAGCACGGCATCGACACCACGGGCGCCGATCCCGGCACGACCCTCGGAGCCAACGAGGCGGCCATCACGGGGCAGATCTGGAAGGTGGACAGCGACGCGCGGTTCGGGAGCTCCTCCCTGCGCGACCAGTTCTCGACGTCGCTCGGCTTCTTCCCGCGCTCCGACGCGGTGCTCGACGCGATCGACATCGGCGGCGTGCGCGCGGAGGCGGACGCGTCGGGTCCGAAGCCCGCCAGCGGAACGGATGCGCTCTCGACGATGGCCTCCGAGACGGGCGGGGATTTCGTGCGCAACGCCAACGCGCTCGGCGGCGAGCTGAAGGCGGTGTCGGACCGCACGAGCCTCGTCTACCTGCTCGTGTACCAGCCGAGGGGGCTGTCGAGACCGGGGTCGTTCCACAAGCTGCGCGTCGAGGTGAAGGCGCCGGGCGCGAAGGTCACCGCCCGGTCGGGCTACTACGAGCCCAGGCCCTATGCGAGCCTGTCGCCTCTCGAGAAGATGCTGGCGTCGGGGGATCTCGTCACCGGCGGCGTGCGGGGAGAGAGCGTGTCCGGACGCCTGGTCGTCGCGCCGTTCGCCTCCCCGGCGGACGTCGCGCAGGTCCCGCTCGTGCTCGAGCTGCCGGGCGCCGAGCTCTTCGCCGGAGACAAGGCCGGAAAGGCGGGCGTCCAGGTCTACGCGTACGCCGCCGACGCGGCCGGAACGCTCGCCGACTACGTCGTTTCGGAGGCGACGCTGGACCTGTCCAGGGTCCGCGCCACGCTCGAGGCGGGAGGGCTCAAGTTCTACGCCACGCTCTATCTCGGGCCGGGCGCCTACCGGATTCACGTCCTCGCGCGCGAGGCGGCGACCGGACGGGCGGGCGTGTTCTCGGCCGACATGGAGGTCCCGGCGATCCCGGGCGGAGCCGCCACCGTGCTGCCGCCGTTCTTTCCGGAGCCGCCGGGGCGCTGGGTCATGATGCGCGCCAATCCCCGCGCCGACGCGCCCGCGCGCGCGGCCGACTATCCGTTCGCGGTGAGCGGCGAGCCGTTCATTCCGGCGGCGCTGCCCGAGGTCTCCGGAGGCGCGGCGACGTCCGTGGCGGTCTTCACCTACAACTTCGGCGGCGGGACGAAGCCCGGGGCCCTCGCGGTGACCGGCCAGGTCGTGGGGGCGGACGGACAGGCGCGCCCGGCGGCGCTGACGGTCGTGAAGGAGTCCGACGTGGAGCGGGGCGGCGGTCGCAAGGTGATGCTGTCGTTCAAGCCGGAGGGCCTGACGCCGGGGCGCTACACGCTCAAGGTCGCGGTCGCGGACCCGGCGACGAAGGCGGCGGGGGAGGCGGCGAGCGCATTCGAGGTGAAGTGAGGGTCCGGCTGCGGTCGACGGGGCCCGTCGACGCTCCCTGCCATCTCTTTGTCATTCCGAGAGCGAAGCGAGGGATTCCTGATTCCTTTGGAGTCCTTGTACGGCCGGGAAAGGGATCCCTCGTCGCTGCGCCCCTCGGGATGATCTTGCAGCGGCTGGCGCTGCTGCAAGATCAGATCAGGAACTTCCCCTCGGCCATGATCGGGTCGCCGTCGAACCAGATGTTGAAACGGCGGCCGACGATGTCGATGTGGGTCGTGCTCTTCCACGGGGCGCCCGTGTGCTCGGCGTACGGGTGGCCGAAGGCCACGTGCAGGGTCGGCAGCTTTTCGTCCTGGAGGATGTTGCCGATTACGTCGTGGACGGCGATGTTGGTCCCCATCGCGAACTCGCCGACGCGGTTCGAGTTCTCGTCGGTGGCGGTGTAGGCGAGGAAGTCCCGGACGAGGTCCTCGCGCTTGCACCGCACGTCCGCGATCCGGCTGTTCTCGATCGTCACGGTGAGGGGGTTGTCCTTGAGGTCGCCGTAGCGCGCGCACAGGTAGTCGCCCACCACGCCGTCGGCGACGTACACGCCGTCCACCCGCGCGGGAGCCGTGAGGACCTCGCCTCCCGGCAGGTTGCCCCACTTCGAGGTCGAGATGATGCCGGAGGTCTTCAGCCACTTGATCGAAGGATCGAAGGTTGCTTCGAGGTGCGACCCGCCCGGCGAGGTGGCGACGATCTTCCGGGCCTTGAGGGCGCGCTCGAGGACCCGGCAGGAGATCGCGTCCACGTCGTCGAAGTTGGCGCGCATCGCCTCCACCATGATCCGGTGCGAGATCGAGACCATGTGGGCGTGGCGGATCTGGCGGCGGTCGATGATCGCCGTCAGGGCCCGGCGAAACGACAGCTCGCCCTGCTTCGGCTGTCCGGCGTAGATCGAGACGTCACACCGCTCGAGGGAGTCGGCGATGGGCGGGGGCAGCGTCAGCATCGGCCGCGGCCCGTAGTCCTCCATGACGTGGACCTCGATCGGGGCTCCGACCTCGCGGACCTGGTCGGCGAGGCTCGCGCCGATCTCCTCGGTTTCGAGGTCGGTGACGATGGCCACGCGCTCGGTGGGCTGGACGCGCAGGCAGGTGCGGATGGCGTTGCGCGCGCCGGGGACGAGGTCCGCCGCGTAGGTGGTCTGCAGTTCCCTCAGCTGGTGAGTCAGGATCGTCTCCTTCGCTTCACGCCCGCAGCGCGCCTCGTCCTCACGAGGCCGAGCGCTCGAGCGGCGTTACGGCCGGCAGTCCGTGGCGCGTCTCTTCGCAGATGTAATCGACGACCTTCTTCAGGTCGCCGCCGGAGGCTTCGTACACCCGCAGCTGTCGGTCGGCGCCCGTTCCGTTCTCGAGGATCCAGTTTACCGCCTCGACCTCGCGCCGGGAACCCAAATCGTCCACGACGTCGTCCACGAAGTCGAGCATCTCGGCGACGAGGCTGCGGAACGGCACCTCGACTTCCTTGCCGAAGTCGATGAGCTTGCCCTCGATGCCGTAGCGCGCGGCCCGCCACTTGTTCTCGAGGATCAGCGCGCGCCGGTACCGCCGCCAGCCCAGGTTCTGCAGGCGCAGCCGGTACAGCTTGACGCAGATCGCCTGGAAGAGCGCGGCCAGCGTGACGGTCTCGTCGAGGCGCATCGGCACGTCGCAGACGCGGAACTCGATCGTCTCGAAGAACGGGTGCGGCCGCACGTCCCACCAGATCTTCTTGCCGTTGTCGATGCAGTTGGTCCCGACGAGGATCCGCACGAAGTCGTCGAACTCGGCCGGCGTTTCGAAGTATTCCGGGATCCCGGTGCGCGGGAAGCGGTCGAAGACCTTGGTGCGGAAGCTCTTGAGCCCCGAGTTGCGTCCCAGCCAGAAGGGGGAGTTGGTCGAGAGGGCGAGCAGGTGCGGCAGGAAGTAGAGCGCCTCGTTCATGATCTGGATGGCGAGGCCGCGGTCCTTGATGCCCACGTGGACGTGGAGGCCGAAGATCAGGTTCGCCCGCGCCAGCAGCTGCATCTCCTGGACCACCTGGTCGTAGCGCGGGTCCGGGAAGATCTTCTGGTCCGCCCAGTTGGAGAAGGGGTGCGTCCCGGCGGAAGCGACGTTCATGCCGTTCTTCCGGGAGAGGCGGATGATCTCCGTCCGCATCTCGCCGACGTCCTGGCGGACCTCCTGGATGTTCCGGCAGATGCCCGTGCCGATCTCGATGACCGACTGGTGCATCTCGGGCTTGACGCGCTCCTTCAGAACGAGGCGGCCTTCTTCGAGGATCTCCTGCACGTGGGAGCGCAGCTCCCGCGTGTCCGGATCGATGATCTGGAACTCTTCCTCGACGCCGAGCGTGAAGGCGGGCTCTTCCATCCCCGGAAGCTCAGGCCTCGCTGCGGGGCCGCAGGGCCGAGGCGCGCGGCGCGGCCGGCTTGCGCGTGCGGCCGGACGGCCGCCGGGCCGCCGATCCCTCGGCGCCCGAGAGGAAGGTCGCCCAGTGGTAGTCGGTGATCGGGTCCGGCTCCTGCGCGACGCGCTCGATCAGCCACTTCGTGGCGTGCTCGAGGACCCAGCGGAAGTTCTCCTCGCCGACCGAGTGGATGTCGGCGTCGGGCGCCGGGTTCAGGAAGTCGATCGCGTAGGGGATGCCGTCGCGCACCGCGAACTCGAGCGTCCCGAAGTCGTAGCCGAGGGCGCCCATGAGCTTCAGGCAGTCGGCGTGGACGCGGTCGTACATCGCCGGCGAGACGGGCGGCCCGTTCTTCACGTAGCGGTCGGCGTGCGGCTGCCGCGGGTCGTACCGCATGATGTGGACGTACTTGCGGCCGATCGCGTAGCAGCGGAAGTAGTCGTCGAAGACGATCTCTTCCTGGAGCGTCATGACGTTCTGGCCGGAGTCCTTGTACGCCGCGAAGAACTCGTCCGGGTTGGCCACCCGGTACACGCTCTTCCAGCCGCCGCCGGAGTAGGGCTTGAAGTACGCCGGGAACCCGATGTGCTGGAAGATCTCGTCCCAGTCGAGGGGGAACGTCAGGTTCGACATGGACTCGGCGGTCGTGTCGGGCGGATGCTGGTTCGAGGGAAGGATCACCGTCTTCGGCACGGCGACGCCGAGCTTCCGGGCGACGACGTTGTTGAAGAACTTGTCGTCGGCCGTCCACCAGAACGGGTTGTTCACGACGATCGTGCCGTCCACCACGGCCTTCTTGAGGATCGCGCGGTAGAACGGGATGTCCTGGCTGATCCGGTCGAGGATCAGGTCGTAGCGCTTCGGGCTCTCGAGGCCGATGCCGCCCACGCGCATCGGCTCGGCGACGACGTCGGCGCCGGCGCGGTTGATGCTGTCGACGAGCGCGTGGGGGAAGGAGCGTTCCTGGCCGAAGAGGATGCCGATGCGTTTCATGAGGAGTCCTTTGCGTTTTGTAGTGCCGGGCGGGTGCCGGGAAGGGCGAGATTATCTCACGAGGGCAGAGGCCGCTCGTGAGGTGTAACCCTATGCCCTGGAGGCACTTGACCGCGAGGTGTCGCCCCGGTCGGGGCAAGGCCGCCCCCTACGATGCGGCAGGCGCCCTGAGTGCGAGCCCCGGTCGGGGCAAGCCCGCCCCTGCGGGCCCTTTTCGATGGACGTTCATCAAGGGTCGTAGGGGCGGCCCTTGGGCCGCCCTCCGAGTCACAACTTGATCTCGAATGACCCCCCGAGCGGATAGTCGCGGAGGTCCGCCACGATTCTCGCTCGAACGGGGTTGGCCAGAATGGAGAGGGCCGTCCGATCGATGGATTCGTTGTCCCTCAGCGCGCGATCGAAAAAGCTGCGTTGCCAGAACCGACCGGACAACCCTCTTTCCTTCTCGCGACGCTGCAAAGGGATTTCCAGGTCCCCACGAATGTGGGCAGGGTGACTCGGGATCCGATGGCGACGAGCAGATGCACGTGGTCCGGCATCAGGCAATAGGCGTAGCACCGGGTCTCCGTGTCGGTACAAAGGCGCCTCAGAATCCGAACGCAGTCCTGGCCGAAGACGATGTCGGTGAAGACGGGACATCGGGGCGCGGTTCCAATGGTGATCGAGAACGCGCGGCCGGGCTGTGCGTAGACGGGGGCTGGGAGCCGTAGACGCTTTCGTCGCGGCGGATCCATCGGAACTGTATTGTCGCGAGGTTCCCGGGCAGTCTCACCGGGCGGGGCAAGCCCCGCCCCTACGGAACATCCTCCGGGAGGCCGGCCCTGAGGAGTCGTAGGGGCGGCCCTTGGGCCGCCCGGTGGGCCTCCGGTGTCGCCCGGTCCCTCGACCCTTTAACTCTGTCCCTTCACCCACTTCTCCATCCACGCCAGGTTGCGCACGCCGAGGTCGAGGATCAGGCGCGGCTCGCGGGGGCCGTGGGGCTGTCGCGGGTACACGACCATCTCGACCGGGACGCCGAGCCGCTTCAGGGCGTTGTAGAGCTCGTAGCCCTGCGAGATCGGCACGCGGACGTCGGCGTCGCCGTGCTGGATGATCGTGGGGGTCTTGACGCGGGCGACGTGGGCCATCGCCGAGTGCTCGCGGTAGACGTCGAACGTCCCCTCCGCCCAGAACTCGCCCCCGAAGTAGTCGGGCAGGAACGAGGGGATGTCGCTCGTGCCGGTGAACGACACGAGGTCCGTCACGCCGGCCCCGACCGACGCGGCCTTGAACCGGTCGGTCTGCGTGATCGTCCAGGACGTCATGTAGCCGCCGTAGCTCCAGCCGAGGATGCCGAGCCGGTCGGGGTCGGCCACGCCCATCGCGACGACCTCGTCCACGCCGGCCATCAGGTCGCGGAAGTCGCCGCCGCCCCAGTCCTTCATGTTGGCCTGCCGGAACGCCGTGCCGTACCCCGACGAGCCGCGCGGGTTCGCGCGCAGGACCGCGAACCCCTCGGCGGCGAACGCGGCGACGGGATAGGGGCCCGACGCGGCGACGAAGGTTGCCTTGTACGCCCCGGCGGGCCCGCCGTGCACGACGAGGAGCAGCGAATACCGTTTTCCCGCGACGTATCCGACGGGCAGCGTCAGCAGGCCCTCGATCGCCTGTCCCTTGTCGCCGGTCCACGCGATGACGCGCGTCTCTCCGAGCGGGTGCTTCGGCAGGCCGCCGTTCACGTCCGAAACGCGGACGGGCGCAAAGCGCGAGAGCGGCGAGGCGTACGCCTCGGTCGGATCGTTCGGGGCCTGCCGCACGAAGCCGATCCAGGTGCCGCTCGCGTTGACGTGCGCGCCGTTGGCCACCGCGCCCGGCCCCGTCAAGGCGCGCAGGCTGCCGGAGCTCACGTTCTGCGCGTACAGGAGGTCATAGACGCCCTTCGCCTCGTCGAAGTAGAGCGTCTGGCCGTCCGCCGACCAGCCGGCCACCTGCGGGTCCTCGTCGGGCGAGGAAGGCAGGTCGCGCGCGGGGCCGCCGTCGGCCGGGGCGAGCCGGATCCAGCGCCGGTGCGCCCAGCGCGGAGGATCGTCGGTGACCAGGAAGGCGATCCACTTCCCGTCGGGCGAGTAGAAAGGCGCGGTCTCCGACGCGCCGGTGTGCGCGAGCGGGCGCACGCGGCCGGAGTCGACGTCCACGAGCGAGATGTCGGAGCTCGGCCACTCGTTGGCGACCGGGCGCGCCGTGTGGGAGAAGGCGATCGTCTTCCCGTCCGGCGACCAGGAGAGCGCGTCGGCCGAGCCGGCCTCCGGAACGCCGCCGACCGATCCGGCGGGAAACGCGAGCTGCTTGCCTTCTCTCGGGCCGCCGGCCTCTTCGGGCACCGTGATCAGCCACAGGCGGCCGGGCCGCTCGTCCGAGCCGACCACCCGCGCGTCGTCCTTCTCGCGCTCGCGGCGCTCCTTGTCGTCGGGCGCGCGCTCCGGGGCGATGAACGCGATCCGCTTCCCGTCGGGGGACCACGCCGCCTGCGCGACGTCCGACTTCGCGTCGGTCAGGCGCCAGGCCTCGCCGCCCGCGGTCGGCAGCAGCCAGACGTTGGCGTACTTGTCGCCGCGCTTGGAGAGGAAGGCGAGCCACCGGCCGTCGGGAGACCAGCGCGGCCGCGCCGAGGACTGGTCCGAGAACGTCGCCTGCCGGGAGTTCCTGCCGTCGGCCGACGCGATCCAGACCTGCTGGCGGTACTCGCTCTTGTCGCGCTCCAGGACGGTGTCGCGCACGACGAAGGCCACGCGCGCTCCGTCGGGCGAGACCTGGACGTCCGAGACCGGCCGGACCTGGAGCATCTCCGAGGGCGTCCACTTGCCGGGGCCCTCGCCCGCCGGGAGCAGGGACGCCGCCGCCAGAATCGTCGAGCCGATCGCGAGCCGCGACACGCGCATCCGTCCTCCTCCGGTCGATTCCGAAGCCCGGAGTCCGAAATTCGAACTCCTAGAGCCAGTTTCTCCTGCGGAACCAGGCGACCATCCCCCCCGCGAGCACCAGGCAGACCACCCAGAAGATCGGGTAGGACATGTGCCAGTGGTTTTCCGGGATCTCCATGTTCATGCCGTACACGCCGGCGAGGAAGGTCAGCGGGATGAAGATCGTGCCGATGATCGTGAGGACCTTCATGACCTCGGCCAGCCGGTTCGACATGGACGTCATGTAGGTCTCCGTGAGGCTCGTCCCCACCTCGCGGTAGGTCTCGATGATGTCCATGATCTGGATGAGGTGGTCGTAGACGTCCCGCAGGTAGGTGCGCGTCGTGTCGCTCAGGCACTCGTGCGGCTCGCGCTGCATCGTGTTGACGACCTCGCGCATGGGCCACACCGCGCGGCGCAGCAGCAGCAGCTCTCGCTTGATCGCGTGGATCTCGCTGATCGTCCCGCGGTCGGGGCGGTCGAGGACGAGGTCCTCGAGCTCCTCCAGTCGGTCGCCGTAGAACTCCAGGACCGGGAAGCAGTGGTCGACGATCGCGTCGAGCAGGGCATAGGCGAGGAAGCTCGCGTCGAGTGTGCGCAGCCGCGACGCCGGCTTCTCGATGCGCTGCCGGATGGGATCCCAGATGTCGCCCGGGTCCTGCTGGAACGTCAGCACCGTCTCGCCTTCGACGAACATGCTGATCTGCTCGCTCTTGAGCGAACCCCCGAGGCGCTGGAGCATCCGGACGATCAGGAAGAGGTGGGCGGGGCGGCCGTCCTGGGCCGGGAAGGTCTCGATCTTGGGCCGCTGGCCGGGCGACATCATGTCCTCGATGGCGAGCGGGTGGAGCCCGTACTTGATCGCGAGCGCGCGGATGGCCTCCGGGTCGCTCAGCCCGTCGACGTTGATCCAGCGGACCTTGACCCAGTCCGGACGGCGGGTCCGGATGAACGCGTCGAAGTCCGTGATCCGGTGTTTCTCGACGCGGTCGGGGGAGTAGTCGATGCAGGTGATCGGAACGCGGACGGCCGGCGCCGGCATCGACTCGAGGTCGGTGACGCCGATCCCGGGCCGCGACCCCGGCTTCCCGCGCCGGAAGCGCGTCGGGAGCTCGAGCCCTTCGGGGTCGCGCGCGGCGTCGTCGGCGGCGGTGGCCATCGAGGGCGAAGGATATGGCAGGAGGAAAGGAAAAGGGCGGCCCGGAGGCCGCCCTTTCGCCGCCGCGCGAGGAAGCGGCTACCAGATCTGGCAGAGGTCCTTGCGGACCATCGGGTCGTCGGGCTTGCAGCCGAAGGCCTTCGCGAAGGCGGGCATCGTCGAGGGAGGCCCGATCGCGCGGAACTGCGACAGGGGATGCGGGTTGGTGTTCATCAGCAGCTTCGCCAGCTCGGGCCGGATGTTGGCGGCCCACACGCGGGCCCACGCGAGAAACAGGCGCTGGTCGCCCGTCATCCCGTCGATCGCGGCCGGCGCCGGCTTGCCGGCGAGCGAGGACTGGTACGCGCGATACGCGATGGAGAGGCCCCCGAGGTCGGCCGTCGCCTCTCCGAGCACCAGCTTGCCGTTGACGTGCTGGCCCTCGTACACGTACGAGTCGTACTGCTGCTCGATGCACTTGGACCGTTCCTCGTAGTTCTTGAGGTCCTCCGGCGTCCACCATTCGCGCATGTTGCCCTGCGCGTCGAACTTGCGGCCCTGGTCGTCGAAGCCGTGCGTCATCTCGTGCCCGATCACCGCTCCCATCGCGCCGTAGTTGACGGCGTCGTCGGCCTGCGCGTCGAAGAAGGGGGGCTGCAGGATCCCGGCGGGGAAGACGATCTCGTTCTTCTGCGCGCTGTAGTACGCGTTGACCGTCGGAGGCGACATCTCCCAGTCGGTCCGGTCCACGGGCTTGCCGACCTTCGTCAGGTCGCGGTGGAAATCGAATTCGTTGGCGCGCTGGAGGTTGAGCACGTACGGGCCGCGATCGATCTTCAAGGCGGAGTAGTCGCGCCACTTGTCGGGATAGCCGATCTTCGGGGTGAACGCGTCGAGCTTGGCCAGCGCGGCCTTGCGCGTCGCCTCGCCCATCCACGGCAGGGTCGAGAGGTCCTCGCGCAGCGCCGCGATGAGGTTCTTGACCATCGCGTCGGCGCGGGCCTTTGCCTCCGGCGGGAAGTAGTCGCGGACGTACGCCTTGCCGAGCGCGAAGCCGATGGCGTTGTCGGTGGCCGAGACGCAGCGCTTCCACCGGACCTCGTTCTCGGGCGTGCCCTGGAGCGTCTTGCCGTAGAAGGCGAAGTCCTCGTCCACGAACTTCTTCGAGAGGCTCGCCGCCGCGGCGTGGATCAGGTGCCAGCGCAGGTAGGTCTTCCACTGCGGCAGCGGCGTCGCGAGGAGCTCCTTGTTGAACGCCTGGAAGTACGCGGGCTGTCCGACGTTGGCGGCCGCCACGGGCGGGGCGCCGATCGTCTTGAGATAGGCGGTCCAGGAGAAGTTCGGCGTGAGGGCGGCGAGCTCGGCCAGCGACTTGCGGTTGTAGGTCTTGTCCGGGTCGCGGCGCTCGACGCGCGTCATGGACGCCTCGGCGAGCCGCGTCTCGAGGGCCATGACCGACTTCGCGTCCTCGGCGCTCTTCGCCGGGCTCTCGCCCATGAGGCCGAACATCTTCGTGACGTGGGCGACGTACTCGTCGCGGAGCTTCTTCGACTCGTCGTCGGTCTTCAGGTAGTAGTCCCGGTCGGGAAGGCCGAGGCCGCCCTGGTAGGCGCCGACGATGACTTCGCTCGCGTCCTTCCGGTCCTGATCGGAGCCGAAGTTGAAGACGGCGTTGACGCCGGCCATCTGGAGGCGCGCGATCTCGGCCTGGAGGTCGGCGACGGTCGAGATCTTGTCGATCGCGGCGAGCTCGCCCTTGAGCGGCGCGATCCCCTGCGCCTCGATCGCGGTCTCGTCCATGCAGGTCCAGTAGAAGTCGCCTACCTTCTGGTCGTCCGTGCCCGGCGCGTTGGCGGCCTTCGAGACCTTCTCGAGGACCTTGTGCAGGCTCTCGCGGTTGTTCTCCTCGAGGATCGTGAACGATCCCCAGTAGGACTGGTCGGAGGGGATGGGGTTGGCCTTCAGCCAGCCGCCGTTGCCGTAGAGGTTGAAGTCCTGGCAGGCCGGGACGGACGGGTCCATGTCGGCGGGGTTGATTCCGTGAACGTCCGGGGCCGCCAGGGCGGCGCTCCCGATCGCCAGCGAGGCGCACACGGCCAGAAGAGTGGATGTCGGTTTCACGAATCCTCCTTGAAAATCCGGAGGATCTTATGTCGGGCGGGGCCGGGGTCAGGTCTCTAAATGGTGATCTCCGCCGCCGCGAAGGGGCTTATTTGCGGGTGTTCCGTGGTCAGGCCCCCGTGTTCCTCCCCCCGGTCGGCGGCGCGGGGCTGTATCTCAGCGTGGATGGCTGGTGCCACCAAAACGCTCATTGAGAGACCTGACCCCGGCTCCGGGTTACTGGGGACGCCGCCCCTCTTCACCATCGGTCCCCGTTCCGAAGAGCAGGCGCCCGTTCTCGAGCGCCGTGTCGCGGAGCGTGACCGCCAGGGCCTCGGCCAGCGTCGTGACCGGGAAGACCTCGATCGAGCCGCGCACCTCTTCCGACAGGTCCTCGAGGTCGGCCTCGTTGTCCTTCGGGATGAGGATCCGGTGGATGCCCGCGCGCACGGCGCCGAGGATCTTCTCCTTGAGGCCGCCGATCGGCAGGACGCGACCCGAGATCGTGATCTCGCCCGTCATCGCGACGTCGTTGCGGACCGGCCGGTGCGAGAGCGCCGACACGACCGACGAGGCCATCGCGATGCCCGCCGAGGGGCCGTCCTTCGGGATTGCGCCCGCCGGAACGTGGATGTGGATGTCGCGCTCGAAGTCCTTCTCGTCGATGCCCAGCCAGGCCGCGTGCGACCGCGCGAAGGTCCAGGCCGCGCGGGCCGATTCCTTCATGACGTCGCCGAGCTGGCCCGTCAGGATGAGCTCGCCCTTGCCGCGCATGAGCGAGGCTTCGACGAACATGATGTCGCCGCCGGCCGGCGTGTAGTACATGCCGGTCGCGATGCCGACCTGGTCCTCGCGGGCCATCTTCTCGGGATGCACGCGCGGGCGGCCGAGCAGCGGGTGGACGTCCTCGCGGCGGACTCCCTGGCTCTCGATCTCGCGGGCGGCGATGCGGCGCGCCACCTTGCGGGCGAGCTTGCCGAGCTCGCGCTCGAGCTGCCGCACTCCCGATTCCCGCGTGTAGCTCGTGACGACTTCGCGGATCGCATCGTCGCTGAGCGTGAGCTGTCCGGGCTTCAGGCCGTTCTCCTCGACCTGGCGCGGGACGAGGTAGCTCTTCGCGATCTGGAGCTTCTCCTCCTCCGTGTAGCCGGCGAAGTGGACGATTTCCATGCGGTCGAGCAGCGGTCCCGGGATGTTCTGGATGAAGTTCGCCGTCGCGATGAACAGGACCTCCGAGAGGTCGAAGGGCACGCCGAGGTAGTGGTCGGTGAAGCTGTCGTTCTGCGCCGGATCCAGCACCTCGAGCAGCGCCGAGGCGGGGTCGCCCTGGTAGGAGACGCCGAGCTTGTCCACCTCGTCGAGGAGGAAGACGGGGTTCTTCGAGCCCGACTGTTTCATGCCCTGGAGGATGCGGCCGGGCATCGCGCCGATGTAGGTGCGCCGGTGGCCGCGGATGTCGGCCTCGTCGCGGGCGCCGCCGAGCGAGATGCGGACGTACTTGCGCCCCATCGCGCGGGCGATGGACTTGGCGATGGAGGTCTTGCCCACGCCGGGAGGTCCCGCGAAGAGAAGGATGCGCCCCTTGCCCGAGCGAGTGCTTTCGGCCTTCGCGCCGTCGCCCTTGTCGCCGGGCTGGTCCTGCGGCTTCGCCGCGGTCGTCTCGGCCGCGTTCCCGGCCTCGGCGGCGGCCTCGCGCTCCTGCGCGAGCTGGCGCACGGCGAGGAATTCGAGGATCCGGTCCTTGACGTCCTTCAGGCCGTAGTGGTCCTCGTCGAGGACGCGCGCCGCCTCGGCGACGTCGAGCTTCTCGTCGGTGCGCGTGTTCCACGGCAGCTCCGCCACCGTCTCGAGGTACGTCCGGATGACCTGCGACTCCATGGACTCGCGGCCGATCCGCGTCAGGCGCGACCACTCGCGGTCGATCTCCTTGCGGCCGTCCTCGGGCAGGTCGAGCGCGTCGAGCTTCGCGCGCAGCTCCTTGAGCCCGTCGTCGGAGGCGCCCTCGCCCTCGCCGAGCTCCTTCTGGATCGCCTTCAGCTGCTCGCGCAGGTACATCTCGCGCTGCCGGCTGCCGATCTCTTCCTTGACCTTGGACTGGATCTCCTCCTGCGCCGAGAGGACGTCGACCTGCCGCTGCACGTGCACGAGCACGCGGCGCAGGCGGTCCTCGACCGAGAGCGTCTCGAGCAGGACCTGCTTCTCGCCGACGGGGATGTCGAGGTAGCCGGCGACGAGGTCGGCCAGGCGGCCGGGCTCGTCCACCTCCGCCAGGATCTGGTCGACGGTCTCCTCGGGCAGGCCGAGCTTCTTGCCGAGCTCGGCGGCGCGCTCGCGCGCCTCGCGGTGGAGGCCGGCGAACGCCGCGTCCTTGGCGTCGAGGGGCAGCATCTCCTGGGCGTCCTGCACGGTCGCCTCGAGGTACCCGTTCTTGGGCGCGACGCGCAGGGCGATGCCGCGCGACTTGCCCTCGAGCACCAGGCGGATCCCGCCGATGCCGCGCTGGATCGAGCCGAGGGAGGCGATCGTGCCGATCGTGTAGAGGTCGGCCGGCGTGACGGTCTCCGACTCGTGACGCTGCGCCACGGCGAAGACGAGCCGATCCGGGGCGCTCATCGCGGCTTCGATCGCGCGCAGGGTGCCGGCGCGTCCCGCCGAGATCGGGAAGGTCACACCCGGAAACAAAACGGCGTTCCGCATCGGAACCACCGGTAGAGACAGCGATTGGGCCATCGGGACTCCTTTTCCACCGCGAAATACGAGGAAATCGAGCCGGACGGTTCAGGATCCGGCCGCCCGCGCCGGGTGAGGGCGCGGCAAAGAACGGCAGACGGGACAACGGATTGCGGGAGGGCGCGATTCCCGCCGCGGAGACGGGCCCTAGCCGGCGCGCCGGAGGACGGCGATCGAGATGTCGTCCTCGGGGACCTCGTCGCCGCGGAACGCGCGCACCTCCCGGGAGAGCGCGTCGGCCAGCTCCTGCGCGGGCAGGCGGAACGCCGCGCGGACGGTCGCTTCGATTCGGGCGTCGCCGAATTCCTCGCCCGGGCCGTTGCGCGCCTCCGAGAGCCCGTCGGAGTGGAGCAGCAGGATCTCGCCGGGCGCCAGGCGCGCCGTCTCCGTCGGCCAGACCAGATCGCTCTTGATGCCGAGCGGATAGGCGCCGGCGCCGAGGCGCTGCCGCACGCTCCCGTCCGTGCCGATGACGAGGCCGGGCGGGTGCCCCGCGACCGCGGCGGTGACGGTGCCGTCGTCGGCGAGCAGGAGGCTCAGGCAGCCGAAGAACGCGCGTCGGCTCCCGGTGCGGCAGAGGATGCGGTTCAGGGTCGCGAACACCGCCGAGGGCGACGCGTCCACCTCGAGCTGCGTGCGGAACGCCGCGTGCGCGACGGCCATGACGAGGCCGGCGGCCATCCCGTGTCCCGACGCGTCGCCGAAGAGGACGGAGAGCCGGCCGTCGGGCAGCGGGACGAAGTCGTAGATGTCTCCGCCGACCATGTTCGCGATCTCGTTGTTGGCGCCGATCTCGATGCCGGCGACGTGCGGCAGCACGCTCGGGATGAGGCTCGCCTGGAGCTCCCGGGCGAGCTCGAGCTCGTCGCGGTAGTTGATCTTGTCCACGAGCTCCATGGCCAGCAGCAGCGTCAGCAGCGCGGCGGCGGCGCCGAGGAAGGTGCTGTTGAAGTCCACGCGGTACGACACGCTGCGCCGCGTGCCGTGGTCGGTCCTTTCCACCTGGCGGTCGATGGAGGGCGCGAAGATCGAGAGGAAGAAGCACGCGAGGACGGCCAGGAAGACGACGCGGCGCGCCGGGGCCAGCCGCCGCGCGAGCCCGAAGAGGACGCTGTTGGCCGTCTTGAACCAGCGCTTCCAGCGTCGGGGCTCGCGCGCGAGCGCGTCGTGGTCCTCGGCGGTCAGCTTTTCCCGGGCGTGCCTCCACTCCTGCTTGTAGAGGCCGGCGATGTCCTCGCGCCCGACGTCGCGAAACGTGGAGCGCAGGAGCGCGGACCAGTCGTTCCTGGAGGGCATGGCCAGACGCGATTATTCATGATCGGCGGCCCACTTCGCGACCACGGGGCCGGCCGGCGCCGCCGCCGCGGGGCCCGCCTCGCGGGTGATTTCGACCGCCGCCGGGCCCGTCCCCAGCGCCGGGCCCTCCGCGACCAGGCGGGCGCGGCCGGAAGCGTCGGGCAGGGCGGCGCCGAGGCTCGTCCACCGGCCGTCCAGCAGCGCCCACGCCCGGTACGTCTGCCCGGACGGGGCGGGCGGGAAGTGCGAGAGCGTCAGGACGACGATCCCATCGCCCGCGCGGTAACGGTAGGTCGCGTGCGCCTCGGCCGGGACGCCGGCGGCGGGGCCGAGCCGCAGCGAGACGGCGTCGCTCGAGGTCAGCATCGCGAGGGCGCGCTCGTCGCGCGCGAGGGCGCCGGCGCCCTGTCGCAGCCGCACGGCGAGCCCGGCCGCGAGCGCGGCGACGACGAGCAGCGCCGCCGCCAGGGGACCGAGCCGCCCGCGCAGCGCGGCGAGGCCGCCGCGGATGCGGCCCTTCGCCGTGCCGAGCGGCACCCCCAGGACCGAGGCGACGTCGCCGTGGGGCAGCTCGTCGAGAAACGCGAGGCCGAGGGCCTGGCGCTGCGGCGCCGGGAGCTGCGCGAGGGCGCGACCGAGGATCTCGCGCCGATGGGCCCTCCAGGCGGTCTCGGCCTGGTCCGGGGACTCGTCGGCGAGCCCGGCGAGCCGCTCCCCGTCCGGATCGGACGCCGCGCGCGGGCGGCGGCTGGCGTGGCGCAGCTCGTTGGCGATGCGGTGGCGGGCGATCTGGAAGAGCCACGGGCGGAACGGGCCGCGCGCCGGATCGAAGGTGGCCGCGCCGCGCCAGACCGTCAGGAAGACGTCCTGCACGATTTCTTCCGCCGTGCCCGGGTCGACGGCACGCCGCGCCATGCCGAAGACGGCCGGGGCGTGGCGCGCGTAGAGCGATCCGACCGCCTCTTCGCGCCCGGCGGCCAGATCGCCCACGAGCTGTTCGTCGGTCGGGTGCAAACCGATCGCCCCTCCGGCAGCGGACCCCCGGCGCATCTTACGCTCGGCTACTCGACGACGACCGTCATCTTCATCCCGCCGTGGCCGGTGCCGCAGTAGTGGTCGCAGATGACGGTGTAGGTCCCGGCCTCCTTCGGTTCGATCCGGACGCGGGAGGTCACTCCCGGGGCGAGGTCCTCGTCCACGTGCAGCGGGCGCGAGAAGAACCCGTGCTTCACGTCCTGGCTCGTGATCGCGAGGACGACGGGCTCTCCCTTCCGGAGGTGGATCTCCTTCGGCTCGAACTCGAAGCGGCGCGCCGAGATGGCGATCGTCCGCTCGGGCTCGTCGTCGCGGGCCTTCGAGACGCCGGGGGCCGCCGCCGCGGCGGCGCAGAGCAGGAGGGCGAGAATCCGTGCGCGGGTGTTCACGAGGGATCTCCTTTCTTGAGGATCTGCTGCGCGCCGACCGTCCCGGAGAACTCGCGCAGCGTGAGCTCGACGCTCTCGACCGAGGGCCGCAGCCCGGCGCTCTCCGTGACGCGCCGGAGGCCGAGGTTCTGAAACGGCTTCCCCGCGTCGAAGGGCAGCGGCTTCTTGGGGCCGCCGGCCTCCGGGTCGGGGAACGCGAAGATGAGCGAGCGGCTGGCGTAGTGGGTGGCGGTCCCGGCGGCATGGACGTTCTCGCGGTGGATGTGGCCGTACAGGACCGTGACGTTCTCGTACGGGGCGAGCGCATTCATCACGTCGTCTCCGTCGCTCGTGAACCACTCCCAGTCGGGCTTCAGGTCGAAGAGCGGGCGGTGCGTGAAAACGACGATCGGCGCGGTCTTTGGGAAGCGCGCGAGGTCCCGGCGCAGCCACGCGAGCTGCTCGGGGCCGACGGCGGGCTTGCCGAGCGACACGTTGTCGAGCGCGACGAAGTGGACGCCCCGGTGATCGAACGAATAGTGCGTGTCGCCGAAGACGCCGCGGAAGAGGGCGCCCCCGTCCAGGGCCGCGTCGTGCTCCCCCGGCACGCAGTGGACGAGCGGAACGTCGAGCCGTCCCGCGATCTTCTGGAAGAGGCGCATGCGCTCGGCGTGCTCCTCGGGCTTCTCGCTGTCGTGCGTGAGGTCGCCCGTGAAGAGGACGAGGTCCGGCTTCTCCGGCAGCGCATTGACCGACTCGACCGCTCGCTCGAAGGCCCGGGTCCCCAGGGGATCCGGGGGGCCGGAGAAGCCGACGTGCGTGTCCGAGAACTGCACGAACGAGAACGGCGTCGGTCGCTCGCCGTTGGCCTTGCCGAGCTGGTCCATCAGGCGCCCCCCCTGTCCCAGGGCGGGCGGCGCGAACCGGTAGAGCGCTCCCGCTCCGAGCGTGACACCCGCGATCTTCAGGAACCTCCGCCGATCCACCGGGTCCATCGGGCCTCCCTTCGCCGGCGCACGGGGCCGGCTTCAAAGGGCACTACACCGGGGGGAGGGAGTTGGATCAAAACGTCGCCTGCGCTGCGTTACGGGATCTGCGCAGTGCGAGGCGTCCTCCGCTGCGCTCGCGGAGATTCCTCGCGCCGCGTGCGACTCGGGGCGGCGCAGCTGAAAATGATGGCCAGCTGATCGACGACCCCCCCTCACCCCGACCCTCTCCCCCCTCCGGGGGGCGAGGGGGGGCTCTCGGCGAGGGGCCTCATGGTTGGGGTTGCCGGCGAGTGGCTTATAGGCGGGGCTGATGGCGAAGGTTTTCCGCAGCTTCCTTCGGAGTCGCCCTCAGATTGGTTTCGAGCTGCTCTCTCTCATCCGCTCGCGGCGCGGAGTGAAGGGATCAGCCGGGCGGTCGAGCGCCTTTGCGCGAGCCGCCCGGCGGTGCACTGTGCGGCGCTACGCGCCGCTCAGCGCAGATCCCGTAACGCAGCGGAGGCGACGGCTAAAATCCCCAAAGCGCCAGCTCGTCCAGGAGCGTGGCGACCTGGGGGTGGGCGGCGAGCTCCTTGTAGAGCCAGCCGTGGCGCTCGCGCAGCTCTTCCATCCGGGCGCGCAGGGCGTCGCGGTCGCGGTCGGCGGCGGCCACGCGGACCTTCTCGATCGCGGTTCGGGACGCGGCGTCGAGCTGGCCGCCCACCTTCTCGTGGAGCGCGTCGAAGGAGGCGTGGACCCGCGAGGCGTGGTCGTCGGTCGGCGGCTTGTCGGCCATCGGGAGCCAGCCTATCAAAGGAGACCGGCGAGGTCCGCGAGCGAGCCGAGCTCGAGGTCGGGGCGGACGTCCGAGCGCGCCGCGTCCTCGGGCCGGTACTTTCCGGTGCGCACGAGGATTCCCTTCAGGCCGGCGGCCTGGCCGCCTCCGACGTCCGATTCGAGATCGTCGCCGACGGCGGCCGCCTCGCCGGGAGCGGCGCCGAGCGACGCGAGCGCGGCGTGGAAGAACCCCGCCGCCGGTTTGCCCGCGAGCGTGGCCTGCCGCCCCGAGCCGTACTCGAGCGCCGCCGCGAACGCGCCGAGGTCGAGCATGAACCCGTCTTCGGCCCGCCAGAATCGGTTGCGCGCGAGCGTGACGAACTCGGCGCCGGCGAGGAGGTGGCGGAACGCGGCGTTCAGGCGCGCGTACGTCAGCCCGTCGCCCATGTCGCCGAGGACGACCGCCTGGGGCGCGCGCTCGTCGTGGACGATCCCCGGGAAATCCTCGAGGAGGGCCGGGTTGACGAGCATATGGCAGCGTTCGAGTCCGCGCTCGACCAGGTGTGCGTGGGCCGCCCGGGGCGCCGTGAACACGCGTTCCGGGTCCACGGACAGCCCCATCGCCGCGAGCTCGCGCACGACGGCCGAGCGCGGGCGGCTCGTCGTGTTCGTCACGAAGCGGTGCGGAATGCCCCGCGCCTCGGCCGCGGCGAGCGCCTCGGCCGCGCCCGGGATCAGGCGCTGCCCCTGGTACACGGTCCCCTCGAGGTCGACGAGGAGCGCGCGGACGCCCGAGAGCGGTCCGGTCACGAGGAGGCGGTCATCCTCTCGTAGAGCGTCAGGAGCGCCTGCGTCCCGTCCTCGCCCCGGCCCTGAGCCTCGAGCGCGGAAAGGAGCTGGTGGACGAGGGCGGCGCCCGGCAGCGGGACGCCCCGCGCGCGCGCGGTCTTCAGGACGATCGCGAGGTCCTTCTGCTGGTGCTTGATCGCGAAGGCCGGCTTGAAGTCGCGGTCCATCATCTTGCGGCCGAGGACGTCGAGCATCCAGGAATTCGCGGCGCCGCCGAGCAGGGCCTCGTGGAGCGCGGGCATGGGAAGCCCCGCCTTGCGGGCGAACGCGATGCCCTCGGAGACCGCGAGGAGCGTTCCCGCGACGACGATCTGGTTGACGGCCTTGCCGAGCTGGCCGGCGCCCGAGGGCCCGAGGTGCGTGATGCGCTTGCCCATCGCCGCCAGCACCGGGCGCGCGCGGTCGAGGGCCGCGGCGTCCCCGCCCACGAAGAACGTGAGCGTGCCCTCGTTGGCGCCCTTCTGCCCGCCCGAGACGGGGGCGTCGAGAAACGCGATGCCCTTCTCCCCGAGCCGCGCGCCGATCGAGCGCGCCGCGTCGTCGGCGATCGTCGAGCAGTCGATCACGATCGCGCCGGCCGCCGCCCCCCGCGCGGTTCCCCGGGCGCCGAGGTGGACCTCCTCGACCTCGGGCGAGTCGGGCAGGCAGGAGACGATCACGTCCGCGGCGCGTCCGACGTCCTCGGCCGTCTCGCACGCCGTCGCGCCGAGCTCGGCGGCGAGCGACTTCGCCTTGTCCATCGTGCGCGTGGCGACCGCGAGCGGGAACCCCGCCTTCGCGAGGTTGCGCGCCATCCCGACGCCCATGGTTCCGAGGCCCACGAACCCGACCCTGAGCGTCATCGGCGGCTCCTTCCGGATGAGAGTGGGAGAAGATTCTAGCCGGGAGGGTTGCATGGCCCAACACGTCGTCGTGACCGAGACCGGCGCTGCCTACGCGCAGCGCATCGAGACGGGTCATTTCCTCCTGTCCGCGGACGAGCCGATCCCGGCCGGCGGCGGCGAAACGGGGCCCGACCCCTACGCCCTGCTGCTCGCGGCCCTCGGCGCCTGCACCTCGGTGACGCTGCGGATGTACGCGAATCGCAAGGGCTGGCCGCTCGAGGGCGTCTCGGTGCGCGTCGGACACGACAAGATCCACGCCCGCGACTGCGCGGAATGCGAGGCGCAGGACGACAGCCGCATCGACCGCTTCACGCGGGAGATCACGCTCCGGGGGCCGCTGTCCGCGGAGCAGCGGCAGCGGCTCGCCGAGATCGCGGATCGCTGCCCCGTCCACCGGACGCTCATGGGACAGAAGACGATCGTGACGCGCCTCGTCGAGCCGTGAGGCGCTTTCGCGGCGGGCCGGTTGCGCGGCCGCTTACGAGACGTCGATCCCTTCGACGTGCGGCGCGAGGGCCTCGGCTTGGAGCTCGCGCAGCTTCTTGAGCCCCTTGCGCGCCAGGGCGAGCAGCTCCGCGAGCTGCTCTTCCGAAAACGGCCGCCGCTCCGCGGTGCCCTGGATCTCGACGAACGCGCCCGAGGCGGTGCCGACGACGTTGCAGTCCACGTCGGCCTCGGAGTCCTCCTCGTAGGCGAGGTCGAGCACCGGCTGCCCCGCGCAGATCCCGACCGAGACGGCCGCGACGGTCTCGCGCAGGGGCCAGCGGGGGATCTTTCCGCCGCGCGAGAGCTTCGCGAGCGCCATCGCGAGCGCGACGCACGCCCCGGTGATCCCGGCGCACCGCGTTCCGCCGTCGGCCTGGAGGACGTCGCAGTCGAGCGTGATGGTCCGCTCCCCGAGGCCGCGCAACTCCGTCACGGACCGCAGCGACCGCCCGATGAGCCGCTGGATCTCGAGCGTGCGTCCGCCCTGCCTGCCCTGCGCGGCCTCGCGCGCCGAGCGCGTGTGGGTGGCGCGCGGGAGCATGCCGTACTCGGCCGTGACCCATCCGCTGCCCGTCCCCTTGAGGAATGCGGGGACGCGGTCCTCGACCGACGCGGCGCAGAGGACCTTCGTGTCGCCGAGCGAAATGAGCGCGGAGCCCTCCGCGTGGCGCGCGACCCCGGTCTCGATCGTGACGGGCCGCAGCTCCGAGGGCTTGCGCCCGTCGGGGCGCGGCGTCGCGCGCGTCATGGCCTGGCCGTCCGCGCCGGCGGAACCTTCGACGTCGGCGCGAGCGTGGGCGTCGCCGTCGGCGTGGCGGCGGGCGCGGTTTCCGCGGGCGCTTCCGCTCCCGGCGGCTCGACGACGCTGCGGATGTACAGAAGGGGTCTCGTCAGGTCCACGTGGCCTCCCAGCGTTTCGGCGGGCTCGCCGTTGACCAGGATTCTCACACGGGACGTCTCGGCCACGTTCTGCAGCGTGGTGTCGACGAGGGACGCGACGATCGCGAGCTCCTCGTCCGATCCGAAGGCAAGGCCCGAATCGACCGCGAGGTCGAGCACGGCCTGGCCTTCCGGGAGCAGGAAGGCGTTGCGCAGGTGCATCTTGTCCGGCACCGCCGCGATGAGGCCCTCCCGTTGAGGGCCCTTCTGGAGGGCGTCGAAGAGGGCCCGCAGGAACGCGGCGCCGCCGGGCGGCTTCGGGATGTCCCGCTCCTCGGGATGCAGGAACTGCCCGTTCTGGTCGGGAAAGAAGAGAGTGACGCGGATGGTCTCGACCGCGGGCGCGGGGGTGGCGCCGGGCGGGACGGTCACCGCCGCGGCAGGTGCCGGCGTGACCCGCAGGAACGGACGCGGGCCCCGGCGGGCGAACCGCGGCAGGCCGCTCCGGTTGACGAAGAGCAGCGCCGCCACCGCGGCCGCCAGCACCGCGAGCAGGATCGCCGCCGCGCGCCGGCTCATGGCGCGGCCGGCGTCGGGCGGACGGCGGCGGGCATGCGCCGGGTGAAGAACTTCGCGACCGCGCGCGCCACCGCCTCCGCGACGGTCTGCTGGAACTCGGGGCTCCGGAGCTTCTTCTCCTCCTCGGCGTTGGAGATGAACGCCACCTCGACGAGGACCGCGGGCATCGTGGCGCCCACGAGCACGCGGAAGGGCGCCTGCTTGATGCCGCGGTTGGCGGTGTCGGACACGGCGTTGAGCTCGACCTGGATCGCCTCGGCGAGCTCGCTCGACTCCTTCAGGTGCGCGCTCTGCGCGAGGTCCCACAGGACGAAGTCGAGGGCCGGGTTGGCCGAGGCCTCGCCGCCCGGAGCCGCGGCGGGCGCGCCGGACTGGTTCTCCTCCTTCGCGACCTCCTGGGCGATCTTGTCGGAGGCCTCGAGCGACAGGTAGTACGTCTCCGAGCCCTTGGCCGAGGCGGCGCGCGAGGAGTTGGCGTGGACCGACAGGAAGAGGTCCGCCTTCTCGTGGTTCGCGATGGACGTGCGGTCGTCGAGCGAAATGAGAAGGTCCGAGTCGCGCGTCAGGACCGTGCGGCAGGCCAGGACCTTCGGCAGCGCCGCCGCCAGCCTCTTCGCGATCTCGAGCGTGGCCTCCTTTTCCTGGAGCCCGCCGGGGCCGATGGCCCCCGTCTCGGTGCCGCCGTGCCCGGGATCGACGACGATGGTCAGGGCCGGGAGCGGGGCAGCCGCCGGCGATTCGGCGGGCGCGGACGGGACCGCCGTCCGCCGCCCCACCTCGACGACGATCCGATCGGGCGACGTCAGGGGATAGGCGCGCGCGGTCAGGTTCGCCTCGCGGAAATCCACGGTCGCCGTGTCGCCGGCGAACCGGACGGCCGCCACGAGCGGGTCGTCGAACTTCTTCTCCGGGAAGGGCGGATCGATCCGGGTGTCGGCGAAGCGAACCTGGAAGCCCTTCTCCGAGAGCGCCGTCGCGGTCTTTGCCGCGGCGGAGAGGCGCAGGACGACCTGCGTGGTCGGCGCCACGTGGACGACGGCGACTTCGATCGCGACGGGCGGCGGCCCGGCGGGCGTCAGGGTCCAGACGCGCCGGGCGGCGTCCCAGGCGCCGGCGGCCCCGGCGAGAGGAAAGAGGACCTTCTCGAAGAAGTCGGGCGGGGCATAGAGGGAGCCGCCGACCAGGCGCGCGGGGCCCGAGATCGGGACGACCCGGCGGTCCACGGGGACCTGGGCGGTTCCGGGGCCGATCAGGATCTGGTGGCCGAAGCCCGAGAGCGTGAGCACGCTCGTGCCCGGATCGGCGGCCACCGTGAAGCCGAGCGCCCGCGCGGCGTCCGAGACCACGAACTCCTTGCCCGCGAGGGTTCCGACCGGATGCGACTCGCCCTTCCAGAGGATCGTCGCCCGGTCTTCCGCCCGGGCGGGGACGGAAAGGCTCGCGAGAAGAAAGGTCAGGGCCGCGGCGGCGGCTGTGCGGCGGTTTCTCAACCGAAGGACGGTGTGTTTTTCGATGCGCGCTCTCGCCCGGAAAGGGTAGCACGACCGCGCGGGTCTCACGCGCCCGGCGCGCCTCCGGCCGGGACCGGCTTTCGCGCGGCGACGTAGATCTCGGCCGTCGGATCGTCGTGTCCGCCGAGCCAGAGCTCCGCGATCCCGAAGCCGAGCGCCGTCAGGAGGTGCCGCACTTCGCTCTCCGTGAAGGCCCGCACGCGGCCGGGACTCCTCGCCGCGACCTCCGCCCCCTCGACGAACGCGCGCGTGTATCCGGGGTGGAGGAGATTGGGAAACTGGGTCACGAGCAGCCCGCCGGGCTTCAGGACCCGGAACGCGTCGCGCAGGTAGAGGAAGGCATCCTCCTTCTCGAGGTGCTGGAGCACGAGGAAGGAGAAGACGAGGTCGAAGCGGCCGTCCTCGAACGACGCGAGGAACTCGCGGTTCCCGACCTCCCGCAGGTGCACGTTCGAGAGGCCGGCCAGGCGCTCGCGGGCCCGGCGCAGCATCTCCGCGCTCACGTCCACGGCCCAGAGCTCGCGGACGCGCGGGGCGAGGTAGCGCTCGACGCGGCCCACGCCGCAGCCGATGTTGAGGACCGTCTCGCCGCCCGACAGGTATCGGCCGAGCAGGTCCGCGTCCTTTCGGCCGGCGAACTCGAAGAAGTCGGGCGAAGCGCCCGTCAGGACCGCGTCCTCGGCCCCGGCCCGCGCCGCCTCGTCCCACGCGGCCTTGTAATCGGGCTGCCCCGCGGGCGCCGCGGGAGGGGGCGGCGGGGCGGGCGGCTCGGGCGCGAGGCCGAGAGCCCGCAGCAGGTTCTTCAGCACGCGGGGTGAGTGTAGTCCGCCCGGGCGGGACCGCCGCGGTTGCGCGAAGAGACGAGCCCTTCAGTCCCCGGCGTCCTTCGGCCGGTTCTGGACGAACTGCCAGCCGAAGCGGCCCTTGACGCAGAGGTGGCCGCTCGTGACCTCGTGGTCGAGCGGCGACGTCACGCGGACGATCTCGTTGTCCTGGACGCGGAGCTGGAGCGTGCAGCCCACGCCGCAGTACGGGCAGATCGTGTCGGTCACGGTCTGGCGGGATTCGTCCCACGTCCCCGCCTGGCGCATGTCGTGCTCGCTCTTGAACATCAGCGCTCCGGTCGGGCAGACGCCGATGCAGTTGCCGCAGTAGACGCACGCGGACTCGGGAAGCGGGGTCGCGAACTCGGTCGAGATGCGCGCGTCGAAGCCGCGCCCGGCGACGGCGATCGCGAAGGTGTTCTGCGCCTCGACGCCGCAGGCCTGGACGCACTTGTAGCAGAGGATGCACCGGGCGTAATCGCGCACGTAGAGGTCGTTGTCCACCTTGACGGGCTGCGCCACGGTGGCCGCCGCTCCGGGAGGGGAGGCGTGGTGGTGGCCCGGGGCGGCGGCGTCGCGCTCCCCGGCCGCGGCCGGAGGGGCCGGCGGCCCGTATCGCGCGGGGTCCGCGCCGTAACGCTCCATCCAGCCTCGCACCTCGGGGGAGGCGCACGAGAGATCGGCCGAGGACGCGAGGAACTCGAGCACGACCTTGCGCGAGAGGCGCACGCGCTCGCTGTCGGTGCGCACCTTCATGTTCGGCTCGACCGGCCGCGAGCAGGCGGGGACCAGCGTCCGCGAGCCCTCGAGCTCGACGACGCAGACGCGGCAGACGTTGACGGGGGCCAGGTTCTCGAGGAAGCAGAGCGTCGGCGTGTCGATTCCCCGGGAGCGGCAGGCCTCGAGGATCGTGCTGCCGCGGGGCACGGCGACGTCCTTGCCGTCGATCGTGAGCGCGACGGGCTCGTCCGGGTGGAGGCGGCGCGGATCGGTCATGCGGAGAAGACCCCGAGCTTGCGGATCGCCGACTGGATCGCGCCCGACGCGGTCTGGCCGAGGCCGCAGATCGAGGCGTCCTTCATGGCGCGGGCGATCTCGTCGAGGAGGGCGTCCTCCCCGGCGCGCCCGCGCAGGGGCCGGTTCGCGTCGAGGCGCGCGACGAGCTCCTCCTGCCGCTCGGTCCCGACGCGGCACGGCACGCACTGGCCGCAGGACTCGTCGCGGAAGAACGCCGCGATCCGGCGCACCGCGTCGGCCAGGTCCGCCCGGTCGTCGAAGACCATGACGACGCCTGAGCCGAGCGAGGCGCCGATGGCGCGCGTGCCCTCGAAGGTGAGCGGGACGTCGAGCTCCGCCGGGGCCACGAAGGACCCGGCCGCTCCGCCGAGGAGGACCGCGCGCACCGCCCGGCCGCCGGGGACGCCGCCCGCGAGCTCGATGAGGGCGCGCAGGGTGGCGCCGAACGGGACCTCGTAAACGCCCGGACGCGCGACGTGGCCCGAGAGGCAGAAGAGCTTGGGCCCGGTGGACTGTTCGGTGCCGATCGCGGCGAACGCGGCCCCGCCCTCCTCGACGATCTGGAGGACGTTGACGAGCGTCTCGACGTTGTTGATGACGGTGGGCTTTCCGAAGAGGCCCTTCTCGACCGGGAACGGCGGCTTGTTGCGCGGCTCGCCGCGGAAGCCCTCGATCGAGTTGAAGAGCGCCGTCTCCTCGCCGCAGATGTACGCGCCGGCGCCGCGGCGGACCTCGAGGTCGAAGCGCAGGCCCCTGCCGAGCGCGTTCTCGCCGAGCAGTCCGGCGGCGCGGGCGGAGGCGATGGCCGACTCCATGCGCTCGATCGCGAGCGGGTACTCGCCGCGGATGTAGACGTACCCGTGCTCGCATCCGGTCGCGAAGGCGACGATGGTCATCGCCTCGACGACGGCGAAGGGGTCTTCTTCGAGGATGACCCGGTCCTTGAACGTTCCCGGCTCGGATTCGTCGGCGTTGCAGACGAGGTAGTGGGGCCGGGCGGGCTGCTTCGCCACGGCGTCCCACTTCCGGCCGGCGGGAAACGCCGCGCCGCCGCGGCCCTGGAGCTTCGAGGCCAGGGTCTCCCGCACGACGGCCTCGGGGCCGAGGGCGAGAGCCCGCGGCAGCGCCGCGTAGCCGCCGTGGGCGCGATAGTCCTCGAGGCTCGACGGGTCGACGCGCCCGACGCGGCGCAGCAGGCGCAGGCCCGGGCGGCGCTCGTCCTGCGTCTGCGGAGCCGACGGAGAGCCCGTCCTCGTCCCCTCTTCCCCCGGGGGAGGGCCAGGGTGAGGGGCGCTCTGCAGCGCAGACATCACTCGGCTCGCGTCCGCCGGCGCGACGACCCGGTCCTTCGCGCCCTCGCCCGCGCACTGGAAGAGGACCGCGGGGGCGCGCTCGCACAGGCCGAGGCACGGCGAGGAGCGCACGGCGCCGGGCATCTTCTTCTTCAGCGCGTCGAGCAGCGCCGGGGCGCCCGCGAGCCGGCAGGCGAGATCGTCGCAGACGTGGACGATCGTCTTCGGCTGCGGCGTCACCGACAGCATCGCGTAGAACGTCGCGACGCCATACGCGTCGGCCGGGGCGACCGAGAGGCGCTGGCAGACGTAGTTGAGCGCGCCGGCCGTCAGGTGGCCGACGCGCGACTGGACCGCCCAGAGCGCGGGAAGAAGGAGATGCCGGCGTTCGCGCGCCGCGTGTCCGCCGAGGGCGAGGTGGCCCTCCGTGTCCGGCCGGCGCGGCCCGCCCTCCCATCCGCTGGCGGGGGGGCCGGCGACGGCGTCCACCGCGGCCTTCTCCTCGGCGGAGGCTTCTGCGCCGGGGATGAGGTGCAGATCCACGCGGCTACTCTAGCAGCGACCGTCCACCGCGTCCGGGGTCCCGGCGGAGGTCCGCGTCAGGAGACCGGAGACGCCACCCGCTCGATCCGGATGGCGCTCGCCTTGAACTCGGCGGTGCCGGACTTGGGGTCGATCGCGTCGATCGTCAGGATGTTCGTTGCGACGTCGTCCTGGAAATGGAGGGTCATGAACGCGAGCCCGGGCCTCAGGGTCGGGTCGTAGCGCGCGGCCACCTCGAGCGCGCCCCGGCGGGAGACGGCGCGCACGACCTCGCCGTCCCCGACGCCGAGCCGCGCGCCGTCCTCGGGCGCGATGTCGAGCGTCTCGGGCCTCCGGAGGGGAGAGGTGTAGCCCGCGGTCTGGACGCCGGTGTTGTACGAGTCGAGCCGCCGGCCCGTCGTCAGCCGGATCGGGAACTCCCCGGAGAGCCGCTCGACCGGGGGGTCGTGCTCGACGGCGTGGAACGGCGCCCGCGGACCTTCGACCGGATCCTTCCAGAGGCGGCCGTGGAGGAACGGGCTTCCGGGGTGCGTCTCGTCGGGGCACGGCCACTGCAGGCCGCCGAGCTCTTCGAGCCGGGCGTAGCTCATCCCGCCGTGCCAGGGCGAGAGCGCGCGCAGCTCGTCCCAGACCTGCTCGCCCGTGGGCCGGCCCCAGTCGGCGCCGAGGCGGCGCGCGAGGTCGGCGAGGATGACGAGGTCCGGCCTCGCCTGTCCCGGCGGCTCGAGGGCCTTGCGCACGCGCTGGACGCGGCGCTCGCTCGAGGTGACGGTGCCCTCGTCCTCGCACCAGGACGCCGCGGCCGGAAGAACGACGTGGGCGATCTCGGCCGTCTTCGTCAGGAACATGTCCTGCACGACGACGTGGTCGAGACCGCCGAGAAGCTCGATCGCGCGCTTCTGGTCGGCCTCCGACTGGACGGGGTTCTCGCCGACGACGTAGAGCGCCGAGAGCGCGCCGTGCTCCATCGCCTCGAACATCTGCGACAGGTGCCTTCCGTTCTTCGGGGGGATCGGCCCTCCCCCCCAGGCGCGCTCGAACTTCGCGCGCAGGGCCGGGTCCTCGACGTCCTGGCCGCCGGGCAGCTTGTTCGGGAGCGCGCCCATGTCGCCGCCGCCCTGGACGTTGTTCTGGCCGCGCAGGGGACAGACGCCCGAGCCCCACCGGCCGACGTGGCCGGTGAGCAGGGAGAGGTTGATGAGCGCGAACACGTTGTCCACCGCGTTGTGGTGCTCCGTGATGCCGAGGGTCCAGCAGAGCTGCGCGGTCTTCGCCTTCGCGTAGGCGTGCGCGACGTCGCGGATCGCCGAGGCCGGCACGCCCGTCTCCTTCTCGGCGTACGCGAGGGTGTACTTCTCGACGCCCGCGCGGTACGCGTCGAAATCCGTCGTGGCCCGCGCGATGAACTCGCGGTTCTCGAGGCCCGCGTGCAGGATCTCCCGGCCCATGGCGTTGGCGAGCGCGATGTCGGAGCCCACGTCGAGGCCGAGCCACGTGTCCGCCCACTGCGCGGACACCGTGCGCCGCGGGTCCACGACGGCCAGGCGCGCGCCGTTGCGCACGCCGCGCAGGACGTGGTGGAAGTAGATCGGATGCGCCTCGCGCGCGTTCGAGCCCCACAGGAGCACGAACTCCGTCTCCTCGACCTCGCGGTACGAGCTCGTTCCGCCTCCCGCTCCGAACACCGCCGTCAGACCGACGACGCTGGGGGCGTGTCAGGTGCGGTTGCAGCTGTCGATGTTGTTCGTGCCGAGGACCGACCGGGCGAACTTCTGGGCGAGGTAGTTCACCTCGTTCGTCGCCTTCGAGCACGAGAAGAGGCCGATCGCCTCCGGCCCCTTGCGCTCCCGCGCCTGGCGGAACCCCTCGGCGGCGCGGTCGAGCGCCTCGTCCCAGGTCGCCGGGCGCAGCCTGCCGCCCTCTCGGACCATCGGCTCGGTCAGTCGGACGTAGGACTTCATCCGTTGCTCCTTCCGGGGCAGGGCCCCCGAACGTCCGGCAGCGTAACCCCGCGCCGGCGCGCGTGTCCAGGCGTCGCGCGCCGGCGGGCCGCCTCAGGCGATCCGGCTGCGGCGGCCGGGCGGGCCCGGCGCGGCGCCCGCGCTCGCGGCGGCGGCCACGTGCCGGCGCGCCGCCAGGATGCGCGACGGGTGCCCGACGTCCTCCCAGAGAACGCCCGTCACGGCGAGAACCGTCAGGGATGCGGGCCGCTCCGCGAGCACGTCCCTCGAGAAGTCCGCGGACGGCAGGCGCGCGTAGAGCCGCTCGACGGCGTCGGCCTCGGACGCGGAGCCGAGCTCCGGCCAGATCGAGAGGAAGGCGTCGACGAGGTCGGGCCGGGCCATCGCGAAGAGAAAGAGGAGCTCCTCGACGCGGCCCACGACGACCGACGTGTTCCAGAAGTTCCGCCCCGAGCGCTCGAGCGCGAGCGCCAGCTCGGGCTGGGGCTTCTCGACGAAGCGCCGGACGTGCTTCAGCTCGCTCCAGACGCCGGCGACCGGCCCGGACGGCTCGATCCATCCGTACTCCGGCTCGGGGCGCGTCGGGGCGACGCCGAGCAGCACCACCGCGTGCTCGTGCGCGCGGACCAGGCCGATCGCGGCTGCGGCGTGGGCCATGAAGGCGGCGTCGTCGGACACCCAGTGGTCCGACGGGAGGATCACGACGGGCGCGTTCGGCGCCCGCGCCGCGATCCGGAGGAGGCCATAGAGGACCGCCGGCGCGGTGCCGCGGTTGGCCGGCTGGACCACGAGCGCCGACGGCCGCCTGCCCGCGAGGACCTCGCGGTACCAGCGCTCGTGCGGGCGCGTCACCGCGAAGAACGTGCGCGAGGGAGGAACGACGATGGCCGCGCGCCGCTCGGTCTCGACGAGGAGCGGCTCTCTTCCGACGAGCGCGCAGAACTGCTTGGGCCGTTCGTCGCCCGCCAGGGCCCGCGTGACCGGACGCGAGCGAACCCCCTCGCCGCCCGCGAGGATGAGGACGTGCGCGGGCCCCGCTGCCTCCCCCGAGAGGACCGGCGGGCGCATCGCGTCCGCGTCGGGCCGGGCCGTCTCGCGCTCTTCGAGTCTCCGCTCCGTCTCCGAAACCGTTCGGGTCTCCATGATCGTGCCCCCCTTGATGGATACGGGGCTCCGGCGCGGCGCGTTACGAGTCTCCGCCGCTGTCGCCGGGAGGGGACGGTGAACGCGGCCGGCGGCTCGCGGCCGGTTCGCCGGCCGGGGATTGATGTGAATTCATCTGTCCGCGCGGCCTCGACCGGGATCAGGATGGGAGCATGACGGGTCAAGCCCGGCGCCACCAGAACGTCCGGATCCTGGCCGGCCCCGAGTGGATCGATGGCGATCTGTCGCTGCCGTCGCCGGCGCGCGGCCTGGTCCTGTTCGCGCACGGCAGCGGCAGCAGCCGGCTGAGCCCGCGCAACCGGTTCGTCGCGGCGGCGCTCGAGCAGTCCGGCCTCGCCACGCTGCTCCTGGACCTTCTGACGCCCGACGAGGAGGTCGCCGACCTCGAGCTCGGGCACCTGCGCTTCGACATCCCGTTCCTCGCTCACCGCCTGCGCGCCGCGACCCGCTGGGTGTCGTCGCGGCCGGAGCTCGCCCGGCTCCCGGCCGGCTATTTCGGCGCCTCCACGGGCGCGGCCGCGGCCCTCGTCGCGGCGGCCGAGTCGGGGGATGCCGTGAAGGCCGTCGTCTCGCGGGGGGGCAGGCCCGACCTCGCCGGGCCGGCGCTCGAGCGCGTGCAGGCGCCCGTGCTGCTGATCGTCGGCAGCCTCGATTCCGACGTCCTCGTGCTCAACCGCGCGGCGCTCGCGCGCCTCGGCAAGCCGTCGCAGCTTTCCGTCGTACCCGGGGCTTCGCACCTCTTCGAGGAGCCCGGCACGTTGGCGGAAGTCGCGCGCCTGGCGGCGGAGTGGTTCTGCCTTCACCTCGACGCCGCGTGGGCGACCTCGCCGGCGGATCGGCTCGACGCCTCCGTCCGGGGGGAGTGAGCCGTGCGCTTTACCGATCGCCGCGACGCGGGACGGGTGCTCGCCGGGCGGCTCGGCGCCTGGGCCGGCCGGTCCGATGTCCTCGTCCTCGGCCTCCCGCGCGGGGGCGTTCCGGTCGCCGTCGAGGTCGCGCGGGCGCTCGGGGCGCCGCTCGACGTCTTCCTCGTCCGCAAGCTCGGTTTTCCCGGCAACGAGGAGTTCGCGATGGGCGCGATCGCCTCCGGAGGCGTCCGCGTGCTCGACGAGCCGCTGCTCGCGCGGTACGGCGTCCCGCGCTCTTCCGTCGACGCCGTCTGCGCCGCGGAGGAACGCGAGCTCGTGCGGCGCGAGCGCGCCTACCGGGACGACCGGCCGCCGGTGGACGTGCGGGGCCGGACCGTGATCGTCGTCGACGACGGGCTCGCCACCGGATCCTCGATGCGCGCCGCGGTCGCCGCGCTGCGGTCCCTCGGCCCCCGCCGCGTCGTCATCGCGGTGCCGGTCGGACCCGCGGAGACCGTCGAGGCGCTGAGGCGCGTGGCGGACGACGTCGTCTGCGCGGCCACTCCGGACCCGTTCTACGCGGTGGGGAACTTCTACGACGTCTTCGATCAGACGTCGGACGCCGAAGTGCAGGAGATCCTGGCGTCCTCGCGCCGGCCGGAACCGGCCGCCGCGGGCGCCGGCGGGAGGGAGCCATGAAGACCGTGGGTGTGATCGCTTCGGACTGGACCGCCTTCTTCGACGCCTTCAGCCGGCGCCACGAGGGCTGGCTCGCGCGGCTCATCGTCCTCGATCCGAAGCTCGGCGCCCAGGTGGAAGCGTTCGAGCTCCCGCTGCAGGGCGTCGTGGCCGACACGCGGGGCCGCGACATCACGATCCAGCTCGGCCTGCGGCCGGGCGACGTCGAGCACGCCGTTCGCAACGCGAAGCGCGTCTGGGTGGAGCTCGCCGACGACGACGCCGAGGCGGCCGTCGAGATCGAATCGTCCGACGGCACCAAGGCGATCCTGGAGTTCCGGCCCGCGGTCCGCCCGGACGAGGTGGACGGGCTCGCGAGCTTCCCTCCCGGCGGCCCCTCGCACTGAAGCGGGCGCGGCGCTCAGAGCGACAGGCGCAGGGTCGTCGCGGGCCGGCGCCCGGGCGGCGTCGCCGGCCGCTGCCGCTCGCAGATGGCCTGGATGGTGTTCACGAGGTCCGTCCAGGACGGCCCGCCGTTGCCGGCCGGAGTCGCCCGCAACGCGACGTCGTTCAACGTCAGGATGCCCTTGAGGCGTCCTTCGGCGTCCACGACCGGGAGGCGGCGCACCCTCCACCGGCGCATGAGCTGGAGAGCGCGGGCGACCGAATCGTCTTCTCCGACGGCATGCAGGGCTCCGCTCATGGCTTCCTGAACGCTCATGTCGGCGGCCCGGCGGTTGTGGCCGGCCAGGGCGATGCAGATGTCGCGGTCCGTGACCATGGCGATCGGCTTGCCGTCGTGGACGACCGGAAGCGCGCCGAAGTTCTGCTCCTGGAGCACCCGCGCCGCCGCGGCCAGCGTCGTTTCGGGGGCGCAGCTCCTGACCTCGGGGGTCATCAGGTTCTTGACCTTCATGGACCACCTCTCCGCCCGCAGGATGTCCCGAATCGCCGCGGCCGTCTTGATTCGGATGAATCATTCGGCCGCGCGGCGGGAAGCGTCCAATGGGGGGGGAGGTGTTTCATGCGCCTGCAGGACCTGATGAAGCGATCCGTGGAGACGATCACCCCGAAGCAGACGGCCGACGACGCGTTCGAGAGAATGCGCCTGCGCCGGATCCGGCACCTCGTCGTCATGGACGGCAAGAAGGTCTCCGGCGTCGTGTCGCAGCGCGACATCGCCGACGAAGCCGGGCGCGCCGGGCGGACCGTGCGGGACGTCATGAGCTCGCCGGCCGTGACCGCCGAGCCCGACACGACCGTGCGCGAGGCCGCCAACCAGCTGCGGGGCCACACCCTCGGTTGCCTTCCGGTCCTCGAGGACGGAAAGCTCGTGGGCATCGTGACGATCACCGACCTGCTCGAGCTGCTCGGCCGGGGCGCCGAGCGGCCGGTTCCCCGTCCGGGGAGGCGGGTCCGCGAGCGGCGGGGGGTCCGGCGCTAGGGCGCCTCCCCGCCCCCGCTTTTGATGCGAACGCATCACGCGGCCGAAGCCGGAGTTTTCTACAGTACGCACAGACTGATTCCGGGACATCGGCTCTCCGCCGAGGCCCCCCCGGAACAGCAGGAGGCGCGAAAAACGCCTCCTATTTTTTTGCCCCGGCTCCGGGCGGGGCCCCGCCCGTAATCCGCGCCGCCGGCCCTCCGTTCTAGTTCGTGCGAGCCCGGAGGGCTCGAGCGCGCGAGCGCGGAGAGGGGCCGGTGAAGAAGAAGCTCGTTTGGGCCGCCGTCGGCGTCGCCGTCCTGGCCGGGGCGGCGGTCTGGGTGCGGGCGCGCCAGGCCCGGGCGAGGGGCCGGGTCCGGTTCGAGACCGCGCAGGTGGACCGGGGACGGGTGGTCGCGCGCGTCACGGCCACCGGCACGCTTTCCGCGCTCGTGACCGTGCAGGTCGGAACCCAGGTGTCCGGAGCGGTCGCCGCGCTGTACGCCGACTTCAACTCGACCGTCAAGAAGGGCCAGCGGATCGCCAAGATCGACCCGCGCCTCTTCGACGCGGCCGTGAAGCAGGCGCGCGCGAACCTCGTCGCGGCCGAAGGCAACCTCGCGAAGGCGCGCGCGCAGGCGGTGGACGCGGCGCGCCAGTACGACCGCAGCGTGGAGCTCTTCAAGAGCCAGCTTCTCGCGAAGTCCGACCTCGACACCGCCCAGGCCACGGCCGACGCGAACAAGGCCGGCGTGGACGCGGCGGTCGGGGCCGTCGAGCAGGCCCGCGCCCAGCTCAACCAGGCCGAGGTCAACCTCGCCTACACCGACATCCGTTCGCCCACCGACGGGACCGTGATCTCGCGCAACGTGGACGTCGGCCAGACCGTCGCGGCGTCGCTCGCGGCCCCCACGCTCTTCCTGATCGCCGAGGACATCCGGAAGATGCAGGTCGACACGAGCGTGGCCGAGGCCGACATCGGCCGGCTCCAGTCGGGGATGCGCGCGTCGTTCTCGGTCGACGCCTATCCGGGGGAGCGGTTCTCGGGCCGCGTGCGCCAGGTGCGCAACTCGCCCCAGACGGTCCAGAACGTCGTGACCTACGACGCCGTCATCGACGTGGACAACGCCGAGCTGAAGTTGAAGCCCGGCATGACCGCCAACTGCACGTTCGTCTACGCCGAGCGCGACGCGGCCCTGCGCGTCCCGAACGCGGCGATGCGATTTCTTCCGCCGCCCGAGTTCGTCGCGGCCGCCGGCAGGGGTCCGGGCCGGCCCGGCCCCGCCGGCCCGCGGCCGCCGGGGGGCGCGGCGGCGGCGGGCGCCGGAGGCGGTGGGGGTGGCGGGGGCGGTGCCAGCGCGCCCGCGGCGGCGCGGCGCGGCGGGCCCCGCGGGGAGCCGTCGAAGCGGACCGTGTGGGTCCTGCGCGACGGCAAGCCGAAGCCCGTCGCGATCCGGACGGGAGTGTCGGACGGCTCCCTGACCGAGGTGCTCGAGGGCGAGCTCGCCGAGAACGACCTCGTCATCACGGACCTTTCGGGCGGCTCCGAGGCGCGTCCCGGGGCGGCCGGCGGGTTCCCGAGGCGCGGGCTCTGATCCGTCCATGACCTCCGCGCCCGCGCTGCTCTCGCTCGAGAACGTGACCCGCGTGTACCACATGGGCGACGTGGACGTGCACGCCCTGCGCGGCGTGTCGCTCGAGATCGCGGAAGGGGAGTTCGTCGCGATCATGGGGGCGTCGGGCTCGGGGAAGTCGACGCTGATGAACCTCATCGGCTGCCTCGACCGCCCGACGAGCGGCCGCTACCTCCTCGCAGGCGAAGAGGTCTCGTCGCTCGACCGCAAGGCCCTCGCGAAGAAGCGCAACCGCACGCTCGGGTTCGTGTTCCAGAGCTTCAACCTCCTCGCCCGCACGTCCGCGCTCGAGAACGTCGAGCTGCCGCTGCTCTACGCGGGCGTCGCCACGCGGCAGCGCCGGGAGAGCGCGCGCGCCGCCCTCGAGCGGGTGGGCCTCGGCGACCGGCTGGACCACCATCCCAACCAGATGTCGGGAGGGCAGCAGCAGAGGGTGGCGATCGCGCGCGCCCTCGTCGCCCACCCGCGGGTGCTCCTCGCCGACGAGCCGACCGGCAACCTCGACTCCGTGACGAGCGCCGAGGTGATGGCGCTCTTCCAGGAGCTGCGCGAGTCGGGCATCACGGTCGTCCTCGTGACGCACGAGCCGGACATCGCCCGTTACGCCGCCCGCGTCGTGACCATGAAGGACGGGCTCGTGCGGTCCGACCGGCGCCAGGCCCCGGCGCGGGCCTCGGTCCTCCTCGCGTCGTCGGAGGCCGGGGCGTGAGCCCGCTGCAGACGCTGCGCGTGGCGGTCCGGGCCCTGCTGCGCAACAAGCTGCGCTCGTTCCTCACGACCCTCGGCATCATCATCGGCGTGTCCGCCGTCATCGCCATGGTCGCGATCGGGGAGGGCGCGAAGGCGCGGGTCGAGGAGTCCTTCGCCTCGATGGGCTCGAACCTCCTGGTCGTCCTCCCGGGCAGCACGTCGGCGGGCGGCCAGCGCGGCGGGTTCGGGAGCATGCCGACGCTCACGTGGGACGACCTGCGGGCGATCCGCACCGAGGTCCCGACGGTGCGGTACGCGGCGCCGCAGCTGCGCTCGAGCGCGCAGCTGCTGTCGGAGGACCAGAACTGGAACACGAGCGTGTACGGGACGACGACCGACTACTTCCTGATCCGCAACTGGCCGACCGCGCTCGGCGCGCCGATGAGCGAGTCCGACGTCGAGAGCGGCGCGAAGGTCGTGTTCCTCGGCAGGACGGTCGTCGAGAAGCTGTTCGGCGCCAGCGCCGACCCGGTCGGCCAGACCGTGAGGATCAAGAACATCCCCTTCGAGGTCCGCGGGGTCCTCTCCCCGAAGGGCCAGTCGCCCACGGGCCAGGACTACGACGACGCCGCGTTCGTCCCGCTCAAGGCCTTCCAGACCAAGATCCAGGGCGGCCTGCAGCAGTTCCTCTCCGGCGTGATCTACGTGGGCGCGGTGTCCCCGGCCGCGACCCGGCGCGCGGAGCAGCAGGTCACCAACCTGCTGCGGGACCGGCACCACATCGGCCCCGGCACGGACGACGACTTCTCGATCCGCAACCTGACCGAGCTCGCGAGCGCCCAGGAGCAGGGGACGCGCACGCTCACGACCCTGCTCGCGAGCATCGCGGCGGTGTCCCTGCTCGTCGGGGGCATCGGGATCATGAACATCATGCTCGTGTCGGTCACCGAGCGCACACGCGAGATCGGCGTCCGGATGGCCGTCGGCGCCAACCCCGGCAACATCCTCGCGCAATTCCTGGTCGAGGCCCTGACGCTGGCGATCGGCGGCGGCGCGATCGGCATCGCGCTCGGGGTCCTCTGCGCGCAACGGCTGGCCGCGCAGTTCCAGTGGCCGATGCTGATCCGGCCCGACATCGTCCTGATCGCGGTGGTCTTCTCGGGGCTCGTCGGGGTCGTGTTCGGCCTCTATCCGGCGCGGACGGCCTCGCGCCTCGACCCGATCGAGGCGCTGCGCTTCGAGTAGCCGGCCGGGCGGCGCGGCCTAGCGGCCGCCCGCTCCCGGGCTCGAGAACTCGGGCCAGCGGTCGTCGGCGGCGCAGGGCTCGCAGCGGAAGAAGAGGTCCGGGTACTCGACCATCTGCCGCGTCTGCGCGCCGCAGGCCCGGCACGCGAAGGGCGCGAGGCGGGCCGCCCGGGCGGTGAGCCGGACGAGGCGGGCCTCTCCGGAGGCGGCCCGGCCATGGGGGTCGCACGAGCAGCCGTCGCCGAGGGAGTGCGCCGCGCCGGCGTCCTCGCGGCACCAGCGCTGGCGGCACCAGGCCCGCGGTTCGAGCAGGTCTCCCATGGAGACAGTGTCCGGGGCCGCCCGGACACATGATGTCCGGGCCCGGCGGCTGGTATCGTCGTTGCAACGAGGTGCCGGCATGAAGCGCATGGGAATCGTCCTGCTCGTCCTGGGGCTCGTGGGTTTCGTGTGGGCCTCGAGCAAGCGCTCGGGTTACGACTCGGTCGAGGGAGCCCTCAAGTCCACGTTTTCTTCGAGCGAGCGCTCCAGGAAGGAAGGCTTCGAAACCGGGCGCTGGATCTCGGCCGGGGTCGCGGTCGTGGGGCTCGGCCTGCTCTTCGCCCCGGGAAGAAAGGCCTGACGAGGCTCCAGCCGGGCCTTCGGACCGGATCCCCTACGAGACCGCGGCGGAGGCGGCTTCGGCCTTCAGGTAGGCGTCGATGGCGCCGGCCGCCGTCCGGCCGTGGCCCATGGCGAGGATGACCGTCGAGGCGCCGGCGACGATGTCCCCGCCCGCGAAGACCCCCTTGCGGGTCGTCATCATGGTCTTCTCGTCCACGACGAGCGTGCCGTGGCGGGTCGTCGACAGGCCCGGCGTCGTCTTCGGGATGAGCGGGTTGGGGCCGTTGCCGATCGCCTCGATGACGATCTCGACGGGAAGCTCCTCGTAGGCGCCCTCGATCGGCATGGGCCGCCGGCGGCCCTTCTCGTCGGGCTCGCCGAGCTCGCACTTCTGGACGCGCAGCGCGCGCACCCAGCCGTCCGGGCCCGCGAGGATCTCGACGGGCGCCGAGAGCATCCGGAACTGGACGCCCTCCTGCTCGGCGTGGTGGACCTCTTCGAGCCGCGCCGGCATCTCCTCGCGGGAGCGCCGGTACACGAGGTACACGTTCTTCGAGCCGAGGCGCAGCGCCGTGCGCGCCGCGTCCATCGCGACGTTGCCCCCGCCGAGGACCGCGACGTTGTCGCGCCGCAGCACGGGCGTGTCCTCCTCGGGGAAGCGGAACGCGCCCATGAGGTTTGCGCGGGTCAGGTACTCGTTGGCGGAATAGACGCCGTTGAAGTCCTCGCCCGGGACGTTGACGAAGTAGGGCAGTCCCGCCCCGGTCGCGACGTAGACGGCGTCGAACCCGTCGTCGAAGAGATCGTCCACGGTGAAGGTCTGCCCGACGACCGTGTCGAACTCGAACTGGACGCCCATCTTCGAGAGGTTGTCGACCTCGGCCTGGACGATGCCCTTCGGAAGGCGGAACTCCGGGATCCCGTACACGAGAACGCCGCCCGCCTTGTGGAACGCCTCGAAGACGACGGCCTCGTGGCCGAGGCGCCGCAGGTCGCCCGCGCAGGTCAGGCCCGACGGGCCCGCGCCGATGATCGCGACGCGCTTTCCGGTCGGGGCGCCGACCTCGGGAAGCTCCACGCCGCCCACCTCCCGCTCCCAGTCGGCCAGGAACGCCTCGATCTTGCCGACCGAGACGGCGAAGCCGAGGTCCTTGTGGACCTTGGCGACCATGCAGTTTTCCTGGCACTGGCTCTCCTGCGGGCAGACGCGCCCGCAGATGGCGGGCAGCAGGTTGGTCTCCTTGATGACCCGGATCGCGCCGCGGAAGTCGCCCTCGGCGACGAGCCGGAGGAACGCCGGCACGTCCACGCCGACCGGGCAGCCCGACACGCACGGCTCGTTCTTGCAGGAGAGGCAGCGGACCGCCTCGGCGCGCGCCTGTTCCGGCGTGTACGCGAAGGGGACCTCGCGGATGTTGCGGACGCGCTCGGCCGGATCCTGCTCGGCCCAGAAGATCTTGGGCAGCTGGCCGCGCTGCTTGTTCGTGAGGGTCGCGCGCGTCTCGATCCGCGCGGCCATTTCCTCGGGGGTCGGGTTTTCCCGTTTCTCGTCGGACATCAGGCTTCGGTCTCCGCCGCGGCGGCGGGCGCCTCGAGCCGGCAGGTGTGGTCCCGCTCGCGGTAGCGGGCGAGGCTCGCGGCCTCCTCGGGCTTGTACATCGCCTGGCGCCGCATCATCCCGTCGAAGTCCACGGCGTGGCCGTCGAACTCGGGCCCGTCCACGCAGACGTACCGCGCGGTGCCTCCGACCATGACGCGGCAGCCGCCGCACATGCCGGTGCCGTCCACCATGATCGTGTTGAGGCTGACGAGCGTCGGGACCTTGTAGGGCTCGGTCGTCTTCGAGACGAACTTCATCATGAGCGGCGGCCCGATGGCGACCGCGAGGTCCACGTCGCCCCCGCCCGCGCGGCGCGCCTCGATGGCGGCCTTCAGGGTGTCCGTCACGAACCCTTTGCGGCCGGCCGATCCGTCGTCGGTGCAGACGAGCAGCTCGTGGGAGGCGGCGCCGAGGCGGTCCTCGAACACGAGCAGGTCCTTGCGGCGGGCGCCGAGCACCGTGATCACCTCGTGCCCCGCCTCGCGGAAGGCGCGGGCGATCGGGAGCATGGGGGCCGCGCCGATTCCGCCCGCCACGCAGGCGACGGTCCCGCGGAAGCCGTCGGGCTTTCCGGGGACGGCGATGTGCGTCGGGTTGCCGAGGGGCCCGGCCACGTTGTGGAAGGCGTCGCCCGCGGCGAACGACTCGGTCATCTCGACGGTCGTCTTGCCGACGGCCTGGACGACGAGCGTGATGCTGCCCTTGTCGCGGTCGACGTCGGCGATCGTCAGCGGGATGCGCTCGGAGGTCGCGGTCGGGCGCACCATGACGAACTGGCCCGCGCGGTGGCGTCGGGCGACCCGCGGCGCCTCGACCTCGAAGAGGCTGACCGCTTCGCCGAGGGTCTGCTTGAGCAGGATGGGGAACACCCGACGATGGTCGTTCGGGACGGCTCGCGCCGGCAGATGCAAATGCATCAGTTCCGCCGGGGCGGCGGGGCTAGCGGGCGGCGGGGGAGGCGGCCGGGGCGGGCGGCGCGGCCGGCTTCTTCGGGGCCGTCCGGGAGTAATGCGCGGCCAGGCCGGCGATTTCGGCGTCGGTCAGCTGGCGGCAGAGGTCGCGCATCACGCGGTAGACGTCGTTGGCGCGCTCGCCGGAGCGGAAGGCCGTCAGCTGCAGGGTCAGGTCGTCGAGCTTCTGGTTGCGCAGGTTCGGGACGCCGTAGGAGCCGGGGGCGCGGCTGCTCTCGGCCCCGTGGCACGCCTCGCACGCGGCGACGAGCCGCGCTCCGTCGCCGACCGAGACCAGCTTCTCGATCTCGGGCGCCGTCGCCGGCCCCGAGGCGGGCGAAGGCGCGGGCGCCTGGGCGGCGTAGAACGCGGCGAGGTCGGCCATGTCGCGGTCCGACAATCCCTTGACGGCCTCGCCCATGATCGGGCTCGATCGCGACTCGTTCTTGTAGTCCTGGAGCTGCTTGAAGACGTAGAGCGCGTCCTGCCCCGCGAGGTTCGGCACGTCGGGCGTGTCCACGATGCCCGCCGGCCCGTGGCAGTCGGCGCAGTCCTTGTGGAGCTCCTTGCCGTGGGCCGGATTGCCGGAGCGCACGAGCTTCACCGTCTCGACCGTCCAGGCCACGCGCGAGGACGGCAGGCTCACCGCGGTGGCGGCGGCGACGAACGCCGTGGCGGCCACGGCCAGGGCGTCGCGGCGCCTCACCAGGGCCCCCACGCGAGGGCCTTGTGGACCCCGATGAAGAAGAACTGTCCGATCGGATAGGCCCACGCGAGCGCCATCAGCACGACGAGCAGGACGTTCCACAGCGCGAAGCCGTTGAGCAGCGCGGGCACCCGGACGACGGGCTCGATCGTCTCCGCGTAGGCCATGCCGCCGTCCCCTTCGATCGCGCTCGAGTGCGACCGCAGGAGGTTGTAGAGGAAGAGCAGCGTCGAGAGAACCATCAGCGCGCCGCCCACCAGCATGATCTCGCCCGACGGGCGCCACCGCGCCACGAGCTGCGGATCGTAGGGCGTGTGCGCGACGCGGCGCGGCATCCACAGGAGGCCCTGGTAGTGCCAGGGCACGGTCAGGACGTAGATGCCGGCGAACCACAGCCAGAGCTGCGCGTTGGCCAGGCCCTTCGAGTGGAGGCGCCGGCCGGTGAACCGGGGCCACAGCGCGTAGGCGCTCGCGAAGTAGACGGTCACGACGGTGCCGCCCAGGATCAGGTGGAAGTGCGCCGGGATCCACGCGGTGTTGTGCACCATCGTGTCCATGGCGTAGGAGGCGTTGACCAGGCCGCCGAAGCCGCCCGGCAGGAGCGTGAAGAGCGCGAGGATGCCGCCGAGCGCGACCGGCTCGCCCCAGGGCAGCTTCCCGATCCAGCCGAAGAGGCCCTTGCCGCCCCGGAGGCGTCCCGCGGTCTCGAGCGAGGCGGCGATCGTGAAGCCCGTCAGGAGCGTCGGCACCGCCACGAGGAACGTGCCGAGCGCGTGCATGAGCTTCCAGCCCGCCGCCTGCTCGGGGTCCACGAAGATGTGGTGCAGGCCGATCGGCAGGCTGAAGACGAGCAGCATCACGAACACGACGCGGCCGGCTTCGTCGGAGAAGAGGTAGCCGCCGGCGGCCTTCGGCACGATCGTGTAGAGGGTGACGTAGGCGGGGATCAGCCAGAAGTAGACGATCGGGTGCAGGGTCCACGAGAAGAGCGCGCGGGCCAGGCCCACGTCGATCGACGGCGTGATGCCGAGCGAGAGGGGAAGGAGCTGGAACACGACCTCGAGCACCACGCCGACGAGCGTCCACGCCCAGAGGACCGCGCAGCTCGTCATGCCGAACTGGGCCAGCGGCACGGGGCGCCCGGGGTTCGCCCGCTTCCAGGCGACGGTCATCGCGATCGTGATCACGGTCCACGCGAGGGAGCCGACGAGCAGGAGCGCCGCGCCCGCGTAGAACGTCCAGTGCGCGACGATCGGCGGATAGAACGTGTAGAGGACGGTGGCCTTGCCCGCCGCGATGGAGAGCGCAGCGACGACGCTGCCGACGAGCATGGTCCAGAACCCGAGCCACGCCAGGCGCGGCCAGCGCACCGGGCGCTCGAGGCTCGTGGCGGTGACGTAGTAGCCGAAGCCGGCGATGAAGAACGTCGTCAGCACGAACGCCTGGACGACGCCGTGCAGCGTCAGGGACTGGTAGTACGTGGCGGCGGAGGTGCGGACGAAGCCGCCGCGCTCGAGCAGCTGGTAGAGGCCGAGCAGGCCCGCGACGCCCGACAGCCCGAACGCGACCCACATGTGGGCCAGGCCGAGGCGCCGGGCGCTGCGCGTGTCCACGGGGCTCGCGGCGCTCATGGGCGGGTCACCCGGACGCGGCCCCACATGGACTGGTGCCCGAGGCCGCAGTACTCGTTGCAGAAGAGGGGGACCGTGACGCTGCCGTCCGGGTTCGCGGTGCCGGCCTTCGCGGCGGCGTCGAAGCGGATCGTGGTGCGGACCTCCGAGACGTAGCCCGGCACGACCTGCGTGGCGATGTTCGTCCCGGCCACGTGCAGCCCGTGGAGCACGTCGGCGCTGGCGGCCCGCACGACGATCGGGGTGTCGGCGGGGATGGTGATCTCCTGCGGGTGGACCGTGTAGCGCGCCATCACGAGGCGCACGACGACCGTCCCGTCCTTCGCGCGCTCGACGCCGAGGTGGTCCTCGGCGAACTCGGGCGTCAGGTGCAGCCGCGTCGAGTCGATCGTCTCGACGTTGCTCGGCGGGTGGACCTTGAGGACGGCGCCCGTGTAGACGATCAGGACGCCCATCACGACGACGAGGAGCGTCGCGATCACGAGCCACCGGCGTTCGAGGCCGTGGACGCTCACGCTAGCGCACCGGCCCGTTGCCCAGGAAGCGGCCGAAGTACATGAGCGCCCAGCCGGCGAAGAGGAGCGCCGCGACGACGAGCATCAGGGCGTAGGTGCCTTTCGGCGCGTCGGCGAGCAGCCGTTCCTGTTCCGGTGTGGGTCGCGCCAAGCCGCCTCCTCGGGAAGAACGAAAATCGAACTTGGCCCGACACTACGCATTTCGGGGTTCGGCCGCAAGATGCGTTTTCCATCGGGCCGCGGGCGATTGACGCCTCCGCCGGCGGCGCACAGAATGCGAGGTCCCCCATGCCGGCGCTCGTCGCGACCGCGTTTCTGATCGGCCTCGCCGGCGGAGTGCACTGCGTCGTGATGTGCGGCGGCGTGGTCGCGGCCCTGGGGCTGGGGGCCTCGCCCTCCCCGCTCGCCGGCGTGCCGCGCCAGCTGTCCTACAGCCTGGGGCGCGTCGCGACGTACACGGGCGCCGGCGCCGTCGCGGGAGGGATCGGGGGGCTCGGGATCTCGGCGGGCGGCGTCCTGCCCGTCCAGGTGGTCTTCCTCGTGGTCGCCAACGCCCTCATCATTCTCCTGGGCCTGCACCTGGCGGGCCTCGGCAGCGCCGTGCTCGTCTTCGAGCGCGCCGGCGCCGTCGTGTGGCGGGTGGCCCGGCGCGCGGGCGCGAGGCTCGCTCCGGCGAGCTCCGGCCTCCGGGGGCTCGGGGTCGGCCTCGCCTGGGGGCTCCTCCCGTGCGGGCTCGTCTACAGTGTGCTCGCGACCGCCCTGGTCTCCGGCAGCGCCGCGCGGGGAGCCCTCGTCATGGCGTCGTTCGGGCTCGGGACGATCCCCAACCTCCTCGCGGCTGGGCTCGCCGCCGAGAGCCTGCGCCGCGTCGCGCGCAACCCGGTCGCGCGCCGGATCGCGGGTCTGGCGGTCGTGCTCCTCGGGATCGCGGGCCTGGCGCGCATCCCGAGCCTGCCGGAGCACCTCCGGCACGGGATGCACCTCTTTCACTAGCCGGGGGCGGCGGCGCGCTCGGGCTGCTCGCCGGCGGCCGTCCGGCGCAGGCGCAGCGCCCCGGCGACGACGACGAGCGAGCTCGCCGACATCCCGGCCGCCGCGGCCCACGGGGGCACGAGCCCGCAGGCCGCCAGCGGGATCGAGAGCAGGTTGTAGGCCAGGGCCCATCCCAGGTTCTGCGCGAGGATCCGCCGCGAACGCCGTGCGATGTTGCGCGCCGCGGCGAGGCACCCGAGGTCGTTGCCAAGGATGACGAAGTCGCTCGCCAGGCGCGAGAGCTGCGGCGCTTCCGCGAAGGAGACGGAGGCCCCGGCGGCGGCGAGCGTCGGCGCGTCGTTCAGTCCGTCGCCGACGAAGAGGACCCGGGCGCCCGCGTTTTCCCGTTCGCCGATCCAGGCGAGCTTGTCGGCGACGGTCATGCCGCCGCGCGCCTGCCCGAAGCCGAGCGCCGCTGCCAGCCTCGCGACCGGCCCCGGGGCGTCCCCGGACAGGAGGACGGCCTGCCGGACGCCGGAGCGAAGGAGCGCGGCGACGATGGTGCCCGCGCCCGGCCGGAGCTCCTCGGAAAAGGTGAAGAGCGCCGTCCGTCCGCCGCGGTCGGTCAGCAGCGCGGCGAGCCGCCCGCGTTCCCGCGCCCCAGCCAGCGCGCCGGCGGCCGCCGCCGGCAGCGCGGCGCCGCCGAGCGCGAAGTCGGGCGAGCCGATCCACCAGCGGACGCCCCCGACGAGCCCCGTCACGCCTTCGCCGGGCCGGTCCTCGATCGCGTCGGCGGGCGAGCCCGGATCGGGCGCGGCGCAGGCGATGGCCCGGGCGGCCGGGTGCGTCGAGCCCGCCTCCAGGGCGGCGGCGATCGCGAGAGCCTCCTCTTGGGCGAGCTCGCCGTGGGACTGGACGGATTCGAGGCGCGGCGTCGCGAGCGTGAGGGTTCCCGTCTTGTCGAAGACGGCCGTGTCGGCGCGCGCAAGCCGCTCGATTCCCGCCAGCCGCGCCGGCAGCACGCCGATCCCGGCGAAGCGTCCCGCGGCGACGGCGAGGGCGATGGGGGTGGCCAGCGCCAGCGCGCACGGGCAGGTCACGATGAGCACCGCGACGGTCGCCGGCAGCGCGCGGGCCGGGTCGTGCGCGAGCCACCAGGCCGCCGTCGCGGCCGACACGGCGAGGACGAGCGGGACCAGGCGCGCCGCGATGCGGTCGGCGATCTCGACGAAGCGCGGCCGGCTCGCGAGCCCCCGCTCGAGCAGGCGGCGGATCTCGGCGAGGGTCGAGTCGCGGGCCGCGCGCGTCACCCGGATGAGCGCCGGGCGGTCGCGCAGGCGGCTGCCCGCGACGACGGCCTCGCCGGCCTGCCGGGCCTGAGGCCAGGGCTCGCCGGTCACGACCGACTCGTCGAGGCTCGCGGCGCCCTCGAGGAGGACGCCGTCGGCCGGAACGACCTCCTCGGGGAGAACGCGGATCGCGTCGCCGGGGACGAGGTCGTCGGCGGCGACCTCCGTCTCGACGCCGGCGCCGTCCTGCCGCCGCGCCGTCGCCGGCTGGATCACGGCGAGGCGGTCGAGCCCCGCCGCGGCCGCGGCGCGTGCGCGCGTTTCGAAGGCGCGGGCGAGCAGCACGAAGAAGACGAGCATGGCGATCGCGTCGAAGAAGACGGGCCCCGAGCCGCGGACGGTCGCCCACGCGCTGCCGGCCCAGGCCGTCACGAGGCCGAGCACGATCGGGGTGTCCATGCCCGCGCGGCGCAGGCGCAGGTCGCGCCACGCGCCGGCGAAGAAGTCCTGGCCGGGATACGCGAGCAGGACGGCGGTCGCGAAAAGCGAGCTCCACCGCGCGAAGACCTCCCACAGCGCCAGGCGTCCGCCCGCGTCGGGCCCTCCCGCGAGGTAGGTCGCGAGGGCGAGGTTCATCACCATCATCCCGACGAAGCCCGCGAAGACGAGCCGCGCGGCGTCGCGGTGGCGCGCCTCGGCGTCGATCCCCTCGCGGTGGCGCGGGTCGAGCGGCCGCGCGCGGTATCCGATCCTCCGCACGGCGGCGAGGATCGCGGACAGCGCGACGCGCGACGGGTCCCACTGCACGCGCACGCTCTGGCCGACCGCGCTCGAGGCCGCGTCCACGACGCCGGGCAGGGCGCGCAGGCGCTCCTGGTTGAGCCAGAGACAGGCCGGGCAGCGCACCCCTTCGACGAAGAGCGAGGCTTCGCGCAGCGCTCCCTCGCGTCGGACGAACGCGCGCTGCACGTCCTCCCGGTCGAAGAAGAGATCCTCGCCGCGGACCTCCGGCGGGGCCGTGGGAGCCGATGCCGTGCGCAGCCGGTAGTAGCGGTCGAGGCCGCTCTCCGCGATCGCCTCGGCCGCCGCCAGGCATCCGCCGCAGCAGAAGTCGCGGGGCTCGTCGAGCAGGACGGCGCGCCAGCGCCCGCCCGGCGGCACGGGAAGGCCGCAGTGAAAGCAGTCGGGGGCCGCGAGCGTCCGCGGGATCTCGGCGCCGGCGGCGGCGCGGGTCAGTAACGTCCTCCGGCCGGAGCCGGCAGCGCGTCGAGCTCGCGGAGATCCTCGGGCGCCAGGACGAGATCCGCCGCGCCGACGTTCTGCTCGAGGTACCTGCGCCGCTGCGTGCCCGGGATTGCGAGGACGTGCTCGCCGCGCGCGAGCACCCACGCCAGGGCGACCTGCGCCGCCGTCGCGCCGCGGCGGTCGGCGACAGCGCGGACGCGTTCGACGAGCCGCTGGTTCGCGGCCACGGCCTCCGGGCGGAAGCGCGGCAGGGTCGCGCGGAAGTCTTCGGGCCCGAAGCGCGCGTCGGCGGAGATGGCGCCGGTCAGGAACCCCCGGCCGAGCGGCGAGAAGGCCACGAACGACGTTCCGTGCGCCGCGCACCAGGGCACGACCCCGGCGAGATGGTCGCGCGTCCAGAGGGAGAGCTCGGACTGGACCGCGGTCACCGGGTGGACCCGCGCGACGCGATCGAGGTCCTCGACGCCCGGCTCCGAGATGCCGAGCCAGCGGACCTTTCCGGCCGCGACGAGGCCGGCCATCGCGCCCCAGGTCTCCTCCACCGGGGTCTTCGGGTCGATGCGGTGGAGGTAGTAGAGGTCGATGACGTCCACGCCGAGGCGCGCCAGCGACCCGTCGCAGCTCGCGCGGACGTGGTCGGGGCGGCCGTTGCGGCCGTACCGGTAGGTGGCCGCGTCCTCGACGACGAGGCCGACCTTCGTCGCGAGCGTGACGCGGTCGCGCCGACCGGCGAGCGCGCGGCCGACGAGCGACTCGTTCTTGTAGGGGCCGTAGACGTCGGCGGTGTCGAGGTGATCCACGCCGAGGTCGATCGCCTGCCGGATCAGCTCGACGCCGGCGTTCTCGTCCACCGACGCGTCGCGGTAGCCCCAGGAGAGCCCCATGCATCCGAGGCCGACGGGGAAGACGGACCGGGGCGTCGCGCCGAGCCGGCGGGGGAGCATGGGGGGGACGATATCAAGGGCTCCGCGGTCGGTTGGCCGCGCGGCGACCCGGGGGCGGCATCGAGGGATGGGCAGATCGGTTGACCGCGCGGCGGCGCGAGGGCGGCATCGAGGGAAGGGCGGATCGGTTGACCGCGCGGCGGCGCGAGGGCGGCATCGAGGGATGGGCAGATCGGTTGACCGCGCGGCGCCTAAAGGGATCCCTCGTCGCTCGCGCCCCTCGGGATGACAAGAGGGGAGTGTGTCCTCGAAAAGGAACTCGAGTCGTCGGGCCGCGCGGCGACCCGGGGCGCCATCGAGGGAGGGGCGGATCGCTTGACCGCGCGGCGCCTAAAGGGATCCCTCGTCGCTCGCGCTCCTCGGGATGACAGGAGGGGGAGTGTGTCCTCGAAAGGAACTCGAGTCGTCGGGCTGTCCCCCTTCGTCATCCGAATGGACCGTCCTCGCCGAGCCGCGCTCTTCCTCTGTCATCAGGACGGATCTCCCTCGCCGAGCCGCAATCTCCCTCTGTCATCAGGACGGATCTCCCTCGCCGAGCCGCACTCTCCCCTTGTCATCAGGACGGATCTCCCACGCCGAGCCGCAATCTCCCCTTGTCATCAGGATGGACCTCCCTCGCTGAGCCGCGCTCTCCCTTTGTCATCAGGATGGACCTCCCTCGCTGAGCCGTGCTCTCCCCTTGTCATCCCGAGCGCAGCGAGGGATCCCTTTAGGCGCCGCGCGAAGACTGGGCCGGCGCCCCGCTGCGATCGCTCCGCGTTCGATAAGATCCCCCTCCCATGACCACCCCGCGCGTCGCCCTCGTCACCGGCGGAACCCGAGGCATCGGCGAGGCGATCGCCCGGCGCCTCGATGCCGACGGCTTCTCCGTCTTCGTCTCCGGCCGAACGGAGGAGTCCCTCCGCGCGGCGCTCGCGCGGTTCGCGAAGGAAGGGCTGGCGCTGCGCGGTTTCGCGGCCGACGCGCGCCGCGAGGAGGACCAGAAGCGCCTGGTCGAGTCCGTCGCGCGCGAGGGCGGCCGGCTGGACGTCCTCGTCAACAACGCGGGCATCGGGCACTTCGCGCCGGTGGACCAGATGGACCCGGAGCGTTTCCGGGAGGTCCTCGAGACGAACCTCTTCGGCCCGTTCTACGCGATCCGCCACGCGGCGCCCCTCATGAAGAAGAACGGCGGCGGTTTCGTCGTCAACATCGCCTCGCTCGCGGGCGTCAACGCCTTTGCGGGCGGCTCGGCGTACAACGCGTCGAAGTTCGGCCTGCTCGGCTTCTCCGAGGCCGCGATGCTCGACCTGCGCCACGACGGGATCCGGATGGCGTCCGTCCTGCCCGGTTCGGTGGCGACCGAGTTCGGCCACTCGCACGGCAATCGCGATCAGGCGTGGATGCTCGCCCCGGAGGACGTCGCCGAGGCGGTCGCCGACCTCGTCCGGTTCCCGGGCCGCGCGATCGCCTCGCGCATCGACCTGCGCCCCTCGCGCCCGCCGAAGAAGTAGCCGCGCGCCGGTTTCAGACGACGGCGATGCGCCGGCCGAGCAGCTCGAAGGCGAGCCGGGCGAGGGTGTCGTTCGAGTAGACGTCCCATCCCCGCGACGTGCCGTGGAGCTGCCAGCAGAGGTTCGCGGCCCGCTCGCTGCGCGCCTGGGTCATGGGCTCGCCGCCGAGCACGGCCGCCGAGCGGCGCCGGAAGTCCTCGCGATCCCACATCTGGAATCCGCAGCAGAACTCGACGCCCGCCAGGGTGCCGCACGCCGCGCCGCGGCCGCAGAGCCGGACGAGCGCGGCGCTCATCTCCGCGATCGCGTCGTCCCGGGTCACGATCCGGTGAGCCGGGAGCGTCTCGGCCGCGGCCTTCCGCCTGGCCTGCATGGCCCCATCATGGGCCGATCGGGTCCGCCGCGGTCGTGGGCCAATCGCATCATTTGGCGTTGCCCGCCGGGAAGGACGGCGGCGGTTCTGATGAGATCGCATCAGGACACGCCGGCGCGGCGGTGTCAGGCTGTCCGTCGAAGGGAGCCACCGCCATGTCCATGGTGATTCGCGAAGATTGCATCAACTGCGGAAGCTGCGAGCCCGCCTGCCCCAACACGGCGATCTCGGCCGGCGAGAGCCTCTACCTGATCGACCGCGAGCGTTGCACGGAGTGCGTCGGGGCGTTCGACGAGCCGCAGTGCGTGGGCGCGTGCCCGATCGAGGGCTGCATCGTCGTCGACGCGGATCGCCCGGAATCGAAGGACGCGCTCCTGGCCCGGTACCACCAGCTCCACCCCAACTAGGGCGCCGCCGTCAGCGGCCCGCGGCCGCGGCCGCCTTCTGCTTCGCGTACCACTGTCTGGCGAAGAGGGGGCGGACGCTCGTCTTCGTCGGCGCGATCTCGATGCCGAGGATGAGGATTCCCTTCTCGACGAGGAACGCCCCGCTGGCCGCTCCGCCGTCGTGGGCGTAGCTGCCCTCGATCTGGAACCCTCCGCCCTTCGCGTCGAGGTCCTTGACGCGCAGGGTGGCCGGCGCCGCGGCGACGACCGCGGTGGCCGAGAAGTCGTCGAGCTTCACGAGGCCCTTCGACCACGGCGGCAGGTCGACCCCCAGCACCGCGAGCAGGGGCCGCGCGTCGCGGCAGGACATGCCCACCCGGGCGAACACGGTCGCCCCGACACGGCCCGACGGGACCTCGACCTTGCCCCACCAGGCGCGCGCCTCGTCCGCCCCGGTGGAGTGGACGTCGGTGAGCGCGACCCGCGTGCCCGACACGTCGAAGGGCCCCTGGAGGAGGTCCCAGCGGCGGATCGGGACGTCCACGCTCGCCTGGCCGCGCAGGCGGTACTTCGGGATCCGCACGCGGCCGTCGCGCACGGCGAGCGAGAGCTTGCCGTTGGCGATGCCGCCCTCGACGGCGGCGTCGAGCGACACGGTCGCGGTCCCGCCCTCGAGGCGCAGGCCCTCGGGAAGGGCGACGACGTCCTGGAGCGTCTCGAGCTTCGCGGCGGCGAAGGCGAGCTTCACGTTCGCGGTGAACTCCCGGAGGGCTCCGGGCATCGGGGACCGGAGCGGGGCGAACGGCTTCGACATCGCGGAGATCGCCCCCGACAGCGTCATCCCGTCGCGCGCCTCGCCGATCTGGAGCGTCCCGCCATCCAGGCGGATCGCGGCGGCGTCGATGCGGGCGAGGTTGAGCGGCCTGAGGAAGAACCCGCCCTCGACGCTCGCCTTGCCCCGGTAGCGGAGCCCGTTGACCCAGATGTCCTCGAAGCGGTCGATCGCGACGTGGCGGATGTCGATGCTCCACGCGTGGGGGTCCACGAAGAACTTGTCGTCCGGGGACTTGAGCGGCGGATCGGGGAACCCCGCGATCGGCGGCAGGAAGGCGATGGACGGCTCGTCCGCGTCCTGGGGCGGGAGCTTGCCCCGCAGCGCGAACGCGAGGCCCGAGCCGCGGACGTCGCCGCACTGGAACGTGTGCCGCAGCAGGGAGAGCACCGAGAAGTCCACCTCCGCGTTCTCGAGCCGGAGGAACCACTGCACGTTCGGGTCGCTGCCGCGCAGGCGCAGGTTGCGGATCGTCACGCGGCCCGGCCGAAGCGACACCGCCTCGTCGTAGTCGAGCTGGAAGTCCTGCGGGCGGACGTTGACGAGCTTGCGCAGCCCGGGCCCCGAGAGCAGCTTGCGGGCGGCGAACCGGTAGCCCGCGAGCCCCGCGTAGGGCGCCACGAGGACGAGGGCGAGGGCGAGGAGCGCGAGCAGGATCCGGCGGCGCGTCACGCCGTCTCGAGCCTCGCGCTCAAGGTGATCTTCGCCTTCAGCAACTTCGAGAGCGGGCAGTTCGCCTTGGCCGAGTCGGCCGCCGCGCGAAACGCCTCCTCGGACGCGCCCGGGATGCGCGCGACGAGGTCGAGGTTGGACTCGGTGATGGACCAGCCGCCGCCGTCGCGGTCGAGCACGACGACCGCGGTCGTCGTGAGGCTCTCGGCGACGAGGTTTGCCTTGCCGAGCTCGGCGGAAAGCGCCATCGTGAAGCAGCCCGCGTGCGCCGCCGCCACGAGCTCTTCGGGGTTCGTGCCCTTCTCGCCCTCGAACCGCGTCGTGAACGAGTACCGCGCGGCGTCGAGCACGCCGCTCTCGGTCGTGAGCGTTCCCTTGCCGGTCTTCAGGTCGCCGCGCCAGTGCGCCGTCGCATGCCGTTTCAAGAGGAGCCTCCCTGGTCGAGTGGTTTCGGTGCGAACGCCCGCCGGACCGCGGGCGTTCGGAGCTGCCAGAGGGTGACGGCCAGGAGCAGGGCGACGGCGACCGCGGCCCCCAGGACGAACGGGACGCTCGCGGCGCCCCGGCCTTCCAGCCGCGGGGCCGAAGCCGCGAGCACGGCGGCCGCCGCGAGGACGACCGAGAGCGCGACCCAGCAGACGGCTTCCAGCGCGGCGCGCGCCCACGGCCGAAGACGGAGGAACTGGAGGGCGACGACGCCCACGGCCGCCGCGGCCGCCGCCTGCGCCGCCACGATCTGGCCCATGTGCCGGATCACGGCGTCGATCGGGACGAGCGCGCCCGCTCCTCCCGGCAGGAAGAAGCGCACGACCTTCTCGGCGTCGCCGAGCCTCCAGACCATCCAGCCCCACGCGTCCTCGAGGACGCGCAGCGCCGCGAGGACGAGGAACGTTCGTCCGATCACGGTGACCGCCCTCGGCCGGGCGGAAGGCGCCTCGGGCGGGGCCGCGGGAGTCTTCGGCTGCACGGCGGGATCATAGGCCGGGGCGGTGAAGCCTCGCGGATTTACTGTGGAGTCCAATGTGGGTTAAAGTCCACACATGGAAACGATCCAGGTCGTTCTGGGCGCGGACCTGCTTCGAGCGGCGGATCGCGCCGTCCGGAGGCTGAAGACCAATCGTTCCGCGCTCCTGCGGGACGCGCTTCGGGCCTATCTCGCGGGCCTCGATCTGCGGGAGCGGGAGGCGCGGGACCGCGAGGGCTACACCCGGTATCCGGACTCCCTCGACGAGCCGGCGATCTGGGACAAGGTGGCGGATTGGCCGGAAGAGTAGAGCGCGGCGAGGTCCGCCTCTACCGCTTTCCCTCGCCGGACAAAGAGCGTCCCGTGCTGGTGCTCAGCCGGGACAGCGCTATTCCTTATCTGTCCCGCGTCACGGTGGCCCCGATCACTTCGACGATCCGGGGCGTGCCGTCCGAGGTTGCGCTCGGCCCGGAGGACGGGATGAAGCACCCCTGCGCGGCCAACCTGCACGACGTGATGACCGTCGCGCAGGCAGGGCTCGGCCGCCGGCTCGCGCAACTGGACGCCGCGCGAATGCGGCAGATCTGCGCCGCGCTCGCGTTCGCCCTCGGCTGCGACGGCTGAGCCCCGGCCGTCCTCAGAACCCCTTCGGCCGCTCCCCGGCGACGCCGAACGCGCGCTCGAGCGCGATCCCCGCCGTCGCGATCGTGCCCTCGTCGAACATGCGCCCGATCAGGCTCACGCCGTGCGGCACGCGCCGCTTCGACGCGAACGTCGGCATCGGGTTCTTCGGATCCGGCGCCCAGTCGCTGCGCGCCTGCGTGACCTCGACGAAGCCCGCGCGCAGGACGAGCGCCGGGTGCCCGGTGAAGTTGGTGATCGTCAGGATCTCGTCGCGCAGGGACGGGACGAGCAACACGTCCACCTTCTCGAAGATCCGCATCATCTCGATGGCGACCTTTCGGCGCAGGCGGTCGGCCTGCACGAAATCCACCGCCGACAGGAAGCGCGCCTGCCGGAAGGTGTTGGGCCACGCGTCGGGCACCTGCATCTTCAGCTGGTCGAGGCCGTGCGAGAGCGTGAGCTCCTCGAACGCCGCGGCGCCCTCGGCGAAGAGGACCGTGTTGAGCGACTGGTACGGCCAGTCCGGCAGGCTGACCTCGACGGCCGTCATGCCGAGCTTCCGGACCGCGTCGAGCGCGGCGCGGTCGACGTCGGTCGCGGGGCTCTCGTTCATCCAGGCCGGAAGGAAGCCGACCTTCAGCCCCTTGACCGCTCCGCTCGCGTCGAAGTCGAGGCGGCTCGGGATGCTGGAAAGGTCGCCGGGGTCGGGCCCCGAGATCGCGGCGAGGACGAGCATCGTGTCTTCGACGCCCCGCGTCATCGGCCCGAGCTTGTCGAGGGACCAGCAGAGCGTCATCGCGCCCGTGCGCGGCACGCGGCCGAACGTCGGCCGCAGGCCCGCCAGGCCGCAGCGCATCGCGGGATCGATGATGCTTCCGCCCGTCTCGCTCCCGATCGAAAACGCGACGAGCGCGGCCGCCGTGGCGGAGCCGGGACCCGCGCTGCTGCCGCCGGAGCCTTCCTCGAGGAGCCAGGGGTTCATCGTCTGCCCGCCGAACCACACGTCGTTCAGGGCGAGCGCCCCGAGCGAGAGCTTCGCCACGAGAACCGCGCCCGCGGCGTCCAGGCGCGCGACGACGGCCGAATCCGCGTCCGGGACCCGGTTGCGGTACGGCTCGGCGCCGTACGTCGTGAGGATGCCCTTCGTGTCCAGGAGGTCCTTCACGCCGAAGGGAATTCCGTGGAGCGGGCCGCGGTACTTCCCGGCCGCGATCTCCGCGTCGGCGCGCTTCGCGCGCTCGAGGGCGAGGGCCGACGTCGGGGTGATGACCGCCTTCAGCTTCGGGTCGAAGCGCTCGATCCGCGCGAGGTAGATCTTCGTGAGCCGCTCGGAGGAGAGCGCCCGCGTCTCGACCCAGCGCGAGAGGGCGGTGACCGGCGCGAAGGCGATGTCCTCGTCGCGCTTGGGCAGCGGGCCCGGAGCGGCGGAGCTGCGCACGAACCGGTTGCGGGCCGGAAGGTCCGGAACGCCCGGGATCATCGGGTTCCAGAGGGTGGCGGGCGAGAGCGTCGTCTCGAGGGCGACCTTGCGGGGGCCCGTGCGCCGTTCCATCGTCGAGGCCATCGCCTGCGGCCAGTTGCCGGCCGCCTGCGCCTTGTCGGCGGGAGTCATCTCGATGCGGACGAGCTTCTCCGCCTCGGTCAGCGTCGCGACGGTGATCGGGGGGCCGACGGGCGGCGCCGTGCCGAAGGCGGGCGGCGTTCCCGCGGCGGGGACGGGTGTCGGCGCGGGCGGCTGCTGTCCGGCCAGGGTCTTGCCCGCGGCGGCGGCCCCGACGACTCCCGCGGCGGTCCGGGCGAGGAACTTCCGGCGTGATTCGCGCATTCGTGGGTCTCCCTTGCGGCAGATCCTATCCGTCCACGCGGGAGACGGGCTCCGGGAAGCGGAGCCGGCGCGCCGGGCGGGCCGCTCAGCGCGGCGGCGCCGTGGGGGTGGGCGCGGGAGCGGGCGCCTTGAGCAGCTGCTGCAGGACGTCGAGCGGGTTCGCCTTCGTCCCGCCGCCCCCCTCCAGGGCGTCGCCGAGCGCCTTGCCCGCGGCCCCGCCGAGCCGTTCGCCGGCCTCGCGCGCGAGGACGCGGCGGCCGGGGTCCACCACGACGCTCTCGTCGATCGCGACCTTCGGGGAGGCGATCGGGCCGCTGGCGTGGAAGGGCAGCGCGATCCGGCCGCTCGAATCGGCGAGGTAACGCCCGGCGTTGCCGAGCCCCTTGACGACCGCGGGCCCGAGGACGACGCGTCCCTGGTAGGCGAGCGTGCGGTCGAGGCCGAGCGAGCCGCTGGCCGACGCGGAGACGTCGCGGCCCGAGAGCGCGAGATCGGGCGTCGCGAGCCGGCCGTCGGCGAGCTCGAGCGAGGTCTCGAGGGCCGAGAACTTCGTGTCCTCGAGGCTCGGCGGAACCTGGAACCCGGCGACCTTTCCGACCGCCGAGAGCGAGCGCGCCACCTCGGGCATGAGCTGGACCGTCTTCACGTCGGCGTCGGCCACCGAGAGGCGCCCCTTGCCGCGCCCGGTCTTCGAGATCGCGTCCCAGCCGAGTCCGCGGCTCGTCAGCGCCATCGTCCCGCGCAGCGTTCCCGCGAAGACGTTGCGCAGGGACGTCAGCGACTCGAGCAGCGGCTGGCCCTGCACCCCGCGCACGTCGAGGGAAACGCGGGACTCCGACCCGGCGTGCGCGAAGTCGCTTTCGAGGCGCGCGGCGATCGTCCCGCCGAACACGCCGGCCGAAGGGGAGAGCGTCAGCAGTCCCTTGTCCCACGTCCAGTCTGCGGCGAGCTTTTCGAGCGGCAGATCGCGGAGCTTCCCCGACGGGGCGGTGACCCGGCCCGCGAGCGGCGCCTTGCCGCGCGAGGCGAGCGTCGCGTGCACGGTCGGGGCGGCGAAGAGCGGCCGGCCGTCCATGCTGACGGCGAAGGCGGAGGCGTCCGCCGAGCCCTGCGTGTCGAGGTCCGACGACGCCCCTTCGATCTTGAGGGAGAGGCGGACGCGGCCGGCGAGCTTGACGCCGGCGGGCAGGCGCCCCGCGAGGCCCGGAAGCCCGGTGACGCGATCGAGCTCGACCTCGCCGGGGGTCTCGGCCCGCAGGTCGACGCGCGGCTCGGCGTGGAGGTCGTCGACTCTCCCCTGGACCGCGAGCGGCAGCCGCGCGATCTCGAAGATCGAGCGGCCGATGGCGAGCGTGCCCTTCGGCCAGTCGAGGACGACCGAGAAGGTCCCGTCCGCCGCCGGGATCCCGGACGCGGCCGCGGCGGGCGCGAGCACGACGTTGCCGGCGAGTGTCACCGCGCCGAGCAGCTTTCCGGTCGCCTTGCTCCCGATCGAGAGCGCGCCGGGGTCGTTCGACTGGAAGGCGGCGACGTACGTCGCGAGGCGCGCCAGGACGAGGCCCTTCGCGGAGAGGGCGGCGTCCACCGGCGCTTCGCCGACGGGCCCCTGCGAGGGAAGCGGTCCGAGCGATCCCTTGAGCGTGAGATTTCTCCCCGTGTCCGCGAGGAATCGCGCCGCCAGGTCGAAGCGGGCCGGCGTCGTCGGACCGATGTCGGTGATGCGCCCGGTCAGGTCCTCGAGGCCCAGGGTCACGGTCCTGCCGGGCGAGACCTTCCGGTCCACGAACTGCGCGCGGCCGCGGGCGATCTCGATCCGGGACACGAGCAGCGCCGCCGCGGCGGTCTGCGACGCGGGACCGCTCTCGCGCTTTCCGGCGGAGAGAAAGTCGCCGACGCTGAGCGCGCCGTCCGGCCCGCGCTCGACCGTCACCGTCACGCCGTCGAGGCCGATCGCGAGGACCTCGATCCGCCGGGAGAGCAGCGGCCAGAAGGCGACCCGGACGGAGATCCGGTCGGCCGAGACCAGGGCCGGCGACTCGAAGCCCGGCTTGTTGTGGACGACGACCCGCTCGAGGCGCGCCCCGACGCGCGGGAAAATCTGCAGCCGCATCGCGCCGATGTCGACCTTGCGGTGCAGGGCCGCTTCGGCCGCGGCGGACGCGCGGGCCCGCATCGCGTCGAGGGAAACGACGTAGGGCAGCGCGAGAACCGCCAGGACGAGGAGCCCCGCGAGGATCGCCGCGGCGAGTCCGAGACGGCGAAGGGTCGGGGACGTGGCCACGACCCTACTCTAGAGCAAGGACGGGGCCAGGCAGCGGCCCTCCCGGGGGCTCAGTGGGCGGCGGAGTAGGCCTCCACGTCCGCCAGGATGCGGTCGAGCCGCTCGCGCGGGTAGTACGCGCCGTTGGCGACGACCGCGCTGATCCGGCGGGTGTTGCGGATGTCGTCGAGCGGGTTCGCGTCGAGGAGGACGAGGTCGGCGACCTTGCCCTTCTCGACCGTCCCGAAGTCGGCCAGCCGGTCGAGAAACTTCGCCGGGTTGAGCGTCGCCGTCTGGAGCGCCTCGAGGGGCGTGAAGCCCGCGGCCACGAAGCGCTGCAGCTCCTGGTGGAGGCTGAACCCCGGCAGCACGTCCACGCCGGCGGGCGTGTCGGTCCCCGCGAGGAAGGGAACGCCGGCCTTCTGGAGCCGCTTCACGATCTCGAGCTCGTGGGCGACGAACTTCTCCCGGACCGAGAGGGGATCCGTGTCCATGTCCTTGATGATCCCCGCGGTGAACGTCGGCCAGCTCTTCGTGCGCCACGACGCGGGCGCGTACTTCGCGTCCGGGTCCTTCGTCACGTCGATCGCGTCCACGAGCCACTGCCCGCGCTCCCAGTAGAGCGTCGGGCACTGCCAGGTCCGGTTCTTCGCGAGGAGCGCGATCAGCGCGGCTTCCCGCGAGGCGTCGTAGGTCTGGAGGAACCGGCCCGGGCTCTTCGGTCCCTTGAGCAGCTCGTCCTCGGCGGTCGAGCTGCCCTCGAAGACGCCGATCAGGTGCTCGAAGCTCTTCTGGCCGGCGTTCGAGGCCTCGGACGCGCGAACCGCGTCGGGAACGTGGCCGGCGAAGACGATCTTCCGTTTCCGGCACTCCTCCGCGATCGCGAAGTACGCCTCGCGCGGCACGTAGGACTGGATCTTGATGAAGTCGACGCCCCGGCCCGTCAGCGTGTCCACGGCGCGGCGGCCGTCGTCCGGCGTGTCGATCCTGAGCGCGGCGGGGAACTGCGACTTCGGGCCGTCGAACATGGGGCCCGACACGACGAGGCGCGGCCCGAGCAGGCGTCCCGCGGCGACGTCGGCCCGCGCCGCGAGGATCGGGTCGAGATCGCTTCCCATGTCGCGCGCGCCGGTCACGCCGTTGGCGAGAAAGAGCGGCAGCGTGACTTCCTTGCCGCCCGGCACCCAGTCCCCGAAAAAGGTGTGGACGTGCATGTCCCAGAGACCGGGGATGAGAAATTTGCCGGACCCGTCGACCACGTGCGCGCCCTCGGGTGCCGCGAAGCTGCCGCCCTCGACCCGCGTGATGCGGTCGCCCTCGACGACGACGGTCATGGCCGGGCGCGCCGGTCCCCCGGTCGTGTCGATCACGGTGACGTTCCGGAGGACGAGCGGTCCGGCGGGCTCCGCCGCCTTAGCCCACTTCGGCGCAAGGGCGCCGAGAGCCAGCAGGAGAAGCGCGAGCCGCGGCGTCTTCATGCGGAGAGAGATCCTAGCCTCTTTGGCCGGCGCGGAACGTGGGATTTCTCGACCCGTCAGGATCCGTGCTCGCCGCGGCCGGCGGCCGGAACAGCTTCGTGGCGGCCTGACGGCCGCCGACGCGGTCGCCGGCGAGTCGAAATCCCGGTCGAACGCGCTCGCGGCGTGCGCGAGGTGAGCCGGGGCTACTCGGCGTTGGCCGTCGCGAGGCGCTCGATCTCCGAGACGACGAGATCGAGCTCGGCGACGAGGTGCTTCGGCGCGCGGCCGCCGAGCGCTTCGACCAGGGAGCGGTAGTACCAGAGCAGCCCCGCCTTCCCCCCGCCGAACTTCTTCTGCTCCCACATCTTCTCGCCGAGCGCGCGGTAGTCGGAGAGGATCGACCGGGCGTTGTGGAACTTGTCCGCCGCCGAGACGATGGCGACGGACTTGTCCGCCTTGCGCAGGTGCACGAGGTACTTCTCCTTGCGCTCCCTCCAGGCCGGCTTCGGCTCTTCCAGGGTGTCCGTGCATCCCTCGACGATCCGCGCGACCTTCTTGCCGAACTTGCGCCGGATCTTGTCGAGGGCCGGCTGCCCGCCGCAGTCCTCGGCGACGTCGTGCAGCAGGGCGGCGATCGCCTCGTCCTCGTTCCCGCCGTTCTCGAGCACGAGGCTCGAGACCGCGATCGGGTGCGAGATGTAGGGAGCGTTCGTGCCCTTGCGGATCTGCGTCGCGTGCTTCTTCGCCGCGTAGGCCATGGCCTTCGAGTAGCGTCGCGCGAATTCGGGGAGCTTTTTCGTCTTGATCATGAGTGCTTCCTCTCGGACGGGGGCAAGTATGCACCAGGGCCGCGCGCTACGGATGGCGCGTGATGGCGAGGATCGTGATTTGCCCTTTGTCGGGACCGTAGCGCCAGAAAATCCGGTAGGCGGCCGGAGTGTCCTGCTCCGCGTACGACTCGAACACCTTCTCTCCGGCTGCGCCCGACATCGAACCGAACTCGTGGCTCCGAAGGCCCGGGTGACGCGGGTCTGCCTGTAATCGGCCCAGCGTCTTCCGGACCGCCTTCAAACGCTTCGCGAGGCCCCGGTCCCGTTCGAGGCGCTCCATCTGGCCCGCAGCTTCAGCCGTAAAGAGGAGCGAGAAGGACGCCAAGGCGTGCCGCGGCTACCTGGCGTACTTTGCGAAGGAGCCGAGCGAAACGAGCCGTCCCGCCTTCGCATCCTCGATTCCCCGGCGGACGCTGGCGAGCGCTTCCTTGTCTTCCCAGAGCCACCGTTCTTCGGCCGGGATCTCGACGAAGGGCTCCAGCACGATCTTGCCGTCCGGGAGGCGGCGCGCCCGGTAGCTGCTGACGCCCTCGGCGAGCTTGCCCAGCGTGATTCGCCCCTTCGAGTCGGGCCGGAGACGATAGAGGCGCTTCGAGCTCGACGCTTCGCTCATGCCACAAGGATAAGCGCAGGTGGGCGGTGAATCAAGTGGGAAATCCCACCACGCCGCGCGACTCCCCGCTGCGGCCCGGATCGGTGCCGGCATCCGAGCTACTTCGCGCCCTGCACCAGGAAGAGATGCGAGGCCATGCGCCGGACCGTCAGGGCATAGCTCCTGCCGTCGTCGCTCAGGGCGATCGGGGAGATCTGAACGGCGCCGGTCAGATCGGCGGGCCCGAGGACCTTGTACGGCTCGCGGCGCCCCGTCGCGAGGTCGAGCCTCTCGACCTTCACCGGGACGTCCGACCAGAGGCTGACGACGATCAGGGACTTCCCGTCGGCGCTCCAGCGCACGACGGCGTCGTCGGCCGTGGCGCCCGGAACGGGGCGCGCGGGGCCGCCGCCGACCGGGTAGAGCATCTGCCCCCCGTTGCTCTCCCGGACCAGGATCGTCAGGCCGTCGGGAGACACGAGGCCGTCCGTGGTTCCCTCCGGCGTGATCGGGCGCGGCTTTCCGCCGGCGACATCCTGGACGTAGCAGCGCACGGCGTGACCCGCCTCGTGGCCGCAGGCCAGGACGCGCTTTTCGTCGGGAAAGAACACCGCGGTCTCGTAGCTGACGAGGCCGCCGCGCTCGAGCCTGCGCGGCTGTCCGGCCCCGGTCGGGTAGATCACGAGCTCGGCCGGATCCGTCGGCACGACCGAAAGCGCGAGTTTCCCGTCGCGGGTGATGTCGAGGGCGGCGCCGTCGCCCAGGCGCACGACCGGGGACCCGTCGGTCTGCCGCAGGCCCGTCGAGTAGTTCGCCCCGAAGCGCGAGCTCTCCTCCGTGAAGAGGAGCGTCTTGCCGTCCGGCGTCAGGGCCACGGCGTAGGTCAGCTCGAGCCAGGAGAGGTTGCGCTCGCGGCTCTCGCCGGGCGCCAGCGCCAGGATCTCCTTCCACTGGTCGTCGCGGCTGGCGAGCCAGCGGCCGTCGCGGGCGACGTCGAGCAGCGTGAGGCCGCCCGCGCTCTGCACGGCGCTGCGCCGCTTGCCGGCGAGGGTCACGGCGTAGATTTCGAGGTCGTTGTACGACGGGCCCGCGGAGTACAGGACTTCGCTGCCGTCGCTCGACCAGGCGAGGCCTTCCAGGGTCCCGTTGCCCTCGGAGAGGACGGTCTTCTTTCCGGTGAGGTCCACGACGGCGACGGAGCCGCGGTCGTCGTACTTGAACGGGTGCTCGAAGAAGGCGATCCGGTCGCCGCGCGGGGAGAAGCGCGGGTTGCTGAAGTAGCCGCCGCCCTCGACCAGCACCTTGCCGGGCGGATACTCGATGCGGTCCCTTCCGTTGACGTCGTGCGCGATCACGAGGTCCGAGCCGTCGGGGTTCCAGTCGGCTTCGCGCACGTTGTCCGCGATCTCGCGCGGCGCGCCGCCCTCGAGCGGCATCTTCGCGAGGGTGCCGAGAAAGACGCTGTGCCGCAGGTAGCGCGGATGGGTCAGCACCGCGAGATCGCCCTTCGCCGAGATGGAGAGCAGGACCATGTCGGTCTGGCCGACGACCGGCGCGCCCGGATAGTCAGGGCGCACCGAGTAGATCCGGGGGGAGTTGCCGGCGGGCGCGGCGCAGTAGACGACGGTCTTCCCGTCGGGAGAGAAGCGGGCGTTGAAGATCGGCTCCTGGCGGAACGTCAGCTGCGAGAACGAGACGCCGGCGGACTTCGCTCCGGACGTCGCCCGGTGGCCGAGGACGTAGCCGGCGGCGAGGACCAGCACGGCCGCGGCTGCCGCGGCAGCGGCGCCCGCGAGGCGGCGGCGCGAGGATCGGGACGGCGCGGCGCCGGCGACCGCCTGCACCGCCGCGGAGACGCCCGACAGCGCCTCGAGGTCGAAGGCGAGGTCGTGGGCCGAGTGGAACCTCTGCTCCGGGCTCTTCTCGAGGCAGTGGCGGACGATGCGGTCGAGCGCGGGGGGCACGTTCTGGTTCGTCACCGACAGGTCCGGCGGGTCCTCCCGGAGGATCGCGGACATCGTGTCGGCCGCCGAGTCGCCGTGGAAGGCGCGGCGGCCCGAGAGCATCTCGTAGAGGATCGCGCCGAAGGAGAAGATGTCCGAGCGCGCGTCGGCGGGCTTGCCGCGCACCTGCTCGGGCGCCATGTAGCCGAGCGTGCCGAGGACGACGCCCGGCTCCGTGCCGGCGGTCGCGGTCGGCAGGTTCGTGGCCTGGCCGCGCTCCTCCGTGTGCGTCAGCTTCGCGAGGCCGAAGTCGAGGATCTTCAGCCTGCCGTCGTTGGTGACGAAGATGTTCTCGGGCTTCAGGTCGCGGTGGACGATTCCCTTCTCGTGCGCCGCCGCGAGGCCGTGGACGATCTGGAGCGAGTAGTCGATCGTCTTGCGCGCCGAGAGCTTTCCCCCCGCGAGGACCGAGCGGAGCGTCTCGCCCTCGAGCAGCTCCTGGACGACGTACGGTGCGCCGTCGCCGGCGGTCCCGATGTCGTAAACCGCCGTGACGTTCGGGTGGTTGAGGACGCCGGCCGCCTTGGCCTCCTGCTCGAATCGGCGCAGGCGGTCCGCGTCCTCGGAGAAGGAGGCGGGCAGCACCTTGACCGCCACGTCGCGCGAAAGGCGCGGGTCCTGCGCCCGATAGACCTCGCCCATCCCGCCCGCGCCGATCTGGGCGAGGATCTCGTACGGACCGAGGCGGGAACCCGGCGTGAGCGGCATCTGGACGGGCGATTCTAGCGGGTCCGTGCGGGCGATGCGGAGGAGACTCGCATAGAATCCGCCGCATGATTTCGCGCGATCCGTCCGCATTGCTGATGGCCGTGTGTCTGCTGGTCGGGATGTCCGTGATCGGGGGGGGGACCGGGCAGGCCGCGCCCGCCCCGTCCGGCGGCAAGGGCTACGACGACCTCGTCACCTTCTTCAAGGAGTGGCGGGCGTTCCAGAAGCCGAAGCTCGTGGACGGAGTGCCGGACTACGGCGCCGCCGCGATGGCCGCGCAGCAGCGCGACCTCGAGGCGTACCGCCGGCGCCTGGCCGCGATCGATCCCGCCGCCTGGCCGGTTCCGCAGCAGGTCGACTACTTCGTCGTGCGCGCGGAGCTCGCCGGGCTCGACTTCGACCACCGCGTCCTGAAGCCCTGGGCGAACAACCCCGGCTTCTACGCCACGGTCTTCTGGGAGGAGAGCGACCAGCCAGCCCGCGAGGGCCCGTTCGCGTACGGGGCCGTCGAGCTCTGGAGCTACCGGTTCCCGCTCTCCGCCGGGGACGCCGCGAAGATCGGGGCCGGGATCCGGACGATCCCGCGCCTGCTCGCCCAGGCGAAGGCGAACCTGACGGGCAACGGGCGCGACCTCTGGATCTACGGAACGAAGGCCCTGAAGCAGCAGAGCGCGGACCTCGCGCAGCTGTCTTCCAAGCTCGACGCGACGCAGGCCGGCCTCAAGGCCGACGCCGAGCGCGCGAAGGCCGCCACCGACGACCTCGTCGCGTGGCTCGACGCGAAGGCGCCGTCGAAGACGGGCCCCTCGGGCGTCGGCATCGAGAACTACGACTGGTACCTGAAGCACGTCCAGCTCGTCCCGTACACCTGGGCGCAGGAGAAGGCCCTGATGGAGCGCGAGCTCGTGCGGTCCGAGGCCCTTCTCGCGATGGAGGAGCTGAAGAACGCGAGCCTGCCGCAGCCCGTCCCGGTCGCCAACGCCGACGAGTACGACCGCCGCTTCAACGCCGCCGTCACGGAGTACATGGCGTTCCTGCGGGACCGCGAGATCCTGACGATCAAGCCGTACATGGATCCCGCCCTGCGCGCCCGGATCGGGAGCTACAGCCCGGCGCCGCGCGAGTTCTTCGCCGAGGTGGACTACCGCGACCCCGAGGTCATGCGCACCCACGGCTACCACTGGTTCGACAAGGGCTGGATGGCCAACGAGCCGCCGGCGAGCCCGATCCGCCGCGAGGTCCTGCTCTACAACATCTTCAACACGCGCACCGAGGGGCACGCGACGGGCTGGGAAGAGCTCATGATGCAGGCGGGGATGTTCGACGCGCGCCCGCACTCGCGCGAGCTCGTCTACATCCTGGTCGCCGAACGGGCCGCGCGGGCCCTCGGCGAGCTGTACATGGTGGCGAATCTCATGACCCTCGAGCAGGCCGCCGCCTTCGCGTGCGCCCACACGCCGCGCGGCTGGCTCGGCATGAACGGGAACCTCGTCCGCGGCGAGCAGCACCTCTACCTCCAGCAGCCGGGCTACGGGACGAGCTACCTGATCGGCAAGATCGAGATCGAGAAGCTCCTCGCGGAGCGAAAGCGGCAGCTCGGCGACCGGTTCCGCATGAAGGAGTTCATGGACTCGTTCAACGCCGTGGGGCTGATCCCGGCCTCCCTCGTGCGGTGGGAGATGACGGGGCAGCAGTCGGACGAGCTGAAGCGGATGCTGGAGGAGCCGGCCGCGCAGCCGAAGTAGGCCGTTGGGGGAGCCCGGGGCCGCGCCCCGCACCGTCCGCGGAGTCCGGGTCGTCGCCGTCTTCGAGGCGGCGAAGGGCGCGCTCGTCGTCGCGGCCGGGCTCGGGCTGCTGTCCCTGCTGCACCGCGACCTCCAGGAGCTGGCCGAGCGCCTCGTGCGCCACTCCCACCTGAATCCCGCCCACCACTATCCGCGGATCTTCATCGAGGCCGCGTCCCGGATGAGCGACTCGCGGCTCGTGCTGCTGGCCGCGCTGGCCTTCCTGTACTCCACGGTCCGGTTCGTCGAGGCCTGGGGCCTTTGGCACGCCCGGGTGTGGGCGGAGTGGTTCGCGATCGTCTCGGGGTCGCTCTACCTGCCGGTCGAGGTCTACGAGTTGTTCCGCCGGCCCACGTGGACGAGGGCGGCGGTCTTCCTCGTCAACCTCTCGATCGTCGCGTACCTCGCCGCCGTCCGGGTCTCGAGCCGGCAATCCGCCCGGCGGCCCTAGAGCTCCGACCGGAAGGGCGTCGCCAGCCATTCCGTCGCCCGCTGCCGGAGCGAGCGCGCGTGCCACATCGCGGCCGTGTAGGGGCGGCACTTCCGGAGGTCGTGCTCGAAACGCTGCCTCATCAGCGCGGCGAACGGCGCGTCGTAGACGAACAGGTTGATCTCCTCGTTCAGGTGGAAGGAGCGCTCGTCGAAGTTCGCCGAGCCCACCGTGGAGAAGATCCCGTCCACGACCATCGTCTTCAGGTGGAACATCGTCGGCTGGTATTCGAAGATCTTCACGCCTCCCTCGAGCAGCGGGCCGAAGGACGATCGCCCGGCCGCCTTCGTCGCGGGCACGTCGTTCTGCGCGTCCGACGGGACGATGATCCGGACGTCCACGCCCCTCTTCGCCGCCGCGACGAGGAGAGCGGAGGTCGCGTCGTCGGGGAGGAAATAGGAGTTCGCGATCCAGATCTCCTTCGCCGCCGCCGCGAGCGAGATCGCGTAGACGCGCCCCGCCCCGGACATGGCGGCGAGCGGGGAGGAGGGCACGACGGCGGCGGAGGCGGTGCCGGCGGGCGCGAGGGAGGGGAAGAACTCGTCGCCCACGAGCGCCTCGCCGGTCACCTCCGACCAGTTCTCCTGGAACGCGCGCTGGAGCCCGCGGACGGCCGGCCCCTCCACGCGCACCTGCGTGTCGCGCCAGTGCTCCCGGGAATCCGCGTCGCCGCTCCACTGGTCGGCGAACCCGACGCCGCCCGTGAAGCCGACCGCGCCGTCCACCACGAGCACGCGCCGGTGGTTGCGGTGGTTGATGACCCAGAGCATCCACGGTTTCTTGGAGTGGAAGAACTCCACGCGGCAGCCGGCGCGCCGCAGCGTCTCGACGTCGCCCGCCTTCAGGTGCCGGCCCGACGAGCCGACCGCGTCGAGCAGGACCCGCACGGCGACGCCGTGCGCCGCGCGCTCGACGAGCGCGTCCCGGAATCGCGCCCCCGTCTCGCCCGACCAGAAGATGTAGGCCTCGAAGTTCACGGTCTTTCGGGCGGAAGAGATGGCGGCGAGCATCGCCGGGAAGATCGCGTCGCCGTTTTCCAGGAGGTCGAGCCGGTTGCCCGGCGTCATCGCGGGCCCCGGCAGCGCCGACGGGAGGAACGTCGGGTCGGTCACCGTGAAGCCGTGCGGCAGCTCGTACTCGGTCTGTTTCGGGGCGCCCGACTTCGCGACCATGATCGCGAACGCGTACCCGGCCGCCGCCGAGGCGAGGACGAGCAGGAGCAGATGCGGCGTCCGGAATCGGCGTCGGGAGGTCGGCACGGGCCAAGAGTACCTTTCCCCGGGGACGATCTCCGGAAGCGGAGCCGGGCGGAGGTATATAAGAGGACGCTCGAGACGAGGGCGTCCGCCGTCCCCTCGCGCGGACGACTCCGATCGAAGAGCTCATGGAAGACGCCGCCGAAATCTCCGACGCCCGCGACTATTACCGGAGAATCCTCCCCTTCTACCGGCTGGAGTCGGTCTCGAGGGCCCACCTGGACTTCTGGAGGGGCGTCGCGCGCCGGGTTCGCCCGCGGGCCATCCTGGAGATCGGGGCGGGGCTCGGGCGGATCACGGCGGAGCTCGCGCGCGTCGCTCCGGCGGTGGGCCTCGACGTCAGCCTCGAGATGCTCTCCGCCGCGCGGCGCCGCGGGGTCAGCCGCGCCCTGTTCGTCGCCGGGGACGCGCGCTGCGCCGCGTTCGGGGAGGAGTTCGACCTCGTCGTCGCCCCCGGCGATCCGTTCTCGCACCTGACCACGCTGGAGGATCGGCGGCGCGCCCTTCGCGCGGTCGCCCGCCAGCTCGCGCCGGCCGGCGTGTTCGTGCTCGAGGGCCTCTACCGGCGGAAGGACACGGTCGCGACGCCGAGCCGCCGGGTCCGGCACGCGGACGGCGTCCTCCGGATCGACGAGCTCTGGCTCCCTCTCGGGCGAAAGGATCTCTGGCAGGCCCGCTACCGGTACGCCGACCGCCGCCGCGACGGGTCGGTCCGCACGGCCTCCGCGGGGTTTCGCGCGCGCGCCTGGGACCCTCGAAAGATCCGCCCCTTCTTCGAGTCCTGCGGCCTCGAGGTGGTGGACGTCTGGGGCGACTTCGATCGGCGGCCCTTCCGGCGCGACGCCTCGCGCATCGTCGTCACCGCGAGGCGGGCGCGATGACCCGGATGCGTCGCGGATCGGGAGCTCGCGGCCCGCGCGCGCGAGGAGAGGAAGGGAGATTCTCTTTCGATGGCCCGCCGGGAGGCGGACGACCCGGGACCCGCGCTACTTCTTCTTCGGCCCGCCGTTGGTGAGGTTGTCCGCGTTGGCGAAGGCGCCTTCCCACGAATTTCCCCGGCCCCGGATGCTGACGGTCCCGAAGCGCCGGATTCCGACCTCGAACTGCCGCTCCCGCGAGTGGCGCGCGAAGCCTCGCGCGAAAAGCCCGCCCCATCTCCAGGCGGCTTCTTTTTCGGCCTGGTGAACCGTGAGTGCCATAAGTAATTGTCTTTCTTGAACTTGCAATTGTAGCACGCGCCCCGGACGAGCCCGCCGGCGTGCGCGGCGGGTTGACGCGCCTTCGAGCGCCGTCCTGCCGCTACTCCTCGCCGCGGACCCGTCCGCGTCCTGCCTTGATCCGCCCGCGCTGGACCTTCGACTCCATCCGACGCTCGCGCGCGGCGCGCGAGGGCTTCGTCCTGCGCCGGGACTTCGGCCGCGCGGCCGCGCGCCGCACGAGCTCGGCGAGGCGTTCGCGCGCCTCGGCGCGGTTCTGGGCCTGGGTGCGGTGCTCGCGGCTGTCGATCAGGAGCACGCCCGTCGCGATCATCCTCCTGCCCGCGAGCGCCTTGAGCCGCGCCTTCACGTCGGCCGGAAGAGCCGACGCGTCCACGTCGAACCGCAGCTCGACCGCCGTCGAGACCTTGTTGACGTTCTGGCCTCCCGGCCCGGACGCGCGCACGAAGCGCTCCTCGAGTTCGTGCTCGCGGATGAGGATCGCCGGCGTGACCTGGAGCATCCGCGACCAGTCTACTCGGGGTACCTTATGGCCCAACGAGGTGACCATGCGCCGACGGGCCCTGGCGATCTGCCTCCTGCTGGTCCTTCCCCCGGCCGCGGCGAGCGCGCGCTTCGACGAGGACGAGCTCGTCCGGGATCACGTGAAGACCCTCGCGAAGGACCGCGATCCGAAGGACCGCGCCGACGCCGCGCGATGGCTCGGCGGGCGCAAGCAGCCCGCCGCCGTCGAGGCGCTCGCGAAGGCGCTCTCGGACCCGGACGCGAGCGTCCGCGAGGCCGCCGCGTCGGCCCTGTGGGAGACGGGCAAGGACGCCGCCGCCGCGAAGCCGGCGCTCGAGAAGGCGCTCGACGATCCCGTCGCCGCCGTCGTGGCGCGCGCCGCGGGCGCGCTCGCGGTCATGGGCGTTCCCGATTCCGAGCTCGCGCCCGCCTGGCGCCGCGCGCTCGAGGGCGCGCGGGACGACTCCACGGCGTTCGTCGCGGCGCGGGGCCTCATCGGGATGGACCCCCCGGAGAAGCTCGCGCCGCCCATCCTCGCGTGGATCGCGAAGCACGCGGACGCGGCGGCGCATCCCGCGCGCGGCCGGTCGAGCACCGACGACCGCGACCACGCCGAGACCGGCGAGAAGGCGCTCGAGCGGCTTCTGAAGCGCGACGCAGCCCCCGTGCTGCCGCTGCTGGAGAAGACCGTGCGCGAGACGCCCGAGTCCGGCCGCTACGTCCTCGGCGCGCTCGCGTCCGTCAAGAAGCTGCCGCCCGGGACGGTGGACCTCGCGCTCGCGTTCACGAACTCGCGCGTCCCCGAGACCCGCGACGCCGCCATCACGCTCGCCGGCAAGGCGACCGGCGAAAAGGAGGCCGCGCGCTGGATCCCCGAGGCGATTCGTCTTCTCGGCGATCCCGACGAGAGCGTCCGGATCCAGGCGTGCTGGGCGCTGCGCGGGGTGAAGGGCCTGGCGTGGCAGTCGGGGCCGGAGCTCGCGCGGCTCGTGGCGTCGGACCCGGAGATGCGCGTCCGGACGAGCGCCGCGGCGGCGCTCGAGGAGATCGGCAACGTCGCCAACCCCGTCCCGCAGTCGGCGAAGGCCTCGGTGGCGGCGGCCGCGAAGGGCGCGCTCGTCGCCGCGATGAAGGACAGGGACCACGAGCTCGCCGTGGACGCCGTCGCGGCCTACAACGTGATGTTCCTCGACACGGCGGACGTCGTGGCCACGCTCGCCGACGTCGCCGTCTCGGGCGCGGACGTCGCCGCCCGGCAGCGCGCGCTCCAGTGCCTGCGCAACCGGCAGGGGCAGGCGAAGGGCGTGGTCGAGACGATCCGGCCGCTCACGAAATCCCCCGACGCGCGCATCGCCGACGACGCGAAGGTCGCGATCGAGTGGATCGAGCGCGGGGGAGCGGGCAGCCCGGGAGCGATCAGGGGCGCGGCCGCGCCGGCGTCCGCCCCGCCGCCGTCTTCCGGGAAGCCGGCGTCCGCGGAATCGAAGCGCGCCGGCGCGGTTCCGCCCCCGGCGTCGGGCGGGAACGAGGAGCGCGGCCTCGCGGCGCTGCGCGAGCGCAAGCTCGCGTTCGACGAGCCGAGCTTCTTCCGGGCGCTCGCCGAGGCCGACGCCGACGCGGTGCGCGCGTACCTCGACGGCGGCATGTCGGCCAGGCACGTGTTCGCCGACTCGAACCGGCGCACCCCGCTCATGATCGTGTTCTTCGGAAGACAGGCCTGCGCGGACCCCGAGAAGGGCCGCGAGATCGTGGCGCTCCTCCTGCAGCGCGGCGCCGACGTCAACGCCGTGGACGAGAAGCAGAACACGGCCCTGATGTTCGCGGCGGACGGCTGCGACCGCGAGACGCTCCGGATGCTTCTGAAGGCCGGGGCGAAGCTGAACGCGAAGAACTGGGCGGGCCTCACGGCCCTCCAGATGGGGATCGTCACGGGCAACCCCGGGCTCGAAGAGCTCATCGCCGCCGGAGCCCGCCTCGACGCGGCGACGGCGAAGGCCTACGCCGACGCCTACAAGACGAACCCGAAGGCGCTTGCGCTGATCCGGAAGGCGTCGGCTCCGTAGGAGCCCGGACGGGGCAAACCGCTCTTCTAGGGCGCCGGGCGCGGGGAGTCTTCGACCCATCCGCGCGTCCTCTCGACCGCGCGCTTCCAGCCGTGAAAGGCGGACTCGCGGCGATCCGTCTCCCACTCCGGCTCGAAGATGCGGTCCGCCTTCCAGAGCCGCCGCAGCGCGTCGGTCGACGCAAACGCTCCGGCGGCGAGCCCCGCGGCATACGCCGCGCCGAGGGCGGTGGTCTCGTTCACGACCGGGCGCACCACCGGGATGCCGAGGATGTCGGCCTGGAGCTGCATCAGGAAATCGTTGACGCTCGCGCCTCCGTCCGCCTTCAGGACGGACAGGGGCTTTCCGCTGTCCGCCGCCATGGCGTCGGCGACCTCGCGGCTCTGGAAGCAGATCGCCTCGAGCGTCGCGCGGACGAGGTGGGCGCGGTTGGTGTAGCGCGTGAGGCCGACGATGGCGCCCCGCGCCTGCATGTCCCAGTGCGGCGCGAAGAGTCCCGAGAAGGCCGGGACGAAGTAGACGCCGCCCGAATCCGCGACGCTCGCGGCGATCGCCTCCGTCTCCGCCGCCGTCGCGATCAGCCCCAGGTTGTCCCGGAGCCACTGCACCGCGGCGCCCGACACCGCGACCGAGCCCTCGAGCGCGTAGGCCCGCTCTCCCGGTCCCGCGCAGGCGGCCGTGGCGAGCATGCCGGACGCGCTCGGCACCGGGCGCTCGCCGACGTGCTCGAGCAGGAACGACCCCGTTCCGTACGTGTTCTTCGCCTCGCCCGGCGAGAAGCAGCCCTGGCCGGCCAGCGCCGCCTGCTGGTCGCCGAGGTTCCCGCAGACCGGGATCCGCGCGCCGAAGGGGCCGTCGGCGGGCGTGAACCCGTACGGCTCCCGCGCGATGGACGGGCGGATCGCCGGGAGGCAGCCCCACGGCACGCCGAACCGCTCGAAGAGGAGCGGATCCCACGCGAGCTCGGCGAGGTTGCACAGGAGCGTCCGCGACGCGTTCGTCGGATCGGTCACGTGCGCGCCGCCGCGCGGCCCGCCGGTCAGGTTCCAGATCACCCAGCTGTCGATCGTTCCGAGGAGAAGACGCCCGGAGGCCGCGAGCTCCCGCACCGCGGGCACGTGGTCGAGGAGCCACCGGATCTTCGTCGCCGAGAAGTACGTCGAGATCGGCAGCCCCGACCGCGCGCGGACGTCCGCTTCCCATCCCCGCTCGATCGCCGCGTGGCACTCCGGCGCGGTGCGCGTGTCCTGCCAGACGATCGCGTTGGAGGCCGGGCGGCCGTCGCGCGCGTCCCAGGCCACGACCGTCTCGCGCTGGTTCGTGATCCCGACCGCGAGCACCCGCCCCGGCGGCGCCGCCCGGAGCGCCTCGAAGACGACCTCGTCCACGCGCTCCCGGATCTCGTTCGGATCGTGCTCGACCCAGCCGGGCCGCGGAAAGATCTGCTCGTGCTCGCGGTAGGCGGAGGCGGCCGGCCGGCCCTCGAGGTCGAAGAGGATGCAGCGCGTTCCCGTCGTCCCCTGGTCGATCGCCCCCACGTACTCGCGCATCGCGGGCGTCATGTTACCCGCGCGCGCCTCTGGTCCCGGCTGAAGCCCGGGATGACGCCGGACGAAGAACCCCCTCTCCCGCCGGGAGAGGGTCGGGATGTGGGGCGCCCGTTGCCTCGATCAGGGAACGGCGCCCCGGGAACGGAGATCTACGGCGCGACGACGACGAAGGCGCCCTTCATCTTCCCGTGGCCGAACCCGCAGAAGTGCGAGCACTTGAAGGGGTACGTGCCCGGCTTCTCCGGCGTGAACGTGATCGTCGCCGGCTTGTCCTTGTCGTACTCGGTGTCCTTGAGGTCGAGCTCCGGGCAGACGAAGCCGTGCTTCGTGTCCTCGCTCGTGAACGTGATCTCGACCGGCTCCCCCGCCTTCAGCTCGATCTGCGACGGCTGGAACTCGTACTTCTTCGCCACGACGGTGATCTTTCGCGGCCCGGCCGCCGGCTCCTGCGCCCCGACGAGGAGCGAGCAGCCGAGGACCGCGGCGAAGACGGCGGACAGCGTTCGTGCGTTGCGCATGTCGGTTCTCCTTCCGGTGCTGGCCGCCCCATCCTAAGACAGTCGCCGCGGACTGGCGTATCGTTCTCCGCATGCCGGAGAAGACCAACGCCCGCGTGCTCGCGGTCAGCGTCGGCGGCCCGAGGGCCTTCGACTACCACGGCCGCCCCGCCCGCAGCGGCATCTGGAAGACCCCCGTCACGGGCCGCGTCGCCGTCCGCGGCGTCAACCTCGCCGGCGACGACCAGGCGGACCGGCAGGCGCACGGCGGCCCGGACAAGGTCGTGTACGCCTATGCCGTCGAGGACGCGCGCTTCTGGGAGGAGCGGGAAGGCCGTCCCTTCCTCGCGGCGGCGTTCGGCGAGAACCTCACGACCGAGGGCATCGACGTCAACGGCGCGCTCGTCGGCGATCGGTGGGCGATCGGGTCGGCGATCTTCGAGGTCTCCGAGCCGCGCGTCCCGTGCTGGCGCCTCGGGGTTCGGATGAACGATCCCGGGTTCATTCGCCGCTTCACCGAGTCGCTGCGGCCCGGCGCGTACATGCGGGTCGTCAAAGAGGGAGACGTCGGGGCCGGCGACGCGATCGAGGTCGTCGGCCGGCCCGACCACGACCTCTCGGTCCGCGACGTCTTCCGCATCTACGTCCGCGACCGCGGCGAGTGCGGGCGCCTTCTCGCCGTCCCGCAGATGTCGGCGGCGTGGAAGCGCTGGGCGCAGGACGTGCTCGACCGGAAGGCCGGGGACGCGAAGGGCTCGGAGATCTCCGGCTGAGGCCGGAGCGCCGTCAGCTCGCCTTCGCCGCCCGCTTCACCCCGCTCGCGATCAGGAACACCCGCCCCGTGTGGTTCCCCTTGATCCCGCTCCAGGCGGACGTGATCAGGAAGTCGACCTGCCCGTCTCCGTCGGTGTCGCCCATGCCGACCGCGTCGAAGCCGAAGGTGTCGCCCGGAATCCGGCAGGTGTACGTCTTCAGCAGCTTCCCGTCGCGCCCCGAGTAGAGGTACGCGCGGCCGCCCGAAACCGCCGCGCCCGCGTACTGCCACGCGCCGATGATGAGATCGGGCCTCCCGTCGCCGTCCACGTCGCCCGCCGCCGACGGCCCGATGCCGAACCCTTCGCCCGCGGTTTCGCCGGTGAACGTGAGCAGGACCGCGCCGGTCTTCCCGGAGAAGACGTACGCGCGCCCGGTGGATACGCCCCGGGCGAGGTTGCCGAAATCGGTGGCGTAGAGGTCGGGGACGCCGTCGCCGTCGAAGTCGCCGGGGATCGACAGGAACATGTTCCCGAGGGAGTGGCCCGTCGCGTCGGATTCGAGGACGAAGCGGGGCCTGGCCGAGAGATCCGTGTAGACGGAGACGCGCCCTGTCTTGTTCGGTCCGGCCGCCGGAGCGCCGACCATCAGGAACGTCGTCCCGCCCTTCGTGAACCCGGCGACCGTCGAGCCGAACAGGTCGCCCTCGCGCTCGCCCGTCCACACCGCGAGCTCGCGGCCGTCCTTGCCGGAGAAGAGGTAGGCGCGTCCCGCGTCCTTTCCGCCGGCGGCGTTGTTCGGCGCGCCGACGAGCACGTCGTCGTAGCCGTCGTGGTTCACGTCGCCCGCGCCCGAGACGTGGCGGCCGAACGCGTCGTCCTTGCTCCCGGCGGTCAGCGTCAGGAGGACGCGCCCGTCCTTTCCGGAATAGACGTACGCCCTGCCGCTGCCCGGCGCGCCGGCGACGACGTCGGGAACGCCGTCCTTGTTGACGTCGCCCGCGAGCTCCACGCCCGTGCCGAGCTGCTCTCCGGGCGCGCCGTCCGCCTTCCAGAGGAGCTTGCCGGTCTTCGTCGAATAGACGTAGATGCGGCCCGCGTCCTTGCCCGCGGCGGCCGAGGTCGGCGCGGACGTGACGAAGTCCGCCACGCCGTCGCCGTCCACGTCGCCGAGGCTGCGGGCGATCCAGCCGAACTGGTCTCCCGCGGCCTCGCCGTCCCACTCGTGGAGGACCGTCACGTGCTCGGCCTCGACGAAGGGACGGGCGAAGTCCTCGGGCTTCGGCATCAGCGCCGCGAAGCGCGGGTCGCCCTGCACCGACTTCAGGTCCGCGTCCGTCTGGGCCTGCGTCATGTCGAACTTCTTGGTGGCCGCGAGCTTCTCGAGCCACGCGAGCGCCTCCGCCGTGTTGCCCTCGAGGGCGTACGAGACGGCCGTGTTGTAGAGCGCCTGCGGCATGCCGGGGGAGAGCGCCAGCAGCTTCGCGTACGCCTCGCGCGCCTCCGCGTACTTCTTGAGCTTCAGGTCCGCGAAGCCGAGGTAGCGCCAGGCGGTCTTGTTGCCGGGATTCGCGGCGACGACCTTCTCGAGGATCGCGGCGCCGCCCGCGAAGTCGCCTCCCGCGATCTTTCCGCCCGCCGCGGCGACGTCCGCGTCGGGGCCCGCCGGGGTCTGGGCGGCCGCGAACGCGAGGCTCGCGGCCAGGAGCGCGAGGGCGGCTATCAATTTCTTGCTCATTGGCGACCTCCAGGGTCGTCCCTCATACGGAGCCGGCCGCAACAGGTTTTCGGCGCCAGCGCGCGTCCGGTCCCCCATCGGCGGCGCGGTCTCGGCTACGATCGCGGCATGGAGCGCGCCATGACCGGGCCGTCCGTCGGACCGTACGAGCGCGTCCTGTGGTCCAACGAGACGATCGCGTTCGGAAGCTTCGATGCCTCCCCGGACCGCGACGACTTCGAGACGGCGGGAGCCGTCGGCGACCGGCCCGCGATCGCGTTTTCGAGGTCGTCCGTCGGCATCGCCCAGGAGAAGCGCGACGCCTTCGTCTCGGACGGGACGGTCGCGGTCCTGCACAACCCCCTTCATCCGTACCGCCGCTTCCGCGTGGACCGGCGCGGCGACCACTGCGAGTGGGTGTCCGTCGAGGCGGAGCGTCTGCTCGGCCTGAACCCGGGCCTCGGCCGCGACCCGCGACGCCCGTTCGCCGTCTCGCACGTGCCGCTTCCTCGCCGCGCCGCCGCGCTCATCCGCCTCGCCGCGCGGCACCTGCGGGAGCCTGGGCCCGCCGACGACCTCTGGGTCGAGGAGAGCCTGATCGAGGCGCTCGGCCTCCTCGGCCCGGGCGTCCTCACCGCGAGGACCCGGGCCACGGCGCGCCACGACCGCCTCGTCCGGAACGTCCGGGAGCTGCTCTCCGGCCGCTTCGAGCAACCCTGGACCGTCGGCTCGATCGCGAAAGTCGTGGGGGCGTCGCCCTTCCACGCGTGCCGCGTCTTCCGCCGCGGCGCGGGATACGGCCTGCACGCCTACCTGACCGAGCAGCGCCTGCGGCGCTCGCTGGTGCTGCTCGAGGAAGGCCGGACGGACCTGCGCGCGCTCGCCGCGGAGCTCGGGTTCTCGAGCCATAGCCATTTCACCGCGGCCTTCCGCCGCGCCTTCGGAATCGCGCCGTCCGAATTCCGTTCCGGCGCGACCGCCGCCCGGGCGAGGGATCTGGCCGCCCGGCTGGCGCGGCGGCACGCGAAGAGTCCGTCGTCGAGGAACCCGGCATGAAGTCCCGCTTCTCGAAGCGAGTTCTCGCGTTCGTGGACGCCTCGCGGGTGGTCCGCATCCGCGCCGGCGCCGGCCATCGCTTCCTCGGCATCTGGGGCGTCGTCGCGCAGGGACGCGTCTTCGTCCGCCCGTGGAACGACGACGCCGGAGGCTGGAGAAGGGCCTTTCTCGAGGAACCGCGCGGCGCGATCCGGATCGCCGGCGTCGAGCGCGAGATCCCGGTCCGCGCCCGGCCGGCCCGCGGCGAGCGCCTGTGGGACGCCATCGACGCGGCCTACGCCGCGAAGTACGCCACGAAGGCCTCGCAGAAATGGGTTCGCGGCCTCGCCGCGCCGAAACGCCGGAAGACCACGATGGAGCTTCTGCCCGGCTGACGCGAGGCGGTTTCGCGCATAAAATCGCGCAGCCTCATGACGCTGTCGGCCGGTACCCGTCTCGGGCCCTACGAGATCCTGGCGCCGCTCGGCGCCGGGGGAATGGGCGAGGTTTACCGCGCCCGAGACGCGAAGCTCGACCGGGACGTCGCGGTCAAGGTCCTCCCGTCGCAGCTCACCGCGAACCCCGATGCCCTCGCCCGCTTCGAGCGCGAAGCCAAGGCGGTCGCCGCCCTCTCGCACCCGAACATCCTCTCGATCTTCGACTTCGGCACGCACGACGGCATCTCGTACGCGGTCATGGAGCTGCTCGAGGGCGAGACCCTCCGAGGCAGGCTCGACGGCGCGACCGTCACGCAGAAGCTGGCGGTCGACTGGGCGCTCCAGATCGCGAAGGGCCTCTCCGCGGCGCACGGCAAAGGGGTCGTCCACCGGGATCTGAAGCCCGACAACGTCTTCGTGACCAGCGACGGCCACGTGAAGATCCTGGACTTCGGCCTGGCCAAGCGCGTGGACGCGGCGCCCGCCGAGCAGACGAGCGCGCCGACCGGATCCGGCCACACGGAGCCCGGCACCGTGATGGGCACGATGGGCTACATGTCGCCCGAGCAGCTGCGCGGGTTGCCGGTCGACCACCGCTCGGACCTCTTCTCCTTCGGCGCGATCCTGTACGAGCTCCTCTCCGGCCGGAAGGCGTTCAAGCGCGACACGGCGAGCGACACGATCGCCGCGGTCCTGAAGGAAGAGCCCCCCGAGCTCACCCAGTCCGGGCGGAACGTCTCGCCCGCGCTCGACCACATCGTGAAGCACTGCCTCGAGAAGGACCGCGAGAACCGTTTCCAGTCCGCCAAGGACGTGGCGTTCGCGCTGTCGGAAGCGTCTTCGCCGACGACCGCGGTGACGAGCGGCTCGTACGTTCTCCCGCCCTCGGCGCGCCGCGGACCCGGCAAGGCGGTCATCGCGATCGCGGCGTTCGTCGCCGTCTTCGCCGTCGCGGCGCTGCTCTTCTGGCGCCCCGCGAAGCCCGGCGCCGCCGCCTCCACCGCGAAGCCCGGCGTTCGCCGCGTCGCGGTCCTGCCGTTCGAGAACCTCGGCGCTCCCGAGGACGACTACTTCGCCGACGGCATCGCCGACGCGATCCGCGGCAAGCTCACCGCCCTGCCGGGCCTCGAGGTGATCGCGCGCGGCAGCTCGACGCCCTACAAGAAGACCAACAAGGCGCCGCAGGAGATCGCGCGGGAGCTGGACGCCACGTACCTGCTGACGGCCACCGTCCGCTGGGAGAAGAGCGCCGGCGGCAACCGCGTGCAGGTCACGCCGGAGCTCGTCGAGGTCCGCGAGTCCGGCGCCCCGACGTCGCGCTGGCAGCAGCCCTTCGACGCGGCGCTGACCGACGTGTTCCAGGTGCAATCGGACATCGCGACCCGCGTGGCCAAGGAGCTCGGCGTCGCCCTCGGGGCCACCGAGGCGAAGGGGCTCGCCGAGAAGCCCACGCAGAACCTCCCCGCCTACGAGGCGTTTCTGCGCGGCGAGGAGGCGTCCGGCGGCCTTGCCGCGTCCGATCCGGCCACCGTTCGCCGGGCGCTGTCCTTCTACGACCAGGCCGCCGCGCTCGATCCCGGTTTCGTCCAGGCCTGGATGGAGGTGTCGATCGCGAATTCCCTGCTCTACAGCAACGGCGTTCCGAACCCGGAGGTCGCCCAGCGCGCCCGGGTTGCCGCGGAGAAGGCGATCGCCCTGGCCCCTGACAGCCCCGATGGATACAGGGCGCTCGGGTCGTATCGCCGGCTGTGTTTCGGCGATTTTGCGGGAGCGCAGGAGCAGTACCGCAAGGCCCTCGCGCTCGCGCCGGCGGATGCGGTCGTGCTCCGGGGAATGGGCTATTGCGAGCTCGGCCTGGGCCGCCTGGATCGCGCTGTCGAGTTCTTCCGACAGGCGGCCCGGGTCGACCCCCGCGCCGCCGCAAACCTGAGCGCCCTCGGAGGCGCGCTCCTCCGGTCCCGGCACGCGGCGGAAGCGCGCGAGGCCTACGACCGGGCCCTGGCCATCTCTCCGGGCTTGCCCATCCTGAACCAGAGCCGGGCGATGACGTTTCTCTGCGAGGGGGATCTGGCGGGCGCGCGCGAGTCGATCCGCGCCTCGGCGACGCGCCTCGAGCTCACGGCTCTCGTCGCTTACCTGGCGAACTACCAGGATCTCGGCTGGGTCCTCGACGAGGCGCAGCGGGACCTGCTGCTGCGCCTGACGCCGAGCGCCTTCGACGACGACCGCGGAGCCTGGGGCATGAGCCTCGCGCAGGTCGACGCGCTCCGCAACGACGCCGCGAACCTGCGGCTGCACGCCGGCGAGGCGGTTCGCGCGTTCGAAGAACAGCTCAAGACCGCGCCGAACGATCCCGGTCTCCACGCCTACCTCGGCCTCTCCCTCGCTTTTCTCGGGCGCAAGGAGGAGGCGATCCGCGAGGGCCAGCGTGCCGTCGCCCTGGCGCCGATTTCGAAGGACGCCATCAACGGCGCCTACATCCAGCACCAGATGGCCAGGATCTACATCCTGACCGGCGAGCCGGAGAAGGCGCTCGACCTGATCGAGCCGCTCCTGAAGATGCCCTACCTGCTCACGCCGGGCTGGCTCAAGATCGACCCGAACTTCGACCCCCTGCGCGGGAATGCGCGATTCCAGAAGCTGGTCGCCGGAAAGAGCTAAAGCGCCGCGCTCTACCCCTCGGGCGGGGGTGAGGGGCGCAACGAACGACCGCCCCATCTGCACCCAACGCCACCGCACGAACCCCCTCTCCCTCCGGGACCCCGACCACCGAAGGGAAACCCTCGGCAGTAGGGTGCGCCGTGCAAGGCACGGCGCTTTCGGGCGGGGGTGAGGGGCGCGAAAACGCCACCGCACCAGTCTCTCCCGGCCGGGCCAAGCCAGAGATTCCGGATACGCTGGGACCGTCATGAGACCGCACCCCTTCGCTCTCATCCTCCCGTCGCTTCTCCTCGCCACGACCCTCGCGGCTCAACCGGCGCCCCCGCCGTCTCCTCAGCCGGCGCCGACCGCCGTGACGGCTTCCGGCTCCTCGAACGCCGCCCCGACCGACTACCGCCTCAGCCCCGAGAAGCGCGCCCAGGCGATCGCTTACGCCCGCGCCCGCTACCGCCTCCACTTCGCGTCGTTCCTCTGGAGCTGCGCCGTCCTCCTCGCGATCGTCGCGCTGCGCCTGGGCCCGCGCTTCCGCGATCGCGCCGAATCGGCGAGCCGGCGCCGCTTCTGGCAGGCGGCCGTCTTCGTTCCGCTCCTCCTCATCACCGACGGCGTTCTCGAGCTCCCGACCGCCGCTTACGGCCACCATCTCGCGCGCTTCTACGACCAGTCGGTGCAGGGCTGGGGCTCGTGGCTCTGGGACCAGGCCAAGGGCCTCCTCGTCGGCCTGGCCGTCGCGATCCCGCTCGTCTGGCTCTTCTACGCCATCCTGCGCAAGAGCCCGCGCCGCTGGTGGCTGTGGTTCTGGGTCGCGCTCCTGCCCGTCATCGTGTTCCTCATCTTCGTCACGCCCCTCGTCGTCGACCCGCTCTTCTTCGAGTTCCGGCCGCTCGCCCCCGCGCACCCCGAGCTCGCCCGCGCGATCGAGCGGGTCACCGTCCGCGCCGGCCACCCCATCGCGCCCGAAAAGATGTTCGCGATGAACGCGAGCACGAAGTACAACTCGATCAACGCGTACGTCACCGGGCTCGGCGCCTCCAAGCGCGTCGTCGTGTGGGACACCACGATCGCGAAGGCCACGATCCCCCAGACCCTCTTCGTCTTCGGCCACGAGATGGGCCACTACGTGCTGCTCCACGTCCCGAAGACGATCGCGTTCCTGTGGGGCCTTCTCTTCGTTCTCCTCGCCCTCGGCGCGTGGATCGTCCACCGCCTCTTCCGCCAGCCCGGCCGCTGGGGCATTCGCGATCTGACCGACTGGGCTTCCATGCCCGTGCTGCTCCTCGGCCTGACCATCGCCGGCGAGCTCGCGTCTCCGATCGTCAGCGGCTTCATCCGCTCCCAGGAGCACCAGGCCGACATCTTCGGCCTCGAGGCGATTCACGGACTCGTGCCCGACTCCCCGCGCGCCGCCGCGGAGGCCTTTCAGCTCCTCGGCGAAGCCAACCTCGCCGATCCCGACCCGGGTCCCTTCATCACGTTCTGGCTCTACGATCACCCGCCGCTCGCGGATCGCCTGCGCTTCGCGGCGGAGTACGACCCGTGGGGGAAAGGGGAGGCGCCGAGGTACGTGAAGTAAGCAGCCCCTGTCCCGGTTTCGCGCGAGGGGACTTCTCTTCCGGCCGGAGGGGGAGGCGGGGCCGTCAGGCGAGACCCAGAAACAGCACCAGTCCTTCGTCGATCGCGGCCATCTCGTCTGCCGTGACCCTGCCGAACACGCGCTCGATGCGGCGCTTGTCCACCGACCGGATCTGATCGACCAGCGCGTAGGAGGTCTTTCGCAACCCGCTTCGGCCAGGCTCGAGCGCCGGGTAGAGCGCGCCCTCCCCCGCGGTCGCGCTGATCGGCACGACGGCGACGAGGGGGTAGCGCTGGTCCGCCGCGATGGCGGCGTCGCTGACGATCGCGCACGGCCGCATGCCGCGCTGCTCGTGGCCCCGCGTCGGGTCGAGCGAGACGAGGACGATCGTCCCGCGCTCGAGCTTCACCGCTTCTCCACCCAACCCTTCCCGGCCACCCATCGAACGGCTTTGCCCGCGCCGCGGTCCAGCAGATCTTCCGACCCGCCGCGACCCGCTGGCCCGCCCCATTCCTCGAGCCCCGCATCCGCGAGCTCGCTCGACTCGGAGTGCGGGTTCGCAAGCGAGCGGCGGAGATCCTCGCGCCGCCGCCGCTCGACCTCGCGCCGGACCGCCTCCAGCACGAAGCGGCTTCGGTTCTTCTCCCGGCGATCGATTTCGTCGACGACCTCGGGCGGGAGCGTGACCGTGACGCGGGCTGCGGGCATGAGTATGATCATACTACGGATATGATCCTGGGAGCAGGAGAGATCAATCCCGACTTGCCGACGTTTCGCAGCCTGCGACCGCGACCTTCTACGACGTCCCGACGCGCGGCCAGGTGGCGGTGTTGTTGTCCAGGGCGCTCGGCCTCCACTGGCCGGTGGCGCCGCAGACGATGCTGGGGAGATGACGGCGGGCGAAGTCAGAAATCAGGACTGACCCCTTAGGCCGCTCACCGCCCCCGACGCCCGCCCACGTCCAGCATCGTCCCGCGGCACTTCGCCGCGCCGCACCGGCACGCGTATTGGCTCCTCCTCTTGCGCGACGCCCGCTTCTCGATCACCAGCGCGTAGTCGTAAGTCAACTCGACCCCGGGCTGGATGTTCCTGATCGCCCGAATCCAGACCGCCCCGTCCAGCAGCTCCGGATCGCAGTTCGGCGCGCAGGAGTGATTGATGAAGCGCGCGTCGTTCCCGCCGACCGCCGCGTCGATGTAGCGATTGCCGTCGAGGTGAAAGAGAAACGTGTGCGGATTCTTCCGCGCGGCGTCCCTCCCGTACCGCTTCCGGGCCTCGGCCGTCTGGATGATCTCGCCCAGGTAAGGGACCAGGAGCTGCCCGGCGCGGATGCGCCTCGTCGCGAAAACCCCGAACCCGTGGATCCTGGACCGCCGTGCGACGAAGGGCGGACCGGTTCGCCGAGACGGCATGCTTCAGCCTATCAACCAGACTTGCCCTCTTCCCACGGGACAGCGACGTCCAACGGCGCGAGGGGGTAAGAAGAGGAGTGGCGACGGTTGCGCCCCTCACCCCGACCCGAAAGCGCAGTGCCTTGCACGGCGCACCTTACTGCCGAGGGTCTGGTTACCGCCGTCCTCCGGACGGCGTTCCCTACTGCCGAGGGCCAAGCTTCGGTGGGCGGGTCTGTGGTCGGGGTCCCGGTGGGAGAGGGGGTAGGAGCGGCGCCCATCACCCCAACCCGCTCCCCCGAAACCCGCCAACCGACGCCCTAGGGGCACGAAGCCGGAAACGCGTTCGTGTCCTGCACCGGCTGATAGGCGACCCCCTCCGGGTTGTACGCAATGTACTGAATGCCGAGCGACGTGTCGACGACGGTGAGGAAGACCGCGGCGTTCGTCAGGCCCGCCGAGAAGACCCAGTAGGCGTTGTTGAGCGAGCAGCCGTTCAGGACCTTCGTCACGATCTCGACGTTCGTCGGATCGAAGAACCAGAAGTAGCCCGAGTTGTCCGTCAGCGTCACGGCGTTTCCCTGCCCGGCCTGCAGATTGGTGGTGACCCAGCCGACGGTGACCGAGTAACGGCCTCCGCTGAGGCAGAGCGTCGTCGGGTTCGGGACGCAGGACGGCACGCCCGGCGCGACGGTGAGCGTGTCCTGGAAGGTGCCGCTGCCGGCGGCGTTGGTCGCGATCAGCTGCACCGTGTAGTTGCCGGCGGTCGCGAAGACGTGCGTCGGATTCTGGAGCGTCGACGTGTTGGCCGCCCCGGACGCCGGATCGCCGAAGTCCCAGAGCCACGACGTGGGGTTGTTGGACGACGTGTCGAGGAACGACTCGGTGTGGCCGGCGACCACGAAGGTCGGCTGCGCGAAAAAGGCGGCGGCGGGCGCCTGGGCCCGCAGGTCGGCTGCCGCGAGAAACCCGATCGAGACGCACGTCGAGAACAGGGCGATCTGCAGCGGGGAGCGGCGCATGAGCACCTCCGAGAAGGCCGCGGCGCGAATTCACCGCGGGCGTCAACGGCGGAGTCTATGACCTCCGGGGGTCAGTCCTGATTTCTGATTTCGCGGCGTTTCGCATCGGAAAGATGAGCATCGCCGTGCCGAGCCCGACGACGCCCCCGATGAGGGTCTCCCAGGCGCGGGACGCGAGGGCGGCGGTCGAGAGCTCTCCGTAGACGGCGAGCGTCACGATGAGGGTGTAGGCGTAGGCGCCGCACGCGATGTCGTAGCGCTCGGGCAGCGCCATCGCGTAGACGACCATGGCGAGCGCCGCGGTCAGCCACGCCGCGAGCGGGGCGCGATGGGCGATCGGCAGGAAGGCGAGCCCGAGCGGAACGCCGATCAGCGTCCCCACGATGCGGCGGCGGACGCGATCGATGGTGCCGGCCGCGGAGCCCGCGATGACGTACGTGCACGCCGTGATCGCCCACGCCGACTCCGCGAGGCCGATCATGTCGTTGAGCACCACGATCGCGAACGCGGCGACGGCGGCCTGCAGTCCCATCCGCAGCTCCCGCTGCGGCAGGTCGACGCCGTCGGCGGCGGGCGTGGGGAACACGGGATGCTCGGCAGGGCCGCTCAGCACGCGAGGAATCACGGCGGCCGTCGCCGCGATGAGCCCGGCGCCGGCGACCATTCCGACGTCGCCGCGCGTCAGCCCCGCGGTGTACGCCAGGAGCTGTCCGATGTAGATCTGCGACCCGATGCCGGCGCCGAGGATTCCGAATCGCTTCAGATAGCCCACGAGAAATGCGCCGGAGACGAGCGTCAGTTCGGGCCCGGGCCACCGGCTCCTGCCGAGCAGCGGGGCGAGCTCGATCATCAGCACCGCCCCCAGGACGGAAGCGGCCACGAGGAGCACGAGGTCGCGGCTGGAGGAGGCCCGCGTCGTGCGCCCCTCCGAGACGCTCGCCCACAGGGCGAATCCCCCGGCCAGCGAGGCGAGCGACGAACCGCCGGAGGGACCGTTCGCCGTTCCGAGGATAGTGCCGATCATCGCCGCGATGCCATACGCCGTGACGAGACGCAGGCCCTTGATCCGGCGATGCGTGCCGGGATCGATGCGCTCGAGCCACGCTGCAGTCGCGCTCATCGGTCTTTCGGTCAATTTACTACTCCGGGGGTCAGTCCTGATTTCTGATTTCGCGGCGTTCGCGTCGGCGTTCGCGCCCTGCGGGGGTCAGTCCTGACTTTGTGACGTTTGATTGATCGATCGGTGCGCGTGGCCGTCGCGCGACCCGGGGCACTACCTGAGAAGGAGTTTGTAGGCCGACGGGTCGAGGGGCCACCTCGCGATCACCCGCAGGGTCCATGACAGAGCCTTCCCTCGATGACCCGATTGCCGAAAGTGGCGGGCGACGTTGGTCAGGAAGAAGCGGACCGCTTTCGGATCGCCTTTGATGTCCTCGCGATACTTCCTGTACATCCAGGCCCAGGCGTTCGCCTGATTGAGGCGGTTCCCGTCCACGCGTTGCGGCGCGTCTTCGTGCACGATGACGAGGTACTCGGGAATCACCGCGAAATCAAAGTCCCGCATCAAGCGAACCAGCAGGTCGACGTCCTCGCAGGCCCGCAAGCTTTCGTCGAAAAGCCCGCTCTTCTCGAAGACGAAGGCCTTGAACGTGACGCCGTTGTTCGTGCCCCACGGGGCATTGCGGGTCAGGCAATGGCGCCACGCGTCGTGCCGCGATGGGAATGTCGGGCTCCAGAGCCGCCGCCGGGCCACCTCGACGTGGAGGCCGTTGAGGTCGGATGTCGAGGCCTTTCGCGTGCCCGCCCAGCAGAATCCGACGCGCGAGTCCGTCGGGGCCAGGGTCGCCCGTGTCCGCTCCAGAAAGGTCGGAAGGTATTCATCGTCGCTGTCCAGCAGCGAAATCAGCTCGCCGCGCGCGGCGGCGATGCCGGCATTCCGCGCGGCGGCGGCGCCCCGGTTCCGGGCCAGCGGGATCAGGCGGATTCGCGGGTCGCCGAGGCCGTTGACGACTTCGACCGTGTCGTCGGTGCTGCCGTCGTCGACGACGATGATCTCGAAGTCCTCGATCGTCTGAGCCAGCACGCTGTCGACGGCGCGGCGAAGGAGATGCGCCCGGTTGAACGTCGGAATGACGACGGAAAACAGCGGCATGTCACTGCTCTCTCGAGCGAGCCGCCCGATGCGCCGGTTGGCGGCATCGCCGGCGCTTCGCGCGGAAGCACGACCGCCTCGCGGACGACCGGCTCACAGCAGGCTTGTTCCGCTCATGCGAGCGGGAGGTTCCGCTTCCAGCAGCTTCGCGATGGTCGGAACGACGTCGAAGGACGACCGCAATCCGCGGTCTCCCGGCTCGAGCCCCGGCGCCGCCAGGTAGGCCATTCCGTGCGGTCCCGTATGGCCTCCCGTCCGCCGGAGCGGCGCCGGCCCGATCAGACCCAGTCGCGGGTGCTCGAGGGCAGCGGCGACGCCTCGCCAGATGACGAGCAGATCGGCTTCGGACCCTTTCAGTGCCAGCGGATCCCTCGTGGACGCGCGCTCGAACGAGTCCACGACGGGCTCCCCGGTGCGCGGGTTGCGGCATTCGCGCAGCATCGCTTCGAGCCCTCGACAGGTCTCCTCGTATCGCGACGGATCGACCATGCCGTGCCGTTCCCGCCCCTTCAGGTTGATGCGGATGCGCCCGTCGTAGAACGAGGGCAGCGCGAAGGCCGGCATTTGCGGCCAGTGATGCCGGTAACGCAGGGCCGGCTGCCACTGGAGGCCCTGTCGACCCGCCGGCGCGCCGTTGCCGCGCCCGCGCGCAGCGGATCGAATCTCCTTGAGCCCGGCCTTGACCGGCCCCGGCAGGCGTCGCGCTAGTGAGCGGAGCTTCCCGGACAGGGTGTCATCCGGTTTCCGCGCCGGCTCCGGCACCCACGCACGATTCGCCAGGGACCAGCCGTCTTCCCCCTCAAGCACCGGCAAGCCGTCCGGCGCCGCCGTCCACTCCGGCGGCAAGGTGAGCAGCGGCTGACCGAACGCGTGGCGGTAGAGCAGCTCCGGCAGGAGGACCATGGACTGGACATCGGAGTGGTTCGGCCCCATCCCGCCCATGGTGAACGCGACGATCGCTGCGTCTCCCGCGATGGAGACGAGCTCACCGACCATGCGATCGAGGCCGCGATGCACCTGGATGAGCGCCTCGTTCGCCTCCTCCGCTGAGGAATGCCCGTGAAGAGGGTGGCTCGGGTCCACACCGTGCCACAGCCCTTCCATCGCGCCGTGGGCCTCGCCCACGACCGCGATGAAGAGATCCCAGTCCTGGAGGCGTTCCGTCGCGAGCCATTGCGCCGCTCGCGAGCGAAGGGTGAGGGCGCGGTCGAGGGCCTCTCCCATCGCCTTCGTGCGAGCCTTGGAGGGAAACGGAAGCCCGTACGTCCATTCGGATGCGGGGTACCTGCCGAACCGGCTCTCGAACTCCGCCAGGAGCTCGAGCGGGAACGCCGCGACGGCGATTCCTGGATCGTGGGCGCCCCACCCCACCACTCCCCGCGTGTTCGGCGCGCGCTTGAGGTCCACGTAGGGCGTGTCGAAGACGACGACGCGCCGGTCGAGGCCGGCCCACCATGGAGTGAACCGGGCGCCCTCCTGCCAGGCCGTGTAGTTCGCCGGATCGAATTCCACCGCTGCCCAGCGGCCTGCCGCGTCCGGCGAGAGCCCCGAGGCGACGTGTTCCCACGCCAGTCCGGTGCGCTGCGCCGGCCCGTGGTCGAGACGGAAGCGCGCCGATCTCCGACGCAACTCGGCCAACGCCGGCATCTGCCCCGAGGCCATCAGTCGCTCGGCCAGGGTGACTTCCAGACCGTCCAGGCCGATGACCAGCACCGGGCGACGCACCATCGGCAACCCCCGCGTTTCAGTTTATCTCCGTCTCTCCTCGAGGCTCGGCGACGGGCTCCAGGTCACGGATCGCAGGATGCTGCTATCTTGCATCCGAGCCTTCGACCGCAATGAAAATGGGGATGCCGGAGTGAGTGGCACCACGGCCGGAGCGCTGTTGACCGCCTGAAGACCATGCAGGTCAGCGTCGTCATCGCCACCTACAATCGAGCGCGCCTGCTCGAAGGCACTCTCGGCGCGCTCGCCTCCCAGGACGTTCCTCGCTCCCTGGAGTGGGAGATCGTCGTCGTCGACAACAACTCGTCCGACGCGACGGCGCAGGTCGTCGCCGGGTTCGCGAAGACGACGGCGATTCCGGTGCGATACGTCTTCGAGCCCCAACAGGGCCTCTCCCACGCCCGGAATCGGGGCGTCCGGGAGGCTCGCGGCTCCATCCTCGCTTTCAGCGACGATGACGTTCTTCCGGCGCCGGACTGGATCGCCCAGGTCGCCGCGGCGATCGATCGGTGGAACGCGCATGGCGTGGGAGGCCGGATTCTCCCGCGATGGGAGACTCCGCCGCCAGCCTGGCTCACCGGGAACTGGCGCCTCTTGCGCCGGCTTTCGCTCATGGGCTTCGAGGGAAGCCGCCTGCTCGCGCTTCCACTGGATCGGGAGCCGCAGGTGTGGGGCGCGAACATGGCCTTCCGCCGCGACCTTTTCGATCGGGTCGGCGGATTCGATCCCCGTCGCGGCATTTCCGGATCGAGGCTCTTCCGGGGCGAGGAGTCCGACCTGATCGATCGGGCGCTGGAGCTCGGATTGAGGATCGCCTACGACGGGGCGCTGACCGTTCATCACCGGATCGGTTCCGACCGGATGCAGAAAGCGTACTTTCGCCGCCTGACCTTCGACAGCGCCCAGGGCGATGCTCGCGCGACTCCGGTCGCCGGTCGTTCCTTCCTCGGGGCGCCGCTGTCGTCCTACCCGAGAGCCTTCCTGGGTTTCTGGAAGTGGGTGGTCCTGCGGCTGCTCGGGAGGCCCGGGGCCTTCGATCAGGAGCTCCGCTGGCTGGGGGCGGTTGGAACGCTCACGGGCTACTGGAGGGTGCGCCTGGGGAAGTGAACCTGATGCCGCTTCACGGCGGCCAGGGCCCGACCGCTCCGCGCAATCCCGAGGACGGCGATCTACCGGGCCCCGCGGCGCCTGCCTCCTGCCTCCCGCCTCCCGCCTCCTGATTCCACAGGCGACCAGATGTTCCGGCGAGGCGAGGAAGGGAGGCGACCGCAGGGAGAGGCCTCACCCCGAGCGGCTCGCCTGAACGACTGCAACACCCGCCACGCCCCTACCCCCTCTCCCACCGGGAGAGGGTCGTGGTGACCGCCACGTCTCTACCCCCTCTCCCACCGGGAGTGTATAGACCGGAGAGATGGTGGACAGATGTTCGGAGACATGGTGGACGGTTTTCATTTGTCTTTTGGGGAGGGGCTTGGGGAGGGGTTTTGACTGATCTGAGCGACTTTCTGGTGGCAGAAGAAGACATCGAG
>JAYRMU010000047.1:0-7711 GCA_041912555.1 Thermoanaerobaculia bacterium
CTACTGGAACGCGATCGTCGGCAACGGCGGCCAGGAGAGCCAGTGCGGCTGGTGCAAGGACCGCTGGGGCCTCTCGTGGCAGATCACTCCGCGCGCCCTGACCGACGCGCTCGCGGCCGGCGGAGACGAGGCGAAGCGGGCCTTCGCGGCGATGATGACGATGAAGAAGGTCGACGTCGCCGCCATCGAGAAGGCGCGGCGCGGGTGACGGCGGCGGCGGAAGGCGATCGCTGGCCGTCGGAAGCCGGCCAATCAGGTCGCGACCGGCCCCGGCACGCGCGAGCGGGGCTCGGCCGCCGCTCCAGGGCGTAGGATCCGTCCATGCGCATGGCGCTGCCGGCCTTTCTCCTGGCGCTGGCCTCCTCGTCCGCCGCCGAGCCGCAGCCCTGCGGCACGAAAGGGATCGCCGTCCAGGTCCTCGGCTCGGGCGGCCCCGAGTTGCAGGACAAGCGCGCTTCGACGAGCTACCTCGTCTGGCAGGACGGCCGCGCCCGGGTGCTCGTGGACGCGGGCGGAGGAAGCGCCCTGCGCTTCGGCGAGAGCGGCGCGACGATGTCGCAGCTCGACGCGATCCTCTTCTCCCACTTCCACGTGGACCACAGCGGTGACTTCGCCGCGCTCGTCAAGTCCTCCTGGTTCGAAGACCGCACGCGTCCGCTTCCGATCTACGGCCCCCCGGGGAACGACTTCATGCCGTCGACGACGGAGTTCGTCCGCGACCTCTTCGGCGGCGAGCGTGGCGCGTACCGGTACCTGAGCGACCTTTACGAGCCGCGGGAGAACGGCAGCTACAAGCTCCAACCCCACGACGTCGCCGGGGACGCCCCGAAGACGGCGGCCTTTCGCGGCGACGGCCTCTCGGCATATCCGGCTCGCGTCGTCCACGGCGGGGTGCCCGCCCTGGCGTGGCGGATCGAGGTCGGCAAGACGGTCCTCGTCTTCAGCGGCGACACCAGCGGCGAGGGCGGCCTCGCCGGGCTCGCCGCCGATGCCGACCTGTTCGTCGCGCACAACGCGGTCCCTGAGGGCGCGACCGGAGTCGAGCGAAACCTCCACATGCCGCCGTCCGTCATCGGGCAGATCGCCGCCGGCGCTCGCGTGAAGCGCCTCGTCCTCTCCCACCGGATGCTCCGAACGCTCGGCAAGGAGGAGCAGACCCGGACCGAGATCCGGAAGCTCTACTCCGGGCCGCTGCAGTTCGCCGACGACCTGGACTGCTTTCCGGTGCCGTGAGGCGGACGGCGCGACCCGAGCTGCCGGACCCGGTTGTCGCCAGACGGAACTCCGACTAGCATTCCGCCAGTCGCCTTCCGACCGTTCGAAACGACAAGGAGAACGCCATGCGCAAGACGGTTTTCGCAGCGGCCCTCTCTCTCGCGTTCGTCGCCGGTCCCTCCACGGCCGCGGACAACAAGGGGCCCAAGCCGGACGTCGGGGACGGGCGCGTCGCGTGGTTCGACATCACGACGACGAACCTCGCCCAGTCGAAGGCCTTCTACGAAGGGCTCTTCGGCTGGCAGTTCACGTCGGTGAAGGAATACGAGAACCTGGCCGCGGAGATCGTCTCCGGCGGCCAGGCCATCGGAACGCTTCGCAAGGCCGAGGGGACGATCAGCCCGTACGACGGCGTCGTCTACATCCAGGTGAAGGACCTGCCCGCCAGCTGCGCGAAGGCGAAGGAGCTCGGAGGCACGATCGTTCCCGGATTCCCGTTCGACCTGTCCGGCGACCGGGGATCGATCGGCCTCGTCATCGACCCGGCCGGACACCCGATCGGAATGTACTCGCGGACGCCGCTGCCGAAGGCGGCGAAGTAGCCTCCGCGGCGGCCGAAACGTCCACGAGCCGGGACTGACCCCATGACCGGAGTTCCAGCGTCAGGCGTCGAGCCCGGTCAGCGGCGCCTCAACGGTCCGCAGACCACCGGGCGCGAGTACCGAAACCTCTCGCAGCCGACGCACGCGATGGCGAGGGACGACGACGTCGCCGTTCCGATGCGCGACGGCATCCGCCTTCTCGCCGACGTGCACCGCCCCGCCGAGCCCGGGCGCTATCCCGTGCTCGTCGCCGCCTCCCCCTACCCCCGGCAGATCCAGGACCTCGGCGCGCCGGCCGGGTTCATCGAAGCGGGCGCCAGCGACTTCTTCGTCCCTCGCGGATACGTGCACGTCATCGCCAACCTTCGCGGCACCGGCGGCTCGGGCGGCACGTGGGGATTCTTCGACGGCCAGGAACGCCGCGACATGCACGACCTCGTCGAGTGGGCGGCCGCGCAGCCCTGGTCGGACGGCAACGTCGGCATGGTCGGCATCAGCTACTTCGCCATGACGCAGGTGGAGGCCGCGGTCGAGAGGCCGCCGCACCTGAAGGCGATCATGCCCCTCGCCTGCACGTTCGACCTCTACCAGTCGGCGACGCACCACGGATTGATGAGCAGCAGCTTCGTCACGCCGTTTCTCTCGATGATCGGCATGACCTCGGCCCGCCCGGACGCGTTCTGGCGGAGCAAGCTGATCGCGGCCGTCCGGGAGCTGCTCCTCACGCCCGCGATCCACCGGAAGTTCGAGCACGCCAACGGCGAGGCCGCGATCGCGGGGCTCAAGGTCCTCCTGAGGCTCCATCACGCTCCGCATCCGTGGGACGACCTTTGGCGCGCGATTGCCGCCGAGCATCCGCTCCGCGATGCATGGTGGGAGGATCGCAACCTCCTTCCCCTGCTCGACCGCGTGAACATTCCGGTTTATCTCGGGTGCGACTGGATGAACGTGCCGCTGCACCTGCCCCACACGTTCCCGGGCTTCGAGAAGCTGACCGGCAGCCCCCACGTCCGGGTCGCGATGCTCGGCGAGCACGGCCTCGCGTGGCCGTGGGAGAGCCTTCACGTCGAAGCGCTCGCCTGGTTCGACCACTGGCTCCGCGGCCGCGACACGGGCATTCTCGACGGGCCGCGCTTTCGGTACGTCCTTCCCGAGGCGGAAGGCTGGCGGACGACCGAGGCATGGCCGCCTCCGGAGGCATCCCTCCGAAGCCACGCCCTCCGCGCCGACGGCTCCCTCGGCGACCAGGAGGGCGACGCCGGCGCCCGGACGTACATGAATCTCGGCTCGGGACTCAACCGGCCGTTCACCAGCGAAGCCGATCCGCCCGCCTTCCTGGCGTGGGACGGCGCACCGCTCGCCCGGGATCTCGACGTCGTCGGACCGATCGAACTGCAGCTCGACGCCTCGTGCACCGCGCCCGACTCCGCGTTCATCGCCATCCTCCAGGACGTCGACCAGACGGGCCGGGAAGTTTCCGTCACGGGCGGTTATCTGCGGGCGGGCCTGCGGAACGTCGACGCCTCGGCGAGCAGGCCCGGCGCTCCCGTCCTGCCCTGCCGGGAATTCGAAGCCGTGCCGATCGGCCAGGCGGTGCGCTACCGGATTCCACTGGTGCCCAACGGCCGGCGGTTCAAGGCGGGACACAGGATCCGGCTCTACCTCACGTCGGACGACCAGGGCGAAGCCAGGCCGGCGCTGCTCATGTTCCGGCACGCGAGCGTCGGCACGAGCTCGGTCAACACGATCTTTTCGTCGTCGCGGTTGCTGCTTCCGGTCGTCGGCGGGGACGGTCGCGCCTGATTCGGCCGACGGACCCCTCGCCCCTCGTTCGGGCCGAGCGCTTTGGCCATGAAGCCCGCCACTTGCGGCGGGTCAGCGGGTTGTCCGTCGGTTCCGCTCCCGCCCTGGCGACCTGCTCCAGGCACTGGCCTCGCCGCGCGACCTGGCCCCGTCACGGCCTCTCCGACGACAATTCAGCAAACCAGGACTGACCCCCTCCCAACACGGCGAAGTCGGGACGGACCCCCTTCCGAGCGGTAACATCGCCGCCTACGAGGAGGTGTTTGCATGGTCAGGAAGCGTCCATTTCGTTCCGAAGGCCGCGGCGCGTCCGGGGTGTTCGATCGCGGGCCGTCGAAGACCGTCGTGCCTCGCTGCCTCGGGCTTCTGGCAGCCGCGCTCTTCCTGCTCCTGACCCGCCCGGCCGCCGCCCAGAACTCGCCGGCGGCCTCCCCGACTTCCCTGCCCAAACCGTCTTCGAGCGCGCCGATCCTGCGCGCCCGCGACGTGCCGAACACCTTCGGGACGACCCAGACCAGCTATCAGAGGGTCGGCGTCACCGAGTTCGTCCCGGTGAACTCGAGCCTGACCTACTCGGACCTGGCCGTCGCCACGAACACGTGGTCGAGGTATCCCACGAACGTGATTTCGACCGACGCATTCGCGGCCACGGCCCATCTGCCCTCCGGCGCGCTGCTCGACGCGGTCGAGTTCGATTACTGCGATTCGAATGCGGGGGCGGACATTTCAGGCTACGTCGAGGTGACCTCGTATACCGGAGAGGTGACCTCCGTCCCGGGCTCGGGGGCAAGCGCGGGAGCGCCGGGATGCTCCGCGTTCGTCGCCGACATGACGCCAGCGCCGGTCCAGGTCGACAACGAGCTGTCGCAGGTCCTGCTCCTCGTCAACATCCCCGCGCACGACGGCACGCTTTCGATCTCCGGCGCCATCCTGCGCTACCACCTCCAGGTCAGCCCGGCGCCGGCGGCGGCGACCTTCACCGACGTGCCGACGAGCGACTTCGGCTTCCAGTTCATCGAGGCGCTCGCGGCGTCCGGCATCACCGGGGGCTGCGGCGGGGGGAAGTTCTGCCCCGACAACCCGGTGACCCGCCGCCAGATGGCGATCTTCCTGGCGAAGGCGCTCGGCCTGCAGTGGAACTGAAATGGGCGGAGTTGCGTTGATGGGTCAGTCCTGATTTCTGCCCACCCGCAAGTCAGCAGGGGACCAGGACTGAGCCGCACCCTCCCTTGATGGCCGATCCCCTCCGGCGCGCGATGCGGATGGTATGGTCCCGTGCCATGCGAAGAAGCCTTTGGATCGTCCTTTCGGCCCTCCTCCTGCTTCCTCTCGAGGCAATCGCCGCGGAGGGTCTCGGCGGAACCTACGTGGGGACCTACACCAACAAGGCGGGCAAGAGCGGCGACTATCAACTCACCTTCACGCCAGGCCAGGGCGGCAACTGGACCGGCGCCGTCGTCGCCGTGCTCGATGGGCAGCCGACGAAATCTCCCATGACCTCGCTCGCCGTGAAGGGCGACTCCATCGAAGCGGCCTACGACTTCCAGGTCAAGGGCCAGAGAGCCTCTTCCCGGATCAAGGGCGCGAGGAGCGGCGATTCCTTGTCGGGCACGTTCGAAACCCTGTACAAGGGCAAGGTCGTCGACACGGGCACCTGGATGACGAGCCGGAGGAACTAGCGCCGTCGGTACGGGCCTCTTTGCCTTGCCGACGGCCGCCCGGCCGCGCCAAATCAGAAATCAGGACTGACCCCTACGCTGCTCATTTCCCCGGAGGCGCGGACATGCCTCCCAGGATCTGCCACCCCGTCGGAGTCCTGATCCACGTGTGGGTGATCCGGTTCGTTTCGGGAGGGTCTCCCTTGCCGTCCTTGTCGGACCAGAACGCCGTCACCCAGTAGTGCGTGATGACGATGTTCTCCGTGGCCTGACTCGCAGCCGGCTCGATCGAGTACCACTGCAGCCGGATCCCCTTGTCCGTCAACCGGGTGATCCAGTCGGTGATGTGGTTCTTTCGCGCGGGCTGCGCGCTCGAGGAAGGCCACCCGACGAAATTGCCGTGCCAGAGTCCCCGATAGGCCTCGAGATCGCCCGCCTTGACGAACTTCCAGTAATCGGCCTCCAGCTTCCAGACGGCCTGCTCGTTCGCGGACTGCTCGGCGGACACGGCGAGCGCCGCGCAGAGGCCGGCGAACGTCAGCAGGACCGTACGCCATGGACGACGGTGCATGGGTTCCTCCTGGTTGTCGAGTGTACGGGCAACTCCCGGACCGCGCCGGCCCGGGCCGGTCCGCTCCCCCGTCACCCCCGCGTTTCGCGGAGGATCTCGGGGGCGGTTTCGAAGCCGCCGTCGGAGGGTCCGGGCTGCTCGAGAAGGACCTGCTCGAGGTCGAGGTCGTGCTGGATCTCCCTCAGGACGTCGTCGGAGATCTCGTTCTTGTCGCGCATGGCGATCAGGGCGCCGCGTTCGGCGAAGAGCATCTTCAGGCGCATCGTCCGGTACGCTTCGATGCGCTCCTCGTCGCGCGCGATGCGCTTGTTGTGCAGCCTCGCCTGGAACCGGTGCGCCACGTGCTCGTACTTCAAGCGCAGCGCCTTCCTCGCGTCCTCCGCTCCCGGCTGCTCGACGGGGAGCGCGTCGAGCGCCTCCAGCCCCACGACGGCCAGGCGAGCGCGCGCCGCGGACATTTCGCGGGCGCTCTCGGGATCGGCCTTCAGGCCGAGCAGACGGATCACCGCCTTCAGGCTCAACCCCTGCACGACGAGGGTCACGAAGATGATGGCGAAGGTCAGAAACAGGATGAGGTCCCGTCCCGGAAACGGCGCGCCCGAGGCGACCGCCAGGGGCAGGGACAGGGCGATCACGAGGGAATCGGCGCCGCGCAGGCCCGCCCACCCGATGAAGACCACGTTCTGCCACGGCGGCATCGGCTCGGGCCGCCCGAGCAGCCGCAGGGCGCCCCCGAGCAGGTACGTGCCCGGGATGACCCAGACCATCCGCACGAGGACCGCGGCTACCGACACGGCGACGACCGCGGCCGCGAGCGTGCCGATCCGGTACTCGTGGAGGGCGGCGACCGCCATGGGCAGCTCGAGGCCGACGAGGATGAACACGAGCCCCTCGAGGAGGAAGGTGAGCATCTCCCACATCGCGACCGCCTGCGTCCGCGTCTGCGGAGAAAGCACGCTCGGGCCACGGCGGCCGAGGTAGAGACCGACGGCGGCGACCGCGAGAACGCCCGAGGCCCCGAGGTGCTCGGCCGGAATGTAGGCGGCGAAGGGCGTGAGAAGAGAGACCGTGTTGGACGCGACCGAGCTCACTCCCAGGCGCCGCCGCAGAGCCACGATCGCCATTCCCACGCCGAGGCCGACGCCCACGCCCGCGACCGCCGCCCACGCGAACTCGACCGTCGCCACCCGCAGCGAAAACGCCCCCGCCACGACCGCCGCCACCGACATCCGGTAGGCGACCAGCGCCGTCGCGTCGTTGACGAGCCCCTCGCCCTCGAGCACCGTCAGGATCGCCCGATGGATGCCGAGCCGCCGCGTCACGGCGGTCACGGCGACGGCGTCGGGCGGAGAGACGATCGCGCCGAGCACGAAGGCCGAGGGCCACGGCAGCGCCGGCACGAGCGCGTGCGCGACGGCCGCCACCGCCGCCATCGTCACGAGAACCAGGCCCACGGAGAGCAGCGAGATCGAGCGCAGATGCCAGCGAAAGTCGCGCCAGGACGTGTTGATGGCGGACCAGTACAAGAGCGGAGGGATGAAGACGAGGAAGATCACCTCCGGCGAAAGCCTCGGCCGCGGCAGCCCAGGAACGAACGCCAGGATCGTTCCGGCCAGCACCAGCAGGACCGGCGACGGCACGACCAGCCGCTCGGCGATCACGCTGATCGCCGCGGTCGCGGCCAGCAACACCAGCACGAGCTCGAGCGCCTTCACGTTGCGGGCAGTGTCCGCCGGAGCGGAGGCGCGGTCAAGGTCGGAGGTCGATCCCGGGGGGGCGGGGAGGGGGGAGTGCGGGGTTATGTTGTGGTGGGCCCGCCGGGGCCCGCGCCCCCCAGCCGCGGCACCCCCAGTGCCACCCCC
>JAYRMU010000048.1:0-12650 GCA_041912555.1 Thermoanaerobaculia bacterium
AGCATCGTGCCGTTGTTCGAGTTGATGCTCTGCATGTAGAGCATCTTCTTGACGCCGTTCATCTGCTGCTCGATCGGGGTGGCCACGGCGTTCTGGATGGTCAGGGCGTCCGCGCCGGTGTACGTCGCGTTGACCGAGATCATCGGGGGGGCGATGTTGGGGAACTGCGCGATCGGAAGATCCTTCATGGCGACGACGCCGGCGAGGACCGTGATGATCGCGATGACGATCGCGACGATCGGGCGGTTGATGAAGAATTTCGCCACGGTCTACTTCCCGGGCTCCGTCGCGGCGGGCTTCTCGGCGGCCGCCGGCGCTGGCTCGGCGGACGCCTCCTTCGGGTTGACCTCCATGCCGGGCCGCACCTTCTCGGCGCCCTCGACGATGACCTTGTCGCCCGGGGCCAGGCCTTTCTCGATCACCCAGAGGCTGCCGACCCGCGGCCCCGTCTGGACGGCCTTGACCTCGACCTTGTTGCCCGCGCCGACGACGGCGACCTGGAAGACGCCCTGCAGCTCCGAGACCGCCCGCTGCGGGATCAGGAGGGCGCCCTTCCGGACTTCGGTGGCGACGCGGACTTTGCCGTACTGCCCGGGGCGCAGGAGGTTCTCGGGATTCGGGAACACGCCGGCGAGCTGGATCGTGCCGGTCTTGACGTCCACCTCGCGGCCCGCGAGGAACGGCTTGCCGCGGTGGCCGAACACGGACCCGTCGGCGAGGATCAGCTCGAGGCTGCCCTCTTCGAGGTTCGCTCCCGTCTCGATCGTGCGCGTGATGGGGCCGTTCTTGGCGACCCAGGCCATGTACTGCATCTCGCTCGGGTTGAAGTACACCTTGATCGGGTTGACCTGCGAGACGGTCGTCATCAGGGTCTGGGAGTTGATGAGGTCGCCGACCTGCGCCTTCGCGATGCCCGAGACGCCGTCGATCGGGGACACGACCTTGCACCAGCCGAGGTTCAGCTGGGCCTTTTCGAGGGCGGCCTGCGTGGCCTCCACGTTGGCCTGCGCCGTGCGCTCCTTCGTCACGGCGTCGTCCAGCTCCTGCTGGCTGATCGCCTTCTCCGCGGCGAGGGGCGTGTAGCGCGCCACCGTCGTCTTCGCGTTGGCGAGCATGGCCTGGTACTGGGCGAGGTTCCCCTTCGCCTGGTCGTAAGCGGCCTGGAAGGTCCGGGGATCGATCTCGAACAGGGTCTCCCCGGCGTGGACGAGGGTGCCTTCCTTGTAGACCTGCCGGAGGAGGTAGCCCTCGACCTGGGGCCGGATCTGGGCGTTGACGAAGCCGTCGAGGGTCCCGATCCAGTCCTCGTAGATCGGAACGTCCTTCTGGATGACCGGGGCGACCTCGACGACGGGAGGCGGCATCGCCGGAGGCGCTTCCTTCTTGCAGGCCTGGCTCGCCGCGCCGGCGACGACGGCCGCGAGCAGGATCGGGGCCCGCATCAGCCGCCGGGACTTCGACAGGGTCATCATGGCCTCCTCTGGGACGCTGATGGCGGGAACTATATCGTTACGGGCGGCACCCGAAACAGATTCGTCCGGATCGGGCACGCCGCGGGCCGTCCCGCCGTACGTCGGACCCGGCCGGGATATAGTCCTTGGCAGCCTTCCGCTCATCCTTGCGATGAAGAAGAATCGAGTCGCACCTCTCTTTTTCGGACGCCGCGGCCGGCGAGCCGGCGTCGGCGCGCTCGTCTGGCTGGCCGCCGCCGGTCTGCTGGCCGAACCCTCCGGCACGAGCGTCTTCCGGCCGATGTCCTCGCAATCGGCCGCGATCTACCGCTACTCCCTCTTCGTCCTCGGCATCACGGGGGCGATCTTCGCGGTCGTGTTCACGCTGCTCGTCGTCGCGCTCGTGCGGTTCCGCCGGCGGCCGGGCGACGACGCCGCCGAGCCGCCCCAGGTCTACGGCAGCGAGCAGGTGGAAGTGGCCTGGACGGTGATCCCGATCCTCGTCGTGATCGTGATGTCGCTGACGACGGCCCGCACGGTCTTTCAGATCCAGGACCGGGTGAAGCCGCCCGGCGCGCTCGAGATCACGGCGATCGGGCGGCAGTGGTGGTGGGAGTTCCGGTACCCCGAGTACGGGATCGTCACCGCCAACGAGCTCCACGTGCCCGTGAGCGACGCCGCGCACCCGGCGCCGACGTTCCTCAGGCTCCAGTCGGCCGACGTGGCGCACAGCTTCTGGGTGCCCCGGCTGGCCGGGAAGACCGACCTCATCCCGAACAGGGTCAACGAGACCTGGATCGATCCGCACGAGCCGGGCTTTTACGAGGGCCAGTGCGCGGAATACTGCGGCACGCAGCATGCGAAGATGCTGCTGCGGGTCTACGTGCACACGCGCGAGGACTTCGACCGCTGGGTCGCGGCCCAGAAGGCCGCGGCCGTCTCCGCTCCCGACGTCGAAGCCGGCCGCCGCATCTTCGAGACCACCGCCTGCCTCAACTGCCACACGGTGCGCGGCACGGTCGGCAACGGCCTCTACGGCCCCGACCTGACGCACCTCATGAGTCGGGACACGATCGCCGCGGGAGCCGTCCCGAACACCCCCGCGTTCCTGCGCGCCTGGGTCCGGGATCCCAACACGCTCAAGCCCGGGGCGCTGATGCCCGCGATGCAGCTCGACGAAGGCAGGCTCGACGCGCTCGTCGCCTACCTGCTGACGTTGAAGTAGGCCGCGCGATGTCGTCCGAGCTCCTCAGCGCCCCGGCCGTCTCGCCCGCGGGGGACGCCCGCGTCCGCCTGCTCGAGACGCTCCACGGCTGGGTGACCACGGTGGACCACAAGCGCCTCGGCGTGATGTACGTCCTGTACGGCATCCTGTTCCTGGCGGTCGGCGGGGTCGAGGCGACGATCATGCGGATCCAGCTCGCCGTGCCGAACAACCACTTCGTCTCGCCCCAGGTGTTCAACCGGATGATGACGATGCACGGCACCACGATGATCTTCCTCGTGGCCGTGCCGATCCTGTTCGGCTTCGCGAATTACCTCGTGCCGCTCATGATCGGGGCGCGCGACATGGCCTTCCCGAGGCTCAACGCGCTCGGCTTCTGGCTGACGGCCTTCGGCGGGCTGCTCCTCTATTTCAGCTTCATCGGCGGCGACGGGCTCTTCGGGGCCGGCAGCGCCCCGGACGTCGGCTGGTTCGCCTACGCGCCCCTGACGGCGAAGGCGTTCTCGCGGGGGCATTCCACCGACTACTGGACGCTCGGCATCTTCGTCATGGGGATCGGCACGATCGGCACCGCCCTGAACGTCGTCACGACGACGGTCTGCCTGCGCTGTCCCGGCATGACCCTGACGCGCATGCCGCTGTTCGCGTGGATGATGCTGACGATGTCCGCGCTGACCCTCGTCGTCATGACTCCGCTCTCGGCGGCGCAGATCATGCTCTCGCTCGACCGCTATCTCGGCGCGCACTTCTTCGACACGCAGGCCGGCGGCTCCGCGGTGCTCTGGCAGCACTTCTTCTGGATCTTCGGGCACCCCGAGGTCTACGTCCTGGTGATCCCCGCGTTCGCGTTCGTCTCCGAGATCCTCCCGGTCTTTTCCCGCAAGGCGATCTTCGGCTATCCCGCGATGGTCGCCGCGACGACGGGGATCGGGTTCCTGTCGCTCGGCGTCTGGGCCCACCACATGTTCTCGGTGGGCATGACCTCGCACGCGAACACGTTCTTCGCGATGACGACGATGGCGGTGGGGATCCCGACCGGGATCAAGATCTTCAACTGGCTGGGGACGCTCTGGGGCGGCAAGATCCGTTTCGCCGTGCCGATGCTCTTCTGCCTGGCGTTTCTCTTCCAGTTCCTGCTGGCGGGCCTGACCGGGATCATGCTCGCCTCCGTGCCCTTCGACTGGCAGCTGACGGACTCGTACTTCGTCGTCGCCCACTTCCACTACGTCATCGTCGGCGGGATCGTGATGGCGATCTTCGGGGCGATCTACTACTGGTTCCCCAAGGTCACCGGCCGGATGCTCTCCGAGCGCCTGGGCCGCTGGCACTTCTGGCTCTTCGTGATCGGGTTCCACCTGACGTTCGACACGATGCACGTTCCGGGGCTGCTCGGGATGCCGCGGCGCATCTACACCTACGAGGCGAGCCGCGGCTGGGGGACGTTCAACTTCGTCTGCTCGGTCGGCGCCGTCCTCCAGGGCGTGGCCATCCTGATCTTCCTCGGGAACGTCGCGCGCTCGCTCGCGAAGGGACGGCTCGCCGGCAACGACCCCTGGGACGCCTGGACGCTCGAGTGGGTCGTGACCTCGCCGCCCCCGTCGTACAACTTCGCGAGGCTGCCGGTCGTCCGGAGCCGGCGGCCCCTCTGGGACTTCAAGCACCCGGACGACCCGGACTGGAAGTACGAATGAGCCACGTCCGCGCCGACGCCCTGCCGCGTCCGCCCGAGCGCTGGGAGCTGCCCTCCCGGGGCCCGGTCGGGATGGCGTGTCTCATCCTCGCCGAGGCCGCGATCTTCACGATCTTCGTCGTGGCGTACGTCTTCTATCTCGGCAAGAGCGCGGCGGGGCCGCAGCCGAAGGACGTGCTCGATCTGCCGATCTTCATCTCGATCTGCCTCTTCGCCTCGAGCGCGACGATCACGTTCGCGGTCAGCGCGCTGCGCCGGGGAGGCCTCGGCGCCTTTCGGGCGTGGTGGGCGCTCACGATCGCCCTGGCGGCGGTCTTCCTCACCGGGACGGGCCTCGAGTGGAAGCGGCTGATCGTCGAGAAGGGCCTGACGATCCGCACGAACCTCTTCGGCACGACGTTCTACTCGCTCGTGGGCCTGCACGCCTTCCACGTCGTCATGGGGACGCTGTTGTTCGTCGTCGTGCTCCTGCTGGCGCTCGCCGGCAAGGTCGCGCGCGAGCACGCCGAGCGGATGCACGTGCTCGCGCTCTACTGGCACTTCGTGGACGCCGTCTGGGTCGTCGTCCTCGTCGTCGTCTACGGGATCGGACGCTAGGGGCTTTCATGCCGACGCTCGAAGAGATCGAACGGGGAAGGCCGAAGAGCGTGGACCTGCCGCGCCCGACGGCGTGGCCGATGGTCATGGCGTTCGGCATCACGCTGCTCGCCGCCGGCCTCGTGACGAACCTCGGCGTGTCGGCGGTCGGCGCCGTGCTGCTCGGCGCCGGAGCGGTCGGCTGGTTCCGCGAGGTCCTCCCGCACGAGCGGGAGGAGACGGTGCCGGTCGCTCCGCTCGTCGAGTTTCCGGTCTCGCTGCGCGAATCGGTGGCGCGGATCGACGTCGGGCGCGGCCCGCACCGCGCCCGGCTCCCGCTCGAGGTCCAGCCGGTGTCGGCGGGGGTCAAGGGCGGCCTCGCGGGGTCCGTCGCGATGGCCGTGCTGGCGGTCCTCTACGGCGTCGTCCGGCAGGGCAGCGTCTGGTACCCGATCAACCTGCTCGCGGCGGGGGCCTCGGCGAAGCTCGCGGCCCTGCCGCTCGAGGGGCTGCGGCAGTTCCATGCCGACGGCCTGCTCCTCGCCACCGTGATCCACCTGCTGACCTCCCTGATGGTGGGGCTGCTCTACGGCGTGATGCTGCCGATGTTCCCGCGCCGGCCGATCCTGCTCGGCGGCGTGATCGCGCCGCTCCTGTGGACGGGGTTCCTGCACGCGACGCTCCAGATGGTGAATCCGACGCTCGAGGCGCACGTGGACTGGCCGTGGTTCGTCGTCACGCAGGTGGCGTTCGGCCTGGTCGCGGGCGCGGTCGTCACGCGCACCGCGCGGGTGCGCACGATGCAGTTCGAGTCGTTCGCGGTGCGGGCCGGCATCGAGACGCCGGGCATCCTCCGGCCGAAGGACGGGGGCGACGAGCCGTGAGGCCGCCGTGGAAGGGAATCGCGGCCCTGGCGGCCTGCGTGCTCGGAGCGGCGGCGGGGTGCGACCGAATGCCGGGCCGCCCGAAGGCCGACGCCGTCGAGGTCCGGCCCGACGCGGTGAAGAGCTTCGAGGTCCTGTACGCGGAGAACTGCGCCGGCTGCCACGGCCCGAACGGCCGGGGGGGCGCGGGCGCCATCGGCCTCGCGGACCCGGTCTACCTCGCGATCGCCGACGACGCGGTCCTCCGGCGCGCGGCGTCCGACGGCGTGCGCGGCAGCCTCATGCCGGCCTTCGCGCAGGCCTCCGGCGGGATGCTCACCGCCGCGCAGATCGAGATCCTCGTCCGCGGCATCCGCGGCTGGGCGAAGGCGGACGCCCTCGGGGGCGCGGCGCCGCCGCCGTATGCCGCCGCTCCCGGAGACCCGGCGCGGGGCGCGGCCGTCTACGCCACGTTCTGCGCCTCCTGCCACGGGCCGTCGGGCGCGGGCGGCCCGAAAGCCGGCTCGATCGTGGACGGCTCCTTTCTCGGCCTCTCGAGCGACCAGTCGCTGCGCACCACCGTGATCGCGGGCCGGCCCGACATCGGGCAGCCCGACTGGCGCAACGACGTCGCGGGGCGGCCGCTCGATCCGCAGGACGTCTCGGACGTCGTCGCCTGGCTCTCGGCGCAGCGCCCCGCCGCGCCCGGACAGCCGTATCCGGGGAGGAACCCATGACCGTTCCCATCTCGCGCCGCGGCCTTCTCCTGAAGCTCGGCATCGCGCTGAACGCCCTGGCGGGTCTCGCGCTCGCGGCGCCGATCGTCGGGTACCTGCTCTCGCCGGCGCGCCGGCGGAACATGCGCGACGCGCTGTCGTGGGTGGAGCTCGGCGAGCTCTCCGCGTTCCCGGAAGGGCAGACGCGGATGGCGACCTTCCGGAATCCGTCCACGCGGCCCTGGGACGGGCAGACGGCCGAGATCCCGTGCTGGGTGCGGCGCACCGGGAGCGCCGCGTTCCAGGTGTTCGCCGTCAACTGTGCGCACCTCGGCTGCCCGGTCCGGTGGTTCCCGCAGTCGGGCCTCTTCCTCTGCCCGTGCCACGGCGGCGCGTACTACGCCGACGGCAGCCGGGCCGCCGGGCCGCCGCCCCGGGGGCTCTTCCGGTACGACTTCAAGGTGGAGAACGACCGCCTCTGGATCAAGGCGGGGATGATGCCCACGCTCGGCAACGTCGTGGCCGGCAGGCGCGCGCCCGGAGGAGTTCCGTGCGCCTGATCCGCCCGGCGCTCGACTGGCTGGACGCGCGCCTCAAGCTCGGCGCCGCGATCCGCGAGACCGCGGCGCATCCCGTGCCCCGCCGCTCGGCGAGCTGGTGGTACGTCTTCGGCAGCGGGGCCTTCACCCTCTTCCTGCTGCAGATCGCGACCGGCATCTGCCTCGCGCTCGTCTACGTGCCCTCGGCCGACGAGGCGTTCCGCAGCCTGCTGGTCCTCAACCACGAGCAGCCCCTCGGCTGGTTCCTGCGCGCGATGCACGGGTGGGGCTCGAACTTCATGGTCGCGCTCGTCCTCCTCCACATGATCCAGGTGTTTCTCTTCGGGGCCTTCAAGTACCCGCGCGAGCTGACCTGGATGGTCGGCGTCGTGCTCCTCGTCGTGACGCTCGGGATGGCCTTCACCGGCCAGGTCCTCCGGTTCGACCAGGACGCCTACTGGGGCCTCGGGATCCTCACCTCCATCGCGGGCCGCGTCCCCGTCGTCGGCGGGCAGATCGTCCAGATCGTCCTCGGCGGCCCCATCATCGCCGGCGAGACGCTGACGCGGTTCTTCGCGCTCCACGTCTTCGTGATCCCGGGCCTGCTCATCGGCTTCGTCGGCGTGCACCTGCTCATGGTCCTGAAGCTCGGCATCAACGAGTACCCCATGCCCGGCCGGCTCGTGAACAAGGACACCTACGTCGGCGAGTACGAGGAGATGGTGAAGAAGGACGGCGTCCCGTTCGTCCCGGTCGCGTTCCAGAAGGACCTCGTCTTCGCGGGGCTGCTGATCCTCGCCGTCGTCGGATGCGCCGCGGTCTTCGGCCCGTTCGGCCCCGGCGGCGCTCCCGATCCCACGATCATCCAGACGGTTCCGCGGCCCGACTACTTCTTCCTCTGGATCTTCTCGGTCGCGGCCCTGATGCCGCCCGGCATCGAGACGTTCGCCCTGCTCGTCGGGCCGCCGCTCGCCCTCCTCTTCCTCCTCCTGCTGCCGCTCTGGGCGGGCGTGGGCGAGAAGAGCTGGCGGCGGCGCCCCGTCGCCGTCCTCGCCGTGATCTTCGCGGCGCTCGGGTGGGCGACGCTCACCCACTACGGCCGCACGGCCCCGTGGTCTCCCGTCATGGACGCCTGGAGCGCGATGCCTGTGCCCGCGAAGGACCTGGAGGGCCGCAGCGCCCTCGTGCGGCGGGGAGCGCTCGTCTTCCAGGCCAAACAGTGCCGCGACTGCCATGCGCTCGGCGACGCGGGCGGGCGGCGCGGGCCGGCCCTCGACGACGTCGCGACGCGGCTGACGAAGGACCAGCTCTTCCGCCAGGTCCTGCAGGGCGGCGGCAACATGCCCGCCTACGGGACGAACCTCTCGCCCGCGGAGACGACGGCCCTCGTCGCGTTCCTCGAGACGCTCCATCCCGCCAACGAGCCCGCGGCGCGCGACGCGTCGCAGCCCGCGCCCCCCGTCCGGTAGCATCCGGTCATGTCGCCGGTGGCCGCCGCCGCGCTCGCGTCGTGGTCCGCGCCGCCGTGGGCGACGGTCCTGCTTCTCCTGGCCGGCCTCGTCTATGCCCGGGGCTGGCGGCGCCTCGCGCGCCTGCGGCCGACGCACTTCCCGCGCTGGCGGCTCGCGGCGTTTCTGTCCGGCCTCGCGGCGCTGTGGGTCGCGGTGGCCTCGCCGCTCGACGCTTTCGGGGGGCTGCTCCTCTCGGCCCACATGGTGCAGCACCTGCTGCTCGCGGCGGCGTCCCCGCCCCTGCTGCTGCTCGGCGCGCCGTCGGCGCCGCTGCTGAAGGGGCTGCCGCGGGCGGTGTCCCGCGAGGTTCTCGGCCCGTTCCTGGCGTGGCCGGCGCTCGAGCGGCTGGGCCGGGCGATGACCCACCCGGTCACGGGCCTCTGCGCGATGACGCTGGCGATGTGGGGCTGGCACGTGCCGGGGGCCTACGAGCTTGCGCTGCGCTCTCCCGGGTGGCACGAGGTCGAGCATGCGTGCTTTCTCGGAGCGGGGCTTCTCTTCTGGTGGCCGGTCGTCCTTCCCTGGCCGAGCCGGCGGCAGTGGCCCGCGTGGACGACACCGCTGTACCTGCTCGGCGGCGACCTCGCGAACACCGCGCTGGCCGCGGTCCTGACCTTCTCGGACCGCGTGCTGTATCCGACCTACGCCTCGGCGCCGCGGCTCTTCGGACTTTCGGCGCTCGCCGACCAGTCGCTGGCCGGCGTTCTCATGTGGGTTCCCGGCTCGCTCGTCTTCCTGGTGCCGGCCGTCGTCGCGGCGGCCCGGCTCCTCGCGCCGCGCCGCCTCGAGCCCGCGCCGCGCCCGGAGCCGCCGCCCACTCCCGCGCCGCGCCGCCCCTTCGACCTGCTCCGGGCGCCCCTCGTCGGGCCGCTCCTGCGCGCGCGGCACGGCCGGCGCGCCCTGCAGGCCGCGACGCTCGGACTGGCCGCGCTCGTCGTCGCCGACGGGCTCCGGGGCTCGCCCGTCGGCGCCGCGAACCTCGCCGGCGTGGTTCCGTGGACGTTCGGGCGGGGGCTCCTCGTGATCGGGCTGCTCGCGGCCGGGAACCTGTTCTGCATGGCGTGCCCGTTCACGCTGCCGCGCGAGCTCGGCAAGCGCCTGGGCCTGGCGACGCGCGCGTGGCCCGCGCGCCTGCGCTCGAAGTGGCTGGCCGCGGCGCTGCTCGGCCTCTTCTTCTGGGCGTACGAGGCGTTCGACCTCTGGGACCGGCCGTCCGCGACCGCCTGGGTGCTGGTCGGGTACTTCGCCGCCTGTTTCGCGGTGGACGCGTTCTTCCGCGGCGCGAGCTTCTGCAAGTACGTCTGCCCGATCGGCCAGTTCCAGTTCGTCGGCTCGCTCGTCTCTCCGCTCGAGGTGAGGGTGAGGCGGCCGGAGGCCTGCGCGGCGTGCTCGACCCGCGACTGCCTGCGCGGGAACGCGGCGCGGCGCGGCTGCGAGCTCGACCTCCTCCTGCCGCACAAGGCCGGCAACCTGGACTGCACCTTCTGCCTCGACTGCGTGAAGGCGTGCCCCCACGACGCGATCGGGATCCTGCCCGTCCTGCCCGCCCGCGAGCTCGTGCGCGACCCGCCGCGCTCGTCGGTCGGGCGGTTCGCCGGGCGGCTCGACCTGGCGGCGCTGGCGCTCGTCTTCGTCGGCGGGGCGTTCGCGAGCGCCTTCGCGATGGTGCGGCCGGCGTCGGCGGCCGCGTTCACCGGCGCCGTCTCGGCGGCGCTCGCGGTGGCCCTCGCCGGGTCGGCGCGGGAACAGCGCGCCCGGCTGGCGCTCGCCCTGGTGCCGCTCGGCCTGGTGACCTGGGCGGCGCACTGGGGCTACCACCTGCTGGCGGGCTGGGCGACGGCGCGCGCGCTGCTCCCGCTGCAGCTCCTGCTCCTGGACGCCGGCCTCCTGCTCTCGCTGTACGCCGGCTGGCGGGTCGCGGGATCGGCGCGCCGGGCGCTGCCGTGGGCGGCGGTGGCGGCGGCGCTGTGGGTCGCGGGAGTGTGGATCTTCCTGCAGCCGATGCCGATGCGCGGGATGGTGCACGGGTGAGGCGCACGGCGGCGTGCGTCGCGCTCCTGCTGGAGGCGGCGGTCCTGGCTGCCGACGGCGGCCGCGTGCGAGGACGCGAGGAGGCCGGCCCGTTCACGGTCACGGTCTTCACGGCGCCCGAGCCGCTGACGGCCGGGCCCGCGGACGTGAGCGTCCTGGTCCAGGACCGGTCGAGCGGGGAGGTCCTCCTCGATGCCCGCGTGGAGGTTCGCCTCACGGCCCCGGGAGCCCGCGAGTCCAGGACGTTCGTCGCGGGCCCCGGGACGAACCGCCTCCTGAAATCGGCGGCGGTTTTCCTCCCGAACGCGGGTCTCTGGGCCTTCGAGGTCGTCGTGCGCCGCTCGGCGGACGCGGCGGCGGTGAGCGGAACGATGCCGGTCGAAGCGCCCGCCCCGCGCCTCGTCGCGATCTGGCCCTTCGTGGCCGCGCCGCCCGTCGCCGTCGCGCTCTTCGCCCTCGGGGTCCGCTCTCGGCGGCGCCGGCGCGGGAAGTGATAGAAAGCCGCCAGAAAAGGAGTGAACATGCGTAGAGTCTCGAACCCCGGTTCGGTCCCGCGGCGCGCAGGCGCCCTCGTTTTCGTGCTCGCCGGCGCGCTCCTGCTGGGCGCCGGGCCCGCGGCGGCCCAGACGGCCGCCGGGAAGCCCAACATCCTCGTCATCTGGGGCGACGACATCGGCTACTGGAACGTCAGCGCCTACAACCAGGGGATGATGGGCTACCGGACGCCCAACATCGACCGCATCGCGAAGGAGGGCGCGCTGTTCACCGACTGGTACGGCCAGCAGAGCTGCACGGCGGGCCGCGCGGCGTTCCTGACCGGACAGGTCGGCTTCCGCACGGGCCTGCTCAAGGTCGGATTGCCCGGCGCGAAGGAAGGGCTCCAGGCGCGCGACGTGACGCTGGCGCAGCTGCTCAAGGCCCAGGGCTACATGACCGCGCAGTTCGGCAAGAACCACCTCGGCGACCTCGACGAGCACCTGCCGACCGCCCACGGGTTCGACGAGTTCATGGGCTCGCTCTACCACCTGAACGCCGAGGAGGAGTTCGAGGACCCCGACTACTTCAAGGATCCGGCGCTGATCAAGAAGTACCAGACGCGCGGCGTGATCCACACGTGGGCCATGCCCGACGGGACGCAGAAGATCGAGTCCACCGGCCCGCTCGGCAAGAAGCGCATGGAGACGATCGACGAGGAGATCACGAAGGCGTCGCTCGACTACCTCGACCGCGCGAAGAAGGCGAACAAGCCGTTCTTCCTGTGGTGGAACTCCACCCGCATGCACATCTGGACGCACCTGAAGCCCGAGAGCCAGGGCAAGACCGGGCTCGGGGTCTATCCCGACGGCATGGTCGAGCACGACGCGATGGTCGGGCAGCTCCTCGACAAGCTGAAGGAGCTCGGCCTCGACCAGAACACCATCGTCATGTACTCCACGGACAACGGCGCGGAGAAGTTCTCGTGGCCCGACGGCGGCACGTCGCCGTTCCGCAACGAGAAGGCGAGCAACTGGGAGGGAGGCTACCGGGTGCCGTGCGCGATCCGCTGGCCCGGCGTGATCAAGCCGGGGACCATCAGCAACGACATCTACGCCCACGAGGACATGGTGCCGACGCTCTTGGCCGCCGCGGGGGTTCCGGACGTCAAGGAGCAGCTCCTCAAGGGGATGAAGGTCGGCAACGGCACCTACAAGGTCCACCTCGACGGCTACAACATCACCGACTCCCTCGCCGGCAAGGCGCCGGATCCGCGCAAGGAGTTCTTCTACTTCAACGACGACGGCTCGCTCGTGGCCCTGCGCTACAACCAGTGGAAGGTGGTCTTCGCGGAGCAGCGCTCGACCGGCCTCGACGTCTGGCAGAACCCGTTCGTCCCGCTGCGCTTCCCGAAGCTCTTCAATCTCCGCTCCGATCCGTTCGAGACGGCCGACCACGAGAGCATCAGCTACGGGAAGTGGCGCGTCGAGCACGCCTTCGTGCTCGTGCCGGCGCAGCAGTACGTCGCCGCCTTCCTCGCCACGTTCAAGGAATTCCCGCCGAGCCAGAAGCCC
>JAYRMU010000049.1:0-7789 GCA_041912555.1 Thermoanaerobaculia bacterium
GTCTTGACGAGGAACACCGCCATCTGCTGGCGGGCGACCTGGCTGGTCGGGCAGTAGTTGCCCCCGCCGCACCCCGCCGTCACCCCACGCGACACCAGCTCGTCGATCCACGGCGCGAACGGGCTCGAGCACGGCACGTCCGTGAACACCTGCGTCGTGCACGCCGGAGGCACGTACCCCGAGCCCTCCTTCGTCTTCAACAGGAACACCGCCATCTGCTGCCGGTTCGTCGGATCCGTCGGGCAGTAGTTCCCGCTTCCACATCCCGTCGTGATTCCGCGGGCCGCGAGCTCGTTGATCCACGCCGCGAACGGGCTCGCGCACGGCACGTCCCCGAACACCTGCGTCGTGCACGCCGGAGGCACGTACCCCGACCCTTCCTTCGACTTCAGCAGGAACACCGCCATCTGCTGCCGCGTCACCGTGTCCCCGGGGCAGAACGCCGTCCCGTCCCCGCAGCCCGCCGTCACGCCGTTGTGCAGCACCGTCTCGATCGACGGATAAAATCCGCTCGACGACGGCACGTCCGTGAAGCTGCCTCCCACGTGCAGCGTCCACGTCTTCTGCGTCGCGAAGGAGGGCGCGAGCGCGAAGTTGCCCACGCTCTCCGTGAGGGTCGCATCCCAGTGGGCCGAGGGACGGGCCGCGGCCGTGATGTGGACCGCATAGCAATCGGAGCATGCCGCCGACGCGCTCGGAGCGAGCGTCCCGTACGCCCCGGTGGCGTCCGGAACGTCGTAGGCCGGACCGGCCGGACCGCTGAAGTCCGTCACGTCTCCGGACAGGTCGATGGCATTGATCCCGGTGTTGGACCACGTCGGCGACACGACCGCCGTCTCCCCCGCCTCCAGGACCCCGTTGCCCGCGCCGTCCACCGCAAGGCCCGACGGAGACACGGACGTCGCCAGGGCGCAGTCGTCCGGGTGCGCATCCGGAACCTGGACCGTGAAGTCCGTGATCGTCACTTCGTCGAAATCGAAGCCCTCGAGCGAGACCGTCGCGTCGGTCCCGTAGTTGAGCTGCAGGTACGCGGGGACGCCGGTGAAGGCGCCGCCCGGGTTCAAGGCGGCCGCCGACCAGGCGACCTTGTAGAAGACCGAGGGATAGCCCGGCGTCGTCCCGTCCCAGCCGCCCTGGCCGGTCGTGTCGCAGGTCCCGTTGGCGGCGCCGTCGGGCGCGTCGTAGACGTGCCCGGCGCCCGGAGTCACGAGCGTCCGGCTCCCGTCCGACGCCCGGACCAGGCTCGCGTTGGCGCGGTCGTGGTGCACGGATCCGGCCGGGGCCTGGATCTGGTAGCGCACCCACATCGAAAGCGTGGAGGTGTCGGTCAGGCGGATCTGGGGGGAACGCACCACGTCGCAGGCGTTGGCGGCATTCGACGAGGAAGACAGGTGCGCGTTCGTGCCGCCGGCGCCCGAGCCGGTAACCCGGTCGAACGTGCCGCTCTGCGTCGTCCACCCTTCGCGGTCCGTCTCGAACGTGAAGGTCTTCGTCGCGAAGGATTGCAGATCGCTCTCGGTTTCGAACAGCTTGACGAGCTGCGAGCGCGTACTGCCGGCGAGCTCGTCGGCCGTGACCTCGACGAGGAAGTCCGACTCGCCGTTGAACGTCAGGCCCGACGCGATGACGTCGAAGCTGCTCTGGACCACCGCGTAGGCGGGCAGGCTCGCCGCGACCGGCACCGGGAACGTCGTCAGGATCGTGCTCGCCGGGTGCGTGACCGGCGTGACGCTGGTGACGCGGACGTTGGTCAGATCGACGCCGCCCGAGTTCTCGAGCGAGAAGGTCAACGTCGCGAGCTCGCAGTTGTCGAGGAACTGGTCGCCGTCGCCGCCCGAGACCGTGGGACTTCCGACGAACGAGATGTCCGGCCCGGCCGTCGGGGCCCAGGTGACGCACACGCTCATCGGCCCGCTGCAGGCCGCGGTCCCCGCGTACGGAACGACGCTGTAGGAGTAGAAGCGGCCATTCTGCAGGCCCTCGTCCACGAACGTGAGCCCGGCGGTGTCGGCGATGATCGGGCGGCCGAAATCGCAGCCGTCGATCCCGTCGCCGCGGTACACCAGGTAGCCCGTCGCGTTCGGCACAGCCGTCCACTGGACCTGGATGGCCTTGTTGAGCGCCGTCGCCGTCACCACGGGCGCCTCCGTCGGGCCTCCCGTGCAGCCGCTGTTGACCGCGGCGGGCGTCGCACAGTGGATCTCGTGGCGCTCGAAGGCCGCCCGGATCGCCGTCATGTGCGGCGTGCCGTCGGAGAGGTCGCCGTTGTCGTCGTCCACCGCCAGCAGGCTCAGGTACCCGCCCGTCGCCGAGCAGCCTCCGCCCACCGAGCACGTGTACCAGCTGCCCACGGGCTGCGCGCCCAGGTACAGCAGCCGCGCCGCGACCTCGTGCGCCCGCTGCGCGTCGTAGTTGAACGGGGCCGCCGTCAGGTCCCGCGTCATCAGGTCCCAGCCCGTCTCCGCCATGACGTAGCCCTCGCAGTGCACTTCCCGGCCACAGGGGCCGCCGCCCCCCGGGCACGAGGCCGCGCTGCCGGTGCCGCCGCACTGCGCGTTGGTGAAGCCGCCCGTGATCCAGCTGATCGTGTGCGGCTGGTCGCAGCGGTGCTGCGCGTAGTCGATGTCCCGCACGCCCGTGCAGCCGCCCGTCTCCGGCGTCCCGATGCAGCCGTCGCCGTAGCCGCCGCAGAGGTCGGTCGTGAAGAAGCCGCGCCCGATGCACGACGTGTCCAGGCGCAGCATCGCGTACATGTCCGCGATCGCCTCGCCCGGGTTCGCGATGCCCGGATCGACGCCGTTGTTGTCGACGCCGTGGCCCCACTCGTGGTCGAAGATCGCCGCGATCTCGCCCGTGTTCCGGCAGCCCTGCCCGATGGCCGAACGGAAGAAGTTGACCTGGACGCCGTCCCAGAAGGCGTTGCAGATGTCGTTCTCGTTCATCTCGGCCGTGAGCTGGCTCCGGAGCCAGATCGCGGCCGGGTCCGACGGGCTCGTCAAATGGCTCTGGGCCTTCTCGATCTGCCGGTTGAGCTCGTAGTAGCCCGACCGGCTCGACTTCGTGTCGCCCGCCGAGTGGCCCGGCGGCACGGCGCAGTCGGTCGCGGCGGCGGTGGGCCCCGACCCGAGGTCGGCCCCGCCGCTGCCCGTCTCGTTGACCGCCCCGCAGTCGTCCCGGATCTTCAGGAACAGGCCGTTGAGAGAGGTCGTGAGGGAGCCGGGGACGGCGACGTTGCCGCCGACGTCCGTGTAGCGGGTCACGCCATCGACCGTGTAGCCGACGAAGGACATCGGCCAGCCGGCCTGTTCGACCCCGCCGGGCAGGAACTGGTCGTTGCTGATCGGGTACACGCCGCCGACGATGACCCCGGTGGGCGCCCCGCCGCCCTGGGCGACCTTCGCCGCCTGGCCGTACTGGTTGCGGTCCTCGAACGCGAAGACGGTCCCGTTGGCCGCGTCCACGAGCGCTTCCCAGTTGCCCATGTCGCCGGGGACCCTGCAGCCGACCGCCCAGGCCAGCCGGTAGTCGAGCGAGTCCCCGCTGGCCATCGGCACGTATTCGAGGCTCGCGGGCTTCGGGAAGATCGGAGACCAACCGGCCAGGTACGCGCGGACCGCGTCGCGAGCGGCGTCCTCGGAAACCGCCGGCGAAGACGGGGCGTTCACCTCGCCCCACTTCTGCATGCCCAGCAGGATGAGGTTTCCGTGGTTGACGGCCGCCCCGATCGAGTTGTCGCGGACCGGGATGCCGGCGATCACGCGGGGCACGTGCACGAAGATGAGGCTGCCGCCGTCGTAGATCGCGACGCGCGGCCGCGCCGCCAGCTCGTTCAGGTCCACCCGGAGCTCGGCCTCATGGGATCGGAGGTACGCGCGCAGGGCGTCCCAGACCCGGTCCGCCGTTTCCGCGTCGTCGTGCGGGGCGCCGCCTTCGACCCAGGACAGGCGGTTGCCGCGCCCCCCGCCGGGCACGAGCGGCTGCGCGAGGATGAGCGAGCTCCAGCGGCCGACCCGCTCGTCGAAGAACACCGATTCTTCCGCGACGCCGAGCTTCGCGAGCTGCGGCCTGAGCCCGGCGGCGAGCGCCGCGTTCAGGTCGTGCATCGCGGTCGTGCGCTCCGGCACGTAGAGGTCGGGATGGCGGAAGGCCTTCTCGCTGACGGGGCGGACCCTCGGGACCACCTGGCCCGCCGCCGGCAACGCCGCGACGAGCGATACGAGCAACGCGAGCCACGGCCGTCGGACGCTGAATCGGTTCATTCCCACTCCTTCCTTCACCCGCGCACGGGGAGACCGCCGCGCCGCCCCGGCGCGATCGAGCCTTTCCTGCCGCGATTTTGAAGCTGATAGACGCTACCGCCGGCCGATCGCAGTTACAAGCGATTTCCTGCACGGTAACGGGGGGCTCCGAACGAAAAAAAGGGCGCGGCCCGAAGGCCGCGCCCGTCGAAGCACGATCGAAAGAGCCTACGGCAGGTACGGGATGTTGAAGCCCTTCACCAGGAAGACCGACATCTGGGCGTTCGTGATGTTGGCGTTCGGGCAGAAGTTCCCGCCGCCGCATCCGGCCGTGACGCCCTCGTTGTAGAGACCCTCGATGTAGTCGACCGCGAAGCCGCTCGGGCACGGCACGTCGTTGAAGATGCCCGTGCAGGCCGGAGGCGGCGTGTCGCCGTGCTCCCCCTTCCAGATGAAGACCGACATCTGGGCGCGCGTGTTGGGCGCATCCGGGCAGTAGTTCCCGCCGCCGCACCCGGCCGTGATGCCGTCGTCGTAGATCCCCTGGATGTAGAACGCGTTGTACTGGTTGAAGGTCACGTCGCCGAAGATGTTGGTGTACACCGGCGGCGGCGTGTTCTTGCCGTGGATCGCCCGGAAGAGGTACCCGGCCATGTCGGCGCGGGTGACGACGCCGTTCGGGCAGAAGTTGTAGATCGTCGGTCCGCAGTTGGGCGGCCCGCCGAACATCACGCCCGCGCCCGCCGCGCCGTAGATGAAGTTCCACGCGAAGCTGTTCTCGGGCACGTCGTTGAAGAGGACCGTCAGCGCGACCGGCACGGCCGGCACCGCGTACGGCGTATCGGACTTGATCTTCAGCTGGGCCTGGCGCAGGCCCGGGAGGAGACCCGAGGAGTTGAACGTGACCGCGACCGGGACGGAGTTGCCGGCCGCCGGACGGTTTGCCGCGCCGACTCCCGGAACGACACCCTCGGTCGGATCCTCGGAGAGCCACGGGATGTCGACCGCGCAGCTGCCCGCTTCACCCGACGCGACCTTGAACAGCGTCTGGTTGTTCTGGTTCACCATCCAGAGGTTGCCTTCGCAGTCCGCCTCCATGCCGGCGCCGCCGTGATCGTCGAACGCGCCGTCCGAGACGATGAAGCTGCCGACCACCTCGTAGTTGTTCTTCGCGTCCAGGACCGTGATCGAGTAGTCGACCGGGTCGCTGACCTGCACGAACAGGTGGCCGGTGTCGGGGTAGTACGCCAGGCCCGAGATCCCGAGGTTCACGACGGCGGAGTCGAGAATCGCACCCGACGCGTCGAAGTGGTAGATCGTGAAGTCGAGCCACGAACCGATGTAGTACGTGTCCGTCGCGAGGTCGTACGCGAGGCCGCGCTCCGAGGTGCTCAGGTCGGGGCAGATCGTGTTGCCCGTGAGCGACTGCGTCGCCGGGTTCATCTCGAAGATGCAGGAACCGCCGGAGTTGACCACGTTGACGTACCAGACGTTGCCGGTGTTCGCGTTGAAGGCTCCGTCGCCCGCCCACGCGTCGATCGCCGGGGTCAGGTCGACGTTGTTGCCGGTCTGAGCGCCGCTGGCGTCGTATTCCCACGCATGGTTGTCGCCGCCGGCCACGCCCAGGTTGGAGAGCCAGGTCGAGTTGGAGTTGCCCGAATACCCGACGCCCCACGGATAGACGAGGCCCGTCGGGAACGAACCGAGGACGTCACCGGCCGCCAGCGGCCGGCGCGGCGCCCGCACCACGTTCGCGAGCGGCGGAAGGTCCTTGCCGCTGGTGGCGGCCAGGCCCGTCGGCTGTCCCTTGGCGTCCTTCGGCAGCCGCGCCAGGGCCTGGGCCCGGGCCTGCGGCGAGGCGAAGCCCGCCGTCGTCGTCGGAAGAGCCGGGCTGTTGATCTCGATGACCTCGAAGCTCGCATCGGGCTCGCCCGAGTTGGTGAGCGTCAGGGTCTTGACCGAGAGGCCGTCCGGCGGGATCACCGCGGTGAGGGGGCTCGGCGCCGCGGAGAGCTGACCGGCCTCCAGGGTGAAGTCCCGGCGCACGACGTCGTTGTTGAACGCCGTGGTTCCCTCCGTGTCGGAGGAGTAGGCCGTCTGGGTGGCCTGGAGCGTCTGCGGCCCCGCCTGCGCGAAGAGAATGTAGAACCCGTCGCCCTGCTCCGGGTCGCCCGTGGCGAAGGTCTTCACCGACCCCGCGTGGGTCAGGTTGGTGACCGTCGCGCCGTTCAGGCCCGAGCCCGTGTTGCCGTCCACGACGGTGCCGACGATGAGGCCGCCCGGCTGCGGCAGGCAGTTGGCCTGGCCGAGGATCACGTTGTCGACCTGCCACCACCACGCCCAGAAGCCGTTGAAGTGGAACCGGGCGAGGACGCTCTCCTGCCCCGCCGCGAGCCCGGTGATGTCGACGCTCTGGACGCCGGGGCCGCGCTCATCCACGCCGGCGCGCTCCCAGACGTTGTTCCACGTCGTGCCGCCGTCCGTGGAGATGTCCACGTCGGCCGTCGAGTCGAGGTCGCGGTAGTCGTTGTTCCAGCGGATCTCGGCGCTCGAGAGGGCCGAGAGGTCCACCGACGGCGTGACCAGGCTGGTGTCGTCCGTGACGAAGCCGTCGCAGTTGCTGTTGACCAGCGCGTAGGGGCCCGTGCCGCCCGTCAGGTTGCCGGCGAAGGCGCCGCACGGATCCGCGCCCTCCCAGATGTACCAGGGGTATCCGCCGTCTTCGCTGTCGTTCGTGATGGTCCAGCCCTTCGGCAGGACGCCCGCGTCGAAGTTCTCCTGGAGGCCGCTGACCACGAGGTCGTAGCCGATGGCGTTACAGGTGACGCCGTCGACCGTCAGCTGCCAGTCCTGGACGAGGGGCGTGCCGTCGGTCGTGAAGTCGGTGCCGGTCTTCCCGTATCCCGGGGAGACCGCCGAGACCGTGACCGTGTAGTCGACCCCGTTGAACAGCGACGCCTGGTACTGCCCCGTGACCGGGTCGCTGTACACCGCGAGGGGGTCGGTGCTGTCGGAGGTGAAGTCGAGCCGCGCGTAGAGAGGCCAGCCGTGGCCCGAGCCGTCGGTCGTCGTGCCGCTGACGATCGTGCTGCTCGCCCCGGTGGTCCGCTTGCGCGCCGTTCCGGCCTTCGACTTCGGCGCCGCGGGAGCCGCCGGTGCCTTGGCCGCGGGGGATGCCGTGGCGGCCGCCGCCGCCTTGGACTGGGTCGCCCGCGCGCTCGCCTTGCCGGTGGCCTGGCCCTGCGCTGAGAAGAGCGCAGGGCTGCCGCCCAGGGCGAGACACGCAACCAGGGAGACGATGAAGGCCGTCAGCCTCTTCGCCGGAATCCGGTGCATGCCATCCTCCTTCGGTTGAGAAACAAAAAACTCTCGAAACTCAGAACGCCCGGGCCTAGGGCCCGTAGAGCAGGAGACCGAACGTCTTGACGAGGAACACCGCCATCTGCTGGCGGGCGACCTGGCTGGTCGGGCAGTAGTTGCCCCCGCCGCACCCCGCCGTCACCCCACGCGACACCAGCTCGTCGATCCACGGCGCGAACGGGCTCGAGCAC
>JAYRMU010000050.1:0-97984 GCA_041912555.1 Thermoanaerobaculia bacterium
GTTGTGCAGATTATCTTCCGCCGCGCGGTTCCTAGTCGCACGCGGCGGTTGTAATCTCCGCTAGCTCTGGGGTGCCCGCCTCGCGCGGCGGGAGCAGGAGCGTAGTTAAGGGATCAGCCGGGCGGTCGAGCCCCTTTGGGCGCGCCGCCCGGCGGTGCGCTGTGCGGCGCCCCGGGCGCCGCTCAGCGCAGATCCCGTAACGCAGCGCAGGCGACGTGGGAGGCGACGTTTACCGCGTCAGGCTCGCGCTGCCGCCCGTCATCACGACGGCGTTCCCGGTCACGAGGGGGCGGTACATGTCGTTGATCTCCAGCGTCAGCCCGCTGGCGCTGACCGTCCCCGAAACGGCGCCGCCGGTGCAGCCCATCATCTCGATCGAGCCGGTGAGCGTGTTGCCGGAGACCGTTCCCTTGAAGGCTCCGCTCGGGCCGCACGCGCTCGTCTGGAACGTGCCCGTGACCTTCGAGCCGGTCTGCTGGAAGGTGGCCGTCATGGTGGTGCCCGTGCACGACGCCGAGTCGGGGCTGTACGTGCCCGTCCACGTGCCGGCCATCGCCGCAGCCGTCGGCGAGTTGGCGGGAGCCGTGACCATGTTCGAGTCCTTGCAGGCGACCAGCAAGGCGAGGCCGCCGACGACCGCGAGACCTGTCAGAAACGCCGTCCGTCTCTCAGCTCTCATGGCGAAGCTCCTTTTCTTGTGGACCAGTGCCCCTCGTCCTGTGCCCATTCTGTACCATTCCTGGCCGGGTTTCATGCGTCCGGCCCGCCCGGATCGCCGATCAGGACCGAGGTCATGGAGATCGAACCCAGGACGGTGCCGGCGTTGAAGAGAGCCGCGGGCTCGGTTTGCTCCTGGACGGCCAGCGCGTACAGGAGCGGGAGGTAGTGCTCGGGCGTGGGAACCGCCAGGCGCGCGTCCGGGCCGAGGGCCTCGTAGCGGACGAGGGCCTCGTGGTCCCTGGCGAGGATCCGCTCCCGGAGGACCCGGTCGAACCGGTCGGCCCAGTCCGCGCCGCCGGCTTCCCGGAAGTCGAGCCGCCCGAGGTTGTGAACCATGTTGCCGCTGGCGAGGACCAGCACGCCGCGGTCCCGCAGGACGGCGAGCTCGCGTCCGAGGGCGTAATGGAACTCCGGCGGGCGGCGGGTGTCGAGGGAGAGCTGCACGACCGGGACGTCGGCGTCCGGGAACATCGCCGCCAGAACGCTCCACGCGCCGTGGTCGAGCCCGCGTTCGGGATCGAGCCCCACGCGAACGCCGCGCACCAGCCCCGCGATCTCGCCTGCGAGAGCGGGGCTGCCGGGAGCGGGATACCGGACCGCGAAGAGAGCCTCCGGGAACCCGAAGAAGTCGTGGATCGTCGGCGGGCGCTCCGAGGCGGTCACCGCGACGCCGCGCGTCTCCCAGTGCGCGGAGACGCAGAGCACCGCCTCCGGCCGGGGGAGCCCGCGGGCGACGGCCTCCCATCCCCGCCGGAACGGGTTGTCCTCGATCGCGTTCATCGGCGAGCCGTGCCCGACGAAGAGGGCCGGCATCCGGCGAGAGCGCCGGGGCGGGGCGGTCATGACGCGGCGGGCTCGAAGCGCGCGAGCGCGTAGCGCGCCAGGGCGTCGGCGAGCTCGCGCTCGCCCATCACGACACGGCCGACGTGGAGGGCCTCGAGGTGCTCCCGCTCGGCGTCCGAGTGCGTGCGCACGGCGATGTCGATCGACGGGCGGATGCGGCGCGCGAGCTCGATGACGGCCCGGGCCTCGAGCGGATCGGGCGTCATGACGAGCAGCAGCCGCGCCCTCCCGAGGCCGGCGTGCTCGAGGATTCCCGGGCGGGCGGCGTCTCCATGGACGACGGGCACTCCGCGCGCGCGCAGCGCGGCCGCGGCCTCGCGGTCGTGCTCGATCACGAGATACGGGAGGGACCTCTGCGACAGCGCGGCGGCCACGCGGCCGCCGACCCGCCCGTGCCCGACGAGGACGGCATGGTCCGACGGCTCGGGGACCTGCGGTTCCCCGAGCCCGGCTGCCGGCTCGCCGACGCCCTCGTCCCGCCGAGCGGACCCGGGGCGGGCGCGGAGCCAGCGCTCGAGGGGCGCGACGGTCCGGAAGACCAGCGGGTTGACCGTGATGGAGATCAGGGCGCCGGCGACGATCAGGCTCTGCGCCTCCTGCGGAAGCAGCCCGAGCGACATCCCGAGGGCGGCCAGGATGAACGAGAACTCGCCGATCTGGGCCAGGCTCGCCGAGATGGTCAGGGCGGTGCCCGCCGTGCGCCGGAACGCGACCACGATGAGGAACGCCGCCAGGGACTTGCCCACGAGGACGATGAGGACGACGGCGAGGACGCGCAGCGGCTCCCGGATCAGGATCGACGGGTCGAAGAGCATTCCGACCGCGACGAAGAAGAGCACGGCGAAGGCGTCCTGCAGGGGGAGCGCGTCGGCGGCGGCCTTGTGGCTCAGGTCCGATTCGCTGATGACGACGCCGGCGAAGAAGGCGCCGAGCGCGAAGGACACGCCGAAGAGCGAAGCGGCCCCGACGGCGATGCCGAGAGCGATCGCAAGAACGGCCAGAGTGAAGAGCTCGCGCGATCCCGTCCGCGCGACGCGCTCGAGGAGCCAGGGAACGGCCCGCCGCCCGACGACGAGCATCAGGCCGAGGAAGGCGGCGACCTTCGCGAGCGTCCAGCCGACCGCGACGAGCAGGCCCGGGTTCCCGCCCCCGGCCGGCGCGGCGAACGCGGGCAGCAGGACGAGGAACAGCACCGTGAAGAGGTCCTCGACGATGAGCCACCCGACCGCGATCCGGCCGTCCCCCGAGTCGAGGGCGCCGCGGTCTTCCAGGGCGCGGAGAAGGACCACCGTGCTCGCCACCGAGAGGCAGACGCCGAAGACGAGCCCGGCCGGCCACGACCAGCCCCACAGGCGGGCCGCGGCGGCCCCCATCGCGGTCGCGGCGAGGATCTGGACGATCGCGCCGGGCACCGCGATGCCGCGCACCGCGAGCAGGTCGGCCGGGGAGAAGTGGAGGCCCACGCCGAACATGAGGAGGATGACGCCGATCTCGGCGAGCTGGGAGGCGAGCCCGGCGTTGGCGACGAACCCCGGGGTGAAAGGCCCGACCGCCACGCCGGCCAGCAGGTAGCCGACGAGCGGCGGCAGCGAGAGCCGGTTCGCCACGAACCCAAGGACGAACGCGAGGCCGAGCCCGCCGGCGAGGATCGCGATGAGCTCGGTTTCGTGGTTCATGGTCGCGCTCTACTTCTTCCCGGGCGTGACGACGTCCATCGCCGCCCGCCGCTCCTCGACCGCCCACAGGCCGAGGTGGCTGCGCCAGGCGGAGGCGGACGCGCGCGTGAGGACGAACTCGAGCTCGTCTCCGCCCGTCCGCGTCAGCCGGAGGATCTCCCGCCGGAGGAGCTCGCGGCCGCTCGCGAGGCGGGTCCCGGTCACGATCTTCTGGATGCGTTCGGTCGGGAGCGTCTCGATCTCTCCGAACACTCCGTGAAAGGACAGGGCCGTCTCGGTCAGGCCGAGGACGCCCGGAATCCGCCGGTACGCGCCGCCCGTGCAGAGCTCGGCGCGCGTGAGCAGCTTGAAGGAGGCCCCCGGCGCCTCGAGCAGGCGCCCGGCGAGGCGGTCCTGCGCGCGCCCGAGCAGCGCGCGGGGCACGACCGCGGCGAGGATCGCCGCGGCGGCCGCGCCGGCGAACAGGAGCAGGAGCGCGTTCACGCGCCCCGAACGATACCTCCGCTCAGGACCCGTAGAGCAGCAGCGAGAACGTCTTGACGAGGAAGACGGCCATCTGCGCGCGCGTGTTCGGGTTGTCCGGGCAGTAGAGCAGGGGCGCGGCCTGGCAGCCCCCGGTGATGCTCCGGTGGTAGAGCTCCTCGATCCAGGGCGCGAACCCGTCGCCCTCCGGAACGTCGCCGAAGATCCCGACCGCGGCCGGCGGCACGTAGGCCGGGCCCTCCTTCGTCTTGAGCAGGAAGACGGCCATCTGGCGGCGCGTCACGGAGCTGTCCGGACAGTAGAGGCCTCCGCCGCAGCCGGCGGTGACGCCCTCGCTCGCGAGCCGCTCGATCCAGTCGGCGAAGAGGCTGGGGCAGGCGACGTCGGGGAACGTCCCGCCGCACGCGGGCGGCACGTACGCCGCGCCGTGCTCGGCCTTGAGCAGGAAGACCGCCATCTGGGCGCGCGTCACCGAGTTGGCCGGGCAGTAGTTGCCGCCCGCGCAGCCGCCCGTCACGCCGTTGTGGAAGAGGTTCTCGACGTACGGGTAGAACGGGCTCGAGTTCAGGACGTCGGGAAAGCTCCCCCCGATGTGCAGCGTCCAGGTCTTGTACCCCGTGTTCGACAGCACCTCGGTCAGCTGGGCGTCCCAGTGCGCGGCGGGCCGCGTCGCGGGCGCCGACACGGTGAGCGAATAGCAGTCCGCCCCGGTCGCGCAGGACGCCGTGCCGGCCGGATCGATCGAGCCGTAGCTCGCCGAAGAGTCGGCGATCGTGTACGAGGCGCCGGCGGGGCCCGAGAAGGCGGCCGCCGTGCCCGTCAGCGCGACGGCGCTCGCGCCGGCGTTGGTCCAGCTCGGGGCGATCGTGACGGTCTCGCCCGGCTCGAAGATGCCGTTGGCCCCCGGAGGCCCGATCGCCGAGTCGTCCACGACGAGCGCGGCGGGCAGGACGGCGCCCGGCTCCGGCTGGCACACGGCGGAGCAGCCGTCGCCGGCGTTCGTGTTGCCGTCGTCGCAGCCCTCGAGGCCTTCGAGGATCGAGTTGCCGCACGTCGAGACCGGGACCGTCCCGGTTTCGTCGGCGTTGTTCTTCGGGGCGGGGATCGCGAACACGAAGTCGTTGGCGCTGTCGTCCGTGTCGTCGCAGGCTTCGAGGATCGTCGGCATCCCGATGGCGCAGACGTCCAGGCGGCGCTGCATGGCCTGGCCGCGCTCGAGGCCGACCGGCGCGTTGAAAGGCGTTCCGACGCCCGTGGCGGGTCCGTGGTAGCTGCCCCAGGCGACGCAGTCGAGCGCCTCCCAGCAGACCTTGCCGCCCGTCAGAGGCAGCGAGGCGGTCATGGGCAGGTCGGAAGGCACGCCGAAGAGCGTCGCGGCCTCGGTCGTCGCAATCAGCAGCGTCATCTGGTTGGCCCCATTGGCCGCCGTGGCCGAGAAGGTGAACGTCGCCACCGGGGCGCCGGCCGCGTCGAAGACGTGGAGGGCGTGGCCGGTCAGGAGAACCTGGCCCGCGGCGTACGCCTGGAGCACGACGTATTGCGCGTTGGGCGCGGCGACCGTTCCGGGAAAGACCTCCTTGACCTTGATCTCGTGGAACGTCGCCAGCGACGGCGCGGCGGCGGCGAAAAGGGCGGCGACGACGGCGAGGACTCGAGAGCGCATGGGGCTCCTCCGCACGATGCCCTGCCGGCGGATCCGACAGAGGATTGGCCGCACTTTATGGTCCCGGGGCGGCGTCGCGGGGCCGTCTTAAGGCGTTTCTAAGGTCCGTGGGACCGCCCCGGCCATTCGGTCGCCGGTGGCTGCCGGGTCGATCCCTGCCGCGGTCCGGCCCGACCCTCCCGGCCTGCGGCAGCGGATGGCAGTCTTTCGCTTGACGACGTTCTCGCTCCGGCTCGTCGCGGGAGACGGAAACCGCGAGGACGACGGTCGGGACCGGTCAGTGGAGGAACTTTTTTCGATTCCGGATGTAGTCGGTGAAGAGGAACTCGGCGAGATTGTACGGGGAGGCGTAGTAGGCCCGGCCGCGGTTGATGCGGGTGAGCTTGTCGACGAACTCGACGAGATACGTGTCGGTGGCGATCATGAACGTCGTGATCGTGATGCCGTCCCGGCGGCAGGCGTCGGCCTCCTCGAGCGTGCGGTTGACGATCTTCAGGTCGAGGCCGAAGGGGTTCTTGTAGAGGCGCCCGCGCTCCCAGATCGCGGAGGGCTTGCCGTCGGTGATGAGGAAGATCTGCTTGTTCGGGTTCTTGCGGTGGACGAGGAGCTTGCGGGCGAGCGCGAGCCCGGCCTTCGTGTTCGTGTGGAAGGGGCCGACCTGCGTCTTCGAGATCTCGGAGAGGGGGACCCGCTTCGCGTCGTCGCCGAAGAGGAGGACGTCGATCGAGTCCTTCGGGTACTTGGACTGGATCAGCTCGACCATCGCGAGCGCCACCTTCTTGGCGGGCGTGAACCGGTCCTCGCCGTAGAGGATCATCGAGTGCGAGATGTCGATCGCGAGGACGGTCGCGCACGAGGTCAGGTGCTCCTCCTCGTGGACCTCGAAGTCCTCGGGCTGGAGCGAGATCGTGTCGGCGTCGCGCCGCACCGCGTTTCCGATCGAGCGGATGCCGTCGATGGCGCTCGGGCTGTCCCCGAACTCGTAGGCGCGGGTCTCGGGCAGCAGCTCGCCGCCCGCGCCGGCGCGCGGAACGGCGTGGTAGCCCGAGCCGGCCCTGGTGAGCGACGTGAAGATCTCCTCGAGCGCGGAGCGGCGGATCCGGCGCTCGCCGGCGGCCGAGAGGGCGAGCTGGCCGTTGCGGTCCTCGACGATCTCGCTTTCCTGGAGCGCCTTGCGGAACTCGTCGAGATCGATGCCGGGGTCGATCATCCCGCGCTCCTGGAGGTACTGCATCCAGCGCAGGGCCTCCTCGACGTCGCCCCCGGCCTGCAGGACGAGCTGCAGGAAGAGCTTCGTCAGCTCCTGCATCGTCAACATCTGACGCAGCAGGTCGACGGGGTAGTCGGCGTAGCGGTAACGCACGTCAGCCGCGGGCCAGGGCGCCGCGCCAGGCGCGGGCGGACTGGGAGAAGAGCGACCGGTCGCTCGTGGTGAACACGGTGTAGCCGAGGCCCCGCAGGCCGGGGATCTCGTCGGCGGCGCGCAGCATGATGCCGGCGGCCTTGCCGTGCTCGCGCGCGGTCGCGCCGACCTTCTCGACCGCGGCGCGGTAGCGGGCTTCCTCGTAGTGGCCGGGCACGCCGAGGGCCTGCGAGAGGTCGTTCGGGCCGACGAAGACCAGGTCCACCCACTTCTCGGCCGCGATCGGCTCGAGGGCGTTGAGCGCGCCGGCCGTTTCGATCTGGACGAACACCGTCGAGCCCTCGTTGGCCTCGAGCACCCAGCGGTCGAAGGGAACGGCGCCGTAGCGGTTCGCTCGGACGCCGGCGAGGCCGCGCTTGCCCACCGGGGCGTACTTGACCGATTCGACGGCGGATCGGACGGGCGCGTCCGACTCCGCGCGGGGGAAGAGGATTCCGCAGGCCCCGGCGTCCAGGGCGCGCCCGGCGTCCGCCGCCGCGAGGCAGCCCGGGACGCGGACGATCACGGGGAGCTCCGCGCCCTCCGCGGCGCGCACCATCCGCTCGACCGATTCCGGATTGAAATGGCCGTGCTCCGTGTCGAGCACGGCGAAGTCGAAGCCGGCCAGCGCCAGCAGCTCGAGGACGCCTTCCGTCGGCCACGTCACGAAGCAGCCGAGGAGGGGCTCTCGCGCGAGGACCCGGGCGCGGAAAGGCTTCGTCACGGCGACACCTCTCTCGCCGGGGCGGGAGGGGCGGAAAGCGAGGGATCCCTCGTCGCCGCGCTCCGCGGGATGACCCGTGGGGGCTTCGCTTCCACGGGTCAGTTCGCCCTGTTCTTCACCAGGTTGAACTTGAGCATCTCGGCGTAGGAGACGCGCGAGTCGAGGTCCTCGCGGGCGATCTTGAGGTGCTGGGTCAGTCCCTCGAGGACGAGCTCCATGCCGATCGCGAGCTCCTCCTTCGACGCGGGCGAGAAGTGCTCCTCGACCGCCTTCTTCAGGCCCGGCACGGACTGGAGCGCCGCGAGGTGCTCGGCGAAGGGCGTGTCGTCCGAGATCGTGATCCGGTTGTCCGCCGCGAACCACGCGACGATCGGCTCGTAGAGCGGGTGGATCTTCTCGGGCGCCGGGGTGGCTCGGGCCCGCCGCACGGGGCCCGTCGGCTCTTCGTCTTCTTCGAGATCCTGCTGGCGGCGCCGCTCGGTGGGGCGTCCCGCGTCCGGCGCCGGGAACTTCGCGTCGAACAGCTTCTTGACCGCCGTGCCGATCAGCTTCTTGGCGATGACCTCCGCTCCCTGCTGCTCGCCTTCGTAGACCATCTCCACCTTGCCCGTGATGGCGGGCAGCGTGGCCGGAAGGTCGCAGAGGCGCGGCGACACGCGCTTTTCGCCGTTGACCAGGCCGCGGCGCTCGAGGTTCGAGGCCAGGATCTCGAGGGCCGAGATGGGCATGCGCGCCGACACGCCCGAGGACTGGTCCACGAACTCGGAGCCGCGCGCGGCGAAGGCGATCTCCTCGACGAGCAGCCGGAAGAGCTCCGGGATCTCGATCTCGGGCCCGCCGCCGCGCTCGACCCAGGCCTCCTGGGCGGTGATCTTCGCTGCCGTCTTCACGTCCTCCGGGTAGTGCGTGAAGATCTGCGACGAGATGCGGTCCTTGAGCGGCGTGATGATGTTGCCGCGGTTCGTGTAGTCCTCGGGGTTGGCCGAGAAGACGAGGAGGATGTCGAGGGGGATCCGGACGGGGAAGCCGCGGATCTGGAGGTCGCGCTCCTCGAGGATGTTGAGCAGGCCGACCTGGATGCGGGGCTGGAGGTCGGGCAGCTCGTTGATCGCGAAGATGCCCCGGTTCGTGCGCGGCACGATGCCGAAGTGGATGACCTCTTCGTCGGAGTAGGAGCGGCGCTCGGTGGCGGCCTTGATCGGGTCGATGTCCCCGATGAGGTCGGCGATCGTGACGTCGGGGGTGGCGAGCTTCTCGCGGTAGCGCTCGGCGCGGGGGATCCAGGCGATCGGCGCGTCGTCCCCCTTCTCGGCGACGATCCGCCGGCCGTACTTCGTGATCGGCGCGAGCGGGTCCTCGTTGAGCTCGCTGCCCGCGATGGCCGGGATCTCGGGGTCGAGCAGGTTCACGAGCATCCGCAGCAGGCGCGTCTTGGCCTGCCCCCGCAGGCCGAGCAGCAGGAAGTCGTGCTTCGAGAGGACGGCGTTGGACAGCGCGGGCAGGACCGTGCGCTCGTAGCCGTGGATGCCCTCGAACGGGTTCTCGCCGCGGGACAGGGACCGCCGCAGGTTCTCGCGGAGCTCCTCCTTGACGCTGCGCGGACGGTATCCGGCCGCCTTGAGATCGCCGAGGGTCAGGGGTTTCTTGGTCACGGGGTGCCTTCTCCGGCTACCTAGCCGGCGTTGCGGGAGCCTCAACCGGGTTTGTACGCGGGGACCTTCTCGTCCGGCCGGAAGAGGGGGGCCGGGGCGCGGCCCGCCAGCTCCGCGGCGCGGCGGGCGAGGCCCTCGAGCCTCGCGCGGTCGAACCCGACGACGGTCTCCTCGATCGCGCCGGAGGCGGCCACGCGGAACAGGGTGGGGACGTTGGTCACGCCGAGGGCGTCGGAGGAGCGCCACGGGTCGGGGTCGTACGCGGTCTCCAGGGCGACGCCGAGCCGCTTCCCGAACGCCTGCGTGGCGCGCGGGTCGTCCTGCGAGACGGCGACGACGCGCAGCCCGCCGCCCTCGGCCGCCTTCCGGATGCGGTCGAGATAGGGCCACGTGAGCTCGCACACGGGGCACGTGGTCTTGAACACGGCGTAGAGCGTCTCGCCCGGCGGCGCGGGAAAGGGCGCGCCGCGGTCGTCGCGCAGGGCGAGAGGCGGCAGGGGGGATCCGGGCTCCAGGGCGGCCACGCGGCCGATTATAGACTCGCGACCGCGGCGCGCCCGGGCGGGTGTCGGGGCGCCGCGGAGACGGTCGCGATGAAGACGATCCGAGAGCGGCGCCGCCTCTCGCGCCGGCAGTTCGTGAAGTCGGCGGGAACGGCGCTCGCCGGGGGCGCGCTGTCCGGGCTGGCGTGCGCGCGCTCCGGCAAGCCGCCGGCCGCCGCGAAGAGGAAGACCCTGCGCATCCTCCAGTGGAGCCACTTCGTGCCCGGGTACGACCGCTGGTTCGACGAGGTCTACACGAAGGAGTGGGGCGCGAAGAACGGCACGGACGTCGTCGTGGACCACGTGGCGGCCACCGAGGTCGCGGCGCGCGGCGCCTCCGAGGCCGCGGCGCGGAAGGGCCATGACCTCTTTCTCTTCATGTCGCCGCCGGCGGCCTACGCGGCCCAGGTCATCGATCACCGCGAGATCGTCCGGGAGGTCGAGCGCCGCCACGGCAGGATGATCGACCTCGCGACGAAGTCGACGCTCGACCCGAAGACCGGGAAGTACTTCGCCTTTTCCGATTCCTACGTGCCGGACCCGGGGAACTACCGGATCGACCTCTGGGCCGAAGCGGGCTTTCCGGCCGGTCCCGACACCTGGGAGGACCTGCGGACGGGCGGCGCGCGGATCAAGGAGAAGTACGGCAACCCCGTGGGCCTCGGCCTCTCGCAGGAAATGGACTCGAACATGACGCTGCGCGCCGTGCTCTGGTCGTTCGGCGGGGCCGAACAGGACGAGAACGGCCTCGTGGTCCTCAACTCCCGCGAGACCGTCGAGGCCCTCGAGTTCGTGCGCGCCCTCCACCGGGAGACCGAGACGCCGGAGGTCTTCACCTGGGACCCGGCCTCGAACAACCGCGCGATGCTCGCCGGCCGCGCCTCGTTCGTCCAGAACGCGATCTCCATCACGCGCACGGCCGAGCGGGAGAACCCGGCGATGGCCCGGAAGATCGGCCTGGCGCCGGCCCTCCGGGGCCCCGTCCGCCGCATTGCCGCCGAGCACGTCATGAACTGCTACGTCATCTGGAAGTTCGCGGAGAACGTCGAGGGCGCCAGCCAGTTCCTGGTCGATCTCGTCGGGAACTTCGCCTCGGTCTTCCAGGAGAGCGAGTTCTACAATTTCCCGTGCTACCCGGCGACGGTGCCGGACATCGCCCGGCGGCTCGCCGACGACCCGAAGGCCGAGCCGCGGGGCAAGTACGAGGCGCTCTCCGGCGTGCTCGACTGGGCGACCAACGTCGGCTATCCCGGTTTCGCGACGGCGGCCATCGACGAGGTCTTCAACGCGTTCCTGATCCCGACGATGTTCGCGCGCGTGGCGCGCGGCGAGATCTCGGCCGAGGCCGCCGCCGAGGCGGCGCAGCGCGACGTCGAGCGGATCTTCACGAAGTGGCGCCGCGCGTAGGGGCCCCGCCCTCCCGGGGAGGGGCGGCGCAGACGGGGCGGAGGTATCCTCGTCCTCCCGCCGGCCCGCGGCGGTCACGGAGGCGCGCATGAAGGAAGTCGAGATCGGCGCCACGGCCACGGTGGAGCTCGTCGTTCGAGAATCGGACCTCGCCAGCGCCTTCCGGCCGGGGCCCGAGGACGCGTTTCCGCCGGTGTTCGCGACCGCGCGGATGGTCGCCCTGATGGAGGTCGCCGCCGCGCGGCTGCTGCTCCCGGTGCTCGAGGCCGGCGAGCTCTCGGTCGGCGTGACCGTGGACGTGACCCACTCGGCCGCGACGCCGGAGGGCGTGGCCGTCACCGCGACCGCCCGCTACCTCGGGCGGGACGGCAAGCTCCACCTCTTCGAGGTGGTCGCGAGCGATCGCGGCGGCGAAGTCGGGCGATGCACCCACCGGAGGGCGGTCGTGGCGAGCGAGCGCCTGGTCTCCGGCGCGCTTCGCCGCAACGGGCCGGCTTGAAGATCCTCGCCGCCGGCCGCCTCCGCTGGTACGCTCCCGGGCCATGACGCCGCCCGAACCGGCCCCGGTCGCCGGTCTCGCAAACCCGCGCGGATCCGCGCTCGAGCGGGTCCCCATCCGGGCGCGCGAGGCTTCCGTGACCCTGTCGGCCTGGCGTCTGGCGGTGTCCGCCGACGGGGGAGACGGAACGATCACCCTGGTCGAACTTCCCGGCGGAGACTCCCTGTACCGAGGCGACGGCGCCTTCCTCGGCTGGTCCCAGGACCGGCTGTCGGCGGCCTACCAGGCGCTCGCCCCCCGGGACGAGGCCGTCCTGCCGGACAGCCTGCAGCTCGGTTAGGCGTCGGCCGCCCGGACCGCGTCCTCGAGCGACCGGCGCTCGGCGGGTTCGAGGAGAGCGGCGGCGGCGGGGTAGTAGACCTCGTGGTTGCCGCGCTCGTGCGCGTCGAACCGACGCGAAAGGTTCTCGACCAGGCCGAGCAGGTCGGCCATCGGTGCCCGGGCGTCGATCTGCATCCGGATGTGCCGCGTCAGCTCGCGCAGCTGCACGTACTCGAGCGTCAGCTCCCGCTGCGGGTCGCGGTCCGCGAGCCCGGCGCGCCGCAGAGCGGGAAGCAGGGCCTTCTCCTCGGCCGCCGTCCAGCGGCAGAGCCCGTCGTGGAAGTCGGCCAGCGCCAGCCGGTAGGCGGGCCCGTCGCGGCGCTCGAACGCGCGGGCGAAATCGTCGAAGCGGCCCCGCAGGTCCGCCTGCACCTCGTTCAGGAACGCGAGGGGATCCTCCACGTCAGATCCCCGCCAGCCCCGGCTCGATCCGTTCGAAGCCCTGCTCGAGCGCCCAGAGGTCCATTGCGATCGAGACGAGGTCGTCCACTTCCGGAATGGGGCGCGCGTCTTCCGAGAGGTCGATCGACTTGACGTACCGCTGGCACGTCTCGCAGGCCTCGATCCGCACGGTCGGATGGGCCTCGCCGGTGAAGGACGGCAGCCGCCGGGGATCGTCTTCGAAGCAGGACGGGCAGACGATGCGGCCGAACGGCCATTCGCCGCCGCACAGGGCGCAGGCCAGCAGGCGCCGGGCGCCTTCCATCTGCGAGCCGTCGCGCCGGACTCCGATCCACGGCGCGCCGCCGCAGAGAGGGCAGAGCCCGTTGCGGTGGGAACGGTGGGGCGGGACGCCCGCGGCCCGGAGCAGCTCGACGTAGGGCCGGAGGATGGCCCGCGAGAGGTAGTCCTCGCTCGACGTCCGGTTGCCCTCCCAGAAGACGCGCAGCCGGTCGCGCGCGATCGAGGGCGCGTCCTCGAGGCGCCTGCCGGCGTCCTCGGAGAGCGCGTCGGGGCCCGATTCCGCCGCGTAGCGGAGCACGGCGGCCGACGGGTCGAGCAGCCGCTCGACGTCCCCCTCGAGGCGGCCGGTCAGCGGCTCTTCCCCGTGCGCGGCCGCGAGGGCCGCCGCCAGCCGCGCCTGGACGCGGTTGAGCCCGGCCGCGAAGACGAGCGGCTCGCTGGCGGCGGGCGCCCCGCGGGCGAGCAGCTCCGCGCGCGCGGCGCGCCGCTCGAACTCGGGGGCGACGCCGGAGGTCTTACCGGCGACGGGGGTCCTCACCCGTCACCTCCCGGAACCAGCGCGGGTGGTGCAGGCGCGCCCACTTGCGAGTCACCGTGCCGCGCGTCATGGATCCGAAGGTGCCCGGCTCGGCCGACGTGCTCAGGTAGATGTGAAACACGATCGCCACGGCGAACGCGATGAACGTGACGTCGTGGAGCAGGTACGAGAACTGGCGGACGAGGGGCGGGAAGAACCGCGGGAACCACATGACGAGGCCCGAGAGCAGCACCCCGAGCGCCCCGAGGCCGACCGTCCAGAAATAGAACTTCTGGCCCTCGTTGTACTTGCCGACGTTCTCGTCCTCCAGCTCCCATTTCAGGTAGCGGAAGAGGCGCGGCCCCCACCAGCCCTTCTGGCTGCGGTCGAGGGTCATTTCCGAATACCAGTCGAGCGTCATCACCGCCGCCGCGACGAAGAAGGCGAGGCCGGCCCACGGGTGCACGACGCGGCACACGGAGAGCCCGCCGAAGAGGTGGGCCATCCAGCCGAAGACCGGCGTCCAGATCGGCATGCCCGTCAGCAGGCAGGCGAAGAACGTCACGGCGACGACCCAGTGGATCACCCGCGAGCTCAGCTTGTGGCGGACGATCTCGTTGCCGACGAGCACGTCCTCCTGGGTCCGCGCCACGCGGACGGCCGGATCGAGCGGGGGAGCGGGGCGGACTGCGCTCATGGCATTCCTCTCCAGCAGGCTGCTGAAAAATGGATGCGGGCGTCGTGTCCGGCAGTTTGCAGCCGGCGCCCGATACACGGTTTCCGGGCTCGAGTCATTCTGCCGACGATGCGGTCGCCGGCAAACTGCCGGCCACCCTTCGGGTTACGGCGGCGCGGGGCCGTCTGCGGCGTCATCGCTCCTCGACGATGCTCACGCATCGCCGTCGTCGCGCTTCCTTGCATCCGGCCCCACGGCGCTCGTAACGCCATCCCACACCCTTTTTCAGCAGCCTGCTTAGACGTCCGGGAGGTTGACGTCGTGGTCTTCGCTCCCCTTGACGCCCTTGCGGCCGTGGTTCATGAAGTGGCCGAACGCGCCGACGACGGCGCCGAGGATGGCCACGGCCCCGACGGGCCGCAGCACCTTTTTCCAGAGCTTCACGAGCAACGGGACGCGGGGATCGGCGGGAAGCCCGTACCACTCCGGGTGGTCGCCGTGCGCGAGGACCGTGACGACGGACGTGCCGCCGACGCCCTGCGGGTCGTAGAGCACCGCCTGGGCGAACCCGTTCTGCTTGAGCTGCGAGAGGCGCGCGTGGCCGAGCGCGACCATGTCCTCCTTGGTGCCGAAGTGGAGGCAGCCGGTCGGGCACGACTTGACGCAGGCGGGCTCGAGCCCGACGGAGACGCGATCGACGCAGAGCGTGCACTTGGCCATCTTGCCGGTGGTCTGCGAGAACCGCGGGACGTCGAACGGACACCCGGTTTCGCAGTACTTGCAGCCGATGCACTGGTCGGGGTTCACGTCCACGATGCCGTTGGCGTACTGGACGATCGCGCCCGGCGCCGGGCACGCGGCCAGGCAGCCCGGCTCGTCGCAGTGCATGCACTGGTCCTTGCGCATCAACCACGCGATGCCGCCGTCGAAGTCCCGCTCGTTGAACCGGATCAGGTTCCAGTATCCGGCGTCGAGCGTGGGCAGCGTCTGGTAGGTGCCGACCTGGTGCGTCTCGACGGGCGCGAGGTCGTTCCACTCCTGGCAGGCGACCTCGCAGGCCTTGCAGCCGATGCACGTCGTCGTGTCGATGTACTTGGAGACGGTCGGGGCCGAACGCATCCCGGAGAGGCTTCCCCAGACCGAAGCGGAGGAGCGGCGGATGTCGAGGCCGTTGGACGCCATCGTTGCCTCCCTCAGGCCTTCTCGAGCTTGACGAGAAACGACTTGAACTCGGGCGTCCAGGTGTTGGGGTCCATCGCGGTCGGCGTCAGGAAGTTGGCGAGGGGGCCCGTGTGCCCGGTGTCGCCCGCGGCGTAGCCCCAGTGCAGGGGGAAGCCGATCTGCCACATCTCCTTGCCGTCGATCTGGAGCGGAATGAGCCGCTTCGTCACCATCGCGGTCCCCTCGATCGTTCCGCGCGCGGACGTGACGCGGACCCGGGAGCCGTTCGCGATGCCCTTCTGGCTCGCGAGGCTCTCGGGGATCTCGACGAAGAAGCCAGGCTGGAGCTGGTTGAGAACCTGGGTGTGCTTCGTCCAGTAGTGGTAGTGCTCGGTCAGCCGATAGGTCGTGCAGACGATGGGGAAGTCCTTCCGGTTCCCGTAGACGTCGAGGTCGGTCGAGAACTTCTTCGCGACCGGGCTCGACGTCACCTTCGGATGCAGCAGGTTGTCGATCGGCGCCTCGATCGGCTCGTAGTGCTCCGGGAACGGCCCGTCGTTCAGCGACGGGGCGAAGAGCCGGCCGACGCCCTCCGCGTTCATGATGAAGGCGCCGTACTCGCCGGGAGGAGAGTCGGGCTTGATGTCCGGCACGTCTCCGACCCATTTCTCGCCGTTCCAGACGATGCCGGGGCGCTTCGGATCCCAGGCCTTGCCCTGCGCGTCGGCCGAGGCGCGGTTGTAGAGGATGCGGCGGTTGGCCGGCCAGGAAAAAGACCAGTTGTGGTACATGCCGAGGCCCGTCGGGTCCGCCGTCGAGCGCCGCTGCGCGTTGTTGCCGGCCTCGGTGTAGACGCCGGAGTGGATCCAGTTTCCGCACATCGTGGAGCCGTCGTCCTGCAGCTGCCCGAAGCCGTCGAGCTGCTGGCCGGCCGTCTTGAGGACCTTGGTCTTGTCCTTCGGGTCGGGGATGTCCGCGAGGGCCTTGCCGTTCATCTCCTTGAGCACTTCGCCGAGGTCCGGGGCCGCGGGGTTCGTGTAGCCCCAGGCCACGTTCAGCACCTGCTCGGGCAGGGCGCCGCCTTCCTTCTTGTAGAGGTCGCGCACCGCGAGGAAGATCCGCGCGAGGATCTCCTGGTCGGTCTTGCACGTCGGGGCCGGGTCGATCGCCTTCCACTTCCACTGCAGCCAGCGCGCGGAGTTCGTGAACGTCCCGTCCTTCTCGGCGAAGCCCGCGGCGGGAAGCTGGTACACCTCCGTCTGGATCTTGGAGGGCTCGGGCCCGCCATACTCCTTCGGCGCCTTCCAGAACGTGGCCGTCTCGATGTCGTAGATCTCGCCCACGACCAGCCACTTGAGCTTCGAGAGCGCCGAGATCATCTTCTTGACGTTCGGCCCGATGCCGACGGGGTTCATGCCGAACGTGATGAGGCCTTCCGGGCCCGGCTCCTTGCCGCCTACGCGGGTCGAGGAGCCGCGGTACATCTCGTCGAAGATGTACATCCACGAGTAGTTGCCGTCGACCTTGGGCAGCCACTCGTACCCGAAGTCGTTGTCCTTCGTCGCGTTCTTCCCGTAGGCCGCCTTCAGCAGCGACACCATGAACTTCGGGTAGTTGGACCAGTAGTTCATGGAGGCCCACGCCATCTTGTTGAGCGTCGTGGGCGTGGCGGCCTCGAGGTAGTCCTTGAGCGTCTGCTGCGGGCCCGCCGGCGTCTTGAGGTAGCCGGGCAGGATGTCGAACGTCCCGGCGGTGTCGGTCGCGCCCTGGATGTTCGAGTGGCCGCGGAACGCGTTGACGCCTCCACCCGGCCGGCCGACGTTGCCGAGCAGGAGCTGGAGCATCGCGGCGCATCGGATCATCTGGACGCCCGTCGAGTGCTGCGTCCAGCCGAGGGCGTAGGTGATCGTGCCGGCCTTTTCCGGCGGGTACGTCGAGGTCACGATCTCGCAGACCTTGAGGAAGGTCGCCTTGGGCGTCCCGCAGATGCGCTCGACCATCTCGGGCGTGTAGCGGTCGACGTGCTCCTTCAGGAGCTGAAAGACGCAGCGCGGGTTCTCCATGGTCGGGTCGACGCCGTAGGCCTTCGATTTCGGGTCGGCCTCGTAGCCCCACGCGGTCTTGTCATAGGCCGTCGCGGGAGCATCGAAGCCGGTGAAGAGCCCTTCGTCGAACCCGTACTTCTCCCCGATCAGGTACGTCGCGTTCGTGAACAGCTTGACGTACTCCTCGTGATAGCGCTTGTTCTCGATCGCGTAGCGGATGATGCCGAGCAGGTACGCGATGTCCGTGCCGGCGCGGATCGGCGAGTAGAAGTCGGCAACGGCGGCCGTGCGCGTAAATCGCGGGTCCACGACGACGAGGCGCGCGCCGCGGGTCTTCTGCGCCTCGACGAACCACTTGAAGCCGCAGGGATGATTCTCGGCGGGGTTGCCGCCCATGGCGAGGATGACGTCGGCATTCTTGATGTCGACCCATCCGTTGGTCATCGCCCCGCGCCCGAACGTGGCGGCCAAACTGGCCACCGTGGGGCCGTGTCAAACCCGGGCCTGGCTGTCCCGGTACGGCACCCCCAGGGCCGTGATGACCTTCCACTGGAGGAAGTTGAACTCGTTGGTGTCGGTGCAGCCGCCGATCATCGCCATGCCCGGGTTGCGGTTGACGACCTGGCCCTTGGCGTTCTTCGCGACGAAGCAGCGGTCGCGCGTGTCCTTGATGTGGCGGGCGATCCCGGCGATCGCGTCGTCCCAGGAGATGTCCTCCCAGTGGTCCGAGCCCGGGCGCCGCACCTTCGGCGTCAGGAGCCGGTTGGGGTTGTTGATGTCGTCGCGCAGCGTCGCGCCCTTCGGACAGAGCGTGCCGCGGTTGATCGGGTGGTCCGGGTCGCCCTCGACGTGGACGACGGCGGCCGTGGCGTTCTTGGCCTTGTCGCCCAGCGTGTGGATGATGACGCCGCAGGACACCGCGCAGTAGGGACAGGTGCTGCGCGTTTCGGTCGTGCGCGAGATCTTGAACTCGCGCATCTCGGCCTCGGCGCGGGAGACGTCGAACCCGAGGGCGATGGTGGTCCCGAGACCCGTGGCCTTCAGGAACCCTCGACGCGTGATCTCCATGAGCCCTCCTCGCGAAAGGAACACCGGAGCAAAGACCGCGCCCACGTGAATTCAAGACCCGCGCGGTCCGGTTGTCAAGCGGCGTTCTCGCCGGGGCGTCAGGAGGGCGAGGGAACGGCGGGAGGACCTGCCGAATCGGGCGTCTTCACGACCGTCACGGAGCAAACGGACTCGGCGACGACCTGGGAGGAGACGCTTCCGAGGTAGCGGCGCAGGGAGGAGCTGCCCCGGCACCCGATCACGATGTGGTCCACGTGGTTGGAGGCGGCGAATTCGAGAATGGCCGATGCCGGATCGGGGGATTCGAGAACGTGGTGCGTGATCCGTCCGTCTCCGAGGCCGAGCGGCAGGCCCCAGTGCCGCAGCTCGACCAGGAGGCGCATCCGGACGCTGCCGCTCTCGTCGTCCACGTTGGCGTCGATGGCGAGGCGGGGGGTCTTGAGCACCGTCAGGCAGGCCAGCCTCGCGCCCGGCTCGATCTGGAGGATCCGCCGCGTGGTCCGGCGCAGCGCCTCGGCCAGCGCCTCGGAGCCCTGGGCCAGGTCCAGAGCGACCGCGACGATGGGCGCGCGGGAGACGTGCTCGGAGGCGGTCGGACCCGTCGCCGGCTCGACTCCGATCAGGCGGAAGCGCCTCCGCAGGACGGTGGCGAGGCCGTCGCGCTTCGTGCGGTGCGCCCGCGCCGTGAGGGGGACCTGCTCGGGATGCTGAAGGGCGAAGGCGACGTGCGCCGCCGTCTCGTAACGGTCGGCCGGAGCGACCTCCAGGCAGCGCAGGATAACCTCCTGCAGCCAGGGCGGGCAGCGGGGGTTGCGCACGCGCGGCGGAACGGGGTCCCGGTACAGGCGCTCCCGCAGTCCCCGGACGCTGGTCGGGTTGCCGAACGGGCGTTCGCCCGTGGCGAGGTAATAGAGGAGGACGCCGAGCGAGAACAGGTCGCTGCGGGGGTCGCTGCGGGCCTGCCGGATCTGCTCCGGGGAGATGTAGGGCCCCGTCCCCATCGGGAGCCGGAACTGCTCGGCGAGCAGGTCGGGGAGCCGGTCGTGCCGCGACAGGCCGAAGTCGATCAGGACGGCCGCGCCGTCCTCGCGGAACATGACGTTGCTCGGCTTGACGTCGAGGTGGATGACGTGCTGGGTGTGCAAGTCGTGGAGCGCCGCGGCCACCCGCGTCCCGATCGCGGCCACCTCCCCGGGGTCGAGGGGCGCCTCGCCGAGGCGGGACCGGAGCGACTGGCCGCGGATCTGCTCCATCACGATGTAGGGCTGCACGGACCAGTCCCCGGCCGCCACGAACCGCGGGACGTGCGCCCCGGACAGCTTCGGCAGGATCATCTGCTCGACCTCGAACCCCACGAGCGCGGCGGGGTCGTCGCTGTCGCGGAACGAGGGGAGCTTCATCACCAGCGGTGCCGGGGAGTCGTCGCGGCGGACCCGCCAGATCTCGGCCATGCTGCCCTGGTGGATCTTCTCCTCGAGGCGGAAGCCGTCGATCCGGGTTCCCGCCTGGCGCGCCTCGGTCACCGCGCGGGCCCTCGCGCCTCGCCGATGCGGGCGTTGAAGGACACCGGAAGCCCGGCCGCCCGGATCTTCTCGAGCGGCGGCTGGTCGTCGTAGGGCACGCGGTAATACGTCAGCTCGCCCGTCGCGTCGTCGAAGAGCGCGTAGCACGCGGCCGGGTTGCCGTCGCGCGACTGGCCGACCGATCCGGGGATGGCCAGCCAGCGCCGCTGCGGTCCGAGCGGGATCCCCGTCCCCGGGACCGGCGTGAACGCCGCCACGCGCCCGTCCGCCGCCATGTGGTAGAGCGCCGGCGTGTGCATGTGGCCGCAGTAGGTCGCCGTCGCGCGGGTCGCCCGAAGGCTCCGGCCCGCGTCGAAGGGCGACGTGACGTATTCCCAGCGCTCCGGCGCCCACGCGTTCGCGTGGACGTAGAGCCGCCCCTGCTCCTCGATGGCGAAGGGGAGGCTCCCGAGGAAGGAGAGCTGGGCCGCCGACAGGCGCGACCGCGTCCAGTCGACGACCGTCCGCGCCTCCGGGTTCATCTGGTCGGACCCCCAGAGGACCGCCTGGTCGTGGTTGCCGAGGACGGCCGCGCCCCCGCGCGCGATCAGGGCCATCACCGTGTCGAGCACGGGCCCGGGGTCGGCTCCGTAGCCGACGAGGTCGCCGAGGAAGACGCACCGCTGCGCGCCGGCGCGGTCGGCGTGCTCGAGGCAGGCCGCGAGGGCCTCCATGTTGGCGTGGACGTCGGCGAGAAAGGCGATGCGCATGGTTCGCCCGGGTGGTCATGCTACTCCCGCCCGGGCGGCCCGGAGCCGCGCCGCCCTGAGGCGTTTGCATCAGGGAGCGCGCGGAGTCCTGCAGTAGCCTCCTGGAAGGGCCGAACGGGACGTTCCCGCGCGTCGGCAATTTCCAGGGGGCCGCGATGAGGCTCGTCAATCCGCTCGTGCGCCGCTGGCTCGAGGACGGCAGCGCAGACCCCGACCTGTTCTGGGAGAAGGCGGCCCGCCAGCTGCACTGGTTCCGGCCGTGGGACAAGGCCTTCGTCTGGGAGCCGCCGACGTTCCGCTGGTTCGCCGGGGGAGTGACGAACCTCGCCTGGAACGCGCTCGACCGCCACGTCGAACAGGGGCGGGGCGGGCACGCCGCCCTCGTCGGCTTGAACGAGCGCGGCGAGCGCCGCGTCTTCACGTACTCCCAGCTCCTCTCGGAGGTCGAGCGCGTCGCCGCCGCCCTGCGCGGCCTCGGCGTGCGCAAGGGCGACCGGATCACGATCTACATGCCCACGTGCCCGGAGGCCATTCTCCTCATGCTCGCCTCCGTGCGGATCGGGGCGATCCACGTCGTGGTGTTCGCGGGGTTCGGGTCGGGCGCCCTCGGCGACCGCGTCCGCGCGAGCGGCTCGCGTTTCCTCTTCACGGCGGACCTGACGTTCCGCAAGGGAAAGGACGTGCCCCTGAAGGGCATCGTCGACCAGGCCCTGGCGGGCTCGGACCACGCGGTCGAGAAGGTCGTCGTCTGGTGCCGCGGCGCGGCGCCCGCGATGAAGGCGGGCCGCGACACCACGTGGGAAGCCTTCCTCGAGGGCGGCCACGGCCACGGCGGCGAGCACGTCGCGATGGAATCCAACGAGCCGGCCTTCATCCTCGCGACCTCGGGGACGACGGCCAAGCCGAAGCTGGCGGTGCACACGCACGGCGGCTACGCGGTGCACATCGCGAGCATGGCGCGCTGGTGCTTCGGGCTTCGCCCCGACGACGTCTGGTGGTCCACGTCGGACATCGGCTGGATCGTCGGGCACAGTTACATCGTCTACGCGCCGCTGCTGGCGGGCTCCACCACGCTCGCGTACGAGGGGGCCATCGACCATCCGGGCCCGGAGACCGTGTGGAAGATCGTCGAGGACTTCGGCGTGACGGGGATGTTCACGTCCCCCACCGCGGTCCGCCTGCTCATGCGCTACGGCGAGGCGCCCGCCCACCGCCACGACCTGTCGAAGCTCGAACGGGTGTTCTGCGCCGGCGAGGTGTTGAACGCCCCCGCGTGGGAGTGGCTCCAGGAGCGGGTCTTCCGGGGCCGCGTGCCGGTCATCGACCACATGTGGCAGACGGAAACCGCCGGTCCGGTCTTCGGCAATCCGTACGGCATCGCCATGCTGCCGATCAAGCCGGGCTCGGCGACGGTCGCCCTTCCCGGGATCGACGCCGCGGTCGTCGCCATGGACGGGACGCCCTGCGGCACAGGAGAGAAGGGGATCATGGTGCTGCGGCGCCCGTTCCCCGGCCTCACGGCGTCGCTGTGGGGAGAGACCGAGCGGTACGGCCGCGACTACTGGGACAAGATCCCCGGCGTCTACTGCACCGGCGACTCGGCCCACGTCGACCAGGACGGGTACGTCTGGTTCGCGGGAAGGGCGGACGAGCTCATCAAGATCGCGGGGCACCGCATCGGGACGATCGAGGTGGAGACGGCCTGCCTCCAGCACTCCGCGGTCGCCGAGGCGGGCGTGACGGGCCGGCCCGATCCGCTGCGGGGGGAGGTCATCGCGGCTTTCGTCGTCCTCAAGCAGGGCCACCTCCCGTCCGACGGGCTGCGCCAGGACCTGCTCGAGACGGTCCGCCGCGAGCTCGGCCCGGTGGCCGTGATCGGGGATCTCAACTTCGTCAACTCCCTGCCGAAGACCCGCAGCGGGAAGATCATGCGCCGCGTCCTCAAGGCCGTCACGCTCGACATGGAGCCGGGCGACATCACCACGATCGAGGACGAGGGGTCGGTCGAGGAAGCGCGGGACGCCTGGAGCGCGATGCGCGACCAGGTGCGCGCGAACCGGACCTGACGGGGAGCGAAACCGGAAGGAAGGGCGGCGGAGGCGTGGCCTCCGCCGCCGGGGTTCTGGAGGTTCCTAGAAGGAGCCCTGGAACTGCATGACGAAGCGGTTGAGGTCCTTGATCGCAGCCGTGGTCGGCTGGACCTTGGGCTCGATCTTCTCGTAGTAGGCCGTGATCTTGAAGTTCTGCCAGAGCACGTAGTAGTTGAACCCGCCGCCGATGCGCGTCTGCTCCTTGGCGATGTTGATCGGGTCGGCGTAGTTCAGGAACTCGTAGCGGAAGAAGGGCTGGATCTTGGCGGCGCAGAAGTACCACCCGGCGTTGATGTAGAGCGTGTCCTGCTCGGGCAGCGTCGTCGGCGTGCCGCCGATGTTGTAGACCTGCGGCCGGGCCTGCTCGTGCATGTAGTCGCCTTCCACCGTGACCGCGCCCGGGCCGATCGGCCAGTCGAAGAACACGTCGCCGAAGTACGCCTTGTAGTTGCCCTGTCCATCGCCGCCGCCCGCGATCGCGAGGATCTTGCGGCGGCCGAGGTTGGTGCCCGCGTACGTGTAGCCGTATTCGGTGTCGAAGAAGTCGTACTGGAGGCGTCCGGCGATGCGCGGCGGGTTGCGCGAGCCCGCGGCCGGGCCCAGCGGGGCCGGAAGCGGGTGCGTCACGTCGCGGTAGCCCGAGAACACGCCCACGCGGTACGTCAGCTTGTCGGCCAGGAGGGCACCGTTCATCCCGACGCCGTAGTCACGCCCGCCGTTGGCCTCCTCGACCGTGTTCTCCTGCAGCGACCAGGTCGGCAGGTCCAGCGCGAGGAAGGTGGCGACGCTCGTGAGGACCTGGCGCATCGTCGGCACCAGGAAGAGGCCCGCCTGCAGGGACGCCGCCTTGCCCCCGAACGCCCACTGCGCCCAGGCGTCCTGGATCAGGAAGCCCGAGTTGATGTTCTTGACCCCGGTGGTCCCCGCGTACCCCACGCGCGGGTCGTCGGTCTGGAAGAAGACCGTGACGCCGGCCGGCAGGTTGCCCTGGATGTTGAAGCGCGCGCGGCGCAGGTAGTAGTTCTGCGAGTACCCCTGGCTGTTGGGATCCTGGAGCAGCTCCACCGACGGCTGCAGGACCGCGCCGAAGCGGAAGTTCACGTTGTCGGCGAGCTTCAGGACCGCCCACGGCGGAGGGGCCGCCTGCGGGTCCGACGGCGAGAAGACGGGCTGCGTCTGGGCCAGCACCGCCGCGGTCGACTTCTGGACCGACGCCGGGTAGATGCCCGGCTTTTCGGCGAGGGCCGGCGCCGCCAGAGGCTGCGCCGCCTGGGCCTGCGCGGCGGCCGCCTGGGCGGCCTGCGCCTGGTCGAGCTGGTCCTGGACCTTCTTCTGCATCTGCCGGAGCGCTTCGTCGCGCTGCTCGGCCTCCTGCTTGAGCTTCTGGATCTGCTGCTGCTGCTCCTCCAGGGATTTCTTCATCTCCTTGAGCTGGTCGATCGTGGGATCGTTGGCCGGCTGCTGGGAGTCCTGCGCGAAGGCGCGCCCGGACACCAGGAGCAGCAGCGAGAGCGCCAGGGTGGTCAGTTTTTTCATTCGCCTCTCCTCCGAACTAAGTTGACCGTGTGCCGGGAGCTGCATCGGTCGGCGATCCGCCGACGGGACGAACGGGTACGGCGAGTCAGGGAGGGCGCCAGGTGGAGGGAGGCTCGAACGACAGTCTCGCCGTGTCCCGCCCATTTGCGGGAACCGGGGAGGCCGCCGCGTCGGGTCGACTTCGCATCCCCCTCTCGAATCGGCTTAACACTAGCTTAACCCCGGGGGGGCCGGAGTGATCAATTTCCCTCATTTGACCGACCCGAAGGTGAACCCCGCGATGAACCGGTCCAGGAACAGGTTGTAGACCACGCCGATCGGAAGGCTGGCGATCAGGCAGGCCGCCATCAGCGAGCCCCAGTAATAGACGTCGCCGCGGACCAGGTAAATCGGAACTCCGACCCCGACCGTCTGGTGGGACGCGGACGAGATGAACGTCAGGGCATAGACGAATTCCTGCGTCACCAGCGTGAACGAGAAGATGACCACCGTGAGGATGCCCGAAGTGGATATCGGAACCACGAGGCGGAGGAACGCCTGGAACCGCGTCAGGCCGTCCACCATGGCGGCGTCCTCGAGCTCGCGGGGGATCGACTTGAAGAACCCCATGAGCAGCCAGGTCGAAAAGGGGATGGTGAAGCTCGGGTAGACGACGACGATCGACCAGATCGTGTCCTGCAGGCCGAGCAGCGCCACGACCCGCGAGAGGGGGATGAAGAGCAGCGTCGGCGGCACGAGGTAGGTCAGGAAGATCGCGATGCCGAGCCGGCCTCCCCAGGCCCCCGTCAGGCGCGCCAGGGCGTACGCCGCGGGCAGAGACAGCAGGAGCGTGATCGCCACGACGCAGACGCCCGCGAGCGTCGTGTTCCAGAGCCAGCGCGGGAAGAGGGTCTCGGTCAGGAGCAGCCGCAGGTGCTCGAGCGTGGGCGGCTCGTGGAACAGGAACGGGTTGTTCTTGAGGTTGTAGAGGTCGCTCGTCCGCTTGAAGGTCGTGATCAGCATCCAGTAGAAGGGAAAGGACAGGGCCGCGGCGAAGCTGACCAGGATCCCCCAGCGCAGCGAGACGGCGAAGGCGCGGCGGGCCCGGCGGCCGACGGCCATCAGCCGGCCTCGGCCCGGTGCGCCGTGCGGAGCATCCGCCAGGCGACCAGGACCAGCAGGGGCAGCAGGAAGATCGAGATCGCGGCGCCCTCGGCGAGGTCGCTGCCGAGGATTCCGGTGAAGAACGCCATCGAGGGGAGGACCTGCGTCGTGTCGTAGGGCCCGCCCCGCGTCAGGATGTAGATCACCGTCATGTCGGTGAACGTGAACACGGTCCCGAAGAGGAGGGCCACGTTGATGATGGGCAGGAGCATGGGGATCGTGACCTGGAACAGGGTCCGGAAGTAGCCCGCCCCGTCCACGGCGCACGCCTCGGGGATGTCCTTCGGGATCGCCGTCCAGCCCGCGAGGAGGATGACCGTGGCGAACGGGAGGACGTGCCAGGTGTGCACCAGGATCACCGAGATCATCGCCAGCGTCGGCTCGCCCAGCCACATCGGGGGAGAGAATTCGTTGACCAGGTGGAGGCGGACGAGGACCCAGTTGATCACGCTGTACAGGCTGTCGAGGATCCACTTCCAGCCGATCGTCCCGATCGAGACCGGGGCGACCCAGGGCAGGATCACGAGAAACCGCAGCAGCCTCCGGCCCCGGAACGCGTCCTTCAGGACGATCGCGAGGACGTTGCCGAACACGAGGACGAGGGCCTGGGAGCAGATCGTGAAGACGAGGGAGTTGCGCAGAGCCCGGCGGAACGCGGGGTTCTCCAGGACCGAGGAGAAGTTCGCGAGGCCGACGAAGTGATACCCGGTCGAGCCGACCTTCACGTCGCCGACGGCGTAGTAGAACGCGAGGAGGAACGGCACGCCGACGAGCGCGACGACGTAGAGGACCGCCGGGAGGAGCATGGCCGGCCCGAGCCAGCCCTGGCGCGCGCGCCGGCTCACGAAAGGCGCACCGGGCCCCGGCGCGCGCCCGTCGCGCGGTCGAAGAACTTGAGGTTCCCCTCGGCCACCTCGAAGCGCTGGACCGAGTCCGCCCCCATCGGCGTGCGCCAGCTCGCGGGCAGGCGGGCGACGACCCGGTTGCCGTCGAAGCGCCCCCCGTCCAGCCGCCCGTAGAGGATCCGCTCGGACCCGAGGTACTCCTCGTGGGCGAAGCGGAACGCGAGGGGAACGGCCGGGCCCGACGGCGCGGCGAACCCGGCGGGCAGGAAGTGCTCGGGCCTGAACCCGACGGTCGCGTCCGGGCTCTCGACGAGGTTCATCGGCGGAGAGCCGAGGAACGTCGCGACGAAGGTGTCGGCCGGCTCGTCGTACACCTCCGCCGGCGTGCCGATCTGGCGGACGACGCCCTTGTTCATCACGACGATCCGGTCTCCCATCGCCATCGCCTCGACCTGGTCGTGCGTCACGTAGATCATCGTCGTCGCCACGCGGCGCTGGAACTGCTCGAGCTCCTCCCGGGCGGAGGCGCGCAGCTTCGCGTCCAGGTTCGACAGGGGCTCGTCGAGGAGGAAGACGGTCGGCTCCCGCACGATCGCCCGCGCCAGGGCGACGCGCTGCCGCTCGCCGCCGGACAGCTCCCGCGGCCGCCGGTCCAGCAGGAGGCCGATGCCGAGAAGGTCCGCGGCCCAGCGCGCCTTCTTCTCCCGCTCCGCCCGCGGCACGCGCTGCGCCTTGAGCGGGAAGACGATGTTGCCGAGCACGGTCAGGTGGGGGTACAGGGCGTAGCTCTGGAAGACCATCGCGATGCGCCGCTCGCGCGGGGTCCGGTCGTTGACGACGACGCCGCCGATGAGGACCTCGCCCGAGGTCGGCTCCTCGAGGCCCGCGATCATCCGCAGGAGGGTCGTCTTGCCGGACCCGGAGGGCCCGAGAAGGACGAGGAACTCGCCTTCCCGGCTCTCGAGGTCGACACCCACCACGGCCCCCTCCTGGCCCTGGCGGAAGACTTTCGTCAGCCCCCGGGTCTGGACGACGGCCATCGGGGGGTCACTTCCACTTGTCGAAGATCCGCTTGATCTCCTTCTCGGCCGCCCGGGCCGAGTCCTCGGGCGACAGGACGTCCTGGGCCGCCTTGGCGAACATGGTCGGGATGACGAACGTGTTGAAGACCTCGTCGATGGCCGCCGTCGCGTACCCGGGGTACCCGACGTTGGTGGCCCAGTCGAGCACGTTGGTCAGGACCTTGTACTTGTCGGGCGGGTTGGCCTTCGGGTCGCTCGCCAGCAGCTGCGCGAGGTCGGGCACGGTCGCGGGGAAGCAGGGGAAGTTGTAGAGCTCGCTCGCCCGGAAGGCGGCGGCGAAGCTGTCCATGTAGTCGATGAGGAACTGGGTCGCGCCCTGCTTGTTCTCGGCGAAGTCCCAGATCACGTAGCAGTCCATGACGTGCTCGGCCGCGATCCGGCGGACGGGCCCCTTGAGGGCCGGCGTCAGCCAGATCTTGGCGGACATCTCCGGGTTGTCCTTCTCCGCCGAGCGCGTCACCGAGATCGCGTTGTCCACGAACGAGAGCTTCCCCGCGAGGATGCCGCGGTTGTTGGAGGAGGGATCCCAGGTGAAGACCTCCGCCGTCTCGGCCTCCTTGTAGAGGGCCCTCATGTACTTGATGGCTTCGATCGTCTCCTTCGAGTAGATCGTGACGCGGCCGCTCTCGTCCTGCTCGGCGCCGCCGAAGGACCAGAGCAGCGCGCGCATGGCCATGTTCGTGTCGAGCTCCTGCGAGAGCCCCACGCCGACGGGATTGCCGAACTGGTCCTTGATCTTCTTCCCGCCGACGCGCAGGTCGTCCCAGGTGTCGGGGCCCTTCGGGAACCCGACCTTCTCCCAGAGGTCCTTGCGGTAGTTGCCAGGGTCGGGGACGTAGGAGTCGGAAAAGGCGAAATAGCGCTTCGTCCTGGGGTTGTAGGTCGATTTCTGGGCGAGCTCGATCTTCTTGCCGTGCTTCTTCTCGACGGCGGCGTAGATGTCGGCGTGGTCGATGGTCTGCTTCTCGTAGGCCGCGGGCGGGGACAGGAACATGAAGAGGTCGTGGCCCTTGCGGGCGGCGACCTCGGCCGCCGCCCGGGCGTTGATCTCGCCGATCGCGATGTGGTCGACGGTGACTTCCGTGTCGTTCTTCTGGCCCCACTCCCTGGTGAAGACGCCGTCGAACCACTTGTCGTAGCCGGGGACGAAGTGGCTCCACTGGATGATCTTCAGCGTCTTCCCCGCCGCGCGGGCGCGGTCGGGGAACAGGAAGGCGGGCCCGCCGGCCGCGAGAGCCCCCGCGCCGGCGAGCCGTGCAAACTGCCTCCGGGTCAGGCCCCGGTTTCTCTTCCTGGCCATGGTCACCTCCGGAGGCGCGTGCGTGTCGTCCTCAGAAGTCCTTCCCTATGTCGCGGTCCTTCGTCTCGCGGATGAAGATGCTGCCGATGACGAAGCTCATGAGCGCGACGATGATCGGATACCAGAGCCCCGCGTAGATGTTGCCGCGCGACGCCACGATGGCCGTCGCGAGCAGCGGCAGCATGCCGCCGAACCAGCCGTTGCCGATGTGGTACGGCAGGGACATGGACGTGTAGCGGATGCGCGTCGGGAAGAGCTCGACGAGGAACGCGGCGATGGGCCCGTAGACCATGGTCACGTAGATCACGAGGATGACGAGGATGAGGATCGTCATCGGCCAGTTGATCGCGCTCTTGTCGATCTCGGAGGGAAACCCCGTGGACTTCAGCGCGGCCTTGTAGTCGTCCTCCTTGAAGCCCTTGAGCTCGACCGTCCCGATCTTCGTGACGACCGACTCGCCCTCGACGGCCGGCAGGGACTGGAAGGACAGGCCGTTCTTGGTCAGGAAGTCCTTGGCCTTGTCGCAGTCCGAGAAGCGCGTCTTCGGGGTCGGGAAGATGTGCATCTGGCAGTCGGTGGCGGCCACGGTGATCGGGGTGTTCGACGCGTACGTCTCGAGGGCCGGGTTGACGTTGTGGGTCAGGGACTTGAAGAGGGGCATGTAGGTGAGGGCCGCGATGAGGCAGCCGAGCATGATGATCCACTTCCGGCCGATCCGGTCCGAGAGGGACCCGAACACGATGAAGAAGGGCGTGCCGATGACGAGCGAGATCGCGATCAGGATGTAGGCCGTGAGGTAGTCGACCTTGAGGTAGATCGTGAGGAAGAAGAGGGCGTAGAACTGCCCCGCGTACCACACGACGCCCTGGCCCGCGGTGGCGCCGAAGAGGGCGAGCAGGACGATCTTCAGGTTGCTCCAGCGGGCGAAGCTGTCCGTGAGGGGCGCCTTCGAGCCCTTGCCCTGGGACTTCATGGCCTTGAAGATCGGCGATTCCTGGAGCTTCAACCGGATGTACACCGAGAACGCGAGCAGGACGATCGAGACCAGGAACGGGAGGCGCCATCCGAAGGATTTGAAGTCGTCCGGTCCCATCTTCCAGCGGCAGAGGCCGATGACGAGCAGCGCGAGGAAGAGGCCGAGGGTCGCCGTGGTCTGGATCCACGCCGTGTCGTATCCGCGTTTGCCGTGGGGCGCGTGCTCGGCCACGTAGGTCGCGGCGCCGCCGTACTCACCGCCGAGCGCGAGGCCCTGGAGCAGGCGCAGCGCCACGAGGAGCAGGGGAGCGACGAAGCCGATCTTGGCGTAGGTCGGAAGGAGGCCGACCGCCGCGGTCGAAGCGCCCATGACGACGATCGTCACGAGGAAGGTGTACTTGCGGCCGACGAGATCTCCGATGCGGCCGAACACGAGGGCGCCGAAGGGACGCACGAGGAACCCGGCGGCGTAGGTGACGAACGAGGAGAGCAGCGCGGCCGTCGCGTTTCCGGGCGGGAAGAACAACGCCGCGAAGAAGGGCGCGAGCGTGGCGTAGAGGTAGAAGTCGTACCACTCGAAGACCGTTCCCAGGGAAGAGGCGAAGATGACCCGCTTTTCTTCGGGCGCCAGGGTTTCCGCTGAGGCTGTCTCCATTTGGTTCCTCCCTAATTCGACGGCAAGCGCAATTCCGCACCGGGCCGGTCGGAACGAACACCGTACGGTCCGGGAATCCTGAAGGGCGGCGAGGTCGGCGGCGGAGGAGCGGGATGGGGCGCGCGCGAAGAGGTCCCGCGGGCGGCCCCGGGCGGGCGCGACGCCCGTCCGCGACTCGGCTCAGAAGGCGCGCTGGCGTTCCGGCGAAAAGCCATCGTCCCGGCACCTCGAAATTCCTTGCAGTCTTTTGGAAAGAGACGACCCGTGTCAAGAGCAAGTCGCCTCCCTTTTCTCGCGGGCAGAGGCGCGGGACGGCGCGAACGGGACCGCGGGTCAAGGTCTTGACGGCGGCGCGAAGGGGATAACATAGTCGCCCCGCCCGAGAAGACGGTCCTGGGTTGCCGAAAGGGAATCGCTCATGGCTGACGCCTCCGAACGGATCCTCGGAGCTTCCTCGACGGGAGCGGCGATCCCCCCGCCGCCGACGGCCGGCAGCCGACTCCCGCGAGCGACGGCGTCGCGGCGCGGCGGCTCTTCCCGCGAACTTCAGGCGGATCCTTTACGCGAATCCCCTCACCGGATCGGGCCAACGGGCTCGCCCCGGCCGGCGACGACCCCGCGCAGGACGGGGTGATCGTTTTCCCGATCGCAGCAATCAGACGGAGGCAATCATGGCGGATTCGAAGACGGCGCCCACGGTGGCGGAAACGACCGAGCACCAGATCGCGGTCCACTGGAAGGAAGAGGAGTACTTCGCTCCTCCGGCCGCGTTCGTGGCCCAGGCCAACCTGAAGGACCCCTCGGTCAACGAGCGCTTCTCCGAGAAGAACTTTCCGAAGTGCTTCGAGGAGTACGCGGACATGCTCACCTGGTACAAACGGTGGGATACGGTGCTCGACACCAACGACCCTCCGTTCTGGAAGTGGTTCGCGGGCGGGCGGATCAACGCGTCCTTCAACTGCGTGGACCGCCACCTCGAGAAGTACAAGAACAAGGCGGCGTTGATCGCCGTGCCGGAGCTCGAGAACGAGGACCCGGTGACCGTCACCTACCAGGAGCTGTACGTCCGGGTCAACGAATTCGCGGCGCTGCTGCGCGACTTCGCGGGCCTGAAGGCCGGCGACCGCGTGACGATCCACATGCCCATGGTCGCGGAGCTGCCCGTCACGATGCTCGCCTGCGCGCGCCTCGGCGTGATCCATTCCGTGGTCTTCGGCGGCTTCAGCGGAGAGGCCTGCGGCCTGCGCGCCGCCGACTCGGGCAGCAAGGTCCTCATCTACATGGACGGCTACTACCGCAGCGGCAAGATGATCGACCACAAGGCGTCCGCCGAGATCGCGGTGGCCACGGCGGAGAAGGAAGGCCAGACGATCGACAAGGTCCTGGTGTGGCGGCGCTACCCCGGCAAGTACTGCTCGGCGGCGCCGATGGTGAAGGGGCGGGACTTCTTCGTCGACGACGTCATCGGGAACTACCGCGGCAAGCGGGTCGATCCCGTTCCGATGGACGCGGAGGCGCCGCTCTTCCTGATGTACACGAGCGGCACGACCGGCAAGCCCAAGGGCTGCCAGCACCGCACCGGGGGCTACCTCGCCTACGTGACCGGGACCTCGAAGTACATCCAGGACATCCATCCCGAGGACGTCTACTGGTGCATGGCGGACATCGGCTGGATCACGGGGCACTCGTACATCGTGTACGGGCCCCTGGCGCTCGCCGCGACGTCGGTCATCTACGAGGGCGTTCCTTCCTACCCCGACGCCGGACGGGTCTGGCGCATCGCGGAGCGGCTCGACGTCAACATCTTCCACACCTCGCCGACCGCCATCCGCATGCTGCGCAAGGCCGGCCCCGAGGAGCCGAAGAAGTACCACTACCGCTTCAAGCACATGACGACGGTCGGCGAGCCGATCGAGCCGGAAGTCTGGAAGTGGTACTACGACGTCGTCGGCAAGCGCGAGGCCGTCATCGTGGACACGTGGTGGCAGACCGAGAACGGCGGATTCCTCTGCAGCACCAAGCCCGCCATCGACCGCATGAAGCCGGGCAGCGCGGGTCCCGGGATGCCGGGCATCTACCCGATCATCAAGGACGAGCAGGGCCAGGACATCGCTCCGGGCTCGGGAAAGGCCGGCAACATCTGCATCCGGAACCCCTGGCCCGGCATCTTCCAGACGATCTGGGGCGACCGCGACCGCTTCGTCCGGCAGTACTACTCGAAGTACTGCAAGGACCCGAAGAGCAAGGACTGGCGCGACTGGCCGTACTTCGCGGCCGACGGCGCGGTCCTGCCGGCCGACGGGTACTTCCGGATCCTCGGCCGCGTGGACGACGTCATCAACGTGGCGGGGCACCGGCTCGGCACCAAGGAGCTCGAGTCGGCCTGCCTCACCGTGGAGGAGGTCGCGGAGGCGGCTGTGGTTCCGGTGGCCGACGAGGTCAAGGGCCGCGTTCCCGAGGTCTACATCGCCCTGAAGCCGGCGTACGCGCCGAGCAAGGAGATCACCGACAAGGTGATCGCGACGATCGAGACGATGATCGGCAAGATCGCGCGCCCGCGCCGGGTCCACATCGTGCCGGACATGCCGAAGACCCGGTCGGGCAAGATCATGCGGCGCGTCCTGGCCGCGATCTCGAACACGCTGGACACGGGCGACATCACCACGCTGGCCAACCCCGACGTCGTCGAGCAGATCCGCGTCGCCGTGCAGGGCAGGGAGAAGGTGGCGACCAAGGAAGGGCCCGAGGACCTCAAGCAGTTCGGAAAGGAAGAGTAGCGCGGGATCGGAAGCCCGATCCCGATTGGGCCGAAGAGATCCCGGATTTCCAGGGAGCGGGGGCGCGGCGCCCGTCGGCCCGGGTTTTCCGAACGGAAGGAGGGCCGGGTCATGCTCGTCCGGGACATCATGAGGCGCCCGGCCATCGCCGTCGCGGGGGACACCACGCTCCGCGACGCCGACCGCACGATGCGGGAGCACGGGATCCGCCACCTGCCGGTGCGCGACGGCGAGGCGCTCGTCGGCGTCGTCACCGATCGCGACCTGAGGCTGGCGACGAGCACGCTCTCCGCGTCGCCGCTGTCGGCGGACCGCCGCGTGGACGAGGTGATGTCCCGGCATCCCGAGACCGCCGACCCGGAGGATCCGGTCGAGGACGCCGCGCGCATCATGCGCCAGAAGAAGATCGGCTGCCTCCCGGTCCTGGACGGGGACCGGCTCGTCGGCATCATCACCGGGCTCGACCTGCTGGATGCGCTGCTGCGGATGACCGGAGTGGACAAGCCCTCGGGGCGCCTCGAGGTGCGGCTGCCCGACCGGCCCGGCGAGCTCGCGCGCCTGACCGGCTTCTTCGGCGACCGCGGACTCAACGTCCATTCGGTCCTGACGCACCCCGAGGGCGCCGCGAACGTGCGCGTCGTCCTCCGGGTGGGCTCGATCGAGACGCGCCTCCTGGCGGAGGAGCTGCGGCGGGCGGGGTTCGAGGTCCTCTGGCCGCCCGAGAAGCCATGGCCTCGGTGATCTACCACCCGGCCTATCGGAATTACGGCTTCGGCGATCACCACCCGTTCCGGCCCGTCCGGGTGGACATGACCCTCGACCTGATCCGGGCGCTCGGCCACGACGTCCGGGCGGTCGCGCCGGAGCCCGCCACGCGCGAGGAGATCCTGGCCATCCACGAGGACTACTACGTCCGGCGCGTCGAGGAGCTCTCCGCGGGCCGGGACGTGCCGGACTGCCAGGACTACGGCCTCGGCACCCCCGACACCCCGGCCTTCCCCGGCATGGACGAGGCGGCGCGGTGGCAGGTGGGGGGGACGCTCGCCGGGGCGCGCCGCATCTGCGAGGCGGGGGAAAAGCGCGTCCTGCAGCTCGGGGGAGGCCTGCACCACGCGCGGAGGAATTTCGCGTCGGGGTTCTGCGTCTACAACGACCTCGCGGTGGCGATCGACCTCCTCACGCGGCACGGCCTCTGGGTCGCCTACATCGACATCGACGTCCACCACGGCGACGGGGTCCAGCAGATCTTCTACGAGGACCGGCGCGTGATGACGATCAGCCTCCACGAGTCGGGCCAGTTCCTGTTTCCCGGGACCGGCGACGTGCGCGAGCTCGGCTCGGGCGTGGGCCGCGGGCTCAAGCTGAATGTGCCTCTGGCGCCCCTGAGCGAGGGCCCGAGCTACCTCGAGGTCTTCGACCAGGTGGTCTCGGCCGCCCTGCGCCACTTCCGGCCGGGGGTCCTGGTGGTCCAGGCCGGAGCGGACGCGCACTTCGACGACCAGCTCGCCGACCTGATGCTGACGACGTCGGACTACTCCGAGATCTTCCGCCGCATCCTGGGGTGGGCCGACGCCTTCACCGCCGGGCGGGTCCTCTTCACGCTCGGGGGCGGCTACTCCCTGCGCGCCGCGCCGCGCGTCTGGGCCCTCCTGTACCTGCTGATCCACGACCTGCCCGTTCCCGCGGAGATCCCGGAGGCCTGGCGCCGCCGGTGGAGCGAGGCCCTGGGGACCGATCCTCCCCGCGCCTTCCACGACCCGAGCCCTCTCGCGGTCGACATCCCGAACCGCGCCGCGATCGCGCACCGCAACCGGCAGTCGGCCGAGCGGCTCCTCGAGGCGGCGCGCCCGTACTGGCCGTGACCGAAACCTATAATCGGTAGCCCCATGTTCCGGATCATCGCCGAGGGCCGCGGATACAGCGAGTACGTCCTCCTGCGCGACGGCGAGAGCGTGCTGCTGCGTACGGCGACCGCGGCCGACGTCCCGGCGGTCGACGCGCTCATGAAGTCCGTGTCGCCGGAGGCCCTCCAGTCGCGGTTCATGGGCGCCGTGGCGTACGTCTCGCGCGGCGCGATCGAGTTCATGTGCACGGGCGAGCCGCGCGACCGCCTCTGCCTGCTCGCCATCGCGGGCCGCGACGAGGCCGCCCGCGTCGTCGGAACCGGCAGCTACACGTCGATCGGCGTCGGGGGGCGGGCCGAGGTGGCCTTCCTCGTCCAGGACGAGTTCCAGGGGCGCGGCATCAGCACCCTGCTGCTCGAGCGCCTCGCGGGCATCGCCGCCGGAGCCGGGTTCACCGGCTTCGAGGCCGAGGTGCTCTACGAGAACCAGGCCATGATCAACGTCTTCCGGGATTCGGGGTTCGAGGTGCACCAGGCCGCCCTCGGCGGAAGCAGCCTCCACGTCGAGTTCCCGGTGGGCGGCCCGGAGTCCCTGCGCGAGCGGGTGGAGCTGCGGGAGCGCATCGCCGCCGCCAACTCGATCGCGCCGCTGCTGCGGCCCCGCGCCGTCGCGGTCGTCGGCGCCTCGCGGGACCCGGCCGCGGTCGGCAGCATGATCTTCCGCGCGATCCTGCGGAGCAATTTCGCGGGCACGGTGTACCCGGTCAACAACCAGACGACGTCGGTGCACGGCGTGCGGGCGTACCCGTCCTCGCGCGACCTCCCGGAGCCTCCGGACCTGGCCGTGATCGCCGTGCCGGCGAAGCACGTGCTCGCGGCCGCCGCCGAGGCCCTGCAGGCCGGCGCGCGGGGCCTGCTCGTCGTGACGTCCGGGTTCGCCGAGAGCGGCCCGGACGGCGCGGCTCTCCAGAACGAGCTCGTGGAGCTCGTCCGGTCCCACGGCGCGCGCCTGATCGGACCCAACTGCCTCGGCCTGATGAACACGCATCCCGACGTCCGCCTGAACGCGAGCCTCGCGCCCCTGCTCGCCCCGCGCGGGCGCATCGGGTTCTATTCCCACTCGGCCGCCCTGGGGCTCGTGATCCTGGACTACGCCGCGGAGCGCGGCCTCGGGTTCTCGACCTTCGTCTCCGCCGGCAACCGGGCGGACGTGTCGGGCAACGACCTCCTCCAGTTCTGGGAGGAGGACGCATCCACCGACATCGCCCTGCTCTACCTCGAGACGTTCGGCAACCCGCGGCGATTCGCCCGCATCGCGCGCCGCATCGGGTACCGCAAGCCGATCCTGTGCGTGAAGGGCGCGCGCAGCCGGGCCGGAGGCGACGTCGCGCGGGCGCACATCGCGGCGGTCGCGCAGAGCGACACCAACGTCGAGACCCTGTTCCGCCAGGCCGGCGTGATCCGCGCGGACACCCTGGAGGAGATGTTCGACGTGGCGGTCCTGCTCGCCCATCAGCCCCTGCCGCGGGGCAATCGCGTCGGCATCATCAGCAATTCGGGCGGCGTGCTGACGATCTGCGCGGACGCCTGCGACACGCACGGGCTCTCGGTCGCCGCGGGGGCGGCGGTGGACCTCGGGCCGCTCGTGCCGGTGGACGCCTACGAGCGTGCCGTCCAGGAGACCCTGGAGCGCGACGACGTGGACGCCCTCATCGCGATCCACGCCTGCATCGGCGACTGCGACCCCCGGATCGTGGGCCGCGCGATCCGGCGCGGCGTGCTCCGCGCCGAGCGCCGCAGCGGCCTTTCGAAGCCGACGCTGCTGTGCCTGATCGGCGGGGCCGCGGACGTCCAGGCGCACCGGGACGAGGGCGCGCGGGCCGCGGCGCCGCGGCGCGTGTTCCCCTCGTACCGCTTTCCCGAATCCGCGGCCCTGGCGCTGTCCCGGACGGTGCAGTACGCGGCCTTTCGAAGCCGCCCCGCCGGGCGCCTGCGCTGGTACGAAGGCGCGGACGCCGCGGGCGCCCGGCAGCAGGTCACCGCGCTGCTCGACGCGGCGCCCGGCGAGGTCCTGCTCGTCGAGGGCGAGCCGTCGCGCCGCCTGCTCGGCTTCTTCGGAATCGGGGTGGACGCCCGGCCCTCACCCGCCTCCGCCGACGTCCTGCGCCTCGAGGTGAGCTCCGATTCGAGCTTCGGGCCGCTGTTGCGCGTGCGCCGGGCGGGCGAGCCCGCGGTCGTGAGGATCACCCCGCTGACGGACAACGACGTCCGCGAAATCGTCGAGGCGGCGCGCCTGCCGGCGGGGAGCGGGATCGACGAGCTGCTCGGGCGCGTGTCGCAGCTGATCGAAGAGCTGCCCTGGCTGACCGGAATGGAGGCGGACCTCCTGTGCCGGGCGGGAGCGTCCGGGGACCAGGCCGCGCTCGGCGCGAACGTCTGCATCGCGTTTCACGTGCCGCGTTCCCCGGCGGCCGCCGTTCCTTCGAGGCCGCCGGGCGCTCGGGGCTGACGGGTCTCGCGCGGGAGGCCGCGCTCGAGACGAGGCCTCCGGAAGATTTGCGCCCCTCCGGGCCGCCGGCCGCCGTACAATCGAAGAGGTGAAAGCATCCGGAAGCGTTCTGGACGGCCAGGTTCTTGGCCGGCTTGATCGCTGGCGGAAGGCACGCGCGGTGTTCGTCCGGCCCGACGGGCTGGAGGCAGAGCGCGCTGTCGCCGCCGCGTGCGGGCGGAGCTGGGCCCGCGCGCCGATGTACGGGCGGGCCCGGCGCCTTCTCGTCGAGCGGACGCCCGAGCAGTTTCTCGAGGATCTCGAGAAGAACCTGGGCCCCCTCGCCGAGCGCGTGCGCGTGGCCCCCGAGGACATGCGCCAGACCAAGTGGGACGCCATGAGCCGGCTGACGCCGCTGCCGCGGGCGCGCCGGGAGGTCGAGGCGCTGTGGCTCGCCGACGAGCTGACGTCGGGCGAATTCTTCGTCGAGTTCCAGCCGATCTTCGACCTCGCCTCCGGCGCCGTCATCGGCAACGAGGGGCTCCTGCGCGGGCGGGTCGCGGAGGGCGTGGCGCGACTGGCCGCCGACATCTTCCCGGCCGCCGAGTCGCTCCACCTCGATCGCACCTTCGAGCGCTTCTCCTGGACCTGCGTGCTCGAGGCGGCCCGGGCCCTGCCCGAGAACAGCCTGATCTTCCTCAACGTCAACCCGCGCCTCATCGAGCGGACGGAGCACGCCCTCGTCGCGCTCGGCGAGGAGACGGAGCGGCGGGGAATCCCGTTCTCGCGCCTCGTGCTCGATCTCGTGGAGGTCGAGACCCTGCCGGCCCCGTCGGAGCTCGCGCTGCCGCTGACGGTGCCGCGCGACCTGGGGGCCGTCATCGCGCTCGACGACGTCACGTCGGGCTACGGCGCCCTCCAGTTCTGCCACGCCCTCCAGCCCGAGTGGATCAAGGTGGACAGCGAGGTGACCCGGGGGATCGCGCGCGACCCGCGCCGGCGGGCGATCCTGAAGTTCCTGGCGGACCTCTCGCGCGAGTTCTCGTTCACCCTCGTCGCCGAGGGCATCGAGACGGCCGAGGACCTCGACGTCTGCGCGGCCGAGGGCGTCGCGGCGGCGCAGGGCTATTTCCTCGCCCGGCCCGCCGCGCAGGCCCCCGAGGCCTCGCCCGAGTTCCGCTCGTGGGTCGCCGCGCGCCCGGGATCGCAGCGCTCGGCGTGACCCCTTGAGCCGGGAACCGTCCTCCGCTCCTGCCGGCGCGCCGGGCGCCGCTCCCTCCGTGCGGCTCGACGTCTGGCTCGACGTCTCCTGCCTCTTTCCGACGCGCTCGCAGGCCAAGGCCGCGTGCGAGGGCGGCAAGGTGGACCTGAACGGCAGCCGCGCGAAAGCGCACCGCGAGGTGCGGCCCGGCGACCGGATCGCCCTCGCCGGAAAGGACGGCTCCCGGCGCGAGCTGGTGGTGCGCGGCCTGGCCGAGCGGTCGATCCCGAAGGCGCAGGCCCGCCAGCTCTACGAGGACGTGACGCCCGCCCCGGCCCCCGAGGTCGTCGAGGCCCGGCGGCTCGACCGGATGCTCGCGCCCCGGGGCGAAGCGGGGCGCCCCGACAAGCGCGAACGCCGCGAGCGGCGTAAGCTCAAGGGATGGTGATGGGGACGAGGACCCTCCTGCGGCTGGCGCGCGCCGCGGGGTGCGCCGCGCTCCTGCTCGCCGCGGCGGGCGCGCCCGCCGCCGGCCAGACGGCCTCGCCCGAGGTCCGGGCGAAGTCCATCGCCGTCCGCTGGAAGCCCCTGCTCGGACTGAGCGACGAGCAGACCGCCCAGTTCGAGAAGATCGCCCTCGACGCCGAGAAGCGGACCGCGCAGGCGCGCATCGCCTCGGGGGGCGATCCGGCCAGGCTCCGCGAGGCGATGGCGCCCATCCTCAAGGACCGGAACGCGGCCGTCGCGAAGCTCCTGACGCCGGAACAGATGAAGAAGTACGAGGCCGCGATGGACCTGGCCCGCAAGAGGGCGGCGGAAACCCCCGCCGCCCCCCGGCCCACGTCCCCTCCGGGCTAGACTTGGCCCCATGGAATTCGAGCTGCTCTGCCCCTGCTGCAACGCGCGCCTCAAGATCGACTCCGAGCTGAAGGCGGTGATCCACCACGAGGCCCCCAGGACCCCCCGCAAGTTCTCGACCGTGGACGACGCCCTCGGAGCGCTGAAAGGGCAGGACGAGGAGCGCGAGAAGAAGTTCGCGGCTTCGATCGAGGCCGAGAAGTCCAAGAAGGACGTCCTGAACAAGAAGTTCGCGGAGCTGTTCGAGAAGACCAGGGGCGACACGTCGAAGCCGGTCCGCGACATCGACCTGGATTGAGCCAGCGTATCCGGCTTCGTCCCGCCCGGGTCCTCGCCGCCCTCGTGCTCGCCGCCTGGCCCGGCGCCGCCCGCGCCTGGATCTACTCGGAGCACCGCGAGATCACCGCGCGCGGGATCGACACGCTCGACCCCCGGCGCCGCGGCGCCCTCGACCGGCTATGGGCGCAGGCCCGCGAGGGGCACGAGGCTCGCCTGTGCGCGGCGCCGGACGCGGGAGACCAGGGCGGCAAGCCCCTCTGCATCGATCTCGCCTCCTGGCCGTCGATCACGGGAGACCACGCGTGCTCGCCCGACGAGATGCTGCGGGTCATCCTGGACAGCGACTGGATCCTGAGCGTCGCGCGCATCGCGGCGAAGGCGGGGGCCGGCGTGGCCAACGCGCGCACGGAGAGCGACCGGCGCAACGCGCAGATGAACGGAGACCTCCGCCTCGAGCGCGCCGACCAGGGGTACAGCCAGCGCGCCGGCGCCAACAACTCCCACCACGTCCTTCCGCGCACCGGCAACGACCCGATGGCTTACGTCGCCGACGCCCTCCGCGCCGGCGCGGAGCCCAACGCGCTCGGCCTCTACGTGATGTTCCACGCGGCGGCCCTGAACCGCGCGGCGCTGCTGCCGCCGCCGGCGCCTGCCTCCGGGGACCCGGGCGCGGAGGCCCGGAAGGTCCTCGCGCTCGAGTGCTTCGCGCTTCACTTTCTCAGCGACTCGTTCGCGGCGGGGCACGTCGCCGGGTCCTGGGGCTCGACGGCCGAGCGCAAGGGGACCCACGACTACTACAACGAGCACGGCGTCGACACGGACACGTGGGAGAACGAGCCCGTCACCCTGTACGGCGACGGCCACATGCGGCCGCCCGACCTCGAGCGGGCCGGCGACGCGGTCCGGCTGTCGCTCGGGCAGGTGCTCGACGCGCTCTCGCCCGACACCGCGATCCACTGCAACTGCGCCGCGATCGTCCTGCCCGAGGAGGTCTCCGCGGGGACCTTCGACATCTGCGCGACGAAGGCGATGCCGGGGTGGACGGTGCCGCCGGCCCTCGCGGGCGACGTCCTGGAGATCGTCCGGCGCACGCCCATTCCGTTCCGGGGCCCCGCGTACGCGTCGCTGCCGCGGTTCCGCGCCGAGATCGGGCCGTTCGTCGGCATCGCCAGCGGCGTGGCGGCGGAGGGCGCCGACGGGGGCTTTTCGGCGAACCGGGAAGGCGGCGCGGTCGGCTCCCTGGACATCGGGTTGCGCATCGGATTCGGCATCGACGCCCTGCTCGGCGATTCCGGCGACGGGCAGGTGTTCGTCCAGGGCGGCATCGTCCTGCAGTCCCGCTCGACCGGAGGCTGCGGCACGGCCTGCCCCGCCGACCCGCTGCTCGCCCAGTTCGTGCCGGGCCTGCCCGCCCGATCCGCGCTCTCCTTCCGGATCCGGATGCCGTTCTGGCTGATTCCGGGCGACCTGCTCCTCGCGGCGCCGGTCCTCGGGGCCACGAACCCGAAGCTCCTCGAGAAGATGGCCATCGTGGCGGCCGACGGGGGTCTGATCCCCTGGCAGACGAAGCTGTCGACGCCGATCGGGTCGCTCCAGTTCGTCGCGGGGCGCGAGATGGCCGTCAACCTGAACGGGTACCTGGGGGGCAAGGACGCGTTTCTCGCGGTGACGCCCGACGGGGCGTTCGAGCCCGTGGCCTTCCGGTCGCTCGAGTGGGACTTCCCGATCCTGGAACTGCGGCCCCTGCACGAGTACGGGACGCGCTACAACTACTCGACCCTCGTCCAATTCGGCGCCGGCTTCGACGTCCCGATCGACGCCGAGTCGCTGGTCCCCGGCCTGCCCGTGCCGCCCCTCAAGACCCGGTACTTCGGGTTCGTTCGGATCTTCTTCGACGGCCGACGGTATTTTTGAGGGACCGGCACGGCAGGAACCGAGCTACCCTCCTGCCTCCTGCCTCCTGCTTACCCCTTCCCGCCCTGATACGCCATCTCCCTCAGAAGCGCGATCCTCTTCGCGATCGGCGGGTGCGTCGAAAAGAGGTTGGCGAAGCCGCCTTCCTTTTCGTTGAGCGCCCGCCCGCGCGGGTCCGCGATGCACAGGTGGGCGACGCCCCGCTTGATCGAGGGGGTCGGCTCGACGGCGTCCTCGATCTTCTGGAGCGCGGACGCCAGGGCCAGGGGATTGCGGGTCATCTCCGCGCCCGAGGCGTCGGCCAGGTATTCGCGCTGCCGCGACACGGCCATCGAGACGATCTGCGCGATGATCGGCGCGAGGACGATCGAGACGACCCAGAGGGCGGCGAACAGGATGCCGAGCCCGCCCCCGTCGCGGTCGCCGTCGCGCCGCCGGCCTCCTCCCCAGGCGAGGCCGCGCCGGCTCCAGTCCGAAAGGAGCAGGATCGCCCCGGCCAGGGCAGCCACGACCGTCATGAGGCGCACGTCGTAGTTGCGGACGTGGGACAGCTCGTGGGAGACGACGCCCTGCAGCTCCTCGCGGTTGAGCTGGTCGAGCAGGCCCCGGGTCACCGCGATCGAGGCCCGTTCCGGGCCGACGCCGGTCGCGAAGGCGTTCGGGTCGTTGTCCGGGACGACGTAGATCGCGGGCCGGGGAATGCCGCCGGCGATCGCGATCTCCTCGACCACGTTCTCGAGCACCCGCTGCTTCGGATCGGAGGGGTCGAGGGGAACGGCCCTCGTCGACTCGAGCACGGCCTTGTCACCCTCGCGCAGGGACCACCACGCCGACAGCCCGCCCATGCCGAGCGCGCCGAGCGTCGCGAAGGGAATCCCGGGAGAGAAGCCCCCGGCGTAGAGCACGCCGTCCGCCCCGAGGCCGATGAGCGCGAGCAGCGCCACGAACCCGCCGATGAACCACCGGGTGTTGGCGAGGTTGCGCTTCTGCTGGTCGTAGAGGTTGATCAGGACTTGGTCTGATCGGAACGGATGTTCAGGTCCACCCTCGGCACGGCCCGCTCGGCGTCGTCCTTGAGCTCGAAGAGCTCGACGGGCTGGAACCGGAAGGTCTGGGCGATCAGGTTGTCCGGGAAGATCTGCTGCGCCGTGTTGTAGCGCGTCGCGATGTCGTTGTAGAACTGGCGCGCGAACCCGATCCGGTTCTCGGTCGAGGAGAGCTCCTCCATGAGCGTCTTGACCTGCTCGTTGGACTTCAGGTTGGGGTAGTTCTCCGCCAGGGCGAACAGGCGCGAGAGCGTCTGGGTGAGCGCGTTTTCCTTGCCGGCGGCGTCGGCGACGCCCCGCGCGGAGACGGCCGAGTTGCGCGCCTGGATCACCTTTTCGAGGGTGTCCTGCTCGAACTGCATCTCGCCCTTGACCGCCGCGACGAGGTTGGGGATCAGGTCGTGGCGCCGCTTGAGCTGGATGTCGATCTGCTTCCAGCCGTTGGCGACCTGGTTCCGGAGCGAGATGAGGTTGTTGTAGCGCCAGATCGCCCAGACCGCCGCGAGGACGGCGAGGAGGACGAGAAGCGTGAGGCAACCCCCGATTGCGGCCATCAGTTCGATGAGCTCCTGACCATACCTACGCAATCGCGGGCCAACAGTTCACCCTCTGCCTCCTGCCTCCTGCCTCCTGCTCCCAGCCTCCCGCGTTCAGGCATTCAGCCCCTGCCGCAGCTCCCGCGCCAGGATCTCGACGGCCGAGCGGGTTCCCCCGGTGAGCTTTTCCTTCCAGACGGTCTCCGTCTCGAACCGGCGGTCGCCGATCGACTCCGCCCACGGCCGCAGCGCCGCGTCGAGCTCCCCGGCGGACCAGACGTCCCCGCCGCGCTTGCGGACCATGGCGATCACGTAGGGCACGATCCGGATGAAGGCGCGCAGGGCGGTCGAGCTCTTGATCGAGTACTTTCGTCCGGCGAAGGCCGTCGGGAACGCCCGCTCGGCGGCCTTGAAGTAGTTCAGGAAGAAGCGCCGGGAGTTCTCGCGGAACTCGCGGGCGATCCGTCCGCCCGCCGTGTCGATCGCCGCGAAGACGTCCCGCAGCTCGTCGGCGAGCGAGGCCTGGGTCACCGTGCCCTTGCCGATCCCGAGGACCTTGATGGCGCCCCGCAGGGGAGATCCGTCGTCCTCGTTGAGCGTCCGGATGACGTCGTGTGCCGCGGCGAGGTTGTCGTCGCGGTACAGGCGGCGGCCGGCGAGCGAGATCAGGTGGGACGGGTTGAGCTTCGTGTGCTTGCTGTTGATCGTGACGAACAGCTCCACGACCTGGTCGGCCGTGAGGCTGTCGAAGACGACCGCCGGCACCTGGAAGTCCTTCAGGCTGTGCTTTTCGGCCAGCTGGTGGAGGGCGAGGAGCCGGTGCTGCCCGTCGAGGGCCCGGAGGATGCCGGACTCCTCCGGGAGCTTGAGGGAGCCGGCGTCCGAGCGCCCGCTCGAGGGAGCGAATTCGAGGCGCTTCTCGGACACGAGCAGGACGCTGCCCGGGATCGCCGGGAGGGTTCCCGAGTCGGCGCACTGGAGGTAGTAGGCGACGAGCTCGTCGATCTTCTTCTTGATGATGGGTCGCTGGAAGGCCTGCTCGGAAGCCGAGATCTTGCGCTCGAGGAACTCCCAGTTGACCCGTCCGGCGGCGACCTTGGCGTGACCGCGGGTGGTCTGGCTGCCCGGACCGAAGGAGAGGACCTCGAAGCCCACCAGCGACTGGAGGTCCGCGCCGGACAGCAGGGCCTCGTAAAACCGCACGCCGAACTGATTCAGGCGGAGCGAGGGAACCGAGATCATGGCCACCTCCTAGCCCGATGCACACAGCGGACGTCCGGCCGGGCGCTCGAGCCCGGTGCCGGGGCGGGGGAAAGGGTATACCGGCCGCCCCCGATTTGTGCCACGAGAAACGGGGACTTTGGGGCGCCGCCGACCCTCCCGGGCGCTCGCGCCCGCTCGCGGGGAGCCCCGTTTTCAGGGGGGCGAGACCGACTTCCAGTCCTCCCCGGCCATCATCTGGGCGTGGATCTGGCTCGCCCCGGTGAGGATTCCCTTGAGCTCGGTCGTCAGGATCGCGGCAAGCTCCGGGAGGGCCTCGGGCCGGGCGACGGGAACCGAGCACTCCACGGTGGACTGCCCGAGGGAGGCGAAAAACGGGGAGGGGCGCCGGGTCCAGTCGGAGTCGCTGCGGCGGTGCTTGGTCATCAGGAAGGCGGCGAGCCGCCGCTCGTCCCAGGGCTCGACCATGGTCCAGCAGAAGTTGGCGCGCAGCCCCTTCTGCTCGGCCCGGGGAGCGTCGTCGGCGATGGCAATCGACATCGAGCTTGTCAAAAGATAGCATTCCGGCGTTCGATCGACACCGTGAAAAAGACGCTGTTTGCAGGCCTGCTCTGTCTCGCCCTCGCGGGTCCGCGCGCCGCGGCGGCCGAGGACAAGGTCTACGCCTCGCACCTCATGGTCGACCAGGACGTGGTCGTCGCCGCCCGGATCACGGGGATCGTGGAGACGATCACGGTGGACCGGGGGTCCGCGGTGACGCAGGGCCAGGTCCTCGCCACGCTCGACGCCCGCGAGTTCGACGCCTCGATCCGCCAGGCCAAGGAAGACATGGACCTGAAGAAGATCGAGTACGAGCGGGCCGAATCGCTCGTCGACTCGAAGGTCATGAGCGCGCAGGACCGCGACGAGAAGAAGGCCCAGTACCTCGTCGCCGTGGCGACCTGGGAGAAGGCCAAGGCGGTGCGCGACTACACCCTGGTGCGGGCGCCCTTCGCCGGCATCGTGACGGAGAAGTACGCCCGCGTCGGCCAGAAGGTGATCGAGGACAAGAACGACCCGCTGTTCAAGATCACGGCCGTCGAGCCGCTGCTCGCCCGCGTGTACCTGCCCGAGGACGAGCTGCTCCAGGTCCGCCTCGGCGACAGGGTCGAGATCGTGGCGGAGCGGTTCCCGGACGTCCGGACGACCGGCGAGATCGTGTTCATCAGCCCGACGATCGACGCCGGCAGCGGGACGTTCCAGGTCGTCCTCCGCGTCCGGCGCGAGCCCGGCAAGACCGTCCTTCGCCCCGGCCTCGCGGTGAAGGTGCGGTTCGCCAGGCCCGGCTCGCGGTAGCGGGCGGAGGGCCATGGCCGAACGACCCCGCTCCTCGGCCCGCCTGCGCTCGACGCTGGATCGAGTCCTCGTCCACGACGTCAAGAACGTCTCCTTCCGCCTGAGGCTCCTGCTCTCGAACCTCGAGGAACACTGGGACGATCCGGAGTTCCGGAGCACCGTCAAGGACCTGCTCGCGGCGACGGTCGAGCGGCTGGAGGCGGCCGTGGGACGCCTCGCGGCGGACCCGGACGCGGTCCTCATCAAGGTCTCCCTCGACGTCAACGGGCTGCTGCGCGAGGTCGCCCAGCGTCCCGCCCGCCGCGGGCGCGCGGCCCGGGGCCCGGCGGTGCGGTTCGCCCTGGGCGCGGTGCCTCGGATCTGGGGCGACCCCTTCTATCTCGGCGACGCCTTCGCGAGCCTCCTCGAGAACGCCTCGGAGGCGGCCGCCCCGGACGGCCGGGTCCTCGTGCGCAGCTACGCCGGCGGCAACGCCCGGCGGCCGCGGGCGATCGTGGAGGTCATCGACAACGGCGCGGGGATGACGCCCGAGTTCCTGCGCGACCGCCTCTTCCGGCCGTTCGAGACCACGAAGCCGGGGGGCGTCGGCCTGGGGCTGGCCACGGCCGGCCAGATCGTGCGCTTCCACCGCGGCACGATCCGGATCCTGTCCCAGCCGGGCGGAGGGACGCTCGTGCGCCTGTCCTTTCCGGCAAGCCCCGAGATGCCCGCGTGAGCGCCGGGAGCGAGCGGCCCCTCGGACGGATCGTCATCGTCGAGGACGACCCGTTCCTCCTCGAGCAGCTGACCTGGGCGCTCAAGGGCAAGTTCGCCGTGTCCGCCGCGCGCGACGCGGCCCAGGGCCGCGCGCTCTGCGACTCCGAGCCCGACCTCTACCTGTTCGACCTGCGCCTGCCGCCGTCCAACGAGGCGAGCGAGGGGCTCGACCTCCTGCGCCACGTCCGCCGCCGCGACCCCGCGGCGACCGTCGTGATGATGTCGGGCGAGGGAGAGCGCGCGCACGCCCTCGAGGCGATCGCCCTCGGCGCCTTCGACTTCTTCCAGAAGCCCGTCGACACGGCGCAGCTGCTGGTCATCCTGAACCGCGCTCTCGAGCGGCGGCGGCTGCTCGCCGAGAACCGCGAGCTGCGGCGCGAGGCCGGGGAGGCGGCGTCTCCCGGCTCGGCGCGCCTGGTCGGCCGCAGCGCGCCCATGCGCCGGCTCCTCAAGGAGATCGAAAAGGTCGCGCCGAGCGACGCCACCGTCCTCCTCCAGGGGGAGAGCGGCAGCGGCAAGGAGCTCGTGGCCCGCGCGATCCATGCCGGCAGCCCGCGGCGCGAGCGGGCCTTCGTGGCGGTCAACGCCTCGGCGCTTCCCGAATCGCTGGCCGAGTCCGAGCTCTTCGGGCACGAGAAGGGGGCCTTCACGGGGGCCGTGGCCTCCCGGCCCGGGCGCTTCGAGCTGGCCGAGGGCGGGACGCTCTTCCTCGACGAGATCGGGACCCTGTCGGCCGGGGTCCAGGCGAAGCTGCTGCGCGCGATCGAGAGCCGGGAGATCGAGCGCGTCGGGGGGCGCCGGCCCATCGCCGTGGACTTCCGGCTGGTCTCCGCGACCAACGAGGACCTCGAGGCCCGGGTCGCGGCGGGGACTTTCCGGGAGGACCTCTACTACCGCATCAACACCATCCCCCTGGCGATCCCGCCGCTGCGCGAGAGGCACGGCGACGTGCCGCTCCTGGCCGAGCACTTCCTCGAGAGCGTGTGCGCGCGCGAGGGAATGCCGCGCAAGCGCCTTTCGCCGCAGGCGCTCGAACGGCTGGAGGCGCACTCCTGGCGCGGAAACGTGCGCGAGCTCGCCCACGCGATCGAGCTCGCCGTGCTCTTCTCGGAGGGAGGGGAGATCGGCGAGGACGACCTGCCGCGGACGCTGCGGGGCGGATCGCCCGCGCGGACGCCCGAGCCGAAGAGCTACGCCGCCGCCGTCGAGGAGTTCGAGCGGCGGATCCTGAGCGAGGCGATCGCCGCGTCCGGCGGAGTGAAGGCCGAGGCCGCCCGGCGCCTCGGTCTGGACGCGAACCAGATCAAGTATCTCTGCCGGAAGTTCGGCCTTTAGGGTGAAAAAGTCATCCGGCGGTTGGATAAAGTTTCAACCAGAGCAGCCCGCCCGTTTCGCGGCTTCCACGTAAAGTACTGAAAGGGCATGGTTAGCGTTGACGTCGGCGAAGGCCAGATCCTGGCCCCGGTCTTGCGATGTCATCCGGACAAGGGAGGAAGAACAACATGGGTAACGAAGTGAAGATCAAGCTCACGGACGCGCAGAAGGCGAAGATCAAGGAAGCCACGGGCCGCGACCTTCCGGAGATCCGGGTCGAGAGTTTCGGCTCCAGCCCCGCCGTTTCGACGCCGGCCGCGAACTCCTCGCTGAAGGCCACGCGGGCGATGCGCGCCGCCAAGTCGATGCGCGCGGCCAAGTCGATGCGCGCCGCGAAGTCGATGCGCGCGGCCAAGTCGATGCGCGCCGCGAAGTCGATGCGCGCCGCCAAGGCCATGCGCGCCGCGAAGGCGATGCGGGCCGCCAAGGCCATGCGCGCCGCGAAGGCGATGCGGGCCGCCAAGGCCATGCGCGCTGCGAAGGCGATGCGCGCCGCCAAGGCGATGCGGGCCGCGAAGGCCATGCGCGCCGCCAAGGCCCTGTAAGGCGCCCCGGACGGGTCGAAACCCGAAACGCCCCGCGCGAGCGGGGCGTTTCCTTTTTCACCACCAGACGACGGTCTGGATCCAGTGGCCGAGCACCCGGCCCGAGCGCCAGAGGAACGACCTGCGGCCGAGACCGATTTTCGCCGTGCCCGACATGCCCGGGAGGCTGCGCCCATCCTGGTTCTCGAACTCGACGACCGCGACGAACCGTTCGGGCATCTCTCCGGGGCGCAGCGTCTGCGCCTTCCCGTCGGCCGTCGGAGGAATCTCGTGCGCGGCCGAGCCGATCTGCACGATCGACCCGCGGAGGACGTGGCCGGGCCTCGCCTTGAGCTGCAGGGACACGGGTGCGCCGCGCTTGAGGTAGGAGAGCAGGCGCTCGCTGACGGGGATCTCGGCCTTGAGGGTCCGGCAGTCGCCGATGAGGGCGATGGGGGAGCCGGCCGCCAGGAACTTCCCCTCGAGGTCCTGGGTCCGGCGCGTCAGCATCCGCCCCGTGATCGGGCTGCGGACCGAGAGCCGGTCGCGGCGGTTCTCCTCGCGCAGGACGGCCATCTGGGCGGCGGCCTCCTGGCGCTCGGACTGGAAGACGCCGGACGCGTCGGCCGCTTCGCGCTGCCGGCTGACCCTCTTGCGCAGGCCCTCGCGCTCGGCCGAGGCCCCGGCCAGCCCGGAGACGACGTCCGGGCTCGCCAGCACGGCGACGACCTGCCCCTTCTCCACCGGATCGCCCTCGCGCGCGCGCAGGTCCACGATCGTCCCGTCGTCGGGCGCCTCGAGCGTCGCCTCGGTCCACGGCCGGAGGACCGCGGGGGTCTCGATCGTCCAGGGCGCCCAGGGCACCGCCAGGAACAGGAGGAGCGCGGCCGCGCCCCCCAGCAGGATTCCACGCGCGCGTCGGGACATGATCAGCTCCTTCTTGTCGAGGTAGACGAGCCGGATTCCCTGGATCAGGGCGCGGACGTCCTTCCGGAAGAGGCGCAGCAGGGTCAGGATCAGGAGAAGCAGGGCGACGTTGGGAAAGTACTTCGCGTAGAAGTTGTAGAAGAGGTGCGCGATGAAGATCATGATGAGGACGAGGAACCCGAGGGCGAGCGGCGCGTAGATCAGGTAGATGCGGCGCTTGCGGCGCGACAGGACGGGGACCTCGACGTTCAGGCGCAGGACCTTCTTCTTGAAGAGCGCGCCGAGGTACTCGATCGAGTCCTCGCGCAGCTCGGGGATCTCGAGGATGCTCGACAGGGCGTAGTAGCCGTCGATCTTGCGCAGCGGGTTGATGTTGAAGAAGAGCGTCGAGACGCCCGTGAAGAGCATGAGCTTGTACGCCAGCTCGTGCAGCAGCGTGTCCGGGTAGGACGCCACCCACAGCGCGGTCGCGAAGCAGCAGATGATCGCCTCGATGTACATGCCCGCGAGCACGACCCAGAGCCGGTGCCACTTGCTCGGGAAGAGGAGGGCGTCGGTCGTGTCGCAGTAGAAGGCGGGCATGAAGTAGAGCAGGGCGGCGCCGATGTCGTGGACCTCGCCGCCGTAGAACTTGCAGACGTATCCGTGGGCCATCTCGTGGATGGCGCCGATGCACGAGAGGATGACGAAGAACTGCACGGCGTCCCAGAAGGGCTTGCGCAGGAACGCGTAGAGCTCGAGGGTCTGGCTCCAGATCGGGCCGAAGTGGGCGACGATGACGCCGGTCATGATGGCGATGAAGACGAGCGAGATCATCACCGTGGGGGGCCGCCAGATCCACCGCACGTACTTCTGCGTGCGGTTCATGAACTTGTCCGGATCGAAGACGTGGAAGGGGATCAGGAAGATGTCGAACCCCTCCGCCTTCTGCTCGGCCGTGCGGCGGCGCGCGTCCTTGATGCGGGCGAGCTCCTCGAGGTTCTTCTCCGCGACGGAGCGCTCGAGCAGGTCCATCCCGCGGAGCAGCTCCTCGTACTCCGGGATGAGCGACGCCTCCACCGTCTCCCCGGGGAACTGCGCCTGGTAGACCGCGTGGATTTCGCCGAGCGTGCGCGTGCCGTCGAAGAGCTGCATGAGGGCCCAGGTGCCCTCGTCGAAGGTGTAGTACTTGGTGGTGTCGGGGTTCTTGATGACCCACTGGGCCTCGCCCATCTGGACGATGCGCCGGGCGATCAGGTTCTTCTTCAGGGCCGGCCGGTCCGCCGCGGCCCGGTGCCGGGCGGCAAGGGCGCCGACGCCCTTCTCGAGCGGCGCGGCGGAGACGAGGGCGGCGGCGCTTCGCCCGGAGCTCACGGAAGCAGGGGCCAGATCTTGAGCCAGAGGTAGCGCAGGGGCTTGCGCAGGAGCGCGGCGCCGAGCGGCCGCGTCCCGGCGGAGACCTTTCCCGTGCCGAGCATCCCGGCCTTCAGCGCCCCGTCCGTGTTGGCGACGCGGGCCTCCGCGACGACGAAGCTCTCCTCGCCCTCCTGGCGCAGCTGCGCGCCCACGCGCTCGACGGTGCCGCGGAAGACGCGGGTCGGGAAGGGGTTCATCTTGAGGGCGACGGGCTGGCCCGTCTTGACCAGGGCGGCGTCGGACTCGGGAACCGCGACCTCGGCGGTGACGCTGCCGGCGTCGGCGACGACCGCGAACTCCGAGCCGCGCGCGAGCGCCTGGCCGACCCGCTGCTCGATGTGCGGCGTCACGAGGATGCCGGCGACCGGCGCGCGGAGCAGCGTCCTGGACAGCTGCTCCTCGGCGAGCGCGCGCCGCGCCTTCTGCTCGTCGCGCCGCGACCGGGCCTCGAACATGGCCGCCGCGTCGCCCTCCAGGGTGCGCTGCGCGATCTCGCTCTCGGCGATCGACAGCGCGGCGTCGGCCTGGGCGAGCGCCGCCCGGTACGCCTCGTCCTTGAGGGTGGCGACGACGTCCCCGGCCTGGACGGCGTCGCCCTCGCGGCGCAGGACCTCCTTGACGACGCCGTCGACGCCCGCGGTGACGGACGCGCGGCGCGAGGGGAGGACCCGGGCCGGTCCCTCGAGGCGGACGCTCCAGGGAACGACGAAGAGGGCGAGCACGACCACGGCGGTCCCGATCCCCCAGGCCTGCCGGCGGCGGACGGGGATGTCGAGGAGCCTGCGCCGCCGCTCGAGCAGGGGCTGCAGGAAGCCCGCGAGCGGAACCTGCTGGTAGAGCTGGGCGTTGCGCACGGCGACGGTGGCCTGGTTGACGAGGATGGCGAGCAGGTCGCGTGTCTCGTCGTCGAACTCGAGGGCCTCCTTGCACTCGAAGCCGAGCACGCCGAGCTTGCCCTCCTCGTCCTTGAGGAGCACGCCGAAGAAGGACCGCAGCCCGGTCTCCTTGAAGATGGCCCGGAACTTCTCGACGGTCTCGGGCCGCTCGGCGGTGATCTCGCCGTCCTCGGTCTGGGTCACCGCCACGTCCGTGCCGGAGAGGAAGATCCAGTTCAGGAGCTCCTCCATCCGCCGGACCTCCGGGTCCTTGCGGTCGAGCTCGCCCTCGCCGGACACCGCGCCGAGGCGCAGGCGGCCCTTCTCGAAGATCCCGATGCCGCAGCGGTCGTACGGGATCAGCGCCGAGGTGGCGTTGACGATCGTCTTCATGACCTTGTCGAGGTCGAGCGTGGCGGTGATCTCGCGGCTGACCGCGAGCAGCGCGTCGAGCTCCTCGACCTTCTTCTCGGCCTCGTGCTGGCGGGCATTGCGCAGCGCGCGGACGGCCTGGCGGGAGAGGTCCGTCAGCAGCTCCTCGTCCTCGGCCGAGAACTCGGGGTGGCGGCCGCGCTTGTTCGCGAGCACGAGCGCGCCGACCGAGACGTCGTCCTCGACGAGGGGCACGGCGAGGACCGACCGGATCGGGTACCCCTCCGTCTCGGACGCGAGGTCGTCGGTCTCGGGGACGCGGTTGCGGCGCACGGCGTTCTGGTCCGCGACGACGTCGCCGACGACCGTCGCCCCGACCGCCTCCGGCGGCGACTCGATGTCGTAGTTGTCGTTGATCGCCGTGCCGGCCAGCGACACTTCCTCGCCCTCGAGCATCCAGAGGGACGCCGCCTCGGCGCTGGCGAAGTCGGCGGCCTTGCGGACGATCAACGCGGAGAGCTCGTCGATGTCGATCGTCGAGCCGAAGGCCTTGGAGAGGTCGTAGAGGTTGGTCAGGCGCTCGATGGCGTGGAGCATGCCGACCGTCTTGCGCTCCGAGCGCAGAGCGCGGCCGAGCGCCGGAGCCGCCTGCTCGAGGAAGCGTTCGAGGCGGGCCAGGGCCGCGTCCGCGTCCGGCATCGTGGTGAAGAAGAGGGCGAGCAGGCCGACGACGATGCCCTCCGCTTCGAGGGGTACGGCGAGGCACGCGCGGAACGCCGGGGGCAGGCCGCGCACGAAGGGGTCGGCGGCCTGGAGCTCCTTGCCCGCGAGGACGAGCGCCTGCCGGTCGCGCACGAGGTCGTGGACGAAGCCGGTCTCGCGGGGCGCGGCGCGCCGCAGGAACTTGTCCACGCCTTCGCCCGAGGCGCCGATGCACAGGAAGAGGGGGTTGACGGTGTCGGGCGCCCAGAGGAGCGTGGCGTCCGCGCCGGCCATGGACGAGCTCCAGCGGGCCGCCCAGCCCGAGGTCTGCGAGAGGTTCTCGCAGAGGGCCAGCTCCGCGAGCGCGGAGACTTCCGCCTCCGCGGCTTCATCCTCCGTGTCGACCGGACCGTCCTCGGGATCTTCGGGTTCGTCCGCCACGAGTCTCCTTGCGCGAGCGCGGTGACCCCGGTGGTTGGACCGCTAGAAGCTCGAGACCGCGGCCTCCAGGTCCTCGTGGATCTCGAAGACGGAGTCGAGCTTCGTCATCTGGAGCAGCTTGCGCACCTGCGGCCCGGCGTGCAGGAGCTTCGCGGAGCCGCCTTCCTTCTGCGCCAGCGTCAGCGCGCGCACGAGGGCGCCGAGTCCCGAGCTGTCGAGGAAGCCGACCGCGGACAGGTCCACGAGGAGGTTGACGCGCCCCTCCTCGAGAAGCCGCGTCACCGTCTTCTTGAACGTCGTCTCGGGCTCTCCGATGACGAGGTCTCCGACCACCGTCAGGATCGTGATGCCGCCGTCTTCGCTCGTCTTCAGTTCCATGGATTGGGGCGGATTATGTCAAAAATGCCCCCGGACGCCAGCCCCGAAACCTCCGCGCCGGCCGAGGGGCCGCCGGGGCCGGGCGTCCGGCGGGGGAGGCCGCCGCCGCGGGGCGGGGCGCGCTTATCATGCGGGGATGACGAACCTCGATCGACGGACCCTGCTCGCGGCCGCCGCCGGATCGCTCGCCCATCTCGGCCTCGCGCGAGCCGTCCCCGCGCAGTGGAAGGCGCCGTCCTCGAAGGGCGTCAAGACCGCCGGCATCCGGATGATCACCGTGGACGGCAAGTACAAGGTCTGGACCAAGAAGGTGGGCGCCGGGAAGCTCAAGGTGCTGACCCTCCACGGCGGCCCGGGCGTCACCCACGAGTACTTCGAGTGCTTCGAGGACTTCCTGCCCCAGGCGGGCGTCGAGTTCTACTACTACGACCAGCTCGGCTCCTTCTACTCCGATCAGCCCGACGACAAGAGCCTCTGGACGATCGACCGGTTCCGCGAGGAGGTCGAGCAGGTGCGCCTGGCCCTGGGCCTCGAGAACTTCGTTCTGTACGGCCAGTCGTGGGGAAGCATGCTCGCCATCGAGTACGCCCTCAAGTACCAGAAGCACCTCGAGGGTCTCGTCCTGTCGAGCATGACCGCCTCGATCGCGTCCTACGTCGAGTACGTGAACAAGCTGCGCGCGGCCCTGCCTCCCGAGGTCCTCGCCGTCCTGATCAAGTACGAAGCGAAGGGGGAGTTCGACGCCCCGGAGTACCAGGAGGTCATGGTCCGGGAGGTCTACGGCCGGCACGTCTGCCGCCTCGACCCCTGGCCCGATCCGGTCGCGCGCGCGTTCAAGCATTTGAATCCGCAGGTCTACAACACGATGCAGGGGCCCAACGAGTTCGTCGTCACGGGAACGTTCAAGGACTGGGACCGTTGGAAGGACCTGCCGCGCATCACGGTGCCGACCCTCGTCATCGGCGCCCGGTACGACGAGATGAACCCCGAGGACATCCGGAAGATGGGCCGGCTCCTTCCCAACTCCCGGGTGGCCATCTGCGAGAACGGCAGCCACCTCGCCATGTGGGACGACCAGGAAGCCTACTTCCGGGCCCTTCTCGGATTCCTGCGGGACGTCGAAAACGGACGGTTCCGCGGGACGGCGTAACCTCCCGCCCCCCGCGGCATCTCACTTCCCGCATGCCCCGCAGATCCGGGGCTGGTCCGTCCCCGTACATTCCGAGGGGGCGGGGAGGCCTCGGGCTGGGATGGTTCTTGACACAAACGGCGCCGGCTGGGGTTAAGATTCACGCCCATCGGCTTCGCCTTAGGGGTAGGGCGGGCCGGCATCACGTCGCGAGCGGGTAACTCGGCACAGCCATGTCGGCTGGACCGTTTCTGAAAAGCGGCCCTTTGGGGCGCGCAAAGGAGACTGCGATGAAGAAGGGTGACCTGACGACGAAGGCGATCGGTCTCGCGATCGCGGGCGTGCTCGCGGGCTCGGGCCTCGCGACGGCGATGACGCCGGCCAAGAACGGCAGCGCGAAGACGACGGCGGGCGACGAGAAGGCCAAGGACACCAAGGCCGCGTCCGACAAGCACGTCTGCAAGGGCATGAACTCCTGCAAGGGCAAGGGCGGCTGCAAGAGCGGCGACGCGGGCTGCGCGGGCAAGAACTCCTGCAAGGGCAAGGGCGGCTGCGCCTCGGCCGACATGAAGCACTCCTGCAAGGGCATGAACTCCTGCAAGGGCCAGGGCGGCTGCAAGACCGGCGACGCCGGCTGCGCGGGCAAGAACTCCTGCAAGGGCAAGGGCGGCTGCGCGGTTCCCGTGAAGAAGGCGGCCTAACTCCGATCGCGGCGATTCTCCCGGGGCCTGCGGCGCGCGCCGCGGCCCCGGGATTTTCTTCTCCGGAATCCTGAAGCGTGAAACCTGAAACCCGTTCTTCCAACCGCTGGGGATTTCCCGACCTCGGGATCGGCATCGGCCTGCGGACGGTCCACTACCCGCACATCCTCGAGACCTGGCCGAGCGTCGACTTCTTCGAGGTCCTCTCCGAGAACTACATGGACACCGGCGGGCGCCCCCTCTGGGTGCTCGACCAGGTGGCCGAGCGCTACCCGATCGTCCTGCACGGCGTCTCGATGAACATCGGCAGCGCCGACCCGCTCGACCGCGAGCACCTCTCGAAGCTCAAGGCCCTCGCCGCCCGGACGCGCGCCCGCTGGCTGTCCGACCATCTCTGCTGGACGGGGGTCGCGGGCCGCAACACGCACGACCTCCTTCCCCTGCCGCTCAACGAGGAGTCCCTGCGCCACGTCGCGGCGCGCGTGAAGGCCGTGTCCGAGATCCTCGAGCGCCCGCTCATGCTCGAGAACGCCTCGACCTACGCCGAGTTCACGTCCTCCTCGATGCCCGAGTGGGAGTTCTTCGGCCGGCTGATGGAAGAGGCCGACTGCGGCATGCTCCTCGACGTCAACAACGTCTACGTGAGCTCCTACAACCACGGCTTCGACCCGAAGGCCTACGTGGACGCGATCGACCCCTCGCGCGTGACCCAGTACCACCTGGCCGGGCACACGAACAAGGGAACGCACATCATCGATACGCACAACGACCACGTGATCGACCCGGTCTGGGACCTCTACCGGAGGTCGGTCGCGCGGACGGGCAACGTCGCCACGCTGCTCGAGTGGGACGCCGACATCCCGGAGTTCGACGTCGTCCACGGCGAGGCGCTGAAGGCCCGGGCACACCGCAGCCAGGAGAAGGCCGTTGCCGCAGCCGCCTCTTGACCTCGGCCTGCCGCGGTTCCAGCGCTGGATGCAGGCGGTCATCGAGCAGCCGGGCTCCGTGGACGAGGCCGTCGCGGCGCCCGCCGCGCGCGCCGAGCTCGATCCCGGCGAGGTCGAGCGGGTGGTGCTGCCCTCGAAAACCCTGACGGCCGTCGAGCGGGTGGGCGTGTACCAGGGCATGTACCTGCTCCGGATGATCGAGGCCCTCGAGGGGGACTATCCCGCCGTCGCGCACTTCCTCGGCGACGAGGAGTTCGCGGACCTCGTGACCCGGTACGTCGCGGCCCACCCGTCCGAAAGCTACACGTTCAACCGCCTCGGGGCCCGGTTCCCCGCGTTTCTCCGGAGTTCCCGGGGCGTGCGCCGGAAGGCGTTCGTCGCCGACCTCGCCCGCCTCGAGCTCGCCGTGACCGAAGTGTTCGACGCGCCGGTGTCGCCCGCGTGGCCCGCCGACGCGGTCGCCCGCGTGCCGCAGGAGGTCTGGGCGCGCGCGGTGCTCAAGCCCATCGCGGCCTTCCGCCTCGGGGCCTACGGGTACCGCGTCAACGCCTACCTCCAGTCCGTCAAGGACGACGACCACGACCACCCCTCGACGGACCGCAAGGCCACGTGGGTCGCGGTCTGGCGCAAGGGCTACGAGGTCTGGCGCCTCGAGCTCTCGAAGCCGGCCTTCGAGTTCCTGAACGCCCTCGCGAAGGGCCGCCCGTTCGGCAAGGCCGTCGCCACGGCCGCGCGCGGCCTCCAGGGCAACGCGGGAGAGCAGCTCTTCCGCTGGCTGCGCGACTGGGTGGCCGAGGGCATGTTCGAGGGGGTCGACGTCCCGGGGTAGCCCTCCGCGCCTTTGATAGGCTACGGCGCACTTCGCCGAGGAGGTGTCTCGTGAAGATCAGCAAGACGGTCCCGGCCGTGGCGTTCGTCTTCGTGGGGGCCGCGAGCGCGATTGCTCAAACGCCCGTCACCTGGGTCGACTTCTGGGGGCAGCCTCCCTCCTCGACGGCCGAGGGCCCGACCGGCGCCGCGGCGATGCAGAAGGCGAAGGACGGCGGCTACGTCATGCTCGCGGGCGACCTGAACCCGCAGCCTTCGGCGACGGGCCGCAACACGTGCTGCGCGTTCGTCGTCACGAAGGTCGACGCGACGCGGGCCGTCGAGTACCAGAAGAGCTACACGACGGTGCAGACCGGCGGCGGCGGGCCCATCCTCCTGCCCTTCGGAATCCTCGAGGACAGCTCGGAAAACGTCGTCTTCGCGGGCAACATCGTCAACAAGGGCTGGCTCGTCAAGCTCGACGGCTCGGGCGGCGTGCTCTGGAACAAGAGCTACTACGACACCGGTACGGCGGCGGGGTTCCTCAGCGAGGCCAAAGCGGTCGTCGAGGACGCGGGCGCCAACTACGTCGTGGCAGGAACCTGGGCGGGGCCCGACGCCCACGCCAACAATGGCCCCTGGTTCGCTCTGGCGGGCATCGACGCGGCGACCGGCGCCGGACTCTGGGCCAAGTACTACCCCATGACCGCCGCGAGCACGCCGACCGAGGCGGTGGCCGTCGTCAAGACGTCGGATGGCGGGCTGGCGGCCACGGGAAGCTACAACGAGCCCAACGGCGACATCGCCTACCGCCTCCTGCGGACCGACGGGACGGGGACGCCCACCTTCGACAAGGCCTACCATGTCTCCGGCAAGGGTTGGGTGGCCCGGGCGCTGCGCCAGTTGACGGACGACACGTTCGTCGTCGTCGGCGAGAGCTTCGGCGCCGGGGCCCTCGGCGTCCTGGTGCTGCACCTCGACACCGACGGATCCATCCTGTGGCAGAAGGTCTACCTGGTCGGGTTCGACTCCGGGCGCTCGGTCGCCCAGGCGCCCGACGGCGACCTCCTCATCGGCGGCGCCAACGGAAACGCCGGCGCGGTGTTCAAGGTCTCGAAGGCCGACGGCTCGCTGATCTGGGCCAGGCAGTTCACGAGCCCCGGTTTCAACTTCGCCATGGTGTTCCCCGGGATCGCCGCGGAGTCGGACGGGTCGGTGACGGTCGCCGGCAACGGCGCCAACGACGCGGACACGGTCGTCGGCAACGTCCTGCTCCACCTCGGTCCGGGCGGCGAGTTCACGGGCTGCATGCTCGGAGAACAGACGGCGACGAACATGACGGTCACGGACGGGACCGCCGTCGCCGAGGCGCTCTCCACGGATACCCAGAGCATCGGCGCCTTCGGAACCCTTCCGCCGCCCGGGTTCGGGATCTCCGCCGAAGCGATCGAGACCCCGACGTCCGAGTGCAGCAACCAGTTCCCGGCGGGCTTCACCCCCGGCGCCCTCGGCACCGACGTCCACGCCACCGCGAGCTCGAACGGCAACGGCGTCTTCGAGCGGGGCGAGCAGGTGATCCTGCAGCCCACCTGGAAGAACGCCACCGGCGCGGGGCTGGCCGTGACCGGGACGACGCCGCAGTACCAGGACGACGGAGGCCTCGGCTTTCCTCTGGACCGCACGGCCGACTACGGGACGATCGCCGACGGCGCCGCCGCGGACTGCTACGACGCCACCGGCGACTGCTACAAGTTCGGCCTGAGCCTGGCCGTTCCGCGGCCTTCGCAGCACTGGGACGTCCACTTCGACGAGACCCTCAACGATCACCACGCGTACCGCTGGACCATCCACATCGGCGACAGCTTCACGGACGTGCCCGAAAGCAACCCCTTCTACAAGTACGTGGAAACCGCCCTGCACAATGGGATCACGGCGGGTTGCGGCAGCGGCAACTACTGTCCGGCCTCGAACACGACGCGGGCCCAGATGGCGGTCTTCCTGCTCAAGGGCGAGCACGGCGGGACGTACGCGCCCCCCGCCTGCGCCGCCACCGTGTTCACCGACGTTCCCTGCCCGGGCGGAACCAACGTCAACTGGGTCAACCAGCTCGCCGCCGAGGGAATCACCGGGGGATGCGGCGGAGGGAACTACTGCCCGGGCTCGCCGGTCAGCCGCGGGTCGATGGCGGTCTTCCTGCTCAAGGGCGAGCACGGCGGGGCGTACGTGGCGCCCGCCTGCTCTTCGACGGTCTTCACGGACGAGCCCTGCCCCGGGGGTCCCTTCGTCGACTGGGTCAACCAGCTCGTCGCCGAGGGCATCACCGCGGGCTGCGGCGGAGGGAACTACTGCCCGAACGCGACGGTCACCCGCGGGCAGATGGCCGTCTTCCTCACGAAGACGTTCCTGCTGCAGCTCAACGCGGTCCTGCCGTAGGAGACAGGGGAGCGCGATCGGGGCGGCCGGCGGCGCGGCGGAACCGCGGCGGGCTCGCCGGAGCCGCGGCTAGGATAGTGGCATGAGCGAAGGCCCTCGCGGCGCCGCCGCCCTGTCGTGCGAGTGGCTCGAGGCGGACGGCCTCGGCGGGTTCGCGTCCGGCACGGCGGCCGGAATCCGGACGCGGCGCTACCACGCGCTCCTCCTGACGGCCAGGACCCCGCCGACCGGGCGCATGGCCCTCGTCAACGGGTTCGACGCGTGGGTCGAGACCGGGGCGGGGCGTTTCGCGATCTCCTCGCAGGCCTACGGCCCCGGCGTGGTCTCTCCCGACGGAGCGGCCCGCGCCGTCTCCTTCGAGCACGAGCCCTGGCCGCGCTGGGTCTTCGCGCTTCCGGACGGGACGCGGGTCGCGCAGGAGATCTTCGTGCCGAAGGGCTCGTCGGCCGTCGCGGTCTCGTGGAAGCTCCTGGCGGGAACGGGCCCGGCGACCCTCGAGGTGCGGCCCTTCCTTTCGGGGCGCGACGCTCACGCGCTCCACCACGAGAACCCGGCCTTTCGGTTCGAGGCGGCCGCGAACGCGGGCGGGCTTCTGCGCTTCCAGCCGTACGCGGAGGTGCCCGCGGCCATCGTCCACTCGAACGGTTTCTATTCGCCTTCGCCCGAGTGGTACCGCAACTTCGTCTACGCGGAGGAGAGGGCCCGAGGCCTCGACTTCGCGGAGGACCTGGGATCCCCGGGGACCTTCCGGTTCGATCTCGCGGGCGAAGCCGTCTGGATCGCCGCCGCGGAGGGGCACGAGGACGTCCTGGGCGCCGGCGATCCCGAGGCGTCTCTCGAGGTCCTCCGCGGGGCCGAGCGCCGGCGGCGGGCCGCCTTCCCGGATCGGCTGGAGCGCGCCGCCGACGCCTACCTCGTCCGGCGAGGCTCGGGACGGACGGTGATCGCGGGTTACCCCTGGTTCACCGACTGGGGCCGCGACACGTTCATCGCCCTGCGGGGGCTCTGCATCGCCACGGGACGCCTCGACGAGGCCGAGCGCATCCTCCTCGAATGGGCGGGCGCGGTTTCCGAGGGAATGCTGCCGAACTTCTTTCCCGACGCGGGGAGCGAGCCCGAGTTCAACGCGGTCGACGCCTCGCTCTGGTACGTCGTGGCGGTGTACGACTGGTTCGAGGCCATGGCGGCCTCGGGGCGTCCCGCGTCGCGGGCGCACGTCGAGAGGCTCCAGGGAGCGATCGAGGCCATCCTCGCCGGGTACGCGCGCGGCACGCGCTTCGAGATCCGCGCCGACGCGGACGGCCTCCTCGCCGCGGGGCGGCCGGGCGTCCAGCTGACGTGGATGGACGCGAAGGTCGGCGGCCTCGTCGTGACCCCGCGCATCGGAAAGCCCGTCGAGGTGCAGGCCCTGTGGCTGAACGCTCTCTGGATCGGGAGCGCGTTCTCCGACGAGTGGCGGGCGCTCCACGACCGGGCCCTCGCCTCCTTCCAGGAGCGCTTCTGGAACGAGGCCGGCGGCTGCCTCTACGACGTCGTGGACCCGGACCGCGCGGCGGGCGCCGCCGACGCGACGTTCCGGCCCAATCAGATCTTCGCCGTGGGCGGCCTGCCGTTCCCGGTGCTCGAGGGCGAAAGGGCGCGCCGGGTCGTGGACGCGGTCGAGGCGAGGCTCGCGACGCCGCTCGGCCTGCGCTCGCTCGCGCCGGACGATCCGGCGTACGTCGGCCGTTACGAGGGCGGTCCGCGCCAGCGCGATGGCGCGTACCACCAGGGAACCGCCTGGCCCTGGCTCGCGGGAGCGTTCGTGGACGCCTGGGTGCGCGTGCGCGGGGGCACCGAAGAAGTCCGCCGCGAGGCCCGGGCCAGGTTCCTCGCCCCGCTCCTGGCGCACCTCGACGAGGCCGGGCTCGGCCACGTCTCGGAGATCGCCGACGGCGACGCGCCCCACACGCCCCGCGGCTGCCCCTTCCAGGCCTGGTCGCTCGGCGAGCTGCTCCGGATCGACCGGGTCATCCTGTCTCCGGCGCGCGAACCCTGATCGAGGAGGCCTCCATGTCCACCGCCGCCAACGTCGTCGTCGCCCTGGTCGCGCTCCTGCACGTCTACATCCTCGTGCTCGAGATGTTCCTCTGGGACAAGCCGCGCGGGCTGCGGGCGTTCGGGCAGTCGCTCGAGGCGGCCAGGGCGTCGAAGGTGCTCGCGGCCAACCAGGGCCTCTACAACGGGTTCCTCGCGGCCGGTCTCTTCTGGGGGTTGAGCCTCGGAGCGGGCGGCATGCCGGTCAAGGCCTTCTTTCTCGGCTGCGTGCTCGCGGCGGGCGTCTTCGGCGCGGCGACCGCGAACCGCCGGATCCTCTTCGTCCAGGCCCTCCCGGCCGCCCTCGGCCTCGCGCTCGTGCTCCTCGCCCGGCCGTAGGTTCTCGCCGGTTTTTCACGCCCGAAGTGACCCCTCCCTCGCCGTGGGAGGCTTTCCGGCCATCCCCGTGCCCGGAAAATGACAAGATGCGGGGATCCAACGAGGCGGCGCGGGGCGCCCGTCCATTTTTTGAAGGAGGGGTCATGAAACGCGTCGTGCGGGGAACCCTCACGCTCATCGCGTTGCTCGCCGTCCTGCCGGCCGCGGCGCAGCAGGTCACGGGCGAACTCGGGTCGCCCACCGCGACGACCTCGATCAGCGGGCAACAGCTTCCGCCGCCGCCTCCGAAGTTCGGCGGCGTGATCAAGGAAAGCGCGAAGGACTCGAAGCCCTGGTGGCCGCCCCGCGTGGTTCCCCCGAAAGGCGCGCCCAACGTGCTCCTCATCATGACGGACGACCAGGGCTACGGCGTCAGCGGCACCTTCGGCGGCGTCATCCCGACTCCGGCGCTCGACCGGATCGCGAAGGCCGGCTTGCGCTACACCGAGTTCAACTCCACCGCGCTCTGTTCGCCCACGCGCGCCGCCCTCATCACGGGTCGCAACCACCACGCCGTCGGCTTCGGCGTCATCTCGGAGCTGTCGACCGGGTACCCCGGCTACGACTCGATCATCGGCCCGGACAACGCCACGATCGGCCGGATCCTCGCCGGCAACGGCTACGCCACGTCCTGGTTCGGGAAGAACCACAACACGCCGGGCTTCCAGTACAGCGTCTCGGGCCCGTTCGACCAGTGGCCGACCGGAATGGGCTTCCAGTACTTCTACGGCTTCATGGGCGGGGAGACCGACCAGTGGGAGCCGTATCTCTTCAAGGGCACGAGCCAGATCTTTCCGTGGATCGGCAAGCCGGGCTACAACCTGACGACCGACCTCGCGGACGAGGCGATCGCGCACATGCGCGGCCTCAATGCGGCGGCCCCCGAGCAGCCGTTCTTCGTCTACTACGTCCCGGGCGGGAGCCATTCGCCGCACCAGCCGACGAAGGAATGGATCGACAAGTTCAGGGGCAGGTTCGACATGGGCTGGAACAAGATGCGCGAGGAGATCTTCGCGAACCAGAAGCGTCTCGGCGTCATCCCGGCCAACGCGAAGCTCACGCCCTGGCCCGCGGAGCTGCCGACCTGGGACTCGCTCTCGTTCGACAAGAAGAAGCTCTACGCCCGGCAGGCCGAGGTCTACGCCGCGTACACGGCCTACACCGATCACGAGATCGGCCGCGTCATCCAGGCCGTCGAGGACATGGGCAAGCTCGACAACACCCTGATCATCTACATCGACGGCGACAACGGGACGAGCCCCGAGGGCACCCTGTCCGGCACCTTCAACCAGATGACCGCCTACAACGGCGTCCTCGACGTTCCCGAGGCCCTGCAGCTGCTGCACTACGAGGACTGGGGCTCGGCGGAGACCTACCCCCACATGGCGGTCGCGTGGGCCTGGGCGTTCGACACGCCGTTCAAGTGGACCAAGCAGGTCGCGTCGCACTTCGGGGGCACACGACAGGGCCTGGCGATCTCCTGGCCGGGTCACATCAAGGATCCGGGCGGGGTCCGCAACCAGTTCCACCACATCATCGACATCGTGCCCACGATCCTCGAGGCGACGGGCGTCAAGGCCCCCGAGGAAGTCGACGGCATCAAGCAGAAGCCGATCGAGGGCGTGAGCATGGTGTACACGTTCGACTCGGCCAACGCCAAGGCGCCCTCGACGCGCAAGACCCAGTACTTCGAGATGGCCGGAAACCGCGGGATCTACCACGACGGCTGGTATGCCAACACGCACCCGCCCGTTCCGCCCTGGGAGCTCAACGCCAAGTTCCCGGACATCGCCGACTACAAGTGGGAGCTCTACAACCTCGCCGAGGACTACTCGCAGGACAACGACCTCGCGGCGAAGATGCCCGACAAGCTCAAGCAGATGCAGGCGCTCTTCCAGGAGCAGGCCGTCAGGTACCAGGTCCTGCCGATCGACAACTCCCAGTTCCAGCGCGCGATCGCGCCGCGGCCGAGCGCCATCGCCGGAAAGACGACCTTCACGTACACCGGCGAGAACCCGGGCATCCCGGTCGGCAACGCGCCGAGCATCTTGAACAAATCGTTCACGATCACGGCGGAGATCGAGGTGCCCGAGGGCGGCGGCGAAGGGATGATCGTGACCGAGGGCGGCCGCTTCGGGGGCTTCGGACTCTTCCTTCTCAAGGGAAAGCCGGTGTTCGTGTACAACCTCCTCGATCTCGAGCGGTTCCGCTGGGAGGGCGGCGTGGGAGCCCGGGACTGGATGGGCGACTCCCTCAAGAAGGGCAAGCACACGATCGAGTTCGACTTCACCTACGCGGGCCCCGGCATCGCCAAGGGCGGGACGGGCGTTCTCAGGGTGGACGGGCGCGAGCTCGCGACGAAGAAGCTCGAGCACACGATTCCGTTCCTGCTGCCTCCCGACGAGACGTTCGACGTCGGCGTCGACACCCGGACCCCCGTGGACCGGAGCTACGAGGTCCCGTTCCGCTTCAACGGCAAGATCGACAAGCTGACGTTCAAGCTCGGACCCTCGCAGCTGGCCGAGGCCGACCGAAAGAAGGCCGACGACGCGATCGCGAAGGCGTCGGACTAGACGGGGTCGTGGGGATCGCCGGCGGCGCCGTCGCGCGGCCCGCCGAATCCCGGACCGCCGCGCCCCGGAAGGAGCACCTCGTGAGCGAATCGAGCCTGTCCCGGAGGATCCTCGCCTTCGCTTCGATCGTCGAGGCGGCGACGGGCCTCGCCGTGATCGCCGATCCGGAGGCCGTCGTCCGGCTGCTGCTGGGCGCGGGCCTGGCCGGCGCGGGCGTGGGGGTGGCGCGGTGCTTCGGCCTCGCGCTTCTCGCGCTGGTACGGGCGTGCTGGCCGGGTCGAGCGCCCTCGTCGTCTGCCGCGGTCGAGGCGATGCTGATCTACAACACGCTGATCGCTCTCTACCTCGGGTACCTCGGCGGGATGCGAGACGCCCGGGGGCCGCTGCTCTGGCCGGCCGTCGGCTTTCACGCCGCCGTCGCGCTGTCGCTGGCCTGGACCCGGCGGAAGGGCTAGTCCTCGGCGAGTTCTGCGGCGGATGGGACACCCCATTGCCAACGGGCGGCGGAATGGGCATGATCCCGCATTCATCGCGAGCAGGAATGACGAGGACGGACATGGACATGCCCCCGGTGCGCCCATTTCGGGCTGTGTCGGCGCCCATCGGTGAGACCGCGGGTCGATCCTGGGCGCCGCGCGGCCTCCTTCTCGCGCTCGCGCTGGCGGTCGCGGGGCTCGGGACGGCCCGTGCCCAGCAGCTCGAGCCGCGGGCCTACGCGCCGAGCCCCATCGACGTGAACATCGTGGGCGCGCCCTTCACGTACCAGACCGGAGCCGTGGTCACCGACCCCTCACTCCCCGTCAAGGACGTGGACGCGAAGGTCGAATCGGTCAGCCCCTTCTACGACCGCACGTTCTCCTTCTTCGGCCGCACCGCCAGCGCGATCCTCGTCGTGCCGTACGTGTGGGCGAAGGCGACGGGCGAGGTGGGGAACCAGGAACGCTCGCTGACCCGGTCCGGGCCGGGCGACCTCCAGTTTCGCTTCGCGACGAATCTCTTCGGCGGGCCGGCCCTCACGCCGCAGGAGTTCGCCCATACGAAGCCCGGGACGACGCTCGGTGCGAGTCTCGTCGTGTCCATGCCGACGGGCCAGTACGACGGCACGAAGCTCGTCAACATCGGGAGCAACCGCTGGGCCTTCAAGCCGGAGCTCGGGTTCGTCCACCCGATCGGGAAGTGGACGCTCGAGCTCTACACCGGGGTCTGGTTCTTCACGGCCAACGACGACTTCTTCGGAGGGCGCCGCCGGACGCAGGATCCGATGCTGTCGCTCCAGGGGCACGTCGTCTACACGTTCGTCCCGGGCCTCTGGCTCGCGGTGGACGGGACCTGGTACTCGGGCGGCCAGACCGCGGTCAACGGCCTGCTCGACCTCGATCGCCAGCAGAACACGCGCATCGGGGCGACCCTGGCGGTGCCGCTCGGACAAAGGCACTCGCTCAAGGCGGCCTGGGCCAAGGGGGCGAGCGTCCGCATCGGCCAGGACTTCACGACGTACGGCCTGACGTACCAGTATCGGTGGTTCTGAGGGGCTGAACCCGTCGGGCCGCGGCCTCCGATTCCCGGGAGTCGTGCCCGCGCCGCGGGATACGCTGCGCAGCAGCAAACGCAAGGAGCCGACATGTCCCACCTGCGCCGCCTCGTCCGATCGGTCTCGACGCGTCTCCAGTGGCTGCCGCCGACCGTCGCCCGCCTCACGGTCGGCTGGGTCTTCGTGCAGTCGGGGTGGGGCAAGCTGCACAACCTGCCGAAGGTCGTCGCCTTCTTCACGGAGCTCGGGATTCCCGCGCCGCAGTTCCAGGCCGTGCTCGCGGCCACGGCCGAGTTCGCGTGCGGCGTCCTCATCCTCATCGGCCTCCTCACGCGCGTCGCGAGCCTGCCTCTGATCGTCGTGATGACCGTCGCCCTCCTCACCGCCAAGAAGGCCGACATCCACGAGCTGTCGGACCTCTTCGGAATGGGGGAGTACCTGTACATCGCCCTGCTCCTCTGGCTCGGGGCCTACGGCGCGGGCCCGATCTCGCTCGACGCGATCTTCGCGAGGAGGCTCGACGACGGCGGGGCCGTCCCGGGACGCGCCGCCTCTTCCGGCGGGGCCTGATCCCTCCTCCGGACCGGACTTTCCGAAAAAAAATTGCGGGAAGCCGCTCGCCAGAGCGGCCGCTGCGGTGTCCGAGCCGCTTTTCGGGGGCGCGGGTTCAAATCTCCGGAGCGGCGCCGCGGGGCGCGCGGGGCGTGTTGAGAGAATCCTTGGCTTCCCGTCCTTCGTCCGCGCTCGCGTCGTTCTGGTCCTGCGATCCGCCTTCGTCCTCCCCGTTCGGTCTCCCGAGCGGCGCTCCACGATTCTGAATCGCGCGCCGCGCGCCGCGTTGCGGCGCCTCGCGCCGTCCCCCTCGCCTCCGAACTCGTCCTCTCGGCCGGTCCTCTCGAACCGCGCGAGTGCGCCGACGCGCGCGCCCCTCCGTGGCACCCGCGTTGCTCTCCAGGGTCGCGCGCCGCCACGCGGCAGGCGTAAAGGAGGAAAGGCAAGAATGAACCCGCACACTCGAACGCGCCGAAGGGCGGCATGGGCATGGGCGGCGGTCCTCGCAGGACTGCTCGCGCTGGTCATGCCGGCCTCCGCGCAACAGCAGACCGGAAGCATCTACGGCACCGTCGTGGACGAACAGGGAGGGCACCTCCCCGGCGTCACCGTCACATTGAGCGGCATCGGCGCCTCGAAGGTCCAGACGACGGACGCGCAGGGCAACTTCCGATTCCCCAACCTCTCTCCCGGCGTCTACACGCTCGTCTACGAGCTGCAGGCCTTCACGAAGGTCACGAACAGCGACGTGAAGGTCTCGGTCGGGCAGAACACGGAGACCACCGCGACGCTCAAGATCTCGAGCGTCGAGGCGACCGTGGTCGTCGAGGGCGCCCCGGCGCTGCTCGACACGCGCAAGGTCGAGACCGGCGCGGTCGTGGACCAGACCGAGCTCGCCCAGATCCCGACGGCCCGCGACCCGTGGGTCATCCTCGGAACGGTGCCCGGCGTGCAGCTCGACCGCGTGAACGTCGGCGGCAACGAGAGCGGGCAGCAGTCCACCTACGTCGGCAAGGGCGCCGACGCGGGCCAGAACACGTGGAACGTGGACGGCGTCACGATCACCGACATGTCGGCGCTCGGTTCGTCGCCGGCGTACTACGACTTCGACACGTTCCAGGAGATCCAGGCTTCGACCGGCGGCAGCGACGTCACCGCGGCCACGCCCGGCGTCCAGCTGAACATGGTGACCAAGCGCGGCACCAACGACGTGCACGGGTCGGCGCGCTTCTTCCTGGCAAACAAAGACGTCCAGTGGGACAACGTGACGGCGCAGGACCGGGCGGAAGGAGTGCGGCTCGGCGGCAACCGCATCAACGAGGTCCAGGACTACGGCATCGAGGTGGGCGGGCCGCTCTGGCACGACCGCCTCTGGGCCTGGGGCGCCGCGGGGCGCAACCAGATCAACCTCTTCAACGCCCAGGGCGCACCGGACAACACGAAGCTGGTCGACTACAACGCGAAGATCAACTTCCAGCTGTTCGACTCGACGTCGCTCGCCGGGACGTTCAGCAACGGCAACAAGGAGAAGATCGGGCGCAACGTCAGCTTCAACCGTCCGCCGCCCGCGTCGTGGGACCAGACGGGCCCGACGACCATCTGGAGGGGAGAGGTCTCCCAGATCTTCTCGTCCTCCGTCTTCCTGACGGCGTCGTACTCGACCGTGACGAACGGCTTCTCGCTGACCCCCGAGGGCGGCCGCGCCGTCAACGACCTCTACATCAACGAGCAGGGCCAGTTCATCGGCAGCTACCTGTACGCGAACACCATCCGGCCGCAGCAGCAGGCGACGGCCAGCGGCTCCTACTTCTTCAACACCGGCAGCGTCGGGCAGGAGCTGAAGTACGGCTTCAACTACCGGAAGGTCAACGTCAGCTCGAGCTCCTCCTGGCCGGGCGCCGGAAACTACGGCGACCTCGCCGACTTCAACTCGCCCGTCGCCATCATGACGCGCGAGGCGGTCATCGACGCCAAGATGCAGTACTGGAGCGGATACCTCTCCGACACGCTGACGCTCGGCAACCTGACCGTCAACCTCGGCGTCCGCTACGACCAGCAGTACGGCCAGAACCTCGGCGCGACGACCCGCGCCAACCCGGTCATCCCGGACCTGCTGCCCGGCATCACCACGACGAACGGGACCAAGCCCTTCACGTGGGAGAACGTGGTGCCGCGCATCGGCGCGACCTACGCCCTCGGGCAGGACAAGAAGACCCTGCTGCGGGCGAGCTATTCGCAGTACGCGGACCAGCTCGGCTCGAACGCGATCTTCTTCGGCAACGCCGGGGCGCTGTCCGCCCTCTACTACTACTGGAACGACGCCAACGGCGACCACGTCATCCAGCGCAACGAGCTGAACCTCAACACCCTCGTCTCGCACTATGGCGTGGATCCGAACAACCCCGGCTCGTCGAAGTCGCCCAACATCATCGATCCGAACTTCAAGGCCGGAAAGACCACCGAGATCATCGGCGGCATCGAGAAGGAGCTCATCCAGGACTTCGTCGTCGGCGTCAACTACACCTACCGCAAGTACGACAACGCCCTCTGGCCCCACCGGACAGGCCTGACCGAGGCCGACTACGAGGTCGGCGGCACGCTGACGGGGACCCTCTACAACGGCCAGGCGTTCTCGATTCCCTACTACCAGTTGAAGCCGGGCGTCCCGGTGCCGGCGGGCCTCACGCTCAGCAACCGGCCCGACTGGAACACCACGTACAACGGCGTGGACCTGACCTTCCAGAAGCGCCTCTCCAACAAGTGGCTCATCCGCGGAGGCGCCACGTACCAGAACTGGAACCAGCACGGCGGCGCGGGGTCCTGCTACGACCCGACGAGCGACCGCGGCGGCAACAACGAGCTCTGGCCCGGCACTCCAATCGGCATCCAGACGGGCTCGACCTGCGCGGGCGACGACATCGCCGCCCTGCCGGCCGGCGCTTCGAGCGGCGCGCGCAACGAGGTCTTCCTCAACTCGCGCTGGCTCTTCAACATCGGCGGCCTCTACCAGCTGCCGGCGGGCTTCGCCGTGGCGGGCAACTTCTTCGGCCGCGAGGGCTACCCGTACATCAACTACTACCGGTTCGATCCGGGCGACGGGCTCGGCCCGCGCGACAACATCATCGGCAAGCTCTCGAGCAACCGGTACGGCAACGTCTACGAGCTCGACCTGAGGCTCGAGAAGGTCATCACCGTCAGCCCGCTCGAGATCACGCTCTCGGCCGACGTCTTCAACGTCACCAACCAGGGGACGGTCCTCCAGCGCAACGCGCGCGTGGACCTCGGGCCCGGCGTCTACAACAACATCATCGAGATGCAGAGCCCGCGCGTCATGCGGTTCGGCGCGCGCCTGTCCTTCTGAGGCACCGGGGTCAGGCTGAAGCCTGACCCCACGATTTGTAGCCGGCGGGCCCTCGGGCCCGCCGGCCTTTTTTCGCCCGCAACCTTTCGTCGGCGACGCCGTACCGCTGGGAGGAGGTCATCCATGAGACGAGGGGCAACGCTGTTCGTCCTGTTTCTCTCCTCGGCCGTGCCGGCCCTGCCGGCGCAGGGCGGGGGCGCGAAGGACCCCGAGACGGTCACCGTCACTTACCACGTGAGGCCGGGCAAGGAAGCGGAGATGGAAAAGCTCATGCGCGAGGACCACTGGCCCCTCCTGCGCCGCCTGAATCTCGTCTTCGAGACGCCGCACGTGCTGATGCGCGGAACGGAGCCGGACGGGAAGCCGTACCTGCGGGAGATCCTCACCTGGCGCGACCACGACACGCCCGACAACGCGCCTCCGGAAGTCGAGGCGGTGTGGAAGCGCATGTACGACTACGTCGAGAAGCGCGACGGACGCCGGTCCATCGAGATCGAAGAGGTCGATCTCCTCGTCCCGGCCGGCCGCTGACGGCGGATCGGCAGCCGTGGCAAGATACGGCTCCTGAGCCGAGAATTCTCCAGGAGCGTCGCCTCTCTTCCGCCCGCCGAGCGGTTCGACGTCCTCTGCCTTCCCATCATCGACTGGGGATTTCGCTTCCAGCGGCCCCAGCAGCTGCTTTCGCGCTTCGCCGCCGACGGGCACCGGGTGTTCTACGCCCGGACGGGCCTGCTCGGCCTCGACCGGGAGCCGGAGGTCCGTCCCGTCGCCGATCGCGTCTTCGAAATCGTGCTGCCGGGGGAGCACGACTTCGACGTGTACGGGGGAACGCTCACCGGTGAGACGCTGGCCCAGACGGCCGAGGCGATCGATGCCCTGCGCGAGCGCTGCCGTTTCTCGGACGACCTCGTCCTCTTCGCCCAGTACCCCTCGTGGGAGCCCCTCGCGCGGGCGCTCCGGGAGCGCCACGGCTGGAGGCTCGTGTACGACTGCATGGACGAGCACACCGGCTTCGGGACGCACGGCGCGGGCACCGAGGCGGACGAGCGGCGCCTGCTCGAGGAATCCGACCTCGTCCTCGCCACGTCGGCGCGGCTCTTCGACAAGGTTTCGCGGACCCGGGCGGACGCGCTGCGTCTTCCCAACGCCGCCGACGCCGAACGCTTCGCGGGCCTTCCGGCCCGCAACGCGAGCCCGCTCTCGAAGCTCGCGCGCCCGGTCGTCGGCTACTACGGAGCGATCTCGGCCTGGTTCGACGCCGCGGCGGTCGCCGAGGCCTCCCGCCGGCACCCGGAGTGGTCGTTCGCCCTCGTGGGCGACACGGCGGGGGCGTCGCTCGGAGACCTCGAGGGCCGGCCGAACGTCCATCGCTTCGGCGAGGTGGCCTACGAGAAGCTGCCGGCGTACGTCGCGGGGTTCGACGTGTGCACGATTCCCTTCGAGCGCACGCCCCTGACCGAGGCGACCAACCCGGTGAAGCTCTACGAGTACCTCGCCACGGGCAAGCCCATCGTCGCGAGGCGCCTGCCGGAGCTCGAGCCCTTCGCTGACGTCGTCACGCTCTACGACGCGCGCGACGGCTTCACCGAAGCCCTCGAACGCGCCGTCCGCGAAAACGACCCCTCTCTCGCCGCCCGCCGCCGCGCCCTGGCGTTCGAGAACACCTGGGAGGCCCGGTACCGGACGTTGAGCGACCGGCTCGACCGTCTCGCCACGCCAGGACGACAGACCTCCCTCTCCCCCCGGGAGCCGTCCACCGAAGGCAGACCCCCGGCAGTAGGCAACGCCGGCCCGGAGGGCCGGCGGTATCGGGAAGGGGTGAGGGGCGGCGATCCCGCCGACATCCCCTCCGCCCTCGCCGCCCGCGTCAAGGAGATCCGCCGCCTCGACGCCGTCGTCCGCGAGCAGAAGGAGGGCATCGAGTTCCTCCGCGGCGAGGTCGCCGTGCGCGAGCGGATCATGGCCGAAAAAGTCGGCGCCCTCGAGCGCGAGCTCGAGCGCGAGCGATCCGTCTCCGAGGCCCGCGAGAAGCACCTCGAGACCGCCCTCGCCGAGCTCGAGCGCTGGGAGAACTCCCGGCTCGGACGCCTGCGCCGGTCGGTCGGACGGATCCGCGGCGCCGCCGGCCGCGCGACCGCCCGCGGGACGCCCCTTTTCGCGGTCGGGTCGCGCCTCGTGCCCCGCCCGCTCGCCCGGTGGCTGCGCCGCGTCGTCGCGCCCGTCGCGTCGGACGACGCGATGGTCGAGGCGTCCGCGCCCACGGCGTCCTCCGGGCGCCGCACGACCGACGCCGTGCCGATGGAGCCGTCGGGCCGCTACGACGCGATCGTCTTCTCGATCATCGACTGGGACTTCCGGTTCCAGCGGCCGCAGCAGCTCGCGACGCAGTTCGGGCGCCACGGCCACCGGGCCTTCTACCTCTCGACGACGAAGGTTCTGTCTCCCACGGGCCCGGCCTGGGACCTGGCGCGCAAGGCCGAGGGCGTCGGGGAGCTCAAGATCCGCTCCCGCCGGGCGCTCGACATCTATGGCGGCCGGCTCGACGCGGCGGATCTCGACGTCCTCGTCGAGTCCTTCGAGGCGCTCGCCGCGGACCTCGCGATCGGCGACGCCGTCTGCCTCGTCCAGATCCCGTTCTGGGGGCCCCTGGCGATGCGCCTGCGGGAGCGCCTCGGCTGGCGCGTCGTGTACGACTGCATGGACGAGTGGACGAACTTCCCGGGGTTCGGGGAGAGCGTCCTCGCCCTGGAGGAGCAGCTCGTCCGCGGCGCGGACGCGACGATCGTCTCGGCCGACAAGCTCGAAGAGAAGTGGAAGGCGACGGCGCCGCGCCTCATCCTCGCCAAGAACGCCATGGACGCCGAGCACTACCGCGCGCGCTACGCTCCCAACACGCTTCTCGTCGGCGCGAAGCACCCGATCATCGGCTACTACGGCGCGCTTGCCTCCTGGGTGGACGTGCCGCTCCTGACGAAGATCGCCGACCGGCACCCCGACGCCACGATCGTCCTCGCGGGCGGCCACTTCGACGTGGACCTCTCGCCGATCGAGGGCCGGCCGAACGTGCGCCTGCTCGGCCAGCGCCCGTACGAGGAGATGCCGCAGCTGCTCTGGAACTTCGACGCCTGCGTGATCCCGTTCCTCGTCAACGACATCACGGAGGCGACGAACCCCGTCAAGTTCTACGAGTACCTCTACGGCGGCAAGCCTGTCGTCGCGCCCGCGCTGACGGAGCTGCGGCCCTACGCCGACCTGTCCTACCTCGCCAACGGCCACGACGAGTTCCTCGCGCAGCTCGACCGCGCCCTGGCCGAGCCCGCGGACGACCCGCGCCGCGCCGCCCGCCGGCGGGTCGCGGAGGAAAACGACTGGGCCCACCGCTACGAGGCGATCGCCTCGGGGCTCGCCGAAGCGCACCCGGTCGTCTCGGTCGTCATCGTGACCTACGGCGGCCTCGAGCTGACGAAGGCGTGCCTCGACTCCCTCCTCGGGCGGGAGACGTGGCCGCGCCTCGACGTGATCGTCGTGGACAATGCCTCGACCGACGGCACGCCCGAGTACCTGCAGTCGGTCGCCGCCTCGGACCCCCGCGTGCGGTGCGTCTTCAACCGCGAGAACCGCGGCTTCGCGGGGGCCAACAACCAGGGCATCGCGCTCGCCGCCGGCGAGATCGTCGTCCTTCTCAACAACGACACCGTCGTGCCGCCCGGTCTCATGGGGAGGCTCGTCGAGCACCTGCGGCGCGACGCCTCGATCGGCCTGCTGTGTCCGACGACCAACTTCTGCGGCAACGAGGCCCGGGTCGAGCCCGACTACGCCGAGATCTCCGGCCTGCCCGCCTTCGCCGCCCGCCGCGCCCGGGAGCATCGCGGCCGCGTCTTCGACATCGGGGTCGCGGCCATGTACTGCGTCGCCGCCCGCCGCCCGGTCCTCGACGAGGTCGGCCCGCTCGACGAGGCCTACGGCGTCGGCATGTTCGAGGACGACGACTTTGCCGTGCGCATGCGCGCGAAGGGCTACCGCGTGGCCTGCGCCGAGGACGCCTACGTCCACCACGTCGGCCAGGGCTCCTTCCGCAAGCTCTCGCCCGAGGAGTACGACGCGCTCTGGAAGAAGAACCAGGCCTACTTCGAGAAGAAGTTCGGCGTCGCGTGGAAGGCCCACGTCCCGCGCCAGGGCGTCTCGGCGGTGGAATCGAAGGTGGGAGCGGAGTAAAGTCGCAGGGTGGAAGCCCCGGCGCCCTCCCTCGAAGCCCCTCCCGCCGCTCCTCCGGATCCCCGGGCGGCCAAACGCGCCAATTTCGATGCGTACCTGCTCAACGTCGAGGCCGGTGCGCTCGTGGCGACCAACAAGCCCGTCCAGCTCTTCCTCGAAGTCAGCTCGCGGTGCAATCTGCGCTGCAAGAAGTGCGGCTTCTCGTACGACCCGTCGCTGGCGAAGACCGGCCGGGACCTCGAATGGCCGATCCTGGCGCGCATGGACGAGTTCTTCGCCGCCGCGGTCGAGGTCTACACCTTCGGCTACGGCGAGATGTTCCTGTACCCGGAGCTCGCTCCCCTCGTCACCGTCCTGAAGAACCACGGGTGCCGCACCTCGGGGATCACGAACGGCGTCCTCATCCGGCCGGCCGACGTGGTCTGGCTCGTCGCCACCGGATACGACCAGCTCACGTTCTCGATCGACGGGGCGACCGAGGCGACGATGGACAAGCTCCGCGGGGCGAGCATCACGAAGATCCTGCACACGCTCAAGCTCATCCACGCGGAGAAAGAGCGGCGCAAGTCCGAATTCCCGCGCATCGTCGTGAATTTCGTGGCGCAGAACGACAACTTCCACGAGCTCCCGGACCTCGCGCGGCAGCTCGCGCCGCTCGGCGTCTATTTCTTCGGCGTCAACCCGCTCCATCACTTCGGCGCCGAAGCGGCGGGCGCGTACGCGCCGTACTACGAGGAGTTCCGCCTGAGCCGGGCCTCGCGGGACGAGTTCGAGGCGGCCGTCGTCGAGGCCCGCGCCGTTCTCGAGGGCGCGGGAGCGACCTTCCAGAATTTCGTCAACCCCGACTTCGAGTGGCCTCGAGCGGACGCGTCGGAGTCCGAGACGGTGGCGCTGCACAACCGCAAGCTGCCCGAGCCCCCGGCGCCTGCCGAGATCCCGACGCAGCTGGCGACCCAGGCGTCGGAAGCGCCCCCGGCGCCACCCCCGCCGGCGTTGGCCGTGCCCGACGTTCCTCCCGCGCCGATCCCGACGAATCCGGAGACCGGCCTGCCCCTGATGTACTGCCACTATCCCTGGACGACGCTGTATCTCTCCGCCGCCGGCAGGGCGCGCGTCTGCTGCTTCATGTCGGTCCACGAGGACCTCGGGCAGTTCAGCGGGGAGTCCGACGTCGGCGCGGCCTGGAACGGGCCCGCGCTCCAGTCGGTCCGCGAACACATCCGCGACGGCCGGGTGCACCCGGCCTGCAAGGAGTGCGTGGCGCACCGGACGTACGAGGTCCACGCCTCGGCCCTTCACCCGATTCGCGCCGAGCTCGGCCTGGTCCCTCCCAAGGCTCCGCCTCCCGAACCCGAGGCCCTCGCCCCGCCGCCCGAACCCGAGCCGGAGCCCGTGGAGGAGGTGGGAGTGCTGCGGAAGATCTGGAACCGCTGGCGCGCCCCGGACGGGGACGCCTCGGGCCGCCCGCTCTAGGTCCCTACTCCCGGGCGCGCAGCCAGAAGCTGCCGCCGCCCGGGAACACGCCCTGGACGGCCGGCACGTACGGGCGAAGCGCTTCGATGTCGGCCCTCTGCAGGTAGTAGACGCCGACGAGGATCTCGAACTTCGGGCTGTTGGCGAGCAGGGCGGCCAGCACGTACTGTTCGTTCCAGTAGCAGAGCACGTCCTCCGACCACGCCTTCGGATACTCGAAGGGCAGGCAGATGTCGTGGATGTGGACCAGGACGCCCTTCGGGATCCTCGGCAGGATCCGGAGGAAGAGGTGGTTCACGTCCGACCCTGTCTTCGAGATGTGCGAGCCGTCGATGAAGAGGATGTCGTCGGGGGCGAGATCGAGGAACACCGGGTCCGGCGTTTCCTGGACGGGCCTCGCGACGACCTCGACCGAGGACCCGAGCGCCTGGAGCCACTTCGGGGCGTGGGGATCGATGCAGAGGATCCGCCCCGCGCCGTTGTCCCGGATCGCCTTCGCCGCGAGCTTCGTGGAGTGGCCCGCGCCCACCTCGACGATTCGCCGCGGCCGGAACCGGCGGATCAGGGAGTAATACAGCGAAGCGTCGGAGTGGCTGAACTGGTCGTTGCCCCAGTAAAAGGCCGCGGCATCCGATTCGGGCGGGTCGTAGCCGAAGGCCGACAGCTCCGACGCGAAGCTCGGCGTCTCGCTGAGAAACGCCTTCTGCGCCTCCAGGTCGAAGCGTCCGCAATCCGGGAACAGCCCGTTCCACACGGCCGCCGGGAGGTCCGCGGGCGCGAAGACGGGCGCGTAGAAGAAGTCGGGGAAGAGCTGGAGCCTCCTCGAGCGGGAGTGGCGATGCAGCTCGCGCAGGGCGGGAAACCAGCCCGGGTTGCGCGAGTCGAAGCCGAGCCGATCGAGCAGGACGTCGTAGATCTCGGCCGGGGTCAGGGCGTCGAGGGCCGCGCGGGCCGCGACGGGGTCGCCGGGCCGCCCGGGCGCGCCGGGGCCGGGATCCGATTTGCGAAGGCGACGAAGGAGCTTCATTGCGGCCGTCCTTTCGAAACGCAGAGTCCGACGCCGAGGACGAACGCTGCGCCCGAGAGGAAGGCGCCGATTCTAAGGGAGCGCGGCTCCAGGGCGAAACGGATCCTGTGGGTGCCGGGTCCGACCGCGACGCCCGTGAATCCGTAGTCGACCCGCAGCACGGGCACCTCCCGTTCGTCGAGGAAGGCCTTCCATCCGGGGTAGTGCGCCTGGCTCAGAACCAGGACGCTCGGCACGTCGGCGTCGGCGCGGAGCGCGACCGTATTGATTCCCTGTTCGAAGCCGGAGACGCGCGCCGGGCCCGCGGGAGCCTCGCGGCCGGACGGCTGCGCGGGCGGGGTTCCCGACAGCACGACGGTCCGCGTCGGATCGAAGTCGGGAGCCGAGAGCATGGCGAGCTCGTCTCGTTCGTCTGCGGCGAGCCGAATTCCCGACGCGGGAACCAGGAAAGCGCGGGGAAGCACGGTGAGGTTCTCGAACACGCGCACGTTCCAGTCGGAGAACGCGAGCCGGAAGCGCTCGGGCTGCCGCGCCAGGGCCTCGGCGCCGGAGTTCGACGTCGTCGCGACGAGGTACTTCACGTTCATCAGGTCGAGAAACCGGTTTCGCGTCCCCGCGATGCCGGTGCTCGTCATTCCGGGCGAATGCGTCAAGTACCCCAGCGGCGCGAGGAGGCGCTCCGTCCGGCGGAGGACGACGTTGAAGCCGGTCGCGGAATCCAGGCCGTACGCGAGCTCGAACCCCGCTCCGTACGTGTGGTCGACGGAGGCGACGCGGTGGGGCTCGGGATCGCTCCCGAGGAACCGGAACGTGGGGGCGGGCGGGAAGATCTCGGCCGGCTTCTTGAAGGGAATGTAACGGGCGCTCGCGGTCACGAGGTCGAGGGCCAGGACGGCGATCGCGAGCGGGACCGCGCGCCGTGCGGGGATGGCGCCGGCGAGGGTCAGGCCGAGGAGCGCGGCCGCGGCCAGCAGGACGAGCGCCGACGAGGCCGGCCCCCGGACCGTCGCGAAGGTGAGCAGCCGGTGAGGAGCCGGCCGGGCACGCACGATCAGCGTGCCGACGCCGATCGCCGCGGTGACGAGCGCGGCTCCCGAGAGGATCCACCACCTGGCGCGGGCCCGGCCCCGGGCATCGAGCTCCCCGGCGAGCGCCGAGAGCCCCAGCCCGGCGAGAACGGCCAGCCCGAGGTCCGCGACGCCGAGCAGCCGTCCGTTCGGGATTCCACGCAGGACGGGAGTCCGGAGCGAGAGCCAGTACGCCGGTCCCCACCCGTAGACGATCTGCAGCGCGCAGGCGACGAGCACCAGGAAGAAGATCGCGTCGCGGCGGTTGCGATGAAGGATCGCGAGCGGCGCAACCAGCAGGGTCATCATCCCGGCGTAGGCCGCGCCCTCCGGAATCGGAACGCCGGCCGAATTGGGGTTGCCGCCGAGATCGCGGGACAGAAACGCGAAGATCTCGGAAAGCGGCCTGGGTCCCCAGGAAGCGTCGAGCCCCCGGTCGAGCTGCCCGATGAACTCGAGGGCCGGGAGCATCTGCACCGCCGCGAGCCCCATCGCGAGCAGGCCCGCCGCGGCGAACAGGGCGATGAAACGGGTCCGGCCGGCCGGAAGGCCGTCGCGCGGTGGCAGCGCGAAGCGGTAGAGAAAGAACGCGACGCCGGCCAGGGTCACGTGGGCGGCGCTCTCCGGCTGGCCCGCCAGCACGGGCAGCGCGAACGCCGCGGCGACGAGGGCGACGGAGGGGCCGTCCGGGGCGCGCTGGAGCCGGTCGATTCCCAGAAAGGCGAGCGACAGCCAGAGCACGGAATCGAGGTGGGGCCTCGCCTGAAAGGCGGTGACCCATCCACAGAAGGCGAAGACCACCCCGGCCGCGAGGGCCGCTTCCCGCGTCGCGCCGAGCGCCCGCGTCACGAGCGCGGCGAAGGTCCCCGCGAGGACGATCCGCAGCAGGAACGACAGGGACCACGCCACGGGGGTCGGCAGGAAGGCGTAGACGAGGTTCGGCGGGTAGAAGAGGCCCGTTTGCGGGTCGCCGGCAAAGGGCGCGCCGAGGAGGAGATGGGGATTCCACAACGGGAAGACGCCGGCCTCGGCCGCGCGGCGCGTGTGGAGCCGCCAGGGGTACAGCTCCGTGACGAGGTCACCCATCTCCGCGTGCGCCGGGGTGTAGCGGCTCGAGTCCCCCGTCGATTCCCAGGGAGGAAACCGGGTCACGACGTCCGCGGGAAGGGGGACCTTGCCGACCAGGACGGGCCAATACGCGAGCAGGGCGAGAGCTCCGAGGAGGAGGGGCGCTCGCCTCAGGATCCGCCCATCGACCGTCGTCAAGAGGCGGGCGCCTTCACGACGCGGCGTCGGCCGGGGACTCGGCCCCGGCCGCCCGGTGGAACCCGATCACGATGGCGGCGGCCGCCGCGGGAGCCAGTTGCGCGAGCAGCCGGGGATAGGCCTGGTCGATGTGGATCGCGAGGGGCCAGCTCGTGAAGAGAAACGCGGCCGCCACCACCGCCGCGGCGGTGGCCGTCGCGGCGGCGAGCGCCTTTTCTCGCGCCGAGCCCCGGAGCGCGAGCACGAACGCGGACAGGAAGAACGCGGGCCAGAAGAGCCCCCACCGCCGCGGGCTCAGCATCTTGACGAGGCAGACGTGGACGACCTCGGGAATGCGCCGAAGGGCTTCGGCCAGGTGCGGCCCGTCGAGCGGGGCGTAGACGGAGTCCGGGGCCGCGGCCCAGCGGACGTGTGCGAAACGCAGGCCGAAAAACGCGATCGTGACGGCCGCCGCCTTTGCGCGGTCCGGAAGGTTCCTCCGCCCCCCTTCGGCGAGCCAGAAGGCGACGACGGCCGCGCCCGCAACCGCCGCGAGGATCGTCCCTTCCGCCTTGACCGTCGTCAGCCCGCCGAGGAGCCAGGGGAGCGCGGATCGCTCCGTCCTGCGAAGGGCCGCGCACGCGGCGCCGGCCACGAAGGCCGCCTGCGGCATGTCGGCGTAGCCCCCCGCCGCGTGCTGCGTCGAGAGCAGGGGCAGAAGCGCAACGAGCAGCGTGGCCGCCAGGGCGAGCCGGGCGGACACGACGCTCCGCGACGCGCCGTACGTCGCGACGAGCATCGACAGGTAAAAGGGGACGAACACCGGCTTGAAGGAATCGAAGTCGAAGCCGCCCCGGAGCACGTCGACGAGCGCCTCGTAGAGGGGGACGAGGGGCGGATAGGGGACGTGCCTCAGCTCGTAGGTGTCGCCCGGATACCAGGTCCTGCCGAGAGCACCCTCGTAGAAGAGGAGCTGCGTCTTGCTGGCCCAGATCTGGAACCCGTCCCAGAGGAGGTTGTAGCGGAAATCGAGCGCGACGAACGCCGCGGCGACGAGCGCGATCGCGCCGAGAAGCGCGAGCGCCGCGGGATCGTGCCTCGCCGGCGCCGCGGCTGGACGTGGTTCGGGCCGAAGCCGGATCCGCCGAGCCGCCGCGACGGCCGTGGCGAGACCCAGCACGACGAGCTCGGCGCCGAGCGCGCCGTGCGGAAAGATCAGCGACAGGGGAAAGAGCGCGGCCGCGCAGATCCCCATCCCCGCGAGAAACGACTCGTTCCAGCCGGTGAGGTCCGAGGAACGCCGGCGGAGGACGGCTTCGCCCGCGAAGGCGAACCCGCACGCGAGCAGGAGCGTGATCAGGATCTCGGCGGGCCGGACGTTCATCGCGCGAGCTCGCCGAGCCACAACCGGTCGGTCAGGGCGGGAAGGGTCCCGAGGTCCTCGTGTCCCGCGAACCCGAGATCCGGAGGCGGGTTTCCGATCGCCAGCCCGTGACGAACGGACCATCGCGCGATCGCCGCCCTCTCGGCGGCCGGCGCGAGAGGCAGGTAGCGGACGACGACGGGATTGCGCGGGTAGAGACCTCGCTGAAACAGCCGCGCATACCAGGAGCCGTCGGTCCGCGAGGCGGAGACGAGGAGCAACGGCGCTCCGGCGGGCAGCCGGTCGCGCAGGGTGTCCAGTTGTTGCCGCACCGTCGGTCCGAACACGCTCGGCCCCGCGTCGCGGAAGGCGATTGTCAGGTCCCGGTACAACGCCGCCCCGCCCGCCAGGAGCGATGCCAGTGCGACGAGCGCAGCGATGCCCCGCAGGATCGGGAGAGGAACGAGGGCACGCGCGGACCCCGCGCTCGGGCTTTGCACGTCCCCGCATGATACGCCGGCGGGCGGAACCGCGGGCGGATTACTCGCCCGGAGCGGGCATCGCCTTGAAGGCGTAGGGAGGGGAGGTCTTGCCGGGGCCGGAGGCGCGCAGCAGGTCGGGCGCGCCGCCCGAGGCCTCGACGGTCTCGAGGAAGAAGGCGGCGATGCGGCGGGCGTGCTCGTCGAGGCGCTCGCCCTCGATGTTGGAGAGCATGACGGTCACCAGGCGCGCGTGCGGGACGATGACGATCACGGCGCGGCCGCCGACGCCGCGGCCGCCGTGCCAGACGGTGCGGCGTCCGCGCCCGTCGGTCTCGACATGCCAGCCGAGGCCGTAGCCGGTGTCCTTTCCGCCCCTCGTCTTCTGCGGCGTGAACATCGCCTCGAGCGACTCCCGCCGCAGGATCTCGCCGCGCAGGAGCGCCTCGGCGAAGCGGACGAGGTCGCTCGCCGTCGAGACGAGGCCGCCCGCGCCCCACCGGCAGCTCGTGTCCACGGGGTGCGCGTCGGCGAGAAGGCCGAACCACCCGCGCTCGTAGAAGTTCGTGCGTCCCGGCAGGAAGCGGCGCGGATCGTCGATCATCGTCGAGCCCATTCCGGCCGGCCCGGCGATCGTCTGGGCGAGCAGGTCTCCGAAGGAACGGTTCGAGGCCGACTCGAGCGCGGCCGAGAGCAGGATGTAGCCGGGGCGCGACAGGACGTGGGACAGGCCGGGCGGCCGGACGAAGAGCCGCGGCGGCAGGCTGCGCGCGGCCTCGATCGCGCTCGGGCACGGGGCCGGGAGCTGCTCTTCCTCGTCGCCCGCGAAATCGCGGGCCCCGGACGTGTGCGCCGCGAGCGAGCGCACGGTCACCGGGAAGCCGCCGTCGACGAATCCGGGCAGGTACCGCTGCAGCGGCGCGTCGAGGTCGAGGCGGCCCTCGTCGGCCAGCCGCTCCATGATCGTCGCCGTCAGGGGCATCGCGGCCTCGTAGACCCGGAACTGCGTCGCGCGCGAGACCGGCCGGTGGCGCTCGACGTCGGCGTAGCCGAAGGCCGTGGACCACACGATGTCGTCGCCCACGGCGACGGCGACGGCGGTCCCGGGATAGAGCTGCAGGGCCTCGTCGAGCATCGCGCGGGACTGCGCGATCGCCCGGGCGTACGGCGAGGGAGGCGAGCCGGCGGCGGCGACGGACGCCAGGACCACGAGCGCGAGGGCCGCGGCGGGAAGCCGCCGGCGGGAGGGACGCGCGCTCATGCGGAAGGCGCCAGCCTCGGACCGCCGGCGCTCGCGCGTCGGGCCGCGGCCGCCAGGCGCTCGGCCGGCGTTCTCGGGAAGGCGGAAGGCGGAGCGAAGGCCAGCGGAATGCTCAGGGCCACCTCGCACCCGCGCCCGGGCGCGCCGCGGAAGGCGAAGTCGTGGTCGTCCGCGAAGAGGAGCTCGAGGCGGTCGCGCGTGTTGCGCAGGCCGACCCCTTCGCCTCCGCCGCGGCGTCCGCCCTCCGGCGGGCCCGGGCCGTCGTCCTTCACGAGGAGCGAGAGGCGGGACTCTCCCTGGCGGCGCACGTGGACCTCGACCCGTCCGGCGCCGGGGCGGGCGGCGATCCCGTGCTTGATGGCGTTCTCGACGAGGGGCTGGAGGATGAGGTTCGGCACGAGGGCGTCGCCGACGTCCGAGGCGACGTCGAGCTCGACGGTGAGCCGGTCCTGGAACCGGGTCTGCTGGATCTCGAGGTACACCTGGAGCAGCTCGAGCTCCTTGCGGAGGGGGAGCAGGTCGTTCGTCTCGTTCTGGAGGGAGAGCCGGAGGAGGTCGGCCAGGCGCACGACGGTCCGCGACGCGGCCTCGTGGTCGCGGAACACGAGAGGCAGGATGCTGTTGAGCGTGTTGAAGAGGAAGTGGGGATGGAGCTGCATCTTCAGCGCCTCGAGGCGCGCGCTCGCCAGTCGCGTCTGGATCTGCGAGGCGCGCAGGTCCCGCTCGCGCGACAGGTTCGCATAGGTGACCATCCAGGTCACGCCGACGATCGCCCAGAAGGTCACGAAGTTCGTCGGGAAATAGAGCGGCAGGTGCTGGGGCAGCGCGGCGAGCTGCGTCCAGGCGCTGCGCGGGATTCCCATGATCAGGGGATAGACGACCTGGTAGACGGCGCAGTGGAGGACCGAGAGCGCGAGCGAGGCGAGGAAGAGGAGGCCGAGCGGGGCCACCCAGCGGCTCCGCTTCGGAAGCGAGCGCCGGGCGAGCGACACGACGAGGGGCGTGAAGGCCGCCCAGATGGAGGCGGCGAGGAGGCTCTGCGCCAGCGCCTCCCAGAGGCCGAACTCGAGGCGGTGGAGCTGGAACGGGTCGCTGAAGTACCGGTCGGCCGCGCGAAAGAGGCCGACCAGCGTCCACGCCGCGACGACCCACGCCGCCGCGCGCACCCTCGCGGCCGCGCGCCCGTCGGCCTTGCGCGGGGCGGCGTGCTCCGGCGCGGTCACGCGGCCCCCTCCGCGGCCAGGCCCGCGCCCGTCGCCGGCGAATAGGGCAGCGTCACCGAGACCTCGTGCCCCTTCTCGAGCATGTCCGAGATCGCGATGCCGTGCCGGCCCGGATAGAGCAGCTCGAGGCGCATCTTCGTCTTCCGGACGAAGGAGTCGTCGATCGGGACGGCGGCCGGCACCTCGGCCGTGTCCGCGGCGCTCTCGTGGACCTCGATGCGCACGGTGGCGTCCTCGAGGCGGGCGCGGATGGCGACACGGGCGCCTCCCGGCCGCACCGACGCGCCGTTGGCGATCGCGCTCTCGCAGAGCGGCAGCAGGATGAGGTTCGGCACGGCGGCGTCGAGCGCCTCGGGCTCGATCGCGAAGACGACCTCGAGGCGGTCGCGCAGGCGCGTCTGCTCGATCTGCAGGTAGAGGCGGATGTACTCGAGCTCGGTCTTCAGCGGCACGAGGCCGGTCGCGTCGTTGTGGAGCGCGAGGCGCAGGATGTCGCCGAGCTGGACGACGGTGCGGGCGGCCGTCCGCGGCTCGGTGCGGATGAGCGGAAGGATGGTCGCGAGGGTGTTGAAGAGGAAGGGCGGGTGGAGGCGCAGCTTCAGCGCCTCGAGCTGCGTGCCGACGAGCTCGCGCTCGAGCTCGGAGGCCTGGAGCTCCTTCTCGCGGTACGTGTGGAAGTCGTCGATGCCCCAGGTCACGCCGGCGATCCCGAGGAAGGTGGCCAGGCGCGCGGCGCCGCCGAAGGAGAGCGTCGCGAAGAAGGTGGCGAAGAAGTCGGGGCCTCCGCCCAGCGGGTCGAAGATCTGCCAGAACAGGTTCGTCGCGACGAGGTGGACGAGGGAGGCAGAGACGCCGGCAGCGGCGAGGAGGAATCCGTGGCGCAGCACGGATCCGCGCCGCGGGCGCAGCCGACGGGCGGCGAGCATGACCGCGGGCGTCAGGAGCGCCCAGATGTACGCCGTCACGAGGCTCGCCGCGAGCGACTGCCCCCAGGGCAGGGCGAGGCGCGGCTGGAGGGACGGCCCCCGCAGGTAGCGCTGCGTGGCGATGAAGAAGGCGATCGCCGTCCAGACGAGGAAGATCTCGAGCGCGCGCCGGGCCCGCGGGCTGCGCGGACGATGGGAGCCGGGCCCGTCGTCGCGCGATCGGGCGCGGTGCCCCGAGGGCGCGAGCTCCCCGCGGTGCTCGAGAGCGGGCTCGGTCCCGACCCGACTGCGCGCGGCCGCCGCTTGCATTCGCTGCGTTCTAGACCGCGAGTCTCCGGAAGTCCTTCAGGCGCTCGCGGTACGTGCTCGAGAGGGTCAGCCGCGTCCCGTCCTTCAGGGTCACGGCGTAGTCGCCGTTGAACCACGGGTGCATCTCGCGGATCCGCTCGATGTTGACGATCGTGGACCGGTGGATCCGGAAGAAGTGGCGCGGGTCCAGGCGCGACTCGATGCCCGAGGTGGTCTCGTGGTAGACGTAGACCTCCTTGCCGACGTGGAGGCGCACGTTGTTGCGCGAGGACTCGATCCAGTCAATGTCGGCCACGCGCAGGAAGACGCTGCGGTCGTCCTTCTTGATGAGGAGCCACTCGGGGTAGGCCCGCTCGCGCTGGATGTCCTCGAGCAGGGTGTGCAGCGCGAGCTTGAGGTCCTTGGACGCGCTGCGGTCGATCTCGGCGCGGGCCCGGTCCACGGCCTCGTGCAGGCGCTCGGCCGAGAAGGGCTTCATGAGGTAGTCCACGGCGTGGGCTTCGAACGCTTTCAGGGCATAGCGGTCGAAGGCCGTGACGAAGATGACGGCGGGCAGGTCGGCGGCGTCCACGCTCGCGAGCACCCCGAAGCCGTCGAGGCCGGGCATCTGGACGTCGAGGAGCACGAGGTCGGGCTTCTCGGCGGCGATCGTCTTGACGGCCTCGAAGCCGTCGCCGCACTCGCCGATGATGTCGAGGTCGGGCTCGCCCTGCAGCCCATTGCGCACCCACTCCCGCGCGAGCGGCTCGTCGTCCACGATCAGAGTCCGGATCTTCATCCCTGCCTCCTTCGCCTTTTGTTGCAACGTCGCAGGTCGTGATACGTAAGGAAACACAGGGAGTTACGGAATATGCCGTATCCCTTTGACTCAAGAATCCGGACGAAATGTTCAGAAAGCGGAATGGTGGGACGGATTCGCACACGAGACGGATCTCTCTGAGGACGAAGGCCCCGTTCCCGGGGACGGCTCGATTCGCGGTTCGGCCGCGGAGACGCGTTCGTCCCCATGAACTTTTTTTTCTGGGGCTCGCGGCGATGGCGGGAACGCTCGCTCCCGCGGGCCGCTGCGGTCCGGAAGGGGCCGCAGGTGCCCGGGCGACCGAGACGCCCGCCGCCGTCGCAGCGCCCACGGTGGCAGCGGCGCCGGCGCCGCCGGCCGATCCGACGCCCTCGGCGGACCTCTTCGCGTCCTCGGTGCGCCCGGTCCTCCTCGCGCACTGCGCGCCGTGCCACGAACCGGGCGGAAAGCTCTACGAGAAGCTGCCTTTCGACGACGCCGCGGTCGTCGCGTCGCACTCGGCGGGAGTGCTCAAGCGCCTCAAGGGAGAAAACCGCGAGGCCGTCGAAAAGTGGCTGGCGACCCTGCCCACCCCGGCGCCGAAGTAGGCCGTCGCCCCCTCACCCCCGCCCTCTCCCCCCCGCGGGGGAGAGGGGGATTTCCTGCATCTCCCTCTCCCCACGGGAGAGGGCCTGGGTGAGGGGCGCTGCACGAAGCTCCTTGCGGCGCCTGGGGGGCTCGATCGGAGGGCGTAGCCCAGGACCTCCCTCTCCCCACGGGAGAGGGCCTGGGTGAGGGGCGCTGCTTCGCGATCGCGGCCCTTAAGGCTTGACCTTCGCGTACATCCCGTCGAACTCGACCTTCCAGGTCTTCCCGCCGTCGGCCGACGAGTCCCAGAGCTGCCTCACGCGTCCTCCCGGCTGGGGCGTCCACGTGATCCGCTGGAGGGAGGTCTTCCCGCCGGCCGCCGGGCTCTCGCCGACGAGGACCATCTTCCCGGCCTTGAGCTCGCCCGCCAGCAGCAGGACCGTTCCGCCGTCGTCCACCCAGGTCTGGCGCCACTTGCGCGCGCCCGCGTCGTACATGTTCAAGCTCGTGCCGGTGTTGCCGCTCGCGCCCGTCCACTCCTCGCGCAGGGCGCAGCCGCCGAGGATCGCGCTGATGCGGTTGTGCCCGGCCACCTTTCCTCCGGGCGCGGTGACCTCCCAATCGCCGAGCCAGAAGTCGAACTGCCGGTGATCGGGCGTCGCGCAGGGTTTCGGCGCGGCCGTGGCCGCGGCGGGAGGATCGGCGGCGCCGGCGATCTCGACCTCGCCGGCCGTCAGGGCGAGGACTCCGGCGAGCAGGGGCAGAGCGAGCATCGGGGCCCTCCGTCTCTCGGACACTATGGGCTCGTTCGGGACGCGGCAACGGAACGGGGACGAAAAGACCGGATCGCGGGACGGGCCGCTCAACGCAGCCGCCGGAACGCGTGCGTCTTGACGGCGATCCAGGCGTCGAGGCCCGGCGCGAGCCCGAGCTCCTCGGCGGCCTCCCGCGTCAGGCGCGACGTCCACTCGACCCCGGACGCCGACACCCGGACCCAGGCCGTGGCGCCCGAGATCTCGCACGAGATCACCTTCCCGGCGTGGACGTTGCGGGCGGAGATGCCCTCGAGAGGGCGCGTCGAGACCAGGACGTCGTCGGGGGCGACGTAGAAGACGGCCTGCGTTCCCGCCCGCGCGGCGTCCTCGTTGGGGACCGCGAAGTGCGCCTCGCCGACGGTCAGCCAGCCGGTCTCGCCGCGTCCCGTCGCCTCGGCGAGCGAGCCCGTGAGGATGTTGTCGAACCGGGCCTCCGGGTCCACGAGCGACATCGAGCGCAGGGCCTCGTCCGGCGCGCCGGCGAACATCACGGCGCCTTCCCGCAGGACGAGCGCCGCGCTCGCCACGGCCCGGGCCTCGCCGGCGTTGTGCGTGACGTAGAGGAACGGGATGCGGAGGGCGTCGCGGACGCGGAGCAGGTACGGGAGGATCTTGCCCTTGAGCATCGGGTCCACCGCGGCCAGCGGCTCGTCGAGCAGGAGCAGGCGGGGCTCGGTCGCGATCGCCCGCGCCAGGGCGACCCTCTGGCGCTCGCCGCCGGAGAGCGTGGCCGGAAACCGGCCGAGCAGCGCCGCGATCTCGAGAATCGCCACGGTCTCGTCGAAGAGGCCGGCCCGGGAGTCGCGCGCCATCCCGAAGCGGACGTTGCCCCGGACGTCGAGGTGAGGAAAGAGGCACGCGTCCTGGGGAACGTAGCCGATCCGGCGGCGTTCGGACGGCACGTCCACGCCCGCGGACGTGTCGAGCAGGGTCTCTCCCTGGACGACGATCCGCCCCGTGGCCTTCGGCCGCAGGCCCGCGATCGCCTCGAGCAGGGACGTCTTGCCCGACCCGGACGGCCCGAGCACCGCGACGGCGTCCGCGAACACGGTCGCCGAGACGCGCAGCGGAAACCGGGACAGCGGCAGCGAGACGTCGAGCTCGATCACGCGGCCGTCCGGCGGGCGCGGCGCCGCGTCAGGAGCTCCGTCGTCCAGACGGCCGCGAACGCGAGGACGACCGTCACGCCCACGAGGCGCAGGGCGGCGCCGTCCTGCCCGATCTGGGTGCGCTGGAAGATCGCGAGGGCCATCGTCTGGGTGCGGCCGGGGATGTTGCCCGCGATCATGATCGTGGCGCCGAATTCGCCGAGGGCCCGGGAGAACGCGAGGAGCACGCCGGCCAGGATCCCGCGCCAGGCGAGCGGGAGAGCGACGCGGCGGAAGGCGCCGGCGGGCGTGCTTCCGAGCGACCGCGCCATCGCGAGCAGTCGTGGGTCGACCTCTTCGAAGGCCGCGCGAACGGGGCGGACGAGCAGGGGAAAAGACATGACGGCGGTCGCGAGCGCGACGGCCTTCCAGGTGAAGAGAATCTCGATCCCGGCCCGGTCGAGGAGCGTTCCGAGGGCGCCGGACTTGCGGAGCGCCTCGAGGAGCAGCAATCCGACGGCCGTCGGGGGCAGCACGAGGGGCAGGGACAGGAGGGTCTCGAGCAGCGTCCGCCCCGCGCCCCGGTATCGCGCGAGCTTCCAGGCCGCGGCGATCCCGATCGGCAGGATCACGAGCGTGGCAACGGCCGCGACGCGCAGCGTCAGCAGCAGGATCGAGACGTCGTCGGCGGTCACCGCGCCTGCCTGACGTCGCGGAGGACGAAGCCTCGCTTCGCGAACTCGGCGCGGCCGTCGGGCCCGGCGAGGAAGGCGGCGAACGCCTCGGCGGCCTTCGGGTTCTTCGAGGCCGAGAGGGGGGCGACCGAATAGACGATTTCGGGCCCGTCGGCGACCCGGAACGCGACGCGGGCGGATTTCGCGACCGCCGCGTCGGTGCTGTACACGACCGCGGCCGGGATGGCGCCGCTCTCCACGGCCGCCAGCGCCGCCCGGACGTCGAGCGTCGGGACGATTTTCGCCTCGACCTTCTCCCAGAGACCGAGGCCCGTGAGCCACCTCTTCGCGTAGATCCCGGCCGGGACCGCCGCGGGGTCCGCGAGCGCGATCTTCGGGAGGTTCGCCAGGGCCCGGGGCGTCGAGACCGCGAGCGCCGAGTCCGCCGCGACGACCACGACGAGGCTGTTCGACAGGAATTCGCGGCGATCCGCGGCCCTCACCAGGCCGGCCTTCTCGAGGGCGTCCATCTTCGCGGTGTCGGCCGAAAAGAAGACGTCGGCCGGCGCGCCGGCCTCGATCTGGCGGGCGAGGTCGCTCGAGGCGCCGAAGGAGTAGGAAACCTTCGTGCCCGTCTTCGCCTCGTAGGCCCGGCCGAGATCGGTCAGCGATTCCGTCAGGCTCGCGGCGCCGAAGACCAGGATCTCCGGCCCGGGTTCGGCGGCGCCGAGCGCGAGCGCGGCGGCAAAGAGGCACAGGGGAAGCAGGGACCGGCGCATCTCGACTCCTGCTCCGTCAGGCGCGGATCATCATGACTTCGGTGGCCTTGACCAGGGCGTAGGCCGGCGAGCCGGTCCGAAGTCCAAGCTGCTTGACGGCGGCGCGCGTGATGATCGACGTGAGGGTCTGTCCGCCAACGTCCAGCGTGACCTCGGCGAGCAGGCCCGACTCCCGGATCTTCGTCACCGTTCCGAGCAGCTTGTTGCGCCCGCTGATGGCGTCGAGACCCGGGCCGCTCCGCGCGGCGCTCGGGACGCCTCCCAGCCGCGCGATCTCCGCGCGGGGGATCCGATGATGCCCGCCGGGCGTGCGGACCGAGCGGATCTTCTTCCGGTAGATCCACTGCTTGACGGTCTGGTAGCTGACGCCGAGGGCCTCGGCGGCTTCGGCGGGGGTCAGCGGGCTGCGGCGCGGCGGCGTCATGGGATGGGCGATTCTATATGACTTCATGCGGTTTATTTGCAAGCGAATCGCCTGGAAGACGATGCTCGGCCGATCGGCGCCGGACGGCTCGTCGGCCGGCAAGGCAGGAGGGCTCTCGATGACGCATCCCCGCACCGTTCCGCTCGCCGCCGCCGGAATCGTTCTCGCGGCCCTCGTCGCGGGGCCGCGCGCCGGCGAGGCATCGGAGCCGCAGCCGGCCGCCGCGCCCGCTTGGGCCGGAGAGAGCGACGCGGCGTCCGCCGACGGCCTTGCGATCGAGACGGCGCCGGAGAGCCCGGAGCACGCGAAGGCGGCCCCGATGTCGGACCTCTCGATCACGAACTTCTTCAGCGAGGGCTGGAACCAGGAGTGGCACAAGTGGCGCCACTTCACGCCGGACATGGCGCTGCTGCGCGTGACGACGAACTTCCTGGAGAGGGAGCTTCGGGCGGACTACGCCAACACCTCCATCGCCAGCAGCGCGACGCAGGATTCGACGGACTTCGCCAACGTCCTCATGGCCTACGCCCTCAATCGCCGCCTGATGCTCGAGATCATCGGCAACTACCAGTGGAACGACCCCGTCGCCGGAGCTCCCGTGAGCGGGTCGGGCGCGGGCTTCCTGGCCCGGTTCCAGCTCGTCGAGAACGCGGACCAGTCCTACTCGGTCCAGGCCAGGGTGTCGCCGCCGAACAAGGGCATCGGCCAGACCCAGACGTCGCTGACGTTCGCCCTCGCCGGCTGGCAGGACTTGCACGCGTGGGCGCCGGCCCTCGGGCGCTTGGGGCTGTACTTCTCGTTCCAGTACGAGGACCTGCTCGGGCCGCACCGGCCGGGGCAGATGCAGCACGACGTCAGCTACGACGTCTCGATCGCGGAGACGTGGACCTCGCCCTCGACGCCCGTGTTCGGCAACCTCACGACGTTTCTCGAGGCGTTCGGCCAGACGGCCCTGGATGGCGCGAGCTCGGGGAAGACGAACGTCACCCTGACGCCGGGTGTGCGCTTCTGGTTCATTCCCGAGAACTCGATTTCGCTCGGCGTCGACTTCCCGGTCAGCCACGCGCCCGCGATCCACACGGTGTATCGCGCGACGTACATCCTGAACTTCTGAGGCCGGCGCACTGGACGAGGATTTGCAAATTCCCCGCGGGGACGGAACACTGCCGGACATGCGCGCCCTCCTCTGGAGCTTCGCCGTGCTCGCCCTCGGGGCGTCGCGGGCGCTCGCGCAGGAGGACGGGGCGGCCCCCGCGGCCGCCGCCGGCGGATTTCTCGAGGCCTACTTCCGGATGGTCGAGCGGGCCCAGGCGGAGCAGCCGCATTGGATCTCCCCGCTCGTCACGACGACCCCGCGCCTGAACGAGAGGTTCCGCTACGACGTGAGCGGGCAGTCGCGCCCGCAGGACGTCGAGCTGGTCAACTACGGGTCGAGCAAGGGCCTGGAACTGATCGCGTTCGACCGCTTCGCCGTCACCGTCGGGATCCCGGCCTACCTGGTGCGCCGCGGCCCCCGGGGCACGGTCGGCGGCTGGGCCGACGAGACCGTCCAGGTGAAGTACCGGCTGCTCGCGGCGAACGAAGAGAGCGGCAACTACGTGCTGTCGGCCTTCGTCGGCGTCTCCGTCCCGACGGGCAGCGCCGCGTTCACCACCGGCGCGACGGTCTACACGCCCACGATCGCGTGGGGCAAGGGCTGGGGCACCCGGTCCGAGGGCTTCGACGTCCAGACCACGCTCGCCGCGAGCCTTCCCGGAAGCGACGAGGCGCGGGTCGGCATTCCCGTGGTGTGGAACACCGCCTTCCAGGCCCACGTCCTCCACGAGCGGTTCTGGCCGGAATTCGAGATGAGCCTGACGCACTGGACCGACGGGCCCAACGACGGCCGGTGGCAGGCGATCGCGACCGTCGGCTTCGTGCTCGGGCGGTTCCCGATCGCGGGCCGCCTGCGGCTGGACCTCGGCGCGGGATATCAGTTCGCCGTGAGCCGCTTTCGCACCTACGATCCCGGCTGGGTCGCGACCCTGCGCCTGCCGTTCTGAGGCCGCGTCAGGGGCCTCCGATCTGGTACCGCAGCGTCGCCTCCGCGACGCGATAGCGGTACCGCGCATCCGTGTCGCCGAGCTCAGCCCGGGTCTGCTGGAGCTGGGCCTGCGAGAGCTCCACGATCGAGCTCAGCCCGAGCTCGTAGCGGCTGCGGGCGAGATCGAGCGCGCGGTTGGCCTGGTCGAGCAGCTGCCGCGCGACGCCGACCCGCTCGTAGGCGGCCCCGGCGTCGAGCCAGCTCGTGCGCACGTCGCGCGCGACGGTGTTCTTCAGGTCGGCCAGGCGCTCGCGCGAGGCCTTCGCGCGGAGGCCGGCCTCGGCGGCCCGCGCCTGGAACAGGAAGCCGTTGAAGACCGGGATCTCGACGTTGACGCCGATCGCGCCGTACCAGGGCGAGATGGCGTCGTTGCGGTAGGGCGCGCCCCCGGCCGCGCCCAGGGCGCGGATGTTGGGCAGCTGGAGGTCCTTCTCGGCGACCTGGTACTTCTCGGCGGCCCGGGCGTCGAGGTCGAGGGCGGCGACCTCGGGACGGCGGGACAGCGCCTCGGCGATCAGCAGCTCGACGTCGGCCGGAGGCGCGGCCAGGGTCGTGTCGTCTTCGACCAGGTCGAAGGCCTTCTGGTTCGGGTAGCCCAGGATGGCGGAGAGGTCCGCGAGGGCCGCCTTCTGGTTGTTCTCCGCGTCGAGGAGGAGGAGCCTGGCCTCGGCCAGGTCGACCTCGGCGAAGCTCGCGTCGAGCTCGGAGCGCAGCTTGCTCTGGGCCAGGGCGCGGATCCGGTCGGCGACGTCCCGGCGGGCGACGACGGTCTGCTCGGCCACCTTTCGCAGGGCCTGGGTCCCGAGGGCGTAGTAGAAGGACCGGTCGACCGCCAGGAGAATGTCCGCGGCCGTGGCCATGGCGCGCTCGTCGTCGGCTTGGGAGCGGAGCGTCGAGGTCGCGACGAGGTTGGACGTGCGGCCGAAGTCGGTGATGAGCTGGTTGGCCGTCACCCCGCCCGCCGCTCGGTCGTAGATGACGGGGTTGTTGAGGCCGCCGGCGCTGATGCGGCCGCCCTCGTGCGCGGCCACCCCAGTCAGGTAGGCGTTGAGGGTCGGGTAATAGGCCGACTTCGTCTCGCGCGTGACCTCCTGCGAGGCCAGCGCATTCAGGCGGGCGACGGAGATCCGGGGGTTGTTCTCGCGCGCGAGGGCCTCCGCCTCGTGGAGCGTCAGGCGGGCGGGCGGCTCCGGGAGAGACGGCGGGGGCGCCTGCGCGGGGCCGTATCGCGAGAGCGACGCGAACAGCGCGCCGATGGCGAGGAACCGGGCGGTCGTGCGGGTCATGCGGTCACCCCTTCCGTCCCGTCGGCGTCGCGCCGGTGCAGGAGGCGATAGGCCGCCGGCACCAGGTACACCGTCGCGGCGACGGACACGAGCAGGCCGCCGATGATGGCCTGCGCCAGCGGCGCATAGGCCTCGGCGCCCGTGCCGAGCTTCAGGGCCATGGGAATGAGGCCGATCACCGTCGCGAGGGACGTCATGAGGATCGGCCGCAGGCGGATGCGGCTCGCCTTCGTGACGGCTTCGTCGACCGGCAGGCCGTCCCGGCGGAGGATGCGCGTGAAGTCGACGATCAGGATGCTGTTCGAGACGACGATGCCGACCATCATGATGAGGCCCATCAGGGACATGACGTTGAGCGTGCTGCCCGAGACGAGCAGGATCACGAGCACCCCGGTCAGTCCCGGCGGGATCGCGAGCAGGATGATGAAGGGGTCCAGAAACGAGGAGAACTGGGCGACCAGGATCAGGTACACGAGAGCGACCGCGAGGATCAGTCCGAGCCCGAAGCTCTTGAACGAGGCCCTCATGCCCTGGACCGATCCGCGCAGGTCCACCCGGACGCCTTCGGGAAGCCTGGTCCGTGCGAGGATGCGGTCGATCTCGGCGGTCAGCCGCCCGAGGTCCTCGCCCTTCGGCGCAACGTAGACGTCGATCACGCGGCGAAGCTGGTAGTGGTCCACCTCGGTCGGCGCCTCGATCGGCTGGATGCGGACGACGGAGTCGAGCTGTGTCGGGTTGAGGCCGCCCGGCGAGCGGAGGGGGATCTGGCGCAGGTCCGACAGCGACCGGATCTGGCCTTCGGGATACTGAACGGTCAGCATGTAGTCGTTCCCGCTCCGGGGATCGACCCAGAAGCTCGGAGCGATCATCTGGTTGGACGTCAGGGCCGTGATGACGTTCGTCACGACTTCCTTCGAAGAGAGGCCGACGAGGCTCGCTCGCGTCCGGTCGACGTCGAGGCGCAGGGACGGGTAGTCGAGGTCCTGCGGGACGAGAAGGTCGCTGACGCCGCGGAGCTTGCGCGTCCGGGAGGCGATTTCGAGGGCGGCCGAATAGGTCTTCTCGAGGTTCATCCCGCTGACCTGGATGTCGATGGGCGCGGGGAGACCGAGGTTGAGCACGGCGTCCACGAGCCCGCCCGACTGGAAGTACGCCGCCAGCTCCGGGAGGCGCTCGCGCAGCCGGCTCCGGACGCGGTCCATGTACTCGTAGCTGCCGACCTTGTGGCCGTCCTTGAGGCTGACCTGGACGAAGGCCGTGTGCGACGCCGAATTGGGCGTGTAGATCGAGGAGAAGCCCGGCGTCGTCCCGATGTTGGAAACGATCATGCCGAGGTCCTCGGCCGGCACGATCCCGCGGATCTCGTCCTCGACGCGAGCGACGTCCTGCTCGGTCAGCTCGAGGCGCGTTCCGGACGGGGCCTTGAGGTTGATGACGAACTGGCCCGGATCGGTGCGCGGGAAGAACGCGACGCCGAGAAGCGGGTAGAGCGAAAAGCTCAACACGCAGAGGCCCGAGATGCCGAGCACGGTGGCCGCGGGCCGTGCGACCGCGCGCGCGAGGGTGGCGCCGTAGCCGTCGAGCATCCGCTCGAACCAGTGGTTGAAGCGGTGGATGATCCGCCCGAACGCCGATTTCGTGTCGACGTGGTCCTCTTCGAGGTGGGCCCGCCGCAGGAGCTTTGCGCAGAAGAGCGGGACCACGGTCAGGGCGACGAAGTAGGACGCGAGCAAAGAGAAGACGACCGCCAGGGCGAGGGCGACGAAGAGAAAGCGGCTGACGCCGTAGAGAAAGACGACGGGAAAGAAGACCACGACCGTCGTGAGGGTGGCCGCGAGAACCGGGAGGGCGACCTCCGCGCCGCCCTTTTCCGCCGCCACGTCCGCGGGTTCGCCCATCTCCATGTGGCGGAAGATGTTCTCGAGGACCACGACCGAGTTGTCGATCAGCCGCGAGAGAGCGAGGGCCAGGCCGCCGAGCACCATCGTGTTGATGGTCCCGCCGCCCGCGCGCAGGGCCAGGAAGGCGGCCAGCGCCGAGAGCGGCACCGACAGAAACACCGCCGCCGTCGCCCGGACGCTTCCCAGGAAGAGCAGCACCATCACGCCGGTCAGCAGCAGCCCGATGCCGCCTTCGTGGAGCAGGTTCTCGATCGCCTTGCGCACGAAGAGCGACTGGTCGAAGACGACGCTGGCGACGAGCTGCCTGGGGACGTCGCTGAGGCCGGAAACGGCGCCCCGGATGCCGTCCACGACCGCGATCGTGTTGGTGTCGCCGCCCTGCTTCAGGACGGGGAGGTACACGGAGCGCTGACCGTCGACGCGCACGACGTTGGTCTGGATCGAGTGCGCATCGGCGGCATGCCCGATGTCGCGGACGAGCACCGAGGCGCCGCCGAGGGTCTTCAGGGGCAGCCGGTCGATCTCCTCGGTCGACGGCAGCTGGCTGTTCGTATAGAGGTTGTAGTCGGTATTGCCGATCTTGACGTCTCCGGCGGGCAGGATGAGGTTGCTGTCGTTGACGGTGCGGACGACGTCCATCACCGAGAGCTGGTGGGCCTCGAGCTTCAGAGGATCGACGTAGACCATGATCTGGCGATACTGGCCTCCGAACGGCTGGGGCACCGACGCGCCCGCCACGCCCGCGACCTGGTTGCGAACGGCGTACTGGCCGAGATCCCGCAGCTGCGTCTCGTTCAGGCCCTGGCCCTTCAGGGTGATCAGGCAAACCGGGAGGCTCGAGGCGTCGAATTTCAGCACGACCGGCGGCAGCGTTCCGGGGGGCAGCTTGCGCAGGTTCGCCAGCGCGAGGTTGGAAATCTGCGAGAGCGCCGCGTTCGGGTCGGAGCCCGGGTGGAAGTAGATCTTGATGAGGCTCACGCCGGGGAGCGACCGCGACTCGATGTGGTCGATGTCGCTGCCGAGCGTGAAGAACCGTTCGAAGCGTCCCGTGATGTCGGTCTCGATCTGCTCGGGGGGCATCCCCGAGTAGAACGTCGCGACGACGACGACGGGGATGTGGATCGCCGGAAACAGGTCGACCGGCATCCGGGCGAGGGCCGTCGTGCCGACGATGGCGAGAATCAGGCAGACGACGACGATGAAGTAGGGGTGGCGGATCGCAAAGCGTGACATCAGCGTCTCGCCTCGGCGTCGTCCGGCGTCTCGGGAAGGGGCCGCGGCTCGACCCGTTCGCCCGGCCGGAACTGACTGCGGCTGCCCACGACGAGGCGGTCCCCTTCCCGGAGGCCCGAGACGATCTCGATGCGGCGCGTGTCCTCGGCGCCGAGTTTGACGCGGCGTTCCTCGATCCGGTCGCCCGCGCCGACCAGGAAGACCGTTCCCTCCGACCCCGTTCGCGACACGGCCTGGATCGGGACGGTCAGGGACGTGTCCTTGTCCCGGAGCTCGAGCGCCGTTTCCGCGTACATCCCCGCCATGAGGGTGGCTCCCGGATTGAGGACGTCGATCTCGGTCTCCATCGTCCGGGTTTGCCGGTCGAGGTCGTAGGCCAGGCGGGCGACTTCGCCTTCGAAGGTACGGTCGAGCGCCGGAACCCGCACGCGCACCGCGGTTCCGACGTGGATCCTCGGCGCGGCGGACTCCGGAACCGGCAGGACCAGGCGCAGCCGGTCGTCCTCCGCCAGCCGCACGACGGGCATGGCCTGGGTGTTCGACGAGGTCCCGGCCTGGATCAGGGCGCCCGTGTCGGCGTAGCGCTTCGTGATGACGCCGGAGAAGGGGGCCGTGATCCGCGAGTAGTCGGAGAGCGCCGTCGCCTGCCTCTGTCCCGCGGAGGACTGGGCGACCTGGGCTTCCGCCTGCTTGTCGCGGGCGTAGGCGTCCTCGAGCTCCTGGGCCGCGATGAGGCCCGGCCGGGCCTCGGACACCTGCTTCAGGCGCTCATAGGCCGAGTGGGCGGTCTCGTGGGCCGACCGGGACCGATCGAGCGAGGCATCGGCTTCCTGGAGCTGCGCGACCAGCTCCGGGATCTCGAGAACCGCCAGGACCTGCCCGGCGCGCACGCGGTCGCCGACGTCCACCGAGATCGTGCGGATGTAGCCCGCCACCTTGGCGTGCAGGTCGACCTCCTGGAAGGGCTTGAACTCTCCCGAGAGCGTGAGCGTGTTTTGCAACGCGGTCCTGCGGGCGACCGCGACGGAAACGGGGCGCGCTTCGGAGGCGGCGTTCGCCGGCGCCTCGGCCCGGGGAACCCGGCCTCGAGCGAATACGGTCAACGCCAGGATCGCCGCGGCGGCGGCGCCGGCGATCATCAGTCTTCGTTTGGGTCCGGTCATTCGTCTCTCCCTCTCCCGATGAGCCGCTCATCCGGGCAATGTCGAACGCCGCGCGATGACGGCTCTCTCCGGGAGCCGCTTCGCGGCGCCCGGAGCTCGACGGGCCTCGAGGCCCTGGAATGCCTACAGGGAGAGGGGAGGAGCGCGGAGAGGGTGTCCGGCGGGATGGCGCTCGCCGGCGTAGGGGAGCGTGCTCGGAAATTCGCGGAAGAGAATGACCGCGGGCTCGGGGAGCAGCGACTCGCCGGAGGCCGGCGAATCGCAGGGCGCGGCGACGGTGCGCTCCTCCGGCGGCGGGAACTTGACGGGGTCGCTGCCGCAGGTCAGGAGCTCCTGGGCGCCGCGCGTCGGAAGCCGGTGCGCCACGCGGCTCTCCATGCCCACGAAGAGCAGGGCCCCGATCGTCAGGAGGAAGAGAGCCGCGCGGGTCGAACGGCTTTGTCCTCGAGGCGTCAGGGCGGATTCCACGGTGGAAGATTGTCGCGCCGGAAGCTGCTGCACCGCAAGTGCGAACCGTCGCGCCGACGGCGGCATTCCCGCAGGCGCCGCGCCGCCGAACCGAGGAGAGGTTCGTTCTCCTGCGACAGGCCGCGATCTCCGCCGGAGAGCGGCATGGAGCGACCGGGAGTCGCCGGCCGGCCGCGATGGGCGTGTGCCCGCCCGCTCCAGGAACCCCGCGGCGTCCGCCGGCCGCGGCGTCACGGTTCGTGGGGACGAGCGCCCGTCATCGCAGGCGGACCAGCCGGGTTCTCTCGTGGGAGAAGGATTGGAGCCGATGACCGGACTTGAACCGGTGACCTGCGGTTTACGAAA
>JAYRMU010000051.1:0-10867 GCA_041912555.1 Thermoanaerobaculia bacterium
GGACGCGAAGCTGAACCGCGAGGTGGCGATCAAGGTGCTGCCGGAGGCGGTGGCGGAGGACGCGGAGCGGCTGGCGCGGTTCCAGCGCGAGGCGCAGGTGCTGGCGTCGCTCAACCACCCGCACATTGCGGCGATCTACGGCCTGGAGAAGGCGGGCAACGTCGAGGCGCTGGTGTTGGAGCTGGTCGAGGGGGAAACCCTGGCCGAGCGGATCGCGCAGGGTGCGATGCCCGTGGACGAGGCCCTCGCGATTGCGCGGCAGATCGCCGACGCCCTCGAAGCGGCGCACGAGAAGGGGATCGTCCACCGGGACCTGAAGCCGGCCAACGTGAAGGTCACGCCCGAGGGGAAGGTCAAGGTGCTCGACTTCGGCCTGGCGAAGGCGCTCATCGGCGACGCCTCGTCGCCGGATCAGACGCACTCGCCGACCCTGACGGCGGCCGCGACGCAGGCGGGCGTCGTCCTCGGGACGGCGGCCTACATGTCGCCGGAGCAGGCCCGCGGGAAGTCGGTGGACAAGCGGGCGGACATCTGGGCGTTCGGCGCCGTCCTGTACGAGATGCTCGCGGGACAGAAGGCGTTCGAGGGCGAGACGGTGTCGGATACGCTCGCCGCGGTGCTGCGCGCCGACGTGGACTGGGCGCGCCTGCCGGCAGGCACGCCGGCCGCCGTGCGCGGCGTTCTGCGCCGCTGCCTCGATCGCGACCCGAAGCACCGGCTGCGCGACATCGGCGACGCGCGGATCGCGCTCGAAGACCTCGCCGCGAGCGGCAGCGGCGCCCCGGCGCCGGCCGAGGCGTCCGGCGCCGCGCCGGCGCCGCGCCCGATCTGGCCGTGGGCCGCCGGGATGCTCGCGGCCGCCCTGATCGGAGCGGTCGCCGCTCGGTGGACGCTCGCGCCGCGCCGCGCCGAGGCGCGCCCGGTCCGCTTCGAGATCGGCGTGCCGGCGGTCTCCACCGCGGCGATCTCCCCCGACGGACGCCAGCTCGCCATTGCCTCGCGCGGGCGCCTGCTCGTGCGCGATCTCGACCGTCTGGAGCTGCGCGAGATCGCGGGGGCCGACGGCGTCATCCGGCCGTTCTGGTCGCCGGACAGCCGCACGATCGCCTACGGGGCGAAGGGCAAGCTGTGGAAGGTGCCGTCCGAGACGGGGTCGCCCTCGGCGATCTGCGAGCTCCCGTCCGGCTTCTGGGACGGCGATGCCGGCGGCGCCTGGCTGCCCGACGGCACGATCGTGTTCAGCAACGGGAATACGGCCCTCTTCAAGGTCTCCGCGCAGGGCGGCGATCCGGTCGAGGTGTTGAAGCCCGATCCGAAGAAGGAGCTCCACTTCCACGCCGCGAGCCCGCTGCCGGACGGCAAGGGCGTCCTGTACGTCGTCCACCGCGCCGAGGAGGGCAAGGGCAACAACACGATCGCGGTCCTGGCGGGCGGGAAGGTGCGCTACGTCCTGGAGGCCGCCGGCCAGGCCGTGGACGACGTCGTCTATTCGCCGACGGGCCACCTCCTCTTCGAGCGCGCTCCCGCCAACGCCGGCGTGTGGGCGCTGCCCTTCTCGCTGTCGGACCTGAAGGCCACGGGCGAACCGTTCCTGGTGTCGCCGGGAATGCGGGCGCCGAGCGTGGCCTCGAATGGCACGCTCGTCGTGCTTCCGGCGCGCCAGGAGCGGCCGGTCAACCTCGTGTGGACCGATCGGGCGGGCAAGGTCGTCTCGCGGCTCGGCGACCCGGCGCTCCGGGAGCGCACCGCCGCGATCTCGCCGGACGGCAAGCGCGTCGCCGCCTCGGAGTTCACCGACGGGAAGGCGGACATCTGGGTGTACGACGTCGAGCGCGGCACGCGCACCCGCCTCACGACCGACGGCGACGCGATCACTCCCTCGTGGCTGGGCGACGGGCGCAGCCTCGTCTATTCCACCTACGACACCCTCCGGCGTTCGGGCAGCGTGATGAAGAAGGTCCTCGCCGACGGCTCGGGGCGGGTGGAAGAAATCGCTCAGGGCGTCGTGGGAGCCGTGTCTCGCGACGGCCACCTGTTCTACATCGTCGTCGATCAACAGGGGCAGCAGCTCTGGTACCGGTCCCTGACCGACGAGAAGGGGAAGCCCGCGCAGTTCCTGACGCAGTCGTTCTACCAGATCGCGCCCGCGCCGTCGCCGGACGGCCGTTTCGTGGCGTACGAGGCCGCTCAGGGCCAGAGCGATCCCGAGATTTTCCTGCGCCGCTTCCCGCCTTCCGAGGGCGTCTGGCAGGTGTCCACGGGCGGCGGCACCTCGCCGCGCTGGTCCGCCGACGGGCGTCTGTTCTTCGCGAAGGGGCCGGAGATCTACGAGTCGGCGGTCACGGCCGATCCGGACGTTCGCGTCGGCGCTCCGGCGCTCGTCTTCAAGCGGACGGCGCCGGCGGGCGGGAACGTGCCCTCCGCGTTCGACGTCGCGCCCGACGGGAATCACTTTCTCACGTACGAGTTCGCCGGCCAGGCGCCGGACGATCGCATGACGGTGACGTTGAACTGGTTCGGCGAGCTGCGCCCGGGCGCGGCGCCGGGAGGAGCGCCCCGATGACCCTTGCGGCGGGAACGAAGTTGGGGCCTTACGAGGTCCTCGCTCCGATCGGAGCGGGCGGCATGGGCGAGGTCTACAAGGCGCGGGACGCGCGGCTCGAGCGCACGGTCGCGGTCAAGGTGCTGCCGCCGCACCTCTCGTCGAACCCGGAGCTGCGGCAGCGCTTCGAGCGCGAGGCCAGGACGATCTCGCAGATCTCCCACCCGCACATCTGCGCCCTGTACGACGTCAACCGCGAGGGCGAGACCGAGTACCTCGTCATGGAGTACCTCGAGGGCGAAACGCTCGCGGACCGGCTCGGCAAGGGACCGCTGCCGGGCGAGCAGCTGCTCCGGTACGGCATCGAGATCGCCGACGCGCTCGACAAGGCGCACCGGCAGGGGATCGTGCACCGGGACCTCAAGCCCGGCAACGTGATGCTGACGAAGTCGGGCGTGAAGCTGCTCGACTTCGGTCTCGCGAAGTTCCAGGCGCCGGGACGCGACGCGTCGTCGGGCGTGTCGCGCCTGGCGACCGAGATGCAGGCGAGCCAGCCGCTGACCGAGCGCGGCACCGTCCTCGGCACGTTCCAGTACATGGCGCCCGAGCAGCTCGAGGGCAAGGACGCGGATTCGCGGAGCGACATCTTCTCCTTCGGCGCCGTCCTCTACGAGATGGCGACGGGCAGGAAGGCGTTCTCGGGCTCGAGCCAGGCCTCGCTCATCGGCGCGATCCTGCGCGACGACCCGCCGCCGATCTCCGAGATCTCGCCCATGATTCCCCCGGCCCTGAACCGCGTCGTGAAGACGTGCCTCTCGAAGGATCCGGAGGACCGGTTCCAGACGGCGCACGACGCGAAGCTCCAGCTCCAGTGGGTCGTCGAGGGCGGGTCCCAGGCAGGCGTCGCCGCGCCGCTGGTCGCGCGGCGCAAGAACCGGGAGAAGCTGGCGTGGGCGATCGCGGCTGCCGCGATCGTGGCGGCGGGACTCGCGACGTTCGGCTACCTCCGCCGCGCGCCGGCCGCCGCTCAAAAAGTCAGCGCCTTCGTCCTGCCGGCCGAGAAGTCGGAGTTCGACTTCACGAACGCCAACTGTGGATCCCTGACGGTTTCGCCCGACGGCCGGTTCGCGACGTTTGCGGGCAAGGACGCCGAGGGCAAGGTGGTCCTGTGGCTCCGGTCGCTCGGCGATCTCGGCGCCAGGCCGATCGCCGGGACGCAGGGAGCGACGTTCCCGTTCTGGTCGCCCGACAGCCGCTTCCTCGCGTTTTTCGCCGACGGCAAGCTCCAGAAAGTGGACATTTCCGGGGCGCCCCCGTTGCCGATCTGCGACGCGGCCGCTGGCCGCAGCGGGTCCTGGAGCCGGGAGGGCGTCATCCTCTTTTCGCCGGACACGACGACCCCTCTCTTTCGAGTGCCCGCCGCGGGCGGCGCGCCGAAACCGGCGACGACGCTCGACACGGCCCGCGGCGAGACGACGCACCGCTGGGCGACGTTTCTCCCGGACGGGCGCCACTTCCTCTACATGGCGGGCGCGCACTCGGCTGGCACGAAGAGCGAGTCGAACGCGATCTACGTCGGAGCTCTCGACTCGAGCGAGAAGACGCTGCTGCTGCAGGCCCGCTCGAACGTCCTCTACGCCTCGGGCTACCTGCTCTACGTGCGCGAGCACATCCTGCTCGCCCAGCGGTTCGATCCCTCTTCGCGGAGGCTCGTCGGCGAGGCCGTTCCCGTCGCCGATGGCGTGCAGTACGATCCCGGCTTCTTCCGAGGCGTCTTCGCCGTCTCGGAGAACGGCGTCCTCGTCTTCGCGCTCGGCACGTCGGGAGCGGTGGCGACCCGCCTCACGTGGATGGACCGGGCGGGCAAGGCGGTCGGCGAGCCGTTTGGCGAGCCGGCGGAGTACACCGGCCTTTCGCTTTCGGACGACGGAAGGCGCATCGCGGCCTCGATCAGCGACTCCTCGACGGGGATCGGCTCCATTTGGCTGATTGACGAGCGGGGAGCGCGGACGCGGGTCACGTTTGGCGAGATCGCGGAGGTGCCGGCCCTTTCGCACGACGGCAGCCGCGTCGCCTTCTTGACGTTGACCAAGCAGGGCGTTTCCGAGATCCACGTCAAGTCCGTGGGCGGCTCCGGATCGGACGAGACGGTGTTTCACGGAGACCGGCCGGGCATCCCGAGCGACTGGTCTCCGGACGGCCGCTACCTCGCCGTGCAGTTGCGCAAGCGCGCGGGCGTGACCACCGGCGAAGACATGTGGATGATCCCGTTGTTCGGCGACCGCAAGCCCTTCCCCTTTCTCGCGTCCGAATACGACGAGACGGGGGGCGCCTTCTCGCCGGATGGCAAGTGGTTCTGCTACACCTCGAACGAGTCGGGTCGCAACGAGACGTATGCCGTCCCGTTTCCCGGTCCGGGCGGCAAGTTTCAGGTGTCCACGGGCGGCTCCCAGGGGGGCTCCTTCTTCAAGGGCGGTAAGGAGGTCCTTTACGGGACACTGGACAACGAGCTCATGTCGACCGAGGTGAAGGCGGGCCCGTCCGGTCTCGAATTCGGATCCCCGAAGCTGCTCTTCAAGTTTCCGCCCGCCTCCGCCGTCGCGATCACGTCCGATGGCGAACGGATTCTGGCCGCCCTCCTGCCGCAGGTCACCACGACGCCGCGCGTCGCCGTCGTGACGAGCTGGACGGCCGGGTTGGAAAAGAAGTAAGGATGGGGTGAACAAGGAAGGGAGAAACTTGAAGAAGAGACTGTTGGCGCTTTCCTCGCGAAGGGGCCGGCGATCTTCGAGGCGGCCGGCACGGCCGATCCCGACGTCCACGTCCGTACGCCGCCCATGAGTCTCGCTGCCGGAACCAGGCTCGGCCCCTACGAGATCCTGGCCCCGATCGGGGCAGGGGGGATGGGCGAGGTTTACAAGGCGCGCGACGCGCGGCTCGAACGCACGGTCGCGGTCAAGGTACTGCCGCCGCACCTCTCGTCGAACCCGGAGCTGCGCCAGCGCTTCGAGCGCGAAGCCAGGACGATTTCGCAGATCTCGCACCCGCACATCTGCGCTCTCTACGATGTCAACCGCGAGGGGGAGACAGAGTACCTCGTCATGGAGTACCTCGAGGGCGAGACGCTCGCGGACCGGCTCGGCAGGGGGCCGCTGCCGGGCGAGCAGCTGCTGCGGTACGCCATCGAGATCGCCGACGCACTCGACAAGGCGCACCGGCAGGGGATCGTGCACCGGGACCTCAAGCCTGGCAACGTCATGCTGACGAAGTCGGGAGTGAAGCTGCTCGACTTCGGCCTCGCGAAGTTCCAGGCGGCCGCCGTGAAGACCACCAGCGATTCGAGGCTCGTGACCGAGATGCAGGCGAGCCGGCCTTTGACCGAACGCGGCACGGTGCTCGGCACGTTCCAGTACATGGCACCGGAGCAGCTCGAGGGCAAAGACGCCGACGCACGCAGCGATCTCTTCGCATTCGGAGCCATGCTCTACGAGATGGCGACGGGCCGGAAGGCCTTCACGGGCTCGAGCCAGGCTTCGCTGATCGGCGCAATCCTGAGGGACGATCCGCCGGCGATCTCGGAGATTTCTCCGATGACGCCCCCGGCCTTGAACCGCGTCGTGAAGACCTGTCTCGCGAAGGACCCCGAGGACCGCTTCCAGACGGCTCACGACGTGAAGCTGCAGCTCCAATGGATCGCCGAGGGCGGTTCGCAGGCGGGATTGCCCGTGACCGTGGCCGGCCGGCGCAAGTCGCGAGAGCGGCTGGCCTGGATCATCGCGGCCGCGGCGTTGGTGGCGGCTGCCGTTGCGGGTTATGGCTTCGTCCGGCGAACGCCGGCGCCACCCTTGCGTCTGCGCGCGTATCTGCTCGCGCCCGAGAAGACGGAATTCGAGATCGGCGCTGAAGCCTCCGGCGATCTGTCGCTCTCGCCCGACGGCCACTGGGCGACCTTCGCGACCAAGGGGATCCCGGGCAGGCCGACTCTATGGATCCAGGCCCTTGGCGAGACGTCGCCGCGCCGGGTCGCGGAGGGAGCGACGTTTCCGTTCTGGTCGCCCGATAGCCGGTTTCTCGCGTTCTTCGCGGACGGAAAACTCCAGAAGATCGATGCGGCCGGCGGCCCGGCGTTTGTGATCTGCGAGGCGCCGAACGGCCGCAGCGGCGGCTGGAACCGGGACGGCGTGATCATTTTCTCCGCGGACCCGAGCAGCGGCATCGTGCGCGTACCCGCGTCGGGAGGCCGGCCCGCACCGGTGACGGCGCTGGACGCTAGCCACGGCGAAACCACCCATCGCTGGGCGACATTTCTGCCAGATGGACTCCACTTTCTCTACATGGCGGCCTCTCACGGCGCTGGCGCCAAGAGCGAAACCAACGCCGTCTACGTCGGAAGGCTCGACGCGAAAGAGCGGGAGCTCCTGCTGCATGTGCGTTCCAACGTGGCCTATGCGTCGGGACGGCTGCTCTACATGCGGGACGATCTGCTCGTGGCGCAGCGCCTGGATCCCGGCACCCTTCGTCTCTCGGGCGACCCCGTCCCGATCGCCCAGGGTGTCGCCTACGATCCCGGATTCTTCCGGGCCAACTTCGGAGTGTCGGAGAACGGCCTGCTCCTCTTCGGTGCCGGCGTCGGAGGAGCCCGAACGCAGTTGCGCTGGTTCGACCGGACGGGAAAGCCCGTGGGGGAGCCCTTGGGGGAGCCCGCCGAGTTCACGACGCTGGGTATCTCGTTCGATGGGAAGCGCATCGTCGCCGCAATCGCGGATCCGGGGACCGGACTGCCAAGCCTCTGGCTCGTGGACGGTCGGGGCGCCCGCGTCCGCTTTACGACGGGCGCGGGGGTCGACTCGCCGGTCTGGTCGCCGGACGGAGAGTGGATCGCGTACGGCCGCATGAAGGGAACGGGATCCGAGATCGTCGCCAAGCGCGTCGTCGGAGGTGAAGAGCGCGTGCTGGCGACGTTCCCGGACCGCCTGGCTTCCCCGACGGACTGGTCGCCGGATGGACGCGTTCTGGCCGTGCAGGTCTCGGGTGCGAACAAGAGGGGCTTCGACATCTGGATCGTTTCGGCCTCGGGAAACGACCAGCCGTATGCCTTCGTGAAGTCCGAGGGCGACGACTTCGGGGCGGCGTTCTCACCCGACGGCCACTGGCTCTCCTACGTCTCCAGCGAGTCGGGACAGCCCGATCTCTACGTCGTTCCGTTCCCCGGACCCGGCGGCAAGTGGCAGGTCTCGACCGAAGGCACGGGCGGCGGAGGTTTTTCGGGCAAGGGTCTCGAGATTCTCTACGGCAACCTCAAGACGGGGCAAGCGATGTCCGTGGAGCTCAAGGCCACGGGGTCGGGGCTGGAGATCGGAGAGGCGAAAGCCCTCTTCCCGATGGTGACGTTCGCGGCGATCGCCGTCTCGCGCCAGGGCGATGGACAATTTCTCCTCGCGGTGCCGCCCGGGGGGGCTGCCGAGCCCCGGGTCGGCTTGATCACCGACTGGACGGCCGGTCTCGACAAGAAGTAGCTCGGAGTCATCGAATCGATTCGTACAGGAGGAAGGTTTTGAAAGCCAGAATTGCGTTGGCCCTGGTGTTGGCTGTGGTCGTCGGAGGTTTCGCGCGCGCACAGGACAAGCCGCCGGAGAAGCCCGCCGACAAGCCCGCGGCCGACGCGGCGAAGAAGGAACCGCCGAAGCCGGAGCAATCGGTCACGCAGCATTCGATCGTCATGGGCGGCGCGCCGATCGCGTACACGGCGACGGCCGGCACGCTCATCGTCCGCAATGGCAAGGACGAGCCGTGGGCGAGCATGAGCTACGTCGCCTACGTCAAGAAGGACGCGGCACCGGCCAAGCGGCCGATCCTGTTCGCCTTCAACGGCGGGCCGGGGTCGTCGTCGATGTGGCTCCACATCGGAGCTCTGGGGCCGCGCCGCGTCGTCGTGACCGACGTCGCGCCCACCCCGCCGCCGCCGTACCAGGTGGTCGACAACGCCTTCGGCGTGCTCGACAAGACCGACCTCGTCATGATCGACCCGGTGGGCACGGGTCTCTCCAGGGCCGTCGGCGATGCGAAGGACAAGGACTTCTGGGGCGCGGACCCGGACATCGAGTCGGTGGCGCGCTTCATCCGCCAGTGGGTCAGCGACAACGGCCGCTGGAACTCGCCCAAGTACCTCCTCGGCGAAAGCTACGGCACGACGCGCGGGCCCGGCATCGTCGACTGGCTGCAGGGCAAGGGCATGGCGTTCAACGGGATCATCCTCGTGTCCGTCGCGATGGACCTCGGCGCGATCTTCGACTACAGCGCCAACGACCGGCCGTTCCCGCTCCTGCTTCCGGCCTTCGCCGCGGTTTCCGCGTACCACAAGGTCCTTCCGACGACGCCGCCCAACCTCGAAGCCTTCCTGGCCGAGGTCCGCCAGTGGGCGGTCACCGAGTACGCGAGCGCGCTGCTGGCCGGAGATTCGCTGACGCCGGCGCGCCGCGCGGCCGTCCTCCAGAAGCTGCACGAGTACACCGGGCTTTCCGAGGACTACCTCGACAAGGCCAACCTGCGCGTCGGCACGGGCAAGTACACCCAGGAGATCCTGCGCCAGAAGGGGATCACGGTCGGCCGCCTCGACGCCCGCTTTCTCGGGCCGACGCTCGACGTCCTCGGCAAGGAGGCCGGCTACGACCCGCAGGCGGCCGCGATCACGGCGGCGTATACGTCCGCCTTTCTCGCCTACTACAACGACGAGCTCAAGTTCGGACAGGGGAAGACCTACCAGACCACGAACTACGAGGTCGGCGCCGCCTGGGACTTCAAGCACAAGATCCCGGGCGACGAGTTCGGCCAGCCGATCATCGACGCGGTTCCGGACCTCGCCCGCGCGATGACGCTCAACCCGAATCTCCACGTTCTCGTGCAGAACGGGGACTACGACCTCGCGACGCCGACCTTCGCGACCCGGGTGCAGCTGGACGCCCTGCACGTGGCGCCGGACCTGCGCGGGAACGTCACGCTGAAGACGTATCCGGCAGGCCACATGATGTACGTCAACGAGCCGTCGCTGAAGGCCTTCAAGGCGGACATCGCGGAGTTCATCGACCGGACGTCCAGGTAGCGCGGGGCGGGCCCGCGCCCGGGCTCAGACGGTGACCGGGCGCGCCGCGTCCTTCTTCGCGTACTTCGTCGACACGTAGTCGTCCACGAGCGCACGGAAGGCCGTCGACAGCTCGTCGTAGTTGCCCTTCAGCGTCGTGAAGTGCTGCCCGTCGATGTAGACGGGGCAGTGCGGCTCTTCGCCGGTGCCGGGCAGGGAGATGCCGATGGACGCGGCCTTCGACTCGCCCGGCCCGTTGACGATGCAGCCCATGACGGCGAGGGTCATGTTCTCGACGCCGTCGTACTGGTCCTTCCAGGCCGGCATCTGGTCGCGGATGTAGCCCTGGATGCGCTCGGCGAGCTCCTGGAAGGTGGACGACGTCGTGCGGCCGCAGCCCGGGCACGCGGTGACGCTCGGCGCGAAGGACCGGATCCCGAGCGACTGGAGCAGCTCGCACGCGGCGTAGACCTCTTCGCGCCGGTCGCCGTTCGGGCGCGGGGTCAGCGAGATGCGGATCGTGTCTCCGATGCCCTCGTTCAACAGCACGCCCATCGCCGACGCCGACCACACGAGGCCCTTCATGCCCATGCCGGCCTCGGTCAGGCCGAGATGGAGCGGCTGCTCCGTGCGCGTCGCGAGCTCGCGGTAGACCGCGATGAGGTCGAGCGGCCGCGAGACCTTGCAAGAGATGATGATCTGGTCCTTGCGCAGGCCCGACTGGATGGCGAGCTCGGTCGACTGCAGGGCCGAGAGGACCATGCACTCGTTGATGATCTCCTCGCTCGTCTTCCCCAGGTCCTTGTCCGTGTTCTCCTGCATCTTCTCCATGACGAGCTCCTGGTTGAGGGAGCCGCCGTTGACGCCGATGCGCACGGGCTTCGCGTTGTCGCGCGCGATGTGGCAGATCGTCGCGAACTGCTCGTCGCGCCGCGCGCCCTTGCCGACGTTGCCGGGGTTGATGCGGTACTTGTCGAGCGCGCGGGCGCAGTCGGGGTACTTCGTCAGCAGGACGTGGCCGTTGTAGTGGAAGTCGCCGATGAGCGGCGCCTGCACGCCCGCGCCGAGCATCCGCTTCTTGATCTCCGGCACCGCCGCGGCCGCCTCCGGGATGTTGACGGTGATCCGCACCATCTCGGAGCCCGCGCGCGCGAGCTCGATGCACTGGGTCGCGGTCGACTTGACGTCCACCGTGTCGGTGTTCGACATGGACTGGACGACGACCGGGGCGCCCCCGCCCACCTGGA
>JAYRMU010000052.1:0-18728 GCA_041912555.1 Thermoanaerobaculia bacterium
GTCTTGACGAGGAACACCGCCATCTGCTGGCGGGCGACCTGGCTGGTCGGGCAGTAGTTGCCCCCGCCGCACCCCGCCGTCACCCCACGCGACACCAGCTCGTCGATCCACGGCGCGAACGGGCTCGAGCACGGCACGTCCCCGAACACCTGCGTCGTGCACGCCGGAGGCACGTACGACGAGCCCTCCTTCGTCTTCAGCAGGAACACCGCCATCTGCTGCCGGTTCGTCGGGTCCGTCGGGCAGTAGTTCCCGCCCCCGCATCCCGCCGTCACTCCCCGCGACGACAGCTCGTTGATCCACGCCGCGAACGGGCTGGCGCACGGCACGTCCCCGAACACCTGCGTCGTGCACGCCGGAGGCACGTACCCCGACCCCTCCTTCGACTTCAGCAGGAACACCGCCATCTGCTGCCGCGTCACCGTGTCCCCGGGGCAGAACGCCGTCCCGTCCCCGCAGCCCGCCGTCACCCCGTTGTGCAGCACCGTCTCGATCGACGGATAAAATCCGCTCGACGGCGGCACGTCCGTGAAGCTGCCTCCCACGTGCAGCGTCCACGTCTTGCCCGTCGACGTCGGATCCACCGTCTCCGTCAGCTGCGCGTCCCAGTGCGTCGACGGACGCGCCGCCGCCGTGATCTGGACCCCGTAGCAATCCGTGCACGCCGCCGTGTCCCCGGGGTTCAGGCTCCCGTACGCCCCCGCCGCGTCCGTCAGGTCGTACGTCGGACCCGCAGGACCCGTGAAGTTCGTCCCCGTCCCCGTCAGCGCCACCGCGTTGATCCCCGTGTTCGACCAGCTCGGCGACACCACTGCCGTCTCCCCCGCCTCCAGCACCCCGTTGCTCGCCGCATCCACCCCGAGACCCGCCGGAGACACGGAGGCGGACGCCGCGCAGTCGTCGGTGTGGGCGTCGGGAACCTGCGCGTAGAAGTTCGTGATCGTCACCTCGTCGAAATCGAAGCCGTTGCGCGAGTCGAGGGCGTCGGTGCCGTAGTTGACCTGGAGATAGGACGTGACGCCCGTGAACGCTCCGCCCGGGTTGAGCGCCGCCGCGGTCCAGTTGACCTGGTAGAACCCGGTCGGGAATCCCGGCGTCGTGCCGTTCCAACCCGCCTGTCCGGCCGTGGAGCACGTCCCGTTGGGCGAGCCGTTGGCCACGCTGTACGTCCGTCCGCTCGTCGGCACGAGGACGGTGCGATCGCCCGTCGCCCCGTTGACGAGGCCGACGTTCGCGCGGTCGTAGTCCGCGTCGGTGTGGGGCTCGATGTCGTACCGGACCCACATGGACATCGTGGAGGTGTCCGTCAGGGCGAAGAGCGGAGAGGCCACGACGTCGCACGCGTTCGCCACGCCGGACGAGGACGACATGTGCGCCAGGGTGCCGTTGCCGCCCGACCCGAGGATGCGGTTGAAGGTGCCCGAGAGCGTCGTCCATCCCTCGCGGTCCGCCTCGAACGAGTACGTGCGGCTCGGGACCAGGACGAGGTCGCTCTCCGTGTGGAACATCTTGACGACCTGCGAGCGGGTCTCGCCGCCGAACTCGTCCGCCGTCACCTCGACGAGGAAGTCCGACTCGCCGTCGTAGGTCAGCCCCTGCGGGATGACCTGGAAGCTGGCCGGCGCCACCGTGCACGTCGGCATGCTCGGAGCGATCGATGCCGGGAACGTCGTCACGATGGTGCTCAGCGGGTGCGTGAGCGCGGTGACGTTCACGATCCGGACGTTCGTCAGGTCGACGATCCCCGCGTTGTTGACCGAGAAGGAGATGGTCGCCAGCTCGCAGTTGTCGAGGAACGGGTCGCCGTCGCCGCCCGAAAGCGTCGTGGCGCCGACGAAGGCGAGGTTGGGGCCGGCCACGGGGGCGGTGGTCTGGCAGACGCTCATCGGTCCGCTGCAGGCCGCCGTCGCCCCGTACGGGACGACCGAGTAGGAGTAGTCGCGGCCGTTGGCGAGGCCGGTGTCGAGGAACGAGAGCTCGGTCGTGTCCGCGACGATCGGGCGGCCGAAATCGCAGCCGTCGATCCCGTCGCCGCGGTACAACAGGTAGCCCGTCGCGTTCGGCACCGCCGTCCAGCTGACCTGGACCGACCGGTCGAGGCCCGTCACCGTGACGACGGGCGCCTCGGTCGGCGCGCCGCCGCAGCCGCTGTTGACGGGGGCCGGGCTCGCGCAGTGGATCTCATGGCGCTCGAAGGCCGCCCGGATCGCCGTCATGTGCGGCGTGCCGTCGGAGAGGTTGCCGTTGTCGTCGTCCACCGCCAGCAGGCTCAGGTAGCCGCCCGTCGCCGAGCAGCCCCCGCCCACCGAGCACGTGTACCAGCTGCCCACAGGCTGCGCGCCCAGGTACAGCAGCCGCGCCGCGATCTCGTGCGCCCGCTGCGTGTCGTAGTTGAACGGAGCCGCCGTCAGGTCCCGCGTCATCAGGTCCCAGCCCGTCTCCGCCATGACCATGCCCTCGCAGTGGACCTCGCGCCCGCACGGCCCGGCGCCGGAGGGACAGGCGGTCGCCGACCCGGTGCCGCCGCACTGCGCGCTCGTGAAGCCGCCGGTGATCCAGCTGATCGTGTGCGGCTGGTCGCAGCGGTGCTGCGCGTAGTCGATGTCCCGCACGCCCGTGCAGCCGCCCGTCTCCGGCGTCCCGATGCACGCATCGCCGTAGCCGCTGCACATGTCGGTGGTGAAGAAGCCGCGCCCGATGCACGAGACGTCCAGGCGCAGCATCGCGTACATGTCCGCGATGGCCTCGCCCGGGTTTGCGATGCCCGGGTCGACGCCGTTGTTGTCGACGCCGTGGCCCCACTCGTGGTCGAAGATCGCCGCGATCTCGCCCGTGTTCCGGCAGCCCTGCCCGATGGCCGAACGGAAAAAGTTGACCTGCGCGCCGTCCCAGAAGGCGTTGCAGATGTCGTTCTCGTTCATCTCGGCCGTGAGCTGGCCGCGCAGCCAGATCGCCGCCGGATCGGACCCGCCGTTGAGGTGGCTCTGGGCCTTTTCGATCTGCCGGTTGAGCTCGTAATAGCCCGAGCGGCTCGACTTCGTATCGCCCGCCGAGTGCCCGGCGCCCGGGGTCGTGCAATCCGTCGCGGCCGGGTTCGGGCCCGAACCGAGGTCGATCCCGCCGGTGCCCGTCTCGTTGATCGGCCCGCAATCGTCCACGATCTTCAGGAAGCGCCCGGCCAGCGCCGTCGAGATGGAGCCCGGGATGCAGCCGACGTTGCCGCCGACGTCCGTGTACTGCTTGACGCCGTCGATCGTGTAGTCCACGAAGGACATCGGCCAGCCGGGCTGCTCGACCCCGCCGGGCAGGAACTGGTCGTTGCTGATCGGGTACACGCCGCCGGCGACCACTCCCGTGCCCGTCCCGCCGTTGGCGAGCGGCGCGGCCTTCTCGTACTGGTTGCGGTCCTCGAACGCGAAGAGCGTCCCGTTCTCCGCGTCGACGAGCCCCTCCCAGGAGCCCATGTCGCCGTCCACCTTGCAGGGGACGACCCACGCGAGCCGGTAATAGATGGACTCGGCGCCCGCCATCGGGATGAATTCGAGGTGCGGGGCCCCCTTGGCGAACGACACGGGAGCTCCGACGTGCGCGCGGACCGCGTCCTGCGCCGACTGCGCCGACACGGACGGCCGCGCGGCGACGTTGACGTCGCCCCACTTCTGCAGGCCGAGGAGGATGAGGTTCCCGTGGTTGACGGCCGCGCCGACCGAGTTGTCGCGGACCGGCACGCCGCCGACGACGCGCGCGACGTGGACGAAGATCAGGTTGCCCCGGTCGTAGACCGCGACGCGCGGCGAGACCTCGAGCTCCGCGAGATCGATCCCGAGGTCCTTCTTGTGCCTGTCGAGATAGGTCCGCAGGGCCGCGGCGGCCTCGGCCGCGAGATCGGTGTCGGACTTCGGCGCGTGGGACGCCGGCCAGGCGAGGCGGTTTCCCGTTCCCGTGCCCGGGATCAGGGGCTCATGCAGGATCAGCGAGTTCGGCCGCCCGGTGCGGGAGTCGAAGAAGATCGACTCGGACGGCACGCCGAACGCGGCCAGGGCCGGGCGCAGGCGCTCGGCCAGCGGCGCCGCGAGCTCGGGCAGGGATTCGGTCACCTCGCGGACGTAGAGGTCGGGGTGCCGGAAGGACTTCTCGCGGATCGGCGTGCTTCGGGGCACGGCCTGCGCGGCGGCGATCGCCGGGAGAATCAGGGAGGCAAGCAGGGACAGACACACGCTCCAGGTCCGTGACGCTTTCATGGCGCTCCTTCGATTTTTCTGCGGAACAGAGAACCTCCCCAACGAATCGCGAGGACTCGAAACGGGAACCGTTCTCCGTTGTTAAGACGAAACTGGAGGAACGCTATCGCCAACGTTCCGGGGTTTCAAGCAAAAATTTTACGGGCTCCGCAGCAGCCGGCGTGCGTCCTCCGCGGAGGGCGATTCGGGAGCGAGGGCGATCGCCCTCTCGAAGCAGGCCCGGGCGTCGGCGGCCCGGCCGTTCTCGAGCAGCAGCTTCCCGAGGTGTACGAGGGCCCGCGGGTCGCCGAAGCCCAACGCCGCGGATTTCTGGTACCGGTCCAACGCCGCCGGCGTATTTCCCCTCTTCTCCTCGACTTCCCCGGCCACCCACCAGGCAGCGCCGACGCCGGGCATCCGCCGCACGGCCTCCTCGGCATGCCGCCCGGCCGCCGCAACCTCGCCCGCCGCCAGCTCGACCTGCGCGAGCCGGACCAGGATCGCGGCGCTCCTCGCCCCGGAGGCCTCTCCGCGCTCGAGGATCGCCCGCTCCTCTGCCGGCGCCCCCGCGCGCGCGGCGATCTCGGCCAGGCCGAGCCACGCCTGGGCGTAGCGGGGGTTCAGCGCGAGGACCGCTTCCCATTCCGCTTTCGCCTCGGCGTCCCGGCGCGCCGCCGCGTGGAGGCGGGCCGCGTGCGCGTGAAGAAAATCCAGCCGGGGGTTGAGCGCGATCGCTTCCCGCAGCGACGCCAGCGCCGCCTCCGGGTTGCCGGCCGCGGACTGCGCCTCCGCCAGACGCACGAGGAAAGGCACGTTGCCCGGGCTCCTCCGAACGAGGTCCGCGAGCTGCCGCACGGCCTCGGCGGGAAGGCCGTCTCGCGTCAGAGCCTTGGCCCGCTCGAACTCCTCGAGCAGGACGAGCCCGTCCTTCGGGTCCATCCCTCCGCCCGGCCGGCGGCTCGAGCCCGAGAGATAGCCGAGATTCCGGAGGGACTCCGCCAGCTCCGCCGAGGCGGCCGGCGGGGCCCGCCGGGCCAGGCGCTCGTTCTCGACGACGACGGCCTGGAGCCTGCGGGCTTCGTCGCGGCGGGAGACGAACAGGTTCCGGGTCTCCCCGGGATCCGCCGCGAGATCGTAGAGCTCCGGGCGCGGCGCCGAGATCAGGCGGAACCTCCCGTCCGTCGCGGCGCGCAGGGGGCTCCATCCGTAGGCGGTGTCGGGAAGCAGCGTCTCGCTGTAAACCGGCGCCTGCTCCGCCCCCGGGGCCGGATCCCTGCCGACCCCGGGCAACGGGGCTCCGAACGGGGCCGCCTCCGCGGAGAGGCCGAGCAGGCCGAGCAGGGTCGCCGCCAGGGCGCGGGTTCCGACGGTTTCCGGGACGACGCGGCCGCCCGGCAGGCCCGGGCCCGCGAGGATCAAGGGCACGTCGAGCGCCGCCCGGTAGAGAAAGAGGCCGTGCTCCTTCTCCCCGTGCTCGCCGAGCATCTCGCCGTGGTCTCCGACGACGGCGACGACGCGGCCGGCCGCCGGCGACGGAAGGCCGTCGAGAAGGCGTCCGACCTCGCGGTCCACGCGCGCCACCTCCCCCGCGTACCGCCGCGCGGCCGAGGCCCCCTTCCAGTTTCCGGGAGGCTCGTACGGAGCGTGCGGGTCGTAGTAGTGCACCCAGAGAAACCAGGGCCGCCCGGGGGGAAGCGAGGCCGACCAGGCGAGGGCCGCGTCGGTCACGGCCGCCGCGTCCCGCTCGGGGTAGCCCTGCTCGCCCGACCGCTCGGCGATCAGCCCGTCGTCGTAGACGGCGAAGCCCCGGTCCAGACCGAAACGGCGGTCGAGGACGAGGGAGGCGACCACGGCCCCGGTCGCGTAACCCCGGCCCGAAAGGACCCCGGCGAGCGTCGGCAGGTCCGCGGGCAGCGCGGCGGCGCCGTTGTCGCGCACGCCGTGGGCCGGGGGGTTCAGGCCGGTCATCAGCGTGCAATGGGCCGGCAGCGTCAACGGGGCCGGCGCGATCGCGCGGGTGAAGCGGACTCCCGAGCGCGCGAGCGCGTCGAGGCGGGGAGTCAGCGGCGATCCGTCCACGATCCGGCCGACGTGGTCGGCCCGGGTCGTATCCAGCGTGACGAGGACCAGGGAGGGCGGCTCGGCGGCAAGGGCGGCCGCGGCCCAGGACAGGACGGCGGCGACGAGGAAGGGGATGCGGAGCATGGCGGCGGACGGGGAGTGTATCCGGGTCCTTTGGGGGGCCGAACCGGGAGGCCCGACCCTCCGGGGGCCCGGGCTCTCGCCTTCGGGCTTGCGCCGGCGCCCGCCGCGCGCGTCGGCGGCCAAAAAAAAACGGGCGCGGCTTTTGGCCGCGCCCGTGAATTCGAAGCGGTGCGTCTTACAGGTGGGGGATGTTGAAGCCCTTCACCAGGAAGACCGCCATCTGGCCGTTGGTGATGTTGGCGTTCGGGCAGAAGTTCCCGCCGCCGCATCCGGCCGTGACGCCCTCGTTGTAGAGACCCTCGATGTAGTCGACCGCGAAGCCACCCGGGCAGGGCACGTCGTTGAAGACGCCCGTGCAGGCCGGAGGCGGCGTGTCGCCGTGCTGACCCTTCCAGATGAAGACCGACATCTGGGCGCGCGTGTTCGGGGTGTTCGGGCAGTAGTTCCCGCTTCCGCAACCCGCCGTGATCCCGTCGTCGGTGATGCCCTGGATGTAGAAGGCGTTGTAGTCGTTGAACGTCACGTCACCGTAGATGTTCTGGTACACCGGCGGCGGCGTGCTGGGACCGTGAACCGCCCGGAAGATGTAGCCCGCCATGTCGGCGCGGGTCACGACGTTGTTCGGGCAGAAGTCCAGGATCCCGGCCGGGCAGTTCGGCGGGCCACCCATCATGATGCCGGCTCCGGCCGCCCCGTAGATGTACGCCTCGAACTGGTTCGAGTCGGGCACGTCGAGGAACCGGACCGTGAAGTTCACGCCGACCGGAGCGACCTGGTACGGCGTGTCCGTCTTGACCTTGAGCTGAGCCTGACGCAGGCCCGGAAGCAGGGTGCCGCCCGTGAACGTGACCGTGATCGGCTCGGTGTTCGCGGCGCCCGCGGGGTGGTTGCCCGGCAGGCCCGAAATCGTGCCCGAGGTCGGATCTTCGGAGAGCCACGGGATGTCGACCGCGCAGCTGCCAGTCTCACCCGACGCGACCTTGAACAGCGTCTGGTTGTTCTGGTTCACCATCCAGAGGTTGCCTTCGCAGTCCGCCTCCATGCCGGCGCCGCCGTGATCGTCGAACGCGCCGCTTCCCACGTGGAAGCTGCCCACCACCGCGTAGTTGTTCTTCGCATCCAGGACCGTGATCGCGTAGTCGACCGGGTCGCTGACCTGCACGAACAGGTGGCCGGTGTCGGGGTAGTACGCCAGACCCGAGATCCCGAGTCCCACGACCGCCGAGTCGAGGATGTTGCCCGACGCGTCGAAGTGGTAGATCGTGAAATCGAGCCACGAACCGATGTAGTAGCTGTCCGTCGCGAGGTCGTACGCGAGGCCGCGCTCCGAGGTGTTCAGAGCCGGGCAGATCGTGTTGCCTGTGACCTGCTGGGTCGCCGGGTTGACCTCGAAGATGCAGGAACCGCCGGCGTTGACCACGTTGACGTACCAGATGTTGCCGGTGTTCGCGTTGAAGGCTCCGTCGCCCGCCCACGCGTCGATCGCCGGGGCCAGATCGATGTTGTTGCCGGTCTGAGCGCCGCTGGCGTCGAATTCCCACGCGTGGTCGTCGCCGCCCGCAACGCCGAGGTTGGAGAGCCACGTGGAGTTGGAGTTGCCGGAGTAGCCCACGCCCCACGGATACCCGAGACCCGTCGGGAACGTGCCCAGCACGTCACCGGCCGCCAGGGTGCGGTTCGGGGTCGTCGAAGCATTCGGGTGCGGGAGGTCCTTGCCGCTGAGGCCGCTGAAGACCGGCTGGCCCTTGGCATCCTTGGGCAACCGGGACAGCGCCTGCTGGATCGCGGCCTGCGAGGCCTGGCCGTGCGTGTGCGACGCGATGAGCGGCGAGTTGATCTCGACGATCTCGAAGTCCGCGCTGGCCGTGCCGCTGTTGGTGAGAGTCAGGGTCTGGTTGGTGTCGTTGCCCGGATCAACCCTGGCGGAGAGAGGACGCGGGCTCGCGTCGACCTTGCCCGAGTTGAGGACGAAGTCGAGGCGCTGGGTGGATCCCGGAACGACCAGCGTGTTCTTGTCCTGCGGCGCGTAGAGGTCGAGCGAAGCCTCGAAGGGCTGCGAGCCGCTCTCCGCGAAGAGGATGTAGAAGCCGTCGTCCTGACTCGGATCGCCCGGAGTCGCGAACGTCTTGGTGCTCGCACCGTCCGGCATGTTCTTGACCGTGGCGCCGTTCAGGCCGAGGCCCGAGTTGCCGTCCCGGACGTTGCCGACCACGAGGCCGCCCGGCGTGGGCACGCAGGAAGCCGTGCCGAGCAGGACGTTGTCCACCTGCCACCACCACGCCCAGAAGGCGTTGTAGTAGTGCCAACGCGCCTGGACGTTGGCCTGGCCTCCGGCGAGGCCGCTGATGTCGATCTGGACCGTCTTCGGCCCGCGCGCGTCGGCGGTCTGGGCCAGGACGTTGGTCCACGACGAGCCGCCGTCCGTGGAGATGTCCACGTCGGCGTTGTCGCTGAGGCTCCGGTAGTCCTCGTTGAACCGCAGGACCGGGTTCGGCGTCGAGGAGAAGTCGACCGACGGGGTGATCAGGCTCGTGCTGTCCGTGACGAACCCGTCGCAGTTGCTGTTGACGAGCGCATACGGTCCCGTTCCGCCCGTCAGGTTGCCGGTGAAGGCGCCGCAGGGATCGGCTCCCTCCCAGATGTACCAGGGATAGCCGCCATCCTCGCTGTCGTTCGTGATGCTCCAGCCCTTCGGCAGCACGCCGGCGTCGAAGTTCTCGGCGAGACCCGACGTCACCTGGACGTAGCCCGGCGCGTTGCAGGCCAGCGCATCCACCAGGAGGTCCCAGTTCTGCACGACGCCGCCGCTGGTCGTGGCCCGCGTGGTGCCGAGGGGAACCGAACCGCCGCCCGGCAGGTAGCCCGGGCCGACCGCGGTGACCGCGAAGTTCCAGGTGATTCCCTGGACGAGGGTGATCGTGTAGTAGCCCGTCACGGGGTCCGTGTAAATCGTCGAGGTCGGCGCGCCCGACGCGGTGACGACGATCTTGGCGTAGAGCGGCCAACCGCCGCCCGAGCCGTCCTTGACCACGCCGTTGACGACCGCCGTCGGCGCGGCTTCCAGGACGAAGTCCTGAACCGTGTCGCCGCTGTCGGAAACGGCGACGCCGTTGGCGCTCGCCGGGAAGTAGCCGTACTTGGAGGCCGTCATGTCGTAGGTGCCGACCGGCAGCGTGAACTGGTAGTGGCCCGAAGCGTCGGTCAGGGTGCTCGAGGCGCCCGCCGCGACCTTCGCCCCGGCGATCGGGTTCGTGCCGTCCGTCACGGTGCCCTCGAGGGTCCCGGAGGGGCCGGCGGTGCAGCCGGGGAACTTGAACGACCCGATGCGGGTCTTGAAGTTGAAGCTCGAGGTCGTCTCGTAATACTCGTTGATGCCCCAGAACGTGCAGTCATCCAGCGGATCGAGGAAGATCGACGTGTAGTCGCCCCACCGGCTGAAGCTGCTGTCCTGGCTGCCGGCGCCCGCAAACCAGATGTCCTCCGCTCCCATCGTGTTGAGCGGATCGGTGGCGAGACGGCCGGTGATGGCCGCCTGCGGGTGCAGCGTCGAGTCCGAACGGCTGTAGTTCAGGGCGATGTTGCCCTGGCGGTCCATCGCGATGGAGGGCATCCAGCGATGGGTCGAGTCCGGCGCGTACGTCGAGGCCTGGTAGACCGTCGGCGAGCCGCCCGGGTCCCGGACTTCGTACCAGCGGACCTGGGCGATGCCGCTGCCGTCGCCGACCGTCTGGGTCGCGACGATGGACTCGTGATCGCCCATGTTGCGGTAGGGAAGCGGGTACATGAGGTCCTGCGAGAGCGTCTCGAGGAGCTCCGAGGTCCCGAGCTGGGGAACGCACTGGTCACGCGTGTTGCCGCAGACCGGCGAGTTGAACGCGGGGACCGGAAGATCGACGGGGTCGGAGAGCGTGCTGTTGGCCGGCGTGACGAAGTCGGCGTGGAACTGCCACATGCGCAGGGCCGGCGGACTGGTCTCGAAGGTCATGAAGTAGTTCGGGGCGCCGACCGGGGGCGGGATCGCGCCGTTCCAGTCCGACGGGACGATGCCGCCGTCGGTGAAGATCTGGAACGCGATCATCGTCGGGTTCGGGTCGCCCGCGAGCATCGCGGTCCGATCGAACGCGAACGCGCCGCCGTAGAACGGCGTGTCGAAGACGTTCGACGTCATGTAGTAGCCGTCCGGCCAGATGCCGAACTTCGGGTAGTCGGAGAAACCGGTGTTGCTGATCAGGTAGTCGTACTGGTACCACTCACCCGTCGGGTCGTTGGTGACCGAGATCGCGATGCACTGGTGGAACGGCCCGGAGCCGCCGTTCACGTAGAACTGGCTCGCGAACCAGCGGTCGGCCTGCCGGTCGTACTTGACGATCGGGTCGCCGTCGTCGCCGGTCTCGCACACGCCGCCCAGCCCCTGCCAGAAGGAGTTTCCGGGAAGGGGTCCGAGCTGCAGCGTGCCGGTCCGGTCGTACACCGCCCAGATGGTGTTGATGTACTCGACGTAGTTGTTCGGACCGATGTCGCCGTTCGTGTCGGGCGGAACGTACTCGGTGCCGATCGTCGCCTGGTTGTCGGCGTCGGTGAGCCCGTCGAACTGACCGAGCTCACCCGGAGCGGTGATGCCCGGCGTGTGCTGCACGGCGGGATCGACGACCTTGCCGTGCGCGCCGTTGCCGCCCTTCGCCGGCGGCATGTCGTTGCGGACTTCGCGCCGCAGGCCCGGCGCGAGCGGTCCCTGGAACCTGTAGTCGCGCATCCGCACCGACTTACCGGCGCGCACGGGATGCGAGACGACGGGTTGCTGCGAGGAGGCCTTCGCGCTCGCGAGCACGAGCGAGGCCCCCCCTAGAAAGAATCCGACCGAGACGATGAAGGCCGAAAGCCTTTTCGCCGAGCTCCGGTACATGCCGTTCCTCCGTTCGGTTAAGCGAAACAATGGGGAGATTCGCAGGGAACTATTTACCCGCCGAGTTTGCGAGTCAATAAAAAATTCCATTTCGTCTTCCGGCGCGCTCGAAATCGGCGTCCGGGCGTCTGACCGGCCGGACAGGGTCCTGACCCGAGGACACGTTCCCGGGAGGACCGGCCGGGAAGAGAAAAGGGCGCCGGCCTCAGGCCGACGCCCTCCGAAGGCTCCGGAAAATCGGATCGGCGCAGATTTCTGCGCCCTGCCGCCGCTCTACGGCAGCGGCAAACTGAACGTCTTTGTCAGGAATACCGCCATCTGGGCGCGCGTGACCGGCGAGGACGGGCAGTAGTTGCCGCCTCCGCACCCGGCGGTCACCCCCTCGGCGGCCAGCTGCTCGATCCAATCGGCGAACAGGCTCGGACACGGGACGTCCGCGAAGGCCCCGGTGCAGACCGGCGGCACGTACGTCGAGTCGTGCTCGGCCTTCAGGAGGAAAGCGGACATCTGGGCGCGGGTGACCAGGGCGTCCGGGCAGTAGAGCTGGGGAGCGCAACCGCCGGTGATTCCCCGTCCGAAGAGGTCCTCGATCCACGGATCGAAGGGCCCCCCGGTGCAGGGAACGTCGGTGAAGATCGTCCCGCTGCAAGCCGGCGGGGTGTAGCTCGAGGTCAGTTTCGCCTTCAGGAGGAAGACCGCCATCTGGGCCCGGGTCGTCGAGGCGTCCGGGCAGTAGAGGCGGGGGCCGCAGCCCGCCGTGACCCCGGCGAGGTAGACGGCCTGGATGTACTGGTAGGCGAAGTTGGTCGTGGGCACGTCGAGGAACGTCAGGTTGACGTTCAGCGTGAGCGCCCCCGACGTCCCCCCTCCCGGGGCCGGCGTGAAGACCGTGACGGAGGCGGTCCCGGCGGACGTGATGTCGCTGGCCGGGATGGCGGCCGTCAGCTTGGTGCCCGAGACGAACGTCGTCGGGCGGTCCGACCCGTTCCAGCGGACGACCGACCCGTACACGAAGCCCGACCCGTTGACCGTCAGCGTGAAACCGGGGTCGCCCGCGATGACCGCGGCCGGCGACAGGCTCGCGGCCGCCGGGACCGGGTAGGGAGACGGATCCACGCGGTACACCTTGCCGCCGCCGAGATCGCAGACGTAGAGCTCCCCCGCCTCGTCCTGGCCGAAGCCCGAGACCGACAGGCTCGTGGACTTCAGCAGCGCGGTGGACCAGCTCCCGTCCCCCGCCTGCGTCCCGCTGTAGATGTCTCCGAGGCAGTTGTCCGAATAGAGATAGGTCCCGACCAGGCCCGGGATGGCCGTGCCCCGGTACCGGTAGCCGCCGATGATGGCGCACCAGCCGGCGGTATGGGGCTGCTCGAGGACCGGGAGGGTCAGCGACCCGTCGTCGCAGTTGGATCCCGGGTTGTAGCAGTGGAATCCCTCCATCCGCCTCCACCCGTAGTTCTCGCCTCCGGCGCTCGCGGCCGGCTGGAAGTCGATCTCCTCGTAGGCATCCTGGCCGACGTCGCCGATGAGCAGGTCCGACGTCGCCCTGTCGAAGGAGTAGCGCCACGGGTTGCGCACGCCGTAGGCCCAGATCTCCCTGCAGTCGGTGGCGCTGCCCGCGAACGGGTTCGACGGGGGAATCGCGTAGGGCATGGCCGCCGACTGGCCGCACGGCACGGCGCCCGTCCCGTCGACGTCGAACCGCAGGATCTTGCCGAGCATCACCTGCAGGTTCTGGGCGTTGTTGGGCGGATCGCCCCCGGCGCCGCCGTCTCCCGTTCCGGCGTAGAGGTAGCCGTCCGTCGGCCCGAAGAAGAGCTGGCCGCCGTTGTGATTCGAATTCGTCGGGTGCGGAATCACGACCAGGATCTGCGCCGAGTTCGGGTCCGCGACGTTGGGGTCGCCCGAGACCGAATAGCGGGCGATCGTGATGTCGCCGGGGCTGACGAGGTTGTTGATGTAGTACACGTAGAAGTAGCCGTTGGTCGTGTAGTCCGGGTGGAACGCCATCGACAGCAGCCCCTGCTCGCCGCAGCAGGTCACGAGCGTATGGATGTCGAGGAACGGCGTCGGCAGCAGCGTCCCGTTGTCGTAGATGCGGATCATTCCGGTCTGCTCGACCACGAAGAGCCGGCCGGAGCCGTCTCCGGGCACCGTGACGTGCATCGGAGACGACACGGTTCCCGGCAGGGGCGTGAGCATGATCGCGGGCAGGCCGCCGAGCGGCGCGGCCTCGCTCGACCACTCCGGCCCGGCGGGCGAGCCTCCGAAGGCCCGCGTCCCGTTCGACGGGCCTCCCGCCGCCCCCGAGCTGTCGCCGATCGCGTCGCCCGCCCCCTCGTCGAAGTGGTAGAGCGCCGCGGTCTGGGCGTCCGGCGCGAACGGCGCGTGCGGACGGGTGAACACCCCGGAGTAGCGGAGGGTGGTCGAGAGGCGCAGCTCGTCGAGAAAGCCGTCGTACGCAGGCCCGGTGTCGAACTTCTCGGCGCCGAGAACCAGGTACGGATCCTCCGGGGAGGAGGCCGCCGCGTCGTCGGGATACGAGACGTCGCCGCCCGGCCCCGAGGCCTGGGCGTCGAGCACGCCGTCGACGTAGATCCACATCGCGCCGTCGGAGAGCCGGCGCTCGAGCGCCACGTGGTGCCACCGCGCGTCGAGGACGTTGCGCGAGCCGCACAGGGTGTAGCTGCCCGTCGCGTTGCCGCTGACACCGAAGACGAGCTTTCCCCCGCCGATCGAGACGCCGAAGTTGCGATCGGCGCCCGACCGGTCGCGGTCGAGGACGACGTTGCCGTTCTTCCAGTTGGCGTTGAAGCCGCAGGAGACGTTGCCCGCGCCGTTGTCCGCCGCGGAGGCCTTCATCCAGAACTCGATGGTCAGGTCCGTGGCGCCGACGTCCACGGGGGGGCCGGCGTTGGCGTTGGAGGGGTCGTCCACCGCGATCCGGACGCGGTCCACGCCGCCCGAGCCGTTGCCGTGGAAGCGCAACGACGAGGCCGCGAAGACCGCGGGACAGACCGCGAGGAGAACCGCGGCGCAGAGGGCCGCGACCGAAGGGCGAAACGGCGGAGAAGGCGTGCCTTGATTTTGCATAGACCCCGGATTCTAGAGCACGGAGCGCGGGCCGTTTCGCCTTCGTCGTACATTAGCGCCTCGAGATGGCGACCAGAATTCGAGCGGCGAGCGGGGACGAAACCGTACCGACGAACGACGTCCCTGTCCGCCGGGACAGGAGCGCGGCCGCGCGATGAGCAGCGTCCTTCTCTTCGGCAACGTCAGCGCGCCGCCGTACTGCAACAACCTCTACCCGCCCGTCCGCGCGTTCCAGAAGGCCTTCCGGACGCGGATCGTCGAGCCGTTCCGCCTGCCGGGATTCGTCTCGACGGGGGGAGCGAAGCCCGTCTTCGTCCCCGACGAGGCCGTGATCGAGCACACCGATCCCGCGCCCGACGTCGTCGTCTGCCTGGGCGGCGCGCTCCACTTTTCCGAGCGCGCGCGCCGGATGTTCCCGGCGACGACTCCCCTGGCGGCCTTCGCGCTCTCGGACCCCTACGGCCTGGCGGCGTCGATCGCGATCGCCCCCGAGTTCGACCTCTTCTACACCCAGGACCCGCAGACTCTGCCGGATTACGCGCTGCGCCGCGTGAAGGCCCGCCGATGCGACCCGGCCACCGATCCCGAGCTCTACTTTCCGGAGCGCGCGGCGCCCGAGTGCGACGTCCTCTATTACGGCAAGTGGACCGCGTACCGCGACGGGCTCGTCTCCGCCCTCTCGGCCCGCTTCCGGGTTCGCGTGCACGCCTACGAGGGCGAGACGCGCTGGAGCGTCCCGGTGCTGCCGCCGCTCGACACGCCCGAGGCCCTGCGCGCGGGACTCAACCGCTGCCGCCTCGCGCTCGATCCGGCGCTGCTCGACGACGCCCAGGGCAGCTACCGCGGACGATTCCGGATCACCCCGCGCGCCTTCTTCGCCGCGTCGTGCGGCGTGCCGTCCCTCGTCGAGGCGTTCCCTCTCCTCTCGGAGTTCTTCGATCCCGGCGTCGAGATCGCGACGTTCTCGGCCGTCGAGGACGTCGTCGAGAAGGCCGCCGCGCTCCTCGACGACGAGCCCGTCCGCGCCGCGATGGGCCGCCGCGCGCGCCAGCGGGTCCTGCGCGAGCACACCTGGGACCGGCGCGTCGAGGCGTTCATCCTGGACGTCCGCGCCTGGAGCCGCGAGCCCCGTCCCGGCTCTTCGCGTTGATTCTGTAGATCCCGTCCGCGATTTCGTGGAGGTCCGTTCCGGACTCGGCGTTGGTGATCATCCCGCCTCGTTTCTCCCGCCCGAGGCGGTGCCGCGCCCGTCGCCTCCTCCGCGCCGGGACGCGCGGCTGTTCAGTGCCCTCCCGGACCCGGGCGCGCCACCACGCCCTCGACCCCTTCGGCGAGCAGCAGGCTCGCGGAATCCTGGAGCACGCTGACCATCAGGCGCTTGCCGTCGGGCGACACCCCGAGCGATTCGGTCCACGAGTCGGGCGTGAAGCCTGCGACGGCGCGGCGGGTCGACGACGTGTCCCTGCCCGGGTCAAACTCCTGCGTGACGACGCCGAGGTCGCCCCTCTCGTTCTCCAGCTCGATGGCGAGCGACCGGCCGTCCGGCATCCAGCGATGGCGTCCCGTGTTGGGCCTGGATCCGGGCGCGAGGGCTTCGAACGCCGTCGGCGCCCCGTCTTCGAGCCTCACCACGCGCACGGTCCGCCGCCCGCCCTGCGCGATGTAGGACACGAACCGGCCGTCCGGCGAGATCTCGGGAAGGGTGACCGCGCCCGAAACGAGGCGGGAGGCCGCGGATCCGTCGGCGCGGATCTTCCAGAGGCCGCGCTTGTCCGGGCTGCCCGAGGCGTAGACGATCCACTGGCCGTCCGGAGTGGCGGTCGCGTTCTCCGCGTCCACGCCGTCGTTGGTCACCCGGCGGGCTCCGCTCCCGTCGCGCTCGGCGATCCAGATCTCGAAGTGCCCGCCCCGGCTCGAGCTGAAGAGCAGGCGCCTGCCGTCGCGCGTGAACGCGGGGTCGAAGTCGTCGGACGGATCGTCGGTCAGCCGGCGCACGGCCCCGGACTTCGAGGAGGCTTCCCAGACGTCGAAGTTTCCGCTCCGGTTCGAGGCGAACGCGACCCACTCCCCGTCGGGCGCATACGTCGGCTGGCGGTCCACGCTGCTGCCCCGCGTCAACCAGCGTCCGGCTTCGCCCCGCTCCGCCAGCGAGACCTCGCGGAGGTTCGAACGGGGCCCGCCCGTGACGAGGACGAGGGAGCCCGTGCCGAGAACGGCCACTCCGGCGCGCAGGTCGATTCCGGAAAAGAGCAGCCGGGACTTCCCCGTGCCGACGTCCTTCAGGAAGACGCGCGTGGTCCGCGAGCCACCCGGGACGGCTCCTCCGCGACCGAGCAGGATGAGGCTGCGGCTGTCGCCGTTCCACGCAAACCCGAGCAGCGTTCCGCTCTCGGTCGCGTCGAGATAGCGGGGCGCCTTGCCGTCGAGCGGGAAGAGCGCGATCCTCGGGCGCCCGCTGCCCGTTCCCGCGACCTCGAAGGCGGCGAGCGTCCGGCTGTCGGGCGACCAGCGCGGGAGGCTCAGAAGCCGGTCCGGGACCTTCGCGATCAGCCGTTCGTTCGTGCCGTCCACCGCGATGCGGAACAGGGACGAGTCGATCCGGCCCTCGCGAATCTCCACCCTCAGGAACGCGATTTCCCGGCCGTCGGGCGACCAGTCCGCTCCGGTCGCCGGGCCGACGATCTTGCGGGCCTCGCCCCCGACGATCGGCACGCGGTAGATGGCGCCCACCTCGGCCGTGGCGGTCTCGTCCAGGTGGCCGCGGGCAAACAGGAGGGAGGACCCGTCCGGAGAGAACCGGGGGAACGTGTCGTCCGGGCCTGCGGTCAGGGCCGCTTCCCCGCCGCCGGCGCGCTGCATGAGCCAGATGCGGTTCTTTCCGTCGCGGCTCGACACGAAGGCGATCGTCTTCCCGTCGGGCGACACCGTCGGCTGCGAGTCGTTTCCCGAGTACGTGAGCACCTGGAAGTCGGGCGGCGTCGCCGCGGGCGGCTTTCGCAGGATGCCCGCGGCGAGCGCGCCGAGCAGCGCTCCGGCGGCGACGCCTCCGAGGATTCCCAGCGGAACGCGGCGCCGCGCCCCTCCGGCCGCGCTCACGCGCCCCGTCGCGCCGCTGACGCTCGGGGACGACGACGAGATCGTCGTCAGCGCGTAGGCGAGGTCCCGGGCGGACTGGAAGCGCTCCTCCGGGCTCTTCTCGAGGCAGTGGCGCACGAGCCCGTCGAGCGCGGGATCGACGCGGCGGTTCGAGCCGGAGAGCTCGGCCGGCTCTTCGCGGAGGATCGCGGTGAGGGTCTCGGGCGCCGTGTCGCGCTTGAAGGCGCGCTCGCCCGACAGCATCTCGTAGAGAACGGCGCCGAAGGAGAAGAGGTCCGAGCGGTGGTCGACCGCGAGGCCCTTCACCTGCTCGGGCGACATGTAGCTGACGGTGCCCATCACGGTGCCGGGCTCCGTGCGGCCCGAGCCGGTAGGAGCGCTCGTCGGCGCGTCCGCCGCGAGGGTCCCGACCTTCTTGGCCAGGCCGAAGTCGAGGATCTTCAGGCGGCCGTCGCGGGAGACGAAGAGGTTTTCGGGCTTGAGGTCCCGGTGCACGATCCCCTTGTCGTGGGCCGCCGCGAGGCCATGCGCGATCTGCAGTGCGTATTCGACCGCCTTGCGCGGGGAGATCGCGCCGCCCGCGAGCTTCGCGCGCAGCGTCTCGCCGTCGAGCAGCTCCATCGCGGCGAAGGCCACGCCGTCGTGCGCGCCGAAGTCGAAGATGGAGAGGATGTTCGGGTGGGAAAGGGCGGCGACCGCCTTGGCCTCGCGCTCGAAGCGCGCGAGCGTGTCGGGATCGGACGCCACCGACGGGGGCAGGACCTTGACCGCGACGTCCCGGTCGAGCTTCGTGTCGCGCGCCCGGTACACCTCCCCCATCCCGCCCGCGCCAAGGGGGGCGAGGATCTCGTAGGAGCCGAGACGTGTGCCCGCGGCGAGTGTCATGGAATGGCTGCGGCCGCGATTCTAAGCGAAGGCGCGCGGACGAAACGGATCGTGGAGAAGAAGCAGGATGGTGAAGTCCCTGGGTGGCGCAGCCACCGCCCCTCACCCCGGCCCTCTCCCGGAGGGAGAGGGGGGAAAACGGTGGCGAATCAGCGCCCCTCACCCCGGCCCTCTCCCGGAGGGAGAGGGGGTAGAGCGTGGCTCGTCACGCCCATCTCTTTCAATCGCTCGCGGCGTGAGAAGTCACCCGAGCGAAGCGAGGGTGGAGGCTCACGCCGCGGGAGCCGGAGCGGAGTGAAGGGATCAGCCGGCCGGTCGAGCCCGCA
>JAYRMU010000053.1:0-82273 GCA_041912555.1 Thermoanaerobaculia bacterium
CCCCCCCCCCCCCGGGGGCCCCCGCCGGGCGGGGCGCGGGGCGGCGCTACGCGCCGCTCCGCGCATACCCCGCAACGCAGCGGAGGCGACGTGCGACGGCTACGGTGCCACCCCCCCGCCCCGCATGCGCTCGTAGATCTCCTGGCTGTCGGAGCGGCCGAGCGCGATCGCGCACGTGCCGTCGCACCGCGCCGTCACGCGGCCCTCGTCGTCGAAGATCTCGGCCGCCGCGAACACGAGGTTCAGCCCCGCCCGGACGAGCCGGGCCTCGGCCACGATGCGCTCGCCGCGCGTGGGTCGGAAGAACGTCATCGAGAGGTTGACGGTGGCCGACCGCGTGTCGGGGCGCGTGAGCCAGCCGACCGTCCCGATGACGAGGTCGAAGAGCCCGGCCAGGACGACGCCGTTGACGGCGTCCGTGCCGAGCCCTCCGCGGTGCACGGGGGTGACCGGGTCGATGACGCCGCGCACGCGGTCCACGCGCTCGAAGTCGAGCCGGGCGCCGAAGTGCTTCATCGGCGGCGAGGAGTTCCACATCTCGCCGAGCGCGCGCAGCGATTCGAGGGTCGGGTAGGCGGGCGAGAAGGGCTGCCCCGGCTGGGTCATCTCGGAAGAAACTCTACTTCAGAGCGGAGCACCTGGGGTCAGGCCCCCTTCGGGGGTCAAGGGCACCGGGGGTCAGACCCCCTTCGGGGGTCAGACCCCGCTCTTATTTCAGGCCCTCGACGACGAAGAGGTCCGACAACAGCCGCGTGAAGCAGTAGGCGTAGCCCTTCCCATCCGGCGTGACGAGCACGTTGGAGATCCGCTCGACGCCGGACGGGTCGGCCGGAAGCAGGTCCTTCCACGTCTCGCGCTTTCCCGTCTCGAGGTCGATTCGGGACACCCGGGCCGGAACGTCGCCCCGCTTCCAGAGATAGAGCAACCGGCCGTCGGGCGAAAAGCGGATCGGGAACTCCCCGTCGAGGACTCCGGTGATCGTTCGCGGCTGGCCGCTCTCGACCGGGAACAACGTGGCCTTGCCGTCGGCGCCGATCGCGGCGACCCACTTGCCGTCGGAGGAGACCGTGAAGCCCGGGAGGGCCGCGACGACACCCTCGGGCGAGATCGCCCGCGGCTTGCCCCCGTCGACGCTCTGGACGTAGAGCCGGAGCTTGTGGCCCGGCTCGCTCCCGGCGAACACGATGCCTTTGCTGTCCGGCAGCCACGCGGCCGCCTGCTCCGGGCTGACGCCCTCGACGGCCAGCGAGCGGGGGTCGCCGGTTCCCGTTGGCAGGAGCCTGAACGGGGAGTTCGGGGTGGGCGCCATCGAGAGCGCCCACTTGCCGTCCGGCGAGATGGCCATGGCGTTGCCCTCGCCGAGCCGCACGACCGGCGAACGGTCGGACTTGCGGAGAAACACCGTGTAGTTGGCGCCTCCAGCCTCGCCCTCCTCGTCGAAGAGGAGGACCTTCGCGTCGGGCGAGATGTCCGCGGCGAAGGAGTAGTCGAGGAACGACATCTCGCGCTCGCGCTCGTCGCCCTGCAGGATGCCGAGGATGCCGACCCGTGGGCTCTCGCGCGTGAGGAGGACCCGCCCGCTGTGCGCGACGTCGTGGAGCTTCAGGCCTCCGGGCACGCGCGTGACCACGCGCAGCTTCCCGTCGGGCGTGACCGCGTAGAGCGAGCGGTTCGCGCCCGCCTCGGTCGCCGTGAACCAGACCTCGTCGCCGCTCGCCGACCACGCCAGACCGCCCTCGCTCGCCCACTTTCCCGTCAGCGTCGTCTTCTTGCCGGCGAGGTCGATGATCGCGACCGTCCCGGCGTCGTCCAGCGGGAACGGGTGGTCCAGGAACGCGACCCGGTCCGCCTTCGGCGACAGCCGCGCGTAGCTGACGTGCCCGGAGGTCTCGTACAGGACCTTGCCCATCGGGAACTCGATCCGCGACTTGCCCGCGACGTCGCGGACGACCATGAGGTTCGTGCCGTCGGGCGCCCAGTCCGCCTCCTGCACGCCCTCGGCCACGTCGCGCGGCGAGCCGCCGGTCAGGGCCGCCCGCGCGAGCGTGCCGGCGCACACGCCCGGATGGTTCGAGCGGCATCCGACGGCGATCGCCATCTCTCCCGAGGGCGAGATGGACAGCAGGTTCGCGCTCGGCAACTCGAGCGGCAGCGAGTCGGGGCTCGACGGGTGCTTGAGGAAGAGCTTCAACGGCCCGCCGTCCCAGGCCGCGCTGTAGACGATGGTCTGGCCGTCCGGCGCGAACCGCGCGGCGCGGATCGTGCCGCTGCCGAAGGTGATCTGCTGGTAGGACGGCGGCAGGTTCTTCACCAGGCGCTTCTGCAGGAGCATGCCGGCGCCGAGCGCGGCGAGCACCGCCACCGCGGCCGCCGCGATGGGGACTCCCACACGCCTCCGCGGCGCCGCGCCGGCCGGCACCGCCGCCGCGCCGGAGACCTCGCCGGACGGCGCGGAGAGCGCCTCGGACAGGTGCTCGCGGATCCCGCGGACGTCCCGCGCGAGATCGCGCGTCGACGCGTAGCGCTCGTCGGGGTCCTTCTGGAGGCACCGCTCCACGACCCACCGGAACGGCGCCGGCACGCCCGCGTTGATCTGGGCGACCGGCTGCGTGTCCTCTCGGATGATCGCGGTCAGCGTCTCGGCCGTCGTGCCGCGCTGGAACGCGCGCTTGCCCGTGGCCATCTCGTAGAAGATCGACCCGAGCGCAAACTGGTCCGAACGGAAGTCGCGCGGCCGGCCGCTCGCCTGCTCGGGCGACATGTAGCCGACGGTGCCGAGAACCGTCCCCGCCTGCGTCGCCTGCGCGGTCGGCACGTTCGAGGTCTCCTCGGCCTGGGGCTTGAGCAGCTTGGCCAGGCCGAAGTCGAGAATCTTGACCGCCCCGTCCTTCGTGACCATGACGTTCTCGGGCTTCAGGTCCCTGTGGACGATGCCGGCCTCGTGCGCCTTGGCGAGGCCGTCGGCCGTCTGGTACGCCAGATCGAGCAGCTTCTTCGTCGGCAGCGGGCCGCCGTGCAGCACGTCGCGCAGCGTCCGCCCGTCCACGAGCTCCATCGCGATGTAGACCGTCGGTCCCTCGGAGCCGATGTCGTGGATCGTGACGATGTTGGGGTGGTTCAGCGCCGAGGCCGAGCGGGCCTCCTGCTCGAACCGCTTGCGCCGGTCCGCGTCGGACGCGAACTCGGCCGAGAGGACCTTGACCGCCACCTCGCGGCCGAGGCGCGAGTCCCGCGCGCGATAGACCTCGCCCATGCCTCCGGCGCCGAGGGGCGCGAGGATCTCGAAGGGGCCGAGCCGTGTTCCTGTGGGGACTGTCATCGACGAACGTCGCGGGGATTCTAACCGGAGTGGCCGTAGAATCACGCGCAATCTCTGCCGTGAAAGGAAGCTACTCGATGAAGGCTCTGCGCTGGTTCGTCGTCCTCCTCGGCGCCGCGGCCGCGGCCCTGGCGGGACCCCCCGAGGTCGTCGCCGTCCGGACCGGCCGCCTGATCGACCCGAAGTCGGGGACGGTCTCGACGGGGGCGGTCGTCGTCATCGAGAACGGCCGGGTCAAGGCCGTGGGCCCGGCGGTTCCGGTTCCGGCGGGCGCGAAGGTCGTGGACCTCTCCGGCCTGACCGTCCTGCCGGGGCTCATGGACTGCCACACCCACCTCGTCGGCGACTACCTCAACGACAAGGACCCGCTGTCGGACCTCAAGAAGAGCGCCGCCGACCGCGCCTTCGAATCCGTTCCCAACGCCCGGGCGACGCTCGAGGCCGGGTTCACGACCGTGCGCGACGTCGGCACCTACCGCGCGTTCGTGGACGTCGCGCTGCGCGACGCCATCGGGCGAGGAGATTTTCCCGGCCCGCGCATGTTCGTCGCGGGCGCGTATCTCACGATCACGGGGGGCGGCGGCGCGATCACGGGATTCGCTCCCGACGTCGCGCTGCCGTGGGACCTGCGGTTCGGCGTCGCCGACGGCGTGGACCAGGTCCGCCAGCGGGTCCGCGACATCGCCCAGCACGACGTCGACCTCATCAAGATCCTGGCGACGGGCGCCTTCCTGACCCACGGAAGCAACCCCCACGCCGTCGAGTACACCTACGACGAGATCCGCGCCGCCGTCGAAGAGGCCGGGCACAAGGGCCTGAAGGTCGCCGCGCACGCGCACTCGACCGAGGGCATCAAGCTCGCCGTGAAGGCGGGCGTCGCGTCGATCGAGCACGGCACGTACCTCGACGACGAGGGGATCCGCCTGATGAAGGAGCGGGGCACGTACCTCGTCGCCGACATCTACGACGCCGAGTGGATCCGCCAGGGCGCCGCGGCGGGCTACCCGCAGGATTTCGCGGAGAAGCAGCCCGAGGGCGACGAGCTCCAGCGCCAGGCGTTCCGGAAGGCGGCGCGCGCGGGCGTTCCCATCGCCTTCGGCACGGACGTCAGCAACTTTCCGCACGGCCTGAACGCCCGCCAGTTCGCCTGGCAGGTCAAGTACGGCCAGACGCCCATGGAGGCCATCCGCTCGGCGACCGTCGCCGCCTCCGACCTCATCGGCCGCGGCAACGACGCCGGATCCCTCGAGCCCGGCAGGTGGGCGGACCTGATCGGCGTGAAGGGAGACCCGCTCGCCGACGTTTCCGTCCTCGAAAACGTGGCGTTCGTCATGAAGGCCGGCAGGATCGTCAAGGACGTCCGGTAGAGACCCGAGAATTCCGGGAGCCGACCGGGCCGCGGTGCGCTAGCCTGTACCGGTGAAACGCGCGGCCCCGGTCGCCCTCGTCTGGCTCGCCGCGTTCGCGGCCTCGGCCCAGGAGCCCGCGGACCGCCGCGGCGCCGTCGAGGAGCAGGCCCTCGTCGAGCGCGTCGTCGTGGACGCGCACGTCTCCGCGCCCGACGGCACGCCGATCCCGTCGCTCGGCCCGGCCGACTTCGTGGTGAAGGTGGACGGCAAGCCCGTCGCGCTCGAGTCGGTGGACTGGCTTCCGGCGGGCACCCCGGAGATCGACGCCTCCGTGATCGCCGCGATGACCTCGGCCGACGGATCGGTGTCCCCCGACATTCCTCCCGGCCGGGTCATCGTGATCTTCTTCCAGACCGACCACGAGCCGTCGCGCCTTCTCGGCCTGCTGCGCATGGGCATCCAGGCGAAGCGTTTCCTGGCGACCCTCCAGCCGACCGACCGCGTCGCCGTCGTCTCGTACGACTCGCGTCTGAAGCTGCGCCAGGACTTCACCTCGGACCGGGCGAAACTCGAGCGGGCGATCCACGCCGCGATTCGGCGCGGCGAGGCCGGCGAGCCCGATCCCGAGAGCCACCCCTCGCTCGCCCGCGGTCTCGACCCGGAGGAGGCGCGGCGCTGCGCGACGCCCGAGCGCGCGCTCGAGATGGTCGCCCGCGCGCTCGCGCCCATCCCGGGCGGCAAGTCCATGCTGTTCTTCGGCTGGGGGCTCGGCACGGTCGGAGGCCTCGGCGGCCCCAACGCGGCCGAGCAGCAGGCCTGGTCCGACGCGATGCAGCGGATGGCCGAGGCGCGGGTCAACATCTTCACGCTCGACGTGACCGACGCCGACTACCACTCCCTCGAGGGCTCGATCCAGCAGATCGCGGACCTGACGGGCGGCCGCTACGAGAAGACGCACCTCTTCCCCGACCTCGTGATGGACCGGATCGGGCGCGCGATCTCGGGGCGCTACGTGCTCGTGTTCGTCAAGCCCCGCGGTCCCCGAGGCGAGCACACGATCGAGGTCGCCCTGGCCTCCCGCAAGGGCCGCGTCTTCTCGCGCCAGTACTACGTGGACTAGAGGGGCCTCGCGCTACCGGCGCAGCAGCTGCGCCCGGTTGCCGCTCTCCGTCATCAGCGCGTCGGACTGGAGGAAGGCCTTCGCGTTGGCGTCGTCCTTCAGGTACGCCTCCCAGAACGCCAGGGTCGCGATCTTCAGGTCCTTGAAGACCGCGATCTCCTCGTCGGACGACAGCGCCTTCTTTCCCGGCACCTTCGGCAGCGTCGCGCCCGGCTCGGCGGCGAGCCCCGTGAACGACAGGTGGCTCGCGCCCTCGATGAAGAGGGCGTACTTCGCGCCGGCCGGAGAGAGCTGATACGGGTCGAGCCGCCACGAGGGATCCTGGTTCTTCACGCCCGGATCGCGCGTCCCCGTCACGACCATGAGCGGCCGCTCGACGGACGTCCAGGACTTCTCGGAGAGGCCCTGCTGGCCCTTGCCGGGAGGCGACACCAGGAGGAACGCCTTCGGGATCGGATCGGCGAAGCTCTTTGCCTTGTCCTTCTTCGTGTCCACGGTCGCGCCGGCGAGGAGCATGGCGGAGAACGCGCCGTAGGACTGTCCGCCCACCCCGACCCGCGCCGCGTCGAGCTTGTCCTTGAGCGCGGGCACGCGGATCTCGACGGCGGCCGTCGCGGCGGCGAGGAACTCGAGGTCGCGGGCCCGGCCCTCCCATCCCTTCGGATCGGGGGCCGCGTCGCCCGAGGGCTCGCGGGCGCTTTCGCTCGCCGGGTCCTTTCCGGCCGTCGCCGCGTCGGCATGGACCGGGACGAGGACGACGAACCCGTGCGTGGCCCAGAAGCGCGCGAGCGCGTCGTAGGTCCGCGCCGAGCCTCCGGCGCCGTGCGAGAAGACGATCACCGGGAAGGGCCCCGCCCCTTCCGGGTACGTGACGCGCACCGGCAGGTCGCGGCTGCGCGAGGAGTCCTTGAGCTCGATGTCGGCGTTCTGGACGACGGACAGGCCGCTGCGAGCGAGCTCGGCCGCGGGCGGCGCCACGGGAGCGGGCGGCGGCGGCGGCGGCGCGGGCTTGGACGCGCAGCCGGCCGCGAAGGCGAAGACGACGAGGAGGGCGCGGCGGGGCATCGCGTTCATGCTCATGGACGATAGACCAGCTGAGCATATCCGCGGGCCGTGTGGAAGGAAGGGGTGTCGCTGACGATCCAGCCCCCCCCGACGTGGAACGTCACGGCCCGTCCGAACTCCTCCGGGATCAGACGCTCCAGGCGCACCTCGGCCCCCGCCACCCGTACGGGATCCGGCCTGGCCGCCCCCCCGCTCCAGGCGCGCAGCCACTCGGCGTACAGCACGACGGGAACGCCCGACCCGGCGAGCTCGGCGCGGAAGGCCTCGAAGCGGGTCCCCGCCTGGAGGTCGGCCGGCAGCGCCGGGCTCTGGATGCGGTTGCGGTCGAGCCCCGGAGGCAGGATGGCATTGCCCGCCCCGCCGATCGCCCAGAGGTCGAAGAGCGACGGCGTCCCTCCCGTGTCGCCGTACCGGGCCGACGCCGACACGCTGGCGAACGGGAGGATCCCGACGGCGAGCGCTCCCCCGGCCCACTGGGTCCAGCTCTCTCCGCCCGTGTCGCCCGCCGTCCCGGAGGCGTCGAGGTCGAAGCCGAACCCCGCCCTCCCGCGGGTGCGGCGAAACACGAGCCTCCCGCCCGCGGAGCCGAGCGCCCGTGTGAACGTCCGGCCGCTCGAGAAGGCCTCGACGTGCGTCCCCCCGGCCCCCGCCCGCGCCTCGACCCGACCCCACGCGTAAGGCCGCGACCACGACCCCTCGAGGAACCCGCCCCACCGCTCCTCGTCGAACGCGGGCCGCGGGGTCAGGCCCTGGTTGCCGGGCTTCTCGATCGCGGAAAAGGCCTGCGCCGTGAGGGTGACCGGAAGGCCCCGGTACGCGGCGGCGATCGCCCCGCCCCGCGGACCGATGGCGTCGCCCGCCGACCCCATCGCGAGCAGGTGCAGCCGCCCGAGCACGTCGGCGGCGTCGAGCCCGAGCTGGACCGTGTTGCCGGACGGCCCGAAGGAGAAGTCGAGGAGCGGACGCACGGCCTGCGACGGCCAGACGGAGTAGGGCCGCGAGGCGGGAACGGGCGCGGCCGCGAACGGCGCCGCCGCGACGGCGGCCCGGGGCCGCAGCGGGGACGCGTCGGCCGCGGCGTCCGCGGGAGACGGCGCGGGGCCCCCGAGCGCGAGCCGCCGCACCGAAACGCCGCGCGCGGTCACGTCGAGGAAGAAGAGCGACCGGCCGTCCGGCGACGGAGCCGGGCCGAAGGCGCCGCCGGTCACGCGCGTCAGGAGCTCGGGCTCGCCGCCGCCCGCGGAAGACGACGAAGCGATGTTCCAGATTCCGGCCGAGGCGACGGTCACGAAGAGGCGAGACCCGTCCGCGCTCCAGGCCGGCGCGGAAACGGGCGGCTCCGCCAGCCCGATCTCGCGGACCGCTCCCCCTTCGGCCGGAAGCGTGACGAGACGCCATCGCCCCCCGGCGTGGAGGAGCGTCGCGATCCGGCGTCCGTCCGGCGACACGCGCGGGTGACTCCACACCGGCCAGGCCTCGGAGAAAGGCAGCGTCGCGGGGATCTCCCGCGCGGCCCCCGTCGCGAGGCTCACGCGCACCAGCTCCGAGTGCCCGAAGCGGCCGCGCACGGCGACCGCCGAGGAGCCATCCGGCGCGGGATCGGCGTCGCTCGCGTCGGCCAGGCGCGTCAGGCGCGAGACGGACCCTCCTGCGTAGTCCCACCGCCACAGGTCCCACCGCAGCACGCCCTCGGCGTCGGGACCGCGCCGCGAGAAGAGGACCGAGCGCCCGTCGGGCATCCAGCGCGGGTCCGACGCGGAGAAGCCGTCGGCGCGCGGCAGCTTCCAGCGCGGCGTACGCGGCGCGGCGGCCGGCGCCCGGGCGGCGACCTCGTTCGGGTCGGCGGCGAGCGCCGCGTCGGCTTCGCTCCGCGCCTCGGCCTTCCGGCGCTCGTCGTCGTCCGGCTCCACGCTCCAGATCGCGAGGTAGCTCTCGGTGCGCGACGGATTCCGCCTCGCGAGCAGCATCGTGCCGTCCGGCGAGACGCCCGCCGCGAGCGTCCCGCCGGAGAGCCGCTGCCAGAGCTCTCCTTCGACGAGCCCGCCGCTCTTCAGGCTCCGCTCCTCCTCGATCGCGCGCGCGGTGAGCTCGGCGCGAAAGCGGTCGTAGAGCGTCCGGGGCGAATCGCCGAAGACGTCCCGGAACGCGGCCGTGAAGCTGCCGCCCCGCGAAGACGCCATCCGCTTCCACAGCCGCGGAAGGCTGTCGGGGCCTTCGCGCCCGGACAGCCACTCGAGGTACGCCGAGCCGACGAGGTAGGCCACCGAGCCGCCCAGCCAGGTGCCGGTCCCGTCGAGCGCCGAATACTCGGGCAGCTTGCCTTCGATCCCGAGGCGGCGCAGCACCATCGCCCGGAACGCCGAGCCCGGCCGGCCGGACCCCGTCAGCGCCCCCTCGACGAGGGTCGCGTAGCCTTCCGTGACCCACCGCGGCGAGCGCAGGGCGAGGGGCCCGAACGGCGCCGGCGAGAGGAGCACGAGGAGGCCGCCGGAACGGTTGCGGGGCCGGGTCAGGTGGGCGACGTGCGCGATCTCGTGCGTCGCGACGAGCTCCATCCAGTCCCCGTAGTCGCCGAGGCTCGACTCCGACTCCGGCGGCGAGGTCCAGAGGATTACCTCGGGGCGGTCGAGAAAAGGAATCGCCTCGCCGTTGGCGTCCGCGGCCGGGTCCGCGACGACGACTTCGATCCGGCGCGGGGGGACGTACCCGATGAAGGCCGTCACGCGGTCGTGGATCGCCTCGATCTCTCCGGCCGCGTGAAGGGCCCACGCCTCGAACGCGACCGGGTAGTGGAGCCGGAAGTGCGCGGTCTCGACCGTGCGCCAGTCCGCGGCGGGCCCCTGCGCGCCGGCGGCCGACGCGAAGAGGAAGAGGATCGCCGCCGCCAGCCCTCCGAGGCGCATCGTCCAGAGGCTATCAGCCCGAAGCCGGCGCGGCCCCCGCCCGGCATCCCGGCCGCCCCGAGAAACCTTCCTCCCCTCCGGCCGTCTCCCCTTCTGACATGGAGGAGTCATGACGAGCTCTGCCTGGAAGACGACGCTGCTGGCCGCCCTTCTCATCGCTCCCCCCGCCGCCTTCGTGCGCGCGGGCGACCCCCCCGCGCCGCCCGCTCCACCCGCGGCGCCGCAGGCCGTTCCGGCGCCCCCCGAAGCGCCCGCGCCTCCCGATGCCCCTCGACGGCGCCGGAAGGTGGTGGTCGCGTCCCCCGAAAAGGAAATCGTGGTCGACGGAGACCGCGTCTGGGTCTGGGGCGACGAGAACGCGCCCGAAGCCCTCGCCGACCTCGAAGGCCTCGACGACGAAAGCGGCCGGACCATGCGGATGCACCTGAACCGTCACGCCGGCGGCGGGTTCATCGGCGTGCGTCCGATCGAGATGACGCCGGAGTTGCGCGAGCACTTCGGCGCGCCGAAGGACGCGGGCATCCTGGTCGGCTCCGTCGAAACCGGCGGTCCCGCGGCCAGGGCCGGCCTCCAGGTCGGCGACATCGTCACGAAAGTGGACGGCAGCCGGATCGCCACCACGGGCGAGCTCGTCCGGGCCGTGAGGCACAAGAAGGGCGGAGAGACGATCACGGTCGAAGTCCTCCGCAACCGCTCCGCGAAGAGCCTGACCGTGACGGTCGTCGAGCACGAGGACGAGGGCATGCGCCTGGGCGAGATGCGCGGCGATTTTCCCTTTCCCCGCGCGTGGGAGTGGAACATGCCCGGCCCGGGTCATCACTCGATGAGGGCCCTTCCGCCGCCGGGCGACTTGCCGGAATTCGAACAGCGGCTCGACGAGCTCGAGAAGAAGCTCAAGGAGCTCGAGGGCAGACTGCCAAGCCGCTAGGAGCCCCTTCCCGGACGCCGCCGCTCGAGGGGACGGCCCGGTGACGAGTCCCCCCTCCCCCCGAAAAGGGGGGAAGGGGGTCCCGGAGACGGCTCGGCCCGCGCACGCCCCGCCCCGGGGTGATAGAACACCCCCAACGACAAGGGGGTTCGCGTGAGTCACGATGGGGGATCCCGCCAGCACGAACCGGGTCTCGCGCGCGAGCTCGGCCTCTTCGACACGATCAACATCGTCATCGGCACGATCATCGGATCGGGCATCTTCCTCGTGCCCTCCGAGATCGCCCGGTCGGTGCGGACCCCCGGCTGGATGCTGGGGGTCTGGGTCATCGGCGGCGTCCTGACGATGCTCGGGGCGCTCTCGCTCGCCGAGCTCGGGGCGGCGATGCCCGAAGCCGGCGGGATCTACACTTTCATCTCGCGGGCCTTCGGACGCCTCTGGGGCTTCCTCTGCGGCTGGATGCTCTTCACCGTGGCGACCTCGGGCTCGATCGCGACCCTGGGCGCCGCCTTCCCGATCTACCTCGGCGCCTTCATTCCCCTCACGCCGACGACGTCGAAGGTCGCCGGAGTCGTGGCGATCATCCTGCTGACGTGGATCAATGCCATCGGCGTGAAGAACGGGGCCCGCGTCGGCAACGTCCTGACCGCGCTCAAGGTGGGCGGCCTCATCATCATGGTGGCCGTCATCTTCATCCTTCCGGGGCCGACGAAGGAGGCCGCCGCCGCGTCGGCCGCCGCCGCGCCCTCGCTTCCGATGGGCCCGGTCCCGATGGCCGCCGTGGGCGTCGCCCTGGTCGGCGTGCTCTGGGCCTACGAGGGCTGGCACGACGTGAGCTTCACGGCCGGAGAGCTGCGCGACCCGCAGAAGAACTTCCCGCGCGCCGCCATCGGCGGCGTGGCGATCGTCATCACGCTCTACCTGCTCGCGAACCTCGCCTACCTCAGCGTGCTCTCTCCCGCGGAGATCGCGGCGACCGACAAGGTGGCCCTCCTGGCCATGACGCGGGTCACCGGCGAGTGGGGCGGCAAGGTCATGACCGCGGCCATCCTCTGCTCGATGCTCGGCGCCATGAACGCCCTGATCCTGGCCGGCCCCCGCGCCTACTACCAGATGGCCAAGGACAAGCTCTTCTTCGAGCGCGTCTCGCGCGTCCACCCCCGCTGGCGCACCCCGGTGGAGGCGCTCATCTTCCAGGGGCTTTGGTCCACGTTTCTCGTCCTCTTCATCGGCGGCTTCTCGCAGCTCTTCACGTACGTGATCTTCGGGGGCTGGATCTTCTACGCCCTGGCCGTCCTGTCGGTCATCGCGCTGCGCCGCAAGGAGCCCGGGCTCCATCGCCCCTTCCGGGTGCCAGGCTACCCCGTCGTGCCGATTCTCTTCGCCCTGACGGCCTTCGCCATCGTCGTCAACACGCTCATCGAGACGCCGCGCGAGGCGCTCTACGGCCTCGCCTTCATCGGGCTCGGCGTCCCGGTCTACTACGCGCAGCACGCCTACCGAAGCCGGACCTGAGCGGGCGTCCCCGCCGGGCAGCGCCGGCGCGGGGCAGCCTCCAAAAAAATCAGCCCTGCGTTTCCGCAGGGCTGATCCGGGACGCCGCGGAGGGCGGAGCGCTCAGTCGGTGAGGGCCGAGACCTCGACGCGCCGGTTCTCGAACCGGCCCTTCTCCGTCGAGTTGTCGGCGATCGGATCGGCCTTGCCCTTGCCCGATGCCTGGATCCGCGAACCGTCGACGCCGTGCTTGACGAGATAGTCCTTGACGGCCATGGCGCGCTTCTCGGAGAGCTTCAGGTTGTAGGCGTCGCTGCCGATGTTGTCGGTGTAGCCGACGAGCGAGACCTTGTACGTCGGGTACTTCTTGATGAAGGCGATGGCCTTCTGGAGCTCGGCGTCGTCCGCCTTGCGCACGACCGCCTTGTTGAAATCGAAGTTGACGTGGAGCGTCATCTGGTCGACGACCTTGTTCACGATCACCGTCGTGACGCCCGAGGCGGCGCCGGACTGGCCGACCACGTTGATCCCGTACTGGGTCGTCTTCTCCGGGCAGACTTCCTTCGAGCCGCTGGCGTCGACCCGGCCGATCCCCTGATCGATCGTCACGCTGGTGGTGTTCGACGACGACCAGGACAGCGTCGAGCACTGACCCTTCTGGATCGAGTTCGGGCTGGCCGAGAGCGACACGGTGGGCGCGGGGACGGGAGCCGGTGCGGGGGCCGGCGCGGGCGCGGGAGCGGCCGGCTTGGGCGCCGGGGCCGCTTCGACGACGGGCTTGGCCGGGCAGAGCGCGTTGGCCTTCTTGATCGCCTCGTTCGCCATGGCGATCGCCTTGCTCTGGTCGCACGGCTGGCACAGCGCGTAGGCGTCGACCTTCAACTTCTCGGCGGCATGGAATTCGTCCGGGCACTGCCGGTCCTTGCCCGCCTGCCGGGCCGCCTCGATGGCTTTGTCCGCGTCCGTCAGAGCCTTGGGCGTCTCGACGCAGCCGACCAGGGCGCCCATGACTCCGACGAGGAGCGCGACCGGGAGCAGGGTCTTCCGATTTCCGAAGTCGAACATCTTCCTCTCTCCTTCCTTCGTTCGGCGTAGCAGCGATTGCGAAACGCGGCGGATGCTAGCACTCGCTCGTGTAAATCCCTGTGCAGGCCTCTTCAGACGGATTTGACGTCGCCCGAGGCCCGCGAAAGGCCCGAGCGGGGCCGCCGCCGCCTCCTCGGCGCCGGACCGAGTGACGGTCCGGGCGCGGCGCCGGGGACCTCCCGCCCCCCGGGACGCTGCCTTCCGCCGTCGAACTCAAGACCAGGCCCTCCTCCGCCGTTGCCGGACCTATCGGGCTCCCGCCGCGGCGAACGACTCGCCGAGAAGCACCAGCGCTTCCTCGACGTCTCCACGGGTGACGTTGAGCGCCGGGGCGATGCGGAAGCAATTGCCCTCGAGGCCGCCCTTGCCGATCAGGAGGCCCCGCTTCTTCGTCTCCTCGAAGACCCTGGACGTGAGCGCTCGGGCCGGCGTCCGGTTGCCTGCGGTCTCGTCCTCGACGAGCTCGAGCGCTTGCATGAGCCCCATGCCCCGCACCTGCCCGATCGATCGCGGATGGCGCCGCTGGAGCTCCTCGAGCCCGGCGCGCAGGACCGCGCCCATGCGCGCGGCGTTTCCGGGAAGGTCCTCCTCCTCGATGATTTCGAGCGTCGCGTTGGCGGCGGCGCACGACACCGGGTTGCCGCCGAAGGTCGAGATCGTCAGCGCCTTGAGCGACGCCGCGATCTCGGGCGTCGCGATCGTCGCGCCGAGGGGCAGGCCGTTCGCGATGCCCTTGGCCATGGTCATGATGTCCGGCTGGACGCCCCAGTGCTCGTGGCCCCAGAACCTCCCGCCGGTGCGGCCGAATCCCGTCTGCACCTCGTCGCAGATGAAGACGCCGCCGTACTTCTTCACGATGCCGACCGCGATCTCGAAATACTCCGGCGGCGGCGTGATGAAGCCGCCCACTCCCTGGATCGGCTCCGCGAGAAAGGCGGCGATCCGGCCCGTCGTCGTCGTGCGGATCAGCTCTTCGATGTCCGTCGCGCAGGCCACCCCGCACGACGGGTACGTCAGCTTGAGCGGGCAGCGGTAGCAGTACGGCGACACCGCGTGCTTGACGCCGGCGACCTGCGTCGGCAGGGGCCGCCAGGTCGAGTGCGCCGTCAGCGACTGCGCGAGCATCGACCGGCCCGAGTAGCCGTGCCGCAGCGCCACGATCTCCGTCGAGCCCGTCGAGAGCTGGGCGAGCATGACCGCGGTCTCGTCGGCCTCGGTCCCCGAGGTCGCGAGGAAGCACTGCTCGAGGCGGCCCGGCGCGAGGCGGGCCAGCCGCTCCGCGAGCTCGACCGCCGGCACCATCGGGTAGAGCGTCGAGACGTGGGAGAGGCGGGAGATCTGCGCCACGATCGCCGCGTTGACCTTCTCGTTGGCGTGGCCGACGGAGACGGTGAGGATGCCGCCGAAGAAGTCGAGGTACTCGTTGCCGTCGGCGTCCCTGATGCGCAGCCCCTTGCCCTCGGTCAGGACGACGGGCTCCTGGTAGTACTGGATGGTCGCGGGGAGCATGTACTTCGCGTGCCTTTCGCGCGTTTCGCGGCTCAGCGCGCTCGGCGGCGCCTGCGTCTTCGTCGTGGTCATCGCCTTCTCACTCCCCGTTTCGCCGCCGGCAGGGTCTCCCCGCCGCGGACGGCCGAGGGCTCCTTCGACCGCGCCCCCGTCAAAACCACCTCGAAATCACGACCTTCTTGTCCGTGTAGAACTCGTAGGCGTCGCGCCCGTGGGCCTTCAGGTCCCCGAAGAAGCTGTCCTTCGCCCCGCCGAAGGGGAACTGCGCCATCGGCGCGGCAACGCCGATGTTCACGCCCACCATCGAGGCCGTCGCCAGGCGCGCGTACTCGCGGGCGGCCTTTCCGCTCGACGTGAAGATCGAGGTGGCGTTGGCGTTGGGATGGGCCTGCATGACGGCGATCGCGTCCTCGAGCGTCCTGACCGGGGTGATCGAGGCGACCGGCCCGAAGATCTCCTCGCGCCCGATCGTCATGGCGGGCGTGACGGCGTCGAAGAGCGTCGGGCCGAGGAAGTAGCCGTTCGGGCGATCGGCCACGGGGTTGGCGCGCCCGTCGAGGACGAGCTTCGCGCCCTCGGCGATCCCCTTCTCGATGTACCCGACCACGCGCTGGCGGTGGCCGGCGCTGATCACGGGGCCCATCCCGACGCCGGGCGCCGAGCCGTCGCCCACGCGCAGCGCCCGCGCGGCGGCCTCCAGCCGCTCCCGCGCCTCGGCGTGCACGGGACCGACCGGCAGGAGCACGCTGCCCGCGAGGCACCGCTCCCCCGCGCACCCGAAGAAGGACTCCGTGATGATCTCGATCGTGCGGTCGAGGTCGGCGTCGGGCATCACGACGATGAAGTTCTTCGCGCCGCCGAGGGCCTGGACCCGCTTGCCCGCGTGCGTGCCGCGCTGGTACACCGCCTTCGCGACCGCCGTCGAGCCGACGAAGGAGACGGCGCGGATGTCCGGATGGTCGCAGATCGCCTCGACGACCGCCCGGCCGCCGTTGACGAGGCCCACGACGCCGGGCGGCAGGTCGCACTGCGCGAGCAGGCGCATCACGAGCCGCTGCGTCAGGGGAACCTGCTCGGAAGGCTTGACGAGGAACGTGTTTCCGGTCGCCACGGCGAACGGGAGGAACCAGAGCGGCACCATCGCGGGGAAGTTGAAGGGCGCGATCGCGGCGCAGACGCCGAGCGGCTGGCGGATCACGTTGCAGTCGATGCCGCTCGCAATGTTCTCGAGGCCGTAGCCCATCATGAGCGAGGGCGTCCCGCAGGCGACCTCGACGCACTCGATGCCGCGCCGGACGCTGCCCCGCGATTCGTCCAGCGTCTTGCCGTGCTCCCGGGTGACGGTCGCGGCGAGCTCCTCGAAATGCTCCTCGAGCAGCTGGCGGAACCGGAACAGGGAGCGCGCCCGGACCATCGGCGGGGTGTCGCGCCAGGCCGGGAACGCCTTCTTCGCCGCCGCCACGGCGGCGTCGACGTCCTCCCCCGTCGAGAGGGGCGTCCGCGCGATCGTCTCGCCGGTCGCCGGGTTGTGGACGTCGAGGAACTCGGAAGCCCGCGACGCCACCCAGCGGCCGCCGACGAAGTTTTCGAGAGCGTCCAAGTCAGCCCCCTGGAGGAGATGGCAGACGGCGGTTTCCAGCCCGCAGACGAGCCGAAACTATCACCTCGCGGGCCCGGGATCCGTGATGCGTCTTCGTCTAACGGGGGGCTATTCGTCGCAGTCCGGACAGCCGAGGAACGGGATCCGCTCGGCCGGCTCGGGGTGCGCGTCGCCCTCGATGCCCGCCCAGGCGCCCCCGTGGGCGTGCCAGAGGTAGCACTCGAGCTGGTAGGCCTCGTTCGGGTCCTCGGCCAGCATCCACCCGAAGAGAACGTTGACCCCGCCCTCGCGCGCGTGCTGGAGCAGCCTCTGGCGCAGGTCCACGTCGTCGCGCCCGACCCGCTCCGCGACCTGCCCGTCCGCCCCGACGCTCTTGAGGAAGTACACGCCCGGCCGGCGCGGCGGCACCGTCCGCGCCACGTTGGCCTCGGTCAGGCGGATCGCGGGCTGGACGCGGGTAGAGGGAGGGAGACCGGGAAAGAGGGACAGCTGCGCCAGGTCGGGAGGAGGAGCTTCGTGGCGTGGCCGCCCGGCAAGCCTCATCGGGACATCAGTTTAGCGCGGTTCGGGGCCCGGCGCTATATCTTCGAGCGATGGCGGCGGCGGTCCTGGCGTTCCGGCTCCTCCTTCAGGCGACGACCTCCGGCGCCGCGATCGAGTCCCGCCCGCCCCGCGAGATCGAGTTCACCGCGACGGTCCACGCGGCCCGCTTCAACGGCTGGTTCATGCCCGGCTACCATGCCATCGTGTGGAAGAACGGATCCGCGTCGCGGTTCGCCCTCCTCGTCGCCGACGTCTCCGACGTCGAGGTCCTCGACGCGATCGAGCGGCTCGGGGCGAAGCCCGGCGACAACCTCTCGATGGACGCCTGGGAGAAGCGCAAGGACGCCGCGAGCTCCGCTCCCGACGCGGTCGTCGCGGGGCCCGCGATGGACGTCCTCCTGCGCCTGCCCGGCCAGCCGCGCCTGACTCCGCTGGCGGCGATCCTCGAAGACCCCGGCGGACACGGCCTCGCCATGCGGTTCGGCGGCAACCGCGCCAACGCGGCGAAGTGGATGTCCGGCTGCATCGCGTGCCTCTACTCCTGTCCGGGCGCGAAGGTCGGCAACGCGGCCTACACGGTCCGCGACTTCGAGCGCGACAGGACGAAGTTCCGCGTCCGGGAAGACCTCCTGCCCGCCGACGGGACGCGCATCGGGGTCGTCCTCCGTCTGGCGCCCGCGGGTCCTTGACCCCGGGTCGGCGCGGGTGGACACGGCGCGCATCGGCGCCCCGCCCCGCTAGACCTTACAATTGGCGGCGATGAACCCGCTCCGCCGCCGCACGGCCCTCGCGTTCGCCCTGGCGTGGGTTCCGCTCTCGGCCGGAGCCCGGCCGGCTCCGGATCCGAAGCCCGAATGCCCGGCCATCGACGTGCCCGCGCCGGCCGGCCGCGTACGCGTCTTCGTGGACCCCGCGACCGGAAAGCTGCGTCCGCCGACCCCCGACGAGCTGCGGCAGATCGCCGAAGAGCGCCTGAAGGCCCGGCGGACGGCACCGGCCCGCCGCTTCGAGGTGATCACGTCTCCGGACGGCATGCAGTCCGTGGACCTCGGCGACGCGTTCCTCTTCGACGTCCGGCTCGAGACGCGGCCCGACGGCTCGACCCGGATCGAGTGCGTCCCCCACGCGGCCCCCGCCGCGGAGAAGTAGCCGTGGACCTCCGACGCGCCGCCGCCGCCTTCGCGCTCCTCGCCCTGCTCGCGGCGCCGCTGGCCGCGAGCGCGCGCATCACGATCGTCAACGCGAACGCCGCCGGCGAGGGGTTCAACGACGCGACGCCGGCCGCGCCGGTCGGCGGGAACACGGGCACCACGCTCGGCGCGCAGCGGCTCCAGGCCTTCCAGCACGCCGCCGACCTGTGGGGGGCGCTCCTCGACAGCGACGTGGACATCAGGATCCAGGCGAGCTTCGAGCCCCTCGACTGCACGGCCACGACGGGCACGCTCGGGGCCGCGGGCCCGATGACGGGCCTCGCCGACTTTCCCAACGCCCCCCTGCCGGGCACCTGGTACGCCGTCGCCCTGGCCAACCGGATCGCCGGCCGGGACCTCACGCCCGCCGCGGCCGGCCACATCCGGGCGCGCTTCAACTCCAGCATCGGGACCCCGAGCTGCCTGGCGACGAGCCAGTGGTACTACGGCCTCGACAACGCGCACGGCGACCAGCTCGATCTCGTCGGGGTCCTCCTCCACGAGTTCGCGCACGGTCTCGGCTTCCTGACCTTCGTCGAGCCCGAGACCGGCCAGGAGTTCCTCCAGAAGCCCGACGTCTTCGAACGGCACATCCGCGACGACTCCACCGGAAAGTCCTGGGAGACCCTGTCCGTCCAGGATCGCCAGGCCTCGGCGATCCGGACGGGCCAGGTCGTCTGGGACAGCGCGACCGTGACGGCCGACGTCCCGGCGACCCTCGTCGCGAAGCCCACGCTCACGGTGACGGCTCCCGCCGCCCTGGCCGGCGAGCTCGACGTCGGGACGGCGGACTTCGGCCCGGCTCTGACGGTCGGCGGGGTCGCCGCGACGCTCGTGGCGGCCGACGACGCGGCGGATGCCGCGGGGCCCGCCACCACCGACGCGTGCTCGTCCCTCACACACGCGGCCGCCGTGGCCGGCAAGGTCGCCCTCGTCGACCGGGGCACGTGCTTCTTCGTGGACAAGGCGCGCACCGTCCAGGCCGCCGGCGCGATCGCAATGGTCGTCGTCAACAACGTCCCCGACACGTCCGCCCTCGGGATGGCCGGGGACGATCCTTCCATCGCGATTCCGTCCGTCAGCGTCACGCAGGCCGACGGGACGGCGCTGCGCAACGCCCTGTCGCAGGGCGTGGAGGTGACGCTGCGCCTGGATCCGACGCGGCGCTCGGGGGCCGACTCGGCCAACCGCATGCTCCTCTACGCGCCGAACCCGGTCGAATCGGGCTCCTCCACCTCGCACTGGGACTCGAGCGCCTACCCGCACCTGCTGATGCAGCCCAACTTCGCCGGCGACCTCCCGCACGAAGTGGACCTGACGCTGCCGCTCCTGCAGGACATCGGGTGGGTCGCCGCCCCCGCGGTGCCCCGGGTCCCGCGGGACGCCGTGCACCCGTCCGCGCGCGACGCGGCGCCGCGCGAGATCGGGCCGAGACCCTAGGACTCCTCAGTCCTTCGGGGCCTTCGCGGCCATCTTCTCGATCTCGGCCCACTCCGCATCGGAGACGGGCATGACCGAGAGGCGCGAGATCCGGACGAGGGGGAAGTCCTTGAAGAAGGCCTTCGCCTTGACCTCGGCCAGCGTGACGGGGCGCGGCAGCTTCTTCACGGGAACCACGTCCACCGCGAAGAGCTTCCCGTCGCGGTCCTTCGGGTCCGGGTAGGCGTCGCCCGAGGCCTTCGCGATCCCGATCACCGCCTTCTCGTCCCCCGTGTGGTAGTAGAAAATCCGGTCGCCCTTCTTCACCGACCGCAGGTTCTTCTGCGCGACCGGGTTCCGGACTCCCGTCCAGCTCGTCTTCCCGTCGCGCGCGAGGTCGTCGTACGAGTAGTGCGTCGGCTCTTCCTTGAAGAGAAAGTTCACGGCCGGCCTCCTTCGCGAAACGGCGTCACTTCCCGTCCGGGCCGTCGAGAATGAGCGGCGGCTCCGTCTTCTGCAGCTCGGCGGCGACGCGCTCCATCTGCCGCATCGCGCGCAGGTGGTTACGCCCGGCGATCTTCATCACGTCCTCGTCGGAATAGCCTCGCCGCAGCAGCTCCGCGAAGAGGTAGGGATAGCGCGTGACGTTCTCGAGCCCGCTGGCCATCGAGGCCGAGCCGTCGTCGTAGAAATCCGCGCCGATCCCGACGTGGTCGATGCCGGCCAGCTTCACGATGTGGTCGACGTGGTCGGCCACCTGCGCCACCGAGCCCCTCGGCTCCGGATTGGCCTTCTCCCACTCCCGCACGGCCTTGTCGAGGGCCGCGTCGTCCGCGGCGGCCGCCTGGAGCGACTTGCGCGCCGCCTTGCGCTTCTCGGCCCAGGCGGCATTCTCGGGCGAGACGAAGGCCCCGATGAAGTTGACGTGGATCACGCCCCCGTTGGCCGCGAGCGCGCGCAGGACGTCGTCGGGGGCGTTTCGGGGATGGCCCGCCACGGCGAACGAGTTCGAGTGGGAGAAGATCACCGGCGCCCGCGACACCCGCAGGACGTCGCGCATCGTGTCCGCGCTCACGTGGGAGATGTCGACGAACATCCCGAGCCGGTTCATCTCCCGGACGAGGCTCTCGCCGCGCTTGGTCAGGCCGCCGCGCTCGGGCCGGTCGGTCGCCGAGTCGGCCCACTCGACGTTGTCCCAGTGCGTCAGCGTCATGTACCGGCCGCCGAGCTCGTAGAACACGCGCAGGGCGGCCGGAGACTGCTCGATCATGTGGCCGCCCTCGACCCCGATCAGCGAGGCGATCTTCCCGGCCCCGTGGATGCGCACGATGTCGTCGGCCGTCCGGGCGAGCTCGAGCCGGGGCTGGCTGCGGATGAAGCGCAGCGTCACGTCGAACTCGCGCAGGGCCTCGTGCAGCGCCGTGTGCGTGGACATCGTCGAAGACTCGACGAAGACCGACCAGTACTGGGCGCCGACGCCGCCCTCGACCAGGCGCGGCACGTCGGCGCACAGGCTCTTCTGGACGCTCGCGAGGTCCGCCTTGGTCAGGTCGCCCTTGTAGGCCTCGAGAAGCATCGAGGGCAGGTCGTTGTGCGTGTCGATGAGCGGAGCCGCGGACAGCAGCGCTCGGGCGCGCGCGACGAGAGCGGGGTCCGGGCTCTGGCCGCCCGCCCACCCGGCGACGAAGGAGACCGCCAGCGCGATCCGACCCACACGGAACATCCGCACTCCTGCCTCCCGCTCGCGACTCACGGCTTGCCGCTCGCGGCTCCCGCCGCGGGCGCCGGCCGGTTCCGGTACTTCTCGTAGAGCCGCTTCTGCTTGTCCGTCAGGTCGAGCGCGCGTCCGTCGAGGTACGCGCCGACGACGCGCGAGCGCAGGTCCAGGATGTCGCCGTCCGTCAGGATGAACGTCGCGTCCTTGCCGGCCTCGATCGAGCCGAGCCGGTCGCCCACGCCGAGCAGCGCGGCCGGCTCGAGCGTGATGGCGGCGACCGCCTTCTCGCGCGGGAAGCCGAAGGTCACGGCGGTCGCGGCCAGCTGCGGCAGGTTCCGCACGTTGGACGCCTCTCCCTCGTTGAAGACGACGCGCACGCCCGCCTTCGCGAGAAGGCCCGCGTTCGCGAACGCGGTGTCGTAGGGCTCGTCGGCGCGCCGGGGCAGGTCGAGGGGAGAATCCACGATCACCGGAACGCCGGCCTTCGCGAGCTCGCCCGCCATCCGCCACGCATCGGCGCCGCCCCAGATCACCAGGCGGAGGTTCTCCTCCCCGGCCCACTTCACGGCGTCGCGGATCTGGTCGAGCCGCGCGGCCTGGACGACGACCGGGATCCTGCGCTCGAGGGCCGGGACGAGCGCGGCGAGCTTCGCGTCCACGGTGTGCCGCGGGACGCCGGGCTGCCCCTCGGCCGCCCGCGCCTTCGCGTAGGCCCTCGCGTCGTGAAACGCGTTCTTCAGCTTCTCGAGCGCCTCGTCCCGCCGCTTCTCCTGGGCCTTCACGGAGCGGCTGGCCGTGGGCGAGCGGTCGATCGCGAGGTCCGGCCAGAACACGGTGACGGCGGCGGGGTCCTTGAGGGCCGCGTCTTCGCGCGTCCAGCCGTCGAGCTTCATCGCGGCGACCGTCCCGGCGACGATTCCGCCGAGCGGCGTGACGCCCGCGACGAGAACCCCGCCCGAGCGCGCCACCGGCAGCTGCTCCGAGTCGAAGTTCATCGCGACCGAGGCCCGGGCGTCGGGGTTGATCTCGCCGACCTCGGTCGTGTCCACGGTGGCCCGCACCGCGGAGATCTCGGAGAGGCCGAGGTTGGTCATCGGCGGCAGGAGCGACGGGTAGAGGTGCTTGCCCGCCGCGTCCACCACCGGACCGTCGGCCGCCGGGGCCGCGCCCGCCGAGACGGAAACGATCCGGCCGTCGCGAACCACGACGGTGGCCTTCGGCAGGTCGGGCCCGGAGACGGTGTGGACGGTCGCTCCGACGATCGAGAACGCGCGCGGCGGAGGCGCCGGCTTCGGGTCGGCCGGCTGCGCGGCGAGCGGCCCGGCGGAAAGGAGGAGCGCGGCGGCGAAGGCGCGCGGCGTCATCGCCCCACCCCCGGCTTCTCGGCGGCCTTCTCGGTCGGCTTCTCCTTGTCCTCGCCGGACGCCCTGGCCTTCGCCTTCGCGGTCAGCGCCGTGCGCTCCGACTCGAGCGCGGGCCGCGCCGCGACGTCGGCCGCGCGGTCGAAGTACTTCTTTCCCTCGATCCAGGTTTCGAGGGCCATCGTCGAGGTCGAGAGCGGGTCGCCGCTCCACACGACGAAGTCCCCGTCCTTGCCCGCTTCGAGCGAGCCGACGCGGTCGGCGATGCCCAGCTGCTTCGCCGGATTCGACGTCACGAAGGCGAGGGCGTCGGCCGGCGGGACGCGGCCGTACTTGACCGCCTTGGCCGCCTCGAGATTGAGCCGCCGGGCGAGCTCGTCCGAGTCCGAGTTGTAGGACACCGTGACACCGCGCTCGCGCATGAGCGGGAACGCGTACGGGATCGCGTCGTAGACCTCGAACTTGTAGGACCACCAGTCCGAGAACCCGGAGGCGCCCGCGCCGTGCCGCGCGATCTCGTCGGCGACCTTGTAGCCCTCGAGGACGTGCTGGAGCGTTCCGACCGTCACGCCGAACTCCTCGGCGGTCCGGAGCATCTGCAGGATCTCGTCCTTGCGGTACGAGTGGCAGTGGATCTTGCGCGTGCCCTCGAGGATCTCGGCGATCGCCTCGAGCTGCAGGTCGGGCTCCGGAGGGATCGGGTGCGCGCCCTTGACGGCCGCGGCCTTGCGGTACTCCTCCTGCCGCTTGCGGTAGTCCTGCGCGGCCTGAAAGCGCTCGCGGATCGAATCCGCGACGCCCATGCGCGTGGCTGGATAGCGGGGCTTCGGGTTCCTCCAGTTGGACTGCTTGGGGTTCTCGCCGAGAGCGAACTTGACGCCCTCCGGCGCGCCGACGAAGAGGAGGTCGTCGGGGCCGCCGCCCCAGCGCCACTTGACGATCCGGTTCTGTCCGCCGATCGCGTTGGCCGAGCCGTGGAGCACGTTGGCGGTCGTCGTGCCGCCGGCGAGCTCCCGGTAGACCGCCACGTCGAAGGGATTGAGGACGTCGCGGATCCGCACCTCGGCCGTGACGTTGTGCGATCCCTCGTTGACGTCGCCGTCGATGGCCGTGTGCGAGTGGGCGTCGATGATGCCGGGCGTCACGTGCTTGCCGCGGCCGTCCACCTCGAGGGCGCCCGCCGGGGCGGCGAGGCCCTTTCCGACGGCCGCGATCTTCCCGCCGACGACGAGAACGTCCGCGCCCTCGAGAATGCCGGCCGGGCCCTGCGTCCAGACGGTCGCGCCGCGCACGACGACCGCCGGGGGCGCGGCGACGGGACCGGCCTCGCGGGCGGGCGCCGGCCGGACGTCGGCCGCGGGGGCCTTGGCGGGAGCGGCCTCCTTCTTCTCGCCTTCGTCCTTCTTCTCCGCCTTGAGCTCGATCCGCACGCCGTCGATCCAGATCTCGGCGACGCGGCTCTTCTCGGCGAACGGCTCGCCGGTCTCGACGACGAGGTTGGCGATCTTGCCGGGCGCGATCGTGCCGAGCCGGTCCCCGAGGCCGAGCTGCCGCGCGGGCACCGTGGTCACCGCGGCGAGGGCGTCGTCGAACGAGAGGCCGCGCGCCATCGCCTCGCGCACGCGCTTCGAGAAGTCCTTCGGGTCGTCGAGACCGTCGGTCGTGAACGAGAACTCGAGGCCGGCGTCGCGGAGCCACTTCGGGTTGGAAGGCGCCCGGTCGTAGGCCCGCAGCTTCGCCGTCGGCACGTCCAGCCACTCCTCCTCGCGATCGAGCTTGTCGGGCTGCGGGAAGTTCACGCGCAGGACGAGGTCGGGCCGGGCCGCGGCCACCTCGGACAGCAGCCGGTACTCGTCCCCCGACCCCACGAAGCGGGCCCGGACCTTCATCTCCTTCGCGATCCGCGCCGCCCGCAGCAGGGCGAGGACGTCACCCGTTTCGAAGACCACGACCTCGCGCCCCTCGGCGGCCGGCACCAGAGCCGCGGTGGCCGCGACGTAGCGCGGTCGCGCCTGGCCGGCGGGCTTCGCGGCGTAGGCCGCCTCCGCGTCCTTCCACCAGTTCGCGTCGAGGAAGGCCTGACGCGCGACCGCGACCGCCCCCATCTTGGAGACGGGGTATTCGTTCTCGTCCTCGGGCTCCAGGCTGACGTACTGGCCGCTCTGCGCCGCGAGGATCCGCCCCGACACGGGCCCGTCGGCGAGGCTGACGACGGCGCCCGAGCCGCGCAGGACGCCCGCGGCCGGGGCCGCCGCGACGACGGCGAAGCCGAGGCGGCGATAGGTGTCCGCGACGTCGTCCTTGACGACGAGCGTGTCGATCGCGCGCTCCTCGGCCCGGACCGCCGGGACCGGGTGCCCCGCCGGGCCCGCGGCCTTCTTCGAGGAGCCCGCCCCGCTCCCGGAGCCCGACTCGTCGTCGGACGGCCGCTTCGGCGGCTTCCCGCCCAGCCGGTCGGCGGACACGCCGGGATCGAGGAACGCCGCGTGCACGACGAGCCCGCGGACGTCGAGCACGCGCGCGTCCGCGGGCACCGGCGTCGAGCCGGCGGGTCCCACGGCCTCGATCAGGCCTCCCCGGACGACGACGACGCCGGGGTCCACGACGTGGCCCGGCGAGACGAGGACCCGGCCGCCCGTCAGGGCGTAGGCGAGCCGGTCGCTTCCGGCGGCGGTCGCCGCCGGAACGGGAAAAGCCAGCAGCACGAGGAGAGCGCAGGAAAAGAGCCGTCGAAGGTTCTTGTTCATGGAGGCGCCGGATTTTATATGCTTCGCGGTCGCGGAACGGCCCGAAAGCGCGGGCCGCCGCTCCAGACAGTGGGACAGGAGGACACAATGATCCGGAAGGCAGCCATTCTCGGAATTTCCCTGCTTCTCGCGGGGGTCGTCGTCGCGACGGCCCAGGACCGCAAGCCGCTGTCGCCGGCCGGCACGGCCGCGACGATGGTCGGCGGCAAGTGGGGCGCGCCGGACAAGGACGGCGAGCGGCAGTACAGCGGCGGAAAGTGGATCGAGGTGACGTACAGCCGCCCGATGCTGCGCGGCCGCACGAACGTCTTCGGCAAGGGCGCCGACTACGGCAAGGCCGTCAACGGCGGCGCTCCGGTGTGGCGCGCGGGCGCGAACGCCACGACCAAGCTGAAGACCGAGGTCCCGCTCACGATCGGCGGCAAGAAGCTCGAGCCCGGCAGCTACGACGTGTTCGTCGAGCTCAAGGAGGGCGGCTGGACGCTGATCCTCTCGACGCAGCCGACGCAGGACAAGTACGACGCCAACGACAAGACCAAGATCTGGGGCTCCTACGGCTACGACCCCAAGTTCGACGTCGTCCGCGTTCCCATGAACATGATCACGCCCGCCGTCTCGATCGACCAGTTCACGATCGGGTTCGTGGACATGTCGGACGCCGGCGGCAAGCTCGCCATGGCGTGGGAGAAGACGGCCGCGGTCGTTCCGTTCACCGTCAGCCAGTAGCCCGATGCGTTTTCCGCGGGGAGGGGCCGGGCCCCTCCCCTGTTTCCTCCTCCTCGCCGCCGCGACGGCGGCGCCCGCGCAGGACCGCGCGATCCCGTTCTGGCCCGACACGGTGCCCGCCGCGATCCACGCCGAGGTGGACGGCGTCGCGACGCTCGAGACCGTGCGCCAGCTCGGGCGGTTTCACCGGGTCCAGGGCACGGCGGACTTCGCGGCCGCCGCCGAGCTCGTCCGGCGCAAGGCGATCGCCGCGGGCCTGACCGACGCCGCGATCGAGCGCTTTCCGGCCGACGGGAAGACGAAGTACGCGCACTTCCTGTCGCACGTGGGCTGGGACCCGGTGTCCGCCACGCTCGAGGAAGTTTCGCCGACGAAGCGGCTGATCGAGTCCTTCCCGGACCTCCCCGTGGCGCTGGCCGACTACAGCCAGGACGCCGACGTCACGGCCGAGCTCGTCGACGTCGGCAAGGGCACGTCGGCGAAGGACTACGAGGGCAAGGACGTCCGCGGCAAGATCGTGCTCGCCGACGGCCCTCTCCCGAACGTGCACCGCCTCGCCTGCGAGGAGCGCGGCGCGGCCGGCTTCGTCTCGGACTTTCCCAACCAGGCGACGCCCTGGTCGGGCGACGACCGCGACCTGATCCGGTGGGGCCACCTGTCGCCCTACCAGCTCCAGAACCGATTCGCGTTCATGGTGTCGAAGCGGCAGGCCGCGGACTTCCGCGCGCGCCTGGCCGCCGGAGAGCAGATCGTCCTCCGCGCCCAGGTCCGGGCGAAGATGGTGCCCGCGACCTACGATGTCGTCGTCGCGACGATTCCCGGCACCGACCCGAAGGCCGGCGAGGTCGTCGTGACCGCCCACCTCTGCCACGAGTCGGCCGGCGCCAACGACAACGCGTCGGGCAGCGCCGCGATCCTCGAGGTCGGCCGGGCCCTCGCCGCCGCCATCCGGAAGAAGACCCTGTCCCCGCCGCTCCGCACGATCCGCTTCCTGTGGCTGCCCGAGATCACGGGATCCCAGGCCTACCTCGCGAGCCACCCGGAGGTCGCGGCCCGGCTCGTCGGCGGCGTCCACATGGACATGGTCGGCGGGCTCCTCGCGACGACGAAGGGGATCTTCCACGTCTCCCGCACCGCCGAGACGCTCCCCCACGTCGCCAACGTCGTCGCCGAGGCCTGGTTCGACCAGGTCGTGGCGGCCTCGCAGCGTTACGCCGAGGGCATGAATCCCACGGCCTACGGTGACGGCCCCGCCGACGCCTACGCCGGGTTCGTGTGGCCGCCCGGCTCCCGGGAGATGTTCCTCGGCGACGTGCGCGGGATCAACATGGGCAGCGACCACGAGGTCTTCCAGGCCGCGGGCTTCCGCGTGCCGATGGTCTACTTCCACGACTACCCGGACGTCACGATCCATACGCAGAAGGACCAGCCCGAGAACCTCGACGCGACCAAGCTCGGACGCGTCGCCTACGTCGGCGCCGGCTTCGTGTACACGCTGGCCGCGCTTCCGGACTCCGAGGCGTCCCGGCTCCTCGCCCTCGCGCGGGCCGACGTCGAGTCGCGGGTGCTCCGCGCGCGCACGCGGGTCGGGCCGGACGCGGCGGTCGCCGAGCGCGAGGCCATCGCCTCGGCGATCGGCACGCTCGAGTCCGTCGCGCGCCTCTGGCCCTCCACGGCCGGGGCGGTGGCCGCCGACGTCGAGCGGCTGCGCCGCGCGATGCCGCCCGCGCCGCCGCAGGCCGACCGGCGGGTCCCGACGCGCAACCCGCGAATCGTCGGCCCGCTCGACGTCTACTACTACGACTACTTCGCCGACATCCCCGGGGCGGACCTCTCGCACACCGCGCTCGCGGCCCGCGAAGACGGCGACGTCCTCGCCTACGAGGCGTTCAACCTCGCCGACGGGACGCGGTCGATCTCGCAGATCCGCGACGTCCTCGCGGGCCGCTACGCCCCGGTCCCCCTGCCGGCCATCGCCGAGTACTTCGAGCTGCTCGCGAAGGCCGGGGCGGTGCGCCTCTCGCCTTGAAGATCGCGCAGATCGCCTCGATCTGCTTCTCGGTGCCGCCCCGGTCCCACGGCGGCACGGAGATCGCGATCGACCGGCTGACCCGGGGGCTCGTCTCGCGCGGCCACGACGTCACGCTCTTCGCCTCCGGCGACTCCCGGACGACGGCCCGGCTCCACGCCGTCGTGCCCCGCGCCACGCAGGACGACCCCTCCGCGACGTCGTACCAGGAGCGCGAGTACGAGGTGCGCAACGTCGCCGAGGCCTACGCGCTCGCCGGGACCTTCGACGTCCTCCACGCGCACTGGCCCACGGCGGCCGCCTACTTCTCGACGACCACGGGCCGGCCGAGCGTCCTGACCTACGCGTACATCGAGAAACCGCTGCACGACTACTACCGCGCGCATTTCCCGAACCTCCACCCCGTCTGCATCACCGAGGCCCAGAACCGGCTGCTCGGCGGCGGCCTGCCCGTCATCCCCTACGGCATCGACGTCGGGAGCGTCCCGTTCGGGGCGGAACCCGGAGACTTCCTCGTGACGGTCGGCCGTCTCGTCCCGCACAAGGGCGCCGACCGCGCCATCGAGATCGCCGCCCGCGCCGGGCTCCCGCTCGTGATCGTCGGCGACGTCACCCCTTACCTGGCGGACAGCGAGCCCTTCTTCGAGCGGCGGATCCGGCCGCGCGTCGACGGCGAGCGCGTCCGCCACGTCCGGACCCTGCCGAACGAGGAGGTTCTCGCGCTCCTCTCGCGCGCCAGGGCCTTTCTCTTCCCGATCTCCTGGGAGGAGCCCTTCGGCCTCGTCGTGGCCGAGGCCCTGGCCGCCGGAACTCCGGTGATCGCGACTCCGCGCGGATCCCTGCCCGAGCTCGTGGAGCACGGCGTGACGGGCTTCCTGGGGGAAACCGACGAGGAGCTGGCCTCCTTCGTCGGGCGCGTCTCCGAGCTCGACCGCGCCGCCTGCCGCCGCCGGGCCGCGGAGCGGTTCGGATTCGAGCGGATGGCCTCGGACTACGAGGCGTTCTATAGGAAGATCCTCGGCGCATGAGTTTCGACTTCTCCCCCGCCGCCCTCGACCGCGAGTTCCCCGTCCGCAGGAACCTCGTCTATTTCAATCACGCCGCGGTGGCGCCGCTGCCGCGGCGCGTGGCCGACGCGATCACGGCGCACGTCGAGAACGTGCGCGACCGCGGAGCCGCCGACTGGCGCCGCTGGTTCGGCATGATCGAGGCCGTCCGCGGCAAGGCCGCGCGGTTCGTCGGGGCGTCGGCCGCCGAGATCGCGTTCCTGCCCAACACGAGCTGGGGCCTCAACCTCGTCGCCCTCGGGTTCCCGTGGAAGGAGGGCGACAACGTCGTCACCGACGACATGGAATTCCCGTCGAACGCCTATCCCTGGCGCAACCTCGCGTCCCGGGGCGTCGAGTGCCGGATCGCGAAGAACCGCGGCGGCCGGATCGCCGTCGAGGATCTCGCCGCCCTGGTCGACGCGCGCACGCGGGTCGTCGCGGTCTCCTTCGTCGCCTTCCACAACGGCTTCGTCTTCCCTCTTGCCGAGATCGGCCGGCTCTGCCGCGAGCGCGGCATCCTCCTCGTCGTCGACGCGATCCAGGGCCTCGGCGCCCTGCCGCTCGACGTCGCGGCGGCGGGGGTGGACGTTCTCTGCGCCGACGCGCACAAGTGGCTCTACGGCACGGAAGGCGGCGCCGTCTTCTACGTGCACGAGGGCGCCCGCGAGAAGGTCCCCGCCCGCGCGGCCGGGTGGTGGAACGTCCAGTCCGAGGGCGAGTACCTCGAGTACCGGAACCCCTCGCTCTACGCCGGGGCCCGCCGCTACGAGCCCGGCAGCCTCCCGACGGCCAATCTCGCGGGCCTCGGCGCGGCCCTCGACCTGCTCGGCGAGATGGGCGCGGACGCGGTGCGGGGGCGGATCCTGGAGACGGCCGGAGCGCTGCGCCGCGGCCTGGCCGAGCGCGGGTGGAAGATCGCCTCTCCCGAGCCGCTCGCCTCCGGGATCCTCGCGGCCGTGCCGCCGTCGCGGGACGCCCGGGCCTGGGTGAAGGCCCTCGAAGAACGCGGCGTCATCGCCGCGCCTCGTGAAGGGGCCGTCCGGTTCTCGCCCCACGCCAGCAGCGACGTCGGTGAGATCGCCCGCGCCCTCGAGATCATCGACGCCGTCGCTGCGGCGGGTCCGGGTCCCCGGATCGAACCCGGCCCGTAGGACACGCCGGGCGGCGCTCGGATCCGCCCGGACCGAACCCCGGCTAGCGGATGGGGCCCATCGGCGGCGCCGGTCTCGGGCCCGGAGGCCCGGCGGGAGCGGACGGTCCCGGCCCCGCCGGCGCTCCGCCTCCCGGCGCGAGCAGCTCCCGGATTCCCCCGAGCGAGGCGAGGACGCCGGAGGCCTCGTACGGGAGGAAGAGGATCTTCTCGGCGCCGGCCCCCATCTGCCCGAGCGACTCGAGGTACCGCTGCGCGATCAGGTACTGGGCCGGGTTTCCGGCCCCGCCGATCGCCTCGGCCACGACCTGGATCGCCTGCGCCTCGGCCTGCGCCACGCGCAGCCGCGCCTGGGCCTGGCCTTCCGCGGCCAGGATCGCCGACTCCTTCTGTCCCTCGGCGTTCACGATCTGCGCCTGCTTCTGCCCCTCGGCCTTCAGGATCGCGGACGCCTTCTCGCCCTCCGCGTTGGTGACCATCGCGCGCCGCGAGCGCTCCGCGGTCATCTGCTTCTCCATCGTCAGCTTGATGTCCTGCGGCGGGTCGATGTTCTTCAGCTCGACGCGCATGATCTTGACGCCCCACTGCTGGGTCGCCTGGTCGAGGGCCGCGCGCAGCTGGGTGTTGATCGTGTCGCGCGACGTCAGCGTGTGGTCGAGGTCGAGGGCGCCGATGACGTTGCGCAGGGCGGAGAGCGCCAGCTGCTCGATGCCCCAGCCGAGGTTCTGGACCTCGTAGGTCGCGCGGACCGGGTCGGCGATGACGAAATAGATGACGGCGTCCACCTTCATCGTCACGTTGTCGCGCGTGATCACGGCCTGCGGCTCGATCTGGGTGATCTGCTCGCGCAGGTCGGTCGTCGCGCGCACCGAATCGAGGAAGGGCACGATCACGTTCAGGCCCGCGTCCGCCCGCTTGTGGAACCGGCCCAGCCGCTCGATGAGCTTGACCTGCTTCTGGGGCACCACCTTGATCGACTTGGCCAGGACGACCAGGACGAACACGACGAGGACGACGAGGACCAGGGACGAGGGGGAGCTCGACATGGCCGCGGCCTCCTTACTTCTGCACCGGGGACACGAGCAGCACGATGCCGTCGGCGCCGTCCACGCGGACGCGCGCTCCGGCGGGAAGCGGCGAAGACGATCGGGCCGCCCAGTCGTGGCCCTCGACGAGCACGCGGCCGGAGCCGCGGACCGGGTCGATCGGCTCGGTGACCTCGGCGAGCTTGCCCTGGATCGCCTCGGTCCGCGAGGGCACGCCGGGTCCGCGCAGGCGGTGCACGAAGAAGCGCCGCAGCACGAGCAAGAAGAAGAGCGTCGCCGCCGCGAAGACGACGACCTGCACCGTCGCGCCGACGCCGGCGAGCGCCAGCACCGCGGCGGCGAGCGCCGCGAGCGTCACGAAGACGAACCCGAAGGCCGGCACGGCGACCTCGAGGATCCCGGCCCCGAGGGCGACGATCACCCAGAGCGCGACGAGCGGCATGTTGGAAGCTCCCTGTGGAGCCTACAGAATCGCAGCCGCGCCCGAATGTCAATCGAAGGACGCTACGGCCGCGGCGGCACGCTCCGCGCCGGCCGCGCAGCGCCCCCGCGCTCGACCGGATCCCGCGGCGAGCGGACGACCCGCGCGAACACGCTCCCGCCGTTCGTTCCGGCCAGGAGAGTGCCGCCCGCCAGCGCGAGGGACAGGACGTTCGGGTTCGCCAGGCCGTCGCCGGCGGATCCCCAGCTCGCGCCTCCGTCCGTGCTCTCGAGGACTCCCCCGGACGTGCCGGCGTAGAGCGCGCCGGTCGCCGTGTCCTGGACGAGGCCGTTGACGCCGGCCCCCGCGCCGGACGCCGGAGTCCAGGTCCCTCCGCCGTCCGCGCTGGTCAGGAGCCCGGCATCGCCGCCCGCGAGGATCCGGCCCGACCCGCCCGACGCCGCCAGCACCGCGCGCACCGCCCCGGCCACGGTCCCCGAGCGGGACCAGTGGCTCCCGCCGTCGGAGCTGCGGTAGACGCCGTCGTCGGTTCCGGCCCACAACGTCGAACCCGACGCCGGGTCGGGCGCGAGCGCGTAGACCTGCCGGCCGGAAAGATCCGCGGATCCCGCCGACCAGCTCGCGCCGCCGTCGGACGTCTGCAGGAGTCCCGTCGAGGTTCCCGCGAACAGGCCGTTCGCGGTCCCGGAGATCGGAAGCAGCGAGCGGACGATCGTCGGCGGGGTCGTGGCGGGAATCCCGGCGGACGCGGCGGCCCACGAGGCGCCGCCGTCGGTCGACCGGAAGATCCCGCCCGTGACGCCCGCGTAGACCGTGCCCGGCGACCGGGGATCGAAGAGCAAAGCCGTGGACAGGTTGCTCGGACCGAAGTTCAGGCAGCAGGCGACCCCGTCCCACGGTTGGCTCCGGCCGGGCTGGTACTCCCAGAGGCCGGAGGTCGATCCGGCCAGCAGGCGCCCGGGGTTCGCCGGGTCGGCGGCCATCACCGTGACGACGCCGGCGGTGATCTGCGAATGGGCCACGGAGGTCCCGCCGTCCCAGCGGAAGAACCCGCCAGGATCGAACGGGGGACTGCCGGTCCCGATGAAGAGCGGCGGAACCGCGCCGTCTCCGACCGACAGCGAGTTGACGAAGTTGCTCAACGCCGTGCCGCCGCCCTCGAAGGCGCTCCACGCGCCGCCCGGCGGCGCGGCATAGACCCCGAAGTCGCGGAAGCCGATGTAGGCCGTCCGGTCGGAGGCGACGACGATCGCGGTGACGAGGCGGGTCGAGTTCGCGGGGTCGGGCGACAGGATCCAGCTGCCTCCCCCGTCGCTCGAGAGAAACACGCCGCCGCCCACGGTCCCCGCGTAGACGTTCCCGCCGTTGGTCGGGTCGAGAGCGAGCGCGTTGACGTGCAGGTTCGAGAGCCCCGAGTTCCGCGTCTCCCAGGTGGCTCCCCCGTCGCCGCTCCGATAGACGCCGTTCTCGGAGGTTCCCACGAAGACCGTCGCCGGGTGGCCGGGGTCGATCGCGACGATCCGCGGTCCGACGTTGGACGGCACTCCGGCCAGGGCGGCCCAGCTCGCCCCGCCGTTCGTGCTCTTGACGAGGACTCCGGCCGTTCCCGCGGCGTAGACCGTCGCGGCGTCGGAGGGGTCGATCGCGAACGCGTTCACCAGGGCGGCCGGGAACCCGCCGGACAGCGCCGTCCACGAGGCGCCGCCGTCGACGGACCGGGCGCCTCCCGTCGCCGTTCCCACGTAGACGGTGTTCGGGTCGTCGGGCGAGACCGCCAGGCACTGCGCGCGCAGGTCGGACAGCCCCGAGCTCGACGGCCGCCACGTCGCTCCGCCGTCCTGGCTCGCGAAGACACCGCCGATCCGGCTGGCCGCGTAGACGACCTGCGGGTTCGACGGCGCGGCCGCGACGAAATCCACCACGCCGCCCGGCGGACCGATGCCGATCCACGTCGCGGTCGCGGCGAACGCCGCGCCGCAGACGCCGAGCGACGCCGCCGCCGCCGCGAGCAGGACCCGGTTCCTCATCGGCGAGCGCTCCCTTCTCAGAAGGCCGCCGTGTCCGCGACGCTCGCGAGCTGCCCGGCCGGATTGTCGTAGGTCCGGACGGCGCCCGTCCGGGTGTCGGTGACGCTGATTTCGTACTGCACGTCCGAGAGCGCCCCGTAGAACACCCACACGTGGCCGTTGACGGCCGTCCCGTCGAGCACTTTCACGACGAGCTCGACGTTGGCGGCGTCGAAGAACCAGAAGTACCCCGTGTCGCCCGTGAGCGGGACCGCCGTGGCCTGCGAGGTGGGCCCCTCCGGAGTCGCCTGGAAGCCGACGCGCACCCGGTAGCGGGCGCCGAGCAGGCACAGCGTGTTCGCGTCCGGCGTGCAGGCCGCCGAAGCCGACGGGGCGAGCGGCGCTTCCGCGGCCCCGGCGGGCGGGGCCGCCGCGGCGGAGGCCGGCGCCGGAAACGCCGACGTGTCCGCCTGGCTCGCCAGCGTCGACTCGACGTTGAGGTAGCTCTGGATCGCCCCGGTCGACGTGTCGGTCACGGTGATCACGTAGCCGACGTCGGACAGCGCGCCGTAGAAGACCCAGTAAGCGTCGTTGATCGCGGTCCCGTCGAGCACCTTGACCACGAGCTCGACGTTGGCCGCGTCGAAGAACCAGAAGTACCCGGTGTCGCCGGTGATCGCCACGGCCCGGCCGGGGCCCGCCGTCCCCCCGGACGAGGAGCTCCAGGAGGTCTGCACGCGGAACCGCCCGCCGTTCAGGCACAGCGTCTCCGCGCCCGCGACGCAGGGGACCGGTGGAGCGAACGTGATGCGGGCGAGGGCTCCGACCATCCCCGCGTAGAGGGTGGACGGCGAGGCCGGGTCGAGCGCGAGGGTCGTGATCCGCTCCTGGCGGAACCCCACCGCCATCCAGCGGTCGCCGCGGTCGAGGCTGCGGAAGACGCCGCCGCTCGTGCCCGCGTAGATCGTCGAGGGGCTCGACGGGTCGACGAGCAGCGACCGCACGTCGAGGTTCGTGAGGCCGTCGCTGGCGGCGGACCAGGTGGCGCCGCCGTCGGCGCTTCGGAAGACCCCGGCGCCGCTCGAGCCCGCGTACACCGTGGACGGAGAGCGGGGATCGATCGCGACGGCGCCGAACAGCATGTTCGGGAGACCGCCCCCCAAAGCGGTCCAGGTCGTGCCGCCGTCGGACGTGCGGAGGACCCCCGAGAAGCCCGGCGACGGGTTGCCGATCGCGCCGTACACGACGTCGCTCGTCGTCGGATCCACGGCGAGCGAGACGACCTGGGCCGAGTCGAGCCCGGGCAGGTCGGCCCAGGTCACCCCTCCGTCGACCGACTTGTACGTCCGGGGCTCCTGGGTCCCGGGCAGGTTCACGGTGGAGTAGACGATCGAGGGCGAGGACGAGGCGACCGCGAGCGAGAGGAACCCGCCCCCGAGGAGCACCTGCGTCCAGTTCCGGCCTTCGTCGGTGCTGCGGTAGATGCCGGCGCCGGCGAATCCCGCGAAGAGCACCCCCGGTGAGCCCGAAGCGCTCGAGACGAAGAGGCCGGCGAGGTAGGCGTTCGTGACGACGCCGGGGCCCGTGACCTGGAGCGAGGGCAGCCAGGTCTTCCCGTCGTCCGTCGTCCGGAAGATGCCGAGGGTGTCGGCCACCAGGATCGCGCCCCCGTCGGCGAAGGCGACGGCGCTCACCGCCATGGCGCGGCGGGGCGTGTCGGGGCCGATGTTGACCCAGCGGGCGTCGTCGGAGCGAGCGCCCGCGGCGCCCAGAAAGAGGGCGGCGAGGGAAAGACCGATGGCGCGGCGCAACCGGAGCGTCGTCATGAGCGATCTCCTCTTCCCGATCCGATCCTGAGCATATTCCCTGCCGGGCCCGGCGCCGTCCGAAACACCGGCCCGGCGCGCCCGAACCGTCCTTCGCCCCGGGACCTCTGTCGCCCGCGCCGGACACAAGCGTCCCCGGGCAGCGCCATTCCCGGGCGCCGGCGGAGGCGGAAAGGCCCTACGATGGCCGGGCGGGAGTCGGCTCCGGCCTTGCCGGAAACGAACGCCGCGGCTTCGCACGTAAGACACACGAGGAGGAGACCATCAGGCTGGCGGGCGTTCTGACTCTGGCGGTGTGCTCCGCGGCGGCCGCGCTCGCCCAGACGCCGGACGCGCCGGCGGCCCGCCCGGCGCCGTACGTCGAGAAGGTCGAGGTCCGCGTCCGCTCGATCCTCGTCTTCGCGACCGGGCCGGGCGGCAAACCCCTCGCGTCCGCCCTGACGCCCGCCGACCTGCAGATCTCGGAAAACGGAGCCCCCGTCGAGATCCTCGCCGTCGAGCCCGCCAACCGGCCCGCGCCGCTCCCGGCGGCGGCGCCCGGGGCCGCCGCGGCCGCCGGCCCCGAACCGGCTCCCGCGCCGGCCGTCCTTCGGCAGTATCTCTACCTCGACGCGACGACGCTCAACCGGCGCTCGATGTCGCTCGTCGCGAAGGCCGTCGCCGGCCACCTCGACGGCATCCTCGCGGCCGGGTCCCTCGAGATCGTCCTCGCCGACGCCACGCCGCGCGTGGTCCTGGCCGCGACGCGCGACCCGCAGCGGATCCACGCCGCGCTGGACGAGCTCTCCGACAAGCAGCCCGGCCGCGAAATGCTCCTCGGGGTGCGGCGGGACGCCCTGCGCGAGATCCGCGACGTCCAGACCACGGCCAAGAGCGCCATGGCGAGCAGCATGCGCGCGCACATCCGGTCGGCGGCGGAGCACGAGATCTCGCTGCTCCGGGCCTCCTTCAACCGCCTCGAGGCCTGGGCCGCCGATCGCCCGGCCGCGGCCGCCGGGATTCTCTACTACGCCAACGACGGCTTCGACATGGATCCCATCGAGATCTACCGCAACGCGGTTCCCCAGCAGGACGCCTCGCTCCGGCAGGAAGTCCTGCAGCTCGAGTCGGAGTTCGGCGGCGAGGTCGCGAAGATGCTGTCGCACGTGGAGGGAACGCTCGCCGGCATGGGGCTGACGACCGTGCCCCTCGTCCTCGGGGGAACGACCGCGGAATTCGGGAGCAGCGCCGCGAACATGGCCAAGAAGGGGCCGAGCGCCATGCACCAGCCCCTCGACGAGGCGCCTCTCTTCTTCTACGCGCGTCCGTCCGAGCCGATGCGCCTGGTCGCCGCCGCGACCGGAGGCGAGGTCGTCTCCACGTCGAGCCGCCTCGGCGCCGTCCTCGATCACATCGGCGGCGCGTTCCTCGTCACGTTCCGCGTGCGCGCGCAGCCGGACGGCCGGCCCCATCCGCTCGTCGTGAAGTCGCTGCGCCCGGACGTCGCAGTCCGCGCGTCGAGGTACCTGCTGACAGGCTCGCCGCGCGCCCTGTCGGTCCAGCGCGCGGTCCGCGTCCTCGAAGGCTCCGAGAAGCCGTCGGACGTGGGCGTGCTCGCCTCTTTGACCGGCGTCGCGAAAGCGTCCTCGGGCGCGACCGGCGGCATGCTCAAGGTCGCCGCCAACTTCAGCGCCGTCCAGGACGTCCTCGGGGTGGGCGAGGCGGCGCCCGTTCCGCTGCGCCTGTCGCTCGCCGTCGAGCTCTCCGAGGGAGAGCCGTTCACGTCGAGCGAGGACGTCGACTGGCGGCCGGAGTCCGCCTCGTGGCGCTACCAGCTCCCGCTGACGTGGCCCCGGGAAGCCCGCCGCATCGCGGTCGTCGTCGAGGAGCTCTCGACGGGTCTGACCGGCGCGGCGATCGTCGAGATTCCCCCGGCGCCCTGACGGCGTCCCCGGATCAGGCGCCGCCGTCGGGCACGGCGTCGATCGAGACGCCCGAGTCGTCGGCGAGCGCGGCGCGATTGCGGCCGCCCTGCTGCGCCCGCTTCAACGCGAGGTCGGCCGCGCGCAGGAGCGCTCCCGGATCTCCGGCGGCCTCCCCGCCTTCCGCGGCGACCCCCAGCGAGAGCGTCACCGAAACGGGGCCCGACGACGTGAGGACCGGGCGCGTGGCGAACGATTCGCGGATGCGCTCGGCCACGGTGAGCGCGCCCAGCCCGTCGGAGCCCGGCAGCACGATCAGGAATTCCGCGCCGCCGTATCGGCCCACGGCGTCGTAGGGCCGCAGCGTGGAGCTCATGCGCCGGACCGCTTCGCGCAGCACCTCGTCGCCGGCCGGCGCCCCGAGCGACTCGTTGACGTGGCGGAACGCGTCGAGGTCCGCCAGCAGCGCGGCCACGGAGCCGCTCTTGCGGCGCGCGCGCTCCTGCTCCTTGCGCAGCAGGTCGAGGATCGCGGCCCGGTTCCACGAGCCCGTGATCGCGTCGCGGGTGGACTGGACGCGCAGGGCGTCCTGCGAGGCGCGCAGCGCCCGCTCGACCTCGACGATCCGCGCCCCCGTCCGGACGCGCGCCTTGAGCTCGCTCGGATCGAGCGGCGTGAACAGGAAGTCGTCGGCGCCGGCGTTCAGGCCGTCGAGCAGGTCCTCTTCGCCGCGGGCCCCCGCCATCAGCAGCACGTACGCGGTGGGCAGCTCGGGCTGGAGGCGCAGCCTGCGGCAGACGTCGATTCCCGGCATCCCCTCCATCTTCCACGCCGCCACCACGAGGATCGGCGAGCGCTCGGCCTCGAGCCGGGTCCAGGCTTCGACGCCGCTGCGCACGGCGACGACGTCGTAGCCCCACTTCGTGAGCCAGCCCTCGATGTGGCGGAGGCGATCCGGATCGCTGTCGGCGACGAGAGCCCTCATGGCGCGCGTGTCTCCCGCGAAGGCGTTTCCCGGATCCTAAACCAACGAGCCCGAATCACAGAGCGTCGAAGCCGACGAGCTCGATCCCCATCGCGCCGACGAGCCTCCGGATCCGGGGGTCGCACAGCGCTTCCCGCTCCCACTCGCGCTCTTCGGCGTAGGTCGACCCGCTTCGGAGCTCGTCGTCCGGGTAGGCGGGGTGGCACATCAGCTCGGACACGCCCTCGGGCAGGCCCGCGAGGATCCGCTCGAGCTCCTCGAAGCTGGCCCCCGCGCCGTGAAACGTCTCGAGGAACCGGTCCGGCGTCCGGACCCCGGCCGCCCGGAGGGCGCCGCGGGCGTCCGGGCTTGCGGCGCGCGCCGGAAACGACCGTTCCCGCGCCACCGCCCCGAACACCGGCGCGATCGAGGGATGAAGGGCCGCGTGATGGTGGGAGTCGAGGTGGGTCGGCGGTTTGCGCGCGAGGACCTGGAAGACGTGGATCTGCGCCTCGAGTTCGGCGCGGACCTCCGCGGCCGGAAGGGTCCGAGGCAGCTCCTCGCGGGTGCGGCGGAAACAGCCGCCCGGCGCGAGGGTCGGAACGTCGCGCGCGGCGGCGGCCGGGCGGCCTCCCCCGGTGACCGCGAAATGCAGGCCGAGGGAAAGGCGCGGCGCCCGCTCGGCGGCCTCCCGGATCCCCCGCGCGGCGGACTTCTCGAGGACCATGACCGTCGCCGACGTGACGATCCCGCGGACGTGCCCTTCGAGCGTGCCGGCGTTGACGCCGGGGGTGCGTCCGAAGTCGTCCGCGTTGACGATGAGCCTCTTCACGATGGATCGGCTCATTCTGCAACAGATCAAGACGGGCCGCCCGTCGGAGATAATCCGGCGATGGCCATGCGCGGCGTCCGGGGCGCGACGACGGCGGGCGGGAACGAGCCCGCCGCGATCGCGGACCGCACGCTCGAGCTGCTGCGCGTCCTGGTCGAGCGCAACGGCATCCGCCCGGAGGACCTCGCCAGCGCGACGTTCACCGTCACGAACGACCTCGACGCGGAGTTTCCGGCCATGCCGGTCCGCTCCCTGCCGGGCTGGGAGGACGTGCCGCTGCTGTGCGCGCGAGAGATCCCCGTGCCCGGATCGCTCGGCCGGTGCATCCGCGTGCTCCTCCTCTGGAACACCGGCAGGAGCCAGGGCGAAATCCGGCACGCGTTCCTGCGCGGCGCGCGGTCCCTGCGCCCCTCCTGGGCCGTGCGCGTTCCGGGCGACGACGACGAACCCGAGCCGCCGCGCCTGCCGGCCGGGACCCCTCGGTGAGCCGCGTCGCGGTCGTGGGCCTCGGCCTGATCGGCGGTTCGGTCGCCCTGGCCGCGGGCGCCCGCGCCTACGACCGGGACCCCGGCGTCCGGGACCGCGCGCGCCGCCGCGGCATCGACACCGCCGACTCGCTCGCCGGCGCGGTGGCCGGAGCCGACGTCGTCGTGATCGCCCTGCCCACCGGCGCCGCGCCGGCCCTTCTCCCGGAGGTGGCCGGGCTCGCGCCGGGCGCCGTTCTGACCGACTGCGCTTCGCTCAAGCGGCCGCTGGTCGTGGCGGCGCAGCGCCTTCCCGCCTGGGCCCGCTTCGTCGCGGGACATCCGATGGCCGGCGGTCCCGGCCATGGCGTCGAGGCCGCGGACCCGGGCCTCTTCCGGGGCCGGCCCTGGATCCTGGTCCGCACCGCGCGCAGCGACGACGCCGCCGTCGCGCGGGTCGAGGCGTTCGTCCGCGCGGCGGGAGCGCGCCCGGTCGCGCTCGACGCGGACCGGCACGACCGCGCGATGACGTGGGTCAGCCACCTGCCCCTCGCGGTCTCGGCCGCCCTGGCGTCGGCGGCCGGATCGGGCGGCGGGCCCGACGTCGGGCGGCTCGCCGGTCCCGGCCTCCTCGACACGACGCGCCTGGCGGGCCAGCGCCCGGCCCTCGCGCTCGAGCTCGCGCTCGCCGATCCGGGAGCGCTCGCCGCGGCGATCGAGGCCGTGCGCGAGGAGCTCGGCCATCTCGCCGCCGCGCTGCGGACGCCGGACGCCGGGGCCGCCGTCGCGGACCGGTTCAGGCGCGCCGCCGAAGCCCGCGGGTCCCTCGCGCGTCCGGACCCGGAGCCGCCTCCGAAGGCCCCGAAGGCCTGAGCTAAGATCGCCGGGTCTCCCGGCCTGCCGCCGCTCCCTCCGGAAGCCGGTCCCGGGGGACCAGGAGGCGCCATGCATCGCACGAAGAACGACCTGCCCTCGAAAGTCCGCGCGAAGGTCACCGCTACGCTGGCGGACCGGCTCGCCGACGCGACCGACCTGATGCTGCAGTCCAAACAGGCCCACTGGAACGTCAAGGGCCCGACGTTCATCGCGCTCCACGAGCTCTTCGACAAGGTCAACGGCGCGGCCGGAGACTGGGTGGACCTGATCGCCGAACGGATCGTCCAGCTCGGCGGGACCGCCGAGGGCACCGTGCAGGCCACCGCCGGCCGCACGTCCCTCCCGCCGTACCCGTTGACCATCGTCCGCGGCGCCGACCACGTCGAGGCGCTCTCCTCGGCCCTCGCGGCCTTCGGCAAGAAGGCGCGCGCCGCCATCGACGAGGCCGGCAAGGCCGGCGACGCCGACACCGCGGACATCTTCACCGAGATCTCCCGCGACGTGGACAAGTACCTCTGGTTCGTCGAGGCGCACGGCCAGGCCGCGGAGTAGCCGTGTGAACCGGCGCCCGCTCGCGGCCTCGCTCGCGGCGATGGCGCTGGCCGTCGCGGGCCCGGCCCGCGCCCAGGCAACGGGCCAGGAGCCCGCGTTCACCGAGAAAGTCGAGGTGCGCGTCCGGAGCGTGCTCGCCTCGATCACCGACGCGAACGGCGCGCCGCTCGCGAGGCCGCCCTCCCCGGCCGAGGTCGTCGTCCTCGAGAACGGCAAGCCCGTCGAGGTGATCGCCGTCGAGCCGGTTCGGCGGCGGGCGCCGCAACCCGAGGCGCCTGCGACGGAGCCTGGAACCGCCGCGAACGCCGTGATTCCCCCTCCGGCCCCGCTGCGCCAGTACCTGTACACCGACGCGGTGACCCTCCAGGCGTCCTCCTTGAGGAAGATCGCGGCCGCGTTCGCGGCGGACCTTCCGGAGATCCTGAGCTCCGGCCCGCTGGAGATCGTGCTGGCCGACCCGACTCCCCGCGTCCTGGCCGCGAGCACGACGGATTCGGCCGCGCTCGGCGCAGCGCTCGAGGCCCTGGGAAAGATGCAGGGCAAGGAGAGCATCAACTATGTCCGGCGCGACTACCTGGACGTCGTCCAGAACCCGGCGCTCGCGTACGGCCAGAACAGGCCCGCGTCCTTGTCCGCTCCCCGGATGCCCGCGAAGGCCTCCGTCCAGCACGAGGTCCAGCTGCTGCAGAAGGTGCTCTCGTCCATCGCCGGCTGGGCGGGGACCTTGCCGTACGACCGGCCCGGGATCGTCTATCTCTGCAGCGACGGATTCGACGCCGACCCGACCGAGTTCTACCGCCGCACCCTCCTTGCCTCGCAGAACCCGGAGTTGCGGCAGGAGGCCTCGACGCTGCTCGCGGAGTACGGCAACACCGTCGCCCGATCCCGCACCCTGGCCGAGAAGGAGCTGGCCGCCCGTGGGCTTCGCACCGTGGTGGTCGCCCTCGGAGGCATCCACGCGGAGTTCGCCAGCAGCGCCGCCAACACGCACAAGGTGTCGTCGCGCAGCATCGCGTACTCCTCCACGGGAGCCGAGGTCAGCTACTTCGCGCGGCCGATCGAGCCCCTGCAACTGATCGCCGCCGCGACGGGCGGCGAGGTGGTCTCGACCGAGACGAAGCTCGCGGCCGCGGTCGGCCGCGACTCCGGCCTCTACCTCGTCACCTTCCGCACGACCGCTCCCGCCGACGGCACGGCGCACGCGCTGTCCGTCTCGGGCGCGACGCCGGGCCTGACGGTCAGCGCGCCGCGCTACCTCGCCGCGGGAACGATCGCCTCCTCCGCCGCGGCGAAGGCCACGGAGGCGGTCTCGAGCGCGCGGCCGAGCAACGAGGGCCTCCAGGTGGACGTCTCCGTCGAGGCGACCGGGAAGGCCGGAAAGAAGCTGCAGGGCGAGCTCTCGGTCTCCGCGGACCTCGCCGGGATCTCCGCCGCCCTCGAACGGCTCGGCGCGGGCCGCGTGCGTGTGACGGTCGCCGTCGAAGTCCCCGGCTCGCCGCCCTTCGTGTCGCACGACGAGGCCGACCTCGACCACTCCGGAAGCGGGACCATCTGGCTCTACGAAGCCCGGATCCTCTGGCCTCCCGAGGCGACCCGCGTCGCGGTCACGATCGAGGAGCTGAAAACGGGCGCCCGCGGAACGGGCGTCGCGGACCTGCCGAAGCTGCCGTAGAGGTCAGGCAGCGTCGCGCCGCAGGCCGTGGCGCGCGACGAGGAACGCGGCGGCGCACGCCCCGGCCACGAGGCCGATCACCCCGAACGCCCCGAGGCGGACCCAGTCGGACGGCTGCGCCGGCGACAGGATCCGCTCGAGGGCGCCGGCGTAGTCCACGCCGAGCCTCGCGTTCCCCCGCGCCGCCTTCAGCGCCGCGAGCAGCGTCGAGACGCCGAGGGCCGCCGCGAAGCCCGCGACCGCGACGGCCGCGCTCGTCAGGACGAGGCGAACCCGCGTCACGGGCCGGGCGGCGACGGCCTCGAGCGCGTCGAGGGCCGGCTCCCGCCCGCCGATCGGCGCGAAGCGCTGGAGCAGAAGCAGTCCCGGCGCCGAAGCCACCGTGCACAGCAGGTAGAACGGCGTCCAGCCCACCGCGTCGGCCGTGAACCCGGCGATCGGCCCCGGGACGATGCGCCCGATCGCGAAGATGCTCGAGAAGAGGGCGTACTGCGTGGCCGAAAACTGCTTCTGCGTCATCCGCAGGAGCATCACGCCGAAGGCGCCCGTCGCCATGCCCTGGCAGAAGTTCTCGACGAGCACGGCCAGATACATCACGAGGCGGTGGTCCATGGGCTGGACGACCCCTGCGGCTCCCCCGGCGCAGGGAGCGCCCGGCGTCAGCTGGTCGATCGCGACGTACCCGAGGAACCCCACGGCCTGGATGAAGCCGAAGATCCAGAGGCAGCGCGTCAGGCCGATCCGCTCCGTGGACGCTCCTCCGAAGAACGTCCCGGTGATCAGGCCCGTCAGGCCGATCGTCGCCGTCGCGATCCCGACGTCCTCGGGCACGAAGCACTTCTGGATGAGAAACGGCCGCGTCAGGGCGGTCGCGAGGTTCTCGCCGAACTTGTAGAGGACCAGGAACCCGAGGATCGCGACCGCGTCCGAGCGGCGGAAGAGCTCGAGGAGCGGATCGAAGACCGCCTGGCGCAGCGAGCGCGGGGGCATCGGCGCGGCTTCCGGCTCGGGCGAGCGGAGAACCACCACCGCCATCGGGACGAAGAGGAGGGCGAGGACCACGAAGACCGGGGGCCAGCCGAGGCGCTGCCCGAACGTGATCGTGACCGCCCCGGACAGGAGGACCGCCGTCCGCGCCAGGGCCGAGCGCGCCCCGACCGCGATGCCCTGCTCCGAGCGCTCGAGCACCTCGACCGCGTAGGCGTCGATGACGATGTCCTGCGACGCCGAGGCGAAGGCGACGAAGAGGGCGAGCGCGGCGACGACGCCGACGTCCCCCGCCCCCGCGAACGCGGCCAGCCCCAGGATCCCCGCCGTGAGGAACGCCTGGCAGATGAGGATCCAGGCCCGGCGCCGCCCGACGCTGCCGAAGCGGGGCCCGTAGCGGTCCATGAGCGGCGCCCACAGGAACTTGAAGCTCCATGGCGCCTGCGCGAGCGAGAACAGGCCGACCGTCTTGATGTCCACGCCCCGGTACGTGAGGAAGGCAGGCAGGGCGATCCACACGAGGCCGAGCGGAAGGCCCGACGAGAACGATTGCAGGGTGACGGCGCCGATGCGGCGGGACGACGCGGCGGCCTTGAGGCTCTCCCACGTGCCCACCCGTCCGGACGTCATGCGCCGCCAGTGTACGATCCTTCGCGCCATGCTCAACATGTTTGCCGTCCACGCGCTCGCCGGTCTCCTCGCCATGCCCGCCGCCTCGGGGTCGCCCGCCCTGGCGCCGCTCGACGCGCTCTATTCGAACCTCGAGGCCTTCTACGTCGACCTCCACCAGAGCCCCGAGCTCTCGATGCGCGAGGAGAAGACCTCGGCGAAGGTCGCCGCGCGCCTGCGCGAGCTCGGCTACGACGTCACCGACCACGTCGGCGGCTTCGGCGTCGTGGCGGTTCTCAGGAACGGCAGGGGGCCGACGCTCCTCGTCCGGGCCGACATGGACGCGCTCCCCGTCGAAGAGAAGACCGGCCTCCCGTACGCGAGCAGGGTCACGGTCAAGGACGACGCCGGCAACACGGTCCCCGTCATGCACGCGTGCGGCCACGACGTCCACATGACGTCGCTCGTGGGCGCCGCGGCGCTGCTCGCGAACGCGAAGAGCCGGTGGCGCGGCACGCTCGTCCTCGTCGGCCAGCCGGGCGAGGAAGGCGGCTCGGGCGCGTCCGCGATGCTCCACGACGGGTTCCTCGCCCGCTTCCCGAAGCCCGACTTCGTCCTCGCGCTGCACGACCAGGCGCGGATCCCCGCCGGGACGCTCGGCTACACGCCCGGCTTCGCCCTCGCCAACTCGGACACGGCGGACATCACGATCTACGGCCGCGGCGGGCACGGGTCCGCGCCCCAGAACGCCGTGGACCCGATCGTCCTCGCCGCCCGGACGATCCTCGCGCTCCAGACGATCGTCGCGCGGGAGACCAATCCCCTCGACCCGGTCGTCGTCACCGTGGGCTCGATCCACGGCGGCCGGAAGCACAACATCATCCCGGACGAGGTCAAGCTGCAGCTGACGATCCGGACCTACAAGGAAGAAGTCCGGAAACGGGTCCTCGCGGCGATCGAGCGCATCGTGAAGGCGGAGGCCGTCGCGGCCGGCGCGCCGCGCGAGCCGCTCGTGAAGATCGGCCTCGGCTACGACGCCACGTTCAACGACCCGGCCCTGACGAAGCGGGTCGCGGGGGCGCTCGCGGCGGCGTTCGGCCCCTCGCGCGTCGTGGAGCTGCCGCCGATCATGGCCTCCGAGGACTTCGGCGACTTCGGACGGGCCGCGAAGGTCCCCTCGCTCCTGTTCTGGCTCGGCGCGACCGAGCCGAGGCGCTTCGAGGCCGCTCACGGCGACGCCACCCTGCTTCCCGGTCTCCACTCCTCGGAGTTCGCCCCCGACCGCGAGCCCACTCTCAAGACGGGCGCCGCGGCCCTCACGATCGCGGCGCTGGAGCTTCTCGGCAGGCCCTGAAACCCGATCTGCCGTAGGATTCGCGCATGGCTTCCGCACGACCGATCCGACGCCCCCGCCCCGCCGCCTCCGCGCGGCCGCGCCCCGAGGCGCGCCGCTTCACCGACGCCGCCGCCCTGTACGGGATCCCGCACTGGGGCAAGGGCTTTTTCCACGTCTCCGACGAGGGCGACCTCGTCGTCCGGCCCACGCGGGAAGCGTCCCGCGGGGTCGCGCTCAAGCAGATCGTGGACGAGGTCGCGGTCCGCGGCATCGCGACGCCGATGGTCATCCGTTTCCCGCAGATCCTGTCGGCCGCGGTCGCGAACCTGAACGACGCCTTCGCGCGCGCCATCGACGAGTACGGCTACGGCAACGCCTTCCGCGGCGTCTTCCCGATCAAGGTCAACCAGAAGCGCGTCGTCGTGGACCACATCGTCGAGGCGGGCCGCCGCTACGGCTACGGCCTGGAGGCCGGGTCGAAGCCCGAGCTGCTCGCCGCGATCGCCGCCGACCTCGGCCCCGAGTGCCTGATCACCTGCAACGGCTACAAGGACGACATCTTCGTGCGCATGGCCCTGAACGCCGTGCGAATGAAGAAGAAGGTCGTCCTGATCCTGGAGAAGGTGTCGGAGCTCGAGCGGATCCTCGCGGTCGCCAGGGCCCGCGGCGTGCGGCCGCTCATCGGCATGCGCGCCAAGCTCTACGCGCGGGGATCGGGCAAGTGGGCCAAGTCGGGCGGCGAGGCGGCCAAGTTCGGCCTCACGACGCCCGAGATGCTCGAGACGGTCAAGATCCTGAAGTCCCGCAAGATGCTCGACTGCCTCGTCATGCTCCACTTCCACATCGGCTCCCAGATCACGGACATCCGCAAGATCAAGGAGGCCATCCGCGAAGCCGGCCGCGTCTACGCGAAGCTGCGCGCGCAGGGCGTCCCGATCCAGTACCTGAACCTCGGCGGCGGCCTCGGCGTCGACTACGACGGCTCGAAGACCGCGTTCGACTCGTCCATGAACTACTCCGTCCAGGAGTACGCCAACGACGTCGTCTACACCGTCAAGCAGATCTGCGACGAGGAGAAGGTTCCGGCGCCGGTCCTCGTGACCGAGTCCGGGCGCGCGGTCACCGCCTACCACTCGGTCTTCGTGACGAACGTCCTGGACGTGGCCGACCGCATCGAGCAGGGCCGCCGCGTCCACGTCACGCCTTCGGACCCCACGGTCCTCCAGGAGCTCGCCTCGATCTACCAGACCGTCAACGCGAAGACCGTGCGCGAGAGCTACCACGACGCCATGCAGTACAAGGAGGAGCTCTTCACGCTCTTCAACCTCGGCCACCTTTCCCTCGAGGACCGCTCGAAGGGAGAGATCCTCTTCTGGCAGATCTGCGAGCGCATCCACAAGGACCTGAAGACCCTCAAGGAGGTCCCCGAGGAGTTCGAGGACATGGAGACGATGCTCGCCGACAAGTACGTCCTCAACTTCTCGGTCTTCCAGTCCCTGCCCGACGTCTGGGCGATCGACCAGCTCTTCCCGATCCTGCCGATCCACCGCCTGAACGAGCGGCCGACGGAGTTCGGAACGCTCGCCGACATCACGTGCGACTCCGACGGCAAGATCGAGAAGTTCATCGACCTGCGGGACATCAAGGAGACGCTGGCCCTCCACCCGCTCCGCAACCGCGACCCGTACTACCTGGGCGTGTGCCTGATGGGCGCCTACCAGGACGTCCTCGGCGACCTGCACAACCTCTTCGGCGAGGCCAACGAGGTCCTCGTGACGGTGGACGAGGAGGGACGGGCGCACGTCGCCGACGTCCTGCCGGGCGAATCGTGCGAGCGCGTCCTCGAGTACATGAACTACGACCGCACCGAGATCCTCGACTCCATCGACCGCCAGCTCAAGCGCGTCGCCGGGCGCCCGCTCAAGAAAGACGAGGCGCGGGCGATCTACAAGGAATTCGCGGACGTGTTTCCGCGGTACACCTACCTGGAGCGATGAGGCTGCTCCGGGCGGCGCTCGCGGTCGGCCTGCTCGCGCTGCCGGGCGCGGCCGCCGCTGCCGGGCCCGAGCGCGCCCCGGCGGTCACCGAGCGGGTCTGGCGCGTCGGCGTGTTCGAGGCGCCCCCGTACGCGATGCGGGGCTCGGACGGCCAGTGGCGCGGGCTCATCGTGGACCTCTGGAAGGAGATCGCGAGCGAGCTCAACCTCCAGTACCGGTTCGGCGAGGCGTCTCCCGACACGATCCTCGACGACATCGCCCATGCCCGCCTCGACGTCGCGGCCGCGCCCTTCGCCGCGACCCTCGATCGCGAGCGCCTGATCGACTTCAGCCACGACTTCCTCGTCGTCGAGAACGGCATCGCGGTGCGCCGCGGCGGCGACGAGGAGCGGTGGCTCATGATCGCGCGGGCCCTCGTCACGCCGACGGCCCTGCGCCTCTACCTGGCCATCACCGCCCTCGTCTTCCTCGCGGGGGCGGTCCTTTGGCTCCTCGAGCGCCGCCGCAACCCCCAGTTCTCGGGCGGCGCGCTCCAGGGCGTCGGCTCGGGCTTCTGGTGGTCCGGCGTCACGACCGTGGCGGTGGGGTACGGCGACAAGGTCCCGATCACGTTCTGGGGCCGCATGGTCGCGCTGCTCTGGATGTTCGTCAGCCTGATCCTCGTGACGGCCTTCACCGCCTTCGTGACGGCGAAACTCGCGGTGGCGGAATTCGGCCAGGTCCGCGGCGTCGAGAGCCTGCGCCGGTCCATCGTGGGCACGATCGAGGGCGCGTCGGCGGGCGAGCTCCTGAGGCACGACCGCATTCGCCATCGCGTCTACTCCACGACCCCCAGGGCCTTCGAGGCCCTGCGCAACGGCGAGGTCGGCGCGGTCGTCTACGGCGCGACCACCCTGGACTACTACGCGGAGCGCGACCCGACGCACGGCGTCGAGGTCCTGCCGATCACCCTCGACCGGCAGTCCCTCGCCTTCCCGCTGACGGACGGAAGCCCGCTGCGCGCCCCGATCAACGACGCTCTGCGCCATTTCCTCCAGCAGCCCGGCTGGCGGGACCTCCAGGACCAGTACCTCGCCGCCGACCGTCTCGCGGAGCACGACCAGTGACCTCCACGCGCCGCAACGTCGCGAGCGGGGCGCCGTGGGAGCCGGTCGTCGGCTACTCGCGGGCCGTGCGGGTCGGCAACGTCGTCCACGTCGCGGGGACGACCGCGACCGGCGCGGACGGAGCGATCGTCGGCGCGGGCGACCCGCGCGCGCAGGCGCTTCAGGCCCTCCGCAACATCCAGTCCGCGCTCGAGAAGACGGGCGCGCGCCTCGAGCACGTCGTGCGGACCCGGATGTACGTCACGAACATCGCCGACTGGGAAGCAATCGGCCGCGCCCACGGGGAGTTCTTCGCGGACATCCGCCCGGCCGCGACGATGGTGGAGGTGTCGCGCCTCATCGACCCCGCGATCCTGGTCGAGATCGAGGCCGAGGCGATCGTCGAGGAGTAGGGCTCCGCCGGGCCGGTCACGGCTTCGGCAGCAGGTACTCCTTCATGAACGCGACGGTCGCGTAGAACTCGAAGTCCCGGTTCGACTTCTTCGCGAAGCCGTGCCCCTCGTCCCGGGCCATCAGGTACCAGACGGGCGTCCCCACCTTGCGGATGCGGGCGACCATCTGCTCCGATTCGGTCCGCGGAACGCGCGGGTCGTTGAACCCCTGGACGACGAAGAGCGGCTTGCGGATCATCTCGGCGTTGGTCATCGGGGCGATCTTCAGGAGGAAGGCCCGCATCTTCGGGTCGCGTTCGTCGCCGTACTCGACGCGCCGCAGATCCTGCCGGTAGCCCGACGTGTTCTCGAGAAACGTCACGAGGTTCGAGATGCCCACGACGTCCACGGCGCAGCGGATGCGGTCGCTGTACAGGTACGCGACCGCCAGCGTCATGTGGCCCCCGTAGCTGCCGCCCTGCACCATGACGCGGGAGGCGTCGAGGTCCGGCCGCGTCCCGATCCAGTCGAAGAGGGCGGCGATGTCCTTGTAGGTGCCCTCGCGCAGGAACCCGTTGTCGAGCAGCGAGTAGGTCTTCCCGTACCCCGTGGAGCCGCGGACGTTGGGCTCGATCATCGCCACGCCGAGCTCGCTCATGAGGTAGTTGTCGCGCCCCATGAATTCCGGCCGCGACTGCCCCTCCGGGCCGCCGTGGACGTCCACGACCACCGGGCGCCTGCCCGGGAACTTCGCGGGGTCCGGGCGGTACAGGAAACCCGTGATCTCGCGCCCGTCGAAGGACTTCCAGGAGATGAGCTCCGCCTCGGCGAACGTCGCCGGGTTCAGGCCGCCGGTCTCGCTGGCGGTCCAGCGCTCGAGCTTGCCCGTCCGGACGTCGAACGACCAGGCGTCGTGGCTCGACCGGGAGGACGTCATCGAAAATCCGACCGCCGTGCCGTCGGGGTGCCACCGGACGCCGGAGACGATCCCGAGCGGGATCCCCGGCGCGGGCCGGTCCGCCCTCGTCGCGGGGTCCAGCAGGTGCAGGACGCCCGCGCCCTTCTCGTTGGCAACGTAAGCGATCGACTTCCCGTCCGGCGAGAGGTCGAACTCGTCCACGTCCGCCGTGTCCGGCGTCAGGAACTCGACCTTCTTCGTCGCGAGGTCCATGCGCGCCAGGCGCTGAAACTCGGACCCCGCGTCGAGCGTGACGAAGAGGCTCCTGCCGTCCCGGGCGAAGGCCGCGTTGCCGTAGGCGACCTTGTCCTTGCCCTTCGGGGTGAGCGGCGTCTTCTGCCCGCTCGCGACGTCGACGAGCCAGAGGTAGCTCTCGTTGACCGAGATCCCCTCGGTGAGGAGGAGCTTCGTGTCGTCCGGGGACCAGTCGTCGACCTGCCAGCCTCCGCCCGAGAGCTCCGCGACGCGCCGGTCGGTCTTCGGATCCGCGGTGTCCACGACGTACACGTCCACGTCGTTGCCGGTGCGGCGGGTCGAGCCGTAGGCGATCCGCTTTCCGCCGTTGGCCCACACGGCCCCGGTGTTGCGGGACCTGCCGTCGGTCAGGAGCGTCACCTTCCCGTCGGCGAGGTCGAAGCGGTAGAGCTGGTAGAACTCGTCGCCCCCCCGGTCCTTCGAGAAGACGAAGCACTCGCCGGTCTTCGGATCGAATTTCCCGCCGAAGACGCCGTCGGGGTAGAAGGTCATCTGGGTCCGCGCGGCGCCCGGGGCCTTGACGAGGTGCGCCTGGTAGGTGTTGGCGAACCGCGTCGCGATCAGCATCTCGTGGGCCCTGGGATTCCAGCTCGTGAAGACCGCCGCCCGGACCTCGGTGTAGGGCCGCACGGCGTCGGCGAGCGCGGCGGGAATCGCCGGAACGCCTTCGACGACGAGGTTCTCCCCGGGTTTGATCTCCGGGACCGGGGCCTGCGCGGCCGCGAGGGCGGACAGGGACAGGATCCCGGCGAACAGGACGGGGCGGATCTTCACGGCGGACCTCCTTCGGCGGGACGGGCGTCCCCCCCTGCCCTGCGATTACGTCGCGCCCCGGCAAAGGTTCTGGAGACCGGGCGAGGCGGCTAGGGGCTCCAGTCGCCGACGGGATAGAGCGTCGGGCCGACCAGCTCGAAGTCGCTGAGATCCCCCGCCGGATGGATCCAGCCGGTTCGGTACCAGAAGACGACGTCGCCCGTCAGCGCCTCGTTGTTGAGCCAGGGGGCGTAGTTGACCGGGCAGTCTCCGAGGCCGTGGCCGTCGTCGATCTCGTTGGGATGGTACTTGAGCGCCCAGAAGTCCCCCTGGGAGAACGCGTCGGCCGGCAGGTTGGACTCGATGCCGGGGACCATCCGGTATCCGCGGTGGGTCGTCGGGTTCGCGACGGACCACGAGATCCCGGGGTAGTTGTCGATCCGCATCGTCTCGACGGGCAGGCTCACGATGCGCGGCCGGGGGCCGGGGCGTCCCGCCTGCGCGGGGTTCGGCCCCTCGGAGACGACGCTCGTGCCCGGGGTGTCGATGTCGAAGTCGAAGCGCCAGTAGGCATGGTGCTTGTGGCTGCAGCTCACGCACCCCGCCGACACCGCGCCGAAGCCGAACACCGGCTCGATCCGGCCGTCGAGGTAGAAGCGCCACTTCATCATGTAGCGGTACCAGCCGGCGTCCATCTGGGTGGTCAGGATGAGCCGGTCCGCGAGCTTCTCCGCCGCCACCCCGTTGAAGCAGTTCGCGTCTCCGGACGAACAGACGTCGACGCCGCCCCCGACGTCGCACACGGTGACGGGCGGCGAGGTCGGCTCGGCGTAGACGCCCTGCGTGATGATGTTGTCCGCGATGAAAAACGACTGCGAGGTCTCCCAGTCCCGGTAGCAGTCGCACCCGCAGCTCGTCTGCGTGTACTCGACGTTGAGCATCGGAACCCCGCCGCGCTTCATGACGAGGTGGCCGTTGTAGTACACGTTGCGGATCTCGATCCCCGACCCGTTCGAACCGCTCGACTGCGCCGGACGCACCCAGCAGAACTGCCAGACCGGGTTGACGTCGGGCCACGACATGAGGTGCTCGGTCGGCGGAACGCACGTGGGCCCGGCCGCGACGGCCGGGGCGGCGCAGAGACCGCCCGCCAGGACGAGGGCGCCCAGGAGGAAATTCTTCATCGTCATCGTCCGCTCCTGCGCGTCTCCGGCGCAAAGTCGTCGTAGGCCACCTTCTGCTTCGTCAGGTCCACCACGAGCTGGCGAATCGTCCCCGCCCGGTCGGAGGAGAGGAGGAAGACGCGCAGGCACCGGCTGCCGGGCCCGCAGGGTCTCCCCTTGTCCTCGACGAGGAGGAACCCGCCTTCGAAGACGACCTTGAAGCGCTTGAAGAGCCGCTCGAACTCCGGGTCGGCCCGGACGATGTCGTAGGCCTCCTGGATTTCTACGGACGACGGGGACGGGTGACCCAGGCCGAGCGACATCCTCCCGATCGGCGAGCCCTCCGGCGTGAAGAACGCCTCCCACGCGACGCCCCGGTCGTAGTCGAAGAGCACGTCCACGCGGCGCGCCGATTCGCGCCCGTCCGCCCCCTTGATCGTCTCCTCCCAGCTGCGGATCAGGCGCACGGGGCGGGAGGTCGTCGTGACCTCCTCCTGGGCGCCCTGGCCGAAGCCGGGCACGGCGGAAAGAAGCGGGGCGACGGCGAGAAGGGCCGGGAGCATCCGTCTACGCATCGTGACCGTCCTTGTCGTGCGAAGGCAACATGGTAGCAAAAACGAAGGTCAGCTCGCGGGAGAGGCGGCCGGGGCCGCCTTGGCGGGCTCCGCCTTCTTCGGCTCGTCCTTCTTCGGCTCGTCTTTCCTGGGCTCGTCCTTGGGGAGGGGCTTGCGCGGGAACATCCCGTCCCGCATCGCGGCGTTGTAGACGAAGGCGGCCATGACGGCGGAGGCCTGCATGAGGTCGCTCTTCACGAGCCGCTCGTAGAGGTCCATGTTCGTGTGGTGGGTGCGCGTCTCGTAATCCACCTGGTCCTGGATGAACTGGAACCCCGGCAGGCCCACCTGGTCGAAGGACTCGTGGTCGGTCCCGCCGGTGCGGTTGAGCGTCACGGCCGTCGCTCCGAGGTCGTGGAACGGCTCGAGCCAGGACTCGAAGATCGGCGCGGCCGCCGCGTTGTCCTCGCAGTAGATCCCGCGGATCTTCCCCGTGCCGTTGTCGAGGTTGAAGTACGCCGAGAGCTTCGCGAACTCGGGCTTGTAGGTCAGCGGGCCCGTCTCCTTGCGCAGGTACCAGGGCTTGTCCTTCTCCTCCTTGCTCGGCTCGGGGCGGGAGGCGAAGTGCTGCGACACGTACGCGCGGGAGCCGTAGAGGCCCTGCTCCTCGCCGCTCCAGAGGCCGATCCGGATCGTCCGGCGCGGCTTGACGTTGAGCGCCTTGAGGATGCGCATGGCCTCCATCGTGACGACCGAGCCGGCGCCGTTGTCGGTGGCGCCCGTCCCGCCGTGCCAGGAGTCGAGGTGGGCGCCGAGCATCACGACCTCGTCCTTCTTGTCCGTGCCCGGGATCTCGGCGATCGTGTTCCACTGCATCTGGTCGGCCTCGATGAACGTCGTCTTGACGTCCATCTCGAGCTCGACGTCCACCTTCCGGTCGAGCAGGCGCGCGATGCGTCCGAAGTGCTCGACCTCCATGGACAGCGCGGGGTAGGCGGGGACGGGACGCGAGACCCGGTAGTCGTCGCCGAGCCCCTGGATCCCGAAGGTGCCGTAGTCGCCGCGCCCGTAGTCGATGATGGCGAGCGGCTTCTCCTCCGCCAGGAACGCGTCCACCGCCTTGCGCAGCTCGCGGCGCTTGATGTACTCCTCGCGGTTGTAGCGGGGCGCGCCGCCCGGCATCTCGTACCGGGCCTCGTCGGCGAGCGACTTCTCGTCGAACCGCTCGACGTCCGGCTTGTCGTGGGGCTTCAGGTCCCGCAGCTCGCCGTAGATCACGATCTTGCCGGTGAAGGTGCCCTTGAGCTTCTCGAGCTCCTCCTTGGACTTCACGTTCAGCCGCGCCGCCTTCGCGCGCACCAGCCCGTTGGTGCCCGGCGTCCAGGCGATCGGCAGGGCGAGCAGCTCCGCGTGGTCCGGCGCGACCATGCGGACCGCGCACGCCTGGTAGGACCAGCCCCGCCCGAACGGGCCCCAGGTCTCCAGGTGGGCGTTGGCCATTCCCCACTCGGCCAGCTTCGCCTTGGTCCACTCGTTGGCTTCCTTCATCTGGGGCGAGCCGGTCAGCCGCGGGCCGATGCGGTCCATCAGCTCGCTCGCGGTGTCCATGACCTGCGAGTGGTTGAACTCCTCGAGGCGGATCCTGGTCACCATGTCGAGGTCCACGCGCTCCTCGGCGGGGGCGGCGACGGACGCGACGGCGGCGAGGCAGGCGGATGCGATCAGACGCTTCAGGGGGCACCTCCTTGTTCGGGGCGCGAGGACGGTACCACCGCCGGTTTTCGAGGGTCAAATGGGCCGGAAACAGGGACGGGAAGCCGCGAGGAGCCTCCGCGCGACCGAATCGCCGTGCGATGGCGATACGGTTTCTCCCGCCGACTTCCGCCTCTTTCCTTGACGGCCCTCGCGAGGGGTCGAGGAGCCGCGCGGAAAGGCCGCGCGGCGTTCTGGAGGTCGATGGGCGCTCGAAGCGGCGGGTCGATTGAGCCAAACCGTCCCACCCGGGCGACGGTCCTCCCGGAGACGCGGCCCCGGCGGCCACAACTGGCTATCCGCGGCCGACTGACGGAAAATGCCCGCCACATGATCGGCCGCGTTCGAGGATTCCTGCTGACGTCGCTGGCGCTGTGCGTCGCGGTGTCGGCGGCCGCACAGGACCAGGGGCCCGGCTTCGTGCTCCAGGGGGAAGGCGGCCTCGTCACGGCGTTCGCGCTCGACCCCTCCGCCCCTTCGACGATCTACGCCGCGACGGCCCGGGGCCTCTACAAGACGACCGACGCGGGCGCGAGCTGGAAGCGGACGGGCGGAGGCCTGCGCAATCACTCCCTGCTCGCCCTGGCCGTGGATCCCCTCACCCCGTCGAACCTGTACGCGACGACGGACACGGGCGGCGTCTTCCGGAGCGCGAACGCCGGCGAGCACTGGACCGAGGCGAACGAGGGCATCGGCGCCCGCTACGTCGGGGCGATCGCGGTCGACCCCCACCGCGCGGGCAGCGTCTACGCCGGCGCCGAGGCCGGTCGTGTGTTCCACAGCGAGGACGGCGGCGGGACGTGGAAGGAGCTGACGCCCCCGACCACCCACGTCTCGGTGACGGTCGTCGCCGTGGACCCGGACACGCCCGGTCGGATCTACGCGGGCACCAACAGCGAGGGGGTCTTCTGGAGCACGGACGGCGGCGTCACCTGGTCGCGCCCCTCAGGCCGCCTGAGCCACGGGACCGTCTGGAACCTGACGATCGACCGGACGTCGGGACAGATGTTCGCCGGCACGCACGACGGCATCTTCCGCAGCGCCGATCGCGGCGCGTCGTGGTCGGCCATCAACAAGGGGCTTCGCAGCTGGAACGTCCTCTCGGTCGTCACCGACCCCTCCTCCCCGAGCACGATGTACGCCGGGACGGCCGCGGCGATCTACAAATCCGCGGACCGCGGACAGTCGTGGACCGAGCTCAAGGGCGACGTGTACGTCACCGCTCTCGCCATCGACCCCCGCTCGCCCTCGACCCTCTACGCGGCGACGCAGATGGGAGTCCTCAAGAGCGAGTCGTCCGGCGAGCGCTGGGCGGCGCTGCGGATGGCGCCGCTGCCCGCGGATCCGGCCGGGGACGTCCGGGGCGCGGGCGGGGGCGGGGAGACGGACGCGACCGGGCAGCGGCTCCCGAGTCTCCCCTTGAAGAAGGCGCGGCCCTCGATTCCGACCCCCGTCAAGCCCCCCTCGCTCTGACCCTCGGCTCAGCGCGCGGGCGCTCCCGAAAGCCCATCGGGAGCATCGCGGCGACTCCCGACCCGTCGTCCCGATGGAGGTTCACGGTCCCGCCCGACGCCACGGGGGTCGACTTCCGCCGAGGCCCGCGTCCCGGCGACGCCGCGGCGCCTACCCCGCCGCGGAAACCGGTTCCGCCGCCATGAACAGCGTCAGCGAGAACCGCGCGTCGGTCTCGATCCATTGTTCGTGGCAGCGGAAGCCGTGGGCTTCGACGAGGTCCGTCAGATCGCGGGCGTCGTACTTGTACGAGCTCTCGGTCCAGATCCCCTCGCCGGCCGCGAACGACACCTCGCAGCCGGCGCGCGGGATGCGCACGGTCTGCGCGCGCCGCGACACGAGGTGCATCTCGACCCGCCGCTCGTCGGGGTTCCACACGGCGCGGTGATCGAAGGCGGCGAGGTCGAAGTCGGCGAGCAGCTCCGTGTTGATCCGCGCGAGGAGGTTCTTGTTGAAGGCCGCCGTCACCCCGAGCGGATCGTCGTAGGCGAGGAGCAGGTCCTTCTCGGGCTTCACGAGATCGGCGCCGAGCAGGAGCGCGTCCCCGGGCCGCAGCGCCCGGCGGATCTCGGACAGGAACTCGCGGGCGGCGTGCGGGTCGAAGTTTCCGATGTTGGAGCCGAGGAAGAGGACGAGCATCGCGCCGCGATCCGGCCGCTGCCGCGCGGCGTGCCGCAGTCCCTCCTCGTAGGTCGCCCGGTGGCCCACGACCGACACGTGCTCGAAGCGTCCGAGCGTGCGCTCCGACAGCTCGAGGGCCGCGGGCGAGATGTCGATCAGGTGCACGCCGACGGGCCGCCGCCGCAGCCTCAGGGCCTCGGCGATCATCGCGAGCTTCTCGCCGCTGCCGCAGCCGAGCTCGGTCAGCGTCACGGGATCGCCGAGCGGCGCCACCATGTCCTTGGCGAACCGCGCGAGCAGCCGCCCCTCGGCGCGCGTGATGCGGTACCACGGGAGGTGGCAGATCGCCTCGAAGAGCGCCGAGCCGAGGCCGTTGTAGAGATACTTGGACTGCAGCTGCCGGGGCGGAGCCGCGAGGTCGCGCCGCACGTCCTCGGCGAAGTCGCGGACCGTGTCGGCGGGGGGCGCCTGGGCGCTGAATGGGATCGACACGGCCTCAGGCCGCCGTCCGGAACTTGGCGTAGACGTACGGGTACGTCGGCCGGAACCAGTTGCGCAGGCCGGGCCGGATGAGCTCCTTCGCGGTCGCCGGCGAGGCGCCCTTCAGGACGTAATGCTGGCCGTCGAAGAAGTCGGCCGAGTACTGCGGGTAGGACGGCATCGGCAGGAATCCCTCGAACGGCGCGAAGGGGGTCGAGGTCCACTCCCAGCCGTTGCCGACCAGATCGCGAACCCCCCACGCGCTCGCGCCCCGCGGGAACGCTCCGACCGGCACGGGATCCCACCGCGCGAAGTCGAAATTGCCGCGCGTCGCGTCCGGCGGCTCGTCGCCCCAGGGGTGACGGCGCTCGGCTCCCGTCGGCGTGCCGAAAGCGGCCCGGTGGTACTCGGCCTCGGTCGGCAGCCGCCTTCCCTTCCAGCGCGCGTACGCCGAGGCCTCCGCCTGCGACACGTAAACGGGCCACGCCATCGGCAGCGGGACGAGGTCCCACATCCCGCGCCAGAACCAGGCGTCGCGGTGCGGCTCCCAGAAGAGGGGGTGCCGCGTTCCGGTCTCCGTCCGCCAGCGCCATCCCGCGTCGTCCCACGACGTCGCGTCCTCGTAGCCCCCCGCTTCGACGAACTCGAGGTAGTCGCGGTTCGTCACGCTGTCGGCGTCGATCGAAAACGCGGCGACGTCCACCCGATGCGCCGGCCGCTCGTTGTCCCACGCGAACGGCTCCTCCGGCCCGGTGCCCAGCGTGGCGCGGCCGGCGGGAATCCGGACCGAACGCGGCGGCGCGGGCTCGGGTCCGATCCAGGGCGCCGCGAGCGCGCCCGGGCGCACCTTCTCGTCGTACGGCAGCCGGTGCCAGATGTAGTGCAGCGTCTCCTGGTGCATCGCCTCGTGCTCGAGGACCGTCCGGAGCGCGAGGCCTCCCGCGAGGACCGGGTTGTCCTCGGCCGCGACGTCGCGGCGCGCGAGGGCGTCGAGGAAGGCGCGATCCGCCGCCGCTCCATAGCTCCGGATCTCGATGCGGGAGGGCCAGGGCCGCGGCGGCTTCGGAACGCCGTTCTCGTCCTCGGGGTCGATGCCGCGCTCGAAGAGCACCTCGTAATCCGGGTCGAGGCCGGGAAGGCCCAGGCCTCTCTTGAGAAGCGTGTTGACGGCGAACGCGGGAATGTGGCCCTCGTAGAAGCAGATCGGGTTGCGCAGCGGGATGGGGCGCGCCTCGTAGGCCTCGGGGCGGACGAGATCGAACAGGGCCTCGGAACGCTGGCGGTTGGCCGCGTACCAGGAGGCGAGGCTCTCCCGGTCGAGTCCGTCCGGCGAAGCCTCGGGCAAGCCCATAGACCGTAAAGATAATGCTAGATTCGCGCCATGAAGGCGATCCTGGCGCTCGCGGCGCTGGCCCTGGCCGGCGGGGCAGCCCTCCGGTTCGCTCCGGATGTCCCCGAACAGCTCAAGAAGCTCCCCCCGACCCCGATCGACTACGACCGCTCCCTGCTCGACGCGCGCGAGACGCGAGTCCTCTCCGCGCTGATCGAGGCTTCGCGGCCGGTCGGCGAGATCTTCCTGCGCCAGGTCTCGGACCGGAATCCGGCCCTCCGGCGGCAGCTGACCAGCGAGGCCGCCCGGCAGGCCGCGGGCGCCCGGGACGCGCTCGCCTGGTTCCGCATCAACGCGGGGCCCTGGGACCGCCTCGCCGGCAACGCCCCCTTCATCGGGTCCTCCCCGAAACCGCCCGGCGCCGGCTTCTACCCGCCGGACCTGACGCGCGACGAGTTCGAGCGCTGGGTGGCCGCGCACCCGGAAGACCGAAAGGCCTTCGAGGGGCTGACGACCGTGATCCGCCGCGACGGCAAGTCCCTGACCGCGGTTCCCTACTCGCGCGAGTACCGGAACTTCCTCGAGACGACGGCGGCCCACCTGCGGCGGGCCGCGATCATGACCGCCAACGCGTCCCTGCGCGCCTACCTCGAGAAGCTCGCCGTGGCCCTCCTGAACGACGACTACTACGCGGCGGACCTCGCCTGGATGGACCTCGACTCCGACATCGAAATCGTGCTCGGGCCCTACGAGGTCTACGAGGACGACCTCTTCAACCGCAAGGCGTCCTTCGAGTCCGTGGTCTCCGTCCGCGACAAGGCCGAGAGCGAAAAGCTCGCGGTCTACGCCCGGCACCTGCCCGACATGGAGAAGGGCCTCCCGATCCCGGACGAGCACAAGAACACGTCCCGCCGGTTCGAGTCGCCCATCCGCGTCGTGCAGGAGGCGTACACCGCCGGCGACGCCCGCGCCGGCGTCCAGACGAGCGCCTTCAACCTCCCCAACGACGAGCGCGTCCGCGAGGCGAAGGGCTCGAAGAAGGTCATGGTCAAGAACGTCATGGAGGCGAAGTTCCGGATCTCCGGCAAGCCGATCGCCGAGCGCGTCCTGGATCCCGCGCAGCAGCCGCTCGTCTCCTTCGACGCCTACTTCACGCACACCCTCTTCCACGAGCTCGCCCACGGCCTCGGCCCCGGGATCATCACGCTGCCGGACGGACGCAGGGTCGACAAGCGCATCCCGCTCCAGAACGTGTACTCGGCCATCGAGGAGTGCAAGGCGGACGTCGTCGGGATGTGGATCCTGCTCCAGGCGATCGACGAGAAGTGGCTGACCGCGTTCGACGCCGACACCCTCGCGGCGACCGCCTCGAGCCTTCTCTACCGCTCGATCCGCTTCGGCGCCGACGAGGCCCACGGGGGCGGCGCGGCCGTCCAGTGGAACTGGTTCGCCGGGAAGGGGGCGGTCGTGCCGGCGGCGGCGGGCCGCTTCCGCGTGGACCCGGCGAAATTCCGGGAGGCCGTGCGGTCGCTCTCGAACGAGCTCCTGATGATCGAGGCGACCGGCGACCTGGCGCGCGCGCAGAGGCTCCTCGCGAACTACGGCAAACTGACCCCGGAAATGGAACGCGTCAACGCGGGGTTGAAGGACATTCCGGTCGACATCGCCCCGGTGTACCCCGCGGCCGGAGAGAAATGAGGAAAATCATGGAAAACTCAGACGATTCGGGCACGGTGGTCGAGATCGGGGCGTCCAAGCGGCGCAAGCCCGCCGCGCGAAAGGCCTCGTCCTCCGCGCGCCCCCGCAAGCCGGCTGCCCGCCGCAAGCCCGCCGCCCGCCGCAAGGCCTCCGCGAAGGGCGTGTCGTTCGAGAGCGTCATCCGCTCGATCACGGGCGGGGTGGAGGTCGCGCGCGCCGCGATCGCCGAGGCGTCGGACCAGGGCGCCACGGCCTTTCGCCGGGCCGCCGGCAACGCCTCCAAGGCGTCCCGCCGGACGGTGACGCGCTTGGCGGACGAGTGGCGCTCGATGGGCCCGAAGAAGAAGGCGAGCCTGCTCGCCGCCCTTCTCGGCGCCGCGGCCGCCGCCTCGGTCCCGCTGGTGAAGAAGAGCCTGAAGAAGTAGTGCGCCGCGTCCGCACCGCGCTCGTCCTCGGCGCCAGCCTCGTCCTGCTCCTCGCGGCCGCCGCGCCCCGGGCCGAGGAGAGCCCGGTCGCGGCGGCCTCGTACGCGCTGTCGCCGCCGTCGACCGGCGGCCTCGAATCCGTGGACCGGATGCTTCGCCGGCTCGGCACGCACCGGCGCCTGCTCGTCGTCGGCGCTCACCCGGACGACGAGGACACGGAGCTGCTCGCGCTCGTCGCGCAGGGGATGGGCGGCGAGGCCGCCTACCTGTCGCTCTCGCGCGGAGAGGGCGGGCAGAACCTGGTGGGACCGGACCTCGGCGTCGGTCTCGGCCTCGTGCGCTCGCAGGAGCTGTGCGCCGCGCGGCGCCTGGACGGCGGGCGGCAGTTCTTCACGCGCGCCTACGACTTCGGGTTCACGCGCTCGATCGAGGAGACGCTGCAGAACTGGCCGAAGGCGGTCCTGCTCGAGGACGCCGTGCGCATCGTGCGCCGCTTCCGGCCCCAGGTCATGGTCAGCATCTTCTCCGGAACGCCCCGCGACGGCCACGGCCAGCACCAGGCGGCGGGCCTGACGGCGCAGGAGGCATTCCGCGCCGCCGGAGACGCGGCGGTCGCGCCGGCCCTGGCGGCCGAGGGGCTGACCCCCTGGCAGCCGCGCGCGCTGTACCGCGAGACCGGCTGGTTCGACAAGGACTCGACCACGATCGTCCTGCCGACCGGGTCCGTGGATCCGCTGACGGGCCGCTCGTACTACCAGATCGCGATGGCCAGCCGCAGCCTCCACCGCTCCCAGGACATGGGGATGCTGCAGGAGCCCGGCCCCCAGGACACGGCGGTCGGGTGGGTCGCGGGCGGAGGAGGCAAGGAAGGCAAGGACCTCTTCGCCGGCGTGGACACGCGCCTGTCGGCGATCGCGGCCGAGGCCGCCGATCCCGGCCGCCGCGCCGCGATGGAACAGCACCTCGATCGCGTCGCGGCGCTCACCGCCGAGGCGCTCCAGCGGCTCTCGACGCCGGACCTCGCCTCGACGGTTCCCGTGCTCGCGGAGGCGCTCGGCCAACTGCGCGCCGCGCGCGCGCTGGTCCGGCCGGGCGACGGCGGCGTCGGCATGCTCCTCGACGAGAAGATCGCCCTGGCCCAGGCCGCCCTCGCGGCGGCGGCCGGGGTGACGCTCGACGTCCTGGCCGAGCGCGAAGTCACGGCCCCGGGTGAAAGCGTGGGCGTGACCGTCAGCGTCTGGAACGCGGGAACGCAGCCCGTCGCCGTCGAGGCCGTCGCGCTCGTGAGCCCCGAGGGGTGGGACGGCGGCGCGCCGGGCGCGGGGCGGCCCGTGGCCTCGGGCAGGCTCGAGGAGTGGAAGGCGAGCGTCGCCGTTCCCGCGGCCGCGCGCCCGACCCTGCCGTACTTCCTCTCCAGGCCCCTGATCGGCGACCTCTACGACTGGAGCGCGACGCCCGCGGCGGTGCGGGGCGAGCCGTTCGCTCCCGCCGCCCTGCGCGCCTCCGTGCGCCTGACGATCGCCGGCGCCCCCGTCACGCTCGAGCGCGACGCCGCCTTCCGCATCCGCGACGAGGCCCTCGGCGAGGTTCGGCGGCCGGTCCGCGCCGCGCCGCCCCTCGACGTCGCCGTGGAGCCCCGCCTGCTCGTGTGGCCCTCTTCGCAGAAGGACAAGCACGTCGAGGTCACGCTGACCTCGAACACCGAGAAGCCGCTGTCGGGACGGCTTTCCATCGCGCCGCCGCCGGGCTGGCCCGCGCCCGCCGAGAAGCCGTTCTCGCTCGCGAAGCGGGGCGAGCGCGCGTTCTTCGACGTCCTGGTGCCGCCGCCCGCCTCGATGGCGCCCGGCCGGTACGGGTTCTCGCTCGCCGCGGTGCTCGCCGACGGGACGCGGATGGATCTCGGGATCCGCACGATCGACTACGGGTACATCCCGCGAACCCCGAAGCCCGAGGACGCCGCCGTCTCCGTCTCCGCGGCCGACATCCGCTTCCCGAAGCTGACGCGCGTCGGCTACGTCCGCGGAGCGGCGGATCAGGTCCCCGAGGCGCTGACGGCCGTCGGCGTTCCGGTCGAGGTCCTCACGGAGCGCGACCTCGACGCCGGCGACCTCTCCCGCTACGACGCGATCCTCGTGGGCAGCCGCGCGTACGAGACCGACCCCGCGCTGCCCGGCGCGAACGGACGCCTGCTCGACTACGCCCGGGCCGGCGGCCTCGTCATCGTGCAGTACCAGCAGTACGCCTTCGTGCGCGGCGGCTTCGCCCCCTTCCCCCTCGAGATCGCGCGCCCGCACGACCGCGTCACCGACGAGACGGCGAAGGTCACGGTCCTCGATCCTCAGAGCCCGGTGTTCCGCACGCCGAACGCCATCGGCCCGGCCGACTGGGACGGCTGGGTGCAGGAGCGCGGCCTCTACTTCGCCCATACCTGGGGCCCGGAATACACGGCGCTCCTCGCGATGGCCGACCCCGGGGGCCCGGAGCAGAAGGGCGCGCTGCTCTCCGCGCGGCTCGGCAAGGGCCGCTACGTCTACACCGGCCTCGCGTTCTTCCGCCAGCTTCCCGCCGGCGTGCCCGGAGCGTATCGTCTGCTCGCGAACCTGCTCGCCTGGAAATGACCGCCCCGAAAGGAGTCCCGACCGTGAAACGCACCCTCGCCGCCCTCGCCGTCTTCTTCGCCGCGGCCGCGGCCGCCCGCGCGCAGTTCGAGGGCGTGGCCGACTTCAAGATCACCACCAACACGTCCCGGGGCGACACCATCCCCGGCACCGGCAAGATCTTCGTGACGAAGGGCGCCTACCGCATGGAGTGGGAGACCGACATCACGGCCGGCCGCGGCGGAAAGGGAAAGACCGGCGATACCGCCCCGCAGCACATCAAGTCGACGATGTTCGGCAAGGTCTCCGAGCCGGACAAGATGTACATGGTCGACGACGCGAACAAGACCTACTCGGTCTGGGACCTCAAGAAGATGAAGGGCGACGCGAAGGACCTCCCGAAGCAGACCTACGAGGTGAAGAAGCTCGGCACCGACACGGTCGCCGGCCTCTCGTGCCAGAAGGCGGAGCTGACCTCCTCGGCCGGCACCGTCATCGAGGTCTGCGTCGCGAAGGAGTTCGCGGTCTCGAGCGACTGGCTCGCCGCCCTCGGGCGCCGGCAGAAGGAATCCGACAACTGGATGACCGCGCTCCGGGACAACGGCCTCTCGGGGTTCCCGGTGCGCTACGCCATGCGCCGCAAGGGCTCCCCGGAGCCCTTCATGACGATGGTGCTGACGCACCTCGAGAAGGGGCCCGTGTCGGCCGCGCTCTTCGAGGTCCCGGCGGGCTACAAGGAAACCGAGTTCGCGATCGGCGGCCTGACGCCGGAGCAGCAGAAGGCGGTCGCCGACGCCCGGGCGAAGATGCGCCAGTCCCTCGACAAGATGACGCCGGAGCAGCGCAAGAACTACGAGGACGCGATGAAGCGGCGCGCCCGGCCGACGCCGACGCCGGCTCCGTAGGGACCGCCTGCTAAGATCCGCGGCGGCCATGCGGTCGCTCCTCGCGCGCGCTTCCTTCCTCCTGCTCGTCGCGGCCGCCTCGGCCTGCCGGCGCGACCCGCGCACGCCCCTCGTCCTCTATTCGCCCCACGGCCGCGACCTCCTCGGGCTCGCCGAGAAGGAGTTCGAGCGCGCGCACCCCGAGATCGACGTGCGGTGGCTCGACATGGGCTCCCAGGAGGTCTACGACCGCCTGAAGTCCGAGAAGGCGAACCCCCAGGCCGACGTCTGGTACGGCGGCCCCGACACGATCTTCTCGCGAGGCGTCCAGGACGGGCTGCTCGCGGCGTACCGGCCGCCGTGGGCCGACCACGTCGCGCCCGAGAGCCAGCACCCCGGGGACTTCTACTTCGGCCTCTACCGCACGCCGGCGATGCCGGTCTACAACTCGAAGAAGGTCGCGGCCGCCGACGCGCCGAAGGAGTGGGACGACCTGCTCGACCCGAAGTGGAAGGGCAAGATCCTGATCCGCGACCCCCTCGCCTCGGGCACGATGCGCGCGGTCTGGGGCTACGTCCTCTCGAAGTCGGTGCGCGAGACGGGCTCCCCCGACGCCGGATTCGCCTGGCTCGCCCGCCTCGACGCGCAGACGAAGGAGTACGTCTTCAACCCGATCCTGATGTACGAAAAGCTCATCCGGGGCGAGGGTCTCGTCACGATCTGGGACCTGCCCGACACGCTCCTCGAGCGCCAGCGCGGGTCTCCCCTCCAGTACGTCTTCCCGAAGAGCGGCACCCCCGTCATCGACGACGCGATCGGCCTGGTCGCCGGCTGCCGGCACCCCGCGGCCGCGAAGCAGTTCATCGACTTCGTCGGCGAGAAGTCCCTCCAGCGCCTCGCCGCGGAGAAGACCTTCCGCCTCCCGGCGCGGACCGACCTCGGCGACGAGCTGCCCGAGTGGGCGCGCGAGGTCGAGCGCGAGATGGTCCCGGCCGCGATCGACTGGGCGCTCGTCGAAAAGGACGGCTCCTCGTGGATGGCGACGTGGGACCGCACGATCCGGGGCAAGGGAGCCGCCGCCGCGCGGTGACACACCGGGTCCGTCGTCTCCTCGAGCACCCCGTCCTCCGCGCGCTCGTCTTCGAGCGCCTGCTCCTCGCGGCCTCGGCCGCCCTCGCGGCGGCCGCGCTCGTCTCGGGGCGCGTCCGTCCCGCCGAGATCCCGGGGCTCCTCGACTTGCGCCTGCTCGCCCTCTTCCTCGTGCTGACCGTCGCCGTCGAGCTCGGGAAGGTGTCCGGCCTCTTCGACCGCCTCGTCCGGGCCGTCGCCGGCCGCTTCCGCACGGCGCGCGGCCTCGCGCTCGGGATGGTCGCGGTCTCGGGCGCGCTCGCGGCCGTCCTGACGAACGACGTGGCGCTCTTCCTCGTGATCCCCTTCACGATGCTCCTGCGCGGGGTGACCGACCTCGACCTCACGCCGCTCGTCGTCCTCGAGGTGGCCGCGGCGAACGTGCTCGGCTGCGTCAGCCCGGTCGGAAACCCGCAGAACCTGTTCCTCTACGCGCGGGGCGGGTTCACGCCGGCCTCCTTCTTCGGGGCGCAGATCCCGTGGACCGCCGCGGCCGCCGTCCTCCTGGCCGCCGGGGTGCCCGCCCTGGTCCCGAAGCGCGCGCTCGCGCCGCCCGCTTCCGCCGCCGTCGCGGTCGACCTCCCCGGGGCCGCCGCCTGCGTGGTTCTCCTCGCGGCCGAGGTGGGAGCCCTCTTCGGGGCCGTCCACCACGCGGTGCCCCTCGGCCTCGCCGCCGCCGGCGCGGCGCTGCTCGGCCGGCGCCTGTTCGAGACCGACTTCTCGCTCGTCCTCGTGTTCGCCCTGCTCTTCGTCGGCGTCGCCGGCCTCGAGCGCGGCCGCCTGTACCAGGCGGTCGATCCCGTGCGGATCTTCGGCCACCACGCCCGGGGCCTCGTCCTCTCGGGCGCGCTCCTGTCCCAGATCGTCTCGAACGTGCCGGCCGCCCTGCTGCTCGCCCCGGCCGCCGCCGGCGCCGCGGGCTTCCGCGCGCTGCTCTACGGGGTCAACGCCGGCGGGTGCGGGACGCCGGTCGCCTCGATCGCCAACCTCATCGGCGCGCAGCTCTTCGTCCGGGAGGGAGGCGACGGCCGGGCCTTCTGGCGGCTGTTCCTTCCGGCGTCGGCGGCGCTGCTCGTCCTGCTCGTCGGGCTGTCGCTTTTCCTCGTCTCGTGAATAATGCGGACCCGATGTCCGCCTTCCTGAGGCTCGAAGGGCTCGAGAAGCGCTTCGGCGCGGCCGCCGTCACGCGGGGCGTGTCGCTGTCCGCGGCCCGGGGCGAGATCGTCGCGCTGCTCGGCCCCTCCGGCAGCGGCAAGACGACGGTGCTCCGCCTCGTCGCGGGATTCGAGACGCCGGACGCCGGCCGCATCGTCGTCGAAGACGAGGACGTCACGGCCCTGGCGCCCGAGCGGCGGCGCTTCGGCATGGTCTTCCAGCACTACGCCCTCTTCCCGCACATGACGGCCGGCGAGAACGTCGGATTCGGCCTCGCCGCGCAGGGAGCCCGTCCCGCCGACGCCCGCGGCCGCGTGGAGGAAATGCTCGCGCTCGCCGGCCTCGCCGGCTTCGAGGACCGGAAGGTCACCGAGATCTCCGGCGGCCAGCAGCAGCGCGTCGCCCTCGCCCGCGCCCTCGCCCCGCGCCCGCGCGTCCTGCTGCTCGACGAGCCGCTGTCGAACCTCGATCCGACGCTGCGCGAGCACACGCGGCGGGAGTTGAAGCGCGCCATCCGCAAGGTCGGCACCACGACGCTCTTCGTGACGCACGAGCAGGAAGAGGCCTTCGAGCTCGGCGACCGGGTCGCCGTGCTCCACCGCGGGCGCCTCGAGCAGCTCGGAACCCCGGAGGAGCTCTTCGAGCGGCCCGCGACCCGCTTCGTCGCGACGTTCATCGGGCGCTCGAGCGTGCTGCCCGTGACCTGGGAGGGAGGCGCCCGGTTCGCCGGCGGACCCCTCTGGGCGGCCGACGAGGGCGCGCCCCTCGCGCCGGGAGCCGCGGGCGACCTCGTCGTGCGGCCGGAGTCGCTGGCGTTCGCCGGCGCGCCGCGCTCGGACGCCCTCTCGGGAACGGTGACCGAACGGCGCTACGCCGGCCGCGTGGCGTACTTCCGCGTGGCCACCGCGGCGGGCGAGATCGAAGTGCTCGCGCCTCCCGACGCGGCGCGCGAGGAGCAGCCGGTCCTCGTCGTGCCCGCGGCGGGCGGTCCCGCGCCCCGCGTCTTCCCGAGGGAGGCGTGAAGGGGCGGCGCCGCAACGCCGCGGCGGCGCTGGCGACCCTCGTCCTCTTCTGGCTCGTCGGCTACCCGCTGGTCCTCACCCTCGCCGACGCCCTCGGCGCGCCGCACTGGACCCTCGAGCACGTCTCGGAATTCGCCCGCCGCCCGGCCGAGTGGTCGGCGCTCTGGGCGAGCCTCTGGATCTCGCTCGCCACGGTGGCGCTCTCCGCCGCGATCGGCGTGCCCCTCGCGTTCGTCTTCGAGCGCAACGAGTTCCCGGGACGCGGCCTGCTCGGCGCGCTCGTGGCGCTGCCCGTGGCCCTGCCGCCCCTGATCGGGGTGCTCGCGTTTCTCTTCCTCTACGGCGAGAGCGGCTTCGCCTCGCGGGCCGTGCAGGCGATCGCGGGCCTCGCGGAGCCTCCCTGGCGCCTGTCGGGGCCCGGCGCGATCCTGCTCGTCCACGCGTACTCGATGTACGTGTACTTCTACCTCTTCACCCGCGCCGGGCTCGCGCGCGTGGACGGCTCGCTCCTCGAGGCCGCGGCGAGCCTCGGCGCGGACCGGGCCCGCGTCCTGCGGACGGTCACGCTGCCCCTGCTCGCGCCGGCGCTGTCGGGCGCGGCGCTGCTGACGTTCATGACGTCGCTCGCCTCGTTCAGCGCCCCGTACGTCTTCGGCGGAAGCTTCCGGGTCATGACGACGCAGATCGTCGCCTCGAAGCTGAACGGCGACACGGCGCTCGCCATGGTGGAGACGGTGACGCTCGCCCTCCTGGGCCTCGCGGGCCTGTGGCTTCTCCGCCGGCTCGAGCGCGCGCGCCCGGTCGCGGGGGGGGTGCGCGGCATCGCCCCGCGGCGGCGGGAGCTCGGCGGGCGCCGCTGGGCGGCGACGGCGGCCGGATGGGGCCTCGCGCTCTTTCTCCTGGCGCCGCACGCCACCCTCGTCCTCGTCTCGCTCGTGCCCCGCAACACGTGGACGACCGAGGCGCTCCCGCCCGTCCTCTCGCTCGACAACTACCGGTCCCTCTTCTCCGAGGCGGAGCGCCTGAGGCCCATCCTGAACTCGCTCTGGATGGCCTCGGCCGCCACCGCGCTCGCGATCCTCATCGGCTTCGGCGCGGCCTGGCTCGCGGCGCGGCGCTCCGACCGGTGGGGGGCGGCCATCGAAGGCCTCGTCGCAGCCCCGTGGGCCCTGCCGGGAACCGTCTTCGCCGTCGCGCTCGCGGCCGCCTTCAGCGTGAACGCCCCCTGGGCCGGACGGTTCGTGCTCGTCGGGACCGCGGCCATCCTGCCCCTCGGCTACCTCGTCCGCAGCCTGCCGCTGACCGGCCGCGCGGCCTTCGCCGGGCTGCGGCAGCTCGACCCCGCGCTCGAGGAGGCCGCGGCCTCGCTCGGAGCGGCGCGCCTGCGTCGCCTGCGCCGGATCGTCCTGCCGCAGCTGCGCCCCGTGCTCGCCGCGGGCGCGAGCCTCGCGTTTCTCGCCGCGCTCGGGGACTTCGTCGTCTCGATCGTGCTCTACACCTACGACACGCGCCCCATCTCGATCGAGATCCTGTCCTCGCTCCGCGTCCAGGAGATCGGCGCCGCCGCGGCGTACGGCGTGCTCCTGACCGCCCTCTCCGCCGCGGCCTTCCTCGTCTGGGGCCGCCGCGGAAGCGTCTAGCGGACGACCGCGCGCGGCGTGAGCTCGCGCGGCGGCAGGCGCGGGATCGCGACGTAGCCGAAGGCGCCCGTCCGGACCGCCGGCGCGAGCTCGGGGTTCGCCACCGCGACGTCCACGAGGCCCGGCGGGTGCGGCGGCGCGACGGCCAGGAGAACGGTCGAGCTCTGGACGGTCACCGCGGCGGGAACGAGGCCGAAGGCCACGCCGGTGCGGCTCGTGAAATTCGTCCCGGTGATCCGGACCCGTTCGCCTCCGCGCGTCGTGCCCGAGGCCGGGGTGATCGTGTCGATCGTCGGCGCCAAGGGCTCCGGAGGGACGATCTGGTACAGCGTGCCCGACGCCCCGACGTACAGCTCTCCGAGAACGTCTTCCCCGAAGGTCGTGAGCGACGAGGCGGAGATCGGGAGCAGGACCGGCGACCACGTGCCCGACTGCAGCGAGGCGGCCCAGATGCGGCCGGAGCAGAAGTCGCCGTAGACGTACCGGCCCTGGAGGTCGGGAATCGCCGGACCGCGGTACACGTAGCCGCCCGTCACCGCGCAATTCCCGCCGTCGTGGGTGTACTCGAGGATCGGCAGGGTGTAGGACGGGTCGCCGCACGGCGCGGGCGGCGTCGTGCAGCCCGAGGCTCCCTGCGTGCCGCAGAGCGAGCCTTCCATGATCTTCCAGCCATAGTTCTCCCCGCCCCGGCTCGTCAGGGGCTGGTAGTCGATCTCCTCGCGCGCGTCCTGTCCGACGTCGCCGATGAAGAGATCGCCCGTCAGCCGGTCGAAGGAAAACCGCCACGGGTTGCGCAGGCCGAAGGCCCAGGCCTCGGCCGGGCCGGTGGTCAGCGCGTACGGGTTCTCGGCCGGGATGCCGTAGTACGGCGGGCGGTCCACGCTCTGGTTCACGTCGATGCGCAGCATCTTGCCGAGCAGGGACCCGTTCGACTGGGCGTGGCACTGCGGGTCGTTGGCGCTGCCGCCGTCGCCCATGCCGATGTACAGGTCGCCGTCGGGGCCGAACTGGAGCTGCCCGCCGTTGTGGTTCGTGGAGGGCTGGTCGATCGTCAGCAGGACGACCCCGCTGAAGGCGTCCGCCTGGTTCCGGTCGAATCCGGACACGCGGTACCGCGCGATGGTGGTGCGGCCGGTCAGGTCGGTGTAGTTCACGAAGAAGAACCCGTTGACCGCGTAGTTCGGGTGGAACGCGACGGAAAGCAGGCCCTGCTCGCCGCAGCAGATGACGAGCGTCGAGACGTCGAGGAAGGGCGTCGGGAGGATCCGGGAGCCGTCCCAGATCACGACCTGGCCGCGCTGGAGGGTCACGAAGAGGCGCGAGTCGCCCGCGTTCGTGATCGCCGTGATGTCGGACAGGCCCGTCGCGAGCGGCTGGAGCAGGACCGTGGGAACCGCGGGCGCGTCCCTGCCCGCCGCGGCGGACGCGGTCGCGGCGCCGTGGCCCGGGCGCGACGCGAGAACCACCCCGACCGCGGCGACGACGAAGAGGAGGCGGAGGACCGGGCGCATGGACCCTCGATGATACGGCATCGAGGGCCGCTCGGGCGCCCGCCGCGCGTCAGCGCAGCGGGACCTTGAGGATGACCGCCTCGCGGAGGTCCTCGGGCTTCGGCGGGTTCTTCTTGTCGTAGTAGCGGTGCCCCTGGTTGTTCGCGCTCAGGTACAGGAAACCGCCGACCACGGTCCCGAGCGTCGGCTCGTCGAACTCCGGGTTGTTCATCTCGAGGATCCGCGCGCGCGCGAGCGAGGCGCCTCCCGGCGCGAGGTCGAGGAGGATCACGCGGTGCGGCTCGATGCCGTTCTGGATCCCGACGAGCTTCCCGTCCGCGTAGACGAGGCCGTCCACGCCCGCGAGCGCCACGTCCGGCGGCACCGGCATGAGGGCGACGCGCTTCGACGGGACGTCGATCCTGTACAGACCGCCGTAGTCCGAGGCGTACAGCGTCCTGCCGTCGGGCGTCACGGCCAGGCCCTGCGTCCCCCGCATCGCGTCGGTCTCGAGGAAGACCTCGAGGGCGCCCCGCGCCGGGTCGAGCGCGTAGATCCGCGGCGAGCGCCCGTCGTTGACGTAGACCCGGCCGTCGGCGCCGACGGTCAGGTCGTCGAAGAAGGGCGGGTTGGGCGAGTCGGGCGGGCGGTGCTCCTTGCGCAGCTTGCCCGTGTCGACGTCGAACTCGAAGAGCGCGCTGTCGGGCGGATCTCCCTCGACCGCCCCGTTCATCATCGGGATCGCCTCGCTCGCCACCCAGAGCGTGCGCCGCTTCGGGTCCACGCCCATCCCGAGCGCGCTGCGCAGGCCGGCGCCGTGCGGGACGAAGTCCGAGACCTTTCCGTCCGGCCCGATCCGCACGATCTTCCCCTTGCGCACGCTCGCCACGAAGAAGGCCTTCGTGGCCGGGTCGTACGCGACCCCCTCCGGGGCGACCTCCTTCTCGTGGATCGTGAACGCCACGGTCGCGCCCGAGGAGATGCGCTCCCGGCGCAGCGCCGCCATCGCGGCCACGACCTGGCGATAGCCCTCCGTCTGGCGGATCGACTCGAAGTCCTTGTCGCCGTCCAGGTCCGCGGCGACGCGGTGCGCCACGAAGTCGCGCAGGGTCGCCAGAGCGGCGTCCGTCTTCCCGTTGATCGCCTGTGCGCACGCGAGGTTGTAGAGGATCCACACGTCGCCGGGCCGCAGGCGCGCCGCTTCCTCGTAGTCCTTCAAAAAGGCGGCCTTGTCCCCGCGGGCGTAGGCCTCCCGGGCATCCTTCTGGAGCTCGAAGGCGGTCTTCGGCGGATCGGCGGCGCAGAGCGGCGCGGCGAGGGCCGCGCAGAGGGCGGCGAGGAGCAGTCTTTTCACGGAGGTCCTCCTACGCCCTCTACGGATCCGCCGGGCGAGGGTTTCGCCGCCGCGCGAGCGGCCGGCGGGGCGGACCCTAGCCGACGACCGCGTAGGCGCGGACGGGGAAGCTGCCGAGGCCGTGAAACGGGGCGGGCGCGCAGTGGAAGCGGAAGCCCGTCTCCGGAAGGGCCTTCAGGTTGCAGAGATGTTCGACGATCGGGATTCCCGCCGCCAGCAGCAGCGTGTGCGCCGGGCGCACGCCGTCGGCCGTGTCGTCGACGTTGAGCGAGTCGATCCCGACGAGCGCCGGTCCCGCCGCCGCCAGGTGCTCCGCGGCCGCGCGCGTCAGGAAGGGATGCCCCTCGAAGTACGGCGGGGTGCGCCAGTGCCGGTCCCATCCCGTCCGCACGAGCACGGCCTTTCCCGCCAGGTCGCGCCCCGCGAACCCGTCGGCGTCGATACCGCGGCCCGGACCCGCGCTCTCGACCACGACGCCTTCGAGGTCCGCCACGCTCTCGAGCGGCAGCGCCGCGACGTCCTTGCCGTGGGCGTAGCGGTGGAACGGCGCGTCGAGGTAGGTGCCGGTGTTCGCGACCATGCGCAGGCGCGCGATGTGGAACGTCGTGCCGCCGGCGTAGTGGCCGCGCGAGGCCTCGCGCCCGAGGAAGTCGGAGACCACCGGCCCCGGCAGGCCCGGGTACGTGACCATGCCGTGCTCGATCGGGTGGGAGAGATCCACCAGGCGCGTCATCCGCGCAAGGCTATCGCGACTTCTTCCGGTCCCGCCAGAGGCGCTTCAGGGCCTGGATCTGGCCCGTGTGGTACACGTCGTGCGACGCGGCGCCGTAGACGAGCGTGTCCGTCCGGTACTTGCTCCCGGGCAGGCGCCTCGCGAGGGCACTGCCCGGCAGCTTCGCGACCGCGGCCCGCAGGCGGCGGTGCTGCGCGTCGAGCAGCGCGAGGTCGGCCCGCCACGCCCGCTCCGTCGGCGAGGCGGGCCGCGCGAACCAGTTGCTCCCCTTCTCCGGGAACGCCCCGCGCTTCTGACCCGCGAGCATCCGCCAGACCGCGTACTTCCAGTAGGCGGCGTGGACGACGAGCTCCCACACGTTGTGGCGGCCCGGGAGGGGCCGCCAGGCCGCCTGCCCGGCCGTCACGCCCCGCAGCGAGCCCCGCAGGTTCGGCCCCTGCCAGGCCTTCTTCTCGTACGACTCGTCGAGCAGGCGCAGCAGCAGCGCGACCTCCCGGTTCATCGGCGACCTCCCTCCGCCCGCAGCGGGGCGACGTTCTCCTCGGCGGGCGCGACGGCGCGCCGCGCGCCGTGCCGGATGATGAGCGCGACCGCGGCCACGATCACGACGGCCGCCACGAGGGTCCTCGGCGTCACCGCCTCTCCCGCCAGCAGCCAGCCGAGGAAGACGGCGACGAGCGGGTTGACGTAGGCGTAAGTCGAGACACGCGCCGGCGTCGTCGCGCCGAGCAGGAAGATGTACGCCGAGAATCCGAGCAGCGATCCCGCGACGATCAGGTATCCGAGCGCGAGGAGCGAGCGGGTCGAGACGGCCGCGAGCGAGAACCCCTGCCATTCGCGCGTCAGGCCGGCTGCGGCGAGCAGGATCGCGCCGCCCGCGATCATCTCCATCGCCGTCGCGAGCAGCGTGGAGGACGGGAGCGTCGCGCGGCGCGAGTACAGCGAACCGATCGCCCACAGCAGCGCGGCCGTCAGCAGGGCCGCGGCCCCGAGCGGGTCCACGCGGGCGCCGCCCGCGAACTGGCCGGGCGCGACGAGAAACGCGATGCCGGCAAGGCCCATGGCGAGGCCCGCGATGACGACGCCGTGCGGCCGCTCGCGCCGCTGGATCCCGTCGAGGACCGTCATCCAGATCGGGACCGACGCGACGATGAGCGCCGCGAGCCCCGAGGGCACGCGCTGCTCGGCCCACGTCACGAGGCCGTTGCCGCCGAGCAGGAGCAGGCCGCCGACGATCGCGGCCGCGCGCCAGTGCCGCGGCTCGGGGCGAGGCGTCCCGCGCAGGCGCAGCCAGCCGTAGAGCAGTGCCCCGGCGGTCAGGTGCCGAAGGCCCGCCATCAGGAACGGCGGGATCGTCTCGACGCCGAAGCGGATCGCGAGGTACGTGGATCCCCACAGGACGTAGACCGCCGCGAAGGCGAGGACGATCTCGGCGCGCGCGGCGGTCCGGGCGTGCGCCCCGGTGTCAGGCATGGAGGGTCTCCGGCGCCTTCTCGCAGCCCAGGTCCGTCTCGTCGGGCCGCACGAGCTCGGCGTCCTCCCCGCCGTGGCGGATGATGAGGGCGACCGCGCCGACGATGACGGCCGCGGCCAGCGCCACGCGCGGCGTCAGCGGCTCGTCCGCGAGGGCCCATCCGAGGACGACCGCCACGATCGGGTTGACGTAGGCGTAGGTCGACACGCGCGCGACGGTCGTCACGCGGAGCAGCCACAGGTACGCCGAGAACCCGACGATCGAGCCGAAGACGAAGAGGTAGACGGTCGCGAGCACCGAGCGGGTCGAGACGGCCGCCGGATCGAACCGCGAAAGCTCCCCCGCCGCCGCTCCCAGCACCGCGAGGCCCGCGCCCCCGCACAGGAGCGTCACCGCCGTGGCCATGACCGGCGCCGCGGGCAGGCGCGAACCGCGCGAGAAGAGCGAGCCCCCCGCCCAGCAGAAGGTGCCCGCGACGAGCACGACGAGGGCCGAAACCGCGAAGCCCTGGCCGCCGAGCGCCTGCCCGGGCCCGACGAGGATCACGAGCCCGACCGCCCCGAGGGCGAGCCCGGCGAGAACGGCACCTCGAGGCATCCGGCGGCGGCGCACAGCCTCTATCAACACGAACGAAATCGGTTCGGTTGCAACGACCAGCGCGGCCACGCCGGAGGGGATGAGCCGCTCGGCCCAGACGACCCCGCCCGTTCCGCAGACGAAGAGCAGGAGCCCCGCCACCGCGGCCCCTCCCCACTCGCGACGCGTCGGGTGCGGCGCGCCCGAGAGGCGGGCCCACGCGTACAGGAGGAGACCCGCCGCGGTGAACCGCACGCCCTGCGTGAAGAACGCGGGCAGCGTCTCGATCGAAAAGCGGATGCCGAGGTACGTCGAGCCCCACAGCACGTACACGGCGGCAAAGGCCGCGACGAGCCGGGCGACGGACGGACGGGCCGCCGGAACCTCAGACACGGACGGCCTCCGGCGCGGGCTTCGCGGGCGACTCGATCGGCAGCGCCCAGGTTTCCTTGACGGAGTTCAGGACGATCGTCGTCCGCGTGGACGTGATCGTCTCGATGCAGCCGAGCTGTTCGCGCAGGAGACGGCCGAGGGCCTCGGTGTCGCGGACCCTCACCTTGGCGAGGAAGCAGTCCTCTCCCGCCACGTGGTGAACCTCGAGGACCTCCGGAAGCTCGGCGACGCGCCGGGCCGTGCGCTCGGCGCCCGGTTTCTCGTCGGCGCGCACGAAGACGAACGCGAGGAGCGAGAGCTCCAGGGACTTCGGGTTCACGCGCGCGCCGTACCCTTCGATGACGCCGCGCTCCTCGAGCTTGCGGATCCGTTCGAAGACCGCGGAGGGCGCCAGCCCCACCTGGCGGGCGATTTCGGCATTCGAGGTCCTGGCGCTCGCCTGGAGAATCGTCAGAATTGCGACGTCAATTTCGTCGATCATTCTGAGATTCTATAGATCAATAGTCGAATCGTCTATGTGACTGCCAAATCACGGTCCTTCAGCAACTTGGGCAGCCCGCCTGCTTTCAACCCGCCACGGCCAGGAAGAGGCCGGCCACTCAGAGCAGCAGGCCGAGGGCGTTCACGGCCGACGGGGGCTGGTGGAACAGGAGGAGCCCGACCGTCTCCCGCGAACGCGCGCCGCGGGGCGGGCGTTGCAGACGCCGGCGGGTTCAGACGGCGAAGTACCGCGCCTGCGGATGATGCAGGACGAGCGCCGACACCGACGCCTCGGGGTCCATCATGAAGCCCTCCGTCAGGGCGACGCCGATCTTCCGTCCGTCGAGGAGCCCGAAGAGCGCGGCCTGGTCGGCCAACTCCGGGCACGCCGGGTATCCGAAGCTGTAGCGCTTGCCGCGGTAGCGGCCCTGGAACCGGTCGAGCATCGTCGTCCCCGGCGCGTCGGGAAAGCCCCACGCGGCGCGCAGTCGCTCGTGCAGCCACTCCGCGGCGGCTTCCGCGGTCTCGACGGCCAGCGCCTGGAGCGCGTGGCACAGCAGGTACTCGCCGGCCGTCTTCAGCTCCTCGGAGCGTGCGCGGACCCCCTCGCCGGCTGTCGTGATGAAGAACGCGACGGAATCGGCGGCGCGGCCGGCCTCGGCGGGGTGGACGAAATCGGCGAGGCACAGCCGCTCGCCCGCGACCTGACGCGGGAACGAGAACCGAACCGGCCCGGCCGGGCCCTCGACGACGAGCGCGTTGCCCTCCGAACGGGCCGGGAAGTACCGGTACATGGCGCGCGCCGAGATCCAGCCCGCCGCCTGGACCCTCGCGATCACCTTCTCGAGCTCGGCGAGCTTCGGGTCGCCCGCCTCCTTGAGCCGCCAGTAGCTGCCGCGCAGGCCGAGGTGCTTCGCGTAGAGCATGTGCGGGTTGAGGTACCGCCAGACCTCGCCGAGGTCGAGCGCCGGCAGGACGCGCTCCTCCCCGTCGGGCGGCGGCAGCGGATCCGCGAGCGCCACGTCGGGGCTTCGGACGGCCGGCGCCGACAGCGGGATCTCCTCCTCCGGCCGCGCCGTCGCCGCGATGGCCGCGCGCCGCCGCCCGGATTCGGCCGCGAGCTCGGCCCGCGCCGGCTCGCCCGAGAGGATCCGGTCGGCGAGCGCGAGGCCGCGCATCGCGTCCTCGGCGTAGGCGACGAGCCCCCCGTAGGCGGGCGAGATCCGGTGGTCCGTGAACTTCTGGGACAGGGCGGCCCCGCCCACGAGCATCGGCACGCCGACGCCCGCGGCCGCGAGGTCCTGGGCGGTCGTCACCATCTGCTGGGCGCTCTTGACGAGCAGGCCGGACAGGCCGATGAGATCCGGCTTGTGCGCGCCGCAAGCCTCGACGAGCTTCTCGGGCGGGACCTTGATGCCGAGGTTGACGACCTCGTATCCGTTGTTCGACAGGATGATCTCGACGAGGTTCTTGCCGATGTCGTGCACGTCGCCCTTGACGGTCGCGAGCAGGACCTTTCCCTTGCGCGATCCCGTCGTCTTCTCCATGAACTTCTCGAGGTGGTTGACGGCCGCCTTCATCGCCTCGGCCGACTGCAGCACCTCCGCGACGATCAGCTCGTTGGCGTTGAAGAGGCGTCCGACCTCGCGCATCCCGTCCATGAGCGGCCCGTTGATGACGTCGAGGGGCGCCATGCCCCCGAGGCGCACGGCCTCGAGGTCCTCGACGAGCCCCTCCTTGGAGCCCTCGAGGATGTAGCGCGGCAGCCGCTCGAGCGCCGTCCCCGCGCGCGCCTTCGGCTGCTTCGGCGCGGCGCCCCTGGCCTTGAAGTACCCGGCGAACGCGGCGACGGGGTCCTCGCCCCGGTTGTAGAGGAGGTCCTCGGCCAGCCGCCGCTCCTCGTCCGGAATGGACGGGTACCGGACGATCTTCTCGGAGTTGACGATCGCGAGGTCGAGCCCCGCCTTCGTGCAGTGGTAGAGAAAGACCGAGTTCAGGATCTCGCGCCCGGCCTCGGGCAGGCCGAAGGAGACGTTGGAGATCCCGAGGATCGTCTTCGCCACGGGGAACGCGGCCTTGATCGCGCGGATGCCCTCGATCGTCTCCTCCGCGCTCCCGACGTACTTCGCGTCGCCCGTGCCGCAGGGGAAGACCAGCGGGTCGAAGAGGATGTCCTCGGCCGGAAACTCGTACTTCTCGGTCAGCAGCGTGTAGCTCCTCCGCGCCACCTCGAGCTTGCGCTGCCGCGTGACGGCCATCCCGGTCTCCGGGTCCTCGTCGATCGTGCCGACGACGAGGGCCGCCCCGTACTTCTGGGCGAGGGGCACGACCGTCCTGAAACGCTCCTCGCCGTCCTCGAGGTTGATCGAGTTGAGGATCGACTTGCCCTGGCTCCACTTCAGCCCGAGCTCGAGGACCTTCGCGTCCGTCGAGTCGAGCATCAGCGGGACCTTCACCATCTTCGTCGCCCGCTCCAGGAACGCGTTGGCGTCGGCCGCCTCGTCGCGGTCGGGGTCCTGCAGGCAGACGTCGATGACCTGGGCGCCGTTCTTGACCTGCGCCCGGGCGATCTCGGCGGCCGCCTCGAACTGGCCCTCGGCGACCAGGCGCTTGAACTTGCGGCTGCCGAGGACGTTGGTGCGCTCGCCGACGAGGACCGGCCGGTTGTCGACGTCCACCTCGAGAAGCTCGATCCCGGAGACCAGGGTCTTGTTGTGGATCGCGGGCCGGCGCGGCTTGCGGCCGGCGGCGGCCGCGGCGAGCGCGCGGATGTGCGCGGGCGTGGTCCCGCAGCATCCGCCGACGATGTTGACCCAGCCCTCGTTCATGAAGCGCGAGAGCTCCCGCGACAGGGACTCGGGCGTTTCCCCGTACTTCCCGTCGGAGTCGGGGAGGCCCGCGTTCGGATAGCAGGACGTGCGCGTCCTGGCCAGGGCCGAGAGGCTGCGCAGGTGGTCGGTCATGAACTCGGGGCCCGTGGCGCAGTTCAGGCCGACGGACAGGAGCGGAGCGTGCATGACCGAGGCGTAGAGCGCCTCGACGTCCTGGCCGGCGAGCATGGTGCCCATCGGCTCGATCGTGACCGAGACCATGACCGGCGTCCGCCAGCCGACCTCCGCGAACGCCTGCTCGACGCCGATGAGGCCGGCCTTCAGGTTGCGGGTGTCCTGCGTGGTCTCGAGGAGCAGCACGTCGGCGCCGCCCGAGAGCAGCCCGATCGCCTGCGTCCGGTAGTGAACGATCATCTCGTCGAACGTCACGCCCCCGGTGACGGTCATCGCGCGGGTCGTGGGCCCCATCGAGCCCGCGACGAACCGCATCCGGTCCGGCGCCGAGGCGCCCGCGGCGGCTTCCCGCGCGAGCTCGGCCGCGCGGCGGTTGATCTCGACGGCCCGGTCCGCCAGGCCGTACTCGGCCAGGACGAGCGGCGTCCCGCCGAAGGTGTTCGTCTCCACCATGTCGGCGCCGGCCTCGAAGTAATCCTGGTGCATCCGCCGGACGAGGTCCGGGCGGGTCAGGACCAGGTTCTCGTTGCAGCCCTCGAGCTCCGGGCCGCCGAAGTCGGCGGCCGAGAGGTCCTGCGCCTGCATCCAGGTCCCGGTGGCGCCGTCGAGAACGAGGATGCGGTCGGCGAGGAGCTCCTGGAGCGCCTCGGCCCGCTCGCGCTGCGATGCGCCGTCGGGGCTGCGGTGTGCGGCCATGGGAATGCGCATTATGGGGGATGGCCGGCGCGGGCGCCTCCCGGACGAGGGGCCCGCTTACCCGCCGCCCCCTGATATCCTCGGCGCGCGCATGAGCCGCCACGCCCCCACCATCGTCGTGATCGGCGGAGGCTTCAGCGGCACCGCGGTGGCCGCCTCTCTGCTGCGCCGCGGCAGGCCGGCGCGAATCGTCCTGGCCAACCGCTTCGGGCCCATCGGCCGCGGCGTCGCCTACGGGACCCGGCTCGAGGCGCACGTCCTCAACGTGCCGGCCGGGGGGATGAGCGCGCTGCCCGACGACCGCGACCACTTCGTGCGGTGGGCGCGCACCCGGGACGACACGGTCCGCGGCGACACCTTCGTCTCGCGCCGCCTCTACGGCGAGTACCTCGAGAGCCTCCTGCGCGAAGCCGAGCAGGCTCCGCCCCGCGCCGCGCGCCTCGAGCGTCTCGTCGGCGTCGCCCGGGACATCGAGGTGCGCCTCGACGGCGGCTCGGCCGAGGTCGTCTTCGCCGGCGCCCGGGTCGCGGCCGATCGCGTGGTGCTCGCCCTCGGCAACTACTCGCCGGCCAACCCGGCGGCGGTCGGGGGCGAGTTCTACGAGACCGACCGGTACGTCCGCGACCCCTGGGTCCGGGGAGCGCTCGACCGGATCCGTCCGGGCGAGTCCGTCCTCATGCTCGGCACCGGCCTGACCATGATGGACATCGCGCTCGACCTCGCGGCGCGCGGCGCGCGTCTGCCCCTGTTCGCGGTCTCCCGGCACGGGCTGCTCCCGCGGGCGCACCGGCAGGGCGCGCCGACTCCGGGTCCCGACGCCCTGCCGCGCGGCCTCGAGGGGCCTCCGCGCTCCGTCGCCCGCTACGCGCGGCTCGTCCGCCGCCACGCCGCGGCCCTCGTGAAGGCCGGCGGCGACTGGCGCGAGGTCGTCGCCGCGCTGCGCCCGATCACCCCCGCCCTCTGGATGGGCCTGACCCACGAGGAGCGCGGGCGGTTCCTGCGTCACCTGCGGCCCTGGTGGGACGTCCACCGGCACCGCGCCGCGCCCGAAACCGCGCGCGCGATCGAGAAGATGCTCGCCGCCGGCGACCTTTCGGTGCGCGCGGCGCGGATCCTCGGCTACCGGCCCGTCGCCAACGAGGTCGAGGTGACGATCCGGCCGCGCGGGGCCTCGGAGGCGGGGCGCGTCCACGTGGATCGCGTCGTCAACTGCACCGGGCCGTCGGGCGACGTCCGCCGCCTCAACGATCCGCTGCTCGACGCGCTGCTCGCGCGGAAGCTGCTGCGCCCGGACCCGCTGAGCCTCGGCCTCGAGACCGCCTCGGACGGCGCTCTCCTGGACGCCGCGGGGCGCCCGTCGCGCGTCCTGTTCCTCGTCGGCCCGCTCCTCAAGGCGGACTTCTGGGAAGCGACCGCGGTGCCGGAGCTGCGCCAGCACGCGGCCCGGCTGGCCGAGCGGCTCCTGCCCTAGCCGGCCGGGATTCGCGCGCGAGCTCGTAAGGCGTCGCGCGGCCGGTGCAGACGACCCGGAGAAACGCTTCGGCGACATACAATCGCGGGCGTCCATGCCGATCGCCGCCGGTACCCGCCTCGGGCCCTACGAGATCCTCGCGCCCATCGGGGCCGGGGGAATGGGCGAGGTCTATCGCGCCCGCGACGCGAAGCTCGGGCGCGAGGTGGCCATCAAGGTCCTCCCGGAGGCGACCGCCTCCGATCCAGACCGCCGCCAGCGGTTCGAGCTCGAGGCCCGCTCGGCGTCCGCCCTGAACCATCCGAACATCCTCACCATCTACGACATCGGCGAGGCCGACGGCTCCCTCTACATCGCGATGGAGCTCGTCGAGGGCAGGACCCTGCGCGAGCTCGTCGCCGCGGGCGAGCCGCTGCCGACGAAGAAGGTGCTCGACGTCGCCGCCCAGACGGCCGAGGGCCTGGCCAAGGCCCACGCGGCCGGGATCGTGCACCGGGATCTGAAGCCCGAGAACCTGATGGTGTCGAAGGACGGCTACGTCAAGATCCTCGACTTCGGACTGGCCAAGCTGACCGAGACGGTGACGCAGGACCAGTCCTTCGCGCCGACGGCGATCGCAGCGCCGACGCAGCCAGGCACCGTCATGGGCACGGCCGGCTACATGTCGCCCGAGCAGGCGAGCGGCCAGCCCGTCGACTATCGCTCCGACCAGTTCGCACTGGGCGCCATCGTCTACGAGATGGCGACGGGCAAGCGCGCCTTCCAGCGCAAGACGGGCGCCGAGACGCTCGTCGCGATCATCAAGGAGGAGCCCGAGCCCATCGGCCAGGTCGCCCCGAAGGCCCCGGCGCCCGTGCGCTGGATCGTCGAGCGCCTGCTCGCCAAGGATCCGGAAGAGCGTTACGCCTCGACGCGCGACCTCGCCCGGGAGCTCGAGAGCCTGCGCGACCACCTGTCGGAGAGCTCCTTCTCCGGCGGGCTCGAGGCGGCCGAGCCGACGAAAACCCGCCGCCGGGGCTGGCTCGCGCCGGCCCTTCTCGCGCTCGTGCTCGGGGCGGCGCTCGGCGTGGCGGGCTGGCAGACGCTGGGAAGAAAACCCGCGACGGCGGTCCAGTTCCAGCAGCTCACGTTCCAGCGCGGGCAGGTCCTTTCGGCGCGGTTTGCGCCCGACGGCCAGACGATCGTCTACAGCGCCGCGTGGGAGGGACGAAAGCCCGAGGTCTTCACGACGCGGCCCGACAGCGCCGAGTCGCGGTCCCTCGACCTGCCCGGCGCCATGGTGCTCGCGGTCTCCTCGACCGGCGAGATCGCGGTCTCGCTGAACCGCCACTTCGTCATCGGCTACGAGGGAACGGGCACCCTCGCGCGCGTGCCGCTGGCCGG
>JAYRMU010000054.1:0-17072 GCA_041912555.1 Thermoanaerobaculia bacterium
ACTTCGGGCATTGTTGTGAAGCTCCATCTGGGCTCCTTCGGTTGGCCGTTGGCGTTAGACACCTCCAGCCTCACCGATCTGGGCCCAGATGGGCAACAGACCCTACCCGTGAACAACGTGTTGAGAAACGAGACCTAGGGCCCGTAGAGGACGAGGTCGAAGGTCTTCGTCAGGAAAACCGCCATCTGGCCGCGCGTGTTCGGGTTGTTCGGGCAGTAGTTGCCGCCGCCGCAGCCCCCGGTGACGCCGAGGTTGGCGAGGGCCTCGATCCAGGGATCGAACGGTCCGCCGGTGCAGGGGACGTCGAGGAACACCGTCCCGGTGCAGGCGGGGACCTTGTACGCGGGGCCGAACTTCGTCTTGAGCAGGAAGACCGCCATCTGGGCGCGCGTGACCGGGTTGTCGGGGCAGTAGTTGCCGCCGCCGCAGCCGCCCGTGATCTGCTGCTGGGAGAGGTCTTCGATCCAGGGATCGAAGATGCCGCCGGTGCAGGGGACGTCGAGGAAGACCGTGCCGGAGCACGCGGGCGGCGCATACGCCGGGCCGTTCTTGGCCTTCAACAGGAAGACCGCCATCTGCTTGCGCAGCGTCGTGCCGTCCGGGCAGTAGTCGGTCCCGGCGCCGCAGCCCCCGGTGACCCCGTTGTGGAAAATCGTCTCGATGAACGAGTAGAACTGGTTGGACGTCGGGACGTCGGTGAAGCTCTCGCCGACGTGGAGCGTCCAGACCTTGTACGGAAGCGGGGGAGTCGGGGCCCCGAGCAGCCCGGGGGTCGGAGCCTCCGTCAGCTGGGCGTCGAAGTGCTGCGTGGGGCGGGAGCCCGTGATGTGCAGGGAGTAGCAGTTTCCCGTCGCTGTGCCGCAGTCGGCCGTCGCTCCGCCGTTGACGGCGCCGTAGTCGGCCGACCCGTCGTCGACGATGTAGAAGGCCCCGGGCGCCCCGCTGAAGTCGGCGATCGAGCCCTGGAGGGTGAAGATCGTCGCGGTCGGATTGGTCCAGGACGGTTCGATGGTCGCCGTTTCGCCGATCTCGAGGACGCCGTTCAGGTTTCCGGCGCCGGTGGTGTCCACGGCGAGCGCGGTCGGCGTGGCCAGGAGCTCCTGGCCGATCACGTTCATGACGATGTGCATGTCGGGAAAGCCGATGTCGCCGGTCGGCGTCGGATTCGGCAGGGCGCAGGCGGCCGCCGAAATGTAGCTGGTGCCAGTCTGAAGCGCGGAGTTGGATCCGATGAAGAAGCTGTTTCCGGCTGGCGCGCCGTTCGGGGTGAAGACCTCGACGACCAGCTGCGAGCCGGCCGGCGCGATCGCGGCGATCGGGACGGCCAGGACGGTGCCGCTCTGGTCCGCGACGCTGGCGTCGGCTGTTCCGATCTGCGTGAGGGTCCCTCCGGGGAAGGCGGCGTCCGACGTGTAGAGCCGGATCGTAATCGGCTGGTGGCCACCCTCGGCCGCGCCCGCCGTCGCCGATTCCACGCCGATCTGCACCGAGCAGATGGCGAACGCTCCGTCCACGCCGGAGTCGGTGAGCGTGAAGGCCCTCCAGTAGCTGTTGTCCGTATGGATGCCCGCGTTGTTGCAGGACGCCGAGTTGAGCGGCGTGATCGTCTGGGAGGACGATTGCGTGATGGTGGTCGGCGCGCACGCGGGGGCTCCCTCCGGTGCGGAGGCCAGGGACCGGCTGGCGCCGGCGCTTGCGTGGCTGACGGACTGCGCGGACAGGGCGCTCGAAAACCCGAGCGCGAGCACACCGAGACCCAGGACGAAGCGGGACCGTGACATCGTGATCTCCCTCCTTCGAGCGGCAAAGCGGAAAATGCGTCTGATGAGCGCGATTTTACAACGGAATCGCGGACGCTGCGCCTCAAAAGGGGCCGCAGGCGAGACTATTTGACCGATGTGCCGCCGTCGACGCGGAGCACTTGTCCCGTGACGAAGGAGGGACCGCTGCACAGAAAGAGGACGGCCGCGGCGACGTCGTTGGGATCGCCGTTTCTCCTGAGCGGAGCCTGCTGCGCCCAGCGCGCCGCCTGCTCGGGGCTCGTGCCCTCGGGAACGAGGACTGTTCCGGGCGCGACGCCGTTGACGGAGACTTCGGGCGCGAGCTCGATCGCGAGCGCGCGCACGAGGCCCTCGACGGCTGCTTTCGAGACGGAGTGAGCGGCGTAGCCGCGGACCGGCGCGATCGCCAGGAAGTCGGAGATCAGGACGATGCGGCCCCCGCGCGCCCGCAGGTGGGGAGCGGCCTCGCGCGCGAGAAGGAAGCCGGCGCGCGTGTTGAGGTCGAAGGCGTCGTCCCAGAGCGCGGCGTCCGTGTCCTCGAGCGAGGCCCGGTGGAAGTTGGCGGCGGAGTGGACGAGGAGGTCCAGGGCCCCGAGCCCCCGTGCGGAGGCGCGCACGACGTCCCGGCAGGCGTCGGGGCTCGCCAGGTCGCCCTGGGCCAGGACGGCGCGGCGCCCTGCGGCGCGGATCGCCGCGGCGGTCTCTTCCGCCGGGCCGGCGGAGCTCCGGTAGTGGACCGCGACGTCGGCGCCGGCCTGCGCGAGCGCCAGCGCGATGGCGCGCCCGACCCGGACCCCCGCGCCCGTCACGAGCGCGATCCGGCCGTCGAGCGGCTTGGTGCCGGGGGAGCTCACGGGAGGGGGCGCGGCGCGGGCTCGGGACGCGCGACGCCGACCGGCCCCTTGCGCACGTAAGCCGCGGGGTCGGCCATCAGGCGGCCGTTCTCGATGAAGGCGGTCCACTCGGCGCCGAGCGCCCACAGGTGCGTCGCGACCGCCGTGAGGGCCGCGGTCAGGTGCACCCAGGAGGGCAGGGCCTTCGTGTGCGCCGCCGCGCCGAGGACGAAGACGGCGATGGCCGCGAGCAGGGCGAAGGTGGCCGGCGGCGAGGTGCGGCGCTTGAAGTCGCGCAGGACCCCGAGCACCGCGCGGCGGTCGGCCTCCGCGTACCCGGCGATCTCGTCCTTCACGAGCCGGCCCGTGCCGATGAAGAAGAAGATGACCATGGATTGCGAGAAAAGCGACAGGAGCATCGTGGGGATCGCGTAGGCCACGTGCTTGGTGACCAGAAAGCGGGCGGCGGGGCTGGCCTGCGCGATGTGCGTCGCGAGGACGAATCCCTCGATGGACGTCAACAGGAAACCCGCCAGCGCGAGGAGGGTCCCGGCGAGCAGGGCGATGGCCATGGCCCGAGAGCCTAACGCAAGCGGCCGGCGGGAACCGATGTGGGCGAACCTTGACCGGCCCGGGGGGGCGGGACACAATCGGAAGGGGAGGTCCCAATGGCGAGCGAGCCCAGGACACTGTGCGACATCTTCGTCGCGGCGGCCGCCAGCGGGAAGCCCAATCTCCTGATCTCGAAGGTGGCCGGCGCCTGGAAGCCGATCTCGGCGGCGGACTTCGGCTTCACGGTCCGGGCGCTGTCGCTCGGCTTGAACGGCCTCGGCGTCCAGCCCGGCGACCGCGTCGCGATCCTGTCGGAGAACCGGCCCGAGTGGGCGATGGCGGACTACGCGATCCTGTGCGCGGGCGCGTGGTCGGTCCCGATCTACCCGACCCTGCCCGCGGCCCAGATCGCGCCGCTCCTCCAGGACTGCGGGGCGCGCGCGATCTTCGTCTCGTCGCTCGAGCAGCTCGGGAAGATCCTGACGATCAAGGCGCAGTGCGCGGCGCTCGACCACGTCATCCTGATCGACGGCCACCCCCCGCGGGAGCCCGGCTACGCGACCTTTCACGAGGTCGTGGACCGCGGGCGGCCGACGCTCGAAATGAGCCCCGGGGTCTTCGAGCAGCGCGCCGGACGCGTCCGGGCCGACGACGTCGCCACGATCATCTACACCTCCGGGACGACGGGCCAGCCCAAGGGGGCCATGCTGACGCACGGGAACTTCGTCTCGAACGTCGTCACCGGCAGCGAGGTCATCCCGTTCACGTCGGACGCGATCGCCCTTTCGTTCCTGCCCTTGTCGCACGTGTTCGAGCGGATGCTCGACTACGCGTACCTGTACAAGACCGCGTCCATCGCCTACGCGGAGTCGATCGACCGGCTCGCGGCGAACTTCCAGGAGGTCAATCCCCACTGTTTCGGGGCCGTCCCGCGCGTGTACGAGAAGGTCTACGACCGGATCACCGGCAAGGCCGCGGCCGGCGGCGCGCTGAAGAAGAAGCTCTTCGAGTGGGCCGTCCGCGTCGGCCGGGAGCGGGTGGCGTACCTCCAGCGGGGCGAGCGGCTGCCTTCGGGGCTCGCGCGCAGGGGAAGGATCGCGGACGCGCTCGTCCTGAAGAAGATCCGCGCCGCCCTCGGAACGAACTTTCGTTTCGCGGTCTCCGGAGGCGCCCCGCTCTCGCGCGACCTCGCCGAGTTCTTCATCGGGGCCGGCGTCCAGGTCTACGAGGGCTACGGCCTGACCGAGACGTCGCCCGTCATCTGCGTCAACGGCCCCGGACGCTGGCGTCTCGGCACGGTCGGGCGCGCTCTTCGGGGCGTCGAGGTGCGGATCGCGGACGACGGAGAGATCCTGACGCGCGGCCCGCACGTCATGAAGGGGTACTTCAACAAGCCCGACGCCACGGCCGAGGCGATCGATCGGGAGGGCTGGTTCCACACGGGCGACATCGGAGAGCTTCACGACGGATACCTCTCGATCACGGACCGCAAGAAGGACCTGATCGTGCTGGCCGGGGGCAAGAAAGCCGCTCCGCAGCCGATCGAGAACGAGCTCAAGAAGTCTCCCTTCATCGCGCTCCCCATCGTCATCGGGGACCGCCAGAAGTTCCTCGCGGCGCTGATCGTGCCGAACTTCGAGCGCCTGAAGCAGTGGGCCGAGGCCGGCAGGCTCCGCGTGCCCTGGGACGCGCTGGATTCCCACCCCGACGTGCGCCGGCTCTTCCAGGCCGAGATCGACGCCTACAACGCGGACCGTCCCCACCACGAGCAGATCCGGGCCTTCGCCCTGCTCCCGGCGGACCTGACGATCGAGGACGGCTCGATCACGCCCACCCTGAAGGTCAAGCGCCGGATCCTCGAGAGCCGCTACGCGTCCCTGATCGAGACCATGTACGCGGCCGCCGGCAAACCCCATGTCGCGTGACGTCGTCGTCGTCGACGGGGTCCGGACGCCCTACGCGAGGGCCGGCACCGAGCTGAAGAACGTGTCGGCCGCGGACCTCGGCCGCATCGTCGTGACGGAGCTGCTGGCGCGGACCGACTTCGATCCGGAAGGGCTCGACCAGGTCATCTTCGGCAACATCGCTCAGCCGCCCGACGCCGTGAACGTCGCGCGCGTCGCCGCGTTGAAGGCCGGGGTTCCGGACGCCGTCCCCGCGTTCACCGTCAACCGGCTCTGCGGCTCGGGGCTCCAGTCGATCACGGACGCGTACTACCGGATCGCGGCCGGGGACGCCGAGGCCATCGTGGCCGGCGGCGTCGAGTCCATGTCGCAGATCCCGCTGCTGTACTCGCACGAGAGCCAGGACGTCTTCACCGAGGTCTTCACCGCGAGGGACCTGGGCGGCCGCGTCGCCGCGGCGTCCAAGTTCCGCCCGCGCCACTTCAAGCCCGACATCGGGCTCCAGATGGGCCTGACGGACGCCGTCTGCGGGCTCAACATGGGGGAGACGGCGGAGGTCCTCGCCCGCGAGAACCGGATCGGCCGCGAGGAGCAGGACGCCTTCGCCCTGTGGTCGCACCAGCGCGTGACGCTGGCGCGCGCGAAGCTCGCCGAGGAGATCGTGCCCGTTCCGATCCCGCCGCGGTACGAGGCCATGGCGACGCGCGACAACGGCGTGCGCGAGAACCAGTCGCTCGAGGCCCTCGCGAAGCTCAAGCCGTACTTCGACCGCCGCTTCGGAACCGTCACGGCGGGCAACTCCTCGCAGATCACCGACGGCGGGGCCGCAGTCCTCGTGATGAGCGCCGGGGCCGCGCGGGCCCGGGGCTATCGCCCGCTCGGGAAGATCCGGGGCTTCGCCTTCTGCGCGCTCGAGCCCGAGCGCATGGGCCTCGGCCCCGCGGTCGCGACGCCGCTGGCGTTGAAGCGCGCCGGCCTCTCCTGGGCGGACATCGGACTGGTCGAGATCAACGAGGCCTTCGCGGCGCAGGTCCTGGCGTGCGCCCGCGTGTTCCCCTCGGCCGCCTGGCACGCGAAGTACGGCACGGGCGGGCCGATCGGCGAGATCGACTGGGACCGCACGAACGTGAACGGCGGCGCGATCGCGCTCGGCCACCCCGTCGGCTCGTCGGCCAACCGGCTCGTGACCACGTTGCTGAAGGAGATGCGCCGCCGCGGGACGCAGTTCGGCCTCGTCGCGATGTGCATCGGCGGCGGACAGGGCGGGGCCGCGGTGCTGGAGCTGCTGGCATGAGCGCCTTCGACCTCCAGGTCGAGGAGGACGGCCTGGCCGTGCTGACGTTCGACCTGCCGGGCGAGAAGGTCAACAAGTTCTCCTCGGCGGTCGTCGCCGAGCTCGGCGACGTGCTCGTCCGCCTGACGCGCGAGGCGCGCATCCGCGCCCTGCTCGTCCGCAGCGGCAAGCCCGACGTCTTCATCGCGGGGGCCGACGTCCGCGAGTTCGCGAGCGTCCGGCCGGAAGACGCCCGCACCGCGGTCGAGCGGGTGCAGTCGCTCTTCGAGCAGCTCGCCAACCTGCCGTACCCGACCGTCTGCGCCATCAACGGCGCGTGCCTCGGGGGCGGGACGGAGTTCGCCCTCGCCTGCGACTACCGCCTCATGGCGGACGCGAAGAAGGCGCAGATCGGCCTTCCCGAGGTGCGCCTCGGCATCTTCCCCGCGTGGGGCGGCTGCACCCGCCTGCCGCGCACGGTCGGCCTGGCCGCGGCGCTCGACCTCATCCTGACGGGCAAGTCGCTCGACGCCCGCCGCGCGAGGAAGATCGGCCTTGTGGACGAGGCCGTGCCGGCCGCGATCCTCGAGGATTTCGCGCGGCGGTTCGCGCGCTCGAAGCTCGGAACGGGCAAGCCCCGCGCGCGGCGCCGGCCGGCGTCCCTCGCGGACCGGGCGCTCGAGGGCAACCCGATCGGGCGCAACCTCGTCTTCCGCAAGGCCCGCGAGGGCGTGATGAAGCAGACGGGCGGCCACTATCCGGCGCCGCTCGAGGCCCTCGAGGTCATCGAGGAGAGCTACGGGAAGCCCGTGGCCGACGGCCTCGCGAACGAGGCGCGCCACATCGGCCTGGTCTTCGGCGGCGACGTCCAGCGCAACCTCCTCAACATCTTCTTCCTGACCGAAGAGGTGAAGAAGGAGACCGGCGTCTCCGATCCCTCGGTGCGGCCGCGGGACGTGGCGCGGGTCGGCGTGCTCGGCGCCGGCGTGATGGGGGGCGGCATCGCGCAGCTGGCGGCCGACAAGGGCCTGCCGGCGCGGATGAAGGACATCCAGCCGGACGCCCTCGCGCACGGCTTCGCGGCCGCCGCGGCGATCTGGAAGGAATCCGTCCGCAAGCGTCGGATGACCCCGCGCGAGATGGCGCGCAAGATGGACCTCCTGTCGGGCACGCTCGACCTGACGGGCTTCTCCCGCTGCGACGTGACGATCGAGGCCGTGGTCGAGAAGCTCGCGGTCAAGCGGGCCGTCCTCAAGGAGTGGGAGGAAGCCGTCCCCCGCACCGCGATCTTCGCGTCGAACACGTCCACCCTCCCGATCGGCGAGATCGCGGCCGGCGCCCTGGAGCCCGGGCGCGTGGTCGGGATGCACTTCTTCAACCCGGTGCACCGGATGCCGCTCGTCGAGGTCATCCGCGGGGAGCGCACGAGCGACGAAACCGTGGCGACGATCTTCGCGCTCGCCAGGACACTGGGGAAGACCCCGGTCGTCGTGCGCGACGCGCCGGGATTCCTGGTCAACCGCATCCTCGCTCCCTACCTCTCGGAAGCGGTGCGGCTGGTCCTCGAGGGTTGCCGCATCGAGGACGTGGACGCGGCCATGACGCAGTTCGGGATGCCCGTGGGGCCGCTCGCGCTGCTCGACGACGTCGGCCTCGACGTCGCGGCCAAGGGCGGGCAGGTGCTGCAGGAGGCCTTCCCGGAGCGCCTGAAGATGGGCGGCGAGGAGGCTCTGGCGGCGGCCGGGCGCCTCGGCCGCAAGAACGGCAAAGGATTCTACGAGTACGAGGACGGCAGCCGCCGCGGGCCGGCGCGGGAAGCCTACGAGGCGCTGCGGGTCGAGCGCCGCGACAAGTCCCCGCTTCCGCCGAGCGTCATCGAGGCCCGGCTCGTCCTGCCGATGATCAACGAGGCGTCCTTCTGCCTCGAGGACCACATCGTCGCCGACGCCGCGCGGCTGGACCTCGCCATGATCTTCGGCACCGGATTTCCCCCGTTTCGGGGCGGCCTCCTGCGACACGCCGACGCGATCGGTCTCGGGCGGGTCTTCTCCCGCCTCGACGATCTCGCGGAGCGCCTCGGGCCGCGGTTTGCCCCGTCGGACCTCATCCAGCGGCTCGCCAATTCCCGGCGCGCCTTCTACCCGGATTCCCCAACCGAGACCAGGGAGATCACGCCATGACCGACCGCCCGACCGCCGCAGCTCCGGCCGAGGTCCGCCTCGCCCCCGTCGTCAAGGCCCTCTTCGCGGGTGAGATCCCCGAGGACACGGTCTTTCCGTTTCCCGAGATCGACGAGGCCGAACGCGAGACCGTCTCGGCGTTCCTCGACTCCTTTCGCGCGTTCGCGAAGGACCACATCGACTCCGCCCGGATCGAGCGCGAGCACAGCGTCTCCCCGGAGGTGATCCGCGGCCTCGCGGACCTCGGCGCGTTCGGGATGACGATCCCGGAGGCGTACGGGGGCTACGGGTTCTCGGCCTCGGCGTACTGCCGGGTGACCGAGGAAATCGGCCGCACGGACGCCGCGCTCGGGATCCTGATCGGAGGACACCAGTCGATCGGCCTGAAGGGCCTCATCCTCTACGGCACCGAGGAGCAGAAGAAGAAGTGGCTCCCGAAGCTCGCGGCCGGCGAGATGATCGCGGCCTTCGCCCTGACGGAGCCCGAGGCGGGATCGGACGCGGCCTCGATCAAGACGACCGCGGTCTACGACGACAAGACGAACGAGTTCGTGCTCAACGGCACCAAGCACTGGATCTCCAACGGCGGGTTCGCCGAGTTCTTCACCGTCTTCGCCAAGGACGTCCGGCTCGACGCCGCCGACGAGCATCGCAAGATCACGGCCTTCGTGGTGACCAAGGACCTCGGCGGGGTCGTTCCGGGCAAGGAGGAGAAGAAGCTGGGGCTGAAGGGCTCGTCGACCGTGCCGATCGAGCTCGAGAACGTCCGTGTTCCCGCCTTCAACGTCCTCGGCGAGCGGGGGCAGGGCTTCAAGATCGCGGTCGAGATCCTCAACACCGGAAGGACGTCGCTCGGGGCGGGCTGCATCGGCGGCTCGAAGATCATGCTCAAGGCCGCCGCGCTCCATGCGACCCAGCGCAAGCAGTTCCAGACCCGGATCGCCGAATTCGAGATGATCCGCGCCAAGTTCGCGCGCATGGTCGTCTCGACGTACGCGCTCGAGTCGATGGTCTACCTCACCGCGGGCCTCATCGACCGGGGCCTCGAGGATTACTCGCTCGAGGGCGCCTGCTGCAAGATCTTCGGGACGGAGGCGGTCTGGCGCAACATCAACGACGCGCTGCAGATCGCCGGGGGCAACGGCTTCATGGAGGAGTATCCCTACGAGAAGGCGCTGCGCGACTCGCGCATCAACATGATCTTCGAGGGAACCAACGAGATCCTCCGCGTCCTCGTGGCCCTCTCGGGAATGCGCGACGTGGGGGAGGACCTCAAGGAGGTCGGCCGGGCCCTCAAGGCCCCGCTGTCCTCGCTCGGGATCCTCTCGGAGTACGCGGCGAAGAAGTTCAAGGGCGCGGTCACCCCGGGCCGCCTCACGAGGATCGCGCCGGAGCTGGCGCCGCAGGGGGAGATCGTCGCGCGGTACGCCCACGCGGCCAACCTCGCGGTGGAGACGCTTCTGCGCAAGTACGGCAAGGGCGTCATCGCGAAGGAGTATCACCAGGAGCGACTGGCGAACATCGCGATCGACCTCTACGCGTCGCTCGCCGTGCTCTCGCGCGCCACCGCGGCGATCGGAAAGCGCGGGGCCGAGAAAGCCGCCGACGAGGTGCGCCTGGCCAGGGTGTTCGTCGAGGGCGCGAAGTACCGCATGGTCGGCGCCCTCAAGGAGATGGACAAGAACCGGGACGCGGAGCAGACCGCGATCTCGGACACGGCGTACGCGTCGCTCGGCTACGCCTTTTCCCTGTGGGAGTGACGAGGAGACAGCGGGCCTTCGCGACCTGCCTCGTGGCCCTGGCCCTGGCGTCGTGGTCGCTCCGGGCGCGCGCGGCCGACGTTCCCGAAAGGGCGGCGGAAGCCTCGGCGACAGCGTGGCTCGCGGTCGTGGACTCGGGCAGGTACGGCCAGAGCTGGGACGAAGCGGCCGCGCTCTTCAGGCAGAGCCTGTCCCGCGCGCAATGGGAAGAGGCGCTCGAGAAGGCGCGGCGCCCTCTCGGAAAGGCCCTCAGCCGGAAGCTGCTCGGCGCGAAGTTCTTGACGCAGATCCCCAACGGCCCGGCCGGGGAGTACGTCGTCCTGCAGTTCGACACGCGCTTCGAGCACAAGCCGTCGGCGGTCGAAACGATCACGCCGATGAAAGACAAGGACGGCGCCTGGAGAGTGTCGGGCTACTACATACGGTGACGCGCGCGTCCCCGCAGGAACGCGCTGGCGCCGGCGAGACGTGTGATGCCAGTCACACATCGGCGCGCCGGAGCGTAAGTAGCGAAATGCACACGCAATGATGCGGATGCATCATTTTTTCGTCGCGACGATTTTCCTGGGCTCACTTTCTTGTAACAAACCGTAAACTCGCTTGCAGTAGACGACTTACCCGGCTGGCACGGTGGGTGCCACCCGGGCAAGTCGGCTCCCAAAGGAGTCGATTTGCGGTGTAGCGCTCGAAGACTGTCTCCACGAGCCCGCCGGCGCGGAGCCTGCGCTCCCCGGCGCGCGCACGGGAGCGCGTCGTGAGGTTCTGGGATCTCGCGGCCGCGCCGTCTTCCGTTCTCGCGGTGGTCTCCACGTTTCACATCGCGCTCGCTCTGATCCGCAAGCACCGCTGCGCGAGCCCCCGACGCGGCGCCGTCATCGGCTCGATCTCCGCGAGCTTCGCGCTGGCCGCCTGGATCTTCCCCGCGCCGCGCGCGCTGGCCATCGGTCTGGCATCGCACGCCGCGTGGTTTCTCGTCTCCGGCTTCCTCGGAGGCAAGAGGCCGGCTGCGGCGACCCGGCTCGCGCCGCGCGCGTCGAGTGCGGTTGCCCCCGGCGTCGCTCCGGCGGCAGCCCGGCCTCCGGCGCCTGCGAGGCCGCGGGGCTTTCAGCCCGCGACGGTCCTCGCGGTGTTCGACGAGACGCCCGAGATCCGCACCTTCCGCCTCGCGCGCCCGGACGGCTTCGAGTTCCGCGCCGGGCAGTTCCTGACGGTGCAGGTCCAGATCGAAGGGCGCCCCGTCACGCGCTGCTACTCGATCAGCTCCGCTCCGGGAACCCGCGGCTACGTGGAGATCTCGGTGCGCCGCCAGGGAATCGTGTCGAGCATGCTGCACTCGACGGTGCGTCCCGGCTCGACCCTGGCCGTGCGCTCGCCGGCCGGCGGGTTCCATTACCCCGAGGGCGACGACCGGCCGCTCGTCCTGGTGTCGGGGGGCGTGGGCTGCACGCCGATGATCTCGATGCTGCGCCACGCGGTCGCCTGCGAGCCGTCCCGCCCGATCGTCTATCTCTTTTCGGCGCGAACGGAGGCCGACGTCGCCTTCCGCCAGGAGCTCGCCCTCGTGGCGCGGCGGCACCCGCAGGTCCGCGTCGTCGTCGCGCTGACGCGGGCGGCGGCGGGGCCGCAGTTCTACGCGGGACGGATCGACGAGAACCTCGTCCGGCAGGTCGTGCCCGACGCGAAGCAGAGTTTGTTTTACGTCTGCGGGCCGCAGGCGATGATCGAGGGGACGAAAGCGTTCCTGGCGCGTCTCGGCGTCCCGCCGGGCCAGGTCCGCAGCGAGGCGTTCGCGGCCGCCGTCGCCTCGTCCCGGGCGGAGGACACGGAGACGGGGTCCGAGGCCCCCGCGTCGGCGGCGACGCCCGCCGCCACCCCGCGGTCCCCGGGGGGGAGCGCCCGCGTGCAGCTCTCCGTCAGCGGCAAGACGGTGGCGCTCTCGAGCGGCCAGACGCTTCTGGAAGCGGCCGAGGCGGTCCGGGTCGAGATCCCGAACGTCTGCCGCGCCGGCGTCTGCGGCACGTGCAAGACCCGGCTCGTGTCCGGAGAGGTCGAATGCACGGCCGACGTCATGGAGGACGCCGATCGCGAGGAAGGGTACGTGTTCCCGTGCGTGGCATGGGCGAAGGGGGACTGTGTCCTCGAAGCCTGAGACGCTGACCAGCCTCCCGGGAGCGGCGGCGAAGCCCGCGGCCCGCCGCGGGACCGAGTGGTTCCCGATGCGGGCGCTGTCGCACGTGCTCGTCCTCGCCTTCGCGGTGATCGCCGTGATCTACGCGATCGTGTACTTCCGGGCGGGAGGCAGCGGCTACTACGGCGTGCCCCTCGGCGTGCGGGGATATGCGCCGGCCCACAAGGTCCTCCGCCCCGCCGGGCGATACGGGATCTTCTTCGGCATTTCCGGGCTCGGCCTGATCTTCGTGACCCTGCTCTACGTGCTGCGCAAGAAGACGAAGTGGCTCTCGCGGATCGGCAGCCAGAAGATCTGGCTCGAGGTTCACATCTTCTGCGGGATCGTCGGCCCCGCGCTCATCACCCTCCACACGTCCTTCAAGTTCAACGGGATCATCTCGGTCGCGTACTGGTCGATGGTCGTCGTCGTCCTGTCGGGCTTCGTCGGGCGCTACCTGTACGTCCGGATTCCCAAGACGATGCGCGGCGCCGAGCTCTCGGCGGGCGAGCTCGAGGCCCGGGCCTCCGAGATCCGGGCGCTGCTCGCCGCGGAGGGGCTGCCTCCGGCGCAGCTGGCCGAGGTCGAGGCCCTGGACGCGCCGCTCCGGCGCACGGGGCTCGGCGCCTTCGTCGCGAGCCTCTTCTTCGGCGAGCTGCGCGCGTCGCTGCGGTTCCGCCGTCTCGGCCGGCGGATGCGCGCCGCGGGCGTGCCGCACGGGCTGGTCAAGCAGACGATCTCCCTCGCGGCCGAGCGGGGCGCCCTGATGCGCCGGATCGCCTTTCTCGGCCGGACGAAGAAGCTGTTCGAGCTCTGGCACGTCCTCCACAAGCCGCTCGTCTACGTGATGCTCGCCATCGCGGCGCTGCACGTCTTCGTGGCCGTCTACTTCGGATATTCACCAGGAGGACCGCGATGAGGCTTCGTCCCGGGGCCCTGATCCGATGGCTCGCGGCGGCGCCGCTCCTTCTCTGCCTCGCGCCTTTCCTCGCCCCGGCCCGGCGAGGCGAGGGGCAGGACCTCGGCAACCTGATTTCGCCCGGCAAGCTCTCGAAGGCGCACGCGAAGTTCGAAGGCCTCGACAACTGCCAGAAGTGCCACGAGCCGGGCCGCAAGGTCACGGCCGAGAAGTGCCTCGCCTGCCACCAGCCGATCGCCGAGCGGATCGCGGCGAAGAAGGGCGTGCACCGCGACGTCAAGGGCGACTGCGTCACCTGCCACGTCGAGCACGCCGGCGTCGAGGCGGAGCTGCGTCCCTTCGACCCGAAGAAGTTCGACCACCTCAAGGAGACCGGGTTCGCCCTCGACGGCAAGCACGCACCGCTGGCCGCCCGATGCGAGGGCTGCCACAAGGGCCGCTCGTTCCTCACCGCCAGGCCGGCCTGCGCGACGTGCCACAACGACGTGCACAAGGGCCGGCTCGGGCCGGACTGCGCCAGCTGCCACACGACGGCGGTGGCCTTCAAGGAGGCCGTCAAGACATTCGACCATGCGAAGACCGCCTATCCGCTGACCGGAGCCCACGCCGCCACCCCGTGCGCGTCGTGTCACAAGACGCCCGACTACCGGGTCGCGAAGTTCGGCGCCTGCAACGACTGCCACAAGGACCCGCACGAGAAGCCGCTCGGCGTCTGCGCCTCCTGCCACACGACCGACAGCTTCAAGACGAGCCGGAAGATCGAGCACGACAAGACGGGCTTTCCCCTCGTCGGCAAGCACGCGGCCGTGCCCTGCGCCACCTGTCACGTGAAGCCGCCGACGCAGGTGCACCTGAAGGCCGGCAAGTGCTCCGATTGCCACCAGGACCCCCACAAGGGGGTGTTCAAGGGCGCGGATTGCGCCTCGTGCCACAACGAATCGGGCTTCGCGAAGGTCACGACTCCCTTCGACCACGCCGCGAAGACCGGGTACCCCCTCGAGGGCGGCCACGCCGCCGTCCCGTGCGCGGCGTGCCACAAGGGCGCCGCCGTCCCGGCCGGAACGCCCTCCGCGAAGGCGACGGTGGACTTCCGCGGCGCCCGGAAGGACTGCGCGAGCTGTCACAGGGACCCGCACCAGGGCGAGCTGGGGGCCCGGTGCGAGAGCTGTCACTCGGTGAAGTCCTTCAAGGTCGCCAGCTTCCAGCACCCGAAGTTCCCCGAGTTCTTCTCTCCGAAGCACGCCGCGGCCCCTTGCGAGAAGTGCCACAAGCCGCCCGAGTCGGCGCCCGCCGGAGGAGCCCCGCCGGCGCGGCTCTTCAAGGGGGTTTCGACGGCCTGCGCCACGTGCCACAAGGACCCGCACCTCGGTCAGCTGGGGACGGCCTGCCAGACCTGCCACGGGATGCAGGACTGGAAGATCCCGGCCTACAAGCACCAGGGCAAGGACATGGCCGCCTTCTTCGCCGGCAAGCACGGGACGGTTCCCTGCGCGGACTGCCACAAGGAGAAGACGGGCGACTTCCCGTCGGGAGCCGGGACGGCCGTCGTGTTCAAGGGAACCTCGACGCAGTGCGCGAGCTGCCACAAGGACGCGCACAACGGGACGCTCGGCACCCGGTGCGAGTCCTGCCACAACCTGAAGATCTGGAAGAACGCCTCGCGCGCGTTCCACAAGAACACGATCTTCCCGCTCGAGGGCCGCCACCTGAGCACGCCCTGCGCCGCGTGCCACCTGAACGGCGTGCTCAAGGGGACGCCCAACCGCTGCTTCGACTGCCACTGGATCCGCCACAAGGACGACAAGTACGAGACGCGGCTCGGCAACGAATGCGGCGACTGCCACCGGCCGACCTCCTGGACCGCCGTCGTGTGGAACCACGGGCAGGCCACGGGCTTTCCGCTGTCGGGGGTCCACGCCACGCTGCCGTGTCAGACGTGCCACAAGGGGAACGTCTTCACGGGCCTCAGCGCGCAGTGTTACTCCTGCCACAAGAGCGACTACGACGGGACCCAGCGGCCGAACCACGCGGCGGCCGGGTTCCCGACGACGTGCGAGACGTGCCACAGGGCGAGCGACACGTCCTGGGTCGGGACGTTCAATCACGCGGCGGTGTTCCCGCTGATCGGCGTCCACGCGACGCAGCCGTGCGCCGCCTGCCACGTCAACAACGTCTACCACGGCACGGCGCGCGACTGTTACGGGTGCCACAAGACGAACTTCGACCGGACGACCAATCCGAACCACGTCGCGGCCGGCTTCCCGACGGCGTGCGACACGTGTCACAGGCCGAGCGACGCGGACTGGAGGCAGTCGAGCTTCAACCACGCGACGGCGTTCCCGCTCGTCGGGGTGCACGCCGCGCAGCCTTGCGGGGCCTGCCACAAGAACAACGTCTACCACGGCACCGCGCGGGATTGTTACGGGTGCCACAAGACGAATTTCGACCAGTCCGTCAACCCCAATCACGTCACCGCGGGGTTCCCGACGACCTGCGACACGTGCCACAAGGCGACCGACGCGGACTGGCGCCAGTCGAGCTTCAATCACGCGACGACGTTCGCGCTGGTCGGGGTGCACGCGGCGCAGCCATGCGGGGCCTGCCACAAGAACAACGTGTACCGGGGTACCTCCCGCGACTGTTACGGCTGCCACAAGCCGAACTTCGACGCGACGACCACGCCCAAGCACGCGGCGGCGGGGTTCCCGACGACCTGCGACACCTGCCACAAGGCGACCGACGCCAACTGGACGCAGGGCGTCTTCAACCACACCACGTTCTACTCGCTGGTGGGGGTGCACGCGTCGCAGCCGTGCGCGGCCTGCCACGCCAACAACCGGTACGCCGGGACGCCCACGCTGTGCTCGGGCTGCCACATCGACCGCTACAACGCGACGACGACCCCCAAGCACTCGTCGGCGGGGTTCCCGACGACCTGCGACAACTGCCACCGGGCCACGGACTCGACCTGGAACCAGGGCGCCTTCAACCACACCACGTTCTACTCGCTGGTGGGAGTGCACGCGTCGCAGCCCTGCGCGGCCTGCCATGCCAACAACCGGTACGCCGGGACGCCGACGCTGTGCTCGGGCTGCCACATCGACCGATACAACGCGACGACCAACCCCAAGCACTCTTCGGCCGGGTTCCCGACGACCTGCGACACCTGCCACCGGGCCACGGACTCGACCTGGAACCAGGGCGTCTTCAACCACACGACGTTCTACCCGCTCGTGGGCGTGCACGCGACCCAGGCGTGCGCGTCGTGCCACCCGAATAACCGGTACGCCGGGACGCCGACGCTCTGCTCGGGCTGCCACATCGGCCGGTACAACACGACGACCAACCCGAATCACGCGGCGGCGGGGTTCCCGACGACGTGCGACACGTGCCACCGGGCGACCGACTCGAGCTGGAACCAGGGCGTCTTCAACCACGCGACGTTCTATCCGCTCGTCGGCGTGCACGCGACGCAGGCGTGCGCGTCCTGCCACCCCAACAACCGGTATCCGGGCACCCCCACGACCTGCGCGGGCTGCCACATCGACAAGTACAACGCGACGACGAACCCGAACCACGTCGCCGCGGGGTTCCCGACGACGTGCGACACGTGCCACCGGGCGACCGACACGAGCTGGGACCAGGGGACCTTCAACCACTCGACCTACTACCAGCTGGTGGGCGTGCACGCGACGCAGCCCTG